>NZ_JBMSDV010000004.1:0-436083 GCF_049445855.1 Variovorax sp. VNK109 | reverse complement strand
CCACCGAACTTCGTGGACAGCACCGTCGTGATCGCCGCCGTCAGCGTCGTCTTGCCATGGTCCACGTGACCGATCGTGCCCACGTTCACGTGCGGCTTCGTACGCTCAAACTTGCCTTTTGCCATTTTTTCGACTCCGAAAAAGAAACAACGATCTCAACAAAATATCTGGTGCCCATGGCGGGAATCGGACCCGCGACCTCTCCCTTACCAAGGGAGTGCTCTACCACTGAGCCACATGGGCAAAACCGTTCGCCAATGCACAGAACCGATGATGGAGCGGGAGACGGGAATCGAACCCGCGTCATTAGCTTGGAAGGCTAGGGTTCTACCATTGAACTACTCCCGCTTCGGGCTAACTCAATGACCCTCGCGGCTTCCGCAGCGCCATGCAATCAATTCTTCGCTGGTGGAGGAGGCTGGATTCGAACCAGCGTAGGCGTAAGCCAACAGATTTACAGTCTGCCCCCTTTAGCCACTCGGGCACCCCTCCGGCGAACCTCGAAATATAGCATGTTTTGATTGCGCCAGCGAGTACCCCCATGGGTTTTGAAGCATGGGCTTTATGCAACCCGCTGCAACAAAGTCATGTTGCACTGCACAATAAGCCATGTCCACGCCGTCTTCCGCCATTCCCGCTCATGTCGTTGCGCCCTCACCTGTCCGGGGGCATGCCGTAAATCTTGCCCTCCAAGGCGGGGGCTCCCATGGCGCGTTCACCTGGGGTGTACTGGACAAACTGCTGCAGGACGGCCGGCTGGAGCTCGAGGGCGTCAGCGGTACGAGTGCCGGCGCCATCAACGCGGTGGCAATGGCGAGCGGATTTGCCGAAGCAGGCAAGAACGCCACGCCCGAAGAAGCTCGGGAAGCAGCGCGCGCCTCGCTGGCCCGCATCTGGCACGGCGTGGCGGCGGCGGGCAGCCTCGGGGCCCTGACCCAGGGTCTCATGCGCATGCTGATGGGGGGCTGGCCTACAGAACAAGTAGGCGCAAACTTCTTTGGAAACCCCATCAGTCAATGGCTTTCGCCGTATCAATCCAACCCGCTCGACATCAACCCGCTGCGCAGGCTGCTGGAGGAACAGATCGATTTCGCGGCACTGGCCAGGCTCGATTCACCCAAAGTCTTCGTGTCCGCGACCCACGTGAAAACCGGTCGCGCGGAGATTTTCTCCGGCAAGCGGCTCACATTGCAGGCCGTCATGGCTTCGGCGTGCCTGCCCATGGTGTTCCAGGCGGTGGAAATAGACGGCGAGCACTACTGGGATGGCGGCTTTTCCGGCAACCCGGCGCTGCTGCCGCTGATCAACGCGTGCGCCAGCCGCGACATCGTGCTGGTGCAGATCAACCCGCTCAAGCGGCAGCACACGCCGCAGGCACCGAACGAGATCATGGACCGCGTCAATGAACTGACCTTCAATGCCAGCCTGTTGTCGCAGATGCGCACCATCGACTTCATCAACCGCTTGCTGGCCGATGGCCGCCTGCAGGAGGGCGAGAAGTACAAGAGCGTGCTGCTGCACCGCATCGACGGCGGCGAGGCCATGGAGGAGTTCCCTTCTTCCACCAAGATGTCCACCGACTCCGCAATGATGGAGAAGCTGTTCGCGCTGGGTCAGGATGCCGCAAAGCGCTGGCTCAGCCGTCACTTCGAGGCGCTGGGCCAGCAGAGCACCATCAACATCCGGCGCGACTACGTGGGCAACGTGCCGCAGGGCTTCTAGCCCCGCCAACAGCGAACCTGCTCAGAAACGCAGATCGACGCCCTGCTCCGCCAGCCACGCCTGCGTCTTGCCGAAATGGCCGCAGCCCATGAAAGGCTCCGGCGGGCGCAACGCTGACAGCGGCGACGGATGATTGGCCGTCAGGATGAGGTGCCGGCCCGCGTCGATCAGCGCGCGCTTGGCCTGCGCATGCGCACCCCACAACAGGAACGCGATGGGCTGCGGCTGCTTGCCAACGGCGGTGATCAGTGCATCGGTCAGGGTTTCCCAACCGCGGCGGGCGTGGCTTGCCGCCTGTCCGTCTTCCACCGTGAGGCTGGTGTTGAGCAGCAGCACGCCTTCACGCGCCCAGCGCACCAGCGAACCGTTTGCCGGTATCGGGACGCCCGGATCACGCTGCAACTCCTTGAAGATGTTGCGCAGGGAAGGCGGTAACTTGACGCCCGGTGCGACAGAAAACGCGAGCCCTTCCGCCTGGCCGGGGCCGTGGTACGGGTCCTGCCCGAGGATCACGACGCGCACACGGGACAACGGGGTGAGTTCAAGCGCGCGCAAGGGTTGGGGCGGATAAATCACAGCCCCCTGTCCGATCCGCTCACGCAGGTAGGCCAGCAGGGACTGGCCTCTGGCTCCCTGCCAGAACGGCTGCAGCACGGGCTGCCAGTCGGGCGCGGCCGCCCATTGCGAAGGATCCGCCGACGCCAGTTGCATGTCCGGGATCAGCATGGCATCACCCGAACAGCGCGGCCAGCGCTTCGCCCGGCTCCTTCGCGCGCATGAAAGCCTCGCCCACGAGGAAGGCGTTGACATCCGCTTCACGCATACGCTGCACGTCCTCGCGCGTGAGGATGCCGCTCTCGGTCACCAGCAGGCGATCGGCGGGCACGTCTTTCATCAGCGACAGCGTCGTGTCCAGCGTGACGTCAAAGGTGCGCAGGTTGCGGTTGTTGATTCCCACCAGCGGTGTCTTCAGCTTCAGCGCGCGCGCCAGTTCCTCGCCGTCGTGCACTTCCACCAGCACCGCCATGTCGAGCGAACGGGCAACCGCTTCGAGCTCGCCCATCTGCGCATCCGACAGGCACGCGGCGATGAGCAGGATGCAGTCGGCGCCGATGGTCCGCGCCTCATACACCTGGTAGGCGTCGATCATGAAGTCCTTGCGCAGCACGGGCAGCTCGCACGAGGCGCGCGCCTGCTTGAGATAGTCGACGCTGCCCTGGAAGAACTGTTTGTCGGTGAGGACGGACAGGCACGCTGCGCCATGTTCCGCGTAGCTCTGCGCAATGTCGGAGGCGAAGAACTCCTCGCGCAGCACACCACGCGACGGGCTCGCCTTCTTGACCTCGGCGATCACCGCAGGCTTGCCCTGCGCGATCTTCGTGCGCATCGCGCCGATGAAGTCCCGCGTGAGCACGCGGCTCTCCGCATCTTCACGCATGGCGGCAAGCGATTTCTTCTTCAGGCCCTGCGCCACTTCCTGGCGCTTGACCTCGACGATCTTGTTCAGGATGTCGGACATCGATCAACCCGCCAGTGAATGTGTGAGGCGCGACAGATGGTCCAGCCGCGCACGCGCCGCACCGGATTCGATGGCTGCGCGCGCCTTCTCCACGCCGTCCTTCATCGTCGATGCGACGTTCGCCGCGTACAGCGCAGCGCCGGCATTGAGGATCACCACGTCACGTGCTGCGCCCGGCACGTTGTCCAGCACACCCAGCAGCATCGCGCACGATTCCTGCGGCGTGCCGACGCGCAGTGCGCGGTTGCTCGCCATCGGCATGCCGAAATCCTCCGGGTGGATTTCGTACTCCGTGATCTCGCCGTTCTTGAGCTCGCCCACCAGCGTGGCCGCGCCGAGGCTCACTTCATCCATGCCATCCTTGCCGTACACCACCACCGCGTGCTCGGCACCCAGGCGCTGCAGCGCGCGCACCTGGATGCCCACGAGATCGGGGTGGAACACGCCCATGAGGATGTTCGGCGCGGATGCCGGATTGGTGAGCGGGCCCAGGATGTTGAACAGCGTCCGCACGCCGAGTTCCTTGCGCACCGGCGCCACGTTCTTCATCGCCGGGTGATGGTTGGGCGCAAACATGAAACCCGCCCCCACCTCGGCGATGCAACGCGCAATGGCCTCGGGCGACAGGTTGATGTTGATGCCCAGCGCCTCCAGCACGTCCGCACTGCCCGACTTGCTGGACACACTGCGGCCGCCGTGCTTGGCCGTGCGCGCGCCCGCCGCGGCCGCCACGAACATCGAGCAGGTGGAGATGTTGAAGGTGTGCGACCCGTCGCCGCCCGTGCCGACGATGTCCACGAGATGCGTCTTGTCCGCCACGTTCACCTTGGTGGAGAACTCGCGCATCACCTGCGCTGCGGCAGTGATCTCGCCGATGGTTTCCTTCTTGACGCGCAGTCCGGTGATGATGGCGGCGGTCATGACGGGCGAAAGTTCGCCGCTCATGATCATGCGCATGATCGAGAGCATTTCGTCGTGGAAGATTTCGCGGTGTTCGATGGTGCGCTGCAGCGCTTCCTGCGGGGTGATGGACATGAAGGTCTCCGGTCTTGGTTATTTCGATGGGGATGGCAGCGCGGCCATCGGGTTCTCCGAGAACGCCAGCTTCAGGCCGAAGCCGATGAACAGCGCGCCCGCCACGCGTTCGAGCCAGTGCATGCCGCGCTGCACGGCACCCACGCGCCGCGCGAGCCACGCCGCGCCGAGCGCCCACCCGATATTGACGGGAATGGCATTGATGTTGAACAGCAACCCCAGCAGGAAGAATACCCAGGCCTTGTTCTCGACACCCGGCGCTATGAACTGCGGGACGAACGCGAGGAAAAACAGTGCAACCTTCGGGTTGAGCACATTGGTCAGGAAGCCCTTGACGAAAACATCGGACAAGCCGGATTCGGACGTCGGCGAGGACGGGCGCGCGTGATCGGGTGATTGCGCTCCCCCATCAAGCGACAGGGCGGGCGCCTTCGACATCAGCATGCGCACGCCGACGTAGACCAGATAGGCCGCACCGATCAGCTTGAGCACGGTGAATGCCGTGGACGACGCCGCCATCAACGCGCTCACACCGATGGCGGCCGCAAAGATGTGCACGAAGCAACCCGCGGTAATGCCGAACGACGCCACCACGCCCGCGCGCGCGCCGCGGCGCAGGGCGTTCGTCACGATGTAGAGCACGTCCGGGCCCGGCGTCAGGTTGAGCAGCCAGCCCGCGACGATGAAGATCAGGAGTTGATGCGAGTCAGGCATGGAAATGCTCCCGGATGGCGGAGACGGCGCGATCGACACCGGCCGCATCGACGTCCAGATGGGTCACGAAGCGCAGGCGGTAAAGGCCCGTGGCCAGGACACCGCGTTCGGCGAGAAACGGCAGCAGCCCGTTGCCGCGTTCGCGCGCCGCGCCGGAAAGATCCACGAAAACGATGTTGGAGTGCGGAGCCTCCACCTGCACGCCTTCGATGCCCGCCAGGCCATCGGCCAGCCTGCGCGCGAGTGCATGGTCATCCGTCAGCCGGGTGATGTGATGGTCCAGCGCATGGGAAGCAGCAGCAGCCAGCACACCGGCCTGCCGCATGCCACCGCCTGCCATCTTGCGCACACGGTGGGCGCGGGCAATGAACTCCTTGGAGCCGCACAGCGCGGAGCCGACCGGCGCACCCAGTCCCTTGCTGAAGCAGACGGACACGCTGTCGAAACACTGCGCAATGCGTCGCGCTTCGTCATGCACGTCGGCGCCGGTCTGCGCAGCCTGCGCCGTCGCCGCGTTGAACAGCCGCGCACCGTCCAGATGCCGCGACAGGCCATGCCGCCTGGCAAGCGCAGTGGCCGACTGCACATAGGCGAATGGAAGCAACTTGCCGCCGAGCGTGTTCTCCAGTGCCAGCAGGCGGGTGCGCGCGAAATGCGCGTCGTCGGGCTTGATGGCCGCCTCGATGTCTTCGAGCGGCAGCGTGCCATCGGCTGCATGGTTCAGCGGCTGTGGCTGGATGCTGCCGAACACCGCGCCGCCGCCGGCTTCCCAGCGGTAGCTGTGCTGCATCTGGCCGACGATGTATTCGTCGCCGCGCTGGCAGTGCGACAGCAGCGCGCACAGGTTGCTCTGCGTGCCGGTGGGCACGAACAGCGCGGCCTCGAAGCCCAGCATCGAAGCAATCTTCTCCTGCAGCGCATTCACGCTCGGGTCGTCGGCGAACACGTCGTCGCCCAGCGGCGCAGCCATCATCGCTGCGCGCATCGCGGCGGTGGGCTGCGTCACCGTGTCGCTTCGCAAGTCCACCCTGCGGCCAGTCGTCATTTCTGCTCCAGGAAGTTGCGCAGCATGGCATGGCCATGCTCGGTGAGGATGGATTCCGGGTGGAACTGCACGCCCTGGATCGGCAGCTCCTTGTGGCGCACGCCCATGATCTCGCCGTCGTCCGTCCACGCGGTTACTGCCAATTCTGCCGGACAGCTCTTGCGGGCAATCGCGAGCGAGTGATAGCGATTCACCGTGAACTTCTCCGGCAGGTCGGCAAACACACCTTCACGCGTGGTGGTGATGACGCTGGTCTTGCCGTGCATGAGCTCCTGCGCTCGCACAATGTCGCCGCCGAACGCTGCGCCGATGCTCTGGTGTCCGAGGCATACGCCCAGGATCGGCAGCCTGCCTGCGAAGTGGCGGATCGCCTCCACCGAGATGCCCGCCTCGGCCGGCGAACACGGGCCGGGCGAGATCACCAGCAGGTCGGGCCTGCGCTCGGCCACACCGGCCACGGTGATCTCGTCGTTGCGGAACACTTCCACGTCCGCCCCCAGTTCACCGAAGTACTGGACGATGTTGTAGGTGAAGCTGTCGTAGTTGTCGATCATCAGAAGCTTGGCCATGACTTACTCCAGTCCTTCTTCGACGAGTTCCGACGCGCGCAGCAACGCACGCGCCTTGGCTTCGGTTTCTTTCCACTCCAGCTCGGGCACCGAATCGGCGACGACACCTGCCGCAGCCTGCACGTAAAGCGTCTGGTCCTTGATGACACCGGTGCGGATGGCGATCGCCACGTCCATGTCGCCCGCATAGCTCAGGTAGCCGCAGGCGCCGCCATAGAGGCCGCGCTTGGTCGGCTCCATCTGGTCGATCAGTTCCATGGCGTGTACCTTGGGCGCGCCGGTCAGCGTGCCGGCCGGGAACGTGGCTTTGAGCACGTCGATGCTGGTCATGCCATCGTTCAGCACGCCCTCGACGTTGCTCACGATGTGCATCACATGGCTGTAGCGCTCGACCGCGAAAGCCTCCGTTACCTTCACCGTGCCGGTCTTTGCGATGCGCCCGATGTCGTTGCGCGCCAGGTCGATGAGCATCACATGTTCGGCGCGTTCCTTCGGGTCGCTGATCAGTTCCACCTCGGTGGCCTTGTCCAGTTCCGGCGTCGCGCCGCGCGCGCGTGTGCCGGCCAGCGGCCGGATGGTGATCTTCTGGCCTTCGGACGTCTGCTCCTGCCGGACCAGGATTTCAGGCGAGGCCCCCACCACGTGCATGTCGCTGCCCTCACCTTCGGCACCGCTGAAGTTGTAGTAGTACATGTAAGGGCTGGGGTTGAGAGAACGCAGGGCCCGGTACAGCGAGAGCGGGCTTTCCGTGTAGCGCTTCTTGATGCGCTGGCTCACCTGCACCTGCATGAAATCGCCGGCGGCAATCAGCTCCTTCGCGCGCTCCACCGCCTTGATGTAGTCGGCCTTGGCGAAGTCGCGCTCTGCCGGATAGCCCTGAGATGCCCGCACCTGGGGCGCGCTGACCGAGTAACGCAGCTTCTCCTTCAGGTCGCGCAGGCGCTTCTTGCCATTGGCGAACGCCTCGGGCTGCGCCGGATCGGCGTAGACGATGAGATAAAGCTTGCCCGACAGGTTGTCGATGACGGCGAGTTCCTCACATTGCAGCAGCAGCATGTCGGGGCAGCCGAGCGTATCGGGCGGGCAGCTCTTTTCGAGCTTCTTCTCGATGTAGCGAACGGTGTCGTAGCCGAAGTAGCCCGCCAGACCGCCGCAGAAGCGCGGCAGGCCGGGCCGCAGCGCCACCTTGAAGCGCTTCTGGTACGCCTCGATGAAGTCGAGCGGGTTGCCCGACGCAGTCTCGACGACCACACCATCCTTCACCACTTCAGTGACGGCCTCGGCACCAAAGCCGCGCGAGCGCACCAGCGTGCGCGCGGGCAGCCCGATGAAGCTGTAACGGCCGAAGCGCTCGCCGCCCACGACGGACTCGAGCAGGAAACTCAGCTTGCCGCCGCCTTGCGAGTGCGCGAGTTTCAGGTACAGGGAGAGGGGGGTTTCGAGGTCCGCAAAGGCTTCCGCAATGAGCGGAATGCGGTTGTAGCCTTGCAGCGCAAGGCTCTTGAATTCGAGTTCGGTGATCACAGGTTGAGCCTCCAGCTCGGGCCACGCGGTGGCCGTTCATTCAGGGTCCGGGTGCTCCAGCGGGTGGAGCGTGGGAGCGCAGGCTGTGCCGGGGCGAGCCCCCGCGGCTGCGCGTCAGATACGCACGAATTCAGGCTTACGCCAGGGCCAGGCTCCCCGGTCGCTCAAACCTGTGATGGTGGTGCGGTGAATGAACATTGGACGCAAAGTGTAGCAAAGCCTTGTTCGAGGGCAAACACCCTTGATTCGCACGTCGCCCGCACCCCACAATGCGCGGCCACACTCGCCGAACAAAATTCCGGAGACTCCATGACTGCTGTACGCCGCGCTGGCAAGCGCCTCTTCGTCCGCCACGCAGGGGCGACGCTATGTCTCACCCTCGGACTGGCACTGTCCGTGCCCGCGCTGGCGGCGCCCGTGGACGTGAGCGGCGTGAAGTACGAGGAGTCCATCGACCTGCGCGGCACGCCGCTGGTGCTCAACGGCGCGGGCATCCGCTACAAGGCCGTGTTCAAGGTCTACGCGATGGGCCTGTACCTGCCGCAGAAGGCGGCAACCCCCGAAGCCGTGCTGGCGCAGACTGGCGCCAAGCGCTTTTCCATCACCATGCTGCGCGACATCGACGCCAATGAACTGGGCAAGCTGTTCGTGCGTGGCGTGGAAGACAACACCCCGCGCAGCGAGTTCTCGCGCCTCGTACCCGGGCTGCTGCGCATGGGCCAGATGTTCGCCGACCAGAAAAAACTGAGCGCAGGCGACACCTTCACCGCCGACTGGATTCCCGGTGTCGGCACCGTGATCACGGTGAAAGGCAAGCCGCAGGGCGAGCCGTTCAGGGAGCCCGAGTTCTACGGCGCGCTGCTGCGCATCTGGCTCGGCCCCAGCCCGGCCGACTGGCAACTCAAGGAACTGCTGCTCGGGAAGTCGCCGCGCGCCCAGTGAGCTTGCCGAGCAGCGCGGCAATCCCGGTCATCGAATCGACATACGCGTCGGCGCCGGCCAGCCGCACCGGCTCGCCATGGTTGTAGCCGTAGGTGACGAGCACCACCGGGCAGCCGGCCGCCCGTGCCGCCTGGGCATCGTTGCTCGAGTCACCGATCATCAGCGTGCGCGCCGGCTCGGTGCCGAGCGCCTCACAGGTCTTGAGGAGCGGCAGCGGATCGGGCTTCTTGCGCTCGAACGAATCGCCGCCGAACACCTGTTCGAAGCAGGAAGCCAGCCCCTTGATTTCCAGCAGTTGCCGAGCGAACCCGACGGGCTTGTTGGTCAGGCAAGCCAGGCGCAGGCCACTCGCGTGCAATGACGCGAGACCTTCCGCGACGCCGGGAAAGACGTGCGCGTGACGGCCATTGATCCGGTCGTAAGCCGCCTGATACGCGTCCCACGCCGACGGAAACAGTGACTCGATCCTGCCTGCATCGGCAGCCGGTAACACCGTCTGCAGTACGCGACGGATCAGATGCCCGGAGCCCTTGCCCACGAACGTGCCCACAGCGGGGCGGTCCACGTGCGGCAGCGACAGCGTGTCGAGCATGGCGTTGAGTGCCGCCTCGAAATCGCCGAGCGTGTCGACCATCGTGCCGTCGAGATCGACGATGGCGGCCTGGAAGGGGTGCGGAGGGTTGCTCATGATCGGCGCCCATCCTACAAGGCCCGACCGGAACGTCCTACCGCGCCGGCTCATGCGGGCGGTCAGACTGGTCGATCATTCACGTGGAGACAGCCATGTCCGACCCCGACAACAAACCCGCACCCGGCGAAACCCGTGTCACCCGTAACGATGGCGACAAGGAGAAGAGCGAACCGAAATTGCCGCATGAACGCGACCAGTCCGCCAGTGCGCAGGTCGACGGCACCCCCATGGACGACGAGCGTGCGCGCAAAGGCCATGACGACATCGAACGCGGCGTGGTGGACACCGACAAGGGGCCGGTGCTGGAACAGATCGACGAACGCATGAAGCGCTCGGCCACGGTCAAATAGAAGAACGAAGCAGATCGGCTCAGGCGAGCGCGGCCCGCATCTGGTCGATCACGCCCTTGTAGTCCGGCTTGCCGAAGATCGCACTGCCCGCCACATAGGTGTCGGCTCCTGCATCGGCCACGCGCCGGATGTTGTCAGTCTTGATGCCACCGTCCACTTCGAGGCGGATGTCCTTGCCCGACGCGTCGATGCGCTTGCGCACGTCCTCGATCTTGCGCAGCGCCGAATCGATGAAACTCTGCCCGCCGAAGCCCGGGTTCACGCCCATGATGAGGATGAGGTCGATGTCGTCGATGACCCAGTCCAGCACGTCCAGCGGCGCGGCCGGGTTGAACACGAGGCCCGGCTTGCAGCCCTTGGCGCGGATGGCCTGGATGCTGCGATGCACATGCGGTGACGCGTCCGGGTGGAAACTGATGTAGTCCGCGCCCGCATCGGCGAAGGCGGCAGCGAGCGCGTCCACCGGCTGGATCATCAGGTGCACGTCGATGGGGATCGCCTTGCCGTCCGCCGTCTTCGAATGCGGCTTGAGCGCCTGGCAGATCATCGGGCCGAAGGTGAGGTTCGGCACGTAGTGGTTGTCCATCACATCGAAATGGATCCAGTCGGCCCCGGCCGCGATGACATTCTTCACTTCCTCGCCCAGCCGCGCGAAGTCGGCGGAGAGGATGGACGGCGCGATGCGATGGGTACGGGGGGGCTTGCTCATGGTTTGCGGATTGTCGCAGGTAACATACCCGCCATGCCCAAGTACCAGTTCACCGTCGAAGTGACGCCGCGCTACCTGCCCGAGCAATCGGCGCCGGACCAGAACGTCTACAGCTTCGCCTACACGGTGACCATCTCGAACACCGGGGAAGTGCCGTCGCAGCTCATCTCGCGGCACTGGAAAATCAATGACGCCACCGGCCACGCCGAAGAAGTGAAGGGCCTGGGCGTCGTGGGCGCGCAACCGCTCATCAAGCCCGGCGAATCGTTCCAGTACAGCAGCGGCTGCCGCCTGCGCACCCCGACAGGCACGATGCACGGCACCTATTTCATGGTGGCCGAGGACGGCGAGCGCTTCGATATCTCCATCCCGCTGTTCGTGCTGGAGGCTTCCAGCGGCGGTGGCGCGCCTTCCGGCCGCGTGCTGCACTGAAGGCTTGCATGGCGCGCGGCCCCGACCTGAAGACGCTGCTCGCGCGGATCGACCCCCACGCACCGCTGGCCGAACGGCATCTCTGGCTGATCGCCCTGTTCGACTGGATCCGCGGCAAGCGTGACTCCGCAGAGGCCGCCGCCAGCCGCGTGCGCCTGTTCCTCGATGCCATCGAAGCCGATGCCGACGCGCAGGCCCGTCTGCAGGCCTGGTGGCAGGTACTCGCTCAGACGGTCGACATCACCACGCTGCTGGCCGACTTCGGCTTCGCGCCACGCACCGCTTTCGTGAGCGAACTGTCCGACCGCCTGCGCCGCAAGCTACTGCCCGGCACACCCGAAACGCAGGACGCGTCCGAACTCTTCCGCCTGGTGCTGCCGGGCGACTTCGACGCACGCTGGCTGATGCTTCTGGATGAGACACAGGTCAATCGCCTCGCCCGTGCGCTGGGCGGCCCCACGCCGAACGGCGGCACGCGCTGGCAGGGCATCCTGGTCGAGGCCATCACCTTCTGCACGAGCCAGATCGTTTCGGCGGGCTTCTCGCCCGAACTCCGTTTGCGCATGAGCGCCCCGGTCCGGCAGGAGGCGCCCTTCCACCTGCTCACCGACAGCCTGGTGGAATTGCGCGTCGCGGCGCTCGCACAGCCCCGCGACGTGTCGCGCCTGCAGCAGGCCATGCAACAGTTCCGCGAACGACTGGACGCCTGCCGGCATGCTGCGTCGTCCGTGTACACGCACCTCGAGGAAAACGGCATCTCGGTCGGCCTGGTGTTCCGGCTGCGCCAGTTGCGCGAGCGCGTGCTGCGCATCCGCGAGCTGATGGACTGCCTGATGTCACCCCATCCCGCCACAAGTGCTGCGAAGCTGATCGGGCGGCTCGTCGTCACCGGACGCGAACGCGCGAGCGTGCGCGCGCTGATCGCCTCCAACTCGTCGCTGCTGGCCGCCAAGGTGGCCGAGCGCAGCGCGGAAACCGGTGAGCACTACATCACCCGCAACGCGCGCGACTATCGCGCCATGTTGCGAAAGGCCGCAGGTGGCGGCGCGTTCATGTCCATCACGACGATGATGAAGTTCGCGTTGCTCGCACTGGGCTTCTCGGCGTTCTGGAGCGGCTTCTACGCGGGCATCAACTATTCGCTCAGCTTCGTCGCCATCCAGTTGCTGCACCTCACGGTGGCCACGAAGCAGCCGGCAATGACGGCGCCGGCGATGGCCGCGAAACTGAAAGACCTGAACCAGCAGGGCGGCGTCGAATCATTCGTGGACGAAGTCGCACACCTGGTGCGATCGCAGGTGGCGGCTGTGCTGGGCAACGTGCTGCTGGTCGTGCCCTGCGTGCTGCTGCTGAGCTGGCTGATCCTGCTGGCGACAGGCCGCCCGATGATCGACCGGGCCGAAGCCGACCACGTGCTGCATGCGCTCACCCTGCTCGGCCCCACCGCGCTGTTCGCTGCGTTCACCGGCGTGCTGCTGTTCTCGTCGAGCATCATCGCGGGCTGGGTGGAGAACTGGTTCGTGCTGCACAAGCTCGACTCGGCCGTGCGCTACAACCCGCGCATCACGCGCTGGCTCGGCGTGGCACGTGCGGACCGCTGGGCCCGCTTCATGCGCGAGAACATCTCGGGCCTCGCGTCCAACATCTCGCTGGGCATGATGCTCGGTCTCGTACCGGCTTTCGCGCTGTTCTTCGGCCTGTCGCTCGAGGTCCGGCACGTTACGCTGTCCACCGGACAGGTGGCGGCAGCCGTCGCCAACTACGGCATCGCTGCCTGGCAGACACCGGCCGTACTTCATGCCGTGTTATGGTGTCTGACAGGCGCGGCGGTCACCGGCGCGCTGAACGTGGGCGTGAGTTTCTACCTGGCGTTCCGGCTCGCACTGCGGGCCCACAACATCAGCGGCGTGGAACGCGCCCGCATCCGCTCTGCCATCTGGGCCCGCTGGCGCCAGAGGCCGCTGAGCTTCTTCCTGCCCGAGCGTGAAAATGCACGCGTGCAGATGTAACCGATTCCGGCCCAGTCCTACAGGCGGGCCTGCCGATGCCGGATAACCTGCGGCGCGACGGGAGACATTCGAGATGAACGAATTGATGGCCTTCTGGGCCGAATGGATACGGCCTTCCGCCGGCGTGCCCACGGTGCAGTGGTCACTGCTGCTGGCCGTTGCCAGCATTGCCGGCTATCTGGTCCAGCGCTACACGGGCCTGCCCAAGGTGCTCGGTTATACGGTGATCGGTACCTTCGCGGGCCTGGCCGGGTTCACCGGCGTGCAATGGCCCCTGCAGGGCATCGGCCTTTTCCTGCTGGAGCTCGGCGTCGCGGTGGTGCTGTTCGAAGCCGGTGGGCGCATCCCGCTGCGCTGGTTCCGCCACAACCCGATGGTGTTGCTGCAAAGCCTGCTGGAAGCGGTGCTGACTTACTTCGGCGTCCTGTGGGTCCTGATGTGGCTCGACATTCCCGGCCCCGTGGCGGCGCCGATCGCAATCATCGCCGTGGCCGCTTCGCCGGCCGTGCTCACCCGCGTGGTGATGGACACGCGCGCCTCCGGCCCCGTGACCGAACGCGCCGTGACGCTCGCAACGCTGAGTACGCTCTACGCACTGGCCATCGGCGCTGCGCGTGCGGGCCTGATGGACCGCTCGGAGCACGGCCTCGTTGCCACGATGTATCCGGTGGCGGTGGTGCTGGGTATATCGGTGGCCGTGGGCGGCGCGCTCGCGCTGGCCTTGCGCATGGCACTGCGCGTGATGAGCCCGACCAGCGAGAACACCTCCATCGTGCTGCTGGCACTGATTGCCGCGAGCGCCGCCGTCGCCGCGACGCTGGGCGGCTCTGCGCCGCTGGCCGCACTGCTGGGCGGCATGCTGCTCAAGCAGTTGAACCCGCGTCCGTGGTCCTGGCCGCGTCAGCTGGGCACCGCGTCTTCGCTGCTCACCATGCTGATGTTCGTGCTGGTGTCGGTGGTCGCGGCGCAGGCCGACTGGTCCGGTCCGGTGGCGAGTGTGGTGCTGGCTGTGATCGTGGTGCGCGGCATCGCGAAGATCGCCGGCGTCGCGCTCGCGAACCCGGGCAGCGGCGCGAGCTGGCGGCAGGCGCTGTGGGTCGGTTGCGCGATGTCTCCCATGTCGTCGGTCGCGTTGCTCATCACCTCGCAGTTCGTCGCCTCGTCGCCGATGCTCGGCCCGATGATCACGCGCATCGCACTGCCCGCCATCCTGCTGATGGAAGTGCTGGGCGCAGTCATCGCCACCATCGCGCTCTACCGCGCCGGTGAAAGTTCGAAACCCTGGGAGCCGCAGGCGCTCCCGCCGCTGGCAGGAGACACACGTGAGTCTTGAACCGTTCCAGAAATCCGCGGCGCTGTCGCTGGGCGTGGAGCTGGAGCTTCAGCTGGTCAACACGCACGACTACGACCTCGCGCCTTATGCGGAAGACATGCTGCGGCTGATGGACAAGATCGAGCTGCCGGGCTCGGTGGTGCCGGAGATGACGTCCAGCATGATCGAGATCTCCACTGGTGTGTGCCAATCATCGGCGCAGGTGCTGGGCGAGCTCACGCAGATCCGCGACTCCTTGGTGAAAAGCGCCGACAAGCTCAACATTGCGGTGGTAGGCGGCGGCACGCACCCGTTCCAGATGTGGCACGAGCGGCGCATTTACGACAAGCCGCGCTTCCGCGAACTGTCCGACCTGTACGGCTACCTGTCCAAGCAGTTCACCATCTTCGGCCAGCACGTGCACATCGGCTGCCCGAGCGCGGACGAAGCGCTTTTGATGCTGCACCGCATGTCGCGCTACATCCCGCACTTCATCGCGCTCTCGGCGTCGAGCCCGTACGTGCAGGGACACGACACCGCATTCGACTCCGCACGGCTCAATTCGGTGTTCGCCTTTCCGCTGTCGGGCCGCGCACCGTTCACGCTGACGTGGGACGAGTTCACCGCTTACTTCGACAAGATGACCCGTACGGGCGTCGTCAAGAGCATGAAGGACTTCTACTGGGACATCCGTCCCAAGCCGGAGTACGGCACCATCGAGATCCGCGTGTTCGACACGCCGCTGACGGTGGAGCGTGCGTCCGCGCTGTCGGGCTACGTGCAGTCGCTCGCCTCGTGGTTCCTGCGCGAGCAGCCGTTCATGCCGGCCGAGGACGACTACCTCGTCTACACCTACAACCGCTTCCAGGCCTGCCGCTTCGGCATGGAGGCGGTGTACGTCGATCCGGCCACCGGCGAGCACATGGCCCTGCGCGACCACATCCTGCAGACCATGCAGCGCATCGAACCCGATGCCGAGAAGGTCGGCGCTGCGGCCGCCGTCCATTTGCTGCGAGGCAGCGTGGAGCGTGCGCACAACGACGCGCGCTGGCTGCGCGAGGTGCAATACAAGGAACGCCTGCTGGCCGAGGCCGTGCGCCAGGCTGCGCAGCGCTTTCGCGGCAGCGTCTGACCCAGGTTCGCGACCCACACGGGTATGCTTGCGCGCATGGGTGAATTCGACCTCATCGCGCACTACTTCAAGCGGCCTGCACGCCGCGCGGCGCTCGGCGTCGGTGACGACTGCGCTTTGCTCGCACCGGCGCCCGGCATGCAGCTCGCGATCTCCAGCGACATGCTGGTCGAAGGCCGGCACTTCCTGTCCGGCGTCGATCCGGCGCGGCTCGGACACAAGTCGCTTGCGGTGAACCTGAGCGACCTGGCCGCATGCGGCGCGAAGCCGCTCGCCTTCACGCTCGCGCTGTCGCTGCCGCATGTGGATGAGACGTGGCTCGCCGGCTTTTCGCGCGGCATGTTCGCGCTGGCCGACGCCCACGAATGCGAACTGATCGGCGGCGACACCACGCATGGCCCGCTCAACATCTGCATCACCGTTTTCGGTGAAGTACCGCAAGGCAAGGCATTGCTGCGCAGCGGCGCAAAGCCCGGGGACGACCTCTACATCAGCGGCACCGTCGGCGATGCACGCCTGGCGCTCGAAGCGCATCGCGGCACTGTGTCGCTGGACGCGCAGGCGCTGCAGGCCGCGCAGGCGCGCATGGACATGCCCACGCCGCGCGTTGCGCTCGGCACCGCTTTGCGCGGCATCGCGACCTCTGCCGTCGACCTGAGCGACGGGCTGCTCGGTGACGTCGGCCACGTGCTGGCCGCTTCGAAGGCAGGCGCGCGCATCGACGCGGATGCCGTGGCCGCGCGCCTGGGCATCCGCATCGATACGACGACACTGCCGCAAGACCTGCGCCGCCAGTACACGCTGGCAGGCGGTGATGACTACGAGCTCGCCTTCACCGCGCCCGCATCGGCACGCGACGCGGTTGCGCATGCGTCGCTCGCTTCGCAGACGCCCGTCACGCGCATCGGCAGCATCGAAGCGGATGCCGGTCTGCGGCTCGTCGATGCATCAGGCCAGCCGGTGACCGGCCGCTTCGCGTCGTTCGATCATTTCGCCTGAGCCAGGCGCGACGCGCCGGAGCGTGCCGTGAGCTCCGCCCGCAAGACCTGCACGAAACTCTCGCACGCCGGTGGCAGTGAACGTCCGCGCCGCGTGACGATCATGATGTCACGCGTCACGCGCGGCGCCGTCAACGGCCGCACGGCCAGGCCTTCGCCGTCGCCGGTCTGCGCGAAGGCGGCCGGCATGATCGATGTACCCAGCCCGCTGCGCGTCATCCACAGCGCGGTCGACAGAAAGGTGACGTCATTGACCACCTGCAGCTTCACACCCGCCTGCGCCGCCGTGCGGTCGATCAGCGGGCGGATGCCATAGCCGGCCCGCACGGTGATCACCGGCTCACCCGCCAGATCGGCCCAGCGCACCGATTTCTTCGCCGCCAGCGCATGACCGCGCGGCATCACCACGCTGAGCGGATCGCGCATCAGCGTCTGCAGATCGACACCCGCCGCCGAGCCTTCCGGTGTACCGATGCCGAAGTCCACATGCTCACCGGTGACGCGCGCCATGAACTGGTCGGGTGCGCAATCGTCGATGAGCACGCGGACGTCCGGGTGGCCCGCGCTGAACTTGCGAACCGCCTCGGGCAGCAGGATGCCCGCCAGAGTCGGCGTGACGGCGATGCTGACCCGGCCACGCCGCACACCCGCGATTTCGCCCATGCCTTCGCCCAGCAGGTCCACGTCGCGCAGGATGCGCGTTGCCACGACCACGGCTTCGTCCGCCGCCTGCGTGGGCTGCAGCGAACGCGTGGTGCGATCAAACAGGCGCGCGCCCAGGCCTTCTTCCAGTTGCCGTATCAGCACGCTCACCGCCGACTGCGTGACGTGCAATTGCTCCGCCGCCGCGCCGAGCTTGCGCAGTTCGTACACCGCCATGAAGGCACGCAGCTGCCGCAGGGTCGGCATGAATTTCTTGTTCATGAATAAAAATCAGGAATCGTTCGGAAATTTTCGATTTACGAATGAATTGTGCTGCGGTTCAATGCGCCTTGACAACAATCAAACGGAGACAAGACATGCAGCTTTCCCGGCGCTTCCTGATGGGCGCGGCCACGGCCGTCGCTTTCGCATCCAGCCTTCTCGCCGCCGCACCCGTGGCGGCGCAAGGCAACTACCCCGACAAGCCGATCCGCGTGGTCGTCACCTTCCCGCCCGGCGGCAGTGCCGATGCGGTGGTGCGCATGCTGGTGCCGCGCCTGAACGACAAGCTCGGCCAGCAGGTCGTGGTGGACAACCGGCCCGGCGCAGGCGGCAACATCGGCCTGTCGATCGCGGCCAAGGCGCCGGCGGACGGCTACACGCTCGGCGTGGGCGCAGCCGGTGCACTGGCCGCCAACAGCAGCCTGTACGCGCAGATGCCGTTCGATCCGCTCAAGGACTTCAAGCCGGTGTCCATGCTTGCCGCCATTCCCTTCGTGATCGTGGGCCACCCGTCGCTGGGCATCAAGACGCAGAAGGAACTCGTGGCGATGGCGAAGAGCCAGCCGGGCAAGCTGTCCATCGCCCATGGCGGCAACGGCACGGCCATGCACCTGTCGTCTGCGCTGTTCGCACA
This sequence comes from Variovorax sp. VNK109, assembly GCF_049445855.1. Lineage (NCBI taxonomy): Bacteria > Pseudomonadati > Pseudomonadota > Betaproteobacteria > Burkholderiales > Comamonadaceae > Variovorax > Variovorax sp. VNK109. The sequence goes on along the minus strand of NZ_JBMSDV010000004.1, from coordinate 417,822 downwards.
GATGGCCGACGTGAAGCTCGTCGAAGTGCCTTACAAGGGTTCCGGCCCTGCCGCGCTGGACGTGCTGGCCGGGCAGATTCCGATCGGCGTGGTGGACCTGCCTGCTGCGCTGCAGCACATCAAGGCCGGCAAGCTCATCGCCTTCGCCGTTACCAGCCCGCAACGCCTGCCCATGCTGCCGGACGTGCCGACCGTGTCCGAAGCCGGCCTGACCGGCTACGACTCGACCGGCTGGTTCGGTGTGGTGGCCCCTGCGGGCACGCCGCAACCCATCGTGAACCGGCTGAACGCGGAGATCACCGCGGCGCTGAACGACGAACAGATCAAGACCAGCATGCGCAACCTCGGCGTGGAGCCCGCACCCGGCAAGCCGGAAGAGTTCGACGCCTACATCCGCAGCGAAACGCAGAAGTGGTCCAAGGTCATCAAGACCGCCAACATCAAGCTCGAGTAAGAACACATGATTGCTGAACTCAAGGCCGACGTCCTCATCGTCGGCGGCGGCCCCGTGGGCCTCACCCTCGCCATGGACCTCGCCGGGCGCGGCGTGCAGGTGGTGATTGCCGAAATCCGCCGCTACGCAGAGCCGCCCAACGTGAAGTGCAACCACGTCTCGGCGCGCACCATGGAGCAGTTCCGCCGCCTGGGCGTCGCGCAGAAGCTGCGCGACGCAGGCCTGCCCGCCGACTACCCGAACGACGTGGTGTTCCGCACCAGCGTCACCGGCACCGAACTCACGCGCATTCCGATTCCCTGTCGCGCGGACCGCTACACCGAGACCGAAGGCCCGGACGCGTGGTGGCCCACGCCCGAGCCGCCGCACCGCATCAACCAGCTGTTCCTGGAGCCGATCCTGCTGGAACACGCCGCATCGCTGCCCGGTGTGACCTTGCTCAACCGCACGCAGGTGACGGACTTCACGCAGGATGCTTCGGGCGTCACCGCAACAGCGACCAGACTCGACACCGGCGAAGCGCGCACCATCCGCGCGAAGTACATGGTCGGCTGCGACGGCGGCAGCTCCGCCGTGCGCAAGCAGATCGGCGCGAAGCTCGAAGGCACGGCCGTCATCCAGCGCGTGCAGTCCACCTACATCCGTGCGCCGCAACTGCGCGCCATGATCCCGGGTAAACCGGCGTGGTCGTACTACTCCGTCAATCCGCGGCGCTGCGGCACGATGTTCGCCATCGACGGCCACGAGACCTGGCTGGTCCACAACCACCTCAACCCCGACGAACCCGAGTTCGACTCGGTGGACCGCGACTGGTCGATCCGACAGATCCTCGGCGTGGGCGACGACTTCACCTACGAAGTCATCAGCAAGGAAGACTGGGTGGGCCGCCGCCTCGTGGCGGACAAGTTCCGTGACCGTCGCGTGTTCATCGCGGGCGACGCCGCGCACCTGTGGGTGCCCTATGCGGGCTACGGCATGAACGCCGGCATTGCCGATGCGATCAACCTGTCGTGGCTGTTGGCCGCGCGCATCCAGGGTTGGGGTGACGAAGCCATGCTCGACGCGTACGAAGCCGAGCGCCAGCCGATCACCAACCAGGTGTCGCACTTCGCCATGGACCATGCGGCCAAGATGATCAAGGCGCGCCGCGCCGTGCCGCAGGACCTGGAGAAGCCGGGCGCCGAGGGCGAGCGGCTGCGCGCGGAAATCGGCGAAGAAGCGTATGCGCTCAACGTGCAGCAGTTCTGCTGCGGCGGGCTCAACTTCGGTTACTTCTACGCGGGCTCTCCGATCATCGCGACCGACGACGAAGCACCGCCGGTGTATTCGATGGGCGACTTCACGCCGTCCACCGTGCCGGGTTGCCGCGCGCCGCATTTCTGGCTGAAGGACGGCCGCTCGCTCTACGACGCATTCGGGCCGGGCTACACGCTGCTGCGCAGCGACGCGTCGGTGGACGTTGCGCCGCTGCTCGCAGCAGCAGCCGCGAAAAAGGTGCCGCTGGCGCTGCTCGACATCGCCGGTGAAGCCGTGCCCGACGCCTACCGGCACAAGCTCGTGCTGTGCCGCGCCGACCAGCACGTCATCTGGCGCGGTGATGCGTTGCCGCGCGACGCAGCGCAGCTGGTCGAGATGCTGCGCGGGGCCGTGGCGGCGGAGATGCCGCTGGCGGCCTAGTTCCCGTACTTGCGGGGTCCATGCGGGCGTGGTGGCAAGATAGCGGCTGTCGTTCCCCGCCACATGCCCTCCTCCGACCCCTCCATCGACACCGTGCTCGAGCACTCCGGCGCCGAAGCGCCGCGCCCGTACCGCCCGACGGTGCGGTTCATGCTCGCGCACCCGGCGCACTACGTGGCGCTCGGCTTCGGCTCGGGCCTGAGCCGGTTTGCGCCGGGAACGGCCGGCACGCTGTGGGCATGGTTCGCGTTCTTCGTGTGGCAGCTGTATGTGCCGCCGCAGCATTTCGAGCTCTGGACGGGCACCGCGATCCTGGTGTCGACACTCATCGGCTGGTGGGCCTGCACGGTCACGGCGAAGAACCTGCGCGTGGCCGACCCTGGCAACATCGTGTGGGACGAAGTGGTGGCGTTCTGGCTGGTGCTGTGGCTCATTGCACCGACAGGTTTCTGGGGACAGCTGATCGCCTTCGCGCTGTTCCGCTATTTCGACGCTGCGAAACCCGGACCGGTCGGCTGGGCGGACTCGGTCTTCAAGGGATTCAATGCACGCGGTGGCTTCGGCATCCTGTTCGACGACTTCGTGGCCGCGTTCTGCACGCTGCTGGTGATCGCGGCGTGGAGGCACCTCACATGAGCGCAGACATGGGTGGTGGCGTGCATGCCGCCGTACCGCCACTCTCTGCGTTGCTGGCCTCGCGCAACTGGATGATGGCCACCGCCGAGAGCTGCACCGGCGGCCTGATTGCGGGCGCCTGCACCGACATGGCCGGCTCCAGCGCGTGGTTCGAACGCGGTTTCGTCACCTACTCCAACGAAGCCAAGACCGAACTGCTGGGCGTGGACGCCGCGTTGATCGCGCGCCACGGCGCGGTCAGCCAGGAAGTCGCCCGCGCCATGGTGCTGGGTGCCATCGCCCGTTCGCGGGCGCAGGTCGCAGTGGCCGTCACCGGGGTCGCCGGCCCCACGGGCGGCAGCAAGGAAAAGCCGGTCGGCACCGTGTGGTTCGGCTGGTCCGTCGACGGCCACGTCATCACGGAGATGCAGCGCTTCGACGGTGACCGCGCCGCAGTGCGCGAGGCCACCGTGACGCACGCCCTGGAGACGCTGCTCAGCCTGCTGCGCTGAACGCGATCCGTTCGATGCAGTCGGCCATCCAGTCGTCCGGCAGCACGGGCAGCGCGCTCGCGGGCAAGGGCTTCACACGCCATCCGGCATCCGTGCGCTCCGCCTGAACCGGCTGGCCGCGCCACACCTGCCAGGCCAGCCAGGCAACGGACGCGGCGCTCGGCTTGTCGCGCGTCGGCGCTTCGAGCGCCCAGGTGAAGACGCTGCGGTCCGTCACCACGAGCACGTCGCCCTCCGCATGCGCCTGGCCGGGCAAAGCCTGCGCCAGCGCGGCGAATGTCGCTGCCGTTTCGCCACCGCTGCCGAAGGCGGGCTCCCACCGCGCCAATAGCTGGCCGATGGCGATGCCGCGCTGCGTCTCCAGCTGCATCAGGTCGGCGTGGTCCATGGCGTGCCAGTCGATGGAAGGCGCCGAGCAGCCGACCTGCATCGCCGTCTCGAGGAATGCATAAAGGCCTTGCGCATATTCCGGTCGCACGAAGCCCGCGCTCGCCACGGCAATCTGGCTCACGCGTGCGGCGAGGAGTTGTTGCTGCTGCACCAGCATCTTCTCGCGCACGAGGCCGTCGCGCTCGCTGCGCAGTTCGGCAAGTTCCAGCGCATTCCTGAGATCGGCGCGCAGGCTTTCGATGTCCCACGGCTTGGTGATGTAGCGGTAGATCTCGCCGGAGTTGATGGCTTCGATGGCCTCGCCGAGTTCGGAATAGGCGGTCGTGAGCATGCGCACGATGGACGGATGGTTCTCGCGCGCATAGCTCAGCAGTTCGTTGCCGTGCGCGCCCGGCATGCGCTGGTCGGACACCAGCACGGCGATCTCGTCACCATGGGCGCGCAGCAGTTCCTTACCTTCGGCAACGGACGAGGCGGTGAGCACCGGCGCCATGGGCCTGACAAGGCGTTCGAAGTACTTGAGGGCCATCGCCTCGTCGTCGACGTAAAGGATCTTTTCGGGTTTGGTCATGCAGGTTCCTCAGGTGGGCAACGACGGGAAATACAGCGACACGCAGGCACCCTTGCCCAGGTTGGATTCGATGTCGATGGCGCCGCCCAGTGACTGGACGACGCGACGGCAGAACATGAGCCCCATGCCGCTGCCGCCCGAATGCGCCCGTGTCGTCACGGGTTCACGCGTCAGTCGCGACAGGATCTCGGGCGGGATGCCGGGCCCGTTGTCGATGAAGCGGATGGCGCAGCGCGCAGGTTGTCCGGCGGGGGCCTCGTTCTCGCGGCCCAGTTCGATGGACAGCGACGGCGCAGGCCTGCCACGCAACGCGAGCAGCGCATTCTTCGTCAACGTGCTGAGCACCAGGAACAGCAGGTCGCGCTGGCCCGGCAACGCGAAGTCTTCCCCGAGGCTGGCGCGCACGCAATCGCGCTCGCCCTCTTCGAACGGATATTCGTTCAGCAGCACCTGCACCAGCCCGCCCGCCGTGACGGACTGGGCAATGACGCCGGGATACGCGTCGCGCGCCGAACGCACGAACGTGGACACGAGCGACTGGCAATACAGCGCGTTGCGCTCGGCAGCTTCCAGCGCGGTCAGGATTTCGCCGGGCCGTTGTTCGGTGAACATCGCGCCGGCTTCGCCGTTGAGCGCGGGCACATGCCTGTCGCGCAGCGCGCTCATGTAGCCGCGCACGGTGGTCAGCGGCGTGTTGAGTTCGTGGGCGAGAAAGCCCAGCGTCTCGCGCACCGCGAGCACGCGGCTTTCGTGCAGCGCCTGTGCCAGCACCTGCGCGCGGTGGCGCGCGATCGCCTCACGCAGCACCTGCCGTGTCTGCAGGCCATCCAGCGGCTTTTCGAGGATGCGGAACACCTGCCCCTGATTGACCGCGGCGATGGCGACCTCCTTCTCCGCGAAGGCCGTGACGAGCAGGCGGATCACATGGCGGTGGTCGCGCTGTGTGGCGAGCAGCAGGTCCAGCCCGTTGCGGCCCGGCATGCGGTAGTCCGTGGCCAGCACGGCGACGGGCGGCACGCCCTGTTCGAGCAGCCGCAGGGCTTCGTCGACGCCATCTGCCGTGATGATCGTGAATTCATCGCCGAACGAACGCTCGAACCATTTGCGCGCCTGAGGTTCGTCGTCCACGTAGAGGACCGCGTAGGCTTCGGTGTAGGGCGGGACGGCCGACATCGCGCTTTCCTCAGGCCTGCGGGCTGGCCAGCGCCAGATCGAAGGAGAACTCGGTCCACGCACCTTCTTCGCTCGTCACGCGAAGCTCGCCGCCGTGGCGCTGGATGATCGCGTAGCTCACCGACAGGCCGAGCCCGAGGCCCTGGCCGACGTCGCGCGTGGTGAAGAAGGGCTCGAACACCCGCGTGAGGTTCTCCGGCTTGATGCCGGTGCCGTTGTCGCGCACGGCCACGTGCAGCCGCCCGGCTTCGCTGTGCCCCTTGACGGTGATGCGCGGGTCTTCGCGCTGCGCATTGCGCATGGCCAGCGCAGCATTGCTGAAAAGGTTGATCAGCACGCCGATCAGCGCGGGTTCGTCGCCACGCACATGCGTGTCCAGCGGCAGCTCGACGTCGATCGCGATGCCCTTGAGTTCGTAGCCCGTCAGGCGCTCGGCGGAATTCACTGCCTTCTCGAGCAGGAAGACGCGGTTGCTGTCTTCGCCGGGCTTCTGGTAGGCGAAGGTCTTGAGGTCCGAGACGATGTTCTGCACCCGTTGCATGCCTTCCTTGGCATCGGTCAGGCTCTCCTTCAGGTCGGCGCTGGTCTCGACGGCCGGGTCGATGAGTGCCATGTTGAGCGCCATCATGCTGTAATTCACCGGGTTGTTGACCTCGTGCAGCAGGCCCGCCGACAGCGTGCCGAGGGCCGCCATTTTTTCCTGCTGGATCATGTGACCCTTGATCTGCGCGAGGTTCTGGTTGGTGTCCTGCAGCAGGTTGTTCTTCTCGGACACTTCGTGCTGCAGCTCGAACAGCTGGATACGCGCGCGCTCGTTGTAGAACGTGCAGCCGGCCGAGATGGTGGCCGAGAACACGAGGAAGAGGCTGTTGCCGATGAACTCCGCCAGCCCCGCGCCCGGGTGCAGGTAGCACGCCAGCGCATAGGCCAGGCAGGTGAACACGCCCAGCGAGATGCTCTGGAAGAAACCGATCGGCATGATGATGCCCGCCGCATAGAGCGCCAGGCTCAGGCCGAACACGTAGGGCGAGGCCGGTCCCTGCGTCCAGAAGATCATCCACGAGATCATGACCTGCGGCACCGCGAGCCACAGGAGTGTGAGCAGTCGCACGCGCTCAAGCGCAGCCGGCATCCACAAGGCCCAGAGGATCAGCAGCGACGCGAGCGTGCCGAGTGCGCGGGCAATGCCCAGTGGACCCATGTGTTGCGGATAGAACGCATAGTCCAGGCCCACGCCGAATGCGATGAGGACGGTGGACACGATGCAGCCGGTGCGGCTGAAGGCCAGCCGGAACCCGGCGAGTTGGGCCTGGTAGCCGGAGCGCAACGGCTGGTCCACGGCGACCGCCTCAGACCGGCAACGCCGAACCCGGCGGGGGCGCGTTGCGGATGTCCACGAACACGTTGACGCCGGTGACGTCGGTGTAGGTGCGTTCCACCGTGCAATGCGGCGGCACCAGGCGGTTCATGTCCGCCTCGTTGCGGTAGATCAGGTGCCACTCGAGCAGGTGTTCCATGGAATGCCGCTCCGGATTGTTCTTGTGGACGTTGGTCACCAGGATCATGCCATCGGCGCGCGTGCGTGACGAGAAATACTGGATGAGCCGGTTGCAGACCTTGTCGGACAGGTAGTCGAACAGGCCGGCGCAATACACGTAGTCGAACTGCGGGCCGGCCGCCGTGCGGCTGGCCGAGGTGCGCTTGAGCAGGTTGTGCACCGATTCATGCACCAGTTCCACCTTGGCGGTGATGCCGCGCGTGGCGCACACCTCGTCGATGCGCGCCTTGGTGTAGGCCAGCGTCTCCTCGCTGAAGTCCATCAGCGTGAACGAGAAGCGCTCGGGGTTCGGGTGCGTGGCCAGCAAGCGCTGGATCTCGACCGCCGGGCCGCAGCCGACGTTGAGGATGCGCACCTCGTCCTTGCCCTGCGGCATGTCGAGCGCGATCTGCTGCAGATGCTGCACGAGGATGTCGATGCGGTTGCGGTGCGCCTGCGCCACGGCGGCGTTCAGGAACAGCGCATTGATGATCTGGAAGTAGATGCTGGCGCCGTCGCGCGGGTCGGACAGCATCTGGTTGACCATCTCGTAGTCGCCCGCATAGCCCATGGGCTTGGCGAAGGTGCGGTAAACGAAGGGCGCGCGCAGGATCAGCGGATGGATGGCCGTCTGCGCAAACACACGATGCGCACTCTGCTGCTCGACGGGCACGGTGGGCGCCACTTCCTCCAGCCGGTCGAAATAGGTCCGCGCATGCAGCATGAGCGGCGTTGCGATGTCGGTGAACACGTCCATGCGCAGGCGACCCGTGTCGTCCTTGGGCAGTGTGGCCGCCATGTCGGCCTGGTCGACCCAGCGCGACACGTCCGCCAGATACGCCCGCAGTTCGCTCACCACCACCTGGTAATCGCGCGAAATGTTGAAGCGGGCCAGCCACTCCTGAACGAAACCCGAGGCCTGGATGCCATAGGACGCCTGTTCCCGCCCGAGCACGGCCAGCTCGTTCCATTCGTCCGTGAGCGTGACGGACACCACGGCCATGAGCCCGGTGTTCACCAGGCTCACGACGACGGCCTTGCCGCGGTAGATGCTCTTCTCGCCCGCGCGCACCACGAGGTCGCTGAGCACCTCGCTGACCTGCACGATGGAGTACGGGTTGTAGATCTCCATCACCAGCGCCCGGCGCTGCAGGTTGGTGAGGGTGCCGCGCACGACCTCTCCCTGGCTGTTGCGGAAGGTGATGACAGGATCTATCGGGCGGAGTGACTGCACGGAATCTGGAGGTACTGCGGTTGAATCCCAAGTCGGCGGATGATTGTGGCACCGTTGTCCTGCTTCTGTTACACGAGCCTTCCCGCTGTGTGGCATGGGCACGACGTGACGCCATGCATTCGAACCATCCCTGTCATGGGGCAGGTGTACCATCCGCCCGACGTCGCAACCCCGGAGACACAACGATGAATGCTCAAGAGCAGCTGATCGACAGGTTCTACCGCGCGTTCACCGCGCTCGACACCGACACCATGGCTGCCTGCTATGCCGAGGATGCGACCTTCGACGATGAGGCCTTTTCTCTCAATGGCCGCACCGAGATCGCAGGCATGTGGCGCATGCTCGCAACGGCGGTGCGCAAACAGCAGGCCGCCGGCAGCGGCGACTGGAAGCTGGCCTACAGCAGCGTTCGCGCCGACGCATCCCGCGGCCAGGCCCACTGGGAGGCGCACTACCTGTTCAGCGCGACGAACCGGCAGGTGCACAACGTCATCGATGCGGACTTCGTCTTCAACGCGCACGGACTGATCGCGAAGCACCGCGACCGCTTCGACTTCTGGCGCTGGTCGCGCCAGGCGCTGGGCACACCGGGCCTGCTGCTGGGCTGGAGCCCGTTCCTCAAGGCGAAGGTGCGCCAGCGCGCCGCCGACAACCTGCGCAATTTCCTGGCAGCAGAGTCGAAGACCACGGCAGCCGCGCAGGCCTGAGCAACGCCCATGCTCGCTGCACTCAACCAGCTCTACCCCGTCAGGCTGACTGTTTTTGCGCTGTGCGTGTTCGGCCTGCTGCTTTCTGCGCTGGCCATTGCCGCCTACGGAACGGTCTGGGCCTGGATGGCGTTCGTCGTGTTCGGCCTGCTCACCTGGCTGGGTGTGTACGACGTGCGGCAGGTGCGTCATTCGGTGCTTCGCAACTACCCGGTCATCGGGCATCTGCGCTTCCTGCTCGAATACATCCGGCCCGAACTGCGGCAGTACTTCATCGAAGGCGACAACGAAGCCGCGCCGTTTTCACGTGCGCAGCGCTCGCTGGTGTACCAGCGCGCCAAGGGCGAGCCGGACAACCGGCCCTTCGGTACACAACTCGACGTGGGCGCCGATGGGTACGAATGGATCAACCATTCCATGCAGCCGACGCACCTGGCGTCGCACGACTTCCGCATCCTCATCGGCGCGGATCGCGCGCAGCCGTATGAAGCGAGCGTGTTCAACATCTCGGCGATGAGTTTCGGCGCACTGTCGGCCAATGCCATCCTCGCGCTCAACGCCGGCGCGCGGCGCGGGCGCTTCGCGCACGACACGGGCGAGGGCTCGATCTCGGTGCACCACCGCGCCAATGGCGGCGACCTGATCTGGGAGATCGGCTCGGGCTACTTCGGCTGCCGCAACGACGACGGCTCGTTCAGCGAGGAGCGCTTCATCGTCAACGCGCAGGACCCGCAGGTGAAGATGATCGAGCTCAAGCTCAGCCAGGGCGCCAAGCCCGGCCACGGTGGCGTGCTGCCCGGGCCGAAGGTGACGGTGGAGATTGCCGCGGCGCGCGGCGTGCCCGTCGGGGTGGACTGCGTGTCGCCGTCATCACACAGCGCGTTCTCGACACCCGTGGAGATGATGCGTTTCATCGACCGCCTGCGCGAGCTCTCGGGCGGCAAGCCCACCGGCTTCAAGTTCTGCCTGGGTCACCCGTGGGAATGGTTCGCCATCGTCAAGGCCATGCTGGAGACCGGCATCACGCCGGACTTCATCGTGGTGGACGGCGCCGAGGGCGGCACGGGCGCGGCGCCGGTGGAGTTCAGCGACCACGTGGGGGCGCCGCTGCAGGAAGGGCTGGTGCTCGTGCACAACACGCTCAAGGGCGTGGGCCTGCGTGACCGCATCAGGATCGGCTGCGCGGGCAAGGTCATCACCGCCTTCGACATCGTGCGCATGATGGCGCTGGGTGCCGACTGGTGCAACGCAGGGCGCGGCTTCATGATGGCGCTCGGCTGCATCCAGGCGCAGGCCTGCCACACCGGCCATTGCCCGACCGGCGTGACCACGCAGGACCCGAAGCGCCAGCAGGCACTGGTGGTGCCCGACAAGGCCGAGCGCGTGTTCCACTTCCACCAGAGCACGCTGAAGGCGCTGAAGGAGCTGGTGCAGGCCGCCGGCCTCAACCACCCGCAGGAGATCACCGCGCACCACATCGTGCGGCGCATCGACGACACCGAGGTGCGGCTGCTGTCCAACCTCGTCATGCAGGTGGAGACCGGTTCGCTGCTCGGCCCGCTGGACGGCAAGCAGAAGGTCTTCAGTCTCTACTGGCCGCTGGCCGACGCGCACAGCTTCCGCGCATTGAAGGTCGAACAGCTTCCCGCGTGAAGCGCTTTGCGCCAAGGGCGCCTGCCGGTCGCACGCCCATAATCAGTGCATGCCCGACTCGAACGACCCTGCTGCCTTCCTGCGCGCCACACTGCCCGCGCAACGAGCCGGCATCGCGCGGCACGTGACAGGTGGCCGCACCGTCTGGCTGAAGAAAGCCGGCCCTCGCAACCCGCGCTGGCGCTACTGGCTGCTCGGCGCTCTGGCCGGCGCCTTCCGGCTGGACGTGCTCAGTCCCGTCATGAACCTTGGCGGCGAAGACGCCATTGCCCATGAGGCGCGGCGCCTGCGTGAGCTTGCAGCGCTCGGCCTTCGCGTGCCGCAGGTACTGGCCGAGCAGGCCGACGGCCTGCTGCTGTCGGATCTGGGTGACCATCGCCCCGCCGGTAGCGCGGGCGCCGCACCTGTGGACACGATGCTCGGCGAAATCGCCGCTGCTGCGCGCCGCGGCCCTGCCGACGCCCTGTTCACCTGGAAGCTGGGGCTCGACGCGATTGCCGACGTGCACGCACGCGGCAGCTACCTGAGCCAGGCCTTCGCCCGCAACCTGGTGCTCTGCCCCGATGGCCGCATCGGCTTCATCGACTTCGAAGACGACCCCGGGCACAGCCTCGACCTCGCGCACTGCCAGGCGCGCGACTGGCTGAGTTACATGCACTCGACGGCGATGTACCTCGTGCAGGTCGATGGTGTGGCGGCCGCAGTGCCCCTGTGGCATGGCGTGCTGTCACGCGAAGCCGCCGAAGTGCGCCAGGCCATCGACGAAGCTGCAGCGCGCATGCGCTGGTTGCGCCGTCTGCCGCAGGGCCCGCGCTGGGGCACGGACACGCGGCGGCTGCGCTCCGCCGCACTGTTCTTCGCTACAGCGGCTCCTGTGCAGTCACACTGACCGGCAGCGCGGTCTGCGCCTGCACACCCAGCGCGAGAAGGCGCTTCTTCATGCGCAGCACCTCGCGATCCTTGCTGAGCAGCAGCGCCCGGTGCGCTACGGCGAGGTCGATGAATTTCTGGTCATCCGGGTCGCCGCAGGTGGTGGGCGCCTTGCCGGCCGCAGGCACGATGTGCACGTTCCGGTCGAACGCGTCCATCACCTGCCCGGCCGGCGTCCTTAAAAGCCGGCGCGCGATCTGCGGATAGCCGAGCACGCGTTCCAGTTCGGCGCGCATCTCGCCACTGGCCAGCCACTGCCAGGTGCGCTGCTCCAGCGCACGCCTGAGCGGCAGCGCGGCTTCGTCTGCGAAGACGAAGAGATCCAGCACGATGTTGGTGTCAATGACGATCGGCGGGCTTTCCATCGGCAGACGTGCTCGCGGGTGTGTCGGCAACAGGCTTCTGCCGGGCCGTGCCCTTGACCATGTCGAAGCGGAACAGGCGGCATTCGATCGGCCCGTTCCACATCGGCACACGACGCGATTCCTTCAGGCGCATGCGGCTGGGCAGCTTCATGTCGGGCGTGAGAATCCACGCCGTCCAGTCCGCATAGTTCTTTTTCCAGTGCGTCGCCAGCTGGCTGAAGAAGTCGCCGCCGTCCGCCGTCTCGGCGCGCTGACGACCGGCCACGCCGGCTGTTTCGATGCGCTCGCCATAGGGCGGGTTCACCAGCATGAGGCCGGGCACGTCCGCCGGCGGCATGCGCTGCAGCGCGTCGCCGCCCCGCAACTGGATGGCGTGCGCAATGCCCGCACGCTGCGCGTTGCGCATCGCGAAGTCCACCATGCGGTGGGCCACGTCGCTGCCGAAGACCTCGGCCTTGGGTGCATGCACCGCCTCCTGCGCTTCGCTCTTCAGTGCACTCCACACGTGTGGCTGGAAAGGCAGCAGCTTCTCGAACGCGAAGCGGCGCAGCAACCCTGGCGCCATGCCGCAGGCGACCTGCGCGGCCTCGATGGCCACCGTACCGCTGCCGCAGCACGGGTCGTACAGCGGGACGGTTGCGTCCCAGCCGCTGGCGGCGATCATCGCAGCGGCCAGCGTTTCCTTGAGCGGTGCGTCGCCCTTGTCCTCGCGCCAGCCACGCTTGAAGAGCGGCTCGCCGGAGGTGTCGATATAGAGCGTGACTTCGTCCTGCGTGAGGTGCGCATAGACGCGCACGTCGGGCCATTGCGTCTCCACGCTCGGGCGCACGCCGCCGCGATCGCGGAAGCGGTCGGCGATGGCGTCCTTCACGGTGAGCGCGGCAAAGTTCAGGCTCTTGAGCGGGCTGTTCTGCGCGGTGATCTCGACCTTGAAGGTCTGGCGCGGCGTGAACCAGATCTCCCATGCGACGCTGGCAGCGGCGGCATAGATGTCCTTCTCTTCTCGGTAGCCGCCATGCGCCAGCTGGATCAGCACGCGCATGGCCAGGCGGCTGTGCAGGTTGAGCGCGAGCGCGTCGCGCCACGAGCCGGACAGCAGCACGCCACCGCGTCGCTTGCGCACGTCTTCCGGCGCAGCGCCTGTGATGCGCAGCACTTCGTCGGCGAGGAAGTCTTCCACGCCGGCGGCGCAGGGCAGGAACAATCGGAGCTGGTTCACAGGGACTTGCGGAGGTTGGCGGGCGCGATGCGCAGCGCCTCGCGGTATTTGGCGACGGTGCGGCGCGCGCACTCGATGCCCTGTTCCTTGAGCATTTCGGAAATCTGGTTGTCCGACAGCGGCTTCTTCTGGCTCTCGGCACTCACGAACTGCTTGATGAGCGCGCGCACTGCCGTGCTGGATGCATTGCCGCCGGTCTCGGTGCCGAGCGCGGAACCGAAGAAATACTTGAGCTCGAAGGTGCCATAGGGCGTGGCCATGTACTTGGCCGTGGTCACGCGCGAGATGGTGGACTCGTGAAGGCCGAGTTCGTCGGCGATCTCGCGCAGCACCAGCGGGCGCATGGCGAGCTCGCCGTGCACGAAGAAATTCTTCTGGCGCTCCACGATGGCGTTGGACACGCGCAGGATGGTGTCGAAGCGCTGCTGGATGTTCTTGATGAACCAGCGCGCCTCCTGCAGCCGCTGCTGCAGCGCCTGGTGGCCCTCGCCCTTGTGCGACTTCAGCGCGCCGGCATAGATGTCGTGCACACGCAGGCGCGGCATGACGTCGGCGTTGAGCTGCACGCGAAAGCGCATCGATGCGCCCCGGCCCGACTTCACGACGATGACGTCCGGCACGACGATGTTGCGCTCCACGTTCACGAAGCGGCGGCCGGGCTTGGGTTCGAGCCGCCCGATGAGCGTCATCGCGGCCTTCACCACGGCTTCGGACTCGTTGCAGATCTGGCACAGGCGCTTGATGTCGCGCCGCGCCATCAGCTCCAGCGGCTGACCGCAAATGCGCAGCGCGGCAGCGCGCACGGCGGGCTCGGCGTCTTCGTCGGTGAGCGCGCGGATCTGCAGCGACAGGCATTCAGGCAGGTTGCGTGCACCCACGCCGACCGGCTCCATGCTGTGCAGCAGGTGCAGCGCCATGGTGAAGCGCCCGACAAGTTCTTCGGCCTGTTCGAGATCGTCACCGGCCAGGCTCACCGCCAGCGCGTCGATCGAATCCTCCAGATAGCCGTCGTCGTTGAGCGACTCGATGAGGAAGCGCAGCGCCGCACGGTCCACCTCGCTCAGGCGCAACGACCGTGTCTGGGCATGCAGATAGGCCTGCAGCGACTCGTGCTCACGCGCGAGTTCGGTGGCGTCCATCGCGTCGTCGCCATCGAGGTTGTTCTTGCGGGCAGGCGCGTCGCCGCCCCACTCGGTGTCGTCCACCACGATCTCGGTGCTGCCGTCGCCTTCCCAGCTGTCGGCGAGTTCGGCCGCAGGGTCGGCCGGCGCGGCTTCATCGGACACGTGGTCGGACGCCGCATCGCTCCCGTGGTCTGAGCCGTCGTAGTCGGAGCCCGCATCATCCCGCACGCGGGTCGTCTCCAGTTGCGCGGCCGCCATGTCCTCGCCCGGATGGTCTTCGACCTCCATCTCGAGGAACGGGTTCTCGTCGAGCATCTGCTCGACTTCCTGGCTGAGTTCGAGCGTCGACAGCTGGAGCAGGCGGATCGATTGCTGCAGCTGGGGCGTGAGCGCCAGATGCTGCGATACGCGTAGAGAAAGACCCTGCTTCATGACGGAACCCGAAGACGCGGCGAAAGCGCCGTCACATCCGGAAGTGCTCGCCGAGGTACACCCGGCGCACTTCGGCGTTGTCCACGATTTCCGACGGCGTGCCCTGCGCGAGCACATGGCCGTCGCTGATGATGAACGCATGGTCACAGATGCCCAGCGTCTCGCGCACGTTGTGGTCGGTGATCAGCACACCGATGCCGCGCGACTTGAGGAAGCCCACGATGCGCTGGATCTCGATCACCGCGATCGGGTCGATGCCGGCGAACGGCTCGTCCAGAAGGATGAACCGCGGCTGCGTGGCCAGTGCCCGCGCGATTTCCACCCGGCGTCGTTCGCCGCCCGAGAGCGCAAGCGCGGGCGAGTCGCGCAGGTGGTCGACGCGCAGGTCCTGCAGCAGGGTGTCCAGCCGCTTGTTGATCTCGGCGCGGGACAGTGACTTGCCCGCGTCAGGCCCATCCTGGTATTGCTGCAACTCCAGCACGGCGCGCACGTTCTCTTCCACCGTCAGCTTGCGGAAGATCGACGCCTCCTGCGGCAGGTACGACAGGCCCATGCGCGAGCGGCGGTGGATCGGCATGTCGGTGACGGGCTGGCCGTCGATGCTGATGGCGCCCGCGTCGGCACGCACCAGCCCGACGATCATGTAGAAGGACGTGGTCTTGCCCGCGCCGTTGGGCCCGAGGAGCCCGACGACTTCGCCCTTCTGCACCGACAGCGACACATCCTTCACGACCTTGCGGCTGCCGTAAGCCTTCTGGAGATGGCGCGCCTCGAGACGGCCTGCCGCCGGTCCGGCCGGTGCGGCCGATACGGCAATGGCCGAGGGGGTTGCGGGTACTGCGATATCGGGCACGTTCGACGTCACTTCTTTTCGCCGCCCAGCGTGGTGCTGGGGCGCAGCGGCGCAGATCCCGGACCAGCCGGTGTGGCCGGCGCTGTCGCACCCGGATCCGAGGCCGCGCTTCGCGGCGTCAGCATGGCGCGGACGCGGCCGCCCGGCGCAGGCGCAGTTCCCTGCTGGGCAGGCACGCCGTTGATGGTGAACACATCGCCGCCGTTGTCGTAGGTGATGATGTTGCCGGTCATCTCGTCGTTCATGGTCGCACCACGGTAGCGGCGCAGTTCGGCCCGGCGGATGAATTTGACGTTGTCGGCCTTGCTGTTGTATTCGATGACTTCGGACTCGCCTTCGATGTATTCGTCCAGGTTGTCGCGCTTCTGGCGGTAGTAGGCGAGCTTGCCGGGTTCGGCCGTCACCACGCCGTACTGGTAGCCCTCAGGGTCCTGCCGGACCTCGACGCGGGCGCCCCGGATGATGATCGTGCCCTTGGTCAGGACCACGTTGCCGGTGAAGACGCTGGTCTGCTTCAGGTCGTCGTAGCGAAGCGAGTCGGCCTCGATGTTCATCGGCTTGTCGCGGTCGGCCTTCTCGGCGTGGGCAGTGCCCCAAATCAGGGCAAAAGCGGCGATCAGCGAGGGAATGAGGGTGTTTTTCATAAAGGCACGAAACTTGCTGGGGATTGTATCCCCCAAACTTGGACGTGCCCAAAGAAAAGCCCACCGTGAAGGCGGGCTGTTCGTGGGAAACCGTGCGCTCCGCGCGCCGGCTGGCGCAGTCAGCGGCCCTTGCGGACTTCGCCGACGAGGTAGTCGACGACCTGCAGCGCGTTGCCCATGTTTCCTGCCATGGTGCCATCGGTGTAGAACCGGCCGGCCACGCCCATCGACGGGACGCCCTGCACCTTGAAGGCGTTCTGCAGTTGCGTGCCGCGCGCGGCCTTGCTGACCACGGTGAACGAATTGAACAGCTCGAGGAACCTGGCCTTGTCCAGCCCCTGGCTTTCGGCCCAGGCAACGATGCCTTCCTGGCGGGTCAATTGCTTCTTCTCGGCATGGATGGCCATGAAGACCTTCTTGTGCAGTTCGGGCAGCTTGCCCATGGCCTCGAGCGTGTAGAACAGCTTCTGCTGCGGCACGAAGTCGTCGCGGAAGGCCACCGGCACGCGGCGGATGTGCACATCGGCCGGCTGGCGCTGGATCCAGGCCTCGAGCATGGGCTCGAAAGCATTGCAGTGGGGGCAGCTGTACCAGAAGAATTCGATCACCTCGACCTTGCCGGGAGGCGCCTCGACCGGCGCGGCCTTCTCGAGCGGCCGGTATTCGGTGCCGCGCTGGGGCTGGGCGTGGACGGCCGGGGTGGCCAGGGTGGCGGCAGCCATGGTGGAAGCGGCGGCCAGCGAAAAATCACGACGTTTCATCAATCAACTCTCCTGTCTGCGTTACAGAGACGGACGGCGCAAGGGAAGTTCCCGCCGTCTGCCCGGCAACCGGAACCGTTCAGCGCTGCACGCGCACGATCGCGGCTTCATTGCCCGCGACTTCCAGCCGTTCCTTCATGCGATCGGCATCTTCCTTGCGCTCGAACGGGCCCGTGCGCACACGGAAGACGGTGCGTCCCGATTGCTCACGTTCGGTGACCTTGGCTTCGACACCCATGAGCGAAAGCTTCGCGCGCTGGGACTCGGCGTCATCGGCCGTGCGGAAGGCACCGGCCTGCACGAAGTAAAGGAACGGATCAGCGGTTGCAGCACCGGCCTTCGCCTTGGCCAGATCGCCCAGCGGATCGCCGGACGCGGACTTGCCCGCAGGTGCAGGTGCGTTGCCCGGACCACCGGCGACGGCCGGCGCCTGCGGAGAAGCCGGGGCGTTGGTGCCGGGAGTCGCTGCGGCCGTGCCGGGTGTCGAAGGCGTCACCGCCGGCGGCGGCTGCATGCCGGGCAGCACCTGCGGCGGGCGCGCCGGATTCTTGCCGCCCAGCGGGGCGTTCGGGTCCCAGTTGCGGTTCTTGCGGGCTTCGGCCGCGTCCTGCTCGGGCGTGGCGGCCTGGTTCTTGTTGACGAAGGGGATCGGAACCTTGGTCACATAGATGGCCACGGCCAGCGCCAGGCCCAGGCCCACGAGAACGCCCAGGATGAAGCCGATGATGGTGCCGCCGCGCTGCTGTCGTTTCATGTCTGCTTTCGCTCTCACATCTTGGTCGGGGCGGAGACGCCCAGGACCGCCAGGCCATTGTGCAATACCTGCGCCGTGGCGGCGACCAGCGCCAGGCGCGCCTTCTTCACCGCTTCGTCATCGACCAGGATGCGCTCGGCATCGTAATAGCTGTGGTAGGCCGCCGCGAGTTCGCGGAGGTAAAAAGTCACATCGTGCGGTGCGAAATCCTGCGCTGCGGCGGTCAGCATGTCGGGATACCTGGCCAGCAGCAGCATGAGGGCCTGGGCTTGGGGGCTTTCCAGCGGCGACAGGTCCACGCCCTGCAGCGACGCGGCGCTGCCGCCGTCCTTTTCGGCCCACTGCGCCAGCACCGAGCAGATGCGCGCATGCGCGTACTGCACGTAGTACACCGGGTTGTCGTTGTTCTGCGCGAGTGCGAGGTCGATGTCGAAGATGTATTCAGTGTCCGGCTTGCGCGACAGCAGGAAGAAGCGTACCGCGTCCGTGCTCGTCCACTCGATCAGGTCACGCAGCGTGACATAGCTGCCCGCGCGCTTGCTGATCTTCACTTCCTCGCCGCCACGCATCACGCGCACCATCGTGTGCAGCACGTAATCGGGGTAGCCCTCGGGAATGCCGACGTTGGCAGCCTGCAGGCCGGCGCGCACACGCGCGATGGTGCCGTGATGGTCGGTGCCCTGGATGTTCACCACTTTCGGGAAGCCACGCTCCCATTTGGTGATGTGGTACGCCACGTCGGGCACGAAATAGGTGTACGTGCCGTCGGACTTGCGCATCACGCGGTCCTTGTCGTCGCCGTAGTCGGTGGACCGGAGCCACAGCGCGCCGTCCTGCTCGTAGGTCTTGCCGGCAGCGATGAGCTTCTGCACCGCAGCCTCGACCTTGCCGCTGGTGTACAGGCTCGACTCGAGGTAGTAGTTGTCGAACTTCACCTGGAAGGCCTGCAGGTCCAGGTCCTGCTCGTGGCGCAGGTAGGCGACAGCGAACTGGCGGATGGAGTCGAGGTCGTCGACGTCGCCGCTCGCTGTGAATTCGCGGTCGTCGGCCTTCACGGTCTGGCGCGCCTTGAAGTCCTGCGCGATGTCGGCGATGTAGTCCCCGTTGTAAGCCGCCTCGGGCCAGCCGGCGTCGCCGGGCTTGAGCCCCTTGGCGCGCAGTTGCGTCGAGTTGGCGAGCGTGGCGATCTGCACGCCCGCGTCGTTGTAATAGAACTCGCGATACACGTCCCAGCCCTGGGTGGCGAAGAGGTTGCAGATCGCATCGCCCAGCGCGGCCTGGCGGCCGTGGCCCACGTGCAGCGGCCCGGTCGGGTTGGCCGAAACGAATTCCACCAGCACGCGCTGGCCGTTGGAGGTCTGGTTGCCGTACTTCGCCCCGGAAGCCAGCACGTCATGCACCACCGCCTGCTTGGCTGCGGGCTTCAGGCGGATGTTGATGAAGCCGGGCCCGGCGATTTCCACCGCGTCCACCCACTGCTGGAAGGCCGGCGAGGCGAGCAGGTCGGTACGGAGGGTCTCGGCGAGCTGGCGTGGGTTGGCCTTGAGCGGCTTGGCCATTTGCATGGCCGCGGTGCAGGCGAGATCGCCGTGCGAGGCCATCTTGGGCGATTCGAACGCAGCCTTCCCGCCGGCACCGGGGGAGAGCTTTTCCAGCCCGGCAGCCAGCGCTGCGAGCAGTTCTTGTTTGACGAGGAGCATTGCGGGATTTTACGGGGGTGGGCGGCGTCATCCGGCCGTCCCCGGCCGGCGTTAAGCTGGCTGGCCCGCAAACCCCACACAACATCCGAGGACGCCACCATGAAACAGCTACTTTCCATCGCCTGTGCCATCGCCGTGACCGTGTCGGCAGGCCTGGCCCACGCGGCAGACGACGCCAAGACCGCCCAGCAGAACAGGATGGCCACCTGCAGCGCCGACTTCAAGGCGACCGGCAAGGACGGCAAGGAGCGCCAGGCTTTCATGAAGGAGTGCCTGAGCGCCAAACCGGAAACCCGGCAAAGCAGGATGACCGCCTGCAGTGCCGACTTCAAGGCCACGGGCAAGGACGGCAAGGAGCGCCAGGCCTTCATGAAGGAATGCCTGAGCAGCAAGCCCGCTGCCAAGGCCGATGCACCGAAGAAATAAAAGCGGAAACCTGAGAAACCAGGAAGAAAGAAGAAGCGAGAAGCTGTCACACATTCACCCCGCCCGGCCATCAGGCCCGGCGGGGTTTTTATTTTGCGCCCCAGCCGCGCGCGAAGAACACGGCCAGCACGACGATGAGCGGGATGATGTGGGCCTGGATCATCACCAGCTTGCGCGTCTTGCGGACCTCGGCCTCGGCCGGCAGCGCGCCGGTGGCACGCAGCGCCTTGCGCCAGCGCAGGAAGCGGATGGTGGGGAAGATCGAGATCACCCCCATGATGACGAACAACGTGAGCTTGGCGTGCAGCAGCGGGTTGGACCAGTAATAGACGCCGCCCTTCATGCCCCAGTAGGTGCGTGCCAGCCCCGTGAGCAGCACGGCCACCGCCGCGATGCCGTACACCATGTCCACCTTCGCCAGCCGCTCGACGGTCGCGGCATTCATCCATTCAGGCCGGCACAGCGCGGCCTCGCTGACGAGGAACACCACCATCGTGAGGATGGCGAGCAGGTGGAACGCGGCCAGCAGGGTTTCGAGCAAGGTCATGGGTACGACTCCGTGGGAAAGTTCTTTCGGTAATGATGCCGCAGAAAGTCCAGCCACAGGCGCAGGCGCAGCGGCATGTGCTTGCGCTGGGGGAACACGGCGTAAATGCCATTGGGCGGGGCGGCGAACTCCTCGAGCACTGGCACCAGCTTGCCGGCGGCGATGTCGGCCTCCACCTCCCAGATGCTGCGCCAGGCGATGCCGTGGCCGGCGAGGCACCATTCGTGCAGCACTTGCCCGTCCGAGCAGTCGAGCGGCCCCGAGGGTTTGAGGTGGATCACTTCGGAAGTACCGTCTTCGTTCGGGATGCGGAACGCCCAGCCGCGCGTCTGCGACGCATCGCTGGACAGCACGAGACAGTCGAATCGCGACAGATCGTCGGGATGGCGCGGCGTGCCATGGCGCTTGAGGAAGGCCGGCGTTGCCACGCACAACCGCCGGTTCTCGGCCAGCCGCACGCTCACGAGCGAAGACTCGGCCAGGTCGCCCACGCGCACCGCGCAGTCGAAGCCCTCGGCCGCCATGTCGACCACGCGATCACTCAGGTTCAACGACAGCTTCACGTCGGCATGTTCGGCGCGAAAACGTGGCACCAGCGGCGCGACATGGCGGCGGCCGAAACCGGCCGGCGCGGTGATGCGCAGATGGCCGCTGGCCTTCACGCCGCCGGCACTGACACTGGCCTCGGCATCGGCCAGGTCGCCCAGCAGGCGCTGGCAGTCCTCGAGGAACGCGCTGCCCTCGTGCGTGAGGCTGATGCGGCGCGTGGTGCGCACCAGCAGCTTCACGCCAAGGCTTTCTTCCAGCGCGTCGAGCCGGCGTCCCATGATGGCGGGTGCCACGCCCTCCGCGCGCGCCGCAGCCGTCAGGCTGCCGCGCGTGGCCACGGATACGAACGACTCCAGGGCTTTGAGCTTGTCCATGGGACAAGTCTAAGCGGCCGGCCGGGTTCCTCCTCAGGCAGGCGGGCTCAGCCGGGCGATCTGGTCTTCCGGATAGCCGAGTTCCCGCAGCAGCTCGGCCGTGTGTTCACCCTGTTTCGGTGGATCGAGCCGCACGCCCGGGCGCTGGCCGCCGAGCGTGAGCGGAAGCAGCACGGTGTCGGTCTTCTGGCCGGCCGGCAGCGTGACCGGCGCGAGGCCACCGGTCGCCTTCAGGTGCGGGTCGTCCAGCAGGTCGTGCGGACGCGTGATCGGGGCAAACGGCAGACCGGCCGCCTCGAAGCGCTGCGAGAGTTCCTGCGCGCTGAACTGCGCCAGCAGTTCGCGCAACCTGGGGAGCAACCAGTCGCGCGCCTGCACGCGGTCGTTGTTGGTCGCCAGACGGGCGTCGCCCCGCAACCCGGGCAGACCGAATGCATCGCAGAAGATGGCCCACTGCGTGTCGCTCACCACGGCCAGGAAGATCTGCCCGCCGTCCTTCACGCTGAACACGTCGTAGATGGCCCAGGCGGAAATGCGGGCGGGCATCGGCGCGGCCGGCTTGCCGGTGACCGCGAACTGCATCATGTGCTGCGCGACGAGGAACACGTTGTTCTCGAACAGCGCACTCTGGATTTCCTGGCCGCGCCCGGTCTTCCCGCGCTCGGCCAGCGCGGCCATCGCGCCGATCGCGCCGAACATGCCGCCCATGATGTCGTTAACGCTCGAGCCGGCGCGCAGTGGATCACCCGGGCGACCCGTCATGTAGGCGAGGCCGCCCATCATCTGCACCACTTCGTCGAGTGCAGTGCGGTGCTCGTACGGCCCGGGCAGGAATCCCTTGTGGCTGACGTAAATAAGGCGCGGGTTGAGCTTGGACAGGCTCGCGTAGTCGAGGCCCAGCTTCGCCATCGCACCGGGTTTGAAGTTCTCGCTCACGATGTCGGCCGTGGCGATGAGGCGCAGCACGGCCTCCTTGCCTTCGGGCGAACGCAGGTCGAGCGACACGCTCTTCTTGTTGCGGTTGAACAGCGGAAAAAAGCCCGCACCCGAGCCCAGCAGATGCCGCGTTCGGTCGCCTTCGGGCGGTTCGATCTTGATGACTTCGGCGCCCAGATCGGCCAGCACCATGCCGCAGGTCGGACCCATCACCATGTGCGTGAATTCGACGACGCGGATGCCCTCGTAAGGCAGCGGGCGCTTGGCGTTGCGGTCGGATATCGTTTTCTCAGACATGGGCCGCCTCCATGGCGTAGCCCTTGGGAAGCCCGGCTTCCGGCGTCATGCCGTACAGCGGCTCTTCGGGCAGTCCGCGCGCGAGCACTTCGCGCGCCTCCAACAACCGCGCCATGTCCACGCCGGTGCGCACACCCATGGCTTCGAACATGAACACGAGGTCTTCGGTGACCACGTTGCCCGACGCACCCGGCGCATACGGGCAACCTCCGAGGCCCGCCTGCGAGGCATCGAAGGTGGTCACTCCCTCCTCGAATGCGGCGAGACAATTCGCCAGACCGAGGCCACGTGTGTTGTGCATGTGGGCCGCGCCCGCGCGTTCGCCGAGTTCGGCGCGAAGGCGGCGGAACAGCCGGCGCACCTGCGCAGGGTTGGCATAACCGGTGGTGTCGGACAGGCCGACTTCCTGCGCCCCCGCTTCGGCGCAGAGCACGGCAAGGCGGATCACGTCGTCTTCCTCGACGCGCCCCTGCAACGTGCAGCCGAAAGCCGTGGAGATGCCGACTTCGACGCCCACCGCCGGGTCATGCGCATCACGCAATGCAACGACGGCACGCACTTCATCCACCATCTGAAGCGGTGTGCAGCGCACGTTCGCCATGGAGTGCGCTTCGCTGGCCGACACCGGCAGCGTGAGCTTGTGCGCGCCGGCCGCCAACGCAGCGCTTGCGCCTTTCTGATTGGGAACGAGGGCCATGACCGTCAGGCCCGGCAACAGGCGTGCACCGGCCACGACTTCGGCGGCATCGGCCATCTGTGGCAGCAGTTTCGGCGGCACGAAAGAGCCGACCTCGATCTCACGCAGGCCGGCGGCATGCAAGGCGGCGATCCAGCGCAACTTGTCGGCGGTGGCCATGATGCGCTTCGTGCTCTGCAGCCCGTCGCGCGGGCCGACCTCACTGATCTGGACGTCGGGCTTCTTGCCGCCCGACGCAAGGACTTGACTCATATGTTCTATTGAATGAAATAATGTTCTTTCTTTTGAAATAATGACTGCAAAGCACGTTCCTTGTCAACCCGGATAGCCCGAACCGATACGCCGCACGCCTGCCGCGCCTCTTAAGATCACGCCCTCACCAGACCCGCCATGCCACGCAAAGCCCAGACCGAATCCGTCGCTGATCTCCACGCCGCCCCCGGCGGCACCGCAGCCGTGGACCGCGCGCTCACACTCCTTGCCGCCTTCCAGACGGGCGACCGGGCGCTCACGCTCGGCCAGCTGGCCGAGCGCACAGGCCTCTACAAGAGCACGGCGCTGCGCCTGCTCGCCTCGCTGGAGCATTCGCGGCTGATCCAGAAGCTCGAGGACGGCCGCTACTCCCTGGGCGCCGAGATCGCACGGCTGCACGGCGTCTACGCCGCGTCGTTTTCGCTGGAGCAGGTGGTCATGCCGGTGCTCCGTGCGCTGGTGGCATCCACCGGCGAGAGCGCGGCCTACCACGTGCCGCAAGGCGATTCGCGCCTGTGCCTCTACCGGGTGGACTCGCCCCATCCCATCCGCGACCACATCCGGGCGGGCGACCTGCTCCCGGCCGGCCGGGGGAGCGGCGGGCGTGTGCTCACCGCGTTTTCCAGCGCAGCGGCCACCGTCGCCGATGCGAACGAGCGGCTGCTGCATGACCGCATCCGCCAGCAGGGGTACTACGCCGCCAGCGGCGACCGTCTGGCCGACGTGGCCGGTGTGTCGGCGCCCGTGTTCCGTGCCGACGGCGAGCTCGCCGCCGCCGTCACCCTGACGATGCCGGCCAACCGATACACCGATGCCCACATCCCGGCGGTGATCCAGGCGGCCCGCGAGCTGTCCGGCCGGGTCGGCTGAGCACCCAGCCCCGGGAAAACCCTCGAAGCCATTGCGATGCTGCCATGGCGTCTTCTAGAATTATAGAATGACGTTCTGTTAGATAGAACATCAACCATAACTCAGGAGACCCTCATGACTGCATCCTCGCGTTCCGCGCCGTTTCCGCTCTCCCGTCGCCAAGTGCTCGGCGCGGGCATTGCCTCCGGCCTTGCCTCCATCGCCCCCGGCGCATTCGCGCAGGAATGGCCGACGCGCCCGGTGCGCATGATCGTGCCGTTCTCCGCCGGTGGCGCTGCGGACACCTCGGCCCGCACGGTCGGCCAGCGCATCTCGGAAGCGCTGGGCCAGCCGCTGACCATCGAGAACCGTACCGGCGGCAATGCAGTGGTCGCCGCGACCGCCGTGCTCGGCGCCCCGCGCGACGGCTACACGTTCATCTGGGACGCAGCCAACCAGCTCACCAACCCCGTGCTGCTCAAGGACCTGTCGTTCGACTACCGCACCTCATTCATCCCGGTCTCGATGGCCGTGCGCGCGCCACAGGCGCTGGTGGTGCGCCACGACTTCCCCGCAAAGACCTTCGACGAATTCGTGGCCGCCGCCAAGGCCCGGCCAGGCACGATTTCCATCGGCACGCCGCCCTCGGGCGCGATGGGCCACCTGGCCGTGGCGCTGCTGCAGCAGCGCGCCGGCATCCAGCTGCTGCACACGCCGTACCGCGGCGGTGCCGACGCGGCGCGCGATGTGATGGGCGGGCAGATCGACGCTGCGCTCATCACCACGTCCACCGCACGCGGCACGCTGGCTTCCGGCAAGACCCGCATGCTGGCCGTGACGAGCGCATCACGCGTCCAGGCCTACGCAGACATTCCCACCATGGCCGAACGCGGCCTGCCTGGCTACGACATGGACGACTGGTTCGGCGTCTTCGCACCGGCCGGCACGCCCGATGCCGCCATCCGCCGCATGCAGGCCGCCGTGGTGAAGGCCACGCAGGATCCGGGGCTGGTCGCCTCGGTCGGCCCGCTGGGCATGGTCGCCGTGGGCAACACACAGCAGGAGTTCACCCAGTTCCTCAGCGCGCAGCGCGACCTGCTGCAGAAGCTCATCAAGGACGCCAACATCACCATCAGCTGATTGACGGCTGACGCATCACCCCTCATGACCCCGAACCTCCCAGACTCCCAGCGACAGATCATCTACGCGAAGCGCCCGCAGGGCGTGCCCACCGTCGACTGCTTCAGGCTCATCGATGTACCCGTCGCACGGCCCGGCCCCGGCAAGGTGCTGGTGCGCAACGACGTGCTGTCCGTGGACCCGTACATCCGCATGCGCATGGAGGAGAAAGACTCCTATGCGCCAGTGATGGCGATCGGTGACGTGCTGGTCGGCCGCACGGTGGGCCAGGTGCTGGAGAGCCATGCCGACGGGTTTGCCGAAGGCGACTGGGTGGTGGGCCGTCTGGGCTGGCAGGACTACAGCGTGGCCGGTCCGGGCGAGCTGCAGAAGATCGACGTGTCGCTCGCCCCGCAGACGGCGTACCTCGGCGCGCTCGGCTCCACCGGCATCACCGCATGGGTCGGGCTCATGGCCTTCGGCAAGCCGAAGGCCGGTGAGACGGTGCTGGTGTCCGCTGCGTCAGGCGCGGTGGGCAGCGTGGTAGGGCAGATCGCCAAGCTCAAGGGCTGCCGCGCAGTTGGCATTGCCGGTGGCGCTTCCAAATGCGCGCTGGTGAAGGACGCCTACGGCTTCGACGATTGCGTGGACTACAAGTCGCCCGACTTCGCCGACGCGCTCGCGCGCGCCGTGCCGGATGGCGTGGACGTGTACTTCGACAACGTGGGCGGCCCGATCCTCGACGCCGTGCTGCCGCTGCTCAACAACTTCGCGCGCATTCCGCTGTGCGGCCTGGTGTCGCAGTACAACGAGACCGAGCCCTACCGCGTGAAGAACCTGCGCGAGATCTTCAACCGCCGCGTCACCATGCGCGGCTTCGTGCTGTCCGACCACCGCGATCTCTGGCCCGAAGCCACGCGCGAGCTGATTGCTGCGTACGCAGGCGGTCATCTGAAGTACCGCGAGACCATCGCCGAGGGGCTGGAGAATGCGCCGCAGGCCTTCATCGACATGCTGGCTGGCGCCAACGTCGGCAAGCAACTCGTGCGGCTGCGGAGAGCGTGATGCAGACGACGCAACTCCACGCCCGCTCCCACGTGGGCGGCGATTGGTACGCCTCGAAAGGCGTGCGCACCGTGCCCGTGCTCAATCCCGCAACCGGCGAAGCCATCGGCCATGTGGACCTGATCGATGCCGCCGGACTCGACGCCGCGCTGGCCTCGGCCGCGCAGGGCTTCGACCTCTGGAGAAACACCAACGCCTACGACCGCGCAGCCGTCATGCGCCGCGCCATGGGCCTGGTGCGCGAACGCAAGGCCGACATCGCGCGCCTCATGACGCTCGAACAGGGCAAGCCCCTGGCCGAGGCTGTGGGCGAAGTCACCACCTCCGCCGACAACACGGACTGGATGGCCGAAGAAGCGACACGCGCCTACGGCCGCCTTCTGGTGCCGCGCAATGCGGGCGTGTCGCAAGTCGTGCGGCGCGAACCCATCGGCCCGGTGGCCGCGTTCTGCCCGTGGAACTTCCCCGCGCTCACGCCCACGCGCAAGATCGCGGGTGCGCTTGCGGCGGGCTGCTCGATCATCCTCAAGCCCTCGGAAGAAACGCCGCTCACCGCACAGGCCATCGTGCAGTGTTTCATCGATGCGGGACTGCCCAGGCACGTGATCAACCTCGTGTTCGGAGACCCTCGTCAGGTGTCGGAGCATCTCATCACGTCCGACGTGATCCGCAAGGTCACCTTCACCGGATCGACGCCTGTCGGCAAGGTGCTGCTGGGTCTGGCCGCGCAGGGCGTGAAGCGTTCGACCATGGAGCTCGGCGGTCATGCGCCGGTGATCGTGTTCGATGACGTCGACCCTGTGGCTGCCGCGAAACAGGCGGTCGTCTCCAAATTCCGCAACGCGGGCCAGGTGTGCACCAGCCCCACGCGCTTTTTCGTGCAGCAGGGTATCTACGAAGATTTTGCGAAGGCATTCGCCGAAGCGGCTGGCCAACTGGTCGTGGGTGACGGCCTCACCGAGGGCGTGCAGATGGGGCCGCTGGCCAACCCGCGCCGCGTGTCCGCCATGGAATCGCTGTGTGCCGACGCGCTGTCCCGCGGTGCGCGCCTGCTGTGCGGCGGTGAGCGCCGCGACGGCGCGGGCTGGTTCTACCCGCCCACCGTGCTGGCCGACGTGCCCGACGACGCACGCATCATGAACGAGGAGCCGTTCGGCCCGCTCGTGCCCATCGCCCCTTTCACCGACTTGAAGGAAGCCGTACGCCAGGCCAACCGCCTGCCCTTCGGACTCGCCGCCTATGCGATGACGAAGTCGCTGACGCGTGCGAGCGCCATGAGCGAACAGCTCGAAGCCGGCATGGTCTGTATCAACCATTTCACCGTGTCCACGCCCTCGTCGCCGTTCGGCGGCGTGAAGGAAAGCGGCTACGGTTCGGAAGGCGGCGTGGAAGGGCTCGACGCCTACCTCGTTACCAAGTCCGTGACGCAGCGTGCCGCCGGTGCCGACCTGGAGCCGTGAAGCCATGAGCGTGCTGCAGTTCCTCACCACGGTCCATTTCGGCGACGGCAAGCGCGACCAGTTGCCCACGCTGCTCGCGCAGTCGAGAGTCGGCAAGCCGCTGTTCGTCACCGACAAGGGCGTGATCCGCGCGGGTGTTTTCGCGCAGGCCACGGAACATGTGCCGGGCGCCGATGCGATGCCGGTGTTCGACGACACGCCGGTCAACCCGACAGAAGCCGCAGCCGCAGCCGGTGCCGCGCTCTACAAGCAGAGCGGCTGCGACGGCGTGGTGGGCATCGGCGGTGGCGCCGCGCTCGACCTGGCCAAGGCCATCGCCGTGCTCGCCACGCACGAGCCGCCGCTGTGGAACTACTGCAACCGGCACGCCAGGCCTGCTGCCATCGACCGCGCACCACCGCTGATCCTGCTGCCCACCACGGCGGGCACGGGCAGCGAAGTCGGACGCTCGGCGGTCATCGTGTTCGACAACGGCATCAAGGCCGGCGTGCGCTGCCCCGACCTCGTGACCGCGGCGATCTGCGACCCGGAACTCACGCACGGCCTGCCCGCATCGATCACCGCATCGACCGGCATGGACGCACTGGCCCATTGCATCGAGACGTACTGCTCGCCGACCGTGAACCCGCCGGCTGACGCCATCTCGCTCGACGGCATGCAACGCATCTTCAAATACCTCGAACGTGCCGTCACCAACGGAAAGGATTCGCAGGCACGCTGGAACATGATGATGGGCTCGCTGGAGGGCGCAATCAGCTTCCAGAAGGGCATGGGCGCTGTGCACGCGCTGTCGCACCCGCTCGGCGCGAAGGGCTTCCACCACGGCACGCTCAATGCCATCCTGCTGCCGCCGGTGCTGCGCGCCAACCGCGAGGCGCTGGGCGACAAATGGGCCACGATGCTGCGCCAGGCCGGCTGGCCCGAGGACGCCGACTTCGCGCAGGGCATTGCGCACCTCAACGCGGCCATCGGCATCCCGGCGCGGCTGCGCGACATCGGCGTGAAGGAAGAGTGCCTGGCCGAGGTCGCGGCGCAGGCGCTGGATGACAATGCGCACAAGACCAATCCGCGCAAGCTGGGCCAGGGCGACTACCTGGCGATCCTGCGGTCAGCGTATTGATGCCCCATGGTCGGTCATTACGCTTAAAAAAGTCATCAATCATTGACGACTGGCCTGCAGAATCGGCACAGAAGTTCGGAATAAAGTAGGGGCTGGCCGCAGGTGCGAAACCTGCATCGCTTCCCAGTCCTTCACTTTTCGAGCCGAGCCGCACCATGACCGCACGCACGCCGATCCACAGCCTCCAGGTGGCCACCAACCTGTACCGCTTCATCGAGGACGAAGTCCTGCCCGGCACGGGCGTGGACAACGGCGTCTTCTGGAAAGGGTTCGACGCCATCGTGCGCGACCTCGCGCCGAAGAACATCGCGCTGCTGGCCGAACGCGACCGCCTGCAGACCGAGCTGGACGCCTGGCACAAGGCCAACCCCGGCCCGATCGGCAAGGGGCCGAAGCTGAAGAAGTACCGGGCCTTCCTCGAGAAGACCGGCTATCTCGTGAAAGACCCGGGCAAGGTCCGCGCGACCACGAAGAACGTGGACGCCGAACTCGCCACGCAGGCCGGCCCGCAACTGGTGGTGCCGATCCTCAACGCACGCTATGCGCTCAACGCCGCCAACGCGCGCTGGGGCAGCCTGTACGACGCGCTGTACGGCACCGACGCGATCGCCGAAACCGGCGGCGCGGAAAAGGGCAAGGGCTACAACCCGGTGCGTGGCGCGAAGGTCATCGAATACGCGCGCTACGTGCTCGACCGCACCGCACCGCTCAAGAGCGGCTCGCACATCGACTCGACCGGCTACGCCGTGGTCGGCGGCCAGCTCGCGGTCACGCTCAAGGGCGGCAAGACCGTCGCGCTGAAGAACGCGAAACAGTTCATCGGCTACCAGGGCGACGCCACCAAACCTTCGAGCGTGCTGCTGGTGCACAACGGCCTGCATCTGGACATCCGCATCGACAGCGCCACGCCCATCGGCGCAAGCGACGCTGCGGGTGTGAGCGACCTCGTGGTCGAGTCCGCGCTGTCCACCATCCTCGACCTCGAGGATTCCGTGGCCGCCGTGGACGCCGACGACAAGGTGCTCGGTTACCGCAACTGGCTCGGCATCCTCAAGGGCACGCTGACGGAGACCTTCGAGAAGGGCGGCAAGCAACTCACGCGTGGCCTCAACGCGGACCGCGTGTACACCGCGCCGTCGGGCAAGGGCGAGGTCGTGCTGCACGGCCGCTCGCTCATGTTCGTGCGCAACGTGGGCCACCTGATGACCAACCCGGCCGTGCTCTACACGGACGCGAGCGGCACGAAGCGCGAGATTCCCGAAGGCATCATGGATGCGATCGTCACCACGACGATTGCGCTGCACGACCTGAAGCCGCCCAAGGGCAAGACGATCCGCAACAGCCGCAAGGGCTCCGTTTACATCGTCAAGCCCAAGATGCATGGCCCGGCGGAAGTCGGCTTCGCAGCCGAACTGTTCACGCGTGTCGAAAAGCTGCTGGGCCTGCCCGCCAGCACGGTGAAGCTGGGCATCATGGATGAAGAGCGCCGTACCAGCGTGAACCTGAAGGCCTGCATTGCCGCTGCGGCGTCGCGCGTGGCCTTCATCAACACCGGCTTCCTCGACCGCACCGGCGACGAGATGCACACCGCGATGCTGGCCGGTCCGATGATGCGCAAGGGCGACATGAAGTCGAGCGCGTGGATCCAGGCTTACGAGAAGAACAACGTGCTGGTCGGCCTGTCGTGCGGCCTGCGCGGCAAGGCGCAGATCGGCAAGGGCATGTGGGCCATGCCGGACCTGATGGCTGCGATGCTGCAGCAGAAGATCGGCCACCCCCTGGCCGGCGCCAACACCGCCTGGGTGCCGAGCCCGACGGCCGCCACGCTGCACTCGATGCACTACCACCAGGTCGATGTGTTCGCGGTGCAGAAGGAGCTGGAGAAGACCGACGCCGATTCGCAACGCGAAGCGCTGCTCGCCGACCTGCTGCAGATTCCCGTGGTGACCGACGCGAAGTGGACGCCTGCCGAGAAGCAGCAGGAACTGGACAACAACGCGCAGGGCATCCTGGGCTACGTGGTGCGCTGGATCGACCAGGGCGTGGGCTGCTCCAAGGTGCCCGACATCCACAATGTCGGCCTGATGGAAGACCGCGCGACGCTGCGCATCAGCAGCCAGCACATCGCCAACTGGATCGCACAGGGCGTGGTCACGAAGCAGCAGGTCGCGAAGACCTTCGAGCGCATGGCCGCCGTGGTGGACGAGCAGAACGCAGGTGACCCGCTCTACAAGCCGATGGCCGGCAACTTTGCATCGTCGGCCGCATACCAGGCCGCATGCGAACTGGTGTTCGAAGGCATGGCGCAACCGAGCGGCTATACCGAGCCCTTGCTGCACGCCTGGCGCCTGAAGGTGAAGGAAGCCGCCTGAGCCAGGGTCCACACCACCCGCTCCTGTACCTGGTCTTCGACGCCAGCGACGACGGTGGGGACCAGGGCACGTGGGAGGCAATGGCCAGCGTGCGCGCAAGCGATCGCGCCACGCGCCTTCCGGCGATCGAAGCCGAGGCGAAGGCCGTCATCGACTGGGCCGGGCGACATGCGCCGGGACCACGCGGTCCGCTGGCCCCCGATGGCTGAGGCGTCGCGCGCGGCATAAACTTGGCGGCATGAGCGAAGCCCGAACTCCCGCCACGCTCCCCTCGCCCGTGCTGTGCCCGATCTGCGGCGAGCCGAACGAATGCGCGATGGAAATCGAGAAGGCCACCGGCGAGCAGCAACCGCCCTGCTGGTGCACGCGCGTGGACTTCAGCGCGGATCTGCTCGCGCGCGTGCCGGCCGAAACGCGCAATCTGTCCTGCATCTGCAACCGCTGCGCGGCGCAGGGTGCACAGGATGCTCAAGACGCTCAGGCCAAGGGCTGAAGCGCCGGCGCCTGTGCTACGTCCGGCTGTGCCTCGCCGGACGCCTGCTCCGTCACGACTTCCACGGCTGCCGCACCCGTCACCACGCGGTGTATGAACTGCAGCTTGCCCACCGTCGCACGTGGCATGGCGAACGGGTAGAAGTCCGGCTGGCCCATGCTGCGCGAAAGTTCGTTGAACACGGCCGTCAACCGCACCCAGCCGTTGATGAATTCGAGGAACTGCGTCGCATCGGGCGCATCGGGTTGCCACAGGTCGGCGACGCCGAATGGCTCGTGCTCCAGATCGACGTTGTCGGAGTTCACGCCGAAGCTCACGGCCGTGTCCACCGTGTCGGCCATGTGCAGGTAGTGCGCCCAGGTCTCGGCCCAGTCTTCCCACGGATGCGTGCTCGCGTAACTGCTGACGAAGCGCTGCTGCCAGTCGGCGGGTGGCCCCTGTTCGTAATTGAGCCGCAGCGCCCCCGCGTAGTCCTGCCGCTCGTCGCCGAAGAGCGTGCGGAAATCTTCCAGCCACGGACCATCGCGCACCAGCCGGTCCCAGTAGTAGTGGCCGATCTCGTGGCGGAAGTGCCCGAGCAGCGTGCGGTAGGGCTCGCGCATTGCGGCGCGCACCTTCTCACGCACGGCGTCGTCGGCCTCCTCGATGTTGACCGTGATGACGCCATTGGCGTGGCCCGTCATCACACGCGGCCCGCCGGGTGCGGCACCGAGAAGGTCGAACGCGAGACCGCGCGGGTCTTCCGTGAGCGGCACCACCGGCAGGCCCAGCAGGATGAGCTGCGAGACGAGCCGTCGCTTGGACATCTCGACCTTGGTCCAGAGCTGCTGGTTGATCGGCACGCTCTGGTCGGGAATGGTGCGCGTGAGCAGGCAGGCCTGGCACAGCGAGGGCGTGCTTCCGTCCTGCCGCACCGGCACCATCCAGTTGCAACCGGACGCCGTGTGGAAATTCGCGCACCGCTGCAGCGGTGCGCCGTCAGGCTCGTCCCACGGCAACCACGTGCCTTCGGTCGGGCCGGGTTGGAGCGGCAGCAGGCGTGCATGGGGCGGATCGAAGCCGAGCGGTGTCTGGCAAGCCAGGCACTGGCTGTTGCGGAAGAAGACAGGGCGCCCGCATTGGCAGCGGTAGGCGCGGCTGGCCTGCGGCCGGGCGGCGCTGGGCACTTCTGCGGACAACAGCACCTCGGCCGGGATTTCCTGGGGCGAGATCTCCGGCGAGGGAATCTCGAGTGGCGTCGCTGTGGAAGGAACCTGCCCCATGGGCGGGGATTCTCCGGACAACGGCTGCGCCGGCGCAGCTTGCGCGCCTGCGCCCTCCTCCACCGGCGTCTGGTTCTGCTGGTCAAGCGTTTCACTCATGTACACGAGTCTGCCAGAGCCCGGCCGCCCGAGGTGCAGGACAATACCTACGAATGAGTTCCGCGCCGCAGTCTTCCCCTTCGCCCTCCATCGGTTCCCTGCGTGAGCGCTACGGCCCGCGCTACCGCTGGCTGCTGTTGCTCTCGGTGATGGTGGGCACCATGGCGTCGATCATGTCCTCGACCATCGTGAACGTGGCCATTCCGGACATGAGCCATCACTTCCTGCTCGGGCAGGAGCGTGCGCAGTGGGTGAGCTCGGGCTTCATGGTGGCGATGACGGTGTCGATGCTCACCACGCCCTGGCTGCTTTCGCGCTACGGCTACCGCCGCACCTACGTCGGCACCATGCTGCTGCTGATGGCGGGGGGCATCCTCGGCGGCTTCGCCAACAATTTCTCGCTGGTGCTGATCGCCCGTGTGGCCGAAGGCCTGGCCGCCGGCGTGGTGCAGCCGATTCCCGCGATCATCATCCTGCGGGCGTTCGAGCCGCACGAGCAGGGCCGTGCCACCGGCATCTTCAGCATGGGCGTGGTGCTCGCCCCGGCCATCGGGCCCAGCATCGGCGGCGTACTGGTGGACCTGTTCGGCTGGCGCTCGATCTTCTTCATGGTGGTGCCGTTCTGCATCGCGTCGCTGTGGCTCGCGCGCAAGTTCGTCCCGGTGACCGCACCGGGCGGCACCGTGGCGGGCAGTGACGGCATCGGGCTCGACTGGCGGGGCCTGCTGCTGGCCACGGCGGGCACGCTGTGCCTGCTCAACGGCCTGGTGGCCTTGCACGGCGGCACGCTGCAGGAGGCACTGGCACTGCTCGCCGGTGCGGCGTTCGCCATCGCGGGCTTCATCCTCTGGCAGAGGCGCCTGGGCGCCCGCCACGGTGGACCGCTGATGAACCTGGCGCTGTTCAGCCACCGCCAGTTCGCCATGGGCACCATCGTCTCTGCGATCTACGGCACCGCACTGTTCGGCTCCACGTACCTGCTGCCGGTGTACATGCAGTTGGGCTTGCAGATGTCGGCCTCGCTGGTCGGCACGATCCTGATGCCCGCCGGGCTGGTGCTTGCCGTCACCCTGGCGATCGTCGGCCGGCTCGCCGACCGGAAGCCCACCTGGCTGCTGGTGAGCATCGGGCTGGCCATCCTCGCGGCATCGTTCGCGCTGATGCTCACGGTGGGCCTGGGCGCTTCGCTCTGGCTGCTGGTGACCTGGGCCGTGCTGGGCCGCATCGGCCTGGGCTTCATCCTGCCCTCGCTCAATCTCGGTTCCATGCGCGGACTGGACAAATCCCTGATTCCCCAGGGCTCCAGCGTCATCAACTTCATGCGCATGCTGGGTGGCGCGACGGGCGTGAGCCTGTGCGGCATCTTCCTGGAATGGCGGCTGTCGGCACATGGCGATTCGCTGGCGAATGCAACGAGCAGTCCGGCAAGACTGGCTGCATTCAACGAATCGTTCCTGCTGCTTGCGGGCCTGTGCGTCATGGCCATGGTCGCAGCGTGGCAACTGCGTGAACCGGCGAAAGCTGCGCCGGCAGAAGGACACTGACGCCATGTGCCAATTGCTCGGGATGAACTGCAACACGCCGACCGACGTGACCTTCAGCTTCACGGGTTTCGCGCAGCGCGGCGGCAACACCGGCGACCACGCGGACGGCTGGGGCATCGCCTTCTTCGAGGGCGCTGGCCTGCGTCACTTCGTGGATCATCAACGCGCAGTGGATTCTCCGGTGGCCGAGCTGATCCGCCGCTATCCCATCAAGAGCCGCCATGTCATCGCGCACATCCGCAAGGCAACGCAGGGCGCGGTGGCACTGGAGAACTGCCACCCTTTCGTGCGCGAGCTGTGGGGCCGCTACTGGGTGTTCGCGCACAACGGCGACTTGAAGGAATTCTGGCCGCGCCTGCACGCGAACTTCAGGCCGGTCGGCAATACCGACAGCGAGCGTGCGTTCTGCTGGATCATGCAGGAGCTGGCGAAGTCGCATGCGGGCGTGCCGACGGTGGAAGAGCTGACGATCACGCTGCGGGAGCTGTCGGCACAGATCGCGAAGCACGGCACCTTCAACTTCCTGCTGTCGAACGGGCACGCGCTGTGGGCTCATGCGTCGACGAACCTGTTCTACATCGAGCGTCGGCACCCCTTCACGAAGGCGCAGTTGTCGGATGAAGACCTGAGCGTGGACTTCTCCAGCCACACAACGGTGAACGACCGGGTGGCCGTGGTGGTGACGGCACCGCTCACGACGAACGAGGTGTGGACGGCGTTCGCGCCGGGCGAACTCAAGGTCTTCGTGGACGGCGCAGTGGTTTAGGCGGCCAGCGCCGCCTCCAGCGCATCGACGAACATCGCCGGCACGTCGAAGCCCGACTGGTCGGTGATCTCCTGGAAGCAGGTCGGGCTCGTCACGTTGATCTCCGTGAGACAGCTGCCGATCACGTCCAGCCCCACGAGCAGCAGGCCACGCGCCGCCAGTACCGGGCCGATGGCTTCGGCGATCCGGCGGTCGTCATCTGTCAGCGGCTGCGCGACGCCCTTGCCGCCAGCCGCCAGGTTGCCACGCACTTCCGTGCCTTGCGGAATGCGCGCCAGGCTGTAGGGCACGGGCTTGCCGCCGATCACCAGGATGCGCTTGTCGCCCTGCGTGATCTCGGGCACGAAGCGCTGCACCATGATCGTTTCTGCACCGTCCTTGTTCAGCGTCTCGATGATCGAGCCGAGGTTCAGCGCGTCGCCCTTCACGCGGAAGATGCCCATGCCGCCCATGCCGTCGAGCGGCTTGAGGATGATGTCGCCGTGCTCGGCATGGAACTGCCGCACCTGCGCCCCGTCGCGCGTCACGAGGGTCGGGCTCACGAACTGCGGGAACTCCATGATCGCGAGCTTCTCGGGATGGTCACGCAGCGTGCGCGGCTTGTTGAACACCTTCGCGCCCTCGCGCTCGGCCTGCTCCAGCAGGTGGGTCGCGTAGAAGTATTCGCTGTCGAACGGCGGGTCCTTGCGCATGACCACGGCGTCGAAGTCCTTCAGCGCGCGTCGCGGCGTGGCGTCTTCGGTGAACCATCTGTCCTTGTCGCCGGTCAGCGTGACTTCACGCACCGTGGCCGTCACCACACCGCCCGACTTCCACGAGATGTCGCTCGGCTCACAGGCGGCCAGCTTGTGACCGCGCCGCGCGAGCTCGCGCATCATCGAGAAGGTGGTGTCCTTGTAGATCTTGAAGGCCTCGAGGGGGTCGGCCACGAAGAGAACGTTCATTGCTTGTGCTTTTCTGCCGTATCAGGCGTTGCGTCTGCCGTACTGTTGCACAAACAGCGCGATCGCGCCGGCCACCACGCCCCAAAACGCCGAGCCGATCCCGGCTATTGCCACGCCGCTGAGCGTGACGAGGAAAGTGATGACAGCGGCCTCGCGGTGTGCCTCGTCGGCCACCGCCTGCGCCAGGCCTGTGCCGATGGTGCCCAGCAATGCCAGGCCCGCGATCGCAGCGACCAGTTCCTTCGGGAACGCGGTGAGCAATCCCGTCACCGCCGCGCCGAAGATGCCGATGAGCACATACAGCGCGCCGCAACAGACGGCGGCAGTGTAGCGCTTGTCCGGGTCTTCATGCGCCTCGCGGCCCATGCAGATGGCCGCCGTGATGGCGCTCAGGTTGAGTGCGAACGCGCCGAACGGCGCGAGCACCAGCGTGGCGACACCGGAGATGGTGATGAGCTTCGACACCGGCATGTCATAACCCGACGCGCGGATCGCCGCCACACCCGGCAGGTTCTGCGAGGCCATGGTCACCACGAACAGCGGCAACGCCAGGCTGATGGCCGACTGCCAGGTGAAGTCCGGCATGGTGAAGATGGGCATCGCCAGTTCGAAGCGGATGGCCGATGTGTCGAATTCACCGCGCGCGGCCACGAAGACGATGGCTGCCAGCAGCGTGAGCGGCACCGCGTAACGCGGCAACAGGCGACGCCCGATCAGGTAAGTCATGAGCATCACCACGACGAGCGGCAGCGCGGTTTGCGCGGCGGTGAACGCCTGCAGCCCGAAACGCGCGAGCACGCCCGCGAGCAGCGCAGAGGCGATGGCCATCGGGATGCGGTTCATCACGCGCTCGAACCAGCCCGTCACGCCGAAGAGCGTGATGGCTGCGGCGCTGATCATGAACGCGGCCACCGCCTCACCCATGCCGTGGCCCGCGCCCGCAACGGCCAGCACCGCCGCACCCGGCGTGCTCCAGGCGATCATCACAGGCTTGCGCAGCCACAGCGACGGCAGCGCCGAGCACAGGCCCATGCCCAGGCCGAGCGCCCACATCCACGAACTGATGATCTCCGGCGTGGCCCCGAACGCCTGCGCGGCCTGGAACACGATCGCCACCGAACTGGTGAATCCCACGAGCACGGCGACGAAGCCCGCGGTGAAGGCCGACAGGCTCACGTCCTTGAAAAATCGCATGGGCCGCATTGTGCCCCCGGCACCTTACGCGCACCCGGCCGCCCGGTTCAACCGCCGATGTCAGCCGCCCAGGTAAGCCTTGGCCAGCGAACCGTCCGCCGCGATTTCTTCCGCCGTGCCCTGCTGCACGATGCGCCCGCCTTCGATGACGTAGGCGCGGTCGGCCAGCGCGAGCGCGAGGCCCGCCATCTGGTCCACCAGAAGCACGGTCATCTGGTCCTGCCGCAGCGTGTCGAGCGCAGCGAACAGTTCCGCAATGATCTTCGGCGCCAGACCGAGCGAGGGTTCGTCGAGCAACAGCACGCGTGGCTGCGACATGAGACCGCGTGCGATCGCCAGCATCTGCTGTTCGCCGCCCGAGAGCAGGCCTGCGCGCTGGTGCAGCCGTTCACGCAGGCGCGGAAAGCGTTGCAGCAACGATTCCATGCGCGCATCGATGCCGGTGCCATCAAGGAATGCGCCGAGGCGCAGGTTGTCGCGCACGCTCATCTCGGGGAAGACCTGCCTGCCTTCGGGCACGAGCGCGAGACCGTGCGCGACGATGCGTTCGGCCGGCAGCGCGGTCAACTCCGTTCCTTCAAGGTGGATGCCACCTTTCACCGGGCGATGCAATCCGGCGAGGGCACGCATCAGCGTGGACTTGCCCGCGCCGTTGGCACCGAGCAGCGCCACCATCTCGCCGCGCCTTACTTGCAATGAGATGCCATGCAGCACGGGATCGGCGCCATAACCCGCGACGAGTTTCCCGACACCGAGCATTTCGGGTGCGCCGCCGGTCGAAGCGCGCGGCGCGCCCGACGACTGCAGTTCCAGCGATTCACCCAGATAGGCCTGCCGTACCGCCGGGTTCGCCTGCACCTCGACAGCCGTCCCGACAGCAAGCCGCTGCCCGGCATCGAGCACCACGACGTGATCGGAGATCCCCATCACGAGCGTCATGTCGTGCTCGACCAGCAGCACGCCCATGCCCTGCATGGCGATGCGCTTCAACAGCGCGGCGAGCTGGTCCTTGTCTTCGCGTGACAGGCCGGCGGCCGGTTCGTCGAGCAGGAGCATCGCAGGCGATGTGGCGAGCGCACGCGCGATCTCGACGAGACGGCGGTCCACGTGCGGCAGATCGGCCGCGAGCGTGGCCGGGTTGCCGTTGTAGCCACAGAACGCCAGCAGTTGCCGCGCGCGTTCGCGCACTTGCGCGTCGCGGAAGCGCGCTGCGCCCAGCAGCGCACCGAGCTTGCCGCGTCCGGCCGCGAGGGCCACGTTGTCCTCCACCGACAGACTGCCGAAAAGCTGCGAGGTCTGGTACGTGCGCGCAACGCCGGCACGCGCGATGCGGCTGGCCGTCAGGCCCTGCAGCGACGACGCGCCCAGCGAGAAACCGCCTGCGGTGGGCTTGTAGAAGCCGCTCAGCATGTTGAGCGCGGTCGTCTTGCCCGCGCCATTGGGCCCGATGAGGCTGGTGACCTCACCCGGCTTCGCTTCGAAGCTCAGGGACTGGACCGCCCGTACGCCGCCGAACTGCATGTCCAGCGACTGCGCGGCGAGAGGCAGACCGCGCAATGCCGCCGGCACTTCGAGTTGCACGACGTCACGCCCGGCCACTGCGGCAGGCAACGCGGGCCTTGCGGGCTGGAACTTCTGCACCATGCGCCGCCAGAGCCCGGCCACGCCATCCGGCGCGGCCCACAGCACCACGAGCAGCAGCGCGCCGAAGAAGAGCAGGCGGTATTCCTCCAGTCGCGCCAGCGCCTCGGGCAACAGGCCCACGATGACAGCACCGATGACGGGCCCGGCCATCGAGCCTGCGCCACCGATCATCACAACCAGCACGAAGAGGATGGACTGGCCGAAGCCGAAGGTGTGCGGCGTGACGAAGCCCGACAACGGCGCAAACAAGGCACCCGCCGCGCCTGCGCAGACGGCGGAGATGGCAAACGCTGCCGTCTTCACGACAAGCGGGTTGAGCCCGATAGATTCCGATGCCGTTTCGCTGTCACGCACGGCCCGCAGGCCCGCGCCCCAGGTGCCACGCGAAAGCAGCGCGTAGCCGAGCAGCAGCACACCCGCAAGCGCCACGGCGATCATCGCCGCAGCACGTTCACCCGATGCAAGCGAACCGAGCGCAGGCCCGGCGATGCCCATGATGCCGTTCTGCCCGCCCGTGAGATCGCGTGCTTCGACGATCACATGTTCGACGATGAAACCGAAGGCGATGGTCACCATCGCAAGGTACGGCCCCTTCACACGCAATGCGGGCAGCGCGAGCAACCCGCCCATCAC
The DNA here is from genome assembly GCF_049445855.1 of Variovorax sp. VNK109. Taxonomy (NCBI): domain Bacteria; kingdom Pseudomonadati; phylum Pseudomonadota; class Betaproteobacteria; order Burkholderiales; family Comamonadaceae; genus Variovorax; species Variovorax sp. VNK109. The sequence continues at coordinate 377,875 of NZ_JBMSDV010000004.1, read as the reverse complement.
ACCTGCCGCGAGCGCAGCCAGCGGCCACGCCGCCCAGAAACTGAAGCCCGCCTTGCTGGTGAGGATGGCGACAACGTAAGCACCGATGGCATAGAAGCCGACGTGGCCGAACGACACCTGGCCCGACAGCCCGATGAGCACATTGAGCCCGATACCCACCGCCGCGAGCAGCGCGACATTGGCGATGACGAAGACGTAGTAGCCGTTGACGCGCGTGAGCAGTGCACAGGCTGCGATGACGACCAGCAGCGTAAAGACCGCAAGGCCGAGGAAACTCTTGGATTTCATGCCGCCGCTCAGACTTTCTTCACGGCAGCGCGGCCGAACAAGCCGTTGGGCCGCATCGCGAGCACGACGATGACGAGGCCGAAGGTCAGGATCTGCGTGTAGCCCGAGCCCAGCGTCGCGGTGATCAGCGCTTCGGCCGTGCCGAACAGCAGGCCCGCGATCATTACGCCCCAGGCACTGGTGATGCCACCGAGAATCGCGACCGCGAACGCCTTCAGGCCGAACAACGTGCCCATGTCTGCATGCACGTTGAAGAGCGGCGCAATCAGCACACCGGCAATACCTGCGAACAACGCCGACAACGCGAACGCACCCGCAACGGCGCGACGGATCGGGATGCCCATGAGCCGCGCCGCATCCCGGTTCTGCACCACGGCCAGCAGGCCGATGCCCCAGCGCGTGCGGCGCGAGACGAAGTGCAGCACCGCCGCAAGGGAAAGGCCGATCACCGGAATCAGCAACTGCAACGGATACACGCCGAGCCCGAGTTCACCGAAGCGCAGCGGCGTGACCGCCAGCGGCGACGGCAGGCTGCGCGGCTCCTTGCCGAAGGTGAACATCACGAGGTTGTCCACCACGATGCCGAGGGCAACGGTGGCCATGAGCCACGCGTCCGATCCCCGGCTTGCGAACGGGCGCACCGCCGCCACCTCGACCAGCAGGCCATAGAGCGCGCACAGCACGAGCGCCAGCATGATCGCCGGCACCAGCGGCCAGCCCAGCGTCTGCGCAAAGGCGAAGGTGAGCACCGCGCCCAGCATCATCGTGCTGCCCTGCGCGAAGTTCACCGTCCCCGACACCGCGAACGTGACATGAAAGCCCAGGGCCATGAGCCCGTACATGCTCCCGAGGCCGAGGCCACTGATCCAGGCGGAAAGAAGCATGATCAGGCGCCGCGCTGGGCCGCCCCGAGCAAGCCTGCACCCCCTCGGGGGGCAGCGACCCGCGCAGCGGCGGAGCGTGGGGGCTTGTTCATTTCACCATCCCGACAGGAAGGATCCGGTTGTCGATGAACTGCGCCCACACGTAGTCGGAAGACGACACGGCGTCATGCACCGCCGGCGTGAACGGCTTGTCGTAGGTCTTGATCAGGCCTTCGTACCTGCCGATCTTGTAGAAGCCCTGGCGCACCGCGTCACCATCGGTGGAGCCGGCCGCGGTGATGGCCATGGCGGCGAGCATCATGCCGTCGTAGGCATTGGCCACGCCGACAGCGGGCGTGATGTCGTCCGGGCCTTTCACGTTCGGGTACTTGGCCTTGAGTGCAGCGATGACCTTCTCACCCACCGGGCCCTGCTTGCCGAAGAAGCTGTACGTCTGCACGAAGTGCACGTTCTTGCCGTTCGGGCCGGCCAGTTCGGTGAACCGGCCGCCGGCCGGACCCCAGTGCGACACGATGGGAACCTGCCAGCCCATGCGGTCGAGCGACTTGACCACCTGCGCCGAGGGACCGACGTTGCCCACCATGAAGAGCGTGTCGGCCCCGGCGGCCTTGAGGCGTGTGAGCTGGGGCACGATGTCCACGTCGTTGGCCTCGAACTTCTCCACTCCCACGGCCTTCATGCCCTTGGCGGCCAGCGCTGCGTGCAGGCCCTTCTCGTTCGATTCGCCCCAGGGGTTGTTCACCAGGATCATGCCGAACTTCGACGACTTGAAATTCTTCTGCGCGTAGTCGAGCATGCCGACGTTGACGATCTCGTCCACGGCCGACACACGGAATGCGTAGTTGGGGTTCGCACCATTCTTGGTGATCGGCGTGCCCGCCGCCCAGGGGCCCATGAACGGCACCTTCTCCTGGTTGATCACCGGCACGATGGCCATGGACACCGGCGTGTCGAGGCCGCCGAACAGCACGGCCACCTTCTCCCTGAAGATCAGTTCGCGCGCAGCCACCACGCCCTTGGCGGGGTTGGCTTCGTCGTCCCGCCGCACGAGTTCCAGCTTGCGGCCGCCCAGCAGGCCGCCCTTGGCGTTGATCTCGTCGATGGCCACGGTCAGGCCGCGCGTGATCGCTTCGCCGGCCAGCGCCGACTGGCCTGACAAGGCGGTGACCAGGCCGATCTTGATGGGTTCGTTGGCGAACGCCACGCCGGAGGCGGCCAGGCTGGCTGCGGCAGTGGCGGCCAGCATGAAACGGCGGCGCGTCGAGAGTCGGGACAGTGAGGTCATGGCAAATCTCCGGGAGAAATGAGAGGGGGGCACAAAAAAGTGGCAGAAGTGGACTTCAGGCCACGCTGCCGCCGGAGAATGCAAACCCCGTGCCATGTCTACAAAACACATTTATTTTTGTCGACATTATTAATAATGCTTTGTAGACAATCGGCACGAGTCTTGCTCGGACAAAGCCATGCGCGTTCGTGCACCACGACCGTGCCGACCACAGGAGAACACCTTGAGCCATGCATTGAAAGAGGGCGCGGCCCGCGCCCCGGCCGCCCTGCCCACCGACCCCGGCGAACTGATCGACGAGTACCTGCGAATCATCATGATCCCGGACCCCGAAGGCGTGGCGCACTTCGTAGCGCCGGGATTCAGGATCCGCTTCACCGGCAACCGGCCCATGAGCAAGCCCGGCGATACATCGGCCTTCAACGCGAAGCGCTATGCGTGGGTGAAGAAGCGCATCGAACGCACGGAAGTGGTCGCGGGTGGCACGCCGGAAGAAACCGTGGTCTACAGCCTCGGCACGCTCTACGGTGCGTGGCCCGACGGCACGCCGTTCGAAGGCAACCGCTATGTGGACCGCTATGTGATCAGCCACGGCCTCATCACCGAGATGGACGTGTGGAACGACAGCGCCGAATGGCTGCTGGTACGCGCGGGCCTGGCCACCCCATGAGCGCGCAGCCCGCAGGCCCGGCCTGGCCACAGGCGCTGCCCCGGCACGACCGTTTCGACTATTCGCCGATCACACGGCGGCCCGGCTACACGTGGCCCGGCGGTGCACGGCTCGCGGTGTACCTGGGCTTCAACATCGAACACTTCGCCTTCGGCAACGGCCTGGGCGCGAATCTCGGGCCGGTCTCACCGCAGCCGGACGTGCTCAACCACAGCTGGCGCGAATACGGCAACCGCGTCGGTGCCTGGCGATGCCTGGACCTGTTCGATTCGCTGAACATGACGGCGGCGACGCTGGTCAACACCGCGCTCTACGACCATTGCCCGGAACTCGTGGCGGCCTGCGTCGCGCGCGGGCATGAGATCGTCGGCCATGGGCACAGCAACGCGGAGCGGCAGGGCGCGTGGAGCGAAGCTGCAGAGCATGCGTTGCTCGCGTCGTGCCGCGACATCATCGCGAAGCAAAGCAGCCACGCACCGGCCGGATGGCTGTCGCCCTGGATTTCGGAAAGCCTCGTCACGCCCGACCTGCTGGCCGAAACCGGCTACCGCTACACGCTCAACTGGTGCCATGACGACCAGCCCGTGCCGATGCGCACGCGCGGCGGGCAGGTGCTGTGGTCGATCCCGTATCCGCAGGAGATCAACGACATCCCGATGGTCATGGGCCGGCAGATGGACATGCGCGACTTCGCCGACATGATCATCGACAACTTCGACGAGATGCTGTCGCAGGCCAATCATGCGACGAACCCGCAGCCGCTGGTGATGGGCATCGCGCTGCATCCGTACATCATCGGGCAGCCGTACCGGCTGAAGCACCTGCGGCGCGCGCTGGAACACATCGCTCGCGCGCGGGATGGCGGCGAGGGCGTGTGGTTCACCACGCCGGGGGCGATCTGCAGTCATGTCGAGTCCGTTGCCCAAGCGCGGCCGGAAGAATTCGCGCAGGCGTTCGGAAACCCTGCCGTTTCGTCTCCGGTTGCGGCGGGCGGCGCATAATCGGCGACGCTTCTCCACCGTCCATGCCCCGCACCAAGACGCCCCTGCCATCCGTTGCTCCCGCCGCGCCCGAACCGGCTGCGGCAATTGCGTCGGTCGATCCGTCTGCGGAGGCACAGAACAGCGAGCTCGACGTCGAGGAGCGCATCTACAAGTCGGTGTTCGACAGCGTGATGAACCAGCGCCTCGCGCCCGGCACCAAGCTGCCCGAAGCCGCGCTGTGCGATCTGTTTGACGTGAGCCGTGCCACGGTGCGCAAGGTGCTGCAGCGGCTCGCGCACGACCACATCGTCGAGCTGCGGCCGAACAAGGGGGCCGTCGTCGCGTCGCCGACACCCGAGGAAACGCGGCAGATCTTCGAAGCGCGCCGCACGCTGGAAGCCGGCATCATCCGCCTCGCGGTGCAGAACGCCACCGACGAAGACCTCGCCGACCTGCGCCAGCGCATGAAGCGCGAGCACGATGCGATGCACCGCTTCTCGCAACCGCAGTGGGCGCGTCTCGCGTCGTCGTTCCACATCCGCCTGGCGGAGCTCGCGCGCAACCCGGTGCTGGAGCGTTACCTCACCGAGCTTGTGTCGCGCTGTTCGCTCATCGTCGCGCTGTACGAACCGCCTGGCAACGCCTCGTGCGAACACGACGAGCACGAAGCGCTGGTGGACTGCATCGAACGCCGCGATGCGGACAAGGCCGTCGCGCTGATGGAAGAGCACCTGCTGGTGCTCGAGCGCAACGTCTACCTGCAACAGGAAACGCCGCAGCGCACGCTGGGGCGCATGCTCGGGCTGTCCTGAGCGGCACCTACCGGTTGTTCAGATCTCGATCTTGCTGCCCAGCTCCACCACGGAGTTGCTCGGCAGGCTGAGGAACTCGGCCGCCGCGCCGGCGTTGTGGTGCATCTGCGCAAAGAGTTTCTCCCGCCAGGGCGCCATGCCGCTGCCGATGGTGGGCACCACCACGTCGCGCGAGAGGAAGTAGCTGGTGAGCATCGGCTCGAGATCGCAGCCCCGCGTGCGCACTTGCTCGAGCGCGCGCGGCAGGTCGGGGTCGTTCTTGAACCCGTAGTGCACGATGACCTGCCAGCAGTGGTGGCCGAGCGGCTCGATCTCGATGCGCTTTTCCATGCCGATCCACGGTACTTCATGCGTACGCACCGTCACGAAGAGGTTTTCCTCATGCAGCACCTTGTTGTGCTTGAGGTTGTGAAGCAGCGCGTTGGGTACGGTTCCGGGCTCGGCCGTGAGGAACACTGCCGTACCGTCCACACGCGTGGGCGGACTCACGAACACCGACTCGAGGAAGCTGCGCAGGTCGATGGAGTCGGCTCGCACCTTCTCGGCCATCAGCGCCCGCCCGCGTTTCCACGTCATCATGATGGTGAACATGGAGGCGCCGATGACCACCGGGAACCATCCGCCCTCAACGATCTTGAGGGCGTTGGATGCGAAGAAAAGCAGATCGATCAGGAAGAAGACGCCAGTCGCGGCGACGCACAGCGCCAGGGGAAGCTTCCATGCATAGCGGATGACGAAGAACGTCAGCACGGTGGTGATGAGCATGTCCGTGGTCACCGCAATCCCGTAGGCCGTTGCGAGATTCTCCGACGTCTTGAACAGTCCCACGGCCAACACGATGGCCACGAAAAGCGTCCAGTTGACCACCGGGATGTAGATCTGTCCGGCTTCGCGCACCGAGGTGTGGCGAATTTCCATGCGCGGCAGATAGCCCAGCTGGATCGCCTGCTTGGTGATGGAGAACGCCGCCGACAGGAGCGCCTGTGACGCGATCACCGTGGCGGCCGTCGCCAGGATCACAAGCGGAACCAGCGCCCACGACGGTGCCATCAGATAGAAAGGATTCGATATCGCAGCAGGGTTGTAGAGCAGCATCGCTCCCTGCCCGAAATAGTTGATGACCAGCGCAGGCATCACGAGGCCGAACCAGGCGAGCCGGATCGGTTTCTTGCCGAAATGCCCCATGTCGGCATAAAGCGCCTCGGTGCCGGTGACGGCAAGAACCAGGGCTCCGAGCAGCACAAAGCACGTGACAGGCTGCTGCACGATGAAGCGCAGCGCATGGTGCGGACTCAATGCGCCCAGCACCTCGGGATGCGCCAGGATGTGCGGCACACCGAGCACGGCGATGGACAGGAACCACACCGCACAGACCGGACCGAAGAAACGCCCGATTCCCGACGTGCCGTTCTTCTGCACGAAGAACAGCAGGAAGATGATGACCAGCGCCGCCGGCACGACATAGCGGTGCATCGCGGGCGAGATCAGCTCCAGCCCCTCGACGGCGGACAGCACCGAGATCGCCGGCGTGATGACGCCGTCGCCGTAGAAGATCGCCGTGCCGAAGATGCCGACCCCCAACAGCCAGCGCCGTAGCTGGGGCTTGTCCTGCACGGCCGTCGAAGCCAGCGCGAGCATGGCGATGAGGCCGCCTTCACCGTTGTTGTCGGCCCGCAGGATCAGCGTGACGTACTTGAGCGAAACGACGACGGTGACGATCCAGAACACCATCGACAGCACGCCATAGATGTTCTCCGGCGTGAGCTCGATGTGCCCGGTGTTGAAGACGACCTTGAGCGCGTACAGGACGCTGGTGCCGATGTCGCCGTAGACAATGCCGATGGCGCCGAGGGTGAGCGCCGCAAGAGACGATTTGGATGCAGACACGAACGGTCCCCGCCGCAGGGGCCGGCGGGGTTGTTGCTTTTGGGACCGCTATTTTGCGCCCGTTTGGCTCATTCGTAGACTTCGGCGTCCGGATCGGTGGCTTCGAGCTCGTAGCTCGCGCCCAGCATGGCCAGGCGGCCGATCACGCCATACATATAGAACCGGTTGGGTGCGCTCGCACCCGGCTTGACACCCGGCTGAGGTAAGTGCGCACTCTCGGCAAATGCCAATGGCACGAAGCTCGCGCCCGGGGCGTTGAGGTTCTCGTCCGTGCCGCGCTCGGCATGCACGCGGTAGAAGCCGCCCACCACGTAGCGGTCCATCATGTAGACCACCGGCTCGGCGACGGCGTCGTTCATGCGCTCGTTGGTCAGCACGCCTTCCTGGATGATGACGTCGTGCACTTCCTGGCCGTCCTTGATGACGGACATCTTGTTGCGCGTCTTGCGGTTCAGCGATTCGAGGTCCTTCACGTCGCGCACGGTCATGATGCCCATGCCGTACGTGCCGTTGTCGGCCTTGACCACCACGAACGGCTTCTCGTTGATGCCGTATTCCTTGTACTTTCGACGGATTTTGGTCAGCAGCGCATCGACATTCGTCTGCAGGCATTCCATGCCCGTGCCCTCGGCGAAGTCCACTTCACCGCACTTGTTGAACATCGGGTTGATCAGCCACGGGTCGATGCCCAGCAGCTTGCCGAATCGCTTGGAGACTTCCTCGTAGCTCTGGAAGTGGTTGCTCTTGCGACGCACCGACCAGCCGCCATGCAGCGGCGGCAGCAGGTACTGCTCGTGGATGTCTTCCAGGATGCCGGGAATGCCCGCCGACAGGTCGTTGTTCAGCAGGATGGTGCACGGGTCGAAGTCCTTGAGACCGAGACGGCGCTTGCTGCGCACCACCGGCTCGATGGTGAGCGATTCGCCGTTGTGCAGGTCGATCTTCGTCGGCTTCTTGATCTCGGGGTTGATCGAGCCGATGCGCACGTTCAGCCCTGCCATGTTGAAGATGCGCATGAGCTGCGCCACGTTGGCCAGGTAGAAGGTGTTGCGCGTGTGGTTCTCGGGAATGATCAGCAGGTTGCGCGCCTCGGGGCAGATCTTCTCGATCGCCGCCATTGCCGCCTGCACCGCCAGCGGCAGCATCTCCTGCGTCAGGTTGTTCCAGCCGCCCGGGTACAGGTTGGTGTCCACCGGCGCCAGCTTGAAGCCCGCATTGCGGATGTCCACGGAGCTGTAGAACGGCGGCGTGTGCTCCATCCACTCCAGCCGGAACCAGCGCTCGATCGCCGGCATGGAGTCCAGCACACGCTGTTCGAGTTCGTTGATGGGGCCGCTGAGGGCTGTGACGAGATGGGGGACCATGGGGACTCTCGGGCTGCAGGCGGCAGGATACGCCGAATATTTGACAGCGATTGTAGGGAATTGGGGGTTCCTCGCAGGCTTGCAAGTACCGGCCGTTCGAAAACAGCCTACCTCCGCCAGAACGAGGGGGTCAGCAACGCAATGAAGCTCAGGAGCTCGAGGCGACCCAGCACCATCGCGAGCGTGCAGACCCAGACCTGGAAATCGGTGAGCACGCCGAAATTCGACGCCGGCCCGACCGCGCCCAGTCCAGGCCCCATGCAGTTGACACTGGCGATGACCGCACTGAACGCCGTGACAGGCTCGAGGCCCGAGAGCATGAGCACCAAGCTCAAGCCGATGATCGTCCCGCCGTACACCAGCATGTAAGCCAGTACCGCGAAGATGACCCTGTTGTCGACCACGCCCCCGCCCAGGGTGACAGGCTGGACGGCATTGGGATGCACCAGCCGCCGCATTTCCCGCCTCGCCTGCTTGAGCAGGATGAGCATGCGGACCATCTTGATGCCCCCACCGGTGGATCCGGCGCTGGTGGCCACACCGGACAGCAACAACATGAACACCGGAACGAACGCCGGCCAGCCCAGGTAGTCGACCGTCGCATATCCCGTCGTCGACGCCACCGATATGAGGTGGAACATGCCGAGCCTCAATGCAAAGAGCGGCTGCAGCCCGCCCTGTGCCCACAGAAGGAAAGAAGAAAACAGGCCGCCGCCGACCAGCACACCCAGTGTTGCACGCAGCTCGGGGTTCTGCCACATGCCTCTCAGGCTCCCTTTGCGCAGCGCAATGAAATACAGGGCGAAATTGCAACTTGCCACGAGCATGAAGAAGATGGCGATCGACTCCAGCAACGGCGACTGGAAATGGCCGAAGCTTGCATCGTAGGAAGAGAGCCCGCCCAGACTCACCGTCGTGAACATGTGCATCACGGCATCGGGCAGCGACATCCCGCCTGCCCAGTAGCCGAACGAGCAGCCGAGCGAGAGGATTGCATAGACGCCCCAAAGGCCCTTGGCAGTCTCGGTCATCCGCGGTGTGAGTTTGGTGTCCTTCAGAGGCCCTGCGGCTTCGGCCCGGAAAAGCTGGGCACCGCCCACCCCCAGCAGGGGCAGCACCGCCACGGCGAGCACGAGAATGCCCATGCCGCCCAGCCATTGCAGGAAGGTGCGCCACATGTTCACGGACAGCGGCAGGGTATCGAGACTGGTCATCACCGTGGCGCCCGTGGTGGTCAAACCGGAAACAGCCTCGAAGTACGCGTGCGTGAACGTGATCGGTCGCCCGATGGCATGCATCACTGACAGCAGGGGGAGCGAGGCCGCCAGCGGTAGCAGCACCCAGGTGAGCGTCACGAGCATCACGCCGTGTCGTGGCTGCAGTTCCTGCCGGTAGCGCTTGAGCCCGCGCCACAGCAGGAACCCCAGGACCATTCCGAGCCCCATGGGCCATGCATAAGCCCAGCTCAGCCGCTCCTGCCATGCGACAGCCATCGGCAGCAGGAGGCTCGCAGAGAAGAACGTCAGCAGGATGCCGAACACGCGCAGGACGGGAAAAAGATCCTTCATCGCGGTCGCGGACGCTCAGAAGAAGGTGGCGCTCACGGCAAACAGCTTTTCCACGTCCCGCACGAGGCGCTTGCGCGGGATGAAGATGATCACGTGATCGTTGCTTTCAACCACGGTTTCGGCGTGCGGCACGATGACTTGCACGTCTTCCGGCGCCATCTCGGGCAACGTGGCGCCCTCTTCGACGTCCGGCAATCCCCGCACGATGAGCCCGAAGTGAGCTTCACGCGGCAACTTGATCTCCCCGACGGGGCGACCCACCACACGGGAAGTCTTGCGATCCCCGTGCGCGACGATTTCCAGTGCCTCGGCCACGCCACGTCTGAGGCTGTGCACAGCCTGCACGTCGCCACGCCGCACGTATGCCAGCAATTCGCCCAGCACGGCCTGAGCCGGGGACAGCGCAATGTCGATCTGCGTGCCGTGCATCAGCTCGGCGTAAGAACGGCGGTTGATCAGTGCCAGCACGCGCCGCGCTCCCATTCGCTTGGCAAGCAGGCACGACATGATGTTGTCCTCGTCGTCGCTGGTCAGCGCCAGGAAAAGATCGATGTGCTCCACGCTTTCTTCGGCAAGGAGGTCTTCATCGGTCGCATCGCCCTGGAGCACGAGCACGTCGGAGGGCAAGCCGGACGCCAGTGCAACACATTGGTCCGGCCGGCGTTCGATCACCTTGACCAGAAGGTCGCGATCCGGCCCCGACAGCTGCCGGGCAACACGCAGGCCCACGCGGCCACCACCGGCAATCATGATGCGGCGCACGGGACGGCGTGTTTCGTCATGCCGGTGCAGCGCATGCAATACCTTGGGAATGTCTTCACGCGCCGAGAGCACGAACACTTCGTCGCCCGGCTCGATGCGCGTGTGGCCTTCGCAGACGATGAAGCGGTCGGGCTCGTCGGTCAGCCGGCGGTAGATGGCGACGATGCGCATGTCGGTGCCCGGCACACACTCCCTCAGCTCGGCGATGCTGTGCTGCACCAGCGGCGCACCGGCGACGGCACGGACCGATACCAGACAGGCCCGTCCGCCTGCGAACTCGCGCACTTGCAGTGCTTCGGGATAGTCGACCAGCTTGAGGATGTAGCGTGTGAGCGAATCTTCGGGGCAGATGACGCGGTCCACTGCAAAGCCATCGCGCCCGAGCAGGTTTGCATCGGACTGGATGGCCGGCGAACGCACGCGCGCGATGCGCGTGGGCACCTGGAACAAATGGTGCGCCACCTTGCAGCAGACGAGATTGGTTTCGTCGTTGGCGGCGCAGGCAACGAGCAGATCCGCGTCGCGCGCACCAGCCTCCTCCAGCACCAGGGGTTCCACGCCATTGCCGACCACGCCGCGCAAGTCGAAACGGTCTTCGAGTTGGCGAAGACGCTCGGCGTCAGTGTCGATGACCGTGATGTCATTGCGCTCGGAGACCAGACTCTCCGCCACGCTCTCACCGATGCGGCCCGCGCCAAGGATGATGATCTTCACAACAGCGAGCCAGCCCTGTTGTCGGTCGGCCCTACCGGCGGACCTCGCCGTTGCCCAGCACGATCCACTTGAGCGAAGTCAGCCCTTCGATGCCGACCGGACCGCGCGCATGGAACTTGTCGGTGGAAATGCCGATCTCGGCGCCGAGACCGAACTCGAATCCGTCCGCGAAGCGGGTGCTTGCGTTCACCATGACGCTGGCGGAGTCCACCTCGCGCAGGAAGCGTTGCGCGTGCATGTGATCGCGCGTGAGGATGGCGTCGGTGTGGTGCGACGAGTAACGGTTGATGTGGTCGATGGCCTCATCCACGCCCGCCACCACCTTGATGCTGATGATCGGCGCGAGGTATTCCTCGTACCAGTCCTGCTCGGTGGCGGCCACCAGCTTCGCGCCGGCCAGACCGCCGAGGATGGCGCGCGATTCCTCGTCGCAGCGCATCTCGACGCCCTTGGCGGCATAGATGGCACCGATCTTCGGCAGGAATTCCCTTGCCACGCCGCGCGCCACCAGCAGGCCTTCGCTCGCGTTGCAGGGGCTGTACTTCTGCGTCTTGGCGTTGTCGGCCACGACGACGGCCATGTCGATGTCGCAAGGGTCATCGACATAGGTGTGGCAGTTGCCATCCAGGTGCTTGATGACGGGCACCCTGGCTTCCCGGCTGATGCGCTCGATCAGGCTCTTGCCGCCGCGCGGGATGATCACATCCACATACTGCGGCATGGCGATCAGCTGGCCGACGGCTTCGCGGTCGGTGGTCTGCACCAGTTGCACGGCTTCGGCCGGCAGGCCGGATTCGACCAGCGCCTGCTGCACCAGCTTCGCCAGTGCGCGGTTGGAGTCGATGGCTTCGGAGCCGCCGCGCAGGATGGCCGCGTTGCCGCTCTTGATCGACAGGCTCGCCGCCTCGATCGTCACGTTGGGGCGGCTCTCGTAGATCATGCCGAACACGCCGAGTGGCACGCGCATCTGGCCCACGCGGATGCCGCTGGGCTGCTGCTTCATGCCGATGATCTCGCCGATGATGTCGGGCATTGCGGCGAGCTGTTCGCAGCCTTCGGCGACGGTGTCGATCACCCTGGATGTGAGCTTGAGGCGGTCCACCATCGGGGCGGACAGGCCGGCAGCGGTGGCGCGCTCGAGGTCCCTGGCGTTGTCCGCGGCCAGGCTGTCCCTGCTCTCACGCAGCAGCGCCGCCAGGCGACGCAACGCGCGGGCCTTGGACGCGGCATCGGCGCTGGCCATGCGTGCAGACGCCGCACGGGCCTGCATGCCCAGCGTCTGCATGTATTCGGCGATGTTCAGCGCGTTCATGCCGGCATTGTCCCACGGCCTGCAAAGCCCTGCGGGCGGGACGCTGCCGACGGATTGCGCATGGCGCATTCGCGGCAGACCATGCCTGCCAGCCGGTGCAGCGCCTGCCAGCCGTCGGCCGGCCAGTCGGGCTGCTTGAGGCCTTTGACGATGCCGTCCACCTGATGGGCCGCATGCAGCAGGTTGTCGAGCGTTGTCGGCGTGAGCAGCGGCAGCACACGTTCATACAGCCGTTCCTTGACGCCCCAGACGCGCTGCTCGCGCAGTGCCATCGGCAGCGGCCGGCCCGACTGCACCGCGTCCTTCACGCGCTTGAGTGCCCGGATGTCCTCGGCCAGTGTGTAGTGCACCAGCACTTCGGCCTCGCCCTCGGCTTGCAAGCCGTCGAGCATGCGCGTCACACGCCCCAGTTGTCCGGCCAGCACGGCTTCACCGAGCTTGAACACGTCATAGCGCGCCACATTGAGAACGGCGCTTTCCACCTGATCGAACGACAGTTCGCCCGCCGGATATAGCAGTGCGAGTTTCTGGATTTCCTGGTGCGCCGCGAGCAGGTTGCCCTCCACGCGGTCGGCAAAGAATTGCAGCGTGCGCTGGCCGTCCTCACCGCCGGCGACGCGCTGGTCCTGCCGCGCGAGCCGCTGCGCAATCCATTGCGGCAGTGCCGCGCGCTCCACCGGGTCGAGCTGCACGGTCACGCCTGCATTCTCGAGCGCGGTGAACCAGGCGCTGCTCCTGGTCATCTTGTCCAGGCGCGGCAGCAGGACGAGCGTGAGCGTGCTGTCGTTGCCCACTGCACCCTCAGCCAGTTGCTGCAGCGCGGTGCTGCCATCCTTGCCCGGCTTGCCGGAAGGGATGCGGATCTCGACGACCTGCTTGTCCGCGAACAGGCTCAGTGAACCGCCTGCAGCCAGCACCTCGCTCCAGTCGAAGTGCGCGCCCGCGACGGTGTGCGACGTGCGCTCGGTGTAGCCCTGCTCGCGTGCTGCGGTGCGGATGGCGTCCGCCGCCTCCTGCACCAGCAACGGCTCGTCACCGTGCAGCGTGTACAGCGGGCGCAGGCCCTTCTGCAGATGCGCCTGGATCTGCGCAGCTGCGAGCTGCATGTCAGATTCCTTTCACCGCAGCAAGGCGGCGCATGGTCTGCTGCACGATGTCGCTCTGCATGTTGCGATACAGCAGAAGTTCTTCCGCTTCCTTCGCGAGAGCGGCGGATTCGCTGTAGCTGATGTCACGCTGCTGCAGCAGTTCGACCGGCGCGATGATCTCGGTGCCCTCTGCATTGCGCAGGCGGAACTTGAAGCGCACACGCAGCTGGAATTCGCGCACCTGGCCCGTGGTGCCCAGGCCCACTACCACCTTCTCGCGCTGCTCGGTGAGCACGTCGAGCGTCACCTGCGCTTGCCCGGGGACACGGCCATCCACCACTTCAACGGCCCCCGTGCTGGCGATCGAGCGGCGCAGTTCCACGAGCAGGGGCGAACGCTCCGCTCCGGCCAGATGGATCGTCTTGAACGGAAACTCGGGCGCGCGGCGCAGCTCGAAACCGCACCCCGCCAGCAGGAAGGCCGAGGCACCGGCGAGAAGAATCGTGCGACGCTGCATGCGCTTGCCTTTCAGACCACCACGTTGACCAGACGGCCGGGCACCACCACCACCTTCTTCGGTGTGGCGCCTGCGGCCTGCTTGACGAAGGCTTCACTGTCCAGTGCGGCCTTCTCGATGTCCTCCTTCGATGCGCCGGCCGCCACGCGGATGGAGCCGCGCAGCTTGCCATTGACCTGCAGCATCAGCTCGATCTCGTCCTGCACCAGCGCGCCTTCGTCCACCTGCGGCCAGGCGGCATCGAGCAGGTCGCCATGACCGGCGGTGTAGCCCAGCTGCTCCCACAGGGCATAGGCGATGTGCGGGCACACCGGATACAGCACGCGCAGCAGGATGGAAAAGCATTCCGCGATTGCAGCACTGTCCGCGCTGCTGACCGCCGCTCCTTCACCGAGCTTCGCGTCCTCCAGCGTGTTGAGCATCTTCATCACGGCGGAGACCACCGTGTTGTATTGCATGCGCTCGTAGTCGTAGTTGGCCTGGCGCAGCACGGTGTGCACCTCGCGGCGCAGTGTCTTCGCAGCGGGCGAGTAGCTAGTGCCGTCGGATGCGAGCCCCGACTTGATCACCGACGCGTTCTTCACACCGAAACCCCACACGCGTCGCAGGAAGCGGTAGCTGCCTTCGACGGCTGCGTCGTTCCACTCGAGCGTGGCTTCGAGCGGCGCAGTGAACATGGTGTACAGGCGCGCGGTGTCGGCGCCGTACTTCTCGATCAGGTCCTGCGGATCGACACCATTGTTCTTGTTCTTGCTCATGGTGCCCACGCCTTCGTAGGTCACCATCGTGCCGGCAGGCAGGTCGCCCTTGGCTTCCTTGAGCTTTGCGCCCGTCACCTTGCCGGCAGCGTCATGCACGTCTTCCACCTCGTGCGGCCAGAAGTACTCGATGCCGCCCTTCTCACCCTTGCGGGAGTAGATGTGGTTGAGCACCATGCCCTGCGTCAGCAGTTTGGTGAACGGTTCGTCCGCCTTCACCAGGCCCAGGTCACGCATGACTTTGGTCCAGAAGCGCGCATACAGCAGGTGCAGGATCGCGTGTTCGATGCCGCCGATGTACTGGTCCATCGGCATCCAGTAGTCGGTGCCGCCGGCGACCATCTTCTCGCTGTTGGTCGGGTCGCAGTAGCGCATGAAGTACCACGACGAATCGACGAAGGTGTCCATCGTGTCGGTTTCACGGCGAGCTTCCTTGCCGCAGACCGGGCACTTGCAGGCCAGAAAGTCCTCGCGCTTGTTGAGTGGATTGCCGGAGCCGTCGGGCACACAGTCCTGCGGCAGCACCACAGGCAGGTCCTTCTCGGGCACGGGCACCGCGCCATGCTCGGCGCAGTGGATGATCGGGATCGGCGTGCCCCAGTAGCGCTGGCGGCTCACACCCCAGTCGCGCAGACGCCAGGTAGTCTTCTTCTCGCCCAGGCCCTTGACGGACAACGCATGCGCCACGGCATCCACGGCTTCGGTGTACTTCATGCCGCTGAAGCTGTCGGAGTTGATGGTCACACCGTTCTGCTTGTCGGCGTACCACTCGTGCCACTGGCTGTAGTCGTAATGCTCCTTGCCCACCGACACAACCTGCTTGATCTCGAGGTCGTACTTCTTGGCGAACGCGAAGTCGCGCTCGTCGTGCGCGGGCACGCCCATGACGGCACCGTCGCCATAGCTCATGAGCACATAGTTGCCGACCCACACCGGTACCTCCGCTTGGGTGAGCGGATGCCGCACCGTGAGGCCGGTCGGCATGCCTTCCTTTTCCTTGAGCGCGAGCTCGGCCTCGGTGGTGCCGCCCTTCTTGCAGTCCTCGATGAAGGCTGCGAGCTTCGGGTTGGTCTGCGCTGCATGCGTGGCCAGCGGATGCTCCGGCGCCACGGCGCAGAAGGTCACGCCCATGATGGTGTCGGCGCGCGTGGTGAACACATGCATGTGCCCGCCGCCGATCAGCGCACCCGACGCGTCACGCACGTCATGCAGGAATGCAAATCGCACACCGCTCGATTTGCCGATCCAGTTCTCCTGCATCAGGCGCACCTTCTCGGGCCAGCCAGGCAGCTTGTTCTGCACGTGGTCGAGCAGTTCCTCGGCGTAGTCGGTGATCTTCAGGTAGTAGCCGGGAATCTCGCGCTTCTCGACCACGGCACCCGTGCGCCAGCCTTTGCCGTCGATCACCTGCTCGTTGGCCAGCACGGTCTGGTCCACCGGGTCCCAGTTCACGACCTGGGTCTTGCGGTACGCGATACCCTTCTCGAGCATCTTGAGGAACAGCCACTGGTTCCACTTGTAGTAGCTTGGGTCGCAGGTGGCGACTTCACGCGACCAGTCGATGGCCAGCCCCATCGCCTGCATCTGCTTCTTCATGTAGGCGATGTTGTCGTACGTCCACTTCGCAGGCGGCACGCCGTTCTTGAGCGCCGCGTTCTCGGCCGGCAGGCCGAACGCGTCCCAGCCCATGGGCATGAGCACGTTGTAGCCGCTCATGCGCAGGTGGCGCGTGAGCATGTCGTTGATGGTGTAGTTGCGCACATGGCCCATGTGCAGCTTGCCACTGGGGTAAGGCAGCATCGAGCAGGCGTAGTACTTCTTGCGCGATGCGTCCTCGGTCACGCGATAGGCGTCGCGGCCGGTCCAGGTCGCCTGAGCGGACTTCTCCACATCGGCGGGTGTGTATTTGTCTTGCATTGAAAGGGAATTGCAGCGGCGCGCCCGTGGCGCGCACCTGCCGGGATTTTAGGCGTTCGCCGCAGCCGTCGTCAGGGTCTGGCGGGCGCAGGGGTTTCGGCCACGAAACCGATGCGGTTGAGCCCGGCCTTCTGTGCGATGCCCATGAGTTCCACCACGCGGCCGTAGGGCACGGTGGTGTCGGCGCGCAGCTGCACCTCGGTGTCCGGGTTTCGGGCCGCGGACGCCGCCAGACGCTCGGCCAGCACCTGCGGGGTGACAGGCTGGTCGTTCAGGAAGGCCTGGCCGGACTTGTCCACCACGAGCGTGACGAACTTCGGCGCTTCGTTGGGCCGGGCCGCGTCGGTGCGCGGCAGGTCGAGCCGGATGCTGCTGGCCAGCAGGGGCGCGGTGATGATGAAGATGACCACCAGCACCAGCATCACGTCGACCAGCGGCGTCATGTTGATCTCGCTGATCGGCTGGTTGGGTTTGCCGCTGTCCAGCCGGCCGAAGCTCATGCGTTGCTCCCGCCGGGGGCGAGCAGTTCGCGCAGGTCGCGCGCGAAGCCTTCGAGCTCGGCCTCGATGCGGCCGATGATGCGGCCGAATACGTTGTAGGCCAGCACGGCGGGGATGGCGACCGCCAGACCGGCGGCAGTCATGATGAGTGCCTCGCCCACGGGGCCGGCCACGCGGTCGATGGTCAGCTGGCCCGCGCTGGCGATGCCGGTCAGCGCGTGATAGATGCCCCACACCGTGCCCAGCAGCCCCACGAACGGCGCCGTCGAACCCACCGTGGCCAGCAGCACCTGGCCGAACTGCAGACGATGCAGCCCCGCATGCAGGGCGCCGCGCAGGACGCGCGTGAGCTGCTGCGACCGGTCACCTGCCGCAGCGAGCGTACCGGCGGCGGCGCCTTGAAGCCGCCCGGGCGTGCGGGCCGCTTCGACCAACGGGACGACGAGTTGCTCACGGTCGAAGGCAGCGACGCGCGGCTGCGCTTCATCCATCGACGCAGCCTGCCAGAAGGCAGCCGTGGCACGGGTGACGTCGGCGCCAGCGCGGCGCAGCATCCAGGCTTTCCAGAGGATCACGACCCAACTGGCAATCGACATCGCCAGCAGGAGCAGCGCAACGCCCTTGCTGACCGCATCGCCTTGCGCCAGCAGCTCGAGGATGTTCATCCGTTCAGGCCGAGCACGTCGAACATGTCGAACATGCCGGTCTTGTGGCTGGCCAGGAAGCGTGCGGCGCGCAGGCTGCCCTGCGCATAGGTGGTGCGGCTGGACGCCTTGTGCGTGATCTCGATGCGCTCGCCGGTGCCGGCGAACAAGACGGTGTGGTCACCCACGATGTCGCCGCCACGGATGGTGGCGAAGCCGATGGTGGACGGATCGCGCTCGCCCGTCACGCCTTCGCGCGCGTAGACCGCGCAGTCCTTGAGATCGCGGCCCAGCGCATTGGCGAGCACTTCGCCCATCTTGAGCGCGGTGCCCGAAGGCGCATCCACCTTGTGGCGGTGATGCGCTTCGATGACCTCGATGTCGTAGCCGGTGGACATGGCACGCGCAGCCATGTCCAGCAGCTTGAGCGTGACGTTCACACCCACACTCATGTTCGGCGCCATGACGATGGCGATGTCCTTCGCGGCCTCGGCGATCTGCGCCTTCTGCCCATCGGAAAAACCGGTCGTGCCGATGACCATCCTGACACCAGCGCTGCGGCAGGCCTTCAGGTGCTCCAGCGTCCCCTCGGGCCGCGTGAAGTCGATCAGTACATGCGCGCCCTTCACGCCGGCTGCCATGTCGTCGGTGATGGTGACGCCGCTGGCGTGGCCCAGGAAGGCCGTGGCGTCCGAGCCGATACCGGGGCTTGCCGGCACATCCAGCGCGCCGGCCAGCACGAAGTCACTGCTGCCGCGTACGGCCTCGATGAGCATGCGGCCCATGCGGCCGGAAGCGCCCGCGATGGCGATTCGAACGGGAGCGGTCATCAGCGACGCGGCGCTTCCAGCGGGGGGTAGCTCTGCGGCACGGTGGGCGCAGCAGCCTGCGCGGGCGGTGCAGCAGGCACGGGGAATTTCTTGAGATCGGCTTCGCTCGCTTCGAGCTCGGGCACCTTGGCGCCCTTGCGGCGCGAGTCCAGCGAGGCCACGAATTCGGCTTCGGAAGGCATCTCGTCGCCCTCGAAACGGTCCAGCTCGTCGCCCTTGAAGAACACGGTGAGGCGACGGGCCTGCGGGTCCACGCCCTGGCGGCGGATGGTGAAGACATAGTCCCAGCGGTCGTTGTGGAACACACTGGAGAGCAGCGGCGAACCCAGCACGTCACGGACCTGGTTGCGGGTCAGGCCGGGCCGCAGCGCATTGACCTGCTCCTTCGACACGAAGTTGCCCTGCACCACCTCGACCTTGTAGGGCTTGACGATGCCCGCCATGCTGGTGGTGGCACTGCGCATGCTGCCGCACGCCGTCAGGGCGGCGCAGGCTGCGACCGCCAGAAACGGCAGGAAACGGCGCGAAAAGGAGGCTGACAGGAGTCCTGACATGGGTCAATCGGGTAGCGATATGATCGGGCCATTGTAGCGCTGCGGTTCCGGGCGCCCGCACGCGAAGGACACACATGGGCAACATCGACGAACTCAAGAGCACCGGCCTGAAGGCCACCCTTCCGCGGCTGAAAATCCTCGAAATCTTCCAGAAGGGCGCCCAGCGCCACATGACGGCCGAAGATGTGTTCCGCGTGTTGCTGGACGACCGTTCCGACATCGGCCTGGCCACCGTCTATCGCGTGCTCACGCAGTTCGAGCAGGCCGGCATCCTCAACCGCAGCCATTTCGAAAGCGGCAAGGCGGTTTACGAGATCAACGAAGGCCAGCATCACGACCACCTGGTGTGCACCTCGTGCGGCCGTGTCGAGGAGTTCTACGACGCCGAGATCGAGAAGCGCCAGCAGGCCGTGGCCAAGGCCAAGGGCTGGATCCTGCAGGACCACGCCATGTCGCTCTACGGCCTGTGCAGCAACTGCGCCAAGACCAAGTAAGCCGTTGCCGGTGATCCGGCGCTAGCCGTCACGGTCCATCGCGCGGCGGTGGCGTTCGACGAATTCCTGGTACGTGTCGATGCCGCGCAGCTGCAGGATGGAGTTGCGCACCGCAGCTTCCACCAGCACGGCAATGTTGCGGCCAGCCACCACCTGGATGATCACCTTGCGCACTGGGATGCCCAGCACGTCCTGCGTGATCGGCTCGGCCGGCAGGCGCTCGAAGTCACGCTCCAGCGTCTCCTTGCGCACCAGATGCACGATGAGCTTGAGGCGCATCTTCCGGCGCACGGCCGTTTCGCCGAAGATCGCCTTGATGTCCAGCAGGCCGATGCCACGCACTTCCAGCAGGTTCTGCAGCAGTTCGGGACAGCGGCCCTCGATGGTCGTCTGGTTGATGCGGTACAGATCCACTGCATCGTCAGCCACGAGGCCGTTGCCGCGCGAGATGAGTTCGAGACCCAGCTCGCTTTTGCCCAGGCCCGATTCGCCGGTGATCATCACGCCCAGCCCCAGGATGTCCATGAACACGCCGTGCATCGAGGTGCGCTCGGCGAAATGCTTGGACAGGTAGGCACGCAGCACGTCGATGACGAACGCCGACGACTCGCGCGTGGAAAACATCGGGATCTGCGCGCGCTCGCACATGGACAGCAGCGCGTCGGGCGCGACCTGTCCATCGGCCAGGATCAGGACCGGCGGTTCGAGCGTCACGATGCGCGAGATGCGGCGCGCACAATCCTCCGGCGTGCCGTTGGCGAGATACGCCACCTCGCGCTGACCGAGGATCTGCACGCGGTAAGGGTGGATGTAATTGAGGTAGCCGACAAGATCGGCGCTGGAGCGGGCTGCCCGGATCGCGACGTCATCGAAGCGGCGCTCGGAAGCCCCCAGGCCTGCCACCCATTCCCACCGCAAGGAGCCCCGGAACTCCTCGAACAGGCGGTCGGCACTGATGGCGGTGGGTTTCAATCCCTCAGGCCGGCTGGGCCGACTGCCAGGTGGAGATGAAGTTGTGCAGGGACGCGGCGCTGTCGCTGGACTTGATGCGCTCGCGCAAGGCCGAGTCGCTCAGCAGCTCGGCGATTTCCGACAGTATTTCCAGGTGCTTCTGCGTGGCCGCTTCCGGCACAAGCAGGAAGATCAGGAGCACGACGGGTTGCTCGTCCGGGGCGTCGAAGCCGATCGGCTGCGCCAGCTGGAAGACCGCTGCCATCGGCGCCTTCAGGCCCTTGATGCGCCCGTGCGGAATGGCCACCCCATGGCCGAGGCCGGTGGAACCCAGGCGCTCACGGGCAAAAAGGCTGTCGGTGATCAGCGCGCGCGAGAGGCCGTGCAGGTTCTCGAACAACAGGCCGGCTTCCTCGAAAGCTCTCTTCTTGCTGGTGGCGTCGACGCTCACAAGCACTTGAGCGGGAGGCAGGATGGACGCGAGACGGTTCATGGTCGGGTTGCAGATTATGCACCTCACGCGGTGCAGTGCAACAAAAGTCTGCCTACGTACGCCAAAAGCATGCAATGGCCGGCAAGCGTGCAACAAAAAAGCCACCGGTGACCGGTGGCTTCCTCTGGAGGTGTCTGCCCCTCACATCAGCCGCTTGGCGGCTTCGCATTGGTGGTTCTGTACACGATCCTTGTGGCGCACCACCTGCCGGTCCAGCTTGTCCACCAGCTGGTCCACGGCCGCATAGAGGTCTGCGTGTGAACACTCGGCAAACATGTCATTGCCCTTCACATGGATGTTGCACTCGGCGCGTTGTCTTCGTTCCTTTTCCTTCTGCTTCTCGACCGTCAACAGCACCTTGACATCCACGACCTGGTCGAAATGGCGGGTGATGCGATCCAGCTTGTTGGTCACGTAACTGCGCAAGGCGGGGGTAACTTCGAGATGGTGACCGCTGATCGTCAAGTTCATGAGTAGCCTCCTGTCGCTCTCTGGTTTGGAAAAAACCGGCCCGCGAGGAAGGCCGGTGACGAACCTTGATTCTCTGAACGTGAGACCACTATGCGCCTGATGCAGGGCAAAAGCAACGGGCGTTTACACCTCGCCACGCCACAAAATGCAACCCTTTGAAAAGGGTCTGGCAAGTGCTTGAAAAGGCTCAGTTTTCCGGCGTGGACGGCGGCCGCGCAGCGGCCGGTGCCCCTGCGCCGTGCAAGGTCAGCGTGCCCGCCAGCCATACGGCGGCCAGTGTTGCCATGGCCCCGACGACAGCAGTCATCCAGTAGTTCTGCACGAACCCCTGCGCATCGCGGCTGATGATCAGGCCGCCGACGAATGCAGCCAGGCCCATGGCTGCCGATTGCACCGATGCATTCAGCGTCATGAAGGTGCCGCGCAGGCGCGGATCGGCAGCCGACGTGAGGATGGCCATGCCGGGAATCATGCGTCCACTGGTGAATACGAAGAAGCAGGTCGATCCGATGAGCACGGCCCACAGCGGCACGCGACCCAGCAGCGTCAGCGCAAACATCGGCGCGAGTGCGATCAGCGCAACCCGCCGGAACGTGGGCACCTTCCCGATGCGGTCGGTCATGCGCCCGAACAGCCGGGCGGACAGCAGCGTCACCAGCCCGCCGCACAGGTACATGTAGGGAATCTGTGCGGGTGTCAGTCCCACGTTCGCCTGCATGAAGATCGTGATGTAGGGGATCATGGTGAAGCTGCTGGACATGAGCAGCGCCGACAGCCCGAATGCCTTGAGGTGGTTGCGATCCTGGAGCACCTGCACGATGCCGCCCAGAGCGGACGACGAGCGGCCCTCGTGCACATGTGCATCCAGCGTGGGCAAGGTGGCCGCAGCGAAGGCGACGAGCACACCGCACAACAGCGCGATGCCGATGAACGGCGCATGCCAGCTCAGGTGCGCCGCGAGGAACAGGCCCAGCGGCACGCCCGCCACGGTGGACACCGAGAACGAGGTCATCACGATGCCCATGGCGCGGCCGCGCCGCTCGAACGGGATGGAGTCGGCCACGATGGTCTGGCACAGCGCCGAGAGCACGCCGCCGAACGCACCCGCGCAGATGCGCGCGACCATGAGCGATGCGTAGCCCGGCGCCAGTCCGCAGGCCAGCGTGGCCAGGCCGAACAGCACGTACAGCGTGATGAGCAGCCGCTTGCGGCCGAAGCGGTCGATGTAGGTGGACGCGATGAGGCCCGATGCGCCGGCGGCCAGCGTGTAGGCCGACACGAGCAGCCCGAACTGCGCATCGGAAATGCCGAACAGCGCCGTGAACTGCGGCCCGAGCGGCATCATGATCATGAAGTCGAGGATGTGGGTGAACTGGATTCCGGCAAGCGTCAGCAGGAGCCACAGCTCGCGTTTGGGCGTGAGCGATCGGGACATGGAGGGGGGTGTTGGGAAGCGAAAGTTACTCTAACATCCCGACACGACGGAGACAGACACGACAAATGAGCCTGGACACCATCATCCACTCGGGCCTCGTCCTGCCGGACAAGCCCTCCACCGCACTGGTCCTGATGGGCGGCGGCGCGCGGACGGCCTACCAGGTCGGCGTGCTCAAGGCACTGGCCTCCATGTTGCGGCTGCAGCCGGGTGGACCGGAAAAATTCCCGTTCCAGTTGCTGGTGGGCACGTCGGCCGGCGCACTCAACGCCGCCTACCTCGCCAGCTGTGCCACACGCGGCCTCGCGGCCTTCGACCAGCTCGCCGACTTCTGGATGCGCCTGCGTTCCGGGAACGTCTATCAGTTGCGCGTATCGCCCTTCGTGCGCGCAAGCCGCTACCTCGCCGCGCTCAGCCTGTCACGCCAGGCGCGCGCCACCGGTGCGGTGCTCGACAACATGCCGCTGGTGGACACCTTGCACCACGCCATCTCGCTCCCGGGCATCGACGATGCACTCAAGTCACGCACGCTCAATGCGCTCGCCGTCACTGCGTCGAGCTATACGAGCGGCGTGCACTGGACTTTCTGCCACACCGCGCACGACGACCCGACGCGTGCGTGGATGCGCCCGGGCCGCCGCTCGGAATTCCAGCCCATCACCATCGAGCACCTGATGGCGTCCAGCGCCATCCCCTTCCTTTTTCCGGCGACTGCGCTGTGGGTGGACAAGCGCCGCGAATTCTTCGGCGACGGCTCGATGCGCCAGATTTCGCCTTTGTCGCCGGCCATGCACCTGGGTGCGCGGAAGATCCTGGTGGTCGGCGTGGGGCAGCCGCAGCGCTCGGGCCTCACGGCCAAGGCCTTCGGCACCGGTGCCGACCTCTCGCCCAAGGGCCCGACGCTGGGAAGCATCGCCGGGCATGCCATGGCCAGCGTGTTCCACGACACGCTGCAGGCCGACGTGGAGCAGGCCCAGCGCGTCACGCAGACACTCAGGCAACTGCCGCGCGAAGTGGCTGCCGTGCTGCCCTACCGCAGCGTCGAAGTGCTGGCGTTGCAACCGTCGCAGTCGCTGGACGCGATCGCGCAGGCCCATGCCGACGAGTTGCCGGCGTCCACCCGCAACGCGCTCGGCGGGCTCGGCGCGCTCAAGGGCGGCGGCGCCGCATTGGCGAGCTACCTGCTGTTCGAACCCGGCTTCGTGCAGGCGCTGGTGCAGCTGGGCGAGCAGGACGCATTCGCGCGCAAGACCGAACTGCTGGCCTTCTTCGAAGGCATCTGAAACCGGGCCGGAAAGGGCCGCAAGCTAACCTTTTCCCTGCGCCCGGAAGGCCTGCCAGTGCCATAATCCGGCGTTCTTCAAAAACGGAGATTCCCTTGGAAGCCTATCCCAGTCGATAGCTTCCGACTCCCGTGCAGGCAGCGGGGTTGGAAGCGACAACCTTCACTGCCAATAAAAACACTTCAACGGGAGTGAGCCATGCTCAACATCTTTACGCTTGCCAACGGCCGCCTCTTCCAGGAAGAGATCGAGTCGCTGGAAGAACTCTCCAGGTTCCAGCCGATCTGGGTGGACCTGGAAGCGCCCACACTGGAAGAAAAGCGCTGGGTCAAACAGTACTACGGCCTGTCGATTCCTGAAGACGCGATGGACGAGGACATCGAGGAGTCCGCGCGTTTCTACGAAGAAGACAACGGCGAGCTGCACATCCGCAGCGACTTCCTGATCTCCGACGACGAGCAGCCGCGCACCGTGCGCGTGGCGTTCATCCTGAACCAGCACAACGCCGAGCTCAAGAGCCGCGGCGTCCTTTTTTCGATCCACGACGAGGACCTGCCGGTGTTCCGCCTGTTGCGCCTGCGCGCTCGACGCGCCCCGGGCCTCATCGAGGACGCCAAGGAAGTGCTGCTCAAGCTCTTCGACGCCGACGCCGAATACTCCGCCGATACGCTCGAAGGCATCTACGACGAGCTCGAGAAGGTGAGCAAGCAGGTGCTGTCGGGCGACGTGACCGATGCACTGGCCGGCGAAGTGCTGGGCGCGATCGCGCGGCAGGAAGACCTGAACGGGCGCATCCGCCGCAACGTCATGGACACACGCCGCGCGGTGAGCTTCATGATGCGCAGCCGCATGCTCAACGCCGAGCAGTTCGAAGAGGCGCGGCAGATCCTGCGCGACATCGAGTCGCTGGACAACCACACGGCGTTCCTGTTCGACAAGATCAACTTCCTGATGGATGCGACCGTCGGTTTCATCAACATCAACCAGAACAAGATCATCAAGATCTTCTCGGTGGCCAGCGTCGCGCTGCTGCCGCCGACGCTGATCGCCAGCATCTACGGCATGAATTTCAGGATGATGCCGGAGCTGGACTGGTCTCTGGGCTATCCGTACGCGCTGGGCCTGATGGTGGCCAGCGCGCTCGTGCCGATGTGGTACTTCCGCAAGCGCGGCTGGTTGAAGTAGACCACCCCCGAAGCGCCTGCGGCGCCTCCCCCTCGTTCAACGCGGAAGACTTTGAAGAAGGGCCTGCACGATGGCGGCCGAATGCGGGCTGGCCACGGTGCGGATGAACTCCATGAAGTCGCCGTGTGCCGCGTCGTCGGCGCGGTCGGACACGGTGCGCACGGCCGCGAAGGGAATGCCGAAATCGTGCAGCACCTGCGCGAACGCGGCGCCCTCCATCTCGACGGCGAGCGCATCGGGCAGCCCGGCTTGCAATGCGCGGGCTTCAGCCGTCGTGGAGACGAAGCGGTCGCCACTGATCACCAGTCCCTGATGCACCTGTGCGTGGGGCAGGGCCACGCGGGCGGCCTGCGCCAGCGCAGTGGCGAGTAAGGCATCGGCCGCAAAGCGGCTGCGGCCGTACAGCGGCACCTCGTGGCGTGGAAAGATCGGTGAGGCGTCCATGTCGTGCTGCAGGAACTCCCTGGCCACCACGACATCGCCCACGTTCACGCCTGCTCCCAGGCCACCTGCGACGCCGGTGAAGACCACGCGGTCCACCTCGAAGCGTTCGGCCAGCACGGCCGCCGTCGTCGCTGCCGCCACCTTGCCGATGCGCGCGAGCACGGCCACGACTTCATGCCCGTGCAGGTGGCCCTGCCAGAACTCGCGGCCCGCGACGACGACCTTGCGTTCGTCCGGCATCAGCGCCAGCACGGCGGCGAGTTCCTCCTGCATGGCGCTGACGATGGCGGTGATGGGCATGGTTGTGTGAGGTCCAAAGAAAAGGCGGCCCGCAGGCCGCCTCTCATTGTGCACGCATGTGCGCGCGGATCACTTCTTGTCGCGCAGCTCGCGGCGCAGGATCTTGCCGACCGGCGTTTTGGGCATTTCGGTGCGGAACTCGATGACCTTGGGACGCTTGTAGCCGGTGAGGTTGGCCTTGCAGTAGTCGCGCACCTGCGCTTCGGTGAGGGCCGGGTCCTTCCTGACGATGACCAGTTTCACGGCTTCGCCGGTGTTCTCGTCATTGACGCCGACAGCCGCGCATTCGAGCACGCCGGGCATCTTGGCCACGACCTCTTCCACCTCGTTCGGATAGACGTTGAAACCGCTCACCAGGATCATGTCCTTCTTGCGGTCGACGATCTTGAAGAAGCCCTTTTCGTCCATCACGCCGATGTCGCCGGACTTGAAGTAACCGTCGGCCGTCATGACCTTCGCCGTCTCGTCGGGGCGCTGCCAGTAGCCCGCCATCACCTGCGGGCCCTTGATTGCGATCTCGCCCGGCTGGCCCAATGCGACTTCGTTGCCGTCGTCGTCGATGCACTTCATGAACGTGCCGGGCAGCGGCACGCCGATGGTGCCGGTGTATTCGGTACTGGTGGTCGGGTTGCAGCTGGCCGACGGGCTGGTCTCCGACAGGCCGTAGCCTTCGCAGATCGGGCAACCGGTCTTGTCGAGCCAGAGCTTGGCCACGGCGCCCTGCACCGCCATGCCGCCGCCGACGGACACCTTGAGATTGCTCCAGTCCACCGTGCCGAAGTCGGGATGGTTGGCCAAGCCGTTGAACAGCGTGTTGACCGCCGGGAAGCTGTGGAACTTGTGCTTGGACAGCTCCTTCAGCGTGGCCGGCAGGTCTCGCGGGTTGGGGATGAGGATGGTCTTGCCGCCCGTGCGCATGGACAGCATCATGTTCACGGTGAACGCGAAGATGTGATACAGCGGCAGCGCGCACACACTCGTCGGCTGTTCACCCGCCGGCACCTTTTTCATGACAGGGTCGTTCCACGCCTCGGACTGCAGCACGTTGGCGATGACGTTGCGGTGCAGCAGCACCGCGCCCTTGGAGACACCTGTCGTGCCGCCGGTGTACTGCAACACCGCGACGTCGTCGGGGCGGATGTCGGGCTTCTTGAGCGTGCCGCGCGCGCCCTGCGACACCGCGTCGTTGAAGCGCACGGCACCGGGCAGGTTGAACGGCGGCACCAGCTTCTTCACGTTGCGCACCACGTAGTTGACGATGGCACCCTTGAGGAACCCGAGCTGGTCGCCCATTGCCGCCAGCACCACGTGCTTGACCGGCGTGGCCGCGATGCAGGCCTGCAGTGTGGCCGCGAAGTTCTCGATGATGACGATCGCCTTGGCGCCCGAGTCCTTGAGCTGGTGCTCGAGTTCGCGCGGCGTGTACAGCGGGTTCACGTTCACCACCACGTAGCCCGCGCGCATCACGGCGGCCACGGTGGCGGGGTATTGCGGCACGTTGGGCATCATGATCGCGATGCGATCGCCCTTGGCCAGACCCAGGCCCTGCAGATAGACGGCCAGCGCCATGCTGTCACGGTCGGTCTGCGAATAGGGCACATCCTTGCCCATGAAGCTGTAGGCCGTGCGGTCGGCGTACTTGCGGAAGCTTTCTTCCATCAGTGCCACGAGCGACGGGTACTGCGACGCATCGATGTCCGCAGGCACGCCGGCGGGATAGCTGTTCAACCAGACGCGGTCTGTCATGTCTTGTCTCCTGACTTCACTGCAACTCCGCATTCTCTCCGGGCGCGGCCCGCGGATGCGTTTGTGTTTTCCCTATCCCCTGCTCACCTGACGGCCATCAAGGCCATTACCGTCATTCGATGGCCTTGACCATGTCCTCGACAACTTTCTTCGCATCGCCGAAAACCATCATGGTCTTGTCCATGTAGAACAGCTCGTTGTCCAGGCCCGCATAACCGGCGGCCATGGAGCGCTTGTTCACGATGATCGTCTTGGCCTTGTAGGCCTCCAGGATCGGCATGCCGTAGATCGGGCTGCCCTTGATATGGGCAGCCGGGTTCACCACGTCATTCGCACCGAGGATGATCGCCACGTCGGCCTGGCCGAACTCGCCGTTGATGTCTTCCATCTCGAACACCTGGTCGTAAGGCACTTCTGCCTCGGCCAGCAGCACGTTCATGTGGCCCGGCATGCGGCCGGCCACCGGGTGGATCGCGTACTTGACGGTGATGCCCTTCTCGGTGAGCTTGGCCGCCAGTTCCTTCACCGCGTGCTGCGCGCGCGCCACGGCCAGGCCGTAGCCCGGAACGATGACCACGGTTTCGGCGTTGCCCAGCACGAAGGCCGCGTCGTCGGCGCTGCCGCTCTTCACGTTACGCTGCTGCTGCGCGCCGGCCGCTGCGGCCGAGGCATCGCCACCGAAGCCGCCCAGGATCACGTTGAAGAACGAGCGGTTCATCGCCTTGCACATGATGTAGCTCAGGATCGCGCCCGAGCTGCCCACCAGCGAGCCCGCGATGATCAGCATGCTGTTGTTGAGCGAGAAGCCGATGCCCGCTGCCGCCCAGCCCGAGTAACTGTTGAGCATGGACACCACAACCGGCATGTCGGCCCCACCGATCGGGATGATCAGCAGCACGCCCAGCAGCAGCCCGAGGCCGATCACCAGCAGGACGTCGATCCAGCTCTGGCTGTGCCAGAAGCCGAAGATGAAGAACAGCGCGGCGAGACCGAGCACGAGGTTCAGCTGGTGCTGCCCCTTGAAGACCACCGGCGCCCCCTGGAACAGGCGGAACTTGTACTTGCCCGACAGCTTGCCGAAGGCGATGACCGAACCGGTGAAGGTGACCGCGCCGATGAACGCGCCCAGCGCCAGCTCGACCCGGTTGCCGCCGGGGATCGGGCCGCCGCGTGTGGTGATCTGGAAGGCCCAGGGCTCGGCCACGGCCGCGACCGCGATGAACACCGCCGCCAGGCCGATCATGCTGTGCATGAAAGCGACGAGTTCGGGCATCTTGGTCATCTCGACCTTCCTGGCCATGACGGTGCCGGCTGCGCCGCCCACCAGCAGGCCGCCCAGCACGTAGACCATGCCGATGGCCTTGCCGCCGGAGAGCTCGACGATGAGCGCCGCGGTGGTCAGCACGGCGATGGTCATTCCGGTCATGCCGAAGATGTTGCCGCGGATCGACGTGGTCGGATGCGACAGGCCCTTCAGGGCCTGGATGAAGCAGACGCTGGCGATGAGATACAGCAGCGTGACGACGTTCATGCTCATGCGTGATCTCCCTTGGCCGGCGCTGGCGCCTTCTTCTCTTTCTTCTTGAACATTTCCAGCATGCGGCGCGTGACGAGGAAGCCGCCGAACACGTTCACCGCCGCCAGCGCCACGGCCAGCACGCCCATGGTGCGGCCGAGGTCGGTTTCGGTGAGGCCGGCGGCCAGCATGGCGCCGACGATCACGATGGCCGAGATCGCGTTGGTCACCGCCATCAGCGGCGTGTGCAGCGCGGGGGTGACGGTCCACACCACGTGGTAGCCCACATAGATGGCCAGCACGAAGATGATGAGGTTGATGATGGTGGGAGAGACTGCTTCCATGATTACTTCCTCTTCACTTCGCCGTTGTGCGACATCAGGCACGCGGCCACGATGTCGTCGTTCAGGTCCACTTGGAGTGCGCCTTCCCTGGTGATGATCAGCTTGAGGAAGTCGAGCACGTTGCGTGCGTACAGGCTGCTCGCATCGGCCGCCACCAGCGCGGGCAGGTTGGTCTCGCCGACCAGGGTGACGCCGTACTTCACGACGGTGCGCCCGGGTTCGGTGAGCGGGCAGTTGCCGCCTTGGGGCGCGGCCAGGTCGACGATGACCGAGCCCGGCTTCATCGACTTCACCATCTCTTCAGTCACCAGCACGGGGGCGGGTCGACCGGGGATCAGCGCCGTGGTGATCACCACGTCGGCCTGTGCCACGCGCTTGGCCACCTCGGCCTTCTGGCGATCGAGCCAGCTCTGCGGCATGGGCTTGGCGTAGCCGCCGGAGCCCTGCGCGGCTTCCTTCTCTTCGTCGGTGTCGTAGGACACGTCGATGAACTTGCCGCCCAGCGACTCGACCTGCTCCTTCACCGAAGGACGCACGTCGGACGCCTCGATGACCGCACCCAGGCGCTTGGCTGTGGCGATCGCCTGCAGGCCGGCCACGCCGACGCCCAGGATCACGACGCGCGCGGCCTTCACCGTGCCGGCCGCCGTCATCAGCATCGGGAAGAAGCGCTGGTATCTGTCGGCCGCGATCATCACGGCCTTGTAGCCTGCGATGTTGGCCTGCGAGGACAGCACGTCCATGCTCTGCGCACGCGTGGTGCGCGGCGCGGCTTCGAGCGCGAAGCCGGTGAGGTTGGCCGAAGCCAACCGCTGCAGCCCGGCCGCATCGAACGGGTTGAGCATGCCCACCACCGCCGTGCCCGGTTTCATGAGCGCGACTTCGTTGTCGAAGGGGCTACGCACCTTGAGCACCAGATCGCAGCCGAAGGCACCGGCGGCATCGGTGATCTCCGCCCCCGCAGCGACATACGCCTCGTCGGTCACGCTGGCGGTTACGCCTGCGCCTGACTGCACCCGCAGGGTGTGCCCCTGCGCCTTGAGTTTCTTGACCGTTTCCGGCGTGGCGGCAACACGGGTTTCGCCCACCGTCGTTTCGGCGGGTACGCCTATCAGCATGAGTTCTCCTCGGATCTGCCCTGCCGCGACCACCTGCCGGAGGTCCCTTGGCGCAGGGTGACAGGCATTCTAGGCCCAGTTGGCGCACAATGGTCCGCATGGACGCCATGGCGCTTTCCGGCGCAACGCTCGATTGCTGGGTCGCCCTCGCAGAGGGTCACGGCAATGCTGTCATCGTGCGTACCGGCCGCCATCATGTGTGCCATCTCGCGGTCGACGGCGTCCCGGTGAGCCCGTTCAGCCCCGGCACCGACTGGGATGCCGCCTGGCCCATCATCCAGCGGGAACGCATTCTCCTGCGCGAACGCCGCCTCAACCGCGAGCCCGTGTTCGAAGCCATGCTGGTGCGCGATGGCATCACCTGGTTCGCCATCGGCGAGCTGCCGCTGGTGGCCGCCATGCGCGTGCTGGTGCGCAGCCGCATCCCCGAGCAGATGCTGGACGGCGCGCGCTTCGGCCAGCAGGACGCGGCCTGAGCGGCCAACCACCCCGCAGCAAACCTCGGTTTTCGCCAATACGCCGCGTGGCCCTTCTGCGACGCTCGGCGCATGTCATCGCATCGCCCCTTCTATCACCGCCATCCCGAAACCCTGAGCCTTGCCGCGTGCTACAAGGGCCGGCACAACCGCCGCGTGCGCATCGGTCTGGCCGACATGCCCACGCCGATGCCGGTCCCGGCGCGCTGAGCATGGCGTCCTCCGGCCTCCCGCCAGCCGCAACCGGGCGGCCGGCCACACCCGGCACGCTGGCCTGGCACCTGTGGCACAGGCCCTATGTGCTGCTGCTCCTGCCGCCGCTCTTCTGGGCCGGCAACCTGCTCATCGGCCGCGCCTTCGCGGACCGCCTGCCGCCACTCGGGCTGACCTTCTGGCGCTGGGTGGTCGCGTCGCTGTGCGTGCTGCCGTTCACCTGGCGTGAACTCGTCGCGCAACGCCGTGTGCTGCTGAAGTCATGGCCAGTGCTGCTGGGTTGCAGCGCGTTCGGCTTCGCGGGGTATCCCGTGCTGAACTACGTCGCCCTGCACAGCACGCCGGCGGCCACGGCGGCCATGCTCAATTCGACGCTTCCGCTGATGGTGCCGGTCATGGCCTGGCTGGTCGCGCGTGAAGTGCCGGGGCGGCGCGCGTTGCTCGGCATCGCCGTCTCCACCGGTGGCGTGCTCTGGCTGCTGAGCCACGGCAACCTCACGCGCCTGCTCGCCCTGTCGTTCGGCCGTGGCGAGCTGCTGATGCTGCTGGCCGTCGCCGGCTTCGCGCTGTCTTCGACACTGCTGCGCTACCGGCCGCCGGAACTGTCGGGCCTGGGCTTCATGGCCGCGCTGTCGGTCGTCACCACGGCCTTGCTGCTTCCCGCTGCCTTGTGGGACGTGGCGCGTGGACGGCACTTCCCCATCGACGGTGGGTCCATTGCGTCGCTGCTCTTCATCGGCGTGTTCTCGTCGCTGATCGCCAACGTGATCTGGAACCGCTGCGTCGCGACGCTCGGGCCCACGCTCACCGGCGCGTCGTTCCACCTGATGGCGGTCTACGCGTCGCTGCTGGCCTTCCTGCTGCTGCACGAGCCGCTGCATGGCTACCACGGCATCGGCATCGCGCTCATCCTGGCCGGCTTTGCGGTGGCGCTGCCCGCCGGTCGCCGCAAACCGTGAACATGGCTAGCACCGCACTGCCTGTGCATACGCCAGCGGCGTGATGCCGTAGCTGCGCTTGAAGTGGCGGTTGAGCGCGCTCTGGTCGTAGAAGCCGCAGCCGGTGGCCACCTCGGCCGGCGACGTGCCACGCGCGAGCAGGCCGCGCGCGCGCTCCAGCCGCATCTGCGTGAGGCAGGCATGCGGCGTGAGGCCGGTGGTGCGCTTGAAGAGCGCGATGATCTGGTATTCGGTGAGACCGAGTTCGTGGCCCAGGTCTTCGAGGCTCACGGCGTCGGCAAGCCGCGCCTGCAGCAGGTCGATGGCCGCGTTGAGCCGCCGGTTGTCGCGCGACATGCCGGCCAGCGCGGGCCTGGACGATGCATGACGGATGAACAGTTCGCTGAACGCGGACACCAGCCCCTCGCGCGCCTGCATGGCGTCGGAGCCGGCATCAAGCTCGCGGTGCACGCCGATGAGCCGCTGGGCGAGGTCGCCGTCGTTCGCGAGGTTGCGGGTGAAGAAAGGCAGCTCCTTCAGACCCAGCGATCGCGCGAGCGCTTCCATCGCTTCGACGTCCGCATAAAAGGCGCGGTAGCGCCAGCGCGCGCTGGCACCCATCCAGCCGGCGTGCGGCTCTTCCGGGTTGAACACCATCACGCGCGAGGTGTCGGTCTGCGCCCGCACGCCGCGGCTTTCGAAGACCGAGCCGCCGCCTTCCGTCACGGCGACGACCAGCGCCTCGTGCCGGTGCGGCGCATAGCCCTGCGTGGTGAAGTCGGCATGCAGCAGGCCGAGGCCGCGCCAATGGCGGTCATGCCAGTAACGGGCTGAATTTCCGGGGTCGAGGCGGGGCACCCACGCATCGTAGTGTCCATAATGCGGCGATGCAAACACGATGGAAGCCCAGCGTCACCGTCGCGGCGGTGATCGAGCGTGAAGGCCGTTTCCTGCTGGTGGAAGAGGAGACCGACGGCGGCCTCAAGTTCAACAACCCCGCGGGGCATCTGGACCCGGGCGAGTCGCCCGTGGACGGCTGCGTGCGCGAAGCGCTGGAAGAAACCGCCTGGCGCATCCGGCCGACCGCGCTGCTGGGCATCTACCTTTCGCGCTTCATCAAGGCGGCGACGGGTGAGGACATCACGTACCTGCGTTTCGCCTTTGCCGCCGAGGCCATCGAGTCCGTGCCGGGCCGTGCGCTCGACACCGGCATCATGCGCGCGCTGTGGATGACGCCGGAAGAAATCCGCGCCACGTCCGCCCGTCACCGCAGCCCGCTGGTGCTGCGCTGCATGGAAGATTTCCTCGCCGGCAAGCGGCTGCCGCTGGAGACGGTCTACACCGACCCCACGGTCATCGATCCGGCCGACCCTGCGCAAGGCGTGCCGCCGGACCGCAGCTGAGCCAGACAACTCCTGGCCGATTGCCCCACGCCGGACGGGGCCTGCCATGGGGCGGGATAATTCCGCTCCCATGACAATCCGGTTCCCATCCCCGTCCCCCAGGCAGCGCGTCGTCGTCGGCCTGAGCGGCGGCGTGGACTCGGCCGTCAGCGCGCACCTGCTCAAGAAGGCGGGGCACGAAGTCGTCGGCATCTTCATGAAGAACTGGGAAGACGACGACGACAGCGAGTACTGCTCGTCCAACATCGACTTCGTGGACGCAGCCGCCGTGGCCGACGTGCTGGGCATCGAGATCGAGCACGTCAACTTCGCCAGCGAATACAAGGACCGCGTGTTTGCCGAGTTCCTGCGCGAATACCAGGCCGGCCGCACGCCCAACCCCGACGTGCTGTGCAATGCAGAGATCAAGTTCAAGGCCTTCCTGGACCATGCGATGCGCCTGGGCGCGGAAAAGATCGCCACGGGCCACTACGCCCGCGTGCGGCAGAACGCGCAGACAGGCTCGTACGAACTGCTCAAGGGCCTCGACCCGCTGAAGGACCAGAGCTACTTCCTGCACCGGCTCAACCAGGCACAACTGTCGAAGACGATGTTTCCCGTGGGCGAACTGCCCAAGACCGAGGTGCGTCGCATCGCCGAAGAGATCGGCCTGCCCAACGCGAAGAAGAAGGACTCCACCGGCATCTGCTTCATCGGCGAGCGGCCGTTCCGCGAATTCCTGAACCGCTACATCAGCAAGGAACCCGGTCCCATCAAGGACGAGAAGGGCCGCAAGCTCGGCGAGCACCAGGGCCTGAGCTTCTACACGCTGGGTCAGCGCCAGGGCCTGGGCATCGGCGGCGTGAAGGAGAAGGGCGCGCAACGCGGCGGTGGCGAGCACGCGCCGTGGTTCGTCGCACGCAAGGACATCGAGAAGAACACGCTGTGGGTGGTGCAGGGCCATGATCACCCCTGGCTGCAGTACCACGCGCTCGAAGCTGGGGACGCGAGCTGGGTCGCGGGTCATGCGCCCGCTGCTGGAACGCTCGGCAGCAAGACACGCTATCGGCAACCCGATTCACCGTGCAACCTGAAGGACGGCGCAAACGGCTCGTTCGCGCTCACCTTCCCCGATGCGCAGTGGGCGGTGACGCCCGGCCAGTCGGCTGTGCTGTACGACGGTGACGTGTGCCTCGGCGGTGGCGTGATCGCATCGGCTCAGGCCTGATCCGCAGCGCCACCACCATTGCCACTGCACGCGATTGCCCACGCGATCCATGCGGCTTGTCCTACACCGCACGCGCAGCGACGCCTTTAACGTCGGCGGGACCATGGCCTCATCCCGCGCTTCTTCCCGCTCTTCGAAATCGTCAGCCTCGGAACACACACCATCTTCACGCGTGTTGTGGAAGGGTGCGATCAGCTTCGGGCTCGTGCACATTCCCGTCGCGCTGCATCCGGCCACGACCAGCAGCAGCCTCGACTTCGACTGGCTCGACAAGCGCACGATGGACCCGGTGGGCTACAAGCGCATCAACAAGAAGACCGGCCGCGAAGTGACGAAGGAAAACATCGTCAAGGGCATCGAATACGAAGACGGTGAATACGTCGTGATCTCCGACGCCGAGATCAAGGCGGCGTATCCGCGCACCACGCAGACCATCGAGATCGAGAGTTTCGTGCCTGCACAGGAAGTGCCCTTCCTCTACCTCGACCGGCCGTACTACGTGGCACCGATCAACAAGGGCGCGAAGGTCTATGCGCTGCTGCGCGAAACGCTGCGCAAGAGCGGCAAGCTCGGCATTGCGCGCGTGGTCATCCAGACGCGTGAGCACCTGGCCGCACTGGTGCCGTCGGGGCAGGGACTGGTGCTGAACCTGTTGCGCTGGGGCAATGAACTGCGGCCGATGGACGCGCTGGACTTGCCACCGCTGTCGGCCAAGTCGGCCGGACTTTCCGATCGCGAGATCAGAATGGCGACGCAGCTGGTGGACGACATGAGCGACAGCTTCGACTCCGACTCGCTGCGAGACGAATTTCGCGACGAGATCATGTCGCTGGTCGAGAAGAAGGCGAAAGCCGGCCAGACCAAGTCCGTGACGAAGATCGAGCCGCAGGAAGCGGCAGAGAGCAGCGGCGGCGCGAAGATCATCGACCTGACCGAGCTGCTGCAACGCAGCCTGCGCGGCAAGGGTGGAGAGAAGGCGAAGCCGGCCGCCAAGGCTGCAACGAAGCGCACGACCAAAGCCACGGCAAAGACAGCACCGCGCCGCAAGGCGGCATGAGGCCCTTTCATGGCCGCGCGCGACACGCTGCAGCTCTACCGCGCCAAACGCGACTTCGGCATCACGTCGGAACCCGAGGCTGGCGGTGAATCGCCCCACGGCGAACTGGCGTTCGTCATCCAGAAGCACTGGGCCAGTCATCTTCACTACGACTTCCGTCTGGAACTCGATGGCGCGCTGAAAAGCTGGGCCGTGCCCAAGGGGCCGAGCCTCGACCCGCACGACAAGCGCATGGCGGTCCAGGTGGAAGACCACCCGATCGCTTACGGCAGTTTTGAAGGGAAGATCCCCGAAGGCCAGTACGGCGCAGGCCGCGTGATCGTCTGGGACCGTGGCACATGGTCGCCACTGGAAGACCCTCGCAAAGGTTACAAAACCGGCAAGCTCAAGTTCGACCTGCATGGCGAAAAACTGCACGGCCGCTGGACGCTCGTGCGGATGCACGGCAAGGACAAAGAGAAGCAGCCACCGTGGTTGCTGATCAAGGAAAATGATGCTGCCGCCCGCGCCGATGGCTATGACGTGACCGTGGCACTGCCGGAGAGCGTGGGCGGCGCGGCTGCCAGAGGCAGGAAAGCGCCCACGCAGAAGAAAGCTGCTTCAAGGCAAACCGCCCCAAGGACAATCCCCGGCCGCAAGGCTGCATTGCCCGCCACGCTCTCGCCGCAGCTCGCAACCCTGGTGAAGCAGCCGCCCGCCGAAAGCCCGGACTGGCTCTACGAGGCCAAGTTCGACGGCTACCGGCTGCTCATACGCATCGACGGCCGAGGCGTCAAACTCTTCACGCGCAACGGCCACGACTGGACGCACAAGTTACCCGAACTCGCGCAGGCGCTGGGCAAGCTGCGCTGCAAGTCCGGCTGGCTCGACGGTGAGATCGTCGTGCCGGACGAGAATGGCGCGCCGGATTTCGGGGCGCTGCAGGCTGCTTTCGAACCCGGCGCGAAGAAGGCGCGGCAGGCCATCGTGTACTTCCTGTTCGATACGCCCTTTCTGGATGGGCGCGACTTGCGGCAGATGCCGCTCGTACAGCGCCGCGAAATACTGGCTGCGTTGCTGGACGACGCGAAGCTGCCCGATGCGCTGCGCTTCTCGCAGACGCTCGATGCCCGACCGCAAGACCTCGTCGCCACGGCCTGCAAGCTCGGCCTCGAAGGCGTGATCGGCAAACGCGCGGACAGCCACTACGTCTCGCGTCGCAGCGACGACTGGATCAAGCTCAAGTGCAGCCTGCGGCAGGAGTTCGTGATCGTCGGCTACACGGATCCGAAGGGCGCGCGCACCGGTCTCGGGTCTTTGCTGCTCGCCGTGCACGATGCGGATGGCGCGTTGCGCTACGCCGGCAACGTCGGCACGGGCTTCGACGAACGCACGCTCGGCGAACTCACGCGCAAGCTGCAGGCCATCGAAACGAAGCGCGCGCCCATCCCCGTGCCGGCGGGCGCGGGCCGCGTGCACTGGGTCAGGCCGCAATTGCTGGCCGAGGTGTCGTTCGGCGAATGGACGCGCAGCGGGCGTATCCGCCATTCGGTGTTCCACGGCCTGCGCAGCGACAAGCCGGCGCGCGCCATCACGCGGGAGAAGGCAGCGCAAGTGAAAGCAGCAATCACGCCGAAGACAGCGAAAGGCGCGCCGCGCAAGGCAGGCGGCATGCGCATCACCAACGCGGACCGCGTGATCGACAAGGCCAGCGGCCTCACCAAGGGTGACGTGGCCGCCTACTACGCACAAGTGGCGCCGCTGTTGCTGCCGCACCTGAAGAAGCGGCCGGTCGCGTTACTGCGCGCGCCCTCCGGCATCGATGGTCCGCAGTTCTTCCAGAAGCACGCCGACGTGGACGAACTGCCCGGCGTGCGCCTGCTCGACCCCGCGTTCGACCCCGGCCACGAGCCGCTGATGGAAATTCCTTCGGCCAAGGCGCTGGTCTCGGTCGCGCAGATGAACGGCATCGAACTGCACACCTGGAACGCGACGACCGATGCCATTGGCCAGCCCGACCGCATGACCTTCGACCTCGACCCCGGCGAAGGCGTGCCGTGGGAACGCGTGCAGGAAGCAGCCACGCTGGTTCGTGTGGCGCTGGAAGAACTCGGTCTGGAAAGCTTTCTGAAGACAAGCGGCGGCAAGGGCCTGCACGTGGTGGTGCCGCTGCGGCGCGGACCGGAGTGGGACGCCGTGAAGGACGTCTCCAAGGCCATCGTCGAACATCTCGCCCGGACGATTCCATCACGCTTCGTCGCGAAGAGTGGTCCGAAGAACCGCGTGGGCAAGATCTTTGTGGACTACCTGCGCAACGGCTTCGGCGCGACAACGGTGAGCGCGTGGTCCGTGCGCGCGCGACCGGGGCTCGGCATCTCGGTGCCGGTGGCATGGGAGGAACTGCAGACACTCACCGGCGGCGCGCACTGGACGCTGGGGAACATCGCCGACCGGCTCGAAACGGGCAATGAACCGTGGAAGGCCTATGCAGCGTCAAGGCGAAGCATCGGCGCGGCACTGAAGAAGCTGAACGGACTGCAAACCGATGCCCGGGCAACCCGTAGCCTGAGAGCCACCCACGAAAAGAAAAAGCCCGGACCTCGCGGTATCGGGCTGGGATGACGCAACGGCCGTTGCGTGCGCAGTGGTCGCCGGTTCGATCAGAACGGAATGTCGTCATCCATGTCGTCGAAGCCCGACGACGATTTGGCCGGGGCCTGACGCGGTGCGGGGGCCGGTGCGCGCGGCGCGGGCGCTGCGCGGCGCGGGGCGTAAGCGCCGCCTTCGTCGTCACCGCCGCCTGAGGGGCCGCCCATGCCTTCGCGGCCGCCGAGCAGCTGCATTTCACGCACGCGGATTTCGTACGCCGTGCGTTCGATGCCGTCCTTGTCCTGGTATTTGCGGCTGCGGATCTGGCCTTCCACATAGACCTGCGAACCCTTCTTGAGGTACTGGCCCGCAATCTCCGCGAGGCGGTCGTTGAAGACCAGGTTGTGCCATTCGGTCTGCTCGCGCATTTCGCCGCTGGACTTGTCGCGCCATTTCTCGGTGGTGGCGATGCTGACGTTGCAGACCTGGCCGCCGCTGGGGAAGGTGCGCATTTCGGGGTCGCGGCCGCAGTTGCCGATGAGGGTGACTTTGTTGAGGGATGCCATGGTGTTCTGCCCAGAAAGATGGAAATTGTCGGCCATTGTGCCGCATCGGGCCTGCACCAGGCCTATGGACCGGACGCCATCTGGCGGACAATGGGCAGGGATGAGCAGCAGTAATCACGAACCCGACTTCCTGGGCAACGTCCGCGCCGAATTCTCCGACGTCCGCCAGTGGCTGGACCGCGCCATCGTGCTCGCCTACGCCGTCGCGGCGGGGCTGGCCGTGGTGGGCTTCACGCTGCTGTCCGAGTGGGCGTTCGGGCAGTTCGGCCACCTGCGTAGCCTGAACCCGTGGCTGGTGCTGCTGTGGATGCCCGCGCTCACGGGCGGCATCGTCTGGGCGACGCGGCGCTGGTTCGCAGGCGCGGGGGGCTCCGGCATTCCGCAGGTGATGGCATCGCTCGACCCGGCGCTCCCGGCAGAACATCAGTCACGCTTTGTTTCCTTGCGGCTCAGCCTCGGCAAGATCGGTCTCTCGTCGCTCGGCCTGCTGGGCGGTCTGTCGCTCGGCCGTGAAGGCCCGTCGGTTCAGGTGGCAGCCGGTGTCATGCAGCATGCGCAGCGCTGGATGTCGCCTGGCGGGCGCAGCGGCATCAGCCGCCACGCGCTGCTGGTGGCCGGCGGCGCGGCGGGCATCGCGGCCGCGTTCAACGCGCCGCTGGCCGGCGTGGTCTTCGCCATCGAGGAACTGTCGCGCAAGCTCGAGTCACGCAGCAGCGGGTTGATCATCGCGGCCATCGTGTTGGCCGGCCTGATGGGGGTGTCCGTGTTCGGCAACCTCACCTACTTCGGGCGCAT
Organism: Variovorax sp. VNK109; assembly: GCF_049445855.1. Taxonomy (NCBI): domain Bacteria; kingdom Pseudomonadati; phylum Pseudomonadota; class Betaproteobacteria; order Burkholderiales; family Comamonadaceae; genus Variovorax; species Variovorax sp. VNK109. Next base: position 337,535 of record NZ_JBMSDV010000004.1, on the reverse strand, counting down.
CCAGGTGCCCCGGCTCGGATGGGACGCGCTGTTGCCCGGCCTCGGCGTCGCGCTGCTGTGCGGCCTGCTCGGCGGCCTGTTCTCGCGCCTGCTGATCGCCTCGCTCACCGGTTCGCAGGACCGCGTCAGCCGCTGGCGCAGCCGCCAGCCGGTGCGCTTTGCGGCGTTCGCGGGACTGGCCATTGCGGTGGTCGGGCTCGTCTCGGGTGGCGACACGTTCGGCGCGGGCTCGGAGACGGTGAAGCACATGCTGGCCGGCAATGCCGATGTGCCGCCGCTGTACGTGCTGCTCAAGTTCGTGGCGACCTGGCTCACCGCCTGGAGCGGTGTGCCCGGCGGCATCTTCGCGCCCTCGCTGTCCATCGGCGCGGGCGTGGGCCACAACATCGCGCAACTCACGGGGGGCGACATCTCGCCCGCGCTCATCGCCATGGGCATGGCGGCCTTCCTCGCCGCGGTCACGCAGGCGCCGCTCACGGCCTTCATCATCGTGATGGAGATGGTCGACGGCCATGCGATGGTGCTGAGCCTGATGTCCGCCGCGATGATCGCGAGCCTCGTCTCGCGCATGGTCAGCCGCTCGCTGTACGCCACGCTGGCCGAGGCCATGGTGGCGTCCGTGACCTCCATGGCCGCCGTCGCGGTACCGCCGCCGGTGCCGCCACCGGAAGAAAAAGACGCGAAGGCGGGCTGACTCGGTTAAATTCACCCCCCAGACGGTCACAGACACCGTCGGGGGATTCTCAGATGTTGGCTTCCGGTCTGCAGGCGTCGTCCAGCCTGCCGCAGTTGTTCTTTGCGCGCGCCCAGCAACTGGGCGATCAACCCTTCCTCCACATTGCCACCGCCGACGGCTGGCGTCACTTCAAATGGCACGAGCTCGAAGTGCTGGTGCGCCAGTGTGCAGCCGGCCTCGCGGCGCTGGGCGTGGGACCGGGCGAGCGTGTGTACATCGTCGGTGCCAACAGCCTGGAATGGATCGTCGCTGACATCGCGACGCTGTCGCTCGGCGGCATCGTGGTGCCGGGCTATGTGACGACGGGGCCGGCCGAGTGGCTGTTCCAGGTGGACGACTGCAAGCCGCGCGTCTCGCTCTTCTCGCAAGACGCGCTGCGCCGCATCGCGCCCGTGTGGGCCGCGATCTCGTCGCGCCCGCACGCACACACCATCGCCAGCCTTTCCGCAGAGGCGCACGAGCGGCCCGAAGGCGTGCTGCCGTGGTCCGCCGTGGCGCAGGGCGACCTGCCCGACCTCGCGGACCGCGTGGCGGCCGTGACGCGCGACCACATCGCGTGCCTGATGTACACGTCCGGCACCGGCGGCAAGCCGCGCGGCGTGCAGACCACGCACCGCAACATCATGGCGGCCGCCGAAGGTGCGATTGCCAACCTGTCGGACTATGGCCTGGACGAACAGCGCTTCCTGTCGTTCCTGCCGTTCTCGCACACCTACGCGCACACCGGTGACCTGTGGACACCGATTGCCATCGGCGCGCAGGTGTTCGTCTCGCGCGGCACGGACCATCTGCCGGGTGAGTTGCAGTCCGCGCGGCCGACGATGATGAACACCGTGCCCCGTTTCTGGGAAGTCATGTACAAGCGCATCTGCGGCGCGCTGGAACGTGAGCCCAAACTCAAGCGCGCGCTGTTCACCGCTGCCGTGGACTACGGCAGCCGCCGCATCTCGGGCCAGCGCATGAGCCTGCGCGAGCAACTGGTGGACCGCATCACCGACGCCACGGTGCGCGCGAAGATCCGCGCACGCTTCGGTGGCCAGCTGCGTTGCTGCCTGTGCGCGGGTGCGCCGCTCAACCCCGCCGTGTCGCGCTTCTTCAATGCCCTCGGCGTGCGGTTGCATGAAGCCTACGGGCAGACGGAATGTTCGCCCGGCATCACCATGCACAAGGCGGGGCAGATCTTCCCCGGCACCACGGGCGTGCCCATGCTCGGCGTGGAAGTGAAGCTGGCGGACGACGGCGAGATCCTCGTGCGCGGCGACAACGTCTCGCCCGGCTACTGGAACGACCCGGCCGCCACCGCCGCCGTCATGCAGGACGGCTGGCTGCACACCGGCGACATCGGCAAGTTCGACGCGCGTGGGCAACTGATGATCACCGACCGCAAGCGCGATTTCGTCAAGACCGCCGGCGGCGAGATGATCGCGCCGCAGCCGGTGGAGCAATCGCTGTTGCTCGAAGCCGCCATCGGCCAGACCGTGGTGTGCGGCGACGCCAAGCCCTACCTCACCGCGCTCGTCGTACCCTCGGACGAACTGCGCGCCGAGCAGGCTGCCGGACGCATCGATCGCGACGCGGTGGAGAAACTCATCAGCCGCGCCGTGTCCGCCGCCAACAAGCGGCTGCCCGCATCGCACCGCGTGCGCCGCCACATGGTGGTCGACCAGCCGTTCGAGATCGACGCCGGCCTGCTCACGCCCACGCTGAAGGTACGTCGCCGCGCGGTGCACGCTGCTTACGCGGAAGAGATCGAGACCCTGTACGAACTCGTCGATTGATCCGGCAGTGGAGGATGTCACCCGTTATGCCCTGTTCCGCGGCGTGGACGCCGACGAGGCACGCGCCTTCATCGACACGCACGCGGCCATCGCCCACCCGGAAGGCGCGTGGATCGTGCGCGAAGGTGATGCCAACGACGCGATCCACCTGATCGAGGAAGGCCGCATCGGCATCTGGCGCAACGCAGACAACGAGCAACAGCGCGTGAAGCTCGCCACGCTGGAAGCGGGCGATTCGTTCGGCGAGATGTCCGCGCTGGAGAACGAAACCACCACCGCCACGCTGATCGCCGAGACGCCGGTGCGCCTGCGGCGCTTCACGCTGGCGGATCTGCCGAAACATGGCGCGCTGCGCGAACAGGTGCCGCTGAACATCGCACGCAGCGTGGTCGGCCGTCTGGCCCGCACCAACGACACGGTGCTCAGGGGCCATCTGGCGCAACTGCATTCGGTGCAGGTGCAGCTGTCGATCTCGATCTTCCTCACCAAGACACTGGTGGCGCTGGCGCTCTACATCTTCCTGATGCCGGTGACGCAGCTGGTCAAGCCCTACCTGCCGAGCGACAGCATCATCTCGATCTTCTTCATCGTCACCTACCTCGTCGTCTCGATGCTCATCGTGCGGCAGAGCGCGCTCGCGCCGCACGAGTACGGCGTCACCTTCAAGAACTGGCCGCGCGCCGTGCTGCGCGGCGTCATGCTCACCCTGCCGGTATTGGCACTGCTGCTCTCGGCCAAATATGCGCTCGCGCTGATGCACCCGGACGAATACACGTTGTTCGAGCCCTGGCGTGCCACGGGCACCGCCACAACCGCGCAGGGTTTCGACCTGGCGCTGTGGCTCGGCTTCACCATCGCCTACATCGTGCTGTCGTTCGCGCAGGAGTTCATCCGCTGCGCGATCCAGGGGTCACTGGGCATCTTCTACCGCCTGACCGGCGCGCAGGACCGGTGGAAATCCGTGCTCGTCGCCAACGTCGTCTTCGCCGCGCTGCACACGCACCTCTCGCCCATCTTCGCGCTCATCGTCTTCGTGCCCGGCCTCTTCTGGGGCTGGATGTACCACCGCGAGCGTTCGTTCATCGGCGTGGCCGTGTCGCACGCGGTGCTGGGCACGTGGGCGGTGTTCGTGCTGGGCGTGCCGTATTGACGTGGCTTTCGGGTGCGGGGCGGGCGCGGGTCAGAAGTCCGAGATCACGAACTTCGTGTGCTTCGCCAGATAGCGAGCCATCTCGTCGAGCGAACGGAATTCGGTGGAAGTCACGGTCTCCCACCCTTCGCCGGTCGTCTGCTCAATCACCAAGGCGTACCAATCGTCTTGCAGACCCAGCCATGCTTCCTGCCTGCAGGTCTTGTCGCCGGCTTCGAAGTCGAGGGAAGACGTGATCGGACCCGACCTCAGCCGGCGGTCGAGATCAGACAACGACCTCTGGCGAAACCAGTCGATGATCTGCGCAAAGAATTTCAAGACTGCCCGATCCCTTGATTGAAAGGATGGGCAGGATGCTGCGGCTACGCCTCCGGCTCAAGCGACTTGAAGATTTTTTGCAATCAGCGCAGCGCCGGCAGCCGCCAGCTCACGACGAACCACAGCAGGCACAGCACCGCGCTCACGCCGAACACCGCCGGCGCGCCGCCCCACTGCGCGAGCGCGCCGCCGAGTGCGCCGCCCGCGAACAGGCCCACGGACTGCAGCGTGTTGTAGAGCCCCAGCGCAGCGCCGCGCAGCTCGACGGGTGCGAGGCGCGACACCAGGCTCGGCTGGCTGGCTTCGAGCACGTTGAAGCCGCAGAAAAAGATGAACAGCACCGCGCCGATCGCGGTCACGCCGGCATGTGCCCCTGCAGCGAACAGCAGGCCGAGCTGTGCAACGGCCACGGCCACGATGCCTGCGAGCAACACGCCGCGCAGGTAACCCTTGCGCTCCAGCGGGAACAGCGTGGAGCCCATCACACCGAACGACGCAAGCACCGCCGGCAGGTACACCCACCAGTGGTGGCCTTTTTCCAGCCCCGCGTCCACCAGCAGCGCGGGCACTGCCACCCACATGGCCATCTGCACGGTGTGCAGCACGAACACACCGAAGTTCAGGCGCAGCAGCAGGCTGTGGTGCAGCACGTCACGCAGGGCACCGCGCTGGACACACTGCCTCGAAGCCTCGGCGGGCACCACCCACGCCGTGACAGCCATGCCTGCCAGTGCCAGCGTGCCCGTCAGCGCAAACAAACCCTGCAGCCCGGCCCATGCCGACAACACCGGCGCGGCCACCAGCGACAGCGCGAACATCAACCCGATGCTCGCACCCACCAGTGCCATGGCCTTGGTGCGCACGGCGTCGCGCGTCTGGTCGGCCAGCAGCGCCGTCACGGCGGCGGACACCGCACCCGCACCTTGCAACGCGCGCCCCAGCAACAGGCCGGTGAGGCTGTCCGCGAACGCGGCGACGAAGCTGCCCACCGCGAACACCGCAAGCCCGGCCAGGATGACGCGCTTGCGGCCGAAGCGGTCCGACGCGATGCCCAGCGGCATCTGCAGGCAGGCCTGCGTGAGGCCGTAGATGCCCATGGCCAGGCCCACCAGCGCCGGATCGTCGCCGCCGGGGTAGCGACGCGCCTCGAGCGCGAACACCGGCAGCACGAGGAACAGCCCCAGCATGCGCAGGGCGAATATCGACGCCAGCGCGCCGCTGGCGCGCCGTTCCTGCGGCGTCATGGATGCGCCGGGGGCAAGTTCCAGTGTGGCTCCAACTTCGGATGGAGAGGACAACAGACGGCTCATGGGGTGCGCGAGGGCACGTATTCAGGTGGGGTAACGATTGTCTCGCATTCCAGATACCAGGCTTTTGAGTTAGCGCTCAAAACACGGGCAGAATTCGAGCGATATCTTTTCATTACACAAACAACCCATGTCGGTCCTGCGTAATACCCTAGACGAGACGAAATTCAGCCGTACGGCTGCGTTGCCCTATGAGCTTCGGATCGAAGATTTCAAGCTCGCCATGCAAGATGTTTACGATTTTTTCCACGACGTGAATGTCGGTCTCGTTTCAAAGGGTCTAGACCGTCTGGATGACACTTTGCGACCCGCGATCATGTCAGGGGTGCTGTCCGACATGCTGACGGCGAGCTTGGCCAAGCACTCCCGGACACTGATCGTGAATGCATATTTCAATGGTCATCCTGATCTGGTAGTCAGAGGGCGCTACCCAGACAATGCGGTGAAGGCTGGGGAGCACGGTGTTGAGATCAAAACCACGCGAAAGGCCGGAGGAGCCGTCGACACGCATGGCGCGCGGAATCAATGGATGTGCGTTTTTGTTTATACGGTAGACAACGAATCCGAACCTGCCAATTCACGCAGGCCCTTGACATTCAGTGAGGTGTACTTGGGCGAGGTCCGGGTCGAGGACTTTCGCAAAAATGCCAGAGGAGAACTCGGCACACGAACAGCAACCTTGCATGCAGAAGGAATTGCCAAGCTTCGGAAAAACTGGATCTACAAGTCACAGTGAGCTGAACTAGTCGACTTTCAGTTTCGCAAGCTTGGGCATTGCCTCTTTTGCCAGCTCAAAATAGCCGGCATCGCGCTCGACGCCCGCACTGCGATATCCAACAGCTTCTGCAGCAGCCAATGTGGACCCAGAGCCCGCAAAACAGTCGAGGACCACTCCTTCTCCCAGGGGCAGTACGCCTCTGACCAGTTTCCTCATGAACGCCTGGGGCTTCAAGCTGGGATGAGGAGCGACTTTTCGCTCAGTGCTGCGCGTCGGCGCAGACTCGATGACATCGCCAAACGGCTTGTCCTCTGATATTCGTCTGAATCCGCCGGTCCCCCATTTGCGCAGGTTGTCCTGTACGCGCCCGACAATCGGCTTTCGGAACATTAGCCACGGCTCCCACATGGATCGCGGCATGACGCTGACGCCCGAAAACTCGATATGTGCTGCTTTCGGGCGATCCCCTCCACGCATCGTCATGACCAGCCGGGCGATCTCGCCTCGCCGCTCAAGCCCCCCCCGGGTCAATGCACCCGACACCAGGTATGAAAGAAGCGGGTTGCTGGCAACCACAACATTTGCTCCAGGGACCAGCACGCGCACCAGACTGCGAGCCCACGCGGCGAAGAATCTTTCAAGTTCCGCGAGATCCGCGGGCGTGAGTACTGTGAATCTCGGTAGCGGCGACCTTTTCGAACCGTCAAAGGCAGGGGGAACGCGCCAGACGCCCCCTTTTCCGGCACGCAATTTATCCTGCTCGGACTCGGAATATTCAAGCAGTCCGTAGGGCGGGTCCGTGACAACGGCATGGAGTGAGTTGGCTGCCTGCCGGTCGAGCCATGCGATGCAGTCCTCCTGGTAAAGACGCGCTTTGCCGTACTGGAAAACCTTTTCTGTATCAACGGTTTGCGTTGGCGACGCGATTGCCGAGACATCGAAACCGTTAAGCGAATACTGCGCCCTGTCCATGCGCACAAACATGGCAGGCGTGTTCAGCCTCAAGTACGAGCGAACGGATGAGGAAGGAACATCCCCGATCAGCTCCAGCACTCCATTGGATATTTCTTGAACCGAAGCACTGCCCCTCTCCTCCAAAACTCGGACAATTGCATCTCGCACTTCGCCAGGGCGTCTACGCACAATGATTCTCTCTCAATAAAGCCAACATGATAGACGTCCAGACGTCTTTTGGCTAGGATTTTCTCCATGCTGACAAGCGCATGTCACGAACAACGGCGAAATACGCGGGAGTCCCTATCATGGTGGGTTTTCCCGGACCCGCCCATCTTGAACACCCCGACCGACGGAACCTACCTCGCCGCAGCGCTGCAGCAGCAGCGCATCAGCATCCGCGGGGCGCGCACGCACAACCTCAAGAATGTCGATCTGGACATCCCGCGCAACCAGCTGGTGGTGATCACCGGGCTGTCGGGCTCGGGCAAGTCGAGCCTGGCGTTCGACACGCTGTATGCCGAAGGCCAGCGCCGTTACGTGGAAAGCCTGTCGGCCTATGCGCGGCAGTTCCTGCAACTGATGGACAAGCCCGATGTGGACGTGATCGAAGGCCTGTCGCCCGCGATCAGCATCGAACAGAAGGCCACCAGCCACAACCCGCGCTCCACCGTGGGCACGGTGACCGAGATCCACGACTACCTGCGCCTGCTGTTCGCGCGCGCCGGCACGCCCTATTGCCCGGACCATGGCCTGGCGCTGCAATCGCAGACGGTGAGCCAGATGGTGGACGCCGTGCTCGCGCTGCCCGAAGACACGAAGCTGATGATCCTCGCGCCCGTGGCGCGCGACCGCAAGGGCGAGTTCACCGAGGTCTTCGCCGACATGCAGTCACAAGGCTACGTGCGCTTCCGCGTGGACGGCGCAGCCTACGAGTTCGACGACCTGCCCAGGCTCAAGAAGACGGAGAAGCACAACATCGACGTCGTCATCGACCGCCTGAAGGTGCGCGGCGATGCCAAGCAACGCCTGGCCGAAAGCTTCGAAGCCGCGCTGCGCCTGGCCGACGGCCGCGCCATCGCGCTGGAGATGGACACGGCGCAGGAGCACCTGTTCAACGCGAAGTTCGCCTGCCCGGTCTGCAGCTATTCCATCGCCGAACTGGAGCCGCGCCTCTTCTCGTTCAACTCGCCGGTGGGCGCGTGCCCTGCCTGCGACGGCATCGGCTCGCAGGAATTCTTCGACCCGACGCGCGTCGTCGCCTTCCCGTCGCTCAGCCTGGGCAGCGGTGCCATCAAGGGCTGGGACCGCCGCAACGGCTACTACTTCGCGCTGCTCGAAAGCCTGTCGAAACACTACAAGTTCAGCCTGGACGAACCCTTCGAAGACCTGCCCCTGCCGGTGCAGAACGCCGTGCTCTATGGCACCGGCGAGGAAGAGATCAAGTTCACGTACGTCATGGACTCGGGCAACTTCGCGGGCAAGAAGCTCACGAAGAAGCATCCGTTCGAAGGCATCGTGCCCAACATGGAGCGACGCTACCGCGAGACCGATTCCGTGATGGTGCGCGAAGACCTCGCGCGCTACCGCAGCATGCAGCCCTGCCGCGAATGCAACGGCACGCGCCTGCGCCGCGAAGCGCGCTTCGTGAAGGTGGGCGAGGGCGATCAGGCCCGCGCGATTTACGAGATCAGCCACGCCACGCTGCGCGAGGCGCACGACTATTTCGTCGCGCTGAAGATGCACGGCGCCAAGGCCGAGATCGCCGACAAGGTGGTGCGCGAGATCGGCTCACGCCTGAAATTCCTCAACGACGTCGGCCTCAACTACCTGAGCCTGGACCGCAGCGCCGAAACGCTGTCGGGCGGCGAAGCACAGCGCATCCGCCTGGCCAGCCAGATCGGCAGCGGCCTGACGGGCGTGATGTACGTGCTCGACGAGCCCAGCATCGGCCTGCACCAGCGTGACAACGACCGGCTGATCGGCACGCTGAAACACCTGCGCGACATCGGCAACAGCGTGCTCGTCGTCGAGCACGACGAGGACATGATCCGCGCAGCCGATCACGTGATCGACATGGGCCCGGGCGCGGGTGTGCACGGCGGCCGTGTCATCGCGCAGGGCACCTGCGACGAAGTGATGCACTCGCCCGATTCGCTGACGGGCCAGTACATGATCGGCACGAAGAAGATCGAGGTGCCGAAGAAGCGCCATTCGCTTGCCGACATGGAAGAACCGCAGGTGCTTCGCATCGCCGGCGCGAGCGGCAACAACCTGAAGAACGTGAGCGTGGACATTCCCGTCGGCCTGCTGACGTGCGTGACCGGTGTCTCCGGCTCGGGCAAGAGCACGCTGGTCAACGACACGCTGTACGCTGCCGTGGCGCGCCACATCTACCGCGCGCACGAAGAACCCGCGCAGCACGAAGCCATCGAAGGCATCGAGCATTTCGACAAGGTCATCAACGTCGACCAGTCGCCCATCGGCCGCACGCCGCGCAGCAACCCCGCCACCTACACCGGCCTGTTCACGCCCATCCGCGAACTCATGGCCGAAGTGCCCATGGCCAAGGAGCGCGGCTACGGCCCCGGTCGCTTCAGCTTCAACGTGGCCGGTGGCCGCTGCGAAGCCTGCCAGGGCGACGGCGTGGTCAAGGTCGAGATGCACTTCCTGCCCGACGTGTATGTGCCCTGCGACGTGTGCCACGGCCAGCGCTACAACCGCGAGACGCTCGAGGTGCAGTGGAAAGGCAAGAACATCGCGCAGATCCTCGACATGACCGTCGAGGCCGCGCATGAATTCCTGAAACCCGTGCCCACCATCGCGCGCAAGCTGCAGACGCTGCTGGACGTGGGCCTGAGCTACATCAAGCTCGGCCAGTCCGCCACCACCCTCTCGGGCGGCGAGGCGCAGCGCGTGAAGCTCGCGCTCGAACTCTCCAAGCGCGACACCGGCCGAACGCTCTACATCCTGGACGAACCGACCACCGGCCTGCACTTCGCCGACATCGAACTGCTGCTCAAGGTGCTTCACCAGCTGCGCGACGCAGGCAACACCATCGTCGTGATCGAACACAACCTCGACGTCATCAAGACGGCCGACTGGCTGATCGACATGGGGCCGGAGGGCGGCGCAGGGGGTGGCACGGTGGTGGGCGAAGGAACGCCCGAGGACATCGCGGCGAATGCGGCGAGCCACACCGGGCGGTATCTCAAGCCGCTGCTGGCGCGCTGAGGTCTGAAGCGGCGATCTCCAGGCGGCGCGGGGCGTCAGCCGAACGCGATGCGCGGCGCTCCGTCGCGCAATTCGCCGATGGCTGCTGCCGCCTCGAAACCCGCAGCATGAAACGCTTCAAGCACCCGGTCTTCTGATCCGGGCGCGCAGCTCACCAGCAGGCCGCCACTGGTCTGCGGGTCGGTCATCAGGGCACGCTGCCAGTCGGGTGCGCCGGCCGGCAGGTCCACATCCTGCCCGTAGCCATTCCAGTTGCGCGCCGACGCGCCGGTGACGATGCCCTGCTGCGCAAAGTGCCTGGCACTGTCGATCAGTGGCACGTCGGTCAAACGCACACTCGCGGCGAGCTTCGACCCCCGGCAGATTTCGAGCAGGTGCCCCGCCAGGCCGAAGCCCGTGACGTCGGTGATCGCGTGCACGCCGTCGATGCCCGCGAGGTCCGCGCCCACGCGGTTGAGCTTCGTCGTGTGGCGCAACATGTCGGCGTATCCGGCCTCGCCGAGTGCGCCCTTCTTCAGCGCGGCAGAGAGGATTCCCACGCCCAGCGGCTTGCCGAGGATGAGCACGTCGCCCGCCTTCGCATCCGAATTGCGCCTGACCTTGTCGGGGTGGACGAGGCCGAGGGCGACGAGACCGTAGATCGGCTCCAGCACATCGATGCTGTGGCCACCCGCGATGGGAATGCCCGCGTCGCGGCAGACACTCGCGCCGCCTTCGAGCACGCGACCGATGACTTCAGGCGGCAGCTTGGCGATCGGCATCCCGACGATGGCCAGCGCCATGATCGGCGTGCCGCCCATGGCATAGATGTCGGACAGCGCGTTGGTTGCAGCAATGCGGCCGAAATCGAACGCATCGTCGACGATGGGCGTGAAGAAATCGGTGGTGGCCACCAGCGCCTGTGTGTCGTTGAGGCGATAGACCGCCGCGTCGTCGCTGGTCTCGATGCCCACCATCAGCTCGGGCGGAATGATGCCCTGCGGCGCGCGTGCCAGAATGTCCGTGAGCAGGCCGGGTGCGATCTTGCAACCGCAGCCGCCACCGTGCGAGAACTGTGTAAGGGCTATCGGAGTCATGTCGGATCATTGTGCCAGCCGCCTTCTGCGCGCGCAGCGGGGGACCCCTGCGTGAACCATCGTGGTCCCGTGCGCGTGGCAGACCGCCACGCCTTCGACACCCTCATCGACACGCGCTCACCCGCCGAGTTCGCGCTCGACCACATACCCGGCGCCATCAACCTGCCCGTCCTGAGCAACGAGGAGCGCGTCATCGTCGGCACCCTCTACAAACAGCAGGGTGCGTTCGAGGCGCGGCGTGTCGGCGGCGGCATGGTGGCCGCCAACCTCGCGCGTCATCTGGCCGGGCCGCTCGCCGACAGGCCGGCCGGCTGGAAGCCGATGGTCTATTGCTGGCGCGGCGGCCTGCGCAGCGGATCGATGGTGCAGTGGCTCCGACTCGTCGGCTGGGACGCGCAGCAGCTCGCGGGTGGCTACAAGAGCTTCCGGCATCACGTCATCGAACAGATCGAGTCCATCGTGCCGAAGCTCGACCTGCGCATCCTCTGCGGCGCCACCGGCAGCGCCAAGACCCGCGTGCTGCAGGCGCTCGGCGAGCGCGGCGCGCAGACCATCGACCTCGAAAGCCTCGCCTGCCACAAGGGCTCGATGCTCGGCGCGTTGCCCGGCGTTCCGCAGCCGTCGCAGAAAGGCTTCGAGACACAGCTCGCCACACGGCTTGAAGCACTCGACCTCACGCGCCCCGTGTTCGTGGAAGGCGAGAGCCCGAAGATCGGCCGCCTGTCGCTGCCGCAGGTGCTCGTCAACCAGATGCGCAACGCGCCTTGCATCGAAATCGTGGCGCCGGTCGAGGCGCGTTTGCGCTACCTGCTGACCGACTACGCGTATCTGGGCGACGACCCTGAAGCACTCGCAAAGAAAATGGCCACGCTCAAGGAAGCGCACGGCAAGGAGACCGCCGGGCGCTGGCAGGCCTGGGCCATGACAGGGGACCTCGCGCCACTGTTCGAGGAATTGATGACGGTGCACTACGACCCGCACTACCAGCGGTCGCAGGGTCGGCACTTCCTGCAGTGGGGCAGGCGACTGGCGGTTGCCGCCCCCACGCTCGTCGATGAAGACATCCGGCAGGCTGCCGCAGATACGCATCAATTGACACAGAATCGGTAGACGGAGACCACCATGAAATTCCACCGCCCCATCCCCGTCCTCCGCTCCTTCGACGAAGCCAAGGAATAACCCGCACTTCGCATGCATCCGTCGGTCATCTGCGGAACTTCCCGCGCCGGATCGGAACAACCGGGTTGTCTTCAACCCTCCATCCCCGAAAGGATTTTCCAGATGACCCGTGTTTTCCCGCGTCTCTTTCGCCTGATTCCCGCCTTGTTGCTGGCCGCCGCGTTCGGCGCCCATGCGCAGCAGATGGTGAGCGTGAGCCGCGACACGGTGAACATGCGGTCTGGCGCGGGCACGCAGCACGATGTGCTCTACGAACTGTCCAAAGGCTATCCGCTTCAGGTGACGAGCCGGCAGGGCAACTGGCTCAAGGTGCGCGACTTCGAAGGTGACGTGGGCTGGGTCTACAGGCCGATGACGGACCGCACACCGCACCATATCGTCAAGGCCAGCGTCGTCAACATCCGCAGCGCGCCGAGCACGCGCGCCGCCATTGTCGGCAAGGCCGAACGCGGCGAGGTGCTGCGCACCGTCGAGAAGCGCAGCGACTGGGTGAAGGTGAAGGATGAAGACGGCGCGCAGGGCTGGGTGGCCAAGCGGTTGCTTTGGGGCTGGTGAGCGGCAACTGGTATGGTCGGAGGGTGACCTCCACTGCCGCCTTCGCTTCTTTCTCCACCGGCTTCACCCTCAGCCTTTCCCTCATCCTCGCCATCGGCGCGCAGAACGCGTTCGTGCTGCGCCAGGGCTTGCGGCGCGAACACGTGGCAGCTGTCGTGGCGGTATGTGCCGTGCTCGACGTGTCGCTCATGGCGATCGGTGTTGCAGGATTGGGCGCCGCCATCGGCAGCCGGCCGGCGCTGCTGGAAGTCATCCGCCACGTCGGTGCGGCCGTGCTCATCTTCTATGCGGTGCAGGCGTTGCGCCGCGCGATGTCATCGCAGGCCTTGCAGACCAGTGCGGGCGGGGAGCGCATGCCGCTCAGGCAGGTGGTGGCGCAGATCGCGGCCATCAGCCTTCTGAACCCGCACGTCTACCTGGACACGGTGGTGCTGGTCGGCGCGGTGGGCGCGCAGCAGCCGGACGACTTGCGCTGGGTCTTCCTCTGCGGCGCGGGCCTGGCGAGCACGGTGTGGTTCGTGGCGCTGGGATTCGGCGCCCGGCTGCTCACGCCGCTGTTCGCAAAGCCGGTGGCGTGGCGCGCGCTCGACCTGCTGGTGGCTGCGCTCATGGCGTGGATTGCGTGGGGCCTGCTCGTGCCGGCCACCGCCTGACCTAGCCGCCAATTGCGTCGAACGCAATACCGCCCTTGCGGCGGCGGGACATTGGCGGATCGTCCTGTCCGCATGTTAGAAACTTTGCTTTCTCAGCTGTGCGGAAGGAGAGAGGGAATGGCAGGGCTTGCAGTCATGGGCTGGCGCGCGTTTGTCGCGTCGCTCGTCATCGCGCTTGGCGCCTCTGGCGCACACGCGCAAAACCGCCAGCAGGAGGCGAAGCTCGCCTACCTGCGCGACATGCCGACACCCGAGCAAGTGGTGGCTGCGTTCAGCGGCGGGCCGACGCCCGCGCAGACAATGGGCCGGCAGTGTGCCGCGCTCTCGATGCTCTTGCGGGGTCGCATCTTCCCCGACATGTCGTTCACCGGGCCTGGCGTCGAACTGGCTGAACGCTACCGTGCAGCGGCGGCGGCCATCGAGCGGCAGTACAGCGCCACCATCAAGCCACTCGACGATGTGGAGAACCGCCGCGAGTGGACGCGCATGTGCGAGAACCGGCGTTCCGGCCGTAACCCGCTCAGCGGGCAGGAAGAAAGCGGCTGGCCCGCGCTCGAGACACCCGTGACGATGGAAGAGCTCATGCCGCTCTTCAAACCCTCGGTGCGTGAAGCACTGGACCGCGTGGCCGTTGAGAACAGACAGCTCGCCGCCGCGCAGAAGACGCGCAACGAGAACATGGTGAAGCAGGCCGAGGCCGCGCGCGCGCAAGGCCTGCGCGACCAGATGTTCGGCGTGATCATGATGGTGGGCTCGCTCGTCGCCGTCGCGGTGATCGTGCTGATGCTCGTCTGGATCGCCCGCGCCACGGCGCGCATCGGCGCCAAGCCCGGCAAGCAGACGGGCGAGGTGCTCATCAACGGCAAGCCGTACCAGATCCGGCATTTCGGCGGCCGACTGCTGGAAGGCCGCAAGGAGCGCGAAACCATCTGGCACGAAGAACGCAGCAACGACCCGGGGCAGCCGGCCCGGCGCTGGTCCACCACCGTCATCCACGACCGCCTGCGCGTCGAGGACACGCAGGGCAAGACGCACACCCTGCACCTCAAGGACTGGGACCTGGGCTACAAGGACGGCGACACGCTGCAGTTCTACCGACTCGTGAAGGACGGCAAGACCGACGAGGAATTCGCGGTCATCGCCAACCGTTCGAGCGGCGGAACCTGGTCGGACCACAACGTGCTCGCCCGCAAGGCCGCGCCGATCAACGGCTTGCTGGCCATCGTGCTGGTGGTCTTCGCGGGCTTGTGCACACTGGGCATCGGCTGGCTCGTCGGCGGCCTCTGGATCTGGTACAGCTCGCGCCGCATGGCAAAGGTGGAGGGCGAGGTCGAGAAATGGGTCGCGGCCTGCGAACCCCTGCCTGCCGTGCCGCAGTTCGTCAGCCCCGCAGCCTGAGGCGCGATGGCGAAGGCTTCAATCCAGCCCACGCACCGCGCGCGACAGCGCCTCGATGCCCGGCCCGATCTGGTCCAGCGTGATCGATGACAGCCGAAGGCGGAAATAAGGGCAGGGTGACGGCGGCTCGTTGAAGAACACGTCGCCCGGCTCGATGAGCACGCCATGCCCGCGCGCAGCGACGGCCAATGCCGCTCCATCCATGCCGGCCGGCATCTGCACCCACACCGAAGCGCCGCCTTGCGGCAGCGTGAATCGCATTTGCGGCAGATAGGTGTGCAGCGCTGCGGCCACGGCCGAGAGGCGCTGCTGCATTTCCTGGTTCACACGTCGCGCGTGCGAGTCGTGATGCCCGAGCGAGATGAACAGTGCATAGGCGTGCTGCAGGAACGCGCTGGGGTGCCGCACCATGGCGTGGCGCAGAAGACGAAGCTCGGCTATGAGTTCCTTCGGCGCAACGATGTATCCCAGGCGCAGTGCGGGCGAAAGGCTCTTGGACAATGAACCGATATAGATCACACGCCCGAGCCGGTCCATGCTTTTGAGTGCTGGCATCGGAGCGCCCTCGTACAGATTCTCCGCCTCGTAGTCATCTTCGATGAGAACAAAATCTTTCTGCTTCGCCTGCAATAGCAGCTCTTCCCGACGGTCGAGGCTCAGTGTGCCGGTGGTTGGGCTCTGGTGTGACGGCGTGACGAACAAATAGTCCAGGTCAGGAAGCCCATCTACAACCACACCTTCATCATCCACGGGAATTGAATGAACTTGTCGCGTTCGCATGAGGAATGCGTTGCGTGCATGGGGATGACCGGGCTCTTCCATGCCAAGGCGCGACGAGCCGTCCAGTAAAGCGTCTGCGAGCAGGTAGTAGGCGTGTTGCGCGCCGACAGTGACCAGGATTTCTTCGGGGGATGCAAAAACACCCCGCTTTGGAAGCAGCCGCTGGCGTATCTGCTCCAGAAGTTCCGTCACGTCCGCCGTTTCGAGATCAGGCGTCCACTGCGAAAGCTGGACGCGTGCCAGGCTGCGCGTGCAACATTCCCTGAAATCTGCCGTCGGAAACAATTGCGCGTCGTGCGTGCCATAGACGAACGGATACTCGAATTCGCGCCAGCGATCGGGTTTGGAGAGCGTTGGCTTGCCCTTGAGCGAGCGGTGCACGCGTTGGGCCCAGTCGAGCGTCCTCGTCCCACCGCCGTGTGTTTTCAGCCCTTCAGCATTGTTGTTGAAACCGGATACCGCTTTTGATTGCACCTGTGCGGGCTTGGCTCCGCTGGTCACGAAGACACCCATCCGCGGACGGGTTTCGAGGTAAGCCTCTTCAATGAGTTGGTCGTAGGCAGCGCTGACCGTATTGCGTGAAATTTCCAGCGCGCGCGCGAGCTCGCGCGATGACGGCAAGGCCGAACCGGGAGCGAGATGGCCTTCGAGGATCGCATGCACAACCGCTTGCCGGAGCCTCGCCTGCAGGGACAGGCCGGTCTGCTCCGACAACGCAAAGAGTGGCGCCCATTGCGGAGAGAGCGGAGACTGCGGCAGGAAGGCCTTTTTCATGCTCGCAGTGTTTGGGCCGCCAGACCCGGCAGCTGCCGCATGAAAACGCATGGATCGCCGTCAGCAACGCACCCACCGGCCACCATCCTGTATCGCGGTGCAGCCGACCGCTTGGGCGTCCGTGGCCGTGCCGGTGGATCGCGCCGTGCATCGGAAAGCGTGACGCTGGATGCGGGCGTTGCGAGCAAGTGGACCTCTCCTTCAAACACCGTCCCGGCAACGCGCACCTCGCGTAGCCGTTCGCCACCGAGATCGTACGGATCGTCCTCAAGTACGGTGAAATCCGCCTTCTTGCCGCAAGAAATCGACCCGATCTCATGATCGAGCCCCAACCCGAAGGCTGCATCGATCGTGATGCCGGCGAGGGCCTCGTCCAGCGACACCCGCTCTTCCGGCGCGATCCGGGCGCCACTTCGTGTCGTTCGCGTCGCAGCGCACCATGCAAGCGTCAACGGTTCCAGGGGCGCCATCATGAAATCCGAGTGGAACGACACTTTGAGCCCCGCCCGCTTCATGGACCCGGCCCGGACGATCTGCGATGCACGCTCAGGCCCCAGGCCCAGGCGTGCGTAGCCGTCGGCAAGCGCATGGATGTAGTAACTATTGACGGAGGCGTGGGCGCCGAGTGCAGCCATGCGGGTGGATTGGGCGTTCGTATGAAAGCCTACATGATGCATCATGAAGCGATGGTCAAAACGAGGCCTGCGAGATTGGGCCCCGGCCAGCGCATTCAGCACTGCATCCATGCCACCGTCACCGTTGACGTGGACATGAATCTGATAGTCCGCGTTCCAGAAGGCTTCGACGCCGCTTGCAAGAACCTCGGGACTCATGAGCCATTCGCCCTGATGACCATCGATGTATCCCGGCGGGTTCATCTGCATCAGCTGCGAGAACATGGCGCCATCGGCAAACAGTTTCACCGCACGCAGGAATTTCACCCTCGGGCTGGCTTTGGCCTGCAGAGCCTCGATGACCGGCAACGCACCGGAGAAGTCGATGGGTTGATCCGGCCCGCCCATGACTGCGCGGCCAGCGGCGCGATTCGCGAAGCTCCGTGCGTCAGCGACATTCACCACGCGCAGGGGGCGCCCCGGCTCTTCGATGCACGCTCTGAGTGCAGCGATCTCATAGTCAGGATCAAGCGCCCCGAACAGCATATCGGCAGCGGTCGTAATCCCTCCGCGCTGCATGAGGTCCGCGGTGATGTTCAACCCGCGGTAGTACCAGTCCGGCCGCAGGAACCGTGGCATGAGCTTCGCGACAACGACCTTGTTCCCCGTCTCGTAGAAGTGGCCCCGCGCAAGGTCGATCTGTGGGTGCCTGGCAAGTTCCAGCTCGTCCAGTTCCAGTTTCGCGATTGCCGAACTGTTCATGTAGGTTTCATGGAACGAGCGTTGCCAGAGAATCACCGGCCGATCAGGGCAGAGCGCATCCAGTTCGGCCCGGCCCCAAACCCCGTGCTCCGAAGGCTGGTATCCGAAGCTGATGAACCAGTCGGAATGATCGGTCCTTGCGGCCAAACGCGCTTCGAGCAGCGCGCGATACTGCTCCGGGGTCGTCGCGGCGGGCGCAACACGACCACCTTCCAGCCGCCAGGCCTCTGGGGCGATGACCTCCATGGGCGTGAGCAGTGCGCCCAGGAACGGATGCAGATGGTTGTCGATGAAGCCCGGCATCAGCACCTTGTCCGCAAGACGCTCGTCCACGATCACTCGCCGACCCTCGCGCCATGGCGCCATCGACGCCATGTCGCCGACGGCGACGATCCGTCCATCGATCACGCCTGCGGCAGTCGCCTCGGGCAAGGACGGGTCCATGGTGATGATGCGGCGCGCTTTGAATATGGTCAGGGGTGCCGCGTGATGGGTGGATTGCTCATTCATGATGTGCTTTCTGTGCGGAGATGATTCAGGTACGGATGCGTTCGTTCTTCGGGTCGTACCACGGCCCGAGCTGCGCCTGGGCCGGCACGCGACGGTCACCGATGCCGATTTCAAAGCGCAGCGAAGCCAGCCGGTCCGCCGTTACCGGCTCGTCCAGTCGCACATACCCCATCCCGAGCGACGCGCCGATGCGATGACCATACATGCCGGATGTGATGACGCCCACTGGACGATCATCGGCAAATATGGGCTCCTCGTGATAGAGCAGTTCCGCGTCGTCGGCTAGCCGGAACTGCACAAGGCGCCGATGGGGGACGCCCGCTGCCTTCTGCGCCTTCAATGCCTCCAGTCCGATGAATCCACCGGGCTTGTCCCAGGCGCAGGTGAAGCCGAGGCCCGCATGCAAAGGTGAATCCTCGATGCCGATGTCATCGCCCCAATGGCGATAGCCTTTTTCCATTCGACAGGCGTTCAAGGCATGGAAGCCAGCCAGCTTCAACCCATGCCTGACACCAATCTCCATCAAGCGGTCAAAAACATGCAACGCGAACTCCGCGGGGATGTAAATCTCCCAACCCAGTTCTCCGACATACGTGATGCGATTGGCCCGCACGATGGCATAGCCGATTTCGATTTCCTGCGAGGTTCCGAACGGAAATGCGTCGTTGGAGAAATCCGCATTGCTGGCTTCCGCGAGCAATGCGCGTGCATTCGGCCCCATAAGACCCAGCATCGGCATGCCAGAGGTCACATCCGTCACCGTGCAGAACGCGCCTTCGGGGATGTGCTCACGTAGCCAGGCGAGGTCACGTATCTGCGTTGACACCGAACTCACGACCATGAAGCTGTCGATTGTGAGACGGGTGATCGTGAGGTCGGCTTCGATCCCGCCTCTTTCGTTGAGCCATTGCGTATACACAATGCGTCCCGGCGGGACGTCGATGCGATTGGTGGAAAGTCGCTCGAGCACCGCACAGGCGTCACGCCCCTGAACGATGAATTTGGGCATCGACGATTGATCGAACAGTGCCACGGAATCGCGTGCCGCGCGGCACTCTGCGCCAGCGGCGTCAAACCAGTTCTGCCGACCGTAGCTGTACTCGTACGATGGCCTGCTGCCCGGAGCGCCGAACCAGTTCGAGCGCTCCCAGCCCGCAAGCTCGCCCATGCATGCGCCTTGCGCGATCAGGCGATCGTGAAACGCCGTACGGCGTGCGCCTCTCGCTGTTTCGACCTGGCGAAACGGCCAGTGCATGGCGAACAGAAGCCCGAGGGTCTCTTTGGTTCTATCCTTGAGATATGCGCGAGTGCCTTGGCTCGGGTGCATGCGGCGAACGTCCATGCCCGGCAGGTCCACGGGCGAGCGCCTGTCCCGGATCCATTCGGCCAGAACTTTGCCCGCCCCTCCTGAGCTCTGGATTCCGATCGAGTTGAATCCACAGGCGACAAACAGGTCCCGAACCTCGGCCGTTTCACCAAGGAGGTAACGGTCGTCCGGTGTAAAGCTTTCGGGACCGTTGAACCAGGTGGCAATGCCCGTGCGCTGGAGCACGGGAACGCGGTCCATCGCGCGCGTCAGCACCGGCTCGAAGTGATCGAAGTCGTCCGGCAGTTCGTCGAAGAAGAAATCCTTGGGGATTCCATCGAGGGCCCATGGCTTCGCCACGGGTTCGAAGGCCCCCAGCAGCAACTTGCCCGCATCTTCCTTGTAGTAAGCCCACTCGTCCGGCACCCGCAGCACAGGCAAGTTGGAAGGCAGATCGGCAATGGGCTCAGTCACGATGTAGAAATGCTCTGCAGCCTGCAGTGGCAACCGCAGGCCCACCTGTCTGCCCACCCAGTGACTCCACATGCCGGCGGCCAGTACCACCGTGCCCGCACGGACCTCGCCTTCGGCACCATCATGACGGACCTTCACACCGACAGCACGTCCGTTTTCGATGACGATGTCCATCACCTCCGCGTTCTCCACGATGCGCGCGCCCCCCATACGGGCACCCTTCGCAAACGCTTGCGTGGTATCGACAGGATTGGTCTGCCCGTCGTTGGGCGTCCAGATACCGCCAACAACGTCCTTGTCCGCGAGAAGCGGATACCTTGACTGGATGTCGGAAGGCGTGAGGAACTCGACCTCAACCCCGAACGCCCGGCCCATGGCTCCGGTTCTTTTGAATTCTTCGAACCGCGCTTCGGTCAGCGCAACCCCGATCGAGCCGTTCTGCTTGAAGCCGGTCGCCTGGCCGGTCTCCGCCTCGAGCGTGACAAGCAGTTCGGATGTGTATTTGGCCAGTTCGGTGAGCGTCCTCGTCGCACGCAGCTGGGGCACCAGTCCTGCAGCGTGCCACGTTGTTCCACAGGTGAGCTGACGCCTCTCGAGCAGCAACACATCGCGGATTCCAAGCTTCGTCAAATGGTAGGCAATGGAGCAACCGACGATGCCCCCGCCAATGATGATCACGTCGCAGCGCGCCGGTAGATCCTGCATATCCAGACTCCTGATAGACAACACAAGCAATCCATTCAAGACATCCCGAATCAGCGCAAGGAGAATTGCTTGTCAATTTATGAAACCGGTTTCATAATATATACAAACAGCCTTCGCAACAAGGCTTTTCAACATTTATCCATGTCTTCATCCCGATCCAATCTGCGTGAAGTCGCGCACAAGGCAGGCGTGTCCCCCGCCACCGTTTCACGCGTGCTGAATCGACCAGATCTCGTCGCAGAATCCACCCGTGCACGCGTACTGGCAGCGGCCGCCGAGCTCGACTTCGAGCCGAGCCCATCCGCACGGGCGCTGTCGCGCGGCCGCTCGTATGTGATGGGTGCGCTGATCCCGCACATCGGGTACTCGGTGTTTGCGGACTACATCGACGCCGTGCAAATTGCTTGCCACGCGGCTGGCTACAGCCTTGTCATGGGCGCCTATCACTTCGACATGGACGAAGAGCTCAGGCAGGCCCGGCGGCTTGTGCATTCAGGTGTGGACGCGTTGATCCTCGTCGGCTTCAAGCATCGGCCGGAGTTGTTCGAATTGCTCGACGCGAACGACGTGAAATACGTTTGCACCGACGTGTTCGATCCGAAATCGCCGCACCCCTGTATCGGTTACGACAACCGCGGAGCAGGTCGGCGCATCGCTGCGCACTTCATCGCCGCAGGCCACAAGCGCTTCGCCATGGTCACGGGCGACACGCGCCGCAATGATCGGATGGCGTTGCGGCTCGAGGGCTTCCGTGCCGAGTTGAGAAAGCACGGCTTCCCTCTGCCTGCCGATGCGGTTTTCCAGGGCGACTACACCATCGCCGAGGGAAGTCGAGGCTTTTCTGCCGTCTACGCAGCCTCACAGCCCACAGCCGTGATGTGCGGCAACGATGTGCTCGCTGTTGGCGCGCTGCTGGAGGCGCGCAAACATGGACTCTCGATTCCGGACGATGTCGAAATCACCGGCTTCGACAACCTCGAATGGGCCGCCGCCTTCACACCGCCGCTGACCACCATGCACGTCCCATGCACGGAAATGGGCCGTGGTGCTGCGGAGTTGCTTCTCGCCCGGATGGAAGGCCGGGACGCTCCGCACGCTGTCGCGCTCCCGCTCGCACTGGTCGAGAGGGAAACCACTCGTCCCGCAGTCACATGAAGCCATCGCTTCTTTCACCTACCTTGACATGACGCACACCTACGTTCTCACTCTCTCATGCAACGACCGGGTCGGCATCGTTGCCGCAGTATCGGGATTCCTCGCCAGCCGCGGGGCCAACATCTCGGAAGCGGCCCAGTACAACGATGCCAGCACCGGTCTTTTTTTCATGCGTGTCCAGTTCTCCACCAAGGGCGAGGACAGTCTGGACGCGCTGCGGGCCAGCTTCAACGCAGTAGCCGAGCCCATGGAGATGGAGTGGGAACTGAGCGAACATGGGCGGCGCATGCCGACCGTACTGATGGTTTCCAGGCTTGGGCACTGCCTCAACGACCTGTTGTTCCGTCATCGCACAGGGCAGTTGCCACTGGAAATTCGAGCCATTGTTTCCAACCATCGGGATTTCTACCAGCTCGCAGCGGCCCACGACATTCCCTTTCACCACGTACCCGTGACTGCTGCGACACGGTCAGCTGCAGAGGGGCGACTGCTGGAGATTGTGGAGTCGACGCAAGCCGAGCTGGTCGTGCTTGCGCGCTACATGCAGATCCTTTCAGACGATCTTTGCCGCTCTCTCGCGGGGCGCGCGATCAACATCCACCATTCCTTCTTGCCGAGCTTCAAGGGCGCGCGCCCCTATCAACAGGCTTTTGACAGAGGCGTCAAGTTGATTGGCGCGACGGCCCACTACGTCACCGCAGAACTGGATGAAGGACCCATCATCGAGCAGGACGTCGCTCGTGCAGACCACTCGATGCAGCCAGAGGCGCTCACGGCGATGGGACGTGACATCGAGAGCGCCGTCCTGGCAAGGGCCGTCACCTGGCATGCGCAAAGACGTGTATTGCCGAACGGACACAAGACAGTCGTGTTCCGTTGAGGGCCACGACCCATTCATGGTCAATAAGGAAACCGAAATGAAAGTGCTGGTACCCGTGAAACGCGTGGTGGACTACAACGTCAAAGTCCGAGTGAAGTCCGATGGCAGCGGGGTGGACATTGCCAATGTGAAGATGAGCATGAACCCCTTTGACGAGATTGCGGTCGAAGAGGCGGTGCGCCTGAAAGAGAAGGGTGTTGTGACGGAAGTCATTGCTGTCTCCTGCGGCGTGACGCAATGCCAGGAGACGCTGCGCACGGCGATGGCCATCGGCGCTGACCGCGCGATCCTGGTGGAGACGGCCGAAGAGCTGCAGCCGCTGGCCGTGGCCAAGCTGCTCAAGGCCCTTGTGGACAAGGAGCAGCCCTCGCTCGTGATCCTGGGCAAGCAGGCGATCGACGACGACGCCAACCAGACGGGCCAGATGCTCGCTGCCCTGGCCGACCTGCCGCAAGCGACGTTTGCCAGCAAGGTCGAAGTCGACGGCGACAAGGTCAAGGTCACCCGTGAAGTGGACGGCGGTCTGGAGACGCTGGCGCTCACGCTGCCGGCGGTCATTACCACCGACCTGCGTTTGAACGAGCCGCGCTACGTCACGCTGCCCAACATCATGAAGGCCAAGAAGAAGCAGCTGGATACCGTCAAGCCCGAAGACCTGGGCGTGGACGTGAAGCCGCGCCTGAAGACGCTGAAGGTGACGGAGCCTGCGGGCCGCAAGGCCGGCATCAAGGTGCCGGACGTGGCCACGCTGGTGGACAAGCTCAAGAACGAAGCCAAGGTTATCTGAGGAAGCAGGAGAAATACATGTCCACTCTCGCAAATGCTCTCGTTGTGGCAGAACACGACAACGCTTCCATCAAGCCCGCCACGCTCAACACCGTGACGGCCGCCGCCGCTTGCGGTGGTGATGTCCATGTGCTGGTCGCTGGTCACAACGCGGCAGAAGCCGCGAAGGCCGCCAGCCAGATCGCCGGTGTCGCCAAGGTCATCCACGCCGACGGCGAAGGCTTCGCCCACGGCCTGGCCGAGAACGTCGCGGCGCAAGTCCTCGCGATTGCCGGCAACTACAGCCACATCCTGTTCCCGGCCACGGCCAGCGGCAAGAACGTGGCACCTCGCGTCGCCGCCCGGCTGGACGTCGCGCAGATCAGCGACATCACCAAGGTCGATGCTGCCGATACTTTCGAGCGCCCGATCTACGCCGGTAACGCCATCGCCACGGTGCAAAGCGCTGATGCCACCAAGGTGATCACGGTGCGCACCACGGCCTTCGACCCGGCAGCAGCCACGGGTGGCAGCGCGGCCATTGAAACCCCGGCAGCAGCATCGGGCAACGGCAAGAGCAGCTTCGTGGGCTCGGAGATCGCCAAGAGCGAACGCCCCGAACTCACCGCCGCCAAGATCATCGTCTCCGGTGGCCGGGCGCTGGGCAGCTCGGAGAAGTTCAATGAAGTGATGACGCCGCTGGCCGACAAGCTGGGCGCTGCCATCGGCGCCAGCCGCGCTGCGGTGGACGCGGGCTACGCGCCCAACGACCTGCAGGTAGGCCAGACGGGCAAGATCGTGGCGCCGCAGTTGTACATCGCAGCGGGCATCTCGGGGGCCATCCAGCATCTGGCCGGCATGAAGGACTCCAAGGTGATCGTGGCGATCAACAAGGACCCCGAAGCCCCGATCTTCAGCGTGGCCGACTACGGGCTGGAGGCCGACCTGTTCACTGCAGTGCCTGAACTGGCGCGATTGGCATAGGTCCTCCATGGCAAAGATCATCGATGGCCGAGCGTTGGCCCGGCGACTCAGGGAAGACTATCGCGTTCGCGTCGCCCAACTGGTGGATTCAGGAACGAAGCCTGGTCTGGCCGTTGTTCTCGTCGGCGAGAGTGCCGCGTCAATCGTGTACGTCAACAACAAGATCAAGGCGTGCCGGGAAGTCGGCATCGAGTCCCATCTCGTCCGGCTGCCGTCCTCGGTTTCGCAGAAAGAATTGATCGAACAGATCGATGCACTCAACAACGACGATGCCGTCCATGGAATCCTGGTGCAGTTGCCACTGCCACCGCACATCGATATCGGCCCGGTCCTGCAGAAGATCTCGCGTGACAAGGACGTCGATGGCTTTCATCTGTACAACGTTGGCGCACTGGCTGCGGGGCATCCCGCGTTCGCACCATGCACGCCCCAGGCAGTCATGGCCATGCTCGAGTCGGAGGGCATACCCATCGCAGGGCAGAACGTTGTCATCGTGGGCGCCAGCAACATTGTCGGCAAGCCGATGGCATTGATGATGCTCCAGGCTGGGGCCACCATCTCTGTTTGCCACGCATTGACGAAGGACCTCGGACAGTACACGCTGCTGGCAGACATCCTGGTCGTCGCAGCAGGTCACCCGAATCTCATCGTTCCGCAAATGGTCAAGCGCGGTGCTGTGGTCATCGACGTAGGCATCAATCGACTCGCCGACGGCTCCATCACTGGAGACGTGGATTTTGCCGGCGTACGGGAGAAGGCGAGCCACATCTCGCCTGTTCCCGGAGGCGTAGGCCCAATGACCGTAACGATGTTGATTTCCAACACGCTCATGTCCGCCACGAACGCAGCGTCGCTCGTCGTTTCCTGATCGGCCAGCCCGAAGCCTGAACGGCTGGCCCATTCGATCGGTCCAAGCTGGCCCTATGCCGGGGGAATCAGCCTCGATAGTCTTGAACATCCGAAATACCGTTGTTGTCCGTCGTCAGGAGTTCCCTTGAGCCAATCTTCTTTCACCCCAGTTACCGAGGCCACGCTTGCAGCGTTCAGCGACGCCTGGAATCGCCACGACGTGGACGCGCTGATGTCGTTCATGAGTGACGACTGCGTCTTCGAAACCGCAGCGGGCCCGGATGCTTGCGGCACCCGGCATGTCGGGCCTGAAGCAGTGCGCCAGGCATTTGCCGGTGCCTGGTCTCAATTGCCGGATGCGCACTGGGCCAATGGCCGGCACTTTGTCCAGGGAGACTTCGGGGTATCGCAGTGGCTGTTCAGCGGCACTGCGGCCGACGGAAGTCGCGTCGAGGTGGAGGGCGTGGATCTTTTCCGCTTCAGGAATGGCAAGATCGCACTCAAGAACGCCTACCGGAAGGTGCGGCCCAACGTCCCTGCGGTGACCGCACGGAGCCCGGCATGACTGCAGCCGCCTTTGCCGGGTTGACAGGAGACACAGGCTACGACCCGAAACATGACCCACTGGTCACGTCCGTACCCGGCACCGGGCGTGACTATGCCCCGACCTACTGGGTTGCAACGGCCGGAACACCGCCAGAGGACGATGGCGCCGTCACCTCCGATTTCGACGCCGATGTCGTCATCATCGGTTCAGGGGCAACAGGTATTGCCACCGCACTCTTCCTGGCGCGTGAGCAGGGCGTGCAAGCCGTGGTCCTGGAGGCCAACAAGGCCTCATGGGGCTGCTCGAGCCGAAGCGGCGGTCAAGGCCAGAACGCCAGCGGCCGCATGAAGCGGTCTGGCTGGATCAAGCGCTGGGGGTTGGAAACCGCAAAGAAACTCGACGCTGAAGTACGCGATGGCTTCGAAACCTTTCGGATGTTGACGAAGGAGTTCGACTGCGATGCACATGACGGCGGACATCTGTATGTAGCCCATCGCAAATCCATGCTTGCATATCTCTCGAACGAGACGCAAGTCATGCGCGAGCATTTCGGCTACGACGCACGCATGCTCACGCCAGAGGAAATCCGGGAAAACTACTGCGATGAGCGCGAGGCGGCGGGCGCATTGCTCGAGCCGGACGGTATCGGCATCCATCCACTCAAGTACACATTTGGTGCAATCAGGGCAGCGCGCGCCTTGGGCGTGAAGCTCCATACAGCAAGCCCCGTCCAGGGATGGGAAACCATTGGCGGCGTGCACCATCTGCGTACGCCCGGGGGCACGGTCCGTGCCAGGCGCGTGGTGGTATGCACGGGCGGCTACACCGGACAAGAGCTGCATCCGTCGCTGAAGAACAAGGTCATGCCGATCCTGTCGAATTCGATCGTCACGCGCCCGTTGACAGCGGCCGAACTCGAGGCCACGAAGTTCAAGTCACTGACATTCCTGACGGACACCCGAACGCTCCGCTTCTACTACCGTCTCCTGAAAGGGAACCGGCTGCAGATCGGTAGCCGCAGCTCCGTCTCGGGAGCAGATGCCGAGCACCCCGAGCACCTGAAACTCCTCACGGACGCGATCGCACGCAAATTCCCTCCCCTTACCGGAATTGATATCGATTACTCGTGGTGGGGATGGGTCGACGTGAGTCACGACGCGATGCCGCGATTCGTCCAGCCAGACCCCTCCCAGACGATCTGGTACGGCGTTGGCTACGGTGGCAATGGCGTCTCGTATTCGGCACATGCAGGCAAGCGGCTCGCTGAGCGCGTCGTCGGCAAGGATCGTGGCCGTGAAGTTTTCGAGCTGCCGATCTACAAGGGCGAGTTGCCCGGTCACTGGGCCGCGCCTTTCAGGCGACTTGGACAAGCCATGGCGTACAAGTGGTACTGGCTGCGCGATGAGCTCTGACTGCGCCATCGGGCACCTGCGCTGGCCCCATCATCAAGTACGGCCTGGCCCCATCGAGAGGCATGGAATTTGCACCCCGGAAAGCAGCCATCCACCGCCTCGAGCGTTCACCCTTCTCACAGGAGATCTCTGATGAACTTGTTCAGTTCGCTATCGCTGCGCCGCCGTGCGCTGGTGTCACTTGCATCCCTTGCAGTCGTTGCTGCCGCGCCCATGACGGCCCTGGCCCAGAAGGCTGGTGGAACACTCGTGATCGGATCTACTCAAGTGCCTCGCCATCTGAACGGCGCTGTGCAATCGGGTGCAGCCACGGCCATGCCATCGGCGCAGTTGTTTGCCAGCCCGCTGCGATACAACGACAAGTGGGAGCCCCAGCCGTACCTTGCCGAGAAATGGTCGCTGTCGCCTGACGGCATGACGCTCACCCTCAACCTGAGAAAGAATGCCGTCTTCCATGACGGCAAGCCTGTCACCTCGGAAGATGTGGCGTTTTCGATCATGGCAATCAAGGCCAACCACCCGTTCACGACCATGCTCGGACCGGTGTCCAGGGTCGACACGCCCGATCCGCATACCGCCATCGTGCGCATGAGCGTGCCCCATCCCGCCATCCTGCTTGCGATGTCGCCTGGCCTCTGCCCGATCATGCCCAAGCACATCTATGGCGACGGCACTGACCTGAAGTCGCACCCGCGCAATTCCGCAGATGTCGTCGGCTCCGGGCCGTTCCGCCTCACCGAGTTCAAGGCAGGTCAACGCATTGTCATGGAGAAGTTCGACAAGTTCTTCCTGCCCGGCAAGCCCTATCTGGACAGAATCATCACGGACATCAACCCCGACATGTCCAGTCTGCTGCTGGGTCTGGAGCGCGGCACGATTCACATGCTGCCTTTCGTGACCAACCCCCCGGATCTCCAGAGACTGGGCAAGGACGCCAACGTCACACTCACTGCGCAGGGCTACGAAGGCATCGGCCCGATCAACTGGCTTGCTTTCAATCTCGAACGCAAACCGATGTCGGATGTCAAGGTGCGAAAGGCGATTGCCACCGCCATCGACAAGAACTTCATCGTGAAGGCACTGATGGGCGGGTTTGCCAAGGTGGCAGACGGTCCCATCTCCGACTCCAGCCCCTTTGCAGTCCCCGACGTCATCAAGTATCCGTTTGATCTCAAGAAGGCGGCCGCGATGCTCGACGAAGCCGGGTACCCTGCCGGTGCCAACGGCGAGCGGTTCAAGGTCACCGTTGACTTCTATCCGGGTGCGGATAGCCAGCAGAAAAATGTCGCGGAGTACCTGCGCAGCCAGCTGAAAAAGGTTGGCATCACCGTGGAGGTCCGCACTTCGGCCGACTTCCCTGCGTGGGCCAAGCGCATGGCCTCCCACGACTTCGACATGTCCATGGATGCCGTGTTCAACTGGGGCGATCCGGTCATCGGCGTGCATCGCACCTATCTTTCGACGAATATCCGCCCCATCGTATGGACCAACACGCAGTCCTACCGGAACCCGAAAGTCGATGAGCTGCTGAACTCCGCAGGAAGCATCATCGACCCCACGAAGCGCAAGGCCTATTACGCAGCCTTCCAGAAAATCATCACGGACGATTTGCCGGTGTACTCGATCAATGTGATGCCCTACTACACGGCCGCCAGCAAGAAGCTGGGCAATGTCCCGATGACCATCTGGGGACCCATGTCGCCATTCGATGAAGTGTTCCTGAAGTAAGTCGCCTGCAAAAGCCAGCGCCCGGCCGCATTGCCGCCGGGCGATCTTCTTTGAAGTTACGGGAGATCCGCTCATGAACATGCTTCGCCAGATTGGCTCACGGCTGATGCAAGCGCTGCTTTTGGTGCTGGCAGTCGTGGTGCTCAACTTCGCGCTCGTACACGCTGCCCCGGGCGATCCGGTGGAAACCATCGCAGGCGTCAGCGGAGGCATGTCCGAAGAGCTCAAGACCGAGTTACGCGCGGCCTACGGTCTGGACCAGCCGTTGCCCACACAACTGGGCGTCTATCTGCTGAAGGTGGCCCAGCTCGATCTCGGCTATTCATATTTCTTCAACCTGCCAGTCACCCAGCTGATTGTCGAACGCATCCCGGCGACGTTGCTGCTTGTCGTCACGTCTGTTCTGGGCGCATTCTTCATTGGCACAACGCTTGGTGTACTGGCATCGCGGCGCCCCAATGGATGGCTTTCACAACTCATCAATCTAATTTCGCTGGTCGGCTTTGCCGCACCCGTGTTCTGGACGGGCATGATGCTTGTGCTACTGCTCGCATCGGCGTTGCCCCTGTTCCCGATATCGAACATGCGTTCCATCGATTCCAGCGGGGGCGGCGGCCTGGCCGACATCATGGATGTAGCGCATCATCTGGTCCTGCCCTCCCTGACGCTGGGCCTGGTCTACCTCGCACAGTACAGCCGCCTCGCGCGCGCCAGCATGCTCGAAGTGCTGGGCGCCGATTTCATCCGCACCGCGCGCGCCAAGGGCCTGGCCGAGCGTGTGGTGCTCTACAAGCATGCGCTGCGCAATGCGGTGCTGCCGGTGGTCACCATCCTGGGCCTGCAGTTCGGCAACGTGATGGCCGGCGCCATCCTGGTCGAGACGGTGTTCAACTGGCCCGGCCTCGGCCGGCTCGCTTACGAGTCGGTGCTGCGCCGTGACTACCCGACCATCCTGGGCGTGTTGCTGTTCGCCTCCATCGTGGTGCTGGTGATGAACCAGATCACCGACCTGTGTTATCGCCAGATCGATCCGCGAATCAAATCGCGCTGATCGCTCGAGCCACCTGTTCCCATGACTTCCGCTACCGCTCCAACCGTTGCACAGCCTCCGGCACCCCAGGCACCGCCGTCGCCGATCGTGGAAGGCTTGCGCATGTTCGTGCGCAACCCGTCGGCCGTGTTCGGCCTGGCGTTGCTCACCATCATCGTGCTGTTCGCGTTCGCCGGCCCGTGGCTTTTCCCGGCCGATCCGTTCGAGATCCGGGCCGCACCGCTCACGCCGCCCGGCACCGCTGAAGCCTGGCTGGGTACCGACTACCTCGGCCGCGACATCACGATCTCGTTGCTCTATGGCGGGCGCCCCACACTGCTGGTGGGCGCCGTCGCCGCATTGCTGTCGGTGTGCATCGGCATCACCGTCGGCGCGATGTCCGGCTTCTATGGTGGCGCGGTGGACGCCGCGCTCATGCGCGTGACCGAGTTCTTCCAGGTGCTGCCCGCGCTGCTGTTCGCGATGGTCGTGGTCACGCTGTTCTCGCCGAGCCTCGTCACGGTCACGCTCTCCATCGGTCTCGTGAGCTGGCCGGGCACGGCACGTCTTGCGCGCGCCGAGTTCATGAAGGTGCGCGACCTCGAGTTCGTGCGCGCCGAACGCTCCATCGGCGCGGGCAATGCGCGGCTGATCTGGCGAGTGATCCTGCCCAACGCATTCGCACCGCTCGTGGTGTCGGGCACGCTCGCGGTGGGCTCGGCCATCCTGTTCGAGGCCGGCCTGTCGTTCCTCGGCCTGGGCGATCCGAACCAGATGAGCTGGGGCATGATGATCGGATCCAGCCGGCAGTACGTGCTGTCGTCGTGGTGGTCGGTGGCGATTCCGGGGGCGGCAATCTTCCTGACCGTGCTGGCCGTGAGCCTGATCGGCGACGGCCTGAACGACGCGCTCAACCCGAAGCTGAGGGAACGCTGATGACCGACGCACTCCTCACCGTCGACGACGTGCGCGTCGAATTCAACACACGCCGTGGCAAGGCGACGGTGCTCAACGGCGTGAGCTTCGAAGTGAACGCCGGCGAGACGCTGTGCATCGTCGGCGAGTCCGGCTGCGGCAAGAGCATGACCGCACTGGCCGTGCTCGGGCTCGTGCCGACACCGCCGGGCCGCGTCGCCGGCGGCCGCATGCTGTACCGCGGCGAAGACCTGTTCGCCGCCACGCCCGCACGCATGCGCGAAGTGCGCGGCAACCGCATCTCGATGATCTTCCAGGAGCCGATGACCTCGCTCAACCCGGTCTACACCGTGGGAGACCAGATCGGCGAATCGCTGCGCCTGCACCAGAAGCTGTCGCCGCAGGCCGCGCGCGAGAAGGCCATCGCCATGCTCAAACAGGTGGGCATTCCCGCCGCCGGGCAGCGCGTGGACGAATACCCGCACCAGATGTCCGGCGGCATGCGCCAGCGCGTGATGATCGCGATGGCGCTGGCCTGCGAACCCGACATCCTGATCGCCGACGAGCCGACCACCGCGCTCGACGTGACGGTACAGGCACAGATCTTCGACCTGTTGCGCGCGCTGCAGAAGGACAAGGGCACGGCCATCATGCTCATCACCCACGACATGGGCGCCGTCGCCGAAATGGCTGACCGCGTGATGGTGATGTACGCCGGACGGGTGATCGAACAGGGCACCACCGCCGAAGTGCTGGGCTCGCCGCTGCACCCGTACACGCAGGGCCTGATCGAGTGCCTGCCCGAGCTGGGCAGCAGCCAGCTCGACGAGGGCAGCGACACCACACTCGCCGAGATTCCCGGCGTCGTGCCGTCGCTGTGGGAGCTCGGCTCGGGCTGCGCGTTCCGCGAACGCTGCCCGCACGCGATGGCACGCTGCGCGAGCGAGGTGCCGGGCATGGTGCGCCCGCCTGGCGGGGCCTCCGCCCACGCCGCCGCATGCTGGCTGCTGGACAAAGACACGAACATGGCGCGCACGGACGCGATGGCCGCATGACGACCCACGACCTCTCCACGCCCCAGCTGCCGCCCCCGGTACTCCTGTCGGTCACCGACCTCAAGGTGCACTTCGCGCGCAAGCGCGGCGGCATGTTCGGCAAGGCCGATGTGGTGCATGCGGTCGACGGCGTGAGCTTCGAAGTGCGCCGGGGCACCACGCTCGCCGTGGTCGGCGAGTCGGGCTCGGGCAAGACCACCACCGCACTGGCCGTGATGCGCCTGGCACCCATCACGGAAGGCAGCGTGCGCCTGGGCGCGACCGATCTCAGCCTGGTGCAGGGCGAAACGCTGCGCGAAGCGCGCCGCCGTTTCCAGATCATCTTCCAGGACCCGTACTCCTCACTCAACCCGCGCCAGCGCGTGGGCGAGGCGGTGCGCGCACCGCTGGACCTGATGGCCATCGGCACGCCTGCGCAACGCGCCGCGCGCGTGGACGAACTCTTCGCCGCCGTCGGCCTGCGGCCCGAGCAGCAGAACCTGTTTCCGCACCAGTTCTCGGGCGGACAGCGCCAGCGCATCAACATCGCACGCGCGCTGGCCACCAACCCCGAGCTGGTGGTGTGCGACGAGCCGGTGTCCGCGCTGGACGTCGCCATCCGCGCGCAGATCCTCAACCTCCTGAAGCGGCTGCAGAAGGACCTGGGGCTGACCTACCTTTTCATCTCGCACGACATGGCCGTGGTCGAACACATCTGCGACGAAATCGCGGTGATGTACCTCGGCCAGATCGTCGAGCGTGCGCCGCGCCGCGCGTTCTTCTCGAAGCCGCTGCACCCGTACAGCGTCGCGCTGATGTCGGCCGTGCCGACGGTAAGCGGCGGCCGCGCGCG
Source organism: Variovorax sp. VNK109 (assembly GCF_049445855.1). Classification (NCBI taxonomy): domain Bacteria; kingdom Pseudomonadati; phylum Pseudomonadota; class Betaproteobacteria; order Burkholderiales; family Comamonadaceae; genus Variovorax; species Variovorax sp. VNK109. Next base: position 304,402 of record NZ_JBMSDV010000004.1, on the reverse strand, counting down.
CGCCGCGCAACGCATCAAGCTGAGCGGCGATCCACCAAGCCCGATCAACCCGCCGGCGGGCTGCCGCTTCGCCGGCCGCTGCCCTGCCGCGGTGGCCGACTGCGCCAGGCCACAAACATTGCGTGAAGTGCAGCCGGGTCACTGGGTGGCGTGTCACCGCGTCAGCGTGGTCAACGGGCAGGTCAGTGCGCCCTTGATGCTGCCGCCGACCGAAGCGCCGCTCGCGGCCGCGGCCTGAGCTGCGACGCGTTGCCCGAATCCATCTGACAAGAATCCGACAGACACATCCATGAGCATGAGCGCCATCACCGTTTTCCAGGCCCGCAAGATCATCACCATGAACCCGCGCCAACCCGAGGCCACACACGTGGCCGTGCGCGAGGGCCGCATTCTCGCCGTGGGCGACCTCGAGCGCATGAAGCTCTGGGGAGAGTTCACGCTGGACACGCGCTTTGCCGACCAGGTGATCATGCCCGGCCTGGTGGAAGGCCATTCGCACCTGATGGCCGGTGGCCTCTGGAAATTCACGTACACGGGCTTCCACGCACGCACCTCGCCCGACGGCAAGGTGTGGGAAGGCTGCAAGAGCTTCGACGAAGTGGTGGCACGCCTGATCGACATCGAAAGGCGCATGACCGACCCCGCCACGCCGCTGCTGGCCTGGGGCTTCGATCCGATCTTCTTCGGCACCACGCGCATGACGGTGGAACACCTGGACAAGGTGAGCACCACGCGGCCGGTGATCATCCTGCACGCGAGCCAGCACCTGATGAACGTGAACCGCGCGGCGCTGGCCGCAGCCGGCATCACGCGCGACACGGAGATCGAAGGCATCGCGCGCTTCGACGACGGCGAGCCCAGCGGCGAGTTGCAGGAGTTCGCGGCGATGTTCCCGATCACGCGCCTCACCGGCAACATCTTCCGCGTGACAGGCAGCGATCCCGACGCGCTGCGCATGTTCGGCAAGATGGCACGCCTGGCTGGCGTGACCACGGCCACCGACCTGGTGAACGACCTGTCCGACCACAACCACGCGGGCCTCACCGAAGTGACGACGGAGCCCGCGTTCCCCGTGCGCTTCGTGCCGGCCTACGTGAGCATGGACGGCAGCACGAACCTGCAGCAGGGCGCGGCGCGCATCCGCGCGCGTCAGGCGCAGGGCAACGACAAGCTGGTCTACGGCCTCGTGAAGATCGTGGCCGACGGTTCCATCCAGGGTTTCAGCGCGCGGCTGCGCTGGCCGGGTTACTACAACGGCGCACCCAACGGCATCTGGATCCATCCGCCGGCGCAGCTCAAGGCCATCATTGCGCACTTCCACGCGGAAGGTTTCCCGCTGCACATCCACACGAATGGCGACGAGGCGACCGAAGTCGCGCTCGACGGCATCCAGGAGGCGCTGGAAAAGCATCCGCGCCAGGACCACCGCCACACGCTGCAGCACTGCCAGATGGCCGACGACTACCAGTTCCGCCGCATGGCCGCGATGGGCGTGTGCGCCAACCTGTTCGCCAACCACATCTATTACTGGGGCGATGCACACCGCGAACAGACCATGGGCCCCGACCGTGCCGAACGCATGGATGCCTGCGCGAGCGCGCTGGCCCACGGCGTGCCGATGGCCATCCACTCCGACGCGCCGATCACGCCACTCGGCCCGCTGTTCACGGCGTGGTGCGCGGTGAACCGCCTGACATCCAGCGGCAAGGTCCTGGGGGCCGCGCAGCGCATCGGCGTGCAGGAAGCGCTGCATGCGATCACCATGGGCGCGGCCTACACGCTGCACATGGACGACCGCGTCGGCTCCATCGAGATCGGCAAATTCGCCGACTTCTGCGTGCTGGCCGACGATCCGCTCGCGCTGGCGCCCGCGCAGCTCAAGGACGCGCGCATCGTGACCACCGTGATCGGCGGCGAAGTCACGCAGGCCTGAACGCGCAGGCAGTCCGACATGGCAACGCCCGCCTCCATCGCCCGGCCCCGCATCCCGCTCACGGTGATCGGCGGCTTCCTGGGCGCGGGCAAGACGACGCTGCTCAACCACCTGCTCACGCATGCGGGCGGTCGACGTGTCGCGGTGCTGGTGAATGACTTCGGTGCCATCAACATCGACGCGGCGCTGGTCGCTTCGCGCGAGACGGACGCCATCGAACTCACCAACGGCTGCGTGTGCTGCTCGATCGGAGACGACCTCACGGCTGCGCTGATCGGCCTCATCGAATCGCCCCGGCCGCCCGAGGCCATCGTCATCGAAGCCAGCGGCGTGTCGGATCCGTGGCGCATCGCGCAGGTGGGCCTGGCCGATCCGGCGCTCGCGCTCGATGCGGTGCTGGTGCTGGTGGACGCGACGAGCTTCGAACGACATGCGGCCGATCCGTTGCTGGCCGACACGCTCTTGCGCCAGTTGAAGGCCGCCGACCTGCTGGTCGTCAACCATTGCGACCGGGCCGATGCGGTCACGCTGGCCCATCTGCATGCGCGGCTGGACGCCGAAGTCCCACGCACGCCGCGCCACGAAACCTCGCATGCCGCCGTCCCCGCGCTGCTGCTGGGCGACGCACTGGCCGGACACGCGCCAGCCGCGGATCCTGCAGTGCAGCCCGATGGACATGCGCATGGCCCGCACTGCGGCTGCGCGCACGGCCACACCACGCACGACCACTTCATGCACGGCGCCATCGATCACGACAGCCTGTTCGAGACCTGGTCGTCCATGGGTGACACGGTGTATCGCGCCGCTGCGCTGCGCAAACTGCTGCGCGGCATGCCCACCGGGGTGATGCGGCTCAAGGGCATGGTCCGCACCGACGAGCACGGGCTCGCCGTGTTGCAGTACGGCGGCACGCATGGCTCCCTGCGCGCCGCGCCGCCTGTGCCGGGAGGGCCCGCGCTGGACATGCCGACACTGGTGGCGATCGGTCTGCGTGGGCGCCTGCCCGGCCGCGAACTGGCTGAAGCGCTGGCCGCTGCGCGGCTGGATGCAGGGCCCGTAACAATGGTTACGCAGGGCTGAGGCAGGTGGGAAATAATCCGCCCACCACCACAACCCCCGGGCTTGCCATGTCCAGCATCACCCTGCGCTTCCTCGCCGAACCCAACACCGTCAATTTCGGTGGCAAAGTCCATGGCGGCACCGTCATGAAGTGGATCGACGAAGCCGGCTACGCCTGCGCCACGGCCTGGGCCAAGCGCTATTGCGTGACCGTGTTCGTCGGCAGCATCCGCTTCCACCGGCCCATCATGATCGGTGACATGGTGGAGGTGGAAGCGCGCCTGGCCTACACCGGCAACACCAGCATGAACATCGTGGTGGAAGTGCGCAGCGGCGACCTCAAGGGCGGCGAGATGAGCAAGACGACCGAATGCCTGATCGTGTTCGTGTCCGTCGATTCGCACGGGCGCCCCATGCCCGTGGACACATGGACGCCGGGAACACCCGGTGAAATCGCCCTGGCCGACCACGCCCGGGCCTATCTCGAAGCAGCCAAGACGGCACGGCCCCAGTGAGCAACAACAGCATCGCAACGACAGCATCGGCAAACTTTTCCGGCAGGGACCTCACGGCGGCGTTGGCCGTCGTGGTGATCTGGGGCCTCAACTTCGTGGCGATGAAACTGGCCTTGCGCCACTTCACGCCGTTCCAGCTCGGCGCGTGGCGCTATGTGTTCGCGGTGCTGCCGCTGGTGCTGCTGGTGAAGCCGCCGCGCGTGCACTGGAAATGGGTGATCCTGTACGGTTTGTGCCAGGGCGTGGGGCAGTTCGGCTTCCTGTTCGTGGCGCTGAAGGTCGGCATGACCGCGGCGCTGGCGTCGGTATTGATGCAAGGCCAGGTGTTTTTCACGGCGCTGTTCGGCTATTTGCTGCTCGGAGAGCGCCTGTCGGGCGCGCTGAAGATCGGCCTCACGCTCGCCGCCATCGGACTGGCCTGCTTCGCCATGAACTATGTGCGACCGGCCGGCGGCGCGGCCATGGCTACCACGGCGCTGGGCTTCGCGCTCAACATCATGGCGGCAGCGATGTGGGCGGCGTCGAACATCGTTGCCCGCAAGACCCAGCAATCGGCGCGCGGTGAATTCGATGCACTCGGCTTCGTGGTGTGGAGCAGCCTCGTGCCCATCGTTCCCTTCACCCTGTTCACCCTGGCCGCCGACGACCCGGGGCTGCGCTGGCAATGGACGCAGGCGACCTGGGGCAGCTGGGTGGCCGTTGCCTACCTCGGCTGGATCGCGACCATCACGGCCTATGCGTTGTGGACCTGGTTGATCAAGCGCCACGCGGCCAGCCGCGTGGCACCGTTCGGCCTCGGCGTGCCGGTGGTCGGCATCGCCGCCGGCATGGTGACGCTGGGCGAAGTGGTCACCGGCTGGCAATGGGCGGGCATCGTTTTCGTGGTGGCGGCGCTGGTGACCGTGATGCTCGGTCCACGCATCATGGCCGCGGTGTTCAAATCGGGGCATGTCACTCCCCACACCTGAACTCAGACACTTCGCCAACCTCTCCGTGGAGGTCGGCAAACCCATCGAAGTCGGCCAGACCGGCAAGGGCCTGCGCAGATTCATCGGCATCACCGGCGGCACCGCCTCCGGCCATGGCTGGACTGCGCGCGTGCTGCCGGGCGGCGCGGACTACCAGCTCGTCACGAGCGAGACCACGGCCGAGCTGGATGCGCACTACGTGCTGGAAACCGACGCCGGCGATCTGCTCTACGTGCGCAACCGGGCGCTGCGCGTGGCTTCCGCTGCCGTCACGGCGCAACTGGTGCGCGGGGAAACAGTCGATCCGTCGCTCGTGTACTTCCGCTGCGTGCCCACCCTCGAAACCGCATCGCCGTCGTTTGCGTGGGTGCGGGAAAAAATCTTCGTCGGCACGGGCGCGCGCCATCCCTCGCGTGTGGAGATGCAGTTCTTCGAGCTCGGCTGACGCGCGCTACGCCTTGCCGGACACCTGAGTGATGGGAATCGTCCGCGCCGCCCGCTTCACTGCCTCGCGGATGCGGCCATAGGTGCCGCAGCGGCAGAGGTTGCCCGCCATGCCCTCGTCGATCTGCGCGTCGCTGGGCCGGGCGTTGGCCGACAGCAGCGCCGTGGCCGACATGATCTGCCCCGGCTGGCAGTAGCCGCACTGCACGACGTCGAGTTCGATCCACGCCTTCTGCACGGCAGCACCCACCGGGCCTTGACCCACGCCCTCGATGGTCGTGATGGCCTTGCCGACCACGCTGCCCACGGGCGTGAGGCACGAGCGCGTGGCCACGCCGTCCACATGCACCGTGCACGCGCCGCACAGGCCTGCACCGCAACCGAACTTGGTGCCGGTGAGGCCGAGCACGTCACGCAGTGCCCAGAGCAGCGGCGTGTCCGCCTGCGTATCGGCGACGCGGGTGAATCCGTTGATCTGGAGTTCGTGGTTCATCGAGGGTTCATGCCTGGGCGTTCGTGCCGAAGTATCCCCTGAGCAGCTCGATGGCGAAAGTCACTTTCGCGGGCTGCTCGTCGCGGCGCGGCGTGACGGCGTAGACGGGCGCGTCGGCCACCGACCATCCGGGCAGCACCGGCACGAGGCGCCCGTCGGCGAATGCGGCGGACACGTCCTGCGTCACCACCACGGCCAGGCCCCAGCCGGCGATGCACATCGCATCGAGCACATTGACTTGCGTGGCCGCCACGCGCGCCTGCGGTCGCAGCTCGACGGCCTGGCCCTGCGCGTCGGTCATGCGAAGGATGTCGGGGCCGTTGTGGCGCGGCGTCATGCGCAGCCAGTCGTGCTCCAGCAGGTCCTGCGGCGTGCGGGGCCAGCCGCGCCGCGCCAGGTACGCGGGTGATGCGGCAAGGCGCTGGCGCAGCGCGCCGATCTTGCGCAGCACGAGGTTGGAGTCGGCGAACTGGCCGACGCGCACGGCCAGGTCCACGCGCTGGGCGATGAGGTCGATGGGGGTGTCGTCCATCAGCAATTCGAGGCGCAGCCGTGGATGCTGCGTCACCGGCGCCAGCGCCGTGGCCAGCAGTGCGCCGAAGCCGATGGGGCTGGCCAGCCGCAGCGTGCCCTCGGGCGCGTCACGCAGGCGTTCGAGCGCAAGGTCGGCCGAGCGTGCGGCCGCGACCATGGCCGCGCAGCCCGTGTGGTAGCGCTCGCCCGCCTCGGTGAGCGTGATGCGGCGGGTGGAGCGGTGCAGCAGCACGAGGCCGACCTCCTTCTCCAGTTGCCGCAGTTGCTGGCTGACCGCCGACGCGCTCATGCCCAATTGCCGGCCCGCCGCCGACAGCGAGCCCGACGCCACGACTTCCGCAAACAGCGCCATGCGCCGGTATCGCTCCATTTCCGCCCGATTCTGAAGCCACGCTTCAAGGTGATAGCGGATTTGACCATCTACCGCGCTGAATGTGAAGAAGGGAAACTTGATGCCATCGAATCTGAACACCGAAAGGACACATCATGAAAATCGCACTCATCGGCGGCACGGGCTTCGTGGGCAGCGCGCTGCTCGCCGAACTGCTGGCCCGCGGCCATCAGGTCACCGCACTGGCCCGTAATCCGGGCAAGTACACGCCGCAAGCCGGCCTGACCGTCGTGACGGCAGACGTGCAGGACGCCACGCAAGTGGCCAAGGCAGTAGCCGGCCACGACGCCGTGGCCAATGCCTACAACCCCGGCTGGACCGTGCCGGACATCCACGACCAGTTCCTCAGGGGCACGCGCGCCATCATCGACGGCGTGAAGCAGGCGGGCGGCAAGGCGCTGCTGCTCACCGTGGGTGGCGCGGGCAGCCTGTTCATCGCACCGGGCGTGCAACTGGTGGATACGCCTGAATTTCCGGCCGAATGGAAAGCGGGCGCCACTGCTGCGCGCGAAGCACTGGATATCTTCCGGAAGGAAACCGCTCTGACCTGGACCTTCGTGTCGCCGCCCGTGATGCTGGCACCGGGCGAGCGCACCGGCCGCTATCGCGTGGGTGCAGACGAAGTGCTGATGAATGGCGACGCACCGGCCGGCATCAGCGTGACCGACCTCGCGGTGGCAATCGTCGACGAACTGGAAAAGCCACAGCACACGGGCAAGCGCTTCACCGTCGCGAGCGCCTGACACTGAAGCTGCACCAGCCGCTCCGGGCTCAGCCGCGGGCGGCCTGCAGCGTATCGCGCGTCTGCGTGGCGGCGCGGCGCGCGGCAGCCGCAAAGTCCTCGCCTGAAGAAGCGTAGATGATCGCGCGCGAGGAGTTCACGATGATCGGGCCGTCCTCACGCCAGCCGGCCTTCACCGTGGCCGCCGCGTCGCCGCCCTGCGCACCGACGCCGGGAATCAGCAGCGGCACGGTAGGCGCGAGCGCACGCACGCGTTCGATTTCCGCCGGATAGGTCGCGCCGACCACGAGGCCGAGCTGGCCGTTGAGGTTCCACGGCCCCTGCGCCAGTTTCGCCACATGTTCGTACAGCAGCGGCTCGCCTGCCACGGTGGACAGCCGCTGGTTCTGCAGATCGTCACCGCCGGGGTTGGACGTGCGGCACAGCAGGAACGCGCCCTTGCCCTCGTGCTTGAGGTAGGGCTGCACCGAATCGAAACCCATGAAGGGCGAGAGTGTCACCGCGTCGGCACCGTAGCGCTCGAAGGCCTCGCGCGCGTACTGCTCGGCCGTGCTGCCGATGTCGCCGCGCTTGGCGTCCAGGATGACGGGCACGTGCGGCGCGTTGCGGCGCATGTGTTCCATGAGCTTTTCGAGCTGGGCTTCGGCGCGGTGCGCGGCGAAGTAGGCGATCTGCGGCTTGAAGGAGTTGACCAGGTCGGCCGTCGCATCGACGATGGCGGCGCAGAAGTCGTAAATCTTCGTCGCGTCGCCCTTCATCTGTGCGGGAAAACGGGCGGGCTCGGGGTCCAGGCCCACGCACAGCATGGAGGCATTGGCGCGCCCGGCGGCGCCCAGCTTGTCGAGGAAGGTCATGATGCGGCAATTCTAAGGTTCACCTACGGTTCACGGGGAGTTGTCCGACAATCCCCACCCATGCAGTCCATCTCGCGCAAGCAGCTCGTCATCCTCGTCGCACTCACCATTGTCTGGGGCATCAACTGGCCGATCATGAAGGTGGGGGTGATGGACTTCCCGCCGTTCAGCTTCCGGGCCATCTCGATGTGGATGGGCGTGCCGATCCTGGCCGTCACGCTGCTGGTGATGAAGGTGCCCTTCCGCGTGCCGCGCGAACACTGGCGCGAACTCGGCGTGCTCACCGTCTTCAACATGCTCGCCTGGCAGGCGCTGGCGATGATCGCGATTCCCGCGCTCTCCAGCGGCCGCGCCGCCATCCTCGGCTACACCATGCCGATCTTCGCGGCCATCTTCGGCGCCGCCTTCTTCGGCAGCCGGCTCGCGCCCCGCGCATGGATGGGCGTGGCCGCCGCCGCCGTGGGCGCGATGCTGCTGCTCTGGCACGAATTCACCAACCTTGCGGGCAGTCCGGCGGCCGTGCTGCTCATGCTCTCGGGCGCGGCGGCATGGTCCATCGGCACGCACCTCATGCGCCGCACCAGGGTGCCGATGCACACGCTCACCGTCACGTTCTGGATGCTGTTGCTCACCTCGGTGGCGCTGACGCTCCTGGCCGTGGTCTTCGAACGCAGCCGCTGGCACATGCCCTCGCTGCCCGCCTGGGGCTCCATCGTCTACAACGGCGTCATGATCTTCGGTTTCGCGCAGGGCGCGTGGTTCTACCTTGCGCGCAGCCTGCCGCCTGTGGCATCGTCGCTCAGCGTGATGTTCATTCCGGTGCTCGGCGTGTTCAGCGGCGCCTGGTGGCTGGACGAAGTGCTGCACTGGCAGGACTGGACGGCCGTGGTGCTGATGGCGGTGGCCATCGCGTCGGTGTTGCTGCCGTCGCGGGCGGCAGCGCGCAACCCGCAGGTCGTTCCCGCCGGAGCACAGGTCAAGGATTGACACCGACATGACAGCGTTCCCGTCCATGCAGTTCCGCCTGCCGCGCCAGGTGCCTCCGCAGGCACCCCGGCCGGCCAGCCTGCTGGACTGGCCGCAGCAGGTGCCCGCGCCGGTGGCTCAATGCCTGGCCGACGCGCACATGGTCCTGACGATGGAGCAAGGCCCCGCCGAATGGTGGCAGGGCTGGCAGAAGGAGCGCCTGCACGAGCTCATGACGTGGCTGTGCCAGGACGACGCGTGGCGGCAGTGGTTCGGCGCGGCGGCCTTCCCGGAGGCGGCCCTGTCGCGGCTGCCCATCATGCGGCGGGCCGACTACCGGCGTGTCGCGGCAAGGCCCGCCCGCGTGCCCGCGTCGCACGGCCGCGTCATGCCCCATTCGACGTCGGGCTCCAGCGGTGCGCCCGTCCGGTTCCAGTACTCGCAGCTGGCGGGCCGCCTCAACAACCACATGTACTGGGCGGACCACCAGCGGCAGGGCCGCGACCTGCGCAAGCAGGTCATGAGTCTCAGCGGCACGCCGGACGAGCACGCCGGCGCGCAGGTCGAGATTCCCGGCAACCCGTGGCTCCATCCGGCGCCGCAGGTCGCGCGGCATTCTCCGTCATTCACCGTGGACGAGAACGCGCGGTGGCTGTGCACGCAATCGCCTGCGTATCTCGCGACACATCCGACCTTGCTGTCGGGCATGCTGTCCGTCATCGAACGCGACGGCCTCACTGCGCCGCGCATCGAGCAGATCATGACCTTCTCGGAGTCGGTGGATGCGCAGTTGCGCGAGCGTTGCCGCCGCATCTTCGGCGCCACCGTGAAGGACCGCTATTCCTGCGAGGAGCTCGGGCCGCTGGCCTTCCAGTGCCCGCACAGCGACGACCACTACCACGTGGCCGTGAGCAACGTGATCCTCGAAGTGGTGGACGACAACGGCCTGCCCAGGCCGCCCGGCGAGCCCGGAACGGTGCTGGCCACCGCGCTGCATCAGTGGGCGCACGCAGCCGTGCGTTACGACGTCGGCGACATTGCCGCGATGCTGCCGCATTGCCCGGTGTGCGGCGTGCAGGTGCCCACGCTCACGAGGCTGCTGGGCCGCAAGCGCACGCTGGTGCAATCGCCCGACGGCACCCTCAGCTACGTGCGTGTGCTGGGCAAGGACTGGCTGGCCTGCGCACCGGTTCGCGAGCACCGCCTGGTGCAGACTTCGCTCCGGAGCTTCCGCGTCGAGCTGGTGCTCGAGCGGCCCATGACGCCGCAGGAGCAAGAGGCCACCCAGGCCATGTTGCGAAAGATCGTCGGTGACGCTTTCAGCTTCGAACTGCAGCAACTCGACGCCATTCCCTGGCCGCCGGGCCGCAAGCGCCAGGAAGTCGTGGGCCTGGCCGCGCAGGAGCACGCCGGATGACCACCTGGCCCGACAACATGCCCGCGCCGGTGCTGAACCGGCTGATCGACGCACATCTCACCATCCAGCTCGAGCAAGGCGGCCTCGCGCAGCTGAAGGCCTGGCAGGACATCCAGTGGCGGGCCCTGCAAGGCTGGCTGCGGACGCATACGCCCTGGTGGGCCGACCGGCTGCAGGCCGGGGATGGCTGGGAGAATCCCGAGCGGCTGCCTGTGCTCAACCGCCATGACCTCACGCAGATGGTCGCCCGCCACGGCGCGGCGCCCGTGCCGCCGCACCATGGCAACGTGCGCAAGGGCAACACGTCCGGCTCCACCGGCATTGCCGTGAACTTCTTCGTCTCCCAATTCACGCAGCGCATGATCGACCACGCCTACGCGGCGGACAACATTCGTCAGGGCCGCAGCAACCTCGGCCTGCGCGCCGTGGTCGACGCGCGCGTGAAAGGCAACGAGACGCCGCACCTCGCGGTCGAATCCGATTTCATGGAAGGCGCGGGCCGGATCCTGCGGCGAAGCTTCAGCGACTTCACCACGGCGCAGCACGCACAATGGTTGCTCGAACATCGGCCACGCTACCTCATCTCGTATCCGGGCTGGCTGGAGAGGCTGCTCGACGATGCGCAGGCCAACGGCTGGGAGCTGCCGCCCCTCGAACAGGCCATGCCTTATGGCGCGGCCGTGAGCCCCTCATTGAGGCGCAAAGCCCGGGAGATCCTCGGCGCCGCCGTGCGTGACCGCTACTCCTGCGAGGAATGCGGGCCGCTCGCCTTCCAGTGTCCGCACAGCGACGACCACTACCACGTGGCCATGACGAACGTCCGGCTCGAAACGGTCGACGACGAGGGCCGCGCTTGCCCGCCCGGCCAGCCGGGCAAGGTGCTGGTGACCTCGCTGCACCAGTATGCGACGCCGTTGATCCGTTACGACCTCGGCGACATCGCCGCCCTGCATCCGACATGCCCGGGCTGCGGCACCGGCGTGCAGGCCCTGTCGCAGCTGTTGGGCCGACGGCTGTTCCTGCTGCGCTTGCCGGACGGCACGCGCAAGGCACTCCGGCTGGTGGTGCGCGACTGGCTCGCCTGCGCACCGGTGAAGGAATACCGCGTGGTCCAGAAGACCGCGACGTCTTTCGAGGCCGAGGTCGTGATGGACCGGCCGATCACCATCGAGGAAGAAGATGCCATCGTCGACATGCTGCAGGACGCCATCAGCCCGCAACTGACCTACGCCGTGCGTCAGGTGGAATCGCTGCCGCAGACCACCTCGCACAAGCGCGCGGAAGTGTTCAACCTGCTGGAGAGTTGAGCGCGACCGTGTCCATCGCCAGGCACAGGTCGTCCCAGGCCTTGGCCTTGTCCGGCAGGTTTCGCAGCAGGTAGGCCGGGTGATAGCTCACCACCACGGGCACGCCGTGGTACTGGTGCACGCGACCGCGTAGGCGGCCGATGGCATCCTGCGTCTGCAGCAGCGACTGCACGGCGAAGCGCCCCATGGCAAGGATGATCTTCGGCTGCAGCAGCTCCACCTGACGGCGCAGGAAGGGTTCGCACTGCGCCACCTCTTCGGGCTCTGGGTTGCGGTTGCCGGGCGGGCGGCACTTGAGCACGTTGACGATGAACACGTTCTCGTGGCGCGAAAGACCGATTGCCGTGAGCATGTTGTCCAGCAGCTTGCCGGCCTGGCCGACGAAAGGCTCGCCCTGGAGGTCTTCGTTCTCGCCGGGCGCCTCGCCGACGATGAGCCAGTCGGCCTGCGGCGCCGCGCCTTCGACGGCCGGCGGTTGGCCCACGCCGAACACCGTGTTGCGGCGGCTGTGGCAAAGCTTGCAGGCCTGACAGCCCGCTACGGCGTCTTGCAATTCGACCCACGACATGCGGGCGATGCCGGCCGGTCGGTCGCCCGTGATGCGTGCGGTGACGGGTGCCGGCACGGATGCCGGGGCGGCTGCGGGTGGGCCGTCCTGTCGCGGAGCGCGCGTAGATACCGCCGGGGCAGCGACCTGCGTCAGCACTTCGGCGGGTGCCACGGCAGGCGGCATCCACACGTGGACATTCATCTCCGCCAGCATGGCGCGTTGACGCTCGTCGAGTTCCAGGCTCATCGCGATCCGTCCCTCACAGACGCAGGCTCATGACCACCGCGTCCTCACGCTGGCCGTCCGCGGCGGGATAGTAGGCCTTGCGCTCGCCCACGCGCCGGTAGCCGTGTGCGTCGTAGATGGCGAGCGCGCGCGTGTTGCTCACGCGCACTTCGAGCCAGAGCCACTCGGCGCCCTGGCCGCGCGACCACAGCGTCAGCGCGTCCAGCAGAACCATGCCCCAGCCTTGCCGCTGGTACTCGGGGGCCACGGTGATGTTGAGCAGGTGCACTTCATCCACCCCCTTCATCGCCACGTAGTAACCCAACAGGGTGTTGCCGCCCAGCAGCATCTGCGCTTCATAGCCCGCATTGAGCGAATCGATGAAGTTGCCGCGCGACCACGGATGCGCATAGGCGCGGCCTTCGATCGCCAGCACGGCATCGAGCCACGGGCCCGAAAGGGGCTCGAAGCGGGCTTCCTGCTGGAGTACGGCGCTCATCTGGGTCTTTTCGGTGCGGTTCCGGCTTCGCGTTCCGCCGTCGTCTGCGCCACTTTATCGCGAATGTAGAGCGGCATGGCCATCTCCGGCGACACGGCGAGGCCCGCGGACAACAGGTGCGGTGCGAGCCGCAGCATGGCGGCTGCGGTGGGCAGCGCCTCGATGCGGAGCGGGGCGTCCGGAAGCCGTGCGCCATAGGCCTTGAAAGCGTTGCCGGCGAGCGCCGAGCCTGCCGGAACCTGCACGGCTTCCGGTTTGAGCAGGGCGGGATCTGCCACCAACCGGGCTGCCCCCTGAGCCGTCGCCTGATCGACCCCGGCCGGCAGCCGGGAAAAATCGCAGGCAGCCGCATACACCTCGTCCATGCGCGCATCGAGCACGGCCACCACCTGCTGCACGCCGTGGCGATGCCGCGCGTCTTCAGCCACGGCCAGCAGCGTGTTCACGGGCAGCAGCTTCACACCCGCGCCGAAGCCCAGGCCCTGCGCCACGGCGCACGACGTGCGCAGGCCGGTGAACGATCCGGGGCCCTGGCCGAATGCAATCGCATCGAGTTGCGCGAGTTGCAGGCCGGCCTCCGCCAGCAGGGCCATGATGGCTGGCACCAGCGCGGATGAAGCCTGCGCGCCACCAGGGCCGGTGTACTCGAAGACGCGGCCGTCGTTCATGACGGCGATGGACAGCACTTCGGTGCTGGTGTCCATGGCCAGCAGGCGACAGGTTGCGGATGGGCCCGGCATGTCAGGGCCTCGCGCCGTCTGCAGTCGGGATGGCTTCGGCACTGCCGTTGCCGCGCGATGCACGCACGCCGAACAAAATGCCCACCGTCGCGAGCGCGAGGCCTGCCAGCAGGTTCCAGTACAGCGGCTCGCCCAGGAAGATCACCGCGCCCAGCGCCGACATGCCGGGAACGAACGCGGTGATCATGGTCGAGCGCACCGGGCCGAAGTACTGCACCATGGTCGTGAACGTGATGCCCGAGATCACCACCGAACCGAGCCCCTGGAAAATCAGCTGGAACACGATTTCGCCCGTGGGCGCACGCAGCAGCTGGCTGGGCACGGCGTCCAGCAGCACGAGCGCGGTGTAGGCGGGCACGTAGACGACGAATGCGAAGGTGATGATGGCGATGGTCGCCTGCACCGCATCGAGCGCGTACTTGCGCGCCAGCACGGTGTAGGTGGCCCAGCAGAAGGACGCGCACATGAAAAGCAGGTCGCCGCGCCACATGCCGCTGCCGCCGGAGAAAGCCTGCAGCAGGCTGCCGCCGCCCACCAGCAGGCCGCCCGCCACGATGAAGCCGACCCCGATGCCGCGCGTGGAGGAGATGCGCTCGCCCAGCAGCAACATGGCCAGCAAGGTGGTCCACAGCGGCAGGCTGCCGGGCATCAGCACCGAGCCGTGCGCCGCCGGCGCGAAGAAGAAACCAGCGTAAGCCAGCAGCGCGTACAGGAACCCGCCGAAGAAGCCGAGGAGCGCCGTGAGCCGCAGCGGCAGCGGCGACACGCCCAGCCAGCCCTGCAACCCGCGCCGGCGGACCATCCAGGCGCCCCAGGGCAGCAGCACGATGGCCGCGCCCAGGATGCGCAGGTAGGCCAGATCGAACGGATTGAGCGTCCGCTGGGCCGAGGCACGGGCAATGACGATGAAGGAGGTCCAGACAAGGACGGTGACCACGGCGGCGGTGATGCCGACGGGCCTGGAGGGCGGGCGCATCCTCCGATTATCCCGCCCCATGGGGTCGCCCGATAATCCGGCCATGAATTTCCGCCACCTTGCCCGCCTGTGGCTCGCGCTGACCATCGCGTTCGCCGCTGCAGCCCACGCGCAAACCGCTTCCCCCGTCATGCCGGCGCAGCTTCCCGCGGAAGTCAGCGCGGCGCTCGCCCGCGCGAAACTCCCCATCGAAGCCGTGACCGTGCTGGTGACCGATGCCGATGGCAGGACGCCGCCGCGCCTGTCGCACCGGGCGCAGGTGCCGGTGAATCCGGCCTCCGTGATGAAGCTCGTCACCACTTACGCCGCGCTCGACCAGCTCGGCCCGGCCTTCAGCTGGCAGACGCCGGTGTACATCGACGGCCCGGTGCAGAACGGCACGCTCAACGGCAACCTGTACATCCGCGGCCAGGGCGACCCGAAGCTGGTGGTCGAGCGCGTCTGGCTGCTGCTGCGCCGGGTGCAGGGCCTGGGCATCCGCAGCATCGCGGGCGACATCGTGCTGGATCGCAGCGCCTTCGACGTGCCCGAGCAGGACCCGGGCGCGTTCGACGGCGAACCGCTGCGGCCCTACAACGCCTCGCCCGACGCGCTGCTGCTGAACTACAAGTCGGTCGTGATGACCTTCGTGCCGGACCGCAATGCCAACGTGGCGCAGGTGCAGTACGAACCCCCGCTGGCCGGCGTCCAGATGCCCGCCACCGTGCCGCTCACGCTCGAAGCCTGCGGCGACTGGCGCGGCGCGCTGCGTGCCGACTTCGCGGACCCGTCGCGCATCCGCTTCCTCGGCGGGTACCCGGCGACCTGCGGCGAACGCGTGTGGCCCGTGGCCTATGTGGAGCCGCGCAGCTACGCCACGCGCGCGGTGGAAGGCATGTGGCGGGACCTCGGCGGCGCATTGCGTGGCGTGGTGCGCGAAGGACCGGTACCCGCCGGGCTCAAGCCCGCGTTCGAAGTCGGCTCGCCGCTGCTCGGCGAAGTCATCCGCGACATCAACAAGTACAGCAACAACGTGATGGCGCAGCAGCTCTTTCTGACGCTGAGCCTGCAGGCGCGCGGGCGCGGCACGCTGGAAAATTCGCGCGACGTGATCCGCCAGTGGTGGAGCGAGCGCTTCGGCGCGGCTGATATGCCCGTGATGGACAACGGCTCGGGCCTCTCGCGCAGTGAACGCATCAGTGCGCAAGGTCTCGCGCGCCTGCTGCTGGCCGCATGGGCTTCCCCCGTCATGCCGGAGCTGATGTCGTCGCTGCCCATCACCGGCGTGGACGGCACCATGCGCCGCAGCCGTGCGAAGTCCATCGGCGCAGCGCATCTGAAAACGGGCACGCTGCGTGACTCGTCCGGGGTCGCCGGCTACGTGCATGCAGCCAGTGGACGACGCTACGTGGTCGTGATGATCGCCAACCATCCGAACGCGCCGGCGGTGCGGCCCGCGATCGACGCGCTGGTGGACTGGGTCGCGCGCGACCAGCCCTGAGAGCCGGCCGGAAGGGCTTCAGGAAGCGGCCGCGCGCTGCAGGCGGTCGCGCACGCCGTCCCACTCCGCATCGAGCGGCGGCGTCTCTACCCAGATCAGCTTCACGCCCTGCGTGTCGAATTCGCGCAGCACACCGAAGAGTTGCTGCGCCGCCGCCACCGCGTCGTCGGGCATGCGGCGACGGATGATGCGGCTGGAGCTGCTGCGCAGGATCACGCGCGACCAGACCGCGATGTGCGCCGCGTCGCTGCCCAGCACGTTCAGCGCGGCCTGCAGCGCCTTGGCGTCCATCAAGCGCACGCGCGCATTGGGCGCGTAGTGCGACTCCAGCGTGCCGGAAGCGCGCGGCGCGTCTTCCGCCAGGAATTCTTCCGGCCCGACCAGTGGCTGGCCCAGCGCATGTTCGATCCGTGCGCGCGTGAGCACGCCCGGTCTCAGCAGCACCGGCACGCCGCGCGTGCAGTCGACGATGGCCGATTCGATGCCCACGTCGCACGGCCCGCCATCGAGCACCGCGACGGCGTCCCCGAACTCGGACTGCACATGCGCCGCCGTGGTCGGGCTCACGCGGCCGAAGCGGTTGGCGCTCGGTCCCGCGACGCCATGCACGCCAAGTGCCGCACTGGCCTCGAGCAGCGCCAGCGCGACCGGATGCGAGGGGCAGCGCAGGCCGATGGAGGCCTGCCCGCCGGCAGCCGCAGCCGCCACACCGTCGCGACGCGGCAGGATGAGCGTGAGCGGCCCGGGCCAGAGGGCGTCAATGAGCTTCTGCGCGAAATCAGGAACGCTGGCCGCGAACTCGGGCACCGCCGCAGGCGAAGCGACGTGCACGATCAGCGGATGGTCTTTGGGCCGGCCTTTGGCATCGAAGATCGCAGCCACGGCAGTGTCGCTCGACGCGTCCGCGCCGAGGCCGTAGACCGTCTCGGTGGGAAACGCGAGCAGGCGGCCATCACGCAGGATCTGCGCGGCAGTTTCGATGTCGGCGGGCTTGCGGCCGTCCAGCAGCATGGGTGGTCCGTGCGCCGCGCGTCAGAAGGGCGCGATGCCCAGCAATTGCGCCGCCTTCAGCGCATTCGCGCGCACGTCGGCCGGCGTGTTGCCGGTGATGTTGAGGTGGCCCATCTTCCGGCCGCGACGCGCCTCGACCTTGCCGTACAGGTGCAGGTGCATGCCGGGCAGCGCGAGCACCGCATCCCACGGCGGTGTGCGCGTCTCATCGCCTGCCCCCGGGAACCACAGGTCGCCCAGCAGGTTGAGCATGATGGCGGGGCTGTGCTGGCGCGGCTGCACCAGCGGCAGGCCGGCGAGCGTACGCACCTGGAGGTCGAACTGCGACACGTCACAGGCGTCCATGGTGTAGTGGCCGCTGTTGTGCGGGCGCGGGGCCATCTCGTTCACGACGAGACTGCCGTCGCCGAGCACGAAGAACTCGATGCACAGCACGCCGACATAGTCCAGCCCCTCGGCCACCGCGCGCGCCGCGGCAACGGCACGCTGCGCGATCAGCGGATCGATGTTGCCGTCGAACACCTGCGTGACGGCCAGGATGCCGTCGCGGTGCTCGTTGAGCTGCGGCGGGAAATTCACCATCTGCCCGTCTGCGCCACGCGCGACGATGACCGAGCATTCGGCGGCCAGCGGCAGCATCTGCTCCAGCACGCAGGGCACCTGCTTGAGCTGGTTCCACGCGGCCACGAGTTCCTGCCGCGTCTTCACACGGATCTGCCCCTTGCCGTCGTAACCCATGCGCGCGGTCTTGAGGATGCCGGGCAGCAGAACGTCGTCGGCTGCGTCGAGCTGCTGCTGCGTCTCGATGACGAGATAGGGCGCGCACGGCACGCCGCACTTCACGAAGTGCGCCTTCTCCTTCGCACGGTCCTGCGCGATGGCAACGGCGGCGGCACCAGGCGCCACCGGCACGCTGGCCGCCAGCTTTTCCAGCGCGGGCGCCGGCACGTTCTCGAATTCGGTGGTCACGGCCACGCTGACTTCCGCGAGCTTCGCGAGGCCGGCTTCGTCCGTGTAGGGCGTGCGGATGTGGTGATGGCTCACGCGGCCGGCGGGTGACACCTCGTCCGGATCGAGCACCGCCGTGAAATAGCCCATCTGCTGCGCGGCATGCACGAACATGCGGCCCAGCTGGCCGCCACCCATGACGCCCAGCGTCGTTTCCCGGTTCACGCCCGGCAGGATCGGCTGCGTCATGCGGCGGGCGGCAGCGTCATCGCGCGGGCGGCTTCGGTCTGGCGGGCGCGGAAGGTGTCGAGTTGCGTGCGCAGCGGCGCGTCGCCTGTCGCGAGCATCGCCACCGCGAACAGCGCCGCGTTGGCCGCACCCGCATTGCCGATGGCGAACGTGGCCACCGGCACGCCCTTGGGCATCTGCACGATGCTGTGCAGCGAATCCACCCCCTGCAGGTGCCGGCTGGCCACCGGCACGCCCAGCACCGGCACCGTGGTCTTGGACGCCAGCATGCCCGGCAGATGCGCCGCGCCGCCTGCGCCGGCGATGATCGCGCGCAAACCGCGCCCGGCGGCGGCCTCGGCGTAGGCGAACATGTCGTCCGGCATGCGGTGCGCGGAAACGACCTTCGCCTCATGGGCGATGCCGAACTCCTGCAAAATCTGGACTGCGTGCTGCATGGTGTCCCAGTCGGAACTGGAACCCATGACGACACCGACGAGGATCTGGGTCATAGTGCGGGGGGACATGTCCGCCCTTGCGCGGCGGCCATTTATCCGAGTTGAAGTCCAAGTTGAAGTTTGAATTTTACTTTTTAGCCCCGACCTGAAGCCCCATGCTCGACGTCACCATTGAAAATTTCGAAGCCGAGGTCATTGCCGCCTCGATGACCACGCCGGTGCTGGTGGATTTCTGGGCCCCGTGGTGCGGCCCGTGCAAGACCATCGGCCCCATCCTGGAGAAGCTCGAAAACGACTACGCCGGTCGCTTCAAGCTGGTCAAGATCAACTCCGACGACGAGCAGCAGATCGCTGCTGCCTTCGGCATCCGCAGCATCCCGACCTGCATCCTGCTCAAGAACGGCCAGCCGGTCGATGGTTTCATGGGCGCGATGCCCGAAGGGCAGGTGAAGCAGTTCCTGGACAAGCATCTGCCCAGCGAAGACGAACTTGCGGCCGAAGCAGGCAGCGACGAAGCCGAGGCGCTGCTCGAATCGGGCGACACGGCGGCGGCGCTCGCCAAGCTGCAGGAAGCGCTGGCCATCAACCCGGCCAATGACGACGTTCGCTTCGAATATGTGCAGTTGCTGATCGCGACCGGCCAGTTCGAGGAAGCCTCTGCCGCGCTGGCACCGGCCATGGCGCAGATTCCCAAGCAGCTGCGCTTCGACGCGCTGGCCCAGTGGCTCGATGCCATGGTGTTCGTGGAGCAGGACAAGCGCGGCCGCTGGTCGCCCGCGCAGTTCGACGAACTGATCGCCGCCAACAAGCGCGATTTCGACGCCCGCTATGCCAAGAGCCGCGTGCTCATGGCGCACGGCGAATGGACCGCCGCGATGGACGAGCTGCTTGAAATCATCATGCGCGACAAGAAGTGGGCCGACGAAGCCCCGCGCAAGACCTTCATCGCCATTCTGGAGTTGCTGTCTCCGGCCAAGCCGAAGGCCGGGGCCGAAACACCGGGTAAGACGGCCGGCGGCATCGAACTCACGGGCAAGGCCGCGATGGCCGAAGACCCGCAGGCGGCGCTGGTGTCCAGCTACCGCCGCAAGCTCAGCATGATGCTGAACTGAGCGACCGGCGCTCAGGCCGTGAGCCGCGTCAGCGCTTCTCGGTACTTGTCCGCCGTCTTCTTCACCACTTCATCGGGCAGGCGCGGCGCGGGCGGCGTCTTGTCCCAGGGCTTGCCGTTGATGCGCACGGCCTCGAGCCAGTCGCGCAGGTACTGCTTGTCGTAGCTCGGCGGGTTGATGCCTTCCGCCACACTCTTCGCATACGTTTCGGCCGGCCAGTAGCGCGACGAATCCGGCGTGAGCACCTCGTCCATCAGCACCAGCGCGCCCTTCTCGTCCAGGCCGAACTCGAACTTGGTGTCGGCAATGATGATGCCCTTGGTGGCTGCGAACTCCGCCGCCGTCCTGTAGATGGCGATGCTGATGTCGCGGATCTGCGCGGCCATGTCGGCACCGACCACATCCACCACCTGCTGGTAGCTGATGTTCTCGTCGTGCTCGCCTGCCGCAGCCTTGGCAGCGGGCGTGAAGATCGGCTCGGGCAATTTGTCCGCGTTCCTCAGCCCCGCAGGCAGCGGCACGCCACAGACCGACTGGCCCTGCTGGTATTCCTTCCAGCCACTGCCGGCCAGATAGCCGCGCACCACGGCTTCCACCGGGATGGGCTTGAGGCGCTTGACCAGCATCGAGCGGCCTTGCACCTGCGGTATTTCGGCGGCCGACACCACGCTCTCGGGCGCGTCGCCGGTCAGGTGGTTGGGGCAGATGTGGCCGAGCTTGTCGAACCAGAACAGGGCCATCTGCGTGAGCAGTTCGCCCTTGCCGGGAATCGGCTCGCCCATGATGACGTCAAATGCGCTGATGCGGTCGCTCGCCACCATCAGGATGCGGTCGTCGCCCACGGCGTAGTTGTCGCGCACCTTGCCACGCGCCAGCAGTGGCAGTGAGGTGAGGGAGGAGGTGTGCAGGGAAGAACTCATGCCGCGCGCTCAGGCGACGACCTGGGCGAGCTCGCCCCGGGCGTACTTCGCGGCCACGACCTGCAGGCTTTCGCCCTTGATCTTCGCGCCCTGGCCTTCGCAGCCGAACTCGATGTAGCGCGCCTTGCAGACCTGCTTGGCGGCTTCACGCGCGGGCTTGAGCCATTCGCGCGCGTCGAACTTGTCGGGGTTCTCGGCCAGGAACTTGCGTACCGCGCCGGTCATGGCCAGGCGGATGTCGGTGTCGATGTTGATCTTGCGCACGCCGTGCTTGATGGCTTCCTGGATTTCCTCGACGGGGACGCCGAAGGTTTCCTTCATCTTGCCGCCGTACTGGTTGATGATGGCCAGCAGCTCCTGCGGCACAGAAGACGAGCCATGCATCACCAGATGGGTGTTGGGAATGCGCTTGTGGATTTCCTTCACGCGCGAGATCGCCAGGATGTCGCCCGTGGGCTTGCGGCTGAACTTGTAGGCGCCGTGGCTGGTGCCGATGGCGATGGCCAACGCGTCCAGCTGCGTGGCCTGGACGAAGGTGGCGGCTTCTTCGGGGTCGGTGAGCATCTGGCTGTGGTCCAGCTTGCCCTCGGCGCCGACACCGTCTTCCTCGCCCGCCTCGCCGGTTTCGAGGTTGCCCAGGCAGCCCAGCTCGCCTTCCACGGTGACGCCCACCTTGTGCGCCATCTCGACGACGCGGCGGGTCACGTCGACGTTGTAGTCGAAGCTGGCCGGCGTCTTGGCATCTTCCATCAGCGAGCCGTCCATCATGACGGAGCCGAACCCGAGGTTGATCGCGCCCTGGCACACCTGCGGTGAGCTGCCGTGGTCCTGGTGCATCACCAGCGGAATGTTCGGGTACATCTCGACGGCGGCCTGGATCAGGTGCTTGATGAAGGGTTCGCCCGCGTACTTGCGCGCACCGGCGCTGGCCTGCAGGATCACCGGCGCGCCGGTTTCCCTGGCCGCTTCCATGACCGCCTGCACCTGCTCGAGATTGTTCACGTTGAAGGCGGGAATGCCGTAGCCGTTCTCGGCTGCGTGGTCGAGCAGCTCTCGCATCGAAACTAGTGCCATGGTCGTAGGTCCGGAAAGTTGGGGAATCGGGTGGCGGGCAGATCGCGGATCACGCCGTATCGCCGCCAAACCCAAGATTTTAAGGCGCTTGCCCCGGTTGGCTGTCAGCCATTGCCGCAAAACCGTCATCCGGCGTTCACTTTGGATTCATCTGCCGTCACTAGATTGGCGGCATGAATTCGCCGGAAATCGCCCTTTTTCTCTGGATCAATGCCGGACCGCAGACGCCCTCCGACCTGATTCTGCTGGCGAAGTACGCCTCGCTGTACCTCCCGGGCCTGAGCATTGCCGCGTTGCTGGCGACGGCGGTGTGGCGTCCCGCGCTGCGCGATGCAGCCTTGCAGACGGTGCTCGCCCTGCTGCTCGCATGGATCGCGGCGCGGCTGCTCCGGCATGGCCTGGCGATGCCCCGGCCGGCGGTGCTGGGGCTCGGCATCCAGTGGATTGACCACTCCGGGGGCCCCGGGTTGCCGAGTCTCCATGCATCAGGCGCCTTCGCATTTGCGTGTTCGCTCCTTCTTTCGCGCGTGCCGCGCATGGCGATGATCGCGGGCTTCGGTGTGGCCGCGCTGATCGCCTGGAGCCGCCTGTGCCTGGGCGTGCACTTCCCGGCGGACATCCTCTGCGGCGCGGTCGTCGGCTTGCTGTCGGCACAGCTTGCACGTGGTCTGACGAAGTTCGCACGAGGTTTTCGACGCGAAACATCTACTCACCATTCGGCTGGAACTCCTGTACCGGGCATTTGAACCCACTGGGTCAAAGCAGTTTTCGAGCAGGAGAAGTCCCATGTACCGCCCCTCATCCCGGAAGGCGCGCGTGCTGCGCTGCGCACTGGCCGCATCCGCATTCGTTGCAGCAGGCACGAGCCACGCGCAGGTCACCCTCAAACCCGATGGTGAATGGCGCTACCTGTTCACCGCTGCGGCCAACGCGACGTCCGGCAACAGCAGCTCCGCCGCACTCAACCTGCAGTTCGACGGCGCGCGCGTGACCTCGGGCGACAAGTGGACCTTCACATCGCAGGTGCAGACCGCGCGCAACAACGGCACGCGCACGACAGAGCGTTACCTCGCCGGCACGCAATACAACCGCGACATCAGCGGCGCGATCTTCGGCTTCGGTTCGGGTGATTTCCTGCGCGACGAACTGGCCAACCTCGACCTGCGCAGCACATTCGCAGGCGGTCTGGGCTATCACGTCTTCCAGAGCGAACGGCACACGTTCGACGTGACCGGCGGTCTGGCCTACACCCAAGACAACTACGCCAACCCCGCCGTCATCGACGGTCAGACGCGCACCAGCTACGGACGGCTCGAACTGGTGATGGGCGAAGAGTCCAACCACAAGCTGACCGACACCGCGACCTTCCAGCAGAAGCTCACGTTCTATCCGAACCTGCGCGATTCAGGCCAGAAGCGCGCGGTGTTCGATGCCAAGGTGTCGGTGGCGATGACCAAGTCGCTCAACCTGACTGCCGGCCTGTCGATGCGCTACAACAGCGACCCGGGCCTGGGCCTCAAGTCGACCGACACCGCGCTCGTGACGGGTGTGTCCTGGCGTTTCGACTGATGGAGAGGGCGGGCCGTCAGCTCGCCCGGACGATCTTGAGCATGTTGGTGCCGCCCGGCGCGCCCATGGGCTCGCCGCAGGTGATGGCATACACATCGCCCGGCTGCACGATGTTGCGCTTCTTGAGGTGGCCTTCGGCTTCGCTGAGCGCGGTGTCGCGGTCCACGCTCTGGTCCATGAGCAGCGGGCGCACGTTGCGATAGAGCGCCATCTTTCGCTGGGTCGCCAGCTTGGGCGTGAGCGCGTAGATCGGGATGTGGATGCGGTGGCGGCTCATCCACAGCGCGGTCGAGCCCGAGTCGGTCAGCGCCACGATGGCCTTCGCGCCCAGATGATGGGCAGTGAACAGCGCGCCCATGGCGATGGACTGGTCGATGCGGCCGAAAGTCTTGCCGGTGAAGTCAGCGTCCAGCTCCACGTCTTCCGCGGCTTCTGCGGCGCTGCAGATCTGCGCCATCTCGATCACCGTTTCCAGCGGATAGCGGCCGGCCGCCGTCTCGGCGCTCAGCATCACCGCATCGGTGCCGTCGAGCACGGCGTTGGCCACATCGCTGACCTCGGCGCGCGTGGGGACGGGGTTGGTGATCATGCTCTCCATCATCTGCGTGGCGGTGATGACGACCTTGTCGTTGTCGCGCGCGAGCTTGATCATGCGCTTTTGCAGCGCAGGCACGGCGGCGTTGCCGACCTCGACGGCCAGGTCGCCGCGCGCCACCATGATGCCGTCGCTGGCCATGAGGATTTCCTCCAGCCGGGGGATCGCCTCGGCGCGCTCGATCTTGGCGATCAGCGCGGGCCGGTGCCGGTATTCTGCTGCGGCCACATTGGCCAGCTGGCGGGCCATTTCCATGTCGGTCGCGTTCTTGGGAAAACTCACGGCCAGATAGTCGGCCTGGAAGCTCATCGCAGTCTTGATGTCGTCCATGTCCTTGGCGGTGAGCGCCGGCGCCGTAAGACCGCCGCCCTGCTTGTTGATGCCCTTGTTGTTGGACAGCTCGCCGCCCAGGCGCACCACGGTGTGCACCTGCTCGCCACGCACGGCTTCCACGGCCAGCACGATCAGCCCGTCGTTCAGCAGCAGGATGTCGCCCGCCTTCACGTCACGCGGCAGTTCCTTGTAGTCCAGGCCCACGCCGTGGATGTCGCCGGGCTCGGTGCGCGACGCATCCAGCACGAAGGGCGCGCCCGAGACCAGCATCACCTTGCCTTCGGCGAACTTGCCGACGCGGATCTTGGGCCCCTGCAGGTCGGCCATGATGGCCACCTCGCGGCCGGCACGCTGCGCGGCCTCGCGGACCAGCGTCGCCCGGTCGATGTGGTCCTGCGCCTTGCCGTGGCTGAAGTTCAGGCGCACGACGTTCACGCCGGCGCGGATCATCTGTTCCAGCAGGGCTGGGTCGCTGGAAGCGGGGCCGAGGGTGGCCACGATCTTGGTTGCACGGCTGACCATGTCTGTCTCCTGGGGGCTCTGGTTCGATGGCGCATTCTCACATGGCGCAATTGCTCCGGTAGTTGCCCGGGTTCCGACCCCGTTACATTCCTGGCGCCCCCAATTCCCCTACAGGTTGATCCCAGTCAGCGGGCTGTCACTGCGACTGTTTATCATCCGCGCCATGAATCAAACGCCCGAACTGACCTCCAGGCAGCCGTCCGACGGCCATCTGCCTGCCGCGCCGCTGTCTCCGGCCGAACCGCTTCCGCACCGCAAGATCCTGCGCGAATGGCTGATGCCGCTGTCCGAACGCAACACGCTGCGCGCTTTCCTGCTGCTCGCCTTCGACTACGCGTTGCTGCTGGGCCTGTACACCGCCGCCGTGCTGTTCGACCCGTGGTGGGCCAAGACGCTGTGCGGCCTGGCCGCCGGTTTCGTGATCGGCCGCCTGTTCATCATCGGCCATGACGCCTGCCACCAGAGCCTGACCGAGCACCGCAAACTCAACAAGTGGCTGGGCCGCATCGCCTTCCTGCCCTCGCTCACGCCCTACAGCCTGTGGGACGTCGGCCACAACGTGGTGCACCACGGCTTCACCAACCTCAAGGGCGTGGATTTCGTGTGGGCGCCGCTCACGCCCGAGGAATACGCCGCACTGCCCCTGCGCCAGCGCCTGATGCAACGCGTCTACCGCAGCGGCTGGGCGCCGGGCCTGTATTACATGATCGAGATCTGGTGGAACAAGATGTTCTTCCCGAGCCGTGAAGCCATGCCCACGCGCCGCGCCGCGTTCGTCTGGGACGGCGTGCTGGTGACCGCGTTCGCGGCCCTGTGGGCTGGCGCGCTGTGGGCCGCCGCGTACTTCACCGACCAGTCGGTGCTGACGCTGCTGGTCACGGCCGGTCTCGTGCCCTTCCTGTTCTGGTGCGCCATGATCGGCTTCGTGGTGTACGTGCACCACACGCACGTCAAGGTGTCCTGGCACGACGACAAGGCCAAGTGGCAACGCGCCCAGCCTTTCGTGTCTACCACCGTGCACCTGACCTTCCCGTGGCGCATCGGCTCGCTGATGCACCACATCATGGAGCACACGGCGCACCACGTGGACATGAGCGTGCCGCTCTACCGCCTGAAGAACGCGCAGAAGATGCTGGAAGACATGCTGCCCGGCCGCATCGTGATCCAGCGCTTCTCGTGGCGCTGGTATTTCGACACGGCGCGCCGTTGCAAGCTGTACGACTTCACGCAGCGCTGCTGGACCGACTTCAAGGGCCGCGCGACGAGCGAGCCCTCGCCGCAGCCGGCCTGACCCTCAACCCGCCGCGCGTTTCGAGAGAATCTCGAACGCCGGCAGCGTCTTGCCTTCCAGCACCTCGAGGAAGGCGCCGCCGCCGGTGGAGATGTAGCCCACGTCCTTCTCGATGCCGTACTTGGCAATGGCGGCCAGCGTGTCGCCGCCACCCGCGATGCTGAACGCGTCGCTGTCGGCAATCGCACGTGCGATTGCTTCGGTGCCCTTGGCGAACGCGTCGAACTCGAACACGCCGACGGGGCCGTTCCAGACGATGGTGCCGGCGGACTTGAGCGTCTGTGCCAGCTTTGCGGCCGTCTTCGGGCCGATGTCCAGGATCAGGTCATCCGCCGCCACGTCGGTCGCGGCCTTCACGGTCGCAGGCGCGTCGGCCGCGAAGGTCTTGGCCGTCACCACATCTTCGGGAATCGGCACCTGCGCGCCGCGCGCGGCCATGGCGTCGATCACCGCCTTCGCCTGATCCACGAGGTCCGGTTCGGCCAGGCTCTTGCCGATGGGCAGGCCAGCGGCCAGCATGAAGGTGTTGGCGATGCCGCCGCCGACGATGAGGCCGTCCACGTTGGCCGACAGGCTCTCGAGGATGGTGAGTTTGGTCGACACCTTGCTGCCCGCCACGATGGCGACCAGCGGCCGCTTCGGGTTGGCGAGCGCCTTGCCGATCGCGTCGATTTCGGCCGCGAGCAGCGGGCCGGCGGAGGCGATCCTGGCGAACTGTGCGATTCCGTAGGTGGACGCTTCCGCACGGTGCGCTGTGCCGAAGGCGTCGTGCACGAAGATGTCGCACAGCGCTGCGAGCTTGCGCGCCAATTCTTCGCTGTTCTTCTTCTCGCCCTTGTTCAGGCGGCAGTTCTCCAGCAGCACGACTTCGCCCGGCTTCACGTCGACACCGTCGACCCAGTCGGAAACCAGCTTCACCTCGCGGCCCAGCAGTTCGCCCAGGCGCTTCGCGACGGGCGCAAGCGAATCTTCGGGTTTGAATTCACCTTCGGTGGGGCGGCCGAGGTGGCTCGTGACCATGACTGCAGCGCCGGCTTTCAGCGCCATCGCGATGCAGGGCACCGAGGCGCGGATGCGCGTGTCTTCGGTGATGTTGCCGGCATCGTCCTGCGGGACGTTGAGGTCGGCCCGGATGAACACGCGCTGGCCGCTGGCCTTGCCCTGCGCGCACAGGTCGGAGAATCGGATGACATTCATAGGACACCGATTGTAGGGAAGCGACTCCCTGTTCCGGCTACCAGCCCAGCCCGATGTGCAAGGGCAGGTACACCGCCATGCCCACGATGATGGTGAGCAGCACATCACGCCGCCAGTAGTAGGCGGCAACGCCGGCCAGCGCACCGAACACGCGGGCATCGGCCAGGCTGCCGATCAGCACGCCTTGCGTGGCGATGACTTCGGGCGCCACCACCGCAGCCAGGGCGGCGATCGGTGCGTACTGCAGGCCACGCTCGGCCCAGTGCGGCAGCTTCCAGGCCTTGTTCGAGATCAGGAAGAAAGACCTCGCCAGCACGGTCACGCACCCCAGACCGACGATGACGAGCAACGTCCAGAGGTCCGTACCGCTCATGGCCCCGCCCTTTCCGCTGGCCGCAGTTTTTCCATGCCCAGGCACAGCAGCACGGCCGCGCCGATGGCAGCCACGATGTTCAGCCGCAATGGCAGCGAGTACGCGGCGATCGCCACGACGGCGGCCACACCTGCGGCAGCAATCCGCAGCCGCGTGGTCGCCAGCGAGCACATGATGCCGATGAGGCACAGGATGCCCGCGAAACCGAGGCCCCAGCTGGTAGGAATGAAATTGGCCAGCACCACACCGATCACGCTCGCCACCATCCAGCTCGCCCAGTTCACCCAGCTGTTGCCGGCAAGGTAGGCCTCCTGCGCGTCGCGGCCCGCGGTGTCCTGCGCCGGATCGGGAAAGCGCTTGACGAACAGCACGTACTGCAGGTCCGCGGTGAAATAACCATGACCCATCCGCATCCAGCGCGGCAGGTGCGCAAGGTAAGGCCGCATGTGCAGGCTGAAGACGACGAAACGCAGGTTCACGCAGAAGCCGGTCGCCAGGATCACCCAGACCGGCGCGCCGGCCACCAGCAACGGGATGGACGCGAGCTGCGAGCTGCCTGCGAAGACGATGAAGGTCATCGCGAGAGACTCGAACACCGTCATGCCCGACTTGACCATCGCCACGCCGGTCATCAGGCCCCATGCAGCCACGCCTGGGGCCTGGGGCCACATCTCGTTCTTGCCGATGGTGAATTCAGGATGGGCGCGCAGCGCGGGAAGGAAAAACACGGGCTACTTTTCTTCGAACGTCATGCCGGGCTTGAGATCGAAGCCCCGCAGGAAGTCTGCCACAGCCAGCCGCTTGCCGCCCGCGCGTTGCACCTGCAGGAGCTGCACGATGCCGTCGCCCGTGGCCACATCCACCGCGTCGGCGTGCACCGCAAGCACGGTGCCGGGCGCAGCCCCAGCCGTGCCGGGCAATGCACGCGCCGACCAGATCTTGAGCGCTTCCTCTGCCAGAACGGCCACGGCGCCGGGGAACGGGTTGAACGCGCGGACGCGTCTTGCGATCAGGGCGGCCGGGTTCGTCCAGTCGATGGCGGCCTCGTGCTTTTCGATCTTGTGCGCGTAGGTCACGCCATCGGCCGGTTGCGGCGTGCGCACGAGGCCGCCACAGGCCGCGAGCTCCAGCGCCTCGACGATCATGCGGCCACCGAGATTCGCCAGCCGGTCGTGCAGGCTCGCGGTGGTGTCGTCCTCACGGATCGGCCCGCGTTCCATGAGCAGCATGTCGCCCGTGTCCAGGCCCGCGTCCATCTGCATGATGGTGACGCCGGTCTCCGCGTCGCCCGCCTCGATGGCCCGGTGGATGGGGGCCGCGCCGCGCCAGCGCGGCAACAGGCTCGCATGGATGTTGAGGCAGCCCAGTCGCGGTGTGTCGAGCACCCATTGCGGCAGGATGAGGCCGTAGGCGGCAACGATCATCGCGTCGGCCTTCGCGGCAAGGATGGCCTCGCGCGCGGCGGTTGCGTCTTCCGGGTATTTGCCGTCCAGCCGCAGGCTGCGCGGCTGCGCAACGGCGATGTCCTTGTCCAGCGCGAACGCCTTGACGGGGGATGCCTGGAGCTTCATGCCGCGGCCTGCAGGCCGGTCGGGCTGGGTGAGGACGAGGACGATGTCGAAGCCCGCCGCGTGCAGGCGTTCCTGGGCCGCGCGGGCAAACTCGGGCGTACCCGCAAAGATCAGACGCATGGCGGAAGTTTAGTGGGGCCGGACTGTGTCGTTCAGAGGTCGGGCTCGAGGAACTGCTCGTCGGCTGTCTCGTAGCGGCGCACCACGCCTTGGGTGTCCACGAAGACGTGCAGCAGGCGCGGCGTGTTGTACCAGTGGTAGCGCCAGGTCCAGACATCGCCCTTGAAGCTGCTCACCTGCGAACGGAACGCAGGCTGGCCGTAGTGGCGCAGCAGGTCCTCGCGCGTCCATTCGTTGCTGCGGATGTCCTGGTGGAAACGTGCGTCTTCCAGCACCTGGGTGATCACGCGCACGCGGCCCTGCGCGTCCAGGTCGATGTTGCTGACGGCCGGCCCCATCGGCTGGCGGGAATACTGGAGGCGGGTGGTGCCGTCCGGCATGGCATAACGCCCGGTCGGCGCCCCGAGGCGCTGCACGACTTCGGCTTCAGGTGTTCCGAGTGGTACGCGGGTCGGCTCCCATGCGCAGCCCCACAGCAAGCCAGCGGCCACGACCGCCGCAACGCCACGGGACAGGAAGGCTGCCACGTCAGTCCT
Organism: Variovorax sp. VNK109; assembly: GCF_049445855.1. Lineage (NCBI taxonomy): Bacteria > Pseudomonadati > Pseudomonadota > Betaproteobacteria > Burkholderiales > Comamonadaceae > Variovorax > Variovorax sp. VNK109. The sequence goes on along the minus strand of NZ_JBMSDV010000004.1, from coordinate 274,451 downwards.
GCTCGACGCGCTGCTGCTTGAGCATCTTGGTCTTGATGCGGTTGCGCTTGAGCGGAGAGAGGTATTCGACGAACACCTTGCCCGCCAGATGGTCCATCTCGTGCTGGATGCACACGGCCAGCAGGCCTTCGGCCTCGATGGTGCGGAGCTGCCCGTCGCCATCCATTGCGTTCACGCGCACGGCCAGCGAACGCTCGACGCCATCGTAGATGCCGGGCACCGACAGGCAGCCTTCGTCACCCACGCGCTTTTCTTCGCTGGCCCAGACAATTTCCGGGTTGATCAGCACCATCGGCTCATCGCGCTCTTCCGACACGTCGATGACGATCAGCCGCTCGTGCACGTCCACCTGTGTGGCCGCCAGGCCAATGCCATTGGCGTCGTACATGGTCTCGAGCATGTCGGCGATCAGGGTGCGGATGCGCGCGTCCACCGCCTGCACAGGCCGGGCGACCGTGTGCAGCCGTGGGTCGGGAAAGCGAAGAATGCTCAGTTTGGCCATGGAATCGTGGGAAAGATGTCGCTATTTTCGCTACTTTTACCGCTCCCCGCAGCCGCCGAAGGTGATAAACATTGCCCAATCAAGGGCTTGAGCGCAAAATCAACAGTGATTTGTCAAGTTCTTCCGGGGGGTTGGGCGCCATGAACGCCGCCCGCCGGCGACCCCGGGGAAGCGCTTAATGCAACAAAAGATGACACAAACCATGAAAGTAACCGCCACCGCTGCAGCGCTGGCCGCCATGTTCGCCCTTCCGGCCCTGGCGCAGAACTTTCCCGTCACCCCGAACCAGAAGGCCACGGCCCAGCAGGTGGCCCAGGCCGGCGTCCCGCTCAGCGAGCTGTCGCCCAATGCGCCGGACGAATACACCGTCAAGAGCGGCGACACGCTCTGGGCCATTTCCGGCCTGTTCCTCAAGAGCCCGTGGCGCTGGCCCGAGCTGTGGGGCATGAACCTGGAAGAAATCCGCAATCCCCACCGCATCTACCCCGGCCAGCAGCTGTACCTGGACAAGAACGGCGGCCGTGCCACCCTGCGCATGCGCCAGGCCAATGCCAACGGCATCCCGACCGACACCGTGCGCGTTTCGCCGCGCACGCGCTATGAGTCGCTGTCCGACCTGGCCCTGCCCACGCTCAAGCCGAACCTGATCGAGCCGTTCCTGGCCGAGCCGATCATCGTCGACCAGAACGCGCTGCTTGCCGCACCGCGCATCGTTTCTGCTGCCGAGAACCGTGTGCTGATCTCCAAGGGCGATCGCGTCTACGCACGCGGTGCCGACGCCACGCCGCTTTCCACGGCCCAAGGCCAGCCGCGCGACTACCGCATCTTCCGCAATGCCGTTGCGCTGACTGACCCGGACACGGGTGAAGTGCTCGGCTACGAAGCCCAATACGTCGGCAAGGCCGACCTGGTGCGTGGCGAATCCCAGCGCGAGGCACCGGCCAAAAAGGACGAGAAGCCGCGCGTGGAACTCATCCCCGCGACCATCGACATCGTCGCCGCGAAGGAAGAAATCCGCGCCGGCGACCGTCTCCTGCCCGAGCCGCCGCGCCAGCTGGTGAGCTACACCCCGCGCGCGCCTGAAAAGGCCGTGACCGGCAGCATCGTCTCGGTGTACGGCAGTGCCGTGCGCTTCGCTGCCCAGAACCAGGTCGTGGTCATCAACCGTGGCACCCGCGACGGGCTGGAAAGCGGCCATGTGCTCGCCATCCTCAAGAGCGGTGAAGTCGTGACCGACCGCGTGGACGGCAAGAAGACCGAACTCAAGCTGCCCGACGAGCGCAACGGCCTGCTGATGGTGTTCCGTCCGTTCGAGAAGCTGTCTTACGCACTGATCCTCGAGATCACCGACGGCGTCAAGCCGGGCGACCGCATCACCAATCCGCGCTGATCCGGCGTCCCGGTCCGCGCGCTTGTTGCGCACGGTTTCGAAAGTTCGTCGATCCGGGGCTTTAGTATCGGTCGATGCTTTCCCTGCAACGAGACGAGCTCACCGCCTGGTTGCGGCTGCTCCTGTGCCCCGGTGTGGGCAATACAACGGCCCGGCGCCTGCTTGCAGCCTTCGGCCTTCCCCAATCCATTTTCGAGCAGGACACTGCGGCACTGGGCACCCTCGCCAGCGCGGCGCAGGTCACCTCATTGCAGACCCGACCGCCGGATCTGGAAATGCAGGTCGAAGCGACCTGGCGCTGGCTGCAGGAGGCGCCCATCGAGGGAACGCAACGGTGGCTGTGCACGCTGGGCGACGCAATGTACCCCGCCTCGCTGCTGGTCACCGAGGATCCGCCGCTCGTCCTCTTCATGCTGGGTCAGCCTGCGCTGCTTCCTTCGCTCGGGCGCAGCGTCGCGATCGTCGGCAGCCGGAATCCGACGCCGCAAGGCACTGCCAACGCAAAACAGTTCGCGCGCGCGTTCAGCGATGCCGGGCTGGCCGTGATATCCGGCATGGCGCTGGGCGTGGATGCCGCCGCGCACGAAGGCGCGCTGGAAGGACCGGGCGCCGACGGTCTTGCCACGGTCGCGGTCGTCGGCACCGGGCTCGATCGTGTCTATCCGGCACGGCATCGCGATCTGGCGCATCGCATCGCCCAACGCGGGTTGATCATGAGCGAGTTCCCGCTGGGTACGCCGCCGGTGCAAGCCAACTTTCCACGTCGCAACCGCATCATCTCGGGTCTTTCAGCCGGCACGCTGGTCGTCGAAGCGGCCCTGCAGTCCGGCTCGCTGATCACCGCGCGCTATGCGGGCGAGCAAGGCAAGGAGGTTTTTGCGATCCCGGGGTCGATCCATTCGCCGCAGTCACGCGGTTGCCATTCGCTCATCCGCCAGGGAGCCAAACTGGTCGAGTCTGCGCAGGATGTCCTCGAGGAACTGCGACTGCCCGAGACCCTTGCGCCAAACAGCCCCGGCCTGTTCCGCAGCGACGGGGCAGGCGAACCGGCCTCCGAGGACGACAGCGGCCTGCTGATCCACATGGGGCATGACCCGGTGAGTCTGGACGCGCTGTGTGCGCGGACAGGCCTGCCCACGGCAACCCTGCAAGCCAGACTCCTGGAACTCGAGCTGGATGGCCACGTCGGCCGCTTGCCCGGTGGCCTGTTCCAGCGCATGGCATCGGCATGACGGCTGATGCACGTGGGCAACAAAAAAGTGTGCGTTACAGGAGATTGCCGCAGCGCACGATTTCTGCGCTATATTGAAAGCCATGTTTGAAGTCCTCGTTTTCGTCTACGAAAACTACTGGAGAGGCGATGCGTGCCCCGAGCTTGAGCAACTGGGCCGCAAACTGACCGCCGTCGGCTTCGAAGCCGACGAGATCCGCGAGGCACTCACCTGGCTGGATGGTCTGAATTCCGCCACGCAGGCCGCACAGATCCTGCCCAACGCCCCCACCGAAGCACGGATCGCGAACCTGCAGTCGCCGCACAGCATGCGTGTGTACTCGGTCGCCGAGCAGGATCATCTGGGCGCCCAGTGCCTGGGCTTCGTCACCTTCCTGGAAAGCGCCGGCGTGTTGCCGGCCCACCTGCGGGAAATCGTCATCGACCGCGCCATGGCTGCGCGCGGCTCCCCGGTGTCGCTGGACGACCTGAAGATCATCGTGCTGATGGTGTACTGGAGCTCTGGCATGGAGCCCGATTCACTGGTGCTCGACGAGCTCTGCGACGACCCCGAAGACCGCGTCGCGCACTGATGGCGCACTGATCGCGCATCCCCCGGGCCGGCACCGGCCTCCCGACCTCAGTTCAACAGCCGTTCCGGGTTCGCATCCAGCTTGGCCATGGCCTCGCGCGTGGCGCGCACGGTCAGCGTTTCTTCTTCGGTCGGCGTCAGCAAACCCGCCTGCAGGTATGACGCCAGACGGCGCGCCTGGATGAGGTAGCTGCGGCCGGCCGAGGCGAACAGGTGCAACTGCTTGCGGTCGCTGCGCCACACGAACTGCACCTGCGTGAGCTTGCCATTGTGGTCGAGCGAAAACCAGTTGCCCAGTTGCAGTTCATGCACCCAGGCCAGCATGGCTTCGGTCGGGCGCGAGCCACCGTCGGCGATGACCTCGATGGAGGAAGCGTCGACGCCCAGCATCAGCTCCAGGCTTTCGGCATCGAGTGGCAGGTCGCCCATGGCTTCGTCGTTGACGAAGTCCTCGAGGTTGGACAGGCGCTTGGCCATGGCCTCGATCTGTGCGTGCGGGATCGCTTCGGTCTTGGACATGAAGGCATCGGCCAGCGTGTTGCCGATGGTCTTGATGTGGGCCTCCTGCGGCTCGCCCGTCATGCCCAGCAGGTTCATGCCCTGGCGCAGGCGCTGCAGCAGTTGCGGCAGGTCCTGGATGACGCGCGCGCGGTCGTTGCGGTTGGGCTTGGCGCTGGCGGCCCACACAAGGTCGGTGGCCGCGCGCTTGAGCAGCTTGGTCTGTTCGTTCTGCGGCCCGTTCTTGATGGCCGCCATGGCCAGCACCTCGGCCCAGACCTTGAACAGGAATTCGCGGATCTCGTCGCGTACCGGCACGTTGTCGAGCATCTTGCGCAGCTCGATCGTGTACTGGATCGCCATCGTCTCCTTCTGCTCGACCTGCTGCGCCACGCTGACAAGCCGCTTGGTCGCCTCGTTGCCGGTGAGGAACTTGGAAAGGAAGGTCTGGAATTCGTCGAGCACCAGCTGGAACACCCGGCGCCCGGTTTCGGGGTACTGCTCGATCACCTGAACGATGCGGCGGATCTCGCCCTCGAGCGCACCGCCGCCGACGGACGACGCGTCGAAGCCCATCACGCTCGAACCCATGCGGTCGATCAGCTGGCGTGCAGGGTGCTGCAGCGTGCCGAAGAACTCGGGCTCGGAAATCGCCACACGCAGGACCGGCATCTGCAGGCGCGCAAACCACACGCGTGCGCTGGCAGGAATTCGCTCTTCCGCCAGGATCGCCTGGAACATGAGCGCCACGATCTCGATGGTGGCCTTCTCGGCCGATGTCGAGGCCTTGGCCTTGAGGTCGCTGCTGCGCTGGCGCAAGGCCGACGCCGTCTGCTGCAGGGCAGCGATGTCGTAGGTACCGCCCGGCGGCGCATCGGCGACGGCCGGCTGCGCGTACTGCTGCATGGCCTGGGCCAGCATCGGCGTGGGACCGGTGATGCGCGTCTGCTCGAAGTCGCTGCCGACCCGGTCCGTCAGCATGCGCCTGAGCGAACCGAGCACGCCCTGCGCACGCATGCGCGCGCGCGCCAGCGGCGTGGTGGACGTCATCATGCGCGTCTCTTCCAGCGCGCCGCCCGTGGAATGGTTGTCGCCGGGCGACACGTGGCCCGTGTGGACCTCGTCGCGCCCTGACGGCGCGCCCCGGCCGGAACTCAGTTCGCCGCGATCCGACCCATAGGCACCCGAGGGCAGGGACGCCGGACCCGACAGTCCCGTCGGTGCCGGACGGGAAGCGGGCACGCCCGCAGAAGCGGCCCGGCGCAACTGCGGCCGCAAGTCGATCTCCGGCATGATCTCGCGCTGGATCAGGAACTGGTTGGCGTTGTGGTACCCCGACACCAGCTTCTCGGTGAGATGCTTGGGGATGAGATCCTGCACCTCGTTCCAGATGGGGCGCGACAAGCCAGTGCCCAGCCACTGCTCGACGATCAGCTGGCAGAACGCCTCCGGCCGGAAGATGTCGTAACTGGCCATCTCGCTGATGCCCTCGAGTTCCTGGATGCGCAGCTTGAGGTCGTTGAGTTCCCAGTTGAACTTGTCCTGCATCGACAGCACGAGGCGCGAGGAGAGGATCTTGTTCTCCACCACCTCGTCGCCCACGATCTCGAACTTCAGCGACTCCAGACGCACGCGACCCGTGGCCGTCGGCGGTATCAGTGCATTGCGCCACGCCTTGACGACGCCGGCCAGCCAGGTCTTGTAGAGCTTCTGGAATGCCATGAACGAGTCACGGCGGATCTGCATTTCACGCGCATTGCCCGTCTGGCTGGCCAGTTCCTGCAACCGCTCGTACATCGCGTTGCCGATGACCGGCAATGCCGATTCGATTTCCGCCACGAACCGCTCCCGCGCCTGCCGGGCGAGCAGGAGCTTCTGGTCCTGGGTGCGGATGGTGGTCATGGCGGGTGGCGACGGACCTTAGACTGCAGCCCCTGCGTTGGGGTCGTTGGGATCGCCTTCGCGCCTGGGAGCGCCCTTGATCAGGTCTTCGCGCTTGATGCCCAGCCACATCGCGATGGCCGCGGCCACGAACACGGAAGAATAGATGCCGAACAGGATGCCGATGGTCAGCGCCATGGCGAAGTAGTGCAGCGTGGCACCGCCGAACAGCAGCATGGACAGCACCATCACCTGGGTGGAACCATGGGTGATGATGGTGCGGCTGATGGTGGACGTGATCGCGTTGTCGATGATTTCCGTGGTGCCCATCTTGCGGTAGCGGCGGAAGTTCTCGCGGATCCGGTCGAAGATCACGACCGATTCGTTGACCGAATAGCCCAGCACGGCCAGCACGGCCGCCAGCACCGCCAGCGAAAACTCCCACTGGAAGAAGGCGAAGAAGCCCAGGATGATCACCACGTCGTGCAAGTTGGCGAGGATCGCCGCCACGGCGTACTTCCACTCGAAGCGGAAACCGAGGTAGACCATGATGCCCACCACCACCATGGCCAGCGCCATGAGGCCGTTGGTGACCAGTTCCTCGCCGACCTGCGGACCGACGAATTCGGTGCGGCGCAGGGTAACCGACGGGTCCAGCTGCTTCAGGCCGGCCAGCACGGTCTCGCTCTGCTGTGCGGAACTCACGCCCTTCTGCGCCGGCAGGCGGATCATCACGTCGCGCGAGGAACCGAAGTTCTGCACCTGCACGTCGTTGAAGCCCAGGCCCGAGACCGTGCCACGCACCTTCTCGAGATCGGCGGACTGGCTGTAACTCACTTCCATGAGCGTGCCGCCGGTGAATTCGACCGACAGGTGCAGGCCACGGGAGAACAGGAAGAAGACGGCGAGGGCGAACGTCACGAAGGAAATGACGTTGAAGATCAACGCATGCTTCATGAACGGGATGTCTTTTTTGATCTTGAAGAATTCCATCCGTAGCCCCCTTACTCAGCCTTCGCGGGCGCGGTACCCGTCGCGGGCCGCCAGACCGTGCCGATGGACACGGACTTGAGTTTCTTCTTCCGACCGTACCACAAATTCACCAGGCCCCGTGAGAAGAAGACCGCCGAGAACATGGAGGTCAGGATGCCTATGCAGTGCACGACCGCGAAGCCGCGAACCGGACCGGACCCGAAGGCCAGCAGGGCCAGGCCGGCGATCAGCGTGGAGATGTTGGAGTCCAGGATGGTGGCCCAGGCCCGCTCGTAACCCGCGTGGATCGCCGCCTGCGGCGCCACCCCGTTACGCAACTCTTCCCGTATGCGCTCGTTCACCAGCACGTTGGAGTCGATGGCCATGCCCAGCGCCAGTGCAGCGGCGGCGATGCCAGGCAGGGTGAGCGTGGCCTGCAGCATGGACAGGACGGACACCAGCAGCAGCAGGTTCACCGCCAGGGCAATGCCCGAGATCATGCCGAACAGCATGTAGTAAATGATCATGAAAACCACGATCGCCACGAAGCCCCAGGTCACGCTGTGGAAGCCCTTGCTGATGTTGTCGGCGCCGAGGCTGGGGCCGATGGTGCTTTCCTCGATGATTTCCATCGGCGCGGCCAGACCCCCGGCGCGCAGCAGCAATGCCAGTTCGCTGGCGGCCTCGGTCGTGCCCATGCCGGTGATCTGGAACTGGTTGGAAAACTCGCCCTGGATGCGCGCGACCGTCAGCACCTCGCCGCGGCCCTTTTCGAACAGGATGGCGGCCATGAAATTGCCCACGTTGGCACGCGTCATGTCACGCATCTGGCGGCCGCCTTTGCTGTCCAGCGTGACGGACACCGCCGGCTGGTTGTTCTGGTCGGGACGGGGTTGCGCGTCGGTCAGCATGTCGCCCGACGCCACCACTTCGCGATGCACCACCACAGGCGCGCCGCGGCCCTGCATGAACCGTTCGCGGCCGAAGGGCACCGGCGAGCGGCCGTCCAGCGAGGCACGCGCTTCGGCCGACATGTCAGCCAGGCGGAATTCCAGGTTGGCGGTGCGGCCCAGGATGTCCTTGGCCTTGGCCGTGTCCTGCACACCGGGCAGTTGCACGACGATGCGGTCCAGCCCCTGCTGCTGGATCACGGGTTCGGCCACGCCGAGCTCGTTGATCCGGTTGTGCAACGTGGTGATGTTCTGCTTGAGCGCCTGATCCTGGATCAGGCGCACCGCCTCAGGCTTGATGCGGGCGGTGAGTTTGTACTCGCCTCCATCAGGCGCGCCGACCAGTTGCAGGTCGGCCAGCTGGTCCTGGATGGCCCGGGTGGCCGCCTGCATCGTTTCGTTGTCGCGGAAGCGGACTTCGATGGTCTGGTCGTTGCGGCTGATGCCGCTGTGACGCACATTCTTCTCGCGCAGCGTGGTGCGGATGTCACCCGCGAAGCTCTCGGCCCGTTTGGCCAAGGCACCCTGCATGTCCACCTGCAACATGAAATGCACGCCGCCACGGAGGTCCAGGCCCAGATACATCGGATGGGCACGCAGTCTGGCCATCCATTCCGGCGAACGCGACACCAGGTTCAGCGCCACGACAAAAGACGCGTCGTTGGCGTCCGGCACGAGGGCGCGCTGGATCACGTCACGCGCCCGCAGCTGGGTGTCGGTGCTGTCGAAACGCGCGCGTACCGAAGTACCGTCGAACTGGATCAGCTCGGGCGTGATGCCGGCCGCCTTGAGCGCCTCCTCGACCCGCGCCTGAACGGCGGTGTCGACCTTGACGGTGGTCTTGGCAGCCGAGACCTGCACTGCCGGTGACTCGCCGAAGAAATTGGGGGCCGCATAAAGGGCCGACACGAGAAGCACCACGACGATGATCGCGTACTTCCAGACCGGGTAACGGTTCATGATTGCGTAGCTTGACTACCGGTTTTTATTTGATGGTGCCCTTGGGCAGGACCTGCACGACAGCCGAGCGCTGCAGTTGCACCTCCACGCCGGTGGCGACTTCGACGCTCACGTAGCTGTCGCCCAGCTTGGTCACCTTGCCCAGCAGACCGCCGGCGGTGGCGACTTCGTCGCCCTTGGCCAGCGCATCGATCATGGCGCGGTGCTCTTTCTGGCGCTTCATCTGGGGCCGGATCATCACGAAGTACAGCACCACGAACATCAGCACCAGCGGCAGCATGCCGCCCAGCTGCGACATGATGCCGCCGCCGGAGGCGGTGGCTGCGGGCGCGGTCTGGGCAAAGGCGGAAGAAATGAACACAGGTATCTCCAGGGTTGGAAGTATCAGAAGAAGGCGAAAGGCCGCAGCCAGCCCGGCCAAGGGCGGGAGAGCGCGGGGAAACCTTGGGATTGTATGCGGCGGCCCTCGGCGCGTGCCGTCTATATCCGGCTGCAGAACGGGCCTTTCAAGGGCTCCGGCCTCGACTGGAGCGCACCCCCGCCCGCAGTCGGCAGCCGGGCGCTGTTCAGGCAGCCTGGCGGGCAGGCGTAACCGGGGCCGAGTCCGGCGAGCGCCACCGGGCCATCAGGTCCTGCCAGCGCTGACGCGCCGCCGCCAGGTTGCGCTCCTTCACATGGCCATAGCCCTTGATCTGCTCGGGCAGGCGGGCGATCTCGACCGCCAGTGCGTGGTTTTCCGCATCCAGCGACCGGAGTACCTCTTCGACTGCCGCCTCGTACTCGCCGATCAGCGCGCGCTCGGTGCGGCGCTCTTCGGTGTAGCCAAAGACATCCAGCGCGGTGCCCCGCAGGCCCTTCAGGCCCGCCAGCACCCGGAAGCCCTGGAGCATGAATGGGCCGAATTTCGACTTCTGCAGCTCGCCCTTGGCATTGCGCCTGGCCAGCAGCGGCGGCGCCAGGTGATAGTTGAGCTTGAAGTCGCCCTCGAACATGCCATGGACGCGGGCCAGGAACGATTTGTCCGACTGCAGGCGTGCAACCTCGTATTCGTCCTTGTAGGCCATCAGTTTGAACAGGTAGCGCGCCACCGACTCGGCCAGCGCCGTCTTGCCCAAGGGCGCTTCCGCCTGCTGGACGCGCGCCACGAACGCGGCATAGCGCTTCGCGTACGCCGCGTTCTGGTAGCCGGTGAGGAATTCCACGCGGCGGGCCACCAGGCTCTCGACCGTCTCGCGCGTCCTGAACTCGATCACCTGGGCCGGGGCCATCAGCTTTTGCACGCCTGCCCAGTCGTGGGCGGCGCGGCGGCCCCATTCGAAAGCCGTCTTGTTGTTCTCCACGGCGACGGCATTGAGTTCGATCGCGCGATGCAGCGAGGCCAGCGCCAGCGGAATCCAGCCGCGCTGCCATGCGTAACCGAGGATCATCGGGTTCACGTAGATGCTGTCCCCCATGAGACGCGTGGCGGCAGCCTCCGCGTCAAACAGGCCCAGGCTTTCCGAACCGACGGCCTGCGAGATGGACGCCACACAGGCGTCCTGCGGGTTCTGCCATTCGGTGTTGCGCACGAACGCCGCTGTCGGCGTGCTGTGCGAATTGAGCGCCACGTGCGTGCGGCCCTGCAGCATGCGCAGCACGGTTTCCTTGCCCGCCGTGACGATCGGGTCGCAGCCCAGGATCAGGTCGGCCGCCGCCATCGACACGCGTGTGGTGCGGATGTCGTCCTGCGAATGGGCGATCAGCACGTGGCTCCAGGTCGCGCCACCCTTTTGCGCGAGGCCCGCCGCGTCCTGCGTGACGATGCCCTTGCCTTCAAGGTGCGCGGCCATGCCCAGCAACTGCCCGATGGTGATCACCCCCGTACCGCCCACGCCCGCAACCACGATGCCGTAAGCCGCCGACAGCGCAGGCAGCGCCGGCTCGGGCAACGCGCCCATCTCGAACGGTGACGGGTTCTTGCCCTTGGCCTTCTTGCGCAGTTGCCCGCCTTCGACGGTCACGAAGCTCGGACAGAAGCCCTTGAGGCAGCTCATGTCCTTGTTGCAAGTGCTCTGGTTGATCGTGCGCTTGCGGCCGAATTCGGTCTCGAGTGGCTCGACCGACAGGCAGTTGGACTGCACGCCACAGTCGCCGCAGCCTTCGCAGACCAGTTCGTTGATGACAACGCGCCTGGCCGGGTCGACCATGGTGCCGCGCTTGCGGCGGCGGCGCTTCTCGGTGGCGCAGGTCTGGTCATAGATGATGACCGTGGTGCCGGCGATCTCCCGGAACTCGCGCTGCACGTCATCGAGCTTGTCGCGGTGCAGGATGGCGATGCCTTCGGGCAGGCCCAGCGCGCCCTGCGCGCCGGGGTGTTTTGCGCCGGCGTATTTCTCCGGCTCGTCCGTCACGATGGTGATCTTCACCGCACCCTCGGCACGCATCGACTGCGCGATCTGGATCACCGAGTGCCCCTCGGGCCGCTCGCCGACCTGCTGGCCACCGGTCATGGCCACCGCGTCGTTGTAGAGCAGCTTGTAGGTGATGTTCACACCGGCCGCGATGCTTTGCCGCACTGCCAGCAGCCCGCTGTGGAAATACGTGCCGTCGCCCAGGTTGGCGAACACATGCTTCTCGTTGCTGAAGGGCTGCTGACCGACCCACGGCACGCCCTCACCGCCCATCTGCGTGAAGCCGATGGTTTCGCGGTCCATCCAGGTCGCCATGAAGTGGCAGCCGATGCCGGCCATGGCGCGCGAGCCTTCAGGCACGCGCGTGGACGTGTTGTGCGGGCAGCCCGAACAAAACCACGGCATGCGGTCCGCACCCTGTACGCCGCCGGCATCGAGCACCTGCATCGAGCGCTCTTTCGCTTCGAGGATGGCCAGTTGCGCGTCGACGCGCGCCACCATGTCGGCGCCGGCGGCTTCGAGCACGCCGGTCTTCTTCAGGCGCTTGGCGATCGCGCGGGCGATGAGTGCGGGCGACAGGTCCGCATTGGCGCGCAGCAGCGTGTCGGCCGTCGGGTTCGGCTTGGACCATTCCCCGCCGGAGAAGTCGCCCTCGCCTTCATTGAACTTGCCCAGCACGTTGGGCCGCACGTCGGCGCGCCAGTTGTAGAGCTCTTCCTTGAGCTGGTATTCGATGACCTGGCGCTTTTCCTCCACCACCAGGATTTCCTGCAGCCCGGTGGCGAACTCGCGCGTGAGCTGCGCTTCGAGCGGCCACACCACGCCCACCTTGTGCAGGCGGATGCCCATCTGGCGGCAGGCATCGTCGTCCAGGCCCAGGTCGAGCAGGGCCTGGCGCGTGTCGTTGTAGGCCTTGCCGCTGGCGATGAGGCCGAAGCGGTCGTTCTTTCCTTCGACCACGTTGTAGTTGAGCCGGTTGGCGCGGATGTACGCGAGCGCCGCGTACCACTTGTAGTCGAAGAGGCGCGCTTCCTGTTCCAGCGCATGGTCGGGCCAGCGGATGTGCACGCCGCCGGGCGGCATCTGGAAGTCCTGCGGGATGACGATCTGCACGCGCTCCGGATCGATCATCGCCGTCGCGCTGGACTCGACGATTTCCTGGATGGTCTTCATGCCGGCCCACACACCGGAGAAGCGGCTCATGGCGAAGGCGTGGACGCCGAGGTCCAGGATTTCCTGCACCGTTGCAGGGAAGAACACCGGCAGCCCGCAGGCCTTGAAGATGTGATCGCTCTGGTGTGCGGCGGTGGAGCTCTTGGAGACGTGGTCGTCTCCGGCCACCGCGATCACGCCGCCCCAGGGCGTGGTGCCGGCCATGTTGGCATGCTTGAAGACATCGGAGCAACGGTCCACACCGGGGCCCTTGCCGTACCAGATGCCGAAGACGCCGTCGAACTTGTTGCTGCCGGCGGGCGCGAAGCCCATCTGCTGCGTTCCCCAGAGCGCGGTGGCGGCGAGTTCTTCGTTCACGCCCGGCTGGAAGACGATGTTCTGCGCCTTGAGATATTTGCTGGCTTTCCAGAGCGCCTGGTCGTAGCCGCCGAGCGGTGAACCGCGGTAACCGCTGATGAACCCCGCCGTGTTCTTGCCGGCGAGCGCATCGCGCTGGCGCTGCAGCATGGGCAGCTTCACCAGCGCCTGCACGCCGCTCATGAAGGCGCGACCGTAGTCGAGGGAATACTTGTCGTCGAGGGTGACGGTTTCGAGCGCCTTGCGGATGTGCTCGGGCAGCGGGGCATTCATCGTGTCGGTCTCCTGGCCGCCGGCTTTTTTGCCGGCTCTTACTGCTCTGTCTGTTTGTCGGGCAGCTTCGTGGGCAGCCGGACGCTCCTTGCCGCACCGGGGTGGTGGCGCGGCCTGTCTGTCATGCAAAGTGTATGCCCGTTGGATGGATAAGTCTTTGCGTTTTATGCCCCCTATTCAGCGCTCTGAGAAAGAATCTTGCTCAATAATCCGGAAAATGGAAACACTCGACAAGTTCGACCTCGCCATCCTCACGGAACTGCAGGCCGACGCCCGGCTCACCAACGCAGAACTCGCCTCGCGCGTGGGCCTGTCGGCCGCGCCCTGCTGGCGGCGCGTACGGGCACTGGAAGAAGCGGGCTTCATCACGGGCTACCACGCGGAGATCAACCGCCGCAAGGTAGGCCTGGGCGTGCTGGCCTTCGTGCGCGTGGACGCCGAGCGCACCAATGGCGCCGAAACGAAGCGCCTGGAGGAAGCCATCAAGAAGCTGCCCGAGGTGATGGCCTGCCACTACATCAGCGGCGCAGGCACGTTCGAGCTGCAGGTGGTGGCACAGGATCTGGACGCGTTTTCGCGCTTTGCGCGGCAAAGCCTCATCAACCTGCCGAACGTGAAAGATTTGCACACCAGCTTTTCGCTGGGTGAGGTCAAATCGGGCGGGGCGCTGCCGCTGGGTCATCTGGTCAAGCCGGCCGGCTGACCCGCACGCCGTCCGAAGGAGTTTTCATGCGCAGACGTTCGCTTCACCTCATCGCCTTGCTGGCCCTGCTGCCGGCCATCACCGCAACCGCGCAGGTCTCGCCGCAACCGGCCGACCTGCCATTGAAGAACCTGCAGATCGAAGTGCGCCAGGAGCAGGCGGGCATGGCGTCGCGCAGCGGCTTCGGCGGGTCCGGCGCCATCGTGCTGCAACCGGGCAACTCGAGCGCCAACATCGGCCTGTCGGGCGGCGCGGGCCAGCGGCAGGAGATGCGCAACCTCACGCAGATGATGCTGGTGCTCAACGGCCGCGCCACGCAGGTCAACATGGGCAACACCGTGCCAGTGCGGCTGGTGCAGACTTTCGTGGTCAACGGCCAGGTGCGTGCGGTGCCGGGCACGGTGCTGCTCGATGCGAACAGCGGCTTCTCCGCACGGCCGGTCTGGCGCGGTGGCGATTCGGTGGAACTGGAGATCGGCACGGCGCTCGCGCGGCAGGGCCAGTCTGCATCGGCGGCCTCGACCATCGTTGCGCCGCTGGGCGAATGGTTCACGCTGGCCGAGTCGATGGACGCGGGCGATTCGCGCAGCAGCGGCACGCTGTCCCAAGGCCAGGGCAGTTCGCAGGCCAGCCTGAAAGTTCAACTGCGCATTTCCGTGCGATGAGGCCGGCAGCGGCGACAATAGCGGGCGATGTCCCTCACATCTGAACCCGGCACCCCCACGCCGGCTCCCGAAACCCCTTCCGCGCTGGCGCCACTCAGGCGCCCGGTCTTCCGCATGCTCTGGGCCACATGGCTCATCGCGAATTCGTGCATGTGGATGAACGACGTCGCGGCCGCGTGGCTGATGACCTCGCTGACCACGTCGCCCGCCTGGGTGGCCGCGGTGCAGACGGCGTCCACGCTGCCGGTGTTCCTGCTCGGGCTGCCCAGCGGCGCGCTGGCCGACATCCTCGACCGCCGCCGCTATTTCATGGCCACGCAATTCTGGGTGGCGGCCGTGGCCTTGCTGCTGTGCGTCGTGCTGATGTTCGACGGCATGTCGGCGCCGGTGCTTCTGTTCCTCGTGTTCCTCAATGGCGTGGGCCTGGCACTGCGCTGGCCGGTGTTCTCGGCCATCGTGCCTGAGCTGGTGCCGCGCAAGGAGTTGCCTGCCGCGCTGGCGCTCAACGGCGTGTCGATGAATGCGTCGCGCATCATCGGCCCGCTGCTGGCAGGCGCCATCATCGCGGCGGCGGGCAGCCTGTGGGTGTTCGCGCTCAACGCCGTCATGTCGATCATCGCGGGCATCACCGTGTGGCGCTGGAAGCGCGAGGCCACACCGCCCAACCCCCTGGGCCGCGAGCCACTGCTGTCGGCCATGCGTGTGGGCCTGCAGTACGTCGGCCAGTCGGCCCGGCTGCGCGGTGTGCTGCTGCGCATCGCCATCTTCTTCCTGCATTCCACGGCGCTGCTCGCGCTGCTGCCACTGGTGGCGCGCGCCATGCCGGGCGGCAATGCGGGCACCTTCACGCTGCTGCTGGCCGCCATGGGGGCCGGTGCGATCACCGCCGCATTGTCGATGCAGGTGTTGCGCCGCCACATGAGCTCGGAAGCGCTGGCCTTCCGCGGTGCGGCGCTGCAGGCGGTGGGCAGCGCGGTCATGGCGTTCTCGCCGCCGATCTATATCGGCGTACCGGTGATGTTCCTCGCCGGCGCAGCCTGGATCACCACGGCCAACACGCTCACGGTCTCGGCGCAGATGGCGCTGCCCGACTGGGTGCGCGCGCGCGGCATGTCGATGTACCAGATGTCCATCATGGGCGCGAGTGCGGCCGGCGCGGCGCTGTGGGGCCAGGTCGCCACCTACACGAGCATCCAGACCAGTCTGCTCGTCGCTGCGTTCACCGGTGCGAGCCTGATGCATGTGGCGCAGCGGCTGATGCCGGTGAACGACACGACCATGGACCTCACGCCGGCGCGTCCTCCGATCACCCATCCGCTGCCCGAGGCCGTGGATGCAGGGCGTGTGGTCGTGACGGTGGAATACCTGATCGACCCGGACCGCGCCAACGAATTCCGCGCGGTGATGGAAGAGAGCCGGCGCGTGCGCATCGGCCAGGGCGCGCTCGCCTGGTTCCTGCTGCACGACACGTCGAACCCGGCACGCTTCATCGAACAGGTGGTGGACGTTTCATGGACGGAACACCTGCGGCGTTTCGACCGCGTGACCGCCGCCGACCTGTCATTGCGCGAGCGGCGACTGGCCTTCCACGTCGGCGACGCGCCGCCGCTGATCACGCGCTACGTGGTCGACAACCACGATTGACGGAAAGCGCTGCGGGTCCAGGTCAGCGCTTCGGCCACAGCACCCACAGGCTGAGCGGCTGCTTCACGCGCGCCGCCAGCAGGCCGGCTTCATCGCCCGTGCCGGCAAAGTAGTCCGCACGCACCGCGCCGACGATGGCACTGCCCGTGTCCTGCGCCAGCACCAGCCGCTGCAGCGGCAGCACGCCCGTGCTCGCCAGCCAGACCGGCGTGCCGTAGGGAATGCTCTGCGGGTCCACCGCGATGGAGCGGCCCGGCGTCAACGGCACGCCCTGCGCACCGCGCGGCCCGAACGCCGCATCGAGATCGGACAACGCCTCTTCACGGAAGAACACGTAGCGCGGATTGCTCCACAGCAACTCGTTCACGCGCTGCGGGTTCTGCGCAGCCCAGGCCTTGGTTGCGTCGGGCCAGGGGTTGATGCGGGTGACGCCTTGCGACAGCAGCCACTGGTTGACGCTGCGGTAAGGCTGCTCGTTCGAGCCGGCGAACGCCACGCGCACGAAGCGCGTCGAACCGTCGGCTTCACGCACGCGCAGCCGGCCGGAGCCCTGGATCTGCAACACGAGCGCATCGATGGGGTCGGCCAGATAGGCGATCTCGCGGCCCTGGAGCGCCGCACGCGCCTGCGGCAACGTGTCGATTTCCTGCCGCGTGTACCAGGGCTTGCGTGACGCAAGGCCGGCGGGCGTCCGGTACAGCGGCGCGCTGAATCCGGCCACTGGCTGCCGGCTCGCTTCGAGCACCGGCTCGTAATAGCTCGTGAGCAAGCCGTCGCTGGCGCCCTGCAGCGGCTCGACACGGTAGGGCTGAAGACGCCGCACCATCCAGGCGCGCTGCTCGTCGCCTTCGCCGATGGCCAGCTGGCGGATTTCGGGGCACAGCGAAGCAAACGCAGGCGGGGGGCGTTCGCAGCTTTTCAGCCACGCGTTCCAGGCCTCGTGCAACGCATCGTCCGGAAAGCCGGGGAGCTCGGCCCAGCGCACCGGCACCCAGCGGCTCTTGCCTTGTGTGATGGCGGGCGGCAGCGCGGCGGTGTCGCCGGGCACATCCGCGCGGGACGACGGGACCGGTGTCGTGGACGCCGAAGGCCCCGCGACGGGGATATCCCCGCGCGGCGCAGGGGCGGGACCCGAGGCGCAGCCGGCGAGCATTCCTACAATCGCGCCACTGAGCAGCCACTGGTGGAGTTGATTCATGGGCATGGGACTGATTTTGCTTGAAGCCTTGGGCGCGCTGGTGCTGCTCGTGTTCATCGTCTGGTGGACGATGTTCTCCGGTCGCAAAGGCGGCGAGCTGCCGACGCAGTCCGATGACAGCGACAACCAGGACCGCAAGCAGCCCTGAAAAAGCCGGCGCAAGCGAGAACTACTGCACACGCAGCACAAGGCATTCGCGTCTTTTACATCGCGACACATCGAGGCCGCAGCGTCATTTCCATAATGCCCCGGTCGGGCGGCCTTCGCCGCCTGTGATGATCGAGGAGATCCCTATGAAGAAAACTGTCCTGACCCTGGCCGTCGTTGCCGTGCTCGCAGCCGGCTGCGCCGACATGAGCGACACACAACGCCGCACGGCCACCGGCGCCGGCATCGGTGCCGTCGCAGGCGCGGTACTCGGCTCCGCCACCGGCGGCAAGGCCGGCACAGGCGCCGCAGTGGGCGCTGCAGCTGGTGCACTTGGCGGCTACGTGTGGTCACAGCACATGGAAAAGCAGAAGCGCGAAATGGAAGCCGCCACGCGCGGCACGGGCGTCGGCGTCACGCAGACAGCAGACAACCAGCTCAAGCTGGACATCCCGAGCGACATTTCCTTCGACGTGGGCCGCTCGGCCGTGAAGTCGAACTTCATGCCCGTTCTCGATCAATTCGCCACCGGCGTGCGCGGCAACGCCAACACCGACGTCCGCATCGTCGGCCATACCGACAGCACGGGCTCTGCGGCCATCAACAACCCGCTGTCGGTGGACCGCGCTGCCAGCACGCGCGACTACCTGGTGATGCGTGGCGTGCCCGCCTCGCGCATCGCCATCGACGGCAAGGGCGCGACCCAGCCGATCGCCAGCAACGACACCACCGAGGGCCGCGCCAGGAACCGTCGCGTGGAAATCTTCGTGGGCGAGCGCAGCCCCGGCTGACGCCGGATTCGCTCTAGGGGCCGAGCAGGCCCCGGAGCAGGTTGGCCAGTTCGACGGCCGACTTCACTTCCATCTTGTCGAACACGCGCGAACGGTGGACCTCCACCGTTCGCACGCTGATGTCCAGCTCATCCGCGATCAGCTTGTTGGGCAGACCCTCCACCACCAGGCGCATCACGTCGCGCTCGCGATCGGTCAGTTCGGTCATGCGCGCCTGCAGCTGCGTCTGCTGCCCGCGTGCAGCCAGCAGACCGGACGAATGCCGCAGCGCCTGCTCGATGCGGTCCACCAGCGCGTTGTCCGAGAACGGCTTCTCGCAGAAATCGAATGCGCCGCGCTTCACCGCGTCCACCGCCGTCGGCACATCGGCATGGCCGGTGAGGAAGATCACCGGCAGCGTCTGCGCGATGCCCTGTTCGGCCAGTCTCTCGAAGAGGACGAGCCCGCTCATGCCAGGCATGCGCACATCCAGCAGCAGGCAACCGGGCCGCTGCAGCGCGCCCGTGTCTGAAGACAGGCGGCGCTCGAACGCTTCGGCACTGTCGAAGGTCTCGCTCACCAGATGACGCGAACGCAGCAGCCAGGCCAGCGCTTCGCGCACACCGGCGTCGTCGTCGACGATGAAGATGGTGGCGTCCAGGACGGGTTGCATGGCGTGGTGTGGATCAGGTGGTCTGTTCGGTTTCGGGCAGGGGCTCGGGTACGACGATGATGTGCACCGGCAGCGTGAAGCGGAAGATCGTACCCTGCGGCTGGTTCGGCTCGTGCACGAGCACGCCGCCGTGCTGCTCCACCACCGTGCGGCACATGCTCAGGCCCAGGCCCATGCCCTCCTCGCGCGTGGTGAAGAACGGCGTGAAGAGGCGCTCGGCCACATCGTCGGCGATGCCGCGGCCCCGGTCCGCCACCGAGAAGTCGAGCCACCGCCCACCCTGCGCTGCGCTCATGCGCTGCACACGCAGCAGCAACTCGCGCTGGTGCACCTGCGGGTGGTCCATGGCCTGCATCGCGTTGCGCGCGAGGTTCAGCAGCACCTGTTCGACCATCGTGCGGTCGCACAACACGGCGGGAAGGCCTGCCTCGATCTGCACGTGCACGCGCATCTGCAGCTTGCGCGCCTGCAGGCTCACCAGCGGCATGATCGCGTCGATCAGCGCCTGCGGCGCCACTGGCTCGCGCGCATGCTCGCGACGGCGCACGAAGTCGTGCACGCTCTTGATGACCTTGCCCGCGCGCTCGGCCTGCTCGGCAATGCGGCGGATGGCCTGGCCGATATTGGTGGTATCCCCACCGCTGTCCTTGAGCAGGTTCATCGAACCCGTTGCATAGCTGGCGATGGCGGCCAGCGGCTGGTTGAGCTCGTGGCTGAGCAGCGAGGCCATCTCGCCCACCGTGGCCAGTCGCGCCGTGGCCTGCAGGCGCTCCTGCGTGGCGCGCGAGAACTCTTCCACGCGGCGCTGCTCGCTCACATCGAGGATCGCGCCCATCCATCCTGTCTGCACGCCGGCTGCGTTGATCAGCGGTGCCTCGAAGATGAGCACCGGGAAACGCTCGCCGTTCTTGCGCATGAAGATGGATTCCGCCTCCACGCGCGGCGGCGAATCGCCGGCCATGCGCATCACCTGCCGTTCGCTGTATTCCGTCACTTTCTCGGGCGGCCAGTAGGGCGCAGGAATGGCCTGGCCGATGAGCTCCTTCGCCTCGTAGCCCACCATGTGGCAGAACGCCGGGTTCACGTAGCTGATGCGGCCTTCGAGGTCGCGCGCGCGCAGGCCGGTGACGAGCGAGTCCTCCATCGCCTTGCGGAAGGCCAGTGCCTCGGCGAGATCGTTCTCGGCGCGCATGCGCCGCCGCATGTCCTTGGCCAGCAGGATCAGCACCGAGACCAACGCGATCGACATGCCGGTGACCAGCGCCGTCAGCACGTTGGGGAACAGGTCGGGCGCGCTGCGCCAGCCATCGATGCGCAGCACCAGCGTGTTGCCCGGCAGGTCGAGCAATTGCTGCGCGGTGAACACGCGGTTGCCGCGCCGGGCCGAGCCGTGCATGGCCAGGCGCGTGCCATCCGCCTCGGTGAACGACACTTCCTGGCTGCGCGTGAGCGGCTTGCTGATCATTTCGGTCAGCACATCCTGCAGGGAATAGGTGGCGATGAGGAAGCCGCCGCTGCGGCCGGCCTGCATCAGCGGCAGGCACAGGTCCATCACCTCCAGGCCCTGGCCGTCGTGCTGCGGCAGGAAATAGCTCGTCGAGTACGAAGGCCCTGCCAGCTTCAGTGCAGACGCACAGGTCAGCGCCACTTCCTGCTGCGTGCTTTCCCGGCTGAGCCGGTCGAAAGGCGCGGGGCGGTAGGGCGTGTCCGCGTGACTGAGCAGCCTCAGGTTGCTGTCACGCCATTCGACGCGCAGCCATTCGCGACGTTCGCGCAACGTGGTCGACGCCGTGATCTCCCACTCGCCCGGGGTGGCGTGCGACGAATGCAGGGCCTGCAGGCTCTGCACGTTGCGTGACAGCGCGGTGCGCAATTCGACGACTGCATCGGCGGTGTCGCGGTCCAGCTGCCCCTGCACCTGCGAGACCTCGTGCCGCCCCGCCAGCCAGACCAGCGTGACCAGCATGCCCACCACCAGCACGGCGAGCAGCAGCCACAGCGACCAACGCTGCCACAGCAGACGGGAATGGGGATCGATCGGTCGCACGGAATGGAGATCGGCGGCTTGGAAACTGCAGTTTCAGAGAACGCAATGGCTGAGCGCGGGCAACTGCGTCCGGCACTGCTGCAGGCGCTCCCGGGAGAGTTCTGCCAGCACGACGCCTTCGCCTTCCTCGCGCACCGCCACCACGCTGCCCCAGGGGTCGGCCACGAGGCTGTGTCCCCAGGTACGCCTGCCATTTTCGTGCAAACCGCCCTGTGCGGGGGCAATGACCCACGCCAGGTTCTCCACCGCGCGGGCGCGCAGCAGCACGTCCCAATGGGCGCGACCGGTCGTCTGTGTGAAAGCAGCGGGCACCAGCAGCACATCGGCTCCCTGTCGCGAAAGCGCGCGGTAGAGCTCCGGGAAGCGCAGGTCGTAGCAGACGCTCAGGCCGATGCGCCAGCTGCTGCCGTCGCGCGCAGCCAGATCGAACAGCACGGGCTCGCGGCCGGCCTCGATCACGCGGGCCTCGTCGTAGCTTTCCGTGCCGTTGCTGAAGCGGAAGAGATGGATCTTGTCGTAGCGCGCCACGCATTCGCCGGACGGTGAGAAGACCAAGGTGGTGTTGCGCACGTGCGCGTCGTCCCCGGCCACGAGGGGCAGCGTCCCGCCGACGATCCACAGCTGGAGTTCGCGCGCGGCGTCGGCGAGAAAGCGCTGGATCGGTCCGTCGCCCGGGGTTTCGCGCACGGCGAGCTTGTCGGTATCGCGCATGCCCATGATGCAGAAATATTCGGGCAGTACGGCAAGCTCGGCACCGGCCTGCGCGGCCTCCTGCAGCAACACACGTGCGTGCGCGAGGTTCTCCCCGACACGCGGGCCGGAGACCATCTGGATCGCGGCCACCCTCATTGCAGCACTCCCGGTTTCGTTTCTTCGGCCGCGGTCGCCGGCGAATCGGCCGGCTTCCCGGTCTGGCGGGGCTCCGTTGTGGCCGGCAAGCCCTTCTTCTCGATGCGCGTGATGCGCGGATCTGTCCACGTGCCGTCGATGTGGAATTCCTGTGTGGTCGCCTGGATCAGCGGGCGACGCAACACCCATTGCGCGAGGAAGGTGCCCAGGCCGATGGCCGGGTTGATGGCCGTCGCCACCAGCGACGCCGTACCCGCGTTGATCTCGGGAACGACGACGACGCGGATGTCCTGCGTCTCTGCCGCCAGGCTCGCACGGCCTTCCATCAGCACGGCAGCATTCACGCCCTTCATCTGCAGGTTGTTGGTGGACGCGATGCCCTGGTCGATCTTCACGTCCCCGCGCACGAAGTCGAAACCGAAGCCTTCGCTGAACACGTCGCGGAAGTCGAGCGTCAGCCGGCGCGGCAGGGACTGCAGGCTCAGCACCCCCAGCAGCTTGGCAAGGCCCGGGTCGGCCTTGAGGAACTGGCCTTCTTCCACATTCACATTGAACTGCCCGCTCATGCTCGGGTAGTCCGGGGTCAACGGCGAGCCCAGCCACGCGACCTGGCCTTCCATGCGTCCCTTGCCACGGCGCACCACGTCCTTCATGCCAAAGCGGCCGAGCAGGTCCCCGGCATTGGCGATGTCGAGCCGGAAGTTCATCACCGTGCGCCGGCGCTCGGCTGCGGGCCGGCCGGTGCGCACACTGGAGGGCTGCACGCCCTGCGCGTTGATGGCGGTCCAGTTGCCGGTGGCCGAGAAGATCGCATCCGGCGTAGTGAGGTTGAGCTTGCTCAGACGCCACTCACGCACCGTGCCATCGCGCGGGCCGCCGACGCGATTGACGGCCTCCACCTCCACACGGCCGAGCTTCTTGCCGCGCAACTCGAAGTCATCGACAACGATGTCCAGCGCCGGGATGTTGGCCGGCTGTTCGTTGAGCAAGGCCTCCACATCGCTGGTCGCGCCCTGCGCGATGTTCATGCGTGCGAGCCGCGCATACAGGCGTCCAGGCGTCGCGCCGCTGCCCTGGCGGTATTCGACGTAGCCGTTGAGCTCGTTCGCGTCCAGGTTGGCGCGCCACGTCGTGCCTTCGCGCGATCCGCCGACGACCACGTTGTTGAGCTTGCGCCCTTCAAGGACGAGCTCCCTTGCGCGTACCGCCACCTGCGTGGGCAGATAGCCCTGTGCGGCCTGGCTTTCGGCGGTCGCTGCGGGGGCCGACGCGGTGTTGATGCTCGCGCCAGCTGCCTTCGACAGCGCATCCTCCCACGCGTCGATGTCCACGCTCGTGAGGTTGATGTTGGCCAGCACGCCGTCGTCCGGCATGGGCGCGAACTCGTTCGGCGCCAGACCGATGCCAATGCCGCCGCGCAGCACGCGCGTCTGCGCACCGGAGACGTCCCGTACATAGGTGACGTTGGCAACGCGCCCCAGATCCAGCACCAGCTGGTCGAGCAGCGGACCGGAGGTCAACGACTCGCGCACCAGCGTGTTCTCGAAGCGCAACGGCAACGCCGACTCCGCCGTCTTGTTCAGCGGTGCGGGCAGGCTCAGCCCCAGGCCCTGGAGGTTGCTGCTGACCTGCAGCTCCGGCATGCCGCGGCGGAAACCGAGCACGGCGTTGTAGCTCGCGCCGCCACTGGCGTTCTGCGCCAGCCGCGACAGGAAGCCGAGTTCGCGTGCCTGCCGCAGGCCGTCGGCCGTGGCCGTTCCCTGCGCGCGCAACTGCACCACCGATTCCCCCGCGACCATGCGCGAGCCGCCTTCGATCCGCAGGTCGCCGCCCAGCATGCGCGCCTGGCCGTTGCTGACGGTGAACCCGCCTTCGTTGAAACTCACCACGCCGCGCGCACGCGCCAGTTGCGGTGTGTCCGGCGTGAACTGGATGTCGTTGCCCTGCAGCGTGACCGAGCCGCTGACTTTCGACTTGTCGATGGTGTGCACCGGCAGGATGAGGCCGAGCTGCACGTCGGCATTGCCGGTGCCGGTGGACTTGCTGAGCACCCCGCCAGTGAGCGCACCGAGCGGCGAGTTGCCGACGACCTTCAATGCGTCGCCGAGCGGCCCCTTGATCGTGCCGTCCACCTGCACCGTGGTGTTGTGCGAGAGGTCGGGAATGGTGGCGTCCGCCTGTGTGACCTGCAGCGCAGGCGCACCTTGCAGCCGCGCGGTGGCGCCCTTCACGCGCATCGAGAGGCGGTCGAAGACGAGCTCGCCCGACAGCTGGTTCAGCGCGGGCCACTGCAGCGAATCCTTGGGCAGGCTGCTGCGCGGCACATAGGCGAAGTTGACGTTGCGCACCTGCGCCGAGATATGGAAATCACCCTTCTTCGGATCGGCGAAGGGCATGTCGTGCAGGTCCCCCTTCACGCGGAATTTCACATCGCTGGCGGTGCCGGTGGTCACGGCTTCCTGCACGTAGCTGCGCACATCCTTGGGGATGTGTGCCGGCAAGTAGCGGTACACGCGCGTGCCGTCGGCGCGCGACAGGGTGCCCGACAGATCGAGCACTCCGGGAAAGCGCGAGCGCGACGAAGACGTCGCCGCATCGCTCGTGTGCCAGCTGGCGCGCGCTTCCCCCTGTGCGTCCGCGTTGGCGAAGACGAGGTTGCCTACCTGCACGTCGATCTTCGGGCCGTCGAGCTTCCACGTGGCGTTGCCGCTCAACTGATCCACTGGCACCAGCGGGTCTTCGAAAACTCCCGGCAGGTCGAGCGCGCCGCGCGTGATCGACAGCCCCGCCTTGCCGCCGGCCTGCGTGAACTCGAAGTCGATGGTCGCACCGCGTATGCCCGGCGTGCCGGAACCGGTCCGGCTGCTGCTGGCCGCGATCTCGAGCCCCGCGACGCGGCCCTTGGCTTCGTAGCGCGTGGGCGAACCGATCGGGCCCGTCCACGTCGACTGGACCGTTTCGACAAGGCCGCGTGGCGCATGCCGATCCAGCACGTCATGGGCCGCATCGCCCAAGGGCAGTCGATGGGCAATCTGGGCCAGCGCCGCCAGATCCAGCCGGTCCGCGCGGAATTCACCCGAAGGCGTGCCGGCGGCAGGCTCGGTGTAGCGCATGAACACGTTGCCGCCCGGCCAGTGCAGGCCGTCGTCGGCATCGAACTGCAAGCCTGTCGTGGAGAACTCGAAGCCGCCCGGCAGCCTGCGGCCGCCGACGCGCCCGCTGACGGAGCGCAGCATCAGCGGCTGGAGTTCCTTGCCAAGCTGGACATTGACTTGCGCCAGGGCGGCGTCGGCCGTGGCGCCGAGCAGTTCGCCCCGCGCGACGTCCACCCAGACCCGCAGCGCGCCCAGGCCCTCGCGCAGGTCGGCACCGATGTCGGCGTGCCGGCGCAGTTGCGAGACATCCACCCGCGCGAAGTCGGCATGCAGCTGGCCATCCCATTCCTGCCACTGGCCGGCGCGACGCACCAGCAGCGGCTGGCGGAACTGCCCCATCAGCGTGAAGCGGTCGCCCCATTCGACGGGTGGCGTCGCGTCCAGCCGCAAGCTGTGCCGGCGTGCGCTGTTGCGCGCGACAAAGTCCACGTCCGCCAGCGACAGCGTGCCGGCGGCCCGCTGCTCGTCCGTCCAGCGAACGGTACCGCCGCGGATGACGAACTCGGACTGGGAAAAGAACCAGTCCTGTGCCTCGGTGTTGTCGCCGTCGCTGCGCGAGAAATCGAGCCCGGCGATGGTCAGCCGCCCCGCCGCGGTGCGCCGGATGTCCAGTTCGGGCTTGTCTATATAGAGTTGCTCGAAGCCCAGGTGGAGCGCCGAACGGGGAGAGACGGAGGCGAGTACCCGCGGCAGGCGAAGGGCTTCCCGGCCTTCGGGGTCGAGCAGCACGACGTCGTGGAGCTCCACCATGGGGAACAGACTGGACGAGCGGGCCTCGATGGCACCGATGCGCACCGGAACACCGAGCACGCGACTTGCTTGCTTTTCCAGCGTCGGGCGGTACTCGTCGATTCGCGGCACAATCCAGCCGTGCAAAAGACCGAGGGCGAGCCCGAAGAGGAGCCAGGCCGATAGCAGCAGGAAAAGCAGCCATCGCGCCACGGCTGCCGTGATCTTCAGCAGTCGGGTGGGAGCTGGCGCGAGGTGATTCATCGATGAATGCGAAGTGGCAGGAATTATGACTGGCAGCGTGGACACAGGTTCAGCACAGGCCGGTGAAGTTTTGTTACCCCGGGATGGCCAGGCCGCCCCGGCTTCGCTGCTCTCGTCGTATTCGCGTTTCGCCCAGCGTCTGCGCAACCGCTACGCGACCGAATTGGCCCTGCTGCCCGCCGGTGCACCCCTTCGCCCCCACATGCTCCAGGCGTTCAACGCCTTGAGGGCGCGCGGTGCCGACACTGGCGCCGCCCTGCGCATGACGCGCCAGCTGGTGATGGAGCGCCTCATCGCCCTCGACTGCGACGCACAGGCCCCCCTGTCGGACGTGACCACGGCGGTGACGCAACTGGCCGAATTCGCGCTGGACATGGCCTGCGCCAAAGCCGAGGCCGAACTCGACGCACGCCACGGTGCGCCGGTCGGCGTGGACGGAAAACGTGCCCGCCTGTGGATCATCGGCATGGGCAAGCTCGGGGCGCGCGAACTCAACGTCTCCAGCGACATCGACCTGATCTACGTCTACGACCAGGACGGCGAGACCGCCGGGCTGGAAGACGGCCGCGGCCAGATCACCAACCAGGAATACTTCGCCCGCGCCGTCAAGCGCATCTACACACTGGTGGGTGACACCACCGAGCACGGCTTCGTGTTCCGCATGGACCTGGCGCTGCGCCCCAATGGCAACTCCGGGCCGAGCGTGGTGTCGCTCGACGCGCTGGAGGAATACTTCCAGGCGCAGGGCCGCGAGTGGGAGCGCTTCGCCTGGCTCAAGAGCCGCGTGGTCGCACCGCGCCAGTGCGTGCAGGACGCGTCGGCGCAGGCGCTGCGCAGCGTGGTGCTGCCCTTCGTCTTCCGTCGCTACCTCGACTACGGGGTATTCGAGGCCTTGCGTACGCTGCACCGCCAGATCCGCGAGCACGCGACCAAGCGCACCGCCGGCCGGCCCGAACGCGCCAACGACGTGAAGATCTCGCGCGGCGGCATCCGCGAAATCGAATTCACGGTGCAATTGCTGCAGGTGGTGCGCGGTGGCCAGTTCCCCGAGCTGCGCACACGGCCGACGCTCGACGCGTTGCAGCGCGTCGCCGCCGCCGGACTGATGCCGCAGGACACGGCCGACGCACTGGCAAAGGCCTACGAATTCCTGCGTCGCGTGGAGCACCGCATCCAGTACCTGGACGACCAGCAGACGCACGTGCTGCCCACGCAGGACGAAGACCTCGCGTGGATCGCGCACACCATGGGCTATGCGAGTTGCTGCCCTTTCCTGCACGAACTCGACGCGCACCGCGAATTCGTCGCGCAGGAGTTCGACAAGCTGCTGGCGGGCGCGAGCGCGGGCGGCAACTGCAAGAGTTGCGTCGGCCCCAAGGCGAAAGCCGCCGCGCCCGACCTGGACACGCTGCTCGCCGAACTGCCCGAAGGCTTCCGACAGCGCGTGGCCGCGTGGCGCGAACATCCGCGCGTTCTGGCCCTTCGCGAAGACACACGCAACCGGCTGGCGCGGGTGGTCCAGCGTACGGCGCAATGGCTGCGCGAAGGTCGTGTGAGCGAGGAAGCAGCCGTGCGCATCGCCGACTGGATCGAGCCGCTGCTGCGCCGCGAAAGTTATCTCGCGCTGCTGCTGGAGCGGCCTGCGGTGCATGAGCGCCTGCTGCGCCTGCTGGGCGCGGCGAAGTGGCCCGCGCGATATCTGCTGCGGCATCCGGGCGTGATCGACGAACTCGCCAGCGACGCGCTGTTGTCCGAACGCTTCAATGCCGCCGAATTCGAAGGCGAACTCGCCGCACGCCGTGCCGCGCTGGTGCGCACCGGTGAAGACGACGACGAGGCGCTGCTGAACCTGCTGCGCCGCGCGCACCATGCCGAAATGTTCCGCACGCTCGCGCGTGACGTCGAAGGCCGCCTGACCGTGGAGCAGGTCGCCGACGACCTCTCTGCGCTGGCCGACAGTGTGCTGCGCGTCACGGCGCAGTGGTGCTGGGAACGCCTGAAGAACCGCCACCGCGAGACGCCGCAGTTCGCCATCATCGGCTACGGCAAGCTCGGCGGAAAAGAGCTGAGCTACGGCAGCGACCTGGACATCGTGTTCGTGCACGACGACCCGGATGAGGGCGCGGCCGACACCTACGCAGCCTTCGTGCGCAAGCTGATCAACTGGCTCACGGTGAAGACCGGCGAAGGCGACCTGTTCGAGATCGACACCGCGCTGCGCCCCAACGGCAACTCGGGCCTGCTCATCACCACGTTCTCGGCGTACGCCGACTACCAGCAGCAGCGCGGCAGCAACACCGCGTGGACCTGGGAACACCAGGCGATGACGCGCGCGCGCTTCGTGCTCGGCGAAGAAGCCCTGCGCGCGCGTTTCGACGCGGTTCGCGAAGCCGTGATCACCGCGCCGCGCGATGCCGACGCACTGCGTGCCGAGATCGTCGCGATGCGCGAGAAAGTGCGCGCTGCTCACCCCATCAAGGGCGAGAGCACCGGTGAGAAGTTCGATGTGAAGCACAGCCCGGGCGGCATGGTGGATGCGGAGTTCGCCGTGCAATACCTGGTGCTCGCGCAGGCCGCGCAGCACCGCGAGCTGATTCCCAACGTCGGCAACATCGCGCTGCTGCAACGCGCAGAGAGTGCCGGTCTGCTTCCCCCCGGCACCGGGCACGCAGCAGCCAGTGCCTACCGTGCGTTGCGCCGCGTGCAGCACCACGCGCGCCTCAACGAATCGCCCACGCAGGTCGCGCCGGCCAGTGTCGAGGGCGAACGCAGCGCGGTTCTCGCGTTGTGGAATGCGGTGTTCGGCGCCGGTCACGGCTAGAACTTAATTTTTCATTAAACAGCCACGGCACGGGTTTTCCCATGCTGTAATTCTTTGCGCCGGTCCCGGGGCACCCTCGCTGCCTGTGGCGCTGCCCCGTCCTGGCGGACCGCAAGAAAGTACGCATGAAGATTCCCCTGCTCATCGCGGCCTGCCTGCTGGTGGCGGGCTGCGCCACCGGGATGCCCCCCGCATCCGTCACGCCGACGCTCGCATCACAATGGAAGGAACCGCTGCCCCCGGTTCCGCACGGCGGCACGCTCGCCGACCTCTCACGCTGGTGGCAGCAGTACGACGACCCGCTTCTCGTGCGCCTGATCGACGCCGCGCAGGAGGCCAGCCCGACGCTCGCCTCGGCGCGTTCGCAGCTCGAGCAGGCGCGCGCCACGCGTGTCGCTGCCGGCGCTGCACTGCTGCCATCGCTCGACGCATCGGCGAGCGTGTCGCGCGGCTTCTCCGAACAGACGCTCAGCACCGCGACCACGATGCAGGGTGCGTTGCAGGCGTCGTGGGAAATCGACCTGTTCGGCGGCAACCGCGCGCGGCGCGATGCGGCGCAGGCACGCTTCGAGGGCGCGCAGGCGCAGTGGCACGACGCACGGGTGTCGGTGGCGGCCGAAGTCGCCAACCAGTATTTCGCGCTGCGCAGTTGCCGAGACCTGCTGGAAGTGACGCGGCAGGACGCGACTTCGCGCGCCGAGACCGCACGCCTGTCCGGCCTCAGCGCCAATGCCGGTTTCACCGCACCGGCCACCGCCGCGCTGGCACGCGCCAGCAGCGCCGAGGCTGCGGGCCGGCTCACGCAACAGGGTGCACTGTGCGATGTGGACGTGAAAGTGCTGGTTGCCCTCACCGCGATCGATGAAGACGAGCTGCGGCGTGCACTCGACACCACGCCAGCGAACAAGGCCGACCCGGCGGCGATCCGCGTGCCGGCCGTGCCTGCGGGCCTTCTCACGCAGCGGCCCGACCTGCACAGCGCCGCACTGCAGGTGGCATCGGCCAGCGCAGAAGTCGGCGGCGCCCAGGCCGCGCGTTACCCACGCCTCACGCTGAACGGATCGGTCGGCACCCTGGCTTTCCGCACTGGCGGCGCGACCACGGACTTCAACACGTGGTCGATCGGCCCGCTTGCGCTCAGCGTGCCGCTCTTCGACGGGGGCCGCCGCGCCGCCGACGTGGACGCAGCCAAGGCGCGTTACGAAGAAGCCGCCGCGCTCTACCGCGCCCGCGCCCGCCAGGCCGTGAGCGAGGTCGAGCAGGCGCTCGTCAACCTTGCGGCCACGCAGGCGCGCGGTGTCAACGCGCGCACGGCCGTCGATGGTTACCGTGCTTCCTTCAAGGCCACGGAAGATCGCTATCGCGGTGGCCTGGCCAGCCTGGTCGAACTGGAGGATGCGCGCCGCACGGCGCTCGCGGCAGAGACGAACCTCGTCACGCTCGAGCGCGAGCGCAAGGCCGCGTGGATCGCGCTGTACCGCGCCGTGGGTGGTGGGTGGAGCGTGGCAGAGCCCGTCGCGGCCAGGAATCCCTCATGAATCGCACAGACAACGGAAACGACAACATGAACATGACTCCGAAACTCTTCCCGTTCCGCATGACCCGGACTCATGCGGCCGTGCTGGGCGCCCTGCTGGTTCTGGGCACCAGCACGCTCATCGGCGTTCAATCGCGTGCTGCCGACACACCCACCGCCGCTGCGCCGCGGCCCGCGCTCACCATCACCACGGCAAAGCCCGAAACCACCAAGCTGCCCGTGCGGCTGGCCGCCAACGGCAATATCGCCGCGTGGCAGGAAGCCAGCGTCGGCACCGAAGCGAACGGGCTGCGCCTCACCGACGTGCGCGTGAATGTCGGTGACGTGGTGCGCGCCGGTCAGGTGCTGGCCACGTTCGCCCCCGAGACCATCCAGGCCGACGTGGGCCAGGCCCGCGCGGGCCTGATGGAAGCCGAAGCCAATGCCGCCGACGCCACGGCCAACGCCGACCGCGCGCGCGGGCTGCAGCAATCCGGCGCGTTGAGCGCACAGCAGATCAACCAGTACCTCACCGCCGAGCAGACCGCACGTGCGCGCGTGGAGGCCGCACGCGCCACACTGGCTGCGCAGCAACTGCGCATGAAGAACACGCAGGTGCTCGCGCCGGACAGCGGCGTCATCTCCGCACGCAGCGCCACCGTCGGTGCGGTGCTGCCTGCGGGCACGGAACTGTTCCGCATGATCCGCCAGGGCAGGCTGGAGTGGCGCGGCGAAGTGACGTCCGCCGAACTCGGCCGCATCCCGCCCGGCACGACGGTCACCGTCACCATCGCGAGCGGCGCGCAGGTGAAGGGCAAGGTCCGCATGATCGCGCCGACGGTGGACCCGCAGACGCGCAACGCGCTCGTCTACGTGGACCTCGCGCCCAACGTGCAGGCGCGCGCCGGCATGTTCGCGCGTGGCGAGTTCGACCTGGGCGCGAGCGATGCACTCACCGTTCCGCAGCAGGCCGTGGTGGTGCGTGATGCGTTCAGCTATGTGTTCCGCCTCGGCGAAGGCCAGCGCGTGAGCCAGGTCAAGGTGGACACGGGCCGGCGCATCGGTGACCGCGTGGAAATCCTGCGTGGCGTGGATGCCGGCGCGACAGTCGCGGTGAATGGCGCGGGCTTCCTGAACGACGGCGACGTGGTGCGCGTGACGACCGGTGCCGCACCGGCGGCCGGCAACACGCCCGCGAAGAAATGAGGGCCGCCTCATGATGAACGTTTCCTCCTGGTCGATCCGCAACCCGATACCGGCCGTGATGCTGTTCGTGCTGCTGTCGTTCGCGGGCCTGCTGTCCTTCAATGCAATGAAGGTGCAGAACTTCCCCGACATCGACCTCCCCACCGTCACTGTCACCGCGCAGCTGCCCGGCGCTTCGCCCTCGCAGATGGAGAACGACGTTGCGCGCAAGCTCGAGAACTCCATCGCCACACTGCAAGGCCTCAAGCACATCTACACCAAGGTGCAGGACGGTTCGGCCGTCCTGACCGTCGAATTCCGGCTGGAGAAGCCACCGCAGGAAGCGGTGGACGACGTGCGCTCTGCCGTGCAGCGCGTGCGCGCCGACCTGCCCGCCGACGTGCGTGACCCGGTCGTCAACAAGGTGGACCTTGCGGGCCAGCCAGTGCTGGCGTTCACCATCCGTTCGGACCGTATGGACGACGAGGCGCTCTCCTGGTTCGTCGACAACGAGGTGTCGCGCAAGCTGCTGGCCGTGCGCGGCGTCGGCGCGGTCAACCGCGTGGGTGGCGTCACGCGTGAAGTGAGTGTGGCGCTCGACCCGCTGCGCCTGCAGGCACTGGGCGCGTCCGCCGCCGACATCTCGCGTCAATTGCGCAACGTTCAGACCGAAAGCGCCGGCGGCCGCACAGACCTGGGCGGCAGCGAACAGCCGGTGCGCACGCTCGCCACCGTGCAGACGGCCGAAGAACTGGGCAAGCTGCAACTGGCGTTGTCCGATGGACGACGCATCCGCCTCGACCAGATCGCGACGGTGAAGGACACCATCGCCGAGCCGCGTGCAGCGGCGATGCTCAACGGCAAGCCCGTCGTCGGCTTCGAAGTCGCGCGCAGCCGCGGCGAGAGTGAAGTGGCCGTGGGCGCTGCGATCCACAAGGCGCTGGACGAGCTGCGCGCTGCGCGGCCTGACGTGCAGATCACCGAGGCTTTCGACTTCGTGACACCGGTGCAGGAAGAGTACGACGGCTCGATGCACCTTCTGTATGAAGGCGCGCTGCTGGCCGTGCTGGTGGTGTGGCTTTTCCTGCGCGACTGGCGCGCGACCTTCGTCTCGGCTGTGGCGCTGCCGCTGTCGGTGATTCCCGCGTTCATCGGCATGTACCTGCTGGGCTTCTCGATCAACGTGATCACGCTGCTTGCGCTGTCGCTGGTGGTCGGCATCCTGGTGGACGACGCGATCGTGGAGGTGGAAAACATCGTGCGCCATCTGCGCATGGGCAAGTCGCCGTACGAAGCCGCGATGGAAGCGGCCGACGAGATCGGCCTGGCGGTAATCGCGACCACGTTCACGCTGATCGCGGTGTTCCTGCCCACGGCCTTCATGAGCGGCGTGGCGGGCAAGTTCTTCAAGCAGTTCGGCTGGACGGCGTCACTCGCGGTGTTCGCCTCGCTGGTGGTGGCGCGCGTGCTCACACCGATGATGGCGGCCTACATGCTCAAGCCCGTCGTGGGCGAGCAC
Organism: Variovorax sp. VNK109; assembly: GCF_049445855.1. Lineage (NCBI taxonomy): Bacteria > Pseudomonadati > Pseudomonadota > Betaproteobacteria > Burkholderiales > Comamonadaceae > Variovorax > Variovorax sp. VNK109. The sequence continues at coordinate 241,418 of NZ_JBMSDV010000004.1, read as the reverse complement.
GCCGATCCGAAGTGGATGAATCTCTACATGCGCTGCGTGAAGTGGACGACGCGCCATCGCTGGGTGACGATCATCGCATCGGGCCTGTTCTTCATCGGCTCGCTCGCGCTGATCCCGCTGCTGCCGACCGGCTTCATCCCCCCGGACGACAACTCGCAGACGCAGGTGTACCTGGAGCTCGCGCCGGGTGCGACGCTCGCGCAGACGCGCGACACGGCCGAGCACGCGCGCTCGCTGATCAGCGGCGTGGAGCATGTGCAAAGCGTGTACACGACCATCGGCGGCGGCTCGGCGGGCGGCGACCCGTTCGCCCCGCAGGGTGCGGCCGAAACACGCAAGGCGACCCTCACCATCCTGCTGGCCAAGCGCGGCGACCGGCCGCGCAAGCAGGTGATCGAGAACCGCATCCGCACGGCGCTGGAACAGTTGCCTGGCGTGCGCTCCAAGGTCGGCCTGGGTGGCTCGGGCGAGAAGTACATCCTCGTGCTGACCGGCGAGGACCCGAAGGCGCTGCAGACCGCAGCGCTGGAAGTCGAGAAGGACCTGCGTACGATCCCGGGGCTGGGCAGTGTGGCATCCACCGCCAGCCTGGTGCGGCCCGAGATCGCCGTGCGCCCCGACTTCGCGCGCGCTGCGGACCTGGGGGTGACGAGTGCCGCAATCGCCGAAACGCTGCGCGTCGCCACCGTCGGCGACTACGACGTGTCACTGCCCAAGCTCAACCTGTCGCAGCGCCAGGTGCCCATCGTCGTGAAGCTGGAAGACGCGGCGCGGCAGGACCTCTCGCTGCTCGGCCGCCTGATGGTGCCCGGCGCGCGCGGACCGGTGATGCTGAGCGAAGTGGCGTCGCTCGAAGTGACAGGCGGCCCGGCGGTGATCGACCGCTACGACCGTTCACGCAACATCAACTTCGAGATCGAACTCTCCGGCCTGCCGCTGGGTGACGTCGCCACGGCCGTTCAGCAATTGCCCTCCGTGAAAAACCTCCCGCCCGGCGTGCGTGTGGTGGAAGTGGGTGACGCCGAGGTGATGGGCGAACTCTTCGCAAGCTTCGGCCTGGCCATGCTGACCGGCGTGCTGTGCATCTACATCGTGCTGGTGCTGCTGTTCAAGGACTTCCTGCATCCGTTCACCATCCTTGCCGCATTGCCGCTGTCGCTGGGCGGCGCGTTCGTCGGCCTGCTGCTCGCGCAGAAGAGCTTCTCGATGCCCTCGCTCATCGGCCTCATCATGCTGATGGGTATCGCGACGAAGAACTCGATCCTGCTGGTGGAATACGCGATCCTTGCGCGTCGCGAACGCGGCCTCTCGCGCTGGGACGCACTGATGGACGCCTGCCACAAGCGCGCACGGCCCATCATCATGACCACGCTGGCCATGGGCGCCGGGATGATGCCGATCGCCATCGGCCTCGGGGCAGCGGATTCGAGCTTCCGCTCGCCGATGGCCATCGCGGTGATCGGCGGGCTCATCACGTCCACCGTGCTGAGCCTGCTGGTGATTCCTGTGGTGTTCACCGTGGTCGATGACGCGGAGCACTGGATGCGGCGGATGTTCGGAAAATTGCGTCGCGCGCCGCGCGAAGAGCCGGCTGCTCCACGTAGCTGAAGACGATGCCGGCCAGGCATGCGGCCAATGGCAGCGCCAGCACCGCAGCGCCCAGCATGACAGGCAGCGGAGTGGATTGCATCCACTCCGCAGGCACGAACCGCACCACCAGCCCGCAAACGACATACAGCACCGCAAAGTGCAGCAGGTAGAAGCTGAACGAAATCCGGCCCAGCCAGCGCAGGGATCGGTGCTGCAGCAGTCGCGGCGCGGCCTCCCCCGCCAGGATCGACAGCACACAGATCACCAGTGCTGCGCCCAGACCGGACACGGCGTCAACTGCAACCTCATGTGCCAGTGTCCACGCACCTGGCAGCAGGACGAGGGCCGCTCCCACGCAGAGCGCAGCACGTGCCAGACGCGGAGATGGTGACAGCAGGCGCAGCGCCTGGCATCCCCAGCGGTCGCACGCCAACCCGAGTGCGAACAGGTACGCATACCGTCCGACGTGTTCGACCGGGCATGCGACAGAGAAGACCAGCAGTGCCGCCAACAACACCATGAACGTCGCCGGCGCCGCACGCGCGAGAAGGTACAGGCCCGCCAGCATCACGAAAGCGAACATTTCGATGCGCAGCGTCCATGCGACCGGATTGAGATCCACCCGCAGAAGCAGAAGGTTGCTCCCGAATGTCGCCAGATCCGGCGGCAGGAAGCGGAACCACGCGAGCCAGCCGGCGGCGGACGCAGGGGCCGGGATTGCGCCGACGCCCCGGAGAACAACCACCATGACGATCAGCGACACCGCGTAGGCGGGCATGAGGCGCACCACGCGCAAGGCCATGAATGCGGAAATGGCCCGCAAGGCATTGCGTTCGCGAAACGCGCGTTGGAGTGATGCATGCAGCACGAATCCGCTGAGCACGAAAAACAGGGTGACCGCTGCGCCACCGTTGAAGATGACGAGCAGCCAACGCGTGACGAAAGCCTGCCACCCGCCGTCCAGGCACCACGCGGGTGTGACCAGAAATTGGGGTCCGCCGCCTGCATCGAGCCAGATCAGCGCGTGGAAGCCGGCCACCATGAAGGCGGCCAGGCCACGCAACGATTCAATGGCTGGAACGAAGCCATCGCGCGCTTCAGGCTGGCGCGATCCGTTGCCAGAACGGCTCAAGCCATTGGCCGGGTGCATCGCCGGACTCCTTCATGATGCCGGTGGCCAGCGCCACATTGGCCGTCGTGCCTGACAGCACCGCGAGCTCACGCGCCATGCCGTTGAGATCGAGTTCGCACATCGCCGCCTCGTGACCCTGCTTCACGAGAAAGCGACGCGACTTTTCGGGCGTGCTGGCGATCAGCTCGAACTCACGGCGCGTGCATTTGAAACCTTCCATGTAATCGCGCGCATCTGCGAACGGATTAGGCAGGAAGATCTTGGTCGCCGACTGCTCGATGATGGAGGCAGAGAACGGGCTTCTCAGCACGTCCACCGGGCTCTGCGTGCCGGCGATGACGAAGCCGTTCATCTTGCGGATGGTCTTGTTCTTCGCATGCACGCGATGCGCAAGGAAATCATCCTCCAGCATCTTCCAGAACTCGTCGTAGCCCTCGTAATGCCGATGGCCCAGCATGCTCGAGTCGCCCCGGTGCGCGATGTAGCGCAGGATGGGCACACGCAAGTCCGGGTCCTCCAGGAAGGCCGTGGTATCGAAGCCGTTGGGCAGGCCGGGCGCGAAGCGCAGCACGTCTTCTTCGTTGTCGAAGACCCACGCATTCGCGCCGGCCCCGCACCACTTCTGCAGCCGTGCATGCATGCCATCGGCTTCGGTCGGGTCAAGGAATTGCAGCACGGAAGAGATGCGCCGCAGCTTCGCCGGCAACGAGAAGACGCCTGTGACGGCGTCATACAGCGTCTTGTCTTCCATGGCCTTGAAATGCCGCTGCTCGCGTCCCGAGATCAAGGTCTTGAGCAGGCTCTGGATGAAGAGGATGTTGTCCTCGTTCTCCGTCATCGCAAACGGGTTGAAGCCGGTGCGCTCGCCCTTCTTCAGCGAAAGGTAGGTGCCGCCCAGCGCGCGGATGGTCAGGTGCATGCCCTCGTCCTTGTCGAAGTACAGGCCCGTGGCACCGAAGCGCGAAAGCATCGCCAGCATGAAGCCTTGCAGCACCGTCTTGCCCGAGCCCGAGGGTCCGATGATGATGGTGTTGCCCAGGCTTTCCTGGTGGAAGTTGAAGTGGTATGGCGCGCCCGCCACCGTCTTGAGCAGCGCGACAGCTTCACCCCAATGATTGCCGGTTTTGCGCCCGACCGCGTAGTTGTAGAACGGGCTGAGCGATGCGAAGTTCCGGCTGGTGATGGGCGCCACGCGAGGGCGGTAGGAGAAGTTGGCCGGCAACTGCGCCCAGAAAGCCCCTTCGAGCGCGATGTCCTCGCGCGCCACCACCATGCCGCTGTCAGACAGCACGGCGCGCGCCATGGACAGGTTGTCGGTCAGTTGCCGCTGGCTCGCGCCGCGCACGAAGAGGCTCATGTGGTGGTCGCCGACGGCATAGCGACCTGATGTCAGGTCGTCCAGCGCCGTGTCGATCTCGGCGATCTGCGACTTGGCCAGGTCACCTGCATTGACCATGCGGCCCTGCTGCCGGCTGAACATCCCGATAGCGACCGGCCGGCTCAGGAACGTGAAGCTCTGCGTGAGCACAAACTCGCAGGGCAACGACAGCAAGCCATTGAGGATGCCGGGCGACGTGTGGGCCGGATACTCCTTGATGCACAGGACGCCCATGCAGATCGTCTCGACCGGCGTGCGCAACTCCATGGCATCGCCTGCAAAAAGCGGGCGGCTGGTGGCCAGCACTTCGTTGATGGGTGCGCGCGTGAGCGGAAAAGGCTGTGGCTCGCCATTCACGAGGCGGCCCAGGAATTCCTGCAGCGAGGAATGGAGCCGGTCTTCCTTCGTGTACGAACCCAGCACTTGCGGGCTGTAACGCGCCAGACCTTCCCTGCTGATCGAGAGGATGTTGTTCAGCGCTTCGATCGCGCGCATTTGTTCCTGCACGAGCGTCTGTGGGTCGAAGCGATCGAGCCAGGAAAACATCTTTCCCACAGGCGACGCATTGCGATAGACGAAGGTGATGTACAGCTCGTTGGTGTACATGCTCACCTGGGTGAGGCGTTCGTAGTACTTGCCGGCCAGTTGCTGCGCAAATGCGTTGCCGAACGGCGGCGTGCGGTCGGCGGCAGTCCGCGAGCGGATCACATGGACCCACAGCGCAAGCTCGGGTGCCGCAATGTTGCGCAGGAACACGTTGAGCTGTTCGTGCCATGCATTGCGCGCCTCGGTGTCCGCGCTCTCGAACGGTATGCCGCGCAGGCGCATCGTCATCAGGTAGTTGCCGTCGAGCGTCTTGACGATGTGCTCGGTGATGTGCGCACCATAGGGAATGCATTCGGCGCAAGGGGTTTCGCGGGCGAGGTTCTGGGCGTTGCTCATGTCGATTTCGTGTCGGTGTCGGAACGTGGTCGTGGATCGCCGGACCGGCTATTGCGCGAAGGAATCCGAGGTCTTGAACCACGGATCGAAATAGATGCCCGTCACCCGGCGGCGACGTTCAATGACGTGGAGCTGCACGATCACGTCGACGTTGCAACGCAGGAGATAGAGGATGTCCTTGCGGTCGAGGCTGCGGCCCTCCGGGCTTTCCTTCACGCGGAGCATCAGCATCTCGAACGCCTCGCGATAACTTCCGGCATGCACCGTGGTGATCGAGCCGGGGTGGCCGGAGCCCACGTTCACCAGATACTCGTAGGCCTCCTCGCCGCGTATCTCGGCCAGGAGGATCCGGTCCGGCTTCATGCGAAGGCACGACTGCAGGAGTTGCTTGGCCGTCACACGCGCAAGGCCCTGTGCGTCCTTGGAATAGAGCAGGTTGACCTGGTTGAGATGACGCGGCAGGAAGATTTCGCGCGTGTCCTCGATCGTGATGATCCGCTCATCCAGCGGAATCTCGCGCGCCATGCTCTTGCCGAGCGTGGTCTTGCCGGAGCCGGTCTTGCCCGCAATCACGATGTTCCTGTTCGACTGCACCGCAGCCCGGAAGAAGCCGGGCCAGTCGGCCTGCGCGGCGAGCTCACACAAGGCGCGGTCCACTGCCGGGAGCGTGACGGTACCGGCGTCGTCGCCCTGCGGACCCCTGGTCGGCCGGTGCCAGATGGCCTGCTCGAAGGTACCGCCGAGCGCCGAGTCCTCCAGCGGGATGTCGCGCAGCGACGGCTTGCGGATGGTGATGCTGATCTGCCCGGTTTCGCAGGCCGGTGACATCACCACCTGAACGCGCTCCTGCCCCGGCAGGCTGGACGACAGCAGCGGCGTGGTCACATCGACCTTCTGGTTCGAGTAGGTAGCGATCAGCCGCGCGAGCTTCTGGCAGTAGTCGTAGGTGAGTTCCGCGCTCTCGTATCGCGTCCAGCCGTCACCGTCCTCCACGAACACTTCGTGCGGCCTGTTGATGCACAGCTCGGTGACATTGGGCAAGGCCAGCCAGCTGCCGAACGGCTGCAGCCATTGCAGGAGTGCACCGTCGGCTTTCAACCCGTCCTGCATGGCCAGCTCACTTCAACCGGAGCGAGTAGATGGAACTGAAGTCGAGATCGCGCGCCACCATCACGCTGACGATGTCTCCCTGGTTCTTGCGGAGCAGTGGAGGCACGAGCGCGTTCTGGCGCAACACCTCGCTGCCCATCTGCTGGCCGGTGGAGCCCGTCATCTGCATCTCGATGTTCTGGCCTTCTGTCGCCTTGTTGACATTGGCTTCGATGACAGCCGGGATGGCGTCCGCGACGATCGACACAAGCAGCGCCATGCCGAATCGCTCGAAGTAGCGGTTCTCCAGGAAACCATCCACGCCGGCGCGACCCAGCGGGTCGATGCCGGGGGAATTGAGGCGGATGGCTACGCCCTGCGGTGTGACGATGCGCGACCAGATCAGGAACAGGCGACGCTGTCCATTGCGCATGCTGCCACGGTACTCACCCGTGAGCTTGCTGCCTTTCTCGAGCAGCAGTACGCGTGCATTGTCGCCGTAGATGTCACGGCTGAGGATGCAGTTCACAAGGCCCGGCAATGACGTGTCGATGGCCGTTTCGAGCACGCACTCGAGCGATGAGCCTTTGGCGAGCAGAAAATTGCGGTTGGGCATCTTCGCGGCCGACTCCCCCTGCAGTACGGAAGGCTTGAGCAGATCGCCGACGCCGTCGACGTCACCCGATGCCGGGGCGTTGGCACCGGGCATCGCAAACCCTGCACCCGCCTGGCGGGCATCGGGGCCCACAGCCTGGGCGCCGTCAGGCATCGATGCGGAGAAGCCTGGCGGGGGGCGCGACGACATGCCCGCGCTGTAGATCACCGATTCCAGCGGCTTGGCGGGTGCAGCGCCGGTGGGCTTTCCAGCCAGCAATTTGTCGTAGATCGCGAAGCGCTCCTGCAGCATGGCCATGAGCTGCGCGTACTTTGCGTCGCCCGCAGATCCTTCTTTCAAGGGAATGGGCTTGGCCGCCGTTTCGATCCTGAACGTGGGCACCGGTGCACCCGAGGCGGCGGGCGCCGGACGCGGCGTTTCGGTGCGGCGCATGTTCTTCGAGGCGGCATAGGCCAGCCAGATCACCGCGCCGAGCACCAGCATCAGGACGACGAGGTAGATCATGCGGCGGCTGCTTCCGCCGTCCGTCCGGCGGAATTTTTCGCGCGGTTGCCAGGTCGCTTCGTGTGATGACCCGTAAGGGCTGGCAGCGTCTTCGGGAAGAGGGGGATGACTCATGAGCGCTCCTGGCGGTCAGCCGGTCGATGGATCAATGGGTCACGCGCTTGACGTCGTCGGAGACCGTCCCGCTGCGTTCCAGCTGGAACTCGTATCGGAGTTCGGCTTCGTTGAAGATGCAGACCACATCGGAGCCACGGCGCAGCCGGAACTGCCGGCCGATGGAGCGGACGATCGTCAGGTTGCCTTCGATCGTGAAGTTCACCAACGACTCGTTGCCCTGCTTGTCCACGGCATAGATGGCCGGCATGTCCTGGTTGTCCGCGAAACGCAAGTAGGTGAACCGCCCGTCATCCCACGCTTCGAACGGCGCCACATCCGCCGAACCCTGAAAGGTGTAATTGCGATTCGCCCCGCGTTCCTGCAGGCCCTGTTCGAGCCGGGTGATGACGGCCTGCTGCGCCGCGATCTGCTGCAGCAGACCGAGCTGGCGCGACAAGTCCTCGGCTGCCGGTGCATAGCTGAAGCGGATCGCGTGGCGCACCTCGCCGAGGTTCTTTCCCTGCGCGATGTCGAGTTCGAAGTAGTAGGTGTGCAGGTCGGTCACCACGGTGAGGTTGGTCTGCCCGTTGCGGGACCGCGGCTTGATGACCAACCGGTTGACGAGCTGCGTCACCTCCCAGGCTTCCGGGTAACCGATGGCCACGCTCCGGATCTTTTCTTCCGCGCCAAACACCACCGATGTGGTGTAGCCGAACCGGCCCCAGATCTTCACGACCTGATTCTCCTGATAGGGCAGCGTCAGGAGCCGGTCTTCCGTGGAGACATTGGGGGTCGGCGTCTTCGGCTCCATCTTCTGCCCCGCCTTCTGCGCCACAGCCACCGGACAGGCCATGGCGGCCATCAGCCACACCATGCAAAGCTTCTTCACTTGTTCACCTCCACCATGCTTTCGGGGTCCGTGCGATACGACAGCACCTGGAAGCCGAGCGGGTTGTGCTGTCGCGCGTCCTCCGATTCGGGTGCGTTGAGATAGCGGAATTCCACCGTGGCCACCCAGTGCGTCGTCGTCTCTCGGTCGCCAACCGTCGCGCGTTTGAGGTAGCGAACCGAGGCGATGTTCGGCTTCAGGAACGAAATCGTCTTGATCTGCACCACCGCCTCGCCCTGCCCGTACACGTTCATGGGTGAGCCAGGGTTCTTCGGATTGAGTTCGTTGAACAGGGTCGCGCGCATCGGCGTCGAAGCCAGGTACCCGGCCTCCTGGTAGGTCAGGCCGAAGGTGCTGGGCGTGTAGCCTTCGCGTGCGCGCAGGAAGCGACCGAGAAAGTACTTGCTGACCGCCTCTTCATAGGTGTTGCTCGATGTGCGCAGCGTATTGACGACGTCGACGATGCCCGTGGTGTTATCCACGCGGATGACGAACGGCTCGACGGTCTTGAGCGGTAGCATCAGCGCAATGGCTGCCATGCTGCACGCCGCAATACCGGCGAACACGGCAGTGAACGTCCAGGCCTTGCGCTCGGACTGACGGATGCGCGTCATGCGGTCGAGGTCCCAGGCCGAAGCCTCGCGGAAGTAATCCGCTTCCGGCGCGGGTTCCTTCGAAACGGACGCGCCAGTGGACAGATCAACCGGCTGTTTCTTGGGGGTTGGCAGCTTCTTGAACATTCGCTTCTTTCAGGTATCAACCCAGTTGTCTGCGCACGACGACATGCGCGGTCTGCGCGATCTCGCGGATGCCGTTGGCCAGACGCACGGCCAGCAGGGGCGCCCCCGCCGTGAAAATTAACGCCAGGCAGGACGCGCCAAGCACGTGGACAAGGTTGAAGAGACGGATGTCATCGGCCGCGAAGTCGCAAGCCCGTATCCAGTAGCTGAATACGATCCGCGTGAATGCGATCAGTAGCGCGCAAGTCAGCACTGCATTCAGGATCTGTGATGCCCAGGCCCAGAACAGCCCCGCAGTCGCGCGGAACAGCAGCGACAACGCAAACAGCGGGCCCATGAACAGGAGCAGCCGAACCGCGAGTTCGGAGACAAGGATGAGCCCGCCGGCGACCGCGGTCGGGATCACCGTTCCCAGAAGCACGAGGAATCCCCACCAGGTTGCGCCTTGGTCTTCGGTGAAGGGAACGCCCCGATCCATCAGCCGTTTGGTCAGCAGGTTTCCGTGACTCACAACGTCGTCCAGGTACTTGAGAAAGGCATCGTTCTGCGACGGGGTCGCCACGATGGAAGGGCTGACAAGCTGCGTCACGCCGTTCATCCACTGCTCGACCCCGTCGGTGGCGTCACCCAGGCTGAACTGCAGGAACGACGTGACCACGAGGATCAATGTCACCTGCAGCGCACGATGGATCACCTCCACGAACCGGAACTCTTCCTTGCGGACCAACAGGGTGAATCCATAGAAAGCCACGTAAACCAGCAATGCACTGCGGACCAGCTCGTCGATCTGATAGCCGAGAGGTTCCGAGAGGACGGTGCGAAAATAAGTGTGGACGTAACTGGCGACGTCCACGAAAAGAAAGCTCGTCTGCTCCATGATCAGACGCTTCGCACGCTTGCCCGCGCTTTGGGCAGGTACCGGGCTTTGGCGGCAGCCGCGCGGCAGGAAGTCGGCGACAGCGAGGTGGCCCCCCAAAACATCCGGCTGCGGCTGCGCCCACCTGTCTTGAGCCAGAGTGCAATCAGCCCGAAGTACCGGACATCCCGCGCGCACACCGCAAAGCAAACCGCATGGATGGGCAAACAGATCACCAGCATGGCGAGACTGCCTGTTCCAAGGAAGCCGATGGAGGTGAACAGGAAGTTGAACACTGCCGCCTCGTAGGTCACGCCCATCAACATGGCAGGACGAGTAACGCCCTGGAACAACGGGTCCTTGATCAGCGTCACTTTGTCCATACAGACGTCGTCATTTTTGCGGGGTCAACGGCACCGTCGCCGCACCGCCGCGCCCGTTGATGGGCAAACGCGGGCCGTCTCCACAGCCGGTGATGGGCTGCGACGAAGCGCAGCCAGCCAGCACGCACGAGACGATCAGCACCAGTGGAAGCAGTCGCGACACGGTGCTTGCCTCAGACTCGATTGAAACGCTCTGGCGGCTGGTGCGCAGCCGAATAGACCGGCTGGCTCTGCCCGATCTGGGAATCGGGCCCTTGGCCGCCCGTCAACAACTTCACCACCGATGCGGCGCCAAAGATCAGCACGATACCCACGATCACGCGTATGGCGGCGGTCCATGTCAGGCGCCCGATCATCGCGGCCAGGCCCAGCCCGATGACCGCGAGCGTCGCGAGGGACCGCGCAAATACGCCTGTGAACAGATTGATGATCGAGTTCATCAGCGTGACAAACGGCGCCTGGAATTCTGCGCCGTCTTGCGCATAGGCAGCAGGCAGGCATGCGAGCAATGCAATGCATACGATGACGCTTGGACGGATGGAATTTAGGTTTTGGTTGTTCATGTCAGTGGTTCTGTTTCAAAAAATCGGAGATGGGCCACGGCTACCGCACGCGAGGTATCGGCTTTGTGAAGTCAAAGCCCGACAGACGCGGGTCCGAGAATTCGGCTTGCCGCTTCAGCGCCATCATTTCCCGCCGGACTTCCGCGTTCTCCTGCAACGCAACGCGGGAGAGCTCGAAAGAAGATTGTTCTGTTGCAAAGCGGGCCTGCTCGAAGGCGAGCAGCGTGCGCACGGTTTCGTAGTCCCGCTGGAACTCCGCGCGGTTCAGCAAGTCCTCGATCTGGGCCATGCGGGCCTGCCGATCACGGTTGCCGTCCTGATACCGCGCAAGCAACGCCGACCGTTGCGCCATTTCTTCCTGGCGAATCCGCAGGAGGTCGACATACACCTTGTTGGGCTCGATCTGCGCGCCAGACTTGTCTGTTGAAGCGCCATACGCTTTCAGCGCTTGTTCGATGGACAACTGGATCTCCGTCGGCGTGAGCGCCCCGGTCGCCGACGCCGTGGCGGAGTCCGCGGGCTTGGGCCAACCCTGGGCAATCGTGGCGTAGTCCTTGACCGTCTTGGCCCACTCCACCGGAATCTTGGCGAAGAAGTGCGCCTGGTCCATGATGTCCTTGGCGTTCTTGATCGCCTCCTGAATCTGCTTGGCGGAGTTCGCGTTGGCGGTCGCCTGCTCCTTCTCCGAGTTGGTTTTGGCCGCCGCCGTCATCTGCGAAGCAGCAGCCATCGTCGCGTTCGCGGTAACCTGCGCCGCCGGCAGCGCCATGACATCCAGTGTCACGAAGAACGCGTGCGATGCCTGCGAGCCCAGAGCCAGGATGCCCAGTAGCATCCAGCGCATTTCCTTGATTCCCTTCATGGTTTTCTCCTGTTGATGATGTGTTTGCCTGATGCGCCTCAGGGCGCGGTGAAGATCACGGACGAACCGCTGCCGGTACGGTCCGGGATTCGGCGCGGCGCGGATTGCGGTACCGCGGTGGATTTCTGCTCTTCCGGCCGCGGTGCTGCCTGCCCGGCTTCGGGCTCGGCGGTTGCGCTTGGCTGTTTGTCCGCCCGTCTTTCGATGGCGGGCACCACGCGGATGGGCTGGGTGTCTTCGCGTTGCAGCGTCACCGCGTTGGCCGCCACCTTCTGGACATAGCCGTGGCGAAAGCCTGTCGAGAAGTTGCCGCTGTAGTACGCCGAGAGCGCTGCCTGCAATGCCGACTGCTCATCGCGATAGACCCTGGATGCCCGGCCGTAGGCCTCACTGAGGATGGCCGACGCTGCCGACAGGTTGCGGCACGGCTCGAACACCGTGGTCAGGTCCAGCGCGTACTTTTCGAGGTTGCTGAGGTTGATCTGCCCCAGACCGAAGCTTGCGTTGTAGCCCGCCTCGACGAGAGCCTTCGCGGTCGCAACTGCCTCGGACTGGTTCTTCGGTTGCCGCTCGAGCCGTCCGTTCACGACGCCGATGGCCCAGGGGTTGAAGCCCGATTCGGTCTGGACGATCGCAGCCAGCGTCTGCGGATGTACCGCAGGTGCGCATTCGCGAGCCAGTTCCAGGAATTCGAGCATGTGTCCTTTCGCAACTGCCTTGATGACGTAGGGGAATGGGCAGTTGTCCGGGACGCATCTTCTGGTCAAGGCCGGTCACGACAAATAGGAGTCCTGCTATGTATGTCGAGACTCCATGGGTCAATTCCAATTTGGAATGAAACTTTGCGCAAGAAAGCAGGTCGCCATCATGCGATGGCGTCGATCCGCGTATGGAGGGAATCAGGAATTGGCGAGGCCGGCCAGCATCTCGCTGCTCAGGCCGCTGATTTCGGTGCGCCGCAGGTGCTGCCAGAGCTCGTCGAGGAGCCGATGCCGGGAGCCCGCCATCCGGTAGAGACGGATGTCGAGCGGAAGACGCCAGTGCTGGCCATTGATGATGGCGAGCCTGGAGGGTGCGATGTCGTTCTCGACGCAGCCGCGCGGCAGCCATGCGACGCCTGCCCCCTGCAATGCCATGCGCTTGAGCACTTCGGCCATCGAGGACTCGGCGTTGCGCACGAACTTCGGTTGCGACGGGGCGAGGGCGAGCATGAAGTCCACGGCCCGGGCAAGGAAGGTGTCCTGTGTGTAGGCCAGATAGGGTACCGCCTCGTCGAGTTCCAGCGAGAAGATCGGTTGTCCCCGTGCATTCGAGCGGCAGACCGGCACCAGGCGATCGTGCCCGAGTGTGACGTGCTGGAACCGGTCTGTCGAAAGCGCATTCGACAGGCGCGAATGTGCGTAGCAGGCAAGCACGTGGCTGCGGCCACGCATCAGGTCATCGATGGCACCTTCGAGGTTGACGGCGTCGAGGCGCGCATGGAGTTCGGGGAATACATGCCGCATCTCCTTGATCCAACGCGGCATCAGGTCGATGCACAGCGCATGCACGGCTGAAATGCTCAGCGTCCCGGCTTCGCCGCCCTTGTTGCGAAGCGATGCACAGACATGGTTGAGTTCATGAAGCAGCGGGATGACCTCGTCGCGGAACATCTTGCCTTCCGGCGTCAGGTCGATCGGACTTTGCTGGCGGTCAATGAGCTCGAGGCCGAGCCAGTTTTCGAGCCCCTGGATGCGGCGGCTGATGGCCGATTGCGTGATGTACCTCGCGTCCGCCGCCCGCGAGAAGCTGCGGCATTGCGCAACGGCGTTGAAGTCTTCGAGAGCCTTGATGATGTCCATGTCCGCTGCACGCAAACCGGATGGCCAGCGCGCAGGAGGCCGATTCTAGGGAGCGGCTTCGAATGCACAACGGTCATTGAACATTCTTCACAATGTTCAATGACCGTCGGCCGGGGGACGCTGTTGCGCTCAGGCAGCGCTCGGGGCTGCAGGCGCGCCCGCCAGCGCCGTCACTTCCTTGCGGTAGCGGTTGAGTTCCTGGACGCTCTTGAAGCTGCGATCCATCAACAGGCTCATGTTGTGCAGGATTCGATCGACAACCTTGCTTTCCCACACCGCGTCGAAATTGATCTGCTTGTCGAGCCAGTGCTCCAGCCACTCCGGGTTGGGCAGCCGGCTCTGGATGGTGTCGTTCGGGAACAGCGTCTTGTTCACATGCAGGTTGGTCGGATGCAGCGCCTGCGCCGTGCGACGCGCACTGGCCATCAGCACGCCGACCTTGGCGAAGGCAACTTTCGCTTCGTTGCCGAACTTGCCGATCGCACGCTTCATGTAGCGCAGGTAGGCACCGCCGTGGCGTGCCTCGTCCTGGCTGAGCGTGCTGTAGATCTGCTTGATGACCGGCTCCGTGTGCCACTCGGCAGCGCGGCGGTACCAGTGGTTCAGGCGGATTTCGCCGCAGAAATGCAGCATCAGCGTCTCGAGCGCTGGGGCAGGGTCGAACTCGAAGCGGATCTCGTGCAGTTCCTTCTCGGTCGGCGCGAGTTCCGGTCGGAAGCGCCTGAGGTATTCCATGAGGACCAGCGAATGCTTCTGCTCCTCGAAGAACCAGATCGACATGAACGCCGAGAAATCGGAATCGTCGCGGTTGTCACGCAGGAACATCTCGGTGGCCGGCAACGCCGCCCATTCCGTGATGGCGTTCATCTTGATGGTCTGGGCCTGCTCGTCCGACAGCTTGGTGGCGTCGAACGACTGCCACGGGATGTCGCGGTCCATATCCCAGCGCACGGCTTCCAGTTGTTTGAACAATTCGGGGTAGAGCATGCAAGTCCTTGAAGGGCAAGGAATTTTAAAAGGTTTGCAGCGGATTCCTGTATGAAGCGGCATACTTCACCGCAGATTCCAGGCCGATCCTGGCGGAGGCATTCATGGACGGACAGCAGCGCAGCAACATGAAGGCGGTTTGGGCCGCAGCGATTCTGGGGGCAGCAGGCATGATCCATGACCTGCCGGCCGCAGCTCAGGTCCAGACGGCGGCGCCCGCCTCGCCGCCTTCGCAGCAGTCCGCCTGCGCCCCACTGCTGCAGCATACCTTCGCGCGCCTGCAGGACGAGAAGCCGCAGTCGCTTTGCCAGTACAGCGGCAAGGTCATCCTGGTCGTGAACACCGCCAGCTTCTGCGGCTTCACCCCCCAGTACAAGGGGCTCGAAGCGCTGCACGCGCAATACAAGGACAGGGGGCTCGTCGTCCTTGGCTTCCCCTCCAACGATTTCTCGCAGGAAAAAGGCAGCAACAAGGAGATCGCCGACTTCTGCGAAAGCACCTTCGGCGTCAAATTCCCGATGTTCGTGAAGAGCAGCGTCCGCGGCCCGGACGCCAGCGCCTTCTACAAACAGTTGGCTGCGCAGGCCGGCGGCAAGGCCCCTGCCTGGAATTTCCACAAGTACCTGCTGTCGCGCGACGGGAAGGTAGTGGACAGCTACACCAGCATGGTGGCGCCAGACAATCCCTCCTTCATCAGGGATTTGGAAAAGCAGCTCGCTGCAAAATAAATACTGATTAGTCACAAATAGACTGATTGGTACTATACTTGCCTGATGCGTGCAGGCTGGTTCACATTTTTTTACGTATCGACAGCGCCCGTTCCCGGGAACTGCGCCGGTCCGCGCGCGCTCCAACACCGCATTGCAGGGGGAAACCAGACACACAGTTTGCTGTCGCGAAGCCTGCCCAGGCCCTACGGTCGGGCTGTAATCCCGGGACGACTCTTCTCCTCCTCCCTCCCTCCCTCCTTCGTCCAGGGGCGCTTCGCGACATTTTTCTTTCCGGGGCCGGCCTGATGGGTGCGCCCCTCAAAGTCGCCATCATCGGCTCGGGAATCTCCGGGCTGGCGGTCGCGCACACCCTGCACGGCCAGGCGGAAATCACCCTTTTCGAGTCGGCCGACTATTTCGGCGGTCACACCCACACGGTCGACGTCACGTTGCCCGGTCCGCAAGGCAACGTCACCTGCGGCGTCGATACGGGTTTCCTGGTCTACAACGAGCGCACGTATCCGAACCTGATCAACCTGCTGGGCGAGCTGCAGGTGGAGACGGCGAAGTCGGACATGTCTTTTTCCGTGCGTGTGCCGGATGCCTACGGGCCAGGCCAGTCGCTCGAGTGGAGCGGCACCAGCCTGTCCACGGTGTTCGCGCAGCGTGGCAATCTCGTCAACGGCCGCTTCCTGCGCATGCTGGCGGATTTGATCCGCTTCAATGCCCTGACCACGCGTATCGCGAAAGCGCAGCGTGAAGTCGAACTCGCGCAACCGCTGGTCGATTTTCTGGACCGCCACCGCTTCAGCCAGGAGTTTCGCGACTGGTACTTCCTGCCGATGCTCGGCTGTATCTGGAGTTGCCCAACCGACCAGATGCTGCAGTTCCCCGTCGCCACCATGATCCGCTTCTGCCACAACCATGGCCTGCTGCAGATCGTCGACCGGCCGCAGTGGTACACGGTGCGCGGCGGCGCGCGCCACTACGTCGACAAGATCGTCTCGCGCATCGCAGACGCCCGCCTGTCGACGCCTGTGCTGCGCGTCGAGCGCGACGAAGCCGGCGCGCGCGTGTTGACCGAAGGGAAGGTGGAGCGTTTCGACAAGGTCGTCTTCGCCACCCATTCTGATCAGGCACTGGCGTTGCTCGGGCAACCGACCGAACGCGAACGCGCGTTGTTGTCGGCCATCCGCTATCAAGCCAATCGGGCGGTGCTGCACACGGACGCGTCCGTGCTGCCGTCGAAGAAGAGCGCATGGGCCGCGTGGAACTACGAGCGCGCCGCAGCCGGCGACCGCGAATCCGCGCGCGTCTGCCTGCACTATCTCATCAACCAGCTGCAGCCTTTGCCCTTCACGCAGCCGGTCGTCGTGTCGCTCAACCCGGTGCGCGAAATCCCGGCGGCCACCGTCATTGGCGCGTTCGAATATGCGCACCCGGTGTTCGACCTGCCTGCCATCCGTGCACAGGCGCAACTACCGCAGTTGCAGGGCCAGCAGCACACCTACTTCTGCGGTGCATGGACGGGCTACGGTTTTCACGAGGACGGATTGAAGTCAGGCCTGGCGACAGCGCGCGAACTGCTCGTCGCCGCGAACGCGCAACGCGAGGCAGTCGCATGACCACGGTCACCATGCCCCGCCTGCAGACGCGATCATCCGGCGGCTCGCCAGCAGATGTGCCCATCGGTCCGCAGATCGGCATCGGGCAGGTGCGACACACCCGCCTTCGCCCGGCACGCAACGCGTTCGCCTACCCCACGTATTTCCTGCTGCTGCCGATGCGGCAACTGAAGGCCGGGCAGCATGGTGAGCTGGCGGTGAACCGCTGGGCGCCGCTGAGTTTCCACGACCGCGACCACGGTGACGGTCGCAGTGCGCAAGCAGGTGGCGCCCTCGCGTGGCTCGACGAATTGCTCGCACGCGAAGGCATAAACGACGCGAGCGGCGAAGTCTGGCTTCATTGCTATCCGCGCGTGCTGGGCTACGCATTCAAGCCCGTGAGTTTCTGGTATTGCCATCGCACCGACGGCACGCTGCGCGCCGTCGTCGTCGAGGTGAACAACACGTTCGGCGAGCGGCATTGCTATCTGCTCGACACGCCTCGCTGGGGCGCAGAGCTGCGCGCCGACAAGGTCTTCCATGTCTCGCCGTTCTGCAGCCTGGATGGCGGCTACCGCTTCCGCTTCCTCATGAGCGAAGGGTGGCAACGCACTGTCGTGCGCATCGACTACGACGACGCCGACGGTCCTCTCATCCAGACCAGCGTGAGCGGCTCGCTGCAGCCGCTCACCGCAGCTTCCGCGCGGCACGCGCTCTGGCATCACCCGGCCATGACACTGGGTGTCATCGCACGCATTCACTGGCAGGCGCTGAAGCTCTGGCTCAAGCGCGTCCGCTTCTTCCGAAAACCACCTTTGCCCGACACCTTCGTCACGCGACAGGACGCGCCCGGCAATCAGGCCTGAGGACACACACATGGACTCCACCACCACGGCTCCCGGTTTTGCGATTCCCGATTCGGCGCCCCCCGCCGCACATGCCGTCCTGCGCCTGCTGCGGCAACTCACGCACGGTACGCTCGTCGTTCAGTTGCCCGGTGGCGCGCTGATGCGCTTCGGGCACGGCGACGCACCCGTGGCGGCCATCACGCTGCACAACTGGAATGTATGCGGCGCTGCGCTGAAGTCCGGCGACATCGGCTTCGCGGAAAGCTACATTGCCGGCGACTGGACGACTCCCAGTCTCACAGATCTGCTCAAGGTGTTCATTGCCAACCGCGATCAGGTGGAGTCGGTGATCTACGGCAGTTGGGCCGGGCGCCTGCTCTATCGCATGAAGCACCTGCTCAACCGCAATACGCGCGGCGGTAGCCAGAAGAACATCCATGCGCACTACGACCTGGGCAACGCGTTCTACGAACTCTGGCTCGACGACACGATGAACTATTCGTCGGCGTGGTTCGACGGCGACACGAACCAGCCGATGCGCGAGGCACAGTCCGCCAAGGTGCGTCGGGCCCTGCGCATGGCCGGCGTGAAGCCGGGCGACCGGGTGCTGGAGATCGGTTGCGGCTGGGGCGCGCTGGCCGAAATGGCCACCACCGAGTTCAAGGCGCACCTGACCGGCGTGACACTGTCGACCGAGCAACTCGCTTTCGCCGACACACGCCTGGCGCGCCTGGACCAGACGCTCAACAGCGACCTGCGCCTGCAGGACTACCGCGATCTCGAGCGCACCGATGGAGACGGCGCGTTCGATGCCATCCTGTCCATCGAGATGGTCGAGGCGGTGGGGCGCGAGTACTGGCCCACATACTTCCGCACCGTGAGCCGCCTGCTCAAGCCGGGTGGTCGCGCATGCCTGCAAAGCATCGTGATCGACGACGCGCTGTTCGAGCGTTATGTCGGCTCGACCGACTTCATCCAGCAATACATCTTCCCCGGCGGCTGTCTGCCGTGCCCACGCGAATTCCGCCGCGAAGCCGAAGCTGCCGGACTGCACGTGGTGGACGAATTCGCATTCGGCCAGGACTACGCGGAGACGCTGCGCCGCTGGCGCGAGAAGTTCCTGGCGGAACGTCCGCGCATCCTGCAGCTCGGTTTCGACGAGCGCTTCATGCGCATCTGGGAGTTCTACCTCGCCTATTGCGAGGCAGCGTTTGCCAAGAACAACATCAACGTCGTCCAGTACACGCTCGGGAAGGCATGAGAGGGCCATGAGATCCGCGGCGCTGCTCCTGGCCTGCGTGTTGCAAGCGTGCCCGTCGTGGGCCGTCGCGCAGGCGATGACCGGAGTCACGACTGTGCCGCCGGAAGTGCAGCAAGCCCTGCCCCAGGCGCAGCGGATCGGCAGTGGCCGGCTGACAGTCTGGGGCTTTCAGGCCTACGACGCGAGCCTGTGGGCCGCGCCCGGCTTTCGCGCAGACAACTATGGCGACCACACGTTCGTCCTCGAGCTCGGCTACCTGCGCGACTTCAGCGGCGAATCCATCGCCGAGCGCTCGATCCTCGAGATGCGGCGCATCGGCAGCTTCAGCGACGCGCAGGCAACCGAGTGGACGCGCAGCATGCGCGCCGCTTTCCCCGATGTCCGGCGCGGTGATCGCATCTCGGGCATCCACCAGCCCGGTGGCAAGGTCAGGTTCGTCACCAACGGACGCGCTACCGGCGAAATCCATGACGAAACCTTTGCCCGTCTGTTCTTCGGCATCTGGCTCGCGCCGCAGACGTCCGAGCCCGCCCTGCGCCGCGCGTTGCTCGGGCAGGCACAGCCCTGATACGCCATGCGCGCCACCACATCGTTCAGCACGACCGACGGACTGTCGTACGGCTTGCTCGGCCTGCCGCTGGCGTTCGTGGCCCTGCCCTTGTATGTGGTGCTGCCCAACCACTACGCCACCGAGTTCGGACTGCCGCTCGCAACACTCGGCGTGCTGCTGCTGGTCGCACGGTTGTTCGACGCGTTCATCGATCCGCTCATCGGCAAGTTCAGCGACCGCCTCTTCGCACGATCGCCGAAGCGGGTACTGAATGTCGGTGTTGCGGCGGCGCTCGCGCTCTGGCTCGGGTTCGTGTTGCTGTTCTTCCCGCCACTGAAGAGCGGCTATCCGCTGCTTGCTTGGGCAAGCCTCCTTCTTGTCCTCACGTATACGGCGTACAGCCTGCTCAGCGTCATGCACCAGTCATGGGGTGCCATGCTCGGCGGTGATGCCGCGCAGCGCAGCCGCATCGTCGGCTGGCGCGAAGGCCTCGGCCTGGTCGGCGTCGTGCTTGCAGCCGTGCTGCCGGTGCTGGCCGGTCTGCATGTGACAGCGGCCGTGCTGCTCGTCGCGCTGGTGGCGGGCTGCCGGGCCTGGCGTCACACGGCCGCACCGACACCGGAAGCCGCGACGCATGCCGGAAGCGTCTGGCATCCCTGGCGTGCGCCGGAGTTCCGGCAGCTGCTGCTTGTCTTCATGCCCAATGGCATCGCGAGTGCCGTGCCGGCGACACTGGTGCTGTTCTTCGTGCAGGACCGCCTGCAGGCGCCACCGGCGATGCAGCCGGCGTTCCTGGGTCTGTATTTCATCAGCGCGGCGCTGTCGATCCCGTGTTGGTTGCGCGTTGTCCGCAGGCTTGGCATTGCACGGGCCTGGCTCATCGGGATGGTGGGCAGCATTGCGGCGTTCGGCTGCGCCTGGCAGCTCGGCGCAGGCGATACGACGGCGTTCCTCATCGTCTGCGCGCTCTCGGGTGCCATGCTGGGCAGCGACCTTGCACTGCCAGGTGCCTTGCTCGCAGGCGTCATCGCGCGGGCGGGCGACCAGGGTCGCGCCGAAGGCGCGTACTTCGGCTGGTGGAATTTCGCGACCAAGCTCAACCTCGCATTGGCCGCCGGTCTCGCCCTGCCGTTGCTCGCACTGCTCGGCTACACGCCGGGCACTCGTGATGCGCAAGGCCTGGCGGCACTGTCGATGGCGTACTGCCTCCTGCCCTGCGCCCTGAAGACCTGCGCAGCGGTCATCCTTTACCTGCAACTCCGGCGTTTGCCGACTTACGGAAGCCCCACATCATGAGCCTCAACCCACGCCTGCACAACTGGCAGGGCCGCAAGGCCTGGATCATCGGCGCCTCCAGCGGCATCGGCCGTGCGACTGCGGAACTGCTGCATGCGCAGGGCGCGCATGTGTTCGCATCCGCGCGCAACGAGCACGCGCTGCAGCAAGCCGCGGCGCGCCACGAAAGGATCGTGCCATTGCCCATGGACGTGACCGACCCCGGCAGCGTGCAAGCAGCCGCCACGGTCGCACTCGCAGCCGGCGCGCCCGATCTGGTGATGTATTGCGCCGGCCACTACAGGGCCGTTCGCGCCACGAGCTTCGACATCGGCGAGATGCTGCGGCATGAGCAGGTCAACTATGTGGGCGCACTGCACGTGCTCGACGCCTGCCTGCCGACCTTGCTGCGCGAGCGTCATGGCCACCTGAGCCTGACAGGCAGCGTGGCCGGCTATCGCGGCCTGCCCAACAGCCTTGCCTACGGGCCGACGAAAGCGGCCCTGATCAACCTTGCCGAGACGCTGTATGCCGATCTGCATCCCCTCGGCGTGGGTGTGAGCATCGTGAATCCGGGCTTTGTGGAGACGCCGCTCACCGCACAGAACAACTTCCCGATGCCTGCATTGATGACGCCTGCCCAGGCGGCTCAAGCCATCGTGCGCGGCTGGGCACGGGGCGACTTCGAGATTCATTTCCCGCACCGGTTCACGCGCTGGATGAAAGCGCTGCACCTGCTGCCGTATGGCGCGTACTTCCCGGCAGTGCGCCGGTTCACCGGTCTCTGAAGCCTGCGGGCGCGCACCGGCGCGCCAGTTACCCGGCAGCCGGTCAGCCCGGGCGCGAGTCCTGGAAGCTCTGGCGCTGCATCAGCTTTTCATACAGCTTCGTGAGGTTCGGGTTGTCGCTGCGCCAGTCCAGTTGGGGGAACCGGAAGTCCAGGTAACCGAGCGCACAGCCGACGGCAATGTCTGACAGGCTCAGGTGAATGCCGCTGCAGAAGGGCTTCTCGTCCAGCCCGCGGCTCATGGCCTTCAGGCTGTGCCCGATCTTGAGCATCTGGCGATCGATCCACGCCTGGCTGCGCTGCTCGGCCGTTCGACCCACCCACGTGCTTTCGAGACGGGCCAGCAGTGCGGCGTCGAGCAGGCCGTCAGCCAGTGCTTCCCAGGTTTTCACTTCGGCACGCTCGCGCCCTTGCGTTGGAATGAGCTTGCCGACGGGAGAGAGCGTGTCCAGGTACTCGACGATGACACGCGAATCGAACACGGCTTCGCCGCCTTCCATGACGAGGCAAGGCACCTTGCCCAGCGGATTGGATTCGTGGATGGTGGTCTGAGCCGCCCAGACGTCTTCCTGGATGAACTGGTAGTCCAGTTTCTTTTCGGCCATGACGACGCGGACTTTGCGCACGTACGGGCTGGTAACGGCACCGATCAGCTTCATGACCATCTCCCGGGGCTTTCACGTTTTTGCATGGAATCATTTTAGGGGAAGGGCTCCGGGGCACCCGCCTACAATTCGGGCCATGCCTTTCTCGACCATTTCCGCCCTTTCGCCGCTGGACGGCCGCTACGCCGCCAAGCTGGCCGCCTTGCGCCCGCTGATGAGCGAGCAGGGCTACATGCACCGCCGCGTCCAGGTCGAAGTCTCCTGGTTCATTTCGCTCAGCGATGCCGGTTTCGCCGAGTTCAAGCCGCTCACGCCGGGTGCCCGCACGTACCTGCTCGGCCTCGTGAAGAATTTTTCCGAGGCCGACGCGCTGGCCATCAAGGAAATCGAGAAAACCACCAACCACGACGTGAAGGCCGTGGAGTACTGGATCAAGTCGAAGTTCGAGGCCCGGCCTGAACTCGAGAGCGCGAGCGAGTTCGTGCACTTCGCCTGCACCAGCGAAGACATCAACAACACCAGCCACGCGCTGCAGATCAAGGCCGCACGCGACAACGTGCTGCTGCCCGCGCTGGACGCGGTGATCGCCAAGCTGCGCGACATGGCGCATGCGCATGCAGCCGTGCCCATGCTCAGCCGCACGCACGGCCAGACCGCCAGCCCGACGACGGTGGGCAAGGAGGTCGCCAACGTGGTGGTGCGCCTGGTTACCGCGCGCGAACGCATCGCCAGCGTCAAGTTGATGGGCAAGATGAACGGTGCGGTGGGCAACTACAACGCACACATGTCCGCCTGGCCCGATTTCGACTGGGAAGCGTTCAGCCGCAAGGTCGTGGAGACACCCGAGCCGCTGGGCCTGGGCCTGACCTTCCAGCCCTACAGCATCCAGATCGAGCCGCACGATTACATGGCCGAGTTCTTCGACGCGGTGGCCCGCGCCGACACCATCCTGGTGGACTGGGCGCGCGACGTCTGGGGCTACGTGAGCCTGGGCTATTTCAAGCAGCGCCTGAAGGCGGGCGAGATCGGCTCGTCCACCATGCCGCACAAGGTCAACCCCATCGACTTCGAGAACGCCGAAGGCAACCTCGGCCTGGCCAATGCCCTGTTGCGCCATCTGTCGGAAAAACTGCCCGTCAGCCGCTGGCAACGCGACCTGACCGACTCCACCGTGTTGCGCAACGTCGGCGTGGCGCTCGGTTATGCCGTGCTGGCCTACCAGTCGCTGCTGACCGGTCTGAACAAGCTGGAACTCAATGAAGAAGCGCTGTCTGCCGATCTGGACGCTGCCTGGGAAGTGCTGGCCGAGCCGATCCAGACCGTGATGCGCCGCTACGGCGTGCAGGGCGCCTACGAGAAGCTCAAGGAAGTGACGCGCGGCAAAACCGTGGCTGCAACTGACCTGCATGGACTGATCCGTTCGCTGGAAATTCCCGACGCCGAGAAACAGCGCCTGCTGGAAATGACGCCGGCCACCTACATCGGCCGGGCGGCGGAACTTGCCCGCCGCGTCTGAGCATCGCACGGCTTCATCGATGGCCCTCAAATCCACGGTCTTCAAGGCCAACCTGTCCGTCGCCGACATCGACCACGGCTACTACGCCGACCACACGCTCACCCTCGCACGGCATCCCAGCGAGACCGACGAGCGCATGATGATCCGCCTGGCCGCGCTCGCGCTGCAGGCGCATTCCCTGCAGACCGTCTGCAATGGCGATGGCACGCTGACTTTCGGTGCCGGCCTGTCCAGCCCCGACGAACCTGACGTGGTGCTCACCGACTTCACCGGCCAGAAGCGCCTGTGGATCGAGGTCGGCCAGCCCGAAGACAAACCCCTGGCCAAGGCGTGCTCGCGTGCCGACCAGGTGCTGGTCTACGCGTTCAATCACGCCGCCGAAGTGTGGTGGCGCGGCATCGAGGGGAAGCTCTCGCGGCTGGACAGGCTGCAGGTCTGGCGCGTTCCGACCGAGGCGTCGCAAGCGCTGGCTGCCCTGGCCGAACGCAGCATGCAGTTGCAGGCCACCATCCAGGACGGCGCGTTGCTGCTGGGCAGCGACCGGGGAAGCGTGAACGTGGAGTGCGTGCGCTGGAAATAGCGCCGCTGGTGGCCACGAGGCGTCAGACAGGCATCAGCGTGCCGCAACTCCAGCACTGCTCGAAGCCGCCTTCGACACTTTCGCCACAACGGCAGAACCAGCGCCGCTGCGGAACATGCTGGAGATCGTCAAGTAGCTGACGGGCCTGCGGTTCCTGCTGCTCGTGCGTGAGCCAGACTTCGGGCAGGCACTGGTCGGGCGGAAGATGCCCGGCGGCAGCCAGCAGGTATTGGCGCTGCACCGAAGCAGCAATCCCTGCCTCGCACAGCGTATCCACCCACAGCGTCGCTATGGCGATGTTGGGAGCCTGGGTCAGACGCAGCATGGCAGCATGGATACCGGAGGCAAAAGGACGTCCCCAAGATAACGCGCACGGCAATGCTTGTAAAGGCGCGTGCGTTGCAAAGCGGTTGAAGCGCTCAGCCCGCCTGCACTTCGGGATCGGCCGGCGAGCGAGGCCCTTCGGCCGCGCGTTCCGCGTAGCGGTTGAAACGCCACGCATCGCCCTCGATCGTGATGCGCCGCCAGGTGGAGCGCTTCTCGGCGGGTGTCATTTCAGGCCAGCGCTGGACTTCGCCGAACGTGCGGCCGCATCCCTTGCAGACGGCGTCGCCCTGGCTGGTCGAACAGATGGCGATGCAGGGCGTGTCGGGCGTTGTGTCGTACCAGGTGCGCCAGGCAGCCAGTGCCTGAGGCGGGAACGAGCGCTCGTCGGCCTCGTCCTCGTGATAGAAAACCATGAGCGCATACACCTCTGCCAACGCCCGGATTTCGGGCGCAAGCGTGATGCCATCGGGCGAGGGCTTTTTCTCCCGCCAGTAGTTGATGGCGGCTTCGACGTCGGTGATGTGTATGGCGGGCATGGCAGGGCGGACGGGCATCATAGCGCCGTCTCCGGCGCGCCGCCGGCCGCGTTCTGCGATTCTTCGGCGGTTCTGTCAACAGCCTGGTTTCAATTTGTTTTGCTCTTTTTTCAGGAGCACCCGAACCAGAATGCAGGCCGGTCTTGAAGGCAAAACGCTTGAAGCCGAAGCTGACGGGCGGACAAACCCGCACTTGCACGCAGCGCAACAGCCATGCTCTAATCCGCTCACGAAGGGGAGTAGCTCCCGCTTCCTGCAGCACAGGGAGGTGTCCAGAGGACATCGTTGCAGGAGGTATCAACAAGTCGTCAATACGAAGCATATCTTCCGGCTTGTTGGGCACATATCGCATGATTTCAATGCCGAGCAAGACCTTCGATTGGAACCTTGAAGCAGGTTTGGTCGAAGTGCGCTTGTGCGGTACCGGTTGTGTTCAGAACACACCGCGCACCAGTGTTCCGGATACCGTGCCTGCTTCGGGTTGTTGATCGATACGACTCGGAGCTTTTTTGCATGGAATTCATGTCCCCCGCATGGTGGTCGGCGCTGCTGGCCATCGTCCTCATTGACCTCGTCCTCGCAGGCGACAACGCGATCGTGATCGCGCTGGCGGCACGCAGCCTGCCCAAAGATCTTCAGAAGAAGGCCATCGTCTGGGGCACTGTCGGCGCCATTGTCGTCCGATCCGCCATGACGATCATCGTCGTCTGGCTGCTCAAGATTCCCGGCCTCATGCTGGCCGGCGGCCTCGGGCTGCTGTGGATCGCTTACAAGCTGCTCGACAGCCACGACAGTGGGGACGAAGAACACGGCCCGGCGGCCACCACTTTCTGGGGTGCCATGAAGACGATCATCATCGCCGACGCGCTGATGGGCATCGACAACGTGCTCGGTGTGGCTGGCGCGGCGCAGGGCTCGTTCGACCTCGTGGTCATCGGCCTGCTGATCAGCATCCCGATCGTCGTTTTCGGCAGCACGATTGTGCTCAAGCTGGTGGAGCGTTTCCCGGCCATCATGTACATCGGCGCGGGCGTCCTGGCGTTCACTGCCGGCAAGATGATCGTCAACGAGAACATGCTTGCGGGCGTGTTCAAGGGCCCGGAGCCGTCGCACCAGTTCGCATACTGGGGCGTCTGCGCGCTGGCCGTGGTGGGCGTACTGCTGGCTGGCTGGCTGAAGAACCGCCGCCCGGCAGGTGGAGGCACCCCTCCCGGTCCAAATCCCGCCTGATGCACTGATCGCAGGTCAATTTCAATTCACAACAGGAGAGCGAACATGGAAAGAATCATTGTGTACGTGGACGACGCCGCCTACGCAGAACAACAACTCACACCCATGACGAGCCCCGCCGCGAACGCCACACCCACGCATTGGGTGGTGGTGGCGTGCGCGCCGCGCATGACGCACCGGATCAGCAAATGGGTCAGCCACAGCGCGCGCGAGAACTGGCGCGCCAAGTGGTCCGACAAGCTGTTCGGCCAGGTCGTGCCGCTGCTCACCGCCCGTGGCGACAAGGTCACGCCGGTGCTGGCCAAGGGCCCGCTCTCCGAGCTGACCACGCGCCTGCTGTCCGAGCACGGCGCGGCGCGCGTGCTTGACGCACGTCGCCCGAAGTTCGGCCAGGACATGGAACCCGTCACCAAGGACCAGCCCGAAGGCGGGCAGGCCCGCTGGACGGTGCCCGGTGCCGTGGCCGGCATGGGCGCGATCCTGCTGCTTGCCGCCGATTGATCTGACTTGACCACATGCACCGCCGCCACCGGGCGACGGTCCGGTGCTATGCTCCCGCCATGCGACTCATCCTCAAATGGCTCCTGAGCGCGGCAGCCCTGCTGACCGTCGCCTACCTGTACAGCGGTGTCGAGGTCAAGAGCTTCACGGCAGCGTTGATCGCCGCCTTCGTCATCGGGCTGCTCAACACCGTCGTGCGACCGATCCTGGTCGTGCTCACGCTGCCGGTGACACTCGTCACGCTCGGCCTCTTCCTCTTCATCATCAATGCCGCCATGTTCTGGGCCGCCGCCCATCTGATGGGCGACGGTTTCGGCGTGCGCAGCTTCGGCGCGGCGCTGATCGGCTCGCTGATCTACTCCGTGCTGAGCATGATCATCGACTCAGCGCTCGAGGCGCTGCTCTCGAAGAAGTGATTCGACTTCGCGCAGGCGCGTGTCGATGATCGACGCGTCGATATAAGCCTCCGGACCTCGCCCGGCCTCACCGCGGCGGATCATGTCCTGTGCGGCCTTGAATCGGTCCACTGCGGCGGCGTAGTCCAGGCGGACGTATTGCGCTTCCGCCTCGGCACGGATCGCTCTCAGCGGTTGTCCCGATCCATTCAGCGCTACCGCCGACAGTTGCCAGGCGGTCGCATCGCGCGGATGCGCCGCGATCCAGGTCTGTAGCGAGGAAGACATCTCGCCCGCACGCCCGGCACGCGCGTACGCCTGCGCAGCCAGAAACAGCTCCGGCCGGTCAGCCGCCGATGCGTCGAGGCGCGCGATGGCACGCTGCGTCTCACCGGCAGCGAGATCCACTTCCACCTCGAGCAGGCGCGCAAGGCGCGCCGCGCGCGCATCGGCGGCCACGAGCGGGACGAGCCGGCCGGCAAATTCACGCGCACGATCGAACTCGCGCAGGCGCGTTGAAGCCAGCACGGCGGCGTACAGGTCGCCACTCTGGCGGGCTGTGTTCAGGGGCGAACTGCCTGCGTTCTGCGCCTGCGTGATCGCCGCGCGCAACACGTCCACCGAGGGATTGGCGAGGATGCGCGCCCGCGCGGACAGCATCGCGTGCTCCATCAGCAACGGTTGCGCAAGAGTTGTGCGCGACTCCAGCTGCTGGCGCAACTGCATGTCGGCAATGCGCTCGCTCGTCAACGGGTGCGAACGAAGGTAAGGAAACGAGCCGTTGTCGTTGAGACGCGAGGCCTGCTGAAGCTTCTCGAACATCGTCACGAAGCCGAAGGTCTGGAAACCCGCCTGCCCCATCACGCCATAGCCGATGCGGTCGGCCTCGCGTTCCATGTCACGCGAGAAATTCAGCTGGCTCTGCGCCGCCAGTGCCTGCCCACCGACGATGGCCGCATTGCCGACGTCGGCATTCTTTCCCGCCGCCAGCACGCCCAGGATCATCGCGCCGATCAACCAAGGCGTCTGCTTGCCCTGCTGCGTGAGCATGCGTGCGATGTGACGCTGCGTCACGTGGCTCAACTCGTGCGCGAGCACAGAGGCCAACTCGTCGCGATTGGCCACCACGCCGATGAGCCCCAGATGCACGCCGAGATAGCCGCCCGGCAGTGCGAACGCGTTGACCGTGCGGTCGCGGATCAGCATCACCTCCCACGCAAAACGCTCCTCGATCTCCGGCGTGAGTTCACCGCGCGCGCGCGATGCGGCCATCAAGGGCTGCCAGATCTGCTGGATGTACTCGGACAGCAGCGGGTCGTCGATGTAGTCGGGATCGCGGTAGATCTGCCGCACGATCTGGTCCCCGAGCCTGCGCTCGGCGGAGACGGTCATGTCGCTGCTGTCGCCGAGTGTGGGGAGTTGGGCTTGGGCGGGGAACATCATTGCAACCGTCAATGCCGCGACCAGCAGCGACGCCACACTTTGTCGGAAATGGGTCTTCAAATTCGATCGCATCAGAATGGGTCTACCTTCAGATAGATCACTGGCTCGGCCGTTTGGCCATCCAGTATGACCGTCCAGAATTCATCCCTGCCTGCCAACGGCAACGCCACCAATCCTGCGGCGTTCAACCCCGTTGCCTTGACTTCGGCGTCGATGGTGGTTGCATGTTCAGGTTTGCGGCGCTTCAAGCTCTCCAGAGGTTCGGCTGCCTTCAGCACACGGCGTCTCGCACTGTCATAGGACATCCAGAGCTCGGGTTGCTGGCTGAGCTCCAATACGCCAGTCACGTTCTGTACCGTGTACTTCGCCCTGTCTTGCTCGGTGAGTTCACGTAAGGCGACCAGCGTCGGGCCGCTCCGGGCTGACTGCGGAAAATCCTTGGCGATACTGCCAGCCACGCCAGAATCCATATCCGCTGCGTGAACCACCCGGAACCTGTCGTACTCGAACACCAGATGGACAGGCCGGGCAGCGTGGACTGTCCAGATCCCATAACAAAGTGCCAGCAGTTGAACCGCCACGACCATCGCAAGATCCTTGCGCAATACGGGCCAGCCCTTTCGCAGATCAAAGATCATCAGTGTGATGAACGGACCCAGGATCACGTCTACAGCGACCACTATAAAAAATAGCTGCCGCCCTCCCGAGATTTCGCGGTAGGGGTACGGATACCAGACGAGGAATATGACGCCCGCCAAGGCACATGCAATCAGCGCGCTGAATGCGAGTCGGATTGACGTCGCACGCAGCCGGTTTTTCAGCACGGACATGCTTTTATGATGCACCGATCAGGTAAAGGTTTTGTAACCATGACATCCAGCCAGAAACTGACGCATTTCGACGGACAAGGACAAGCTCACATGGTCGACGTGGGCGGTAAGCCCGTCACGCACCGCATTGCGGTCGCATCGGGGCGGATAGAAATGTTGCCGGCAACATTGGCCATTGTCCAGAACGGCACGGCCAAGAAGGGTGACGTGCTGGGGATCGCTCGCATTGCGGCCATCCAGGGAGCGAAGAAGACGAGTGACCTGATTCCGCTTTGCCATCCACTCACGCTCACGCGCGTGGCCGTCGATTTCGAGCTTCTTCCGGAGCCCGTGGCTGCCATTGTCTGCAAGGCCACTGTGGAGACGACCGGCCAAACGGGCGTCGAGATGGAGGCGCTGACCGCGGTGCAGATTGCGCTACTGACCATCTACGACATGTGCAAAGCCATCGACAAGCAGATGCTCATGACAAATGTCCGTCTGCTCGAAAAGCGCGGCGGACGATCGGGCACCTTCACCGCCGACGCTCACTAGCACCCGGCCTATTCGACTTATTTACGCTTTGAGCTGCCCGAGTCCAGCGTCTCCATGCGCGCGATGGCCGGCGCCAGGACTTCCTGCTCAGGCACAGAGAGTTTTGCCCAGATTTCCTCTATCGCTGTTGGCGAAATCTCCTGCAGTCGCCTGAGGTACAAGGCTGCCTCATCCGTCTTGCCGATCATCTGGCTCGCCATTGCGAGGTTCAGCACCGTGAATGGCTGGATGACCGCCGTATGCAAGCGCTTGGTGAGTCGATAGTAAGTCGCCGCATTTTCTGGGGTCACAGCAACGTTGGCAACCGCGGCATAGTCCACGCAATACGTGAAGAGCAGAGTCTTGTAACCCTCCTCCAGATGACTGAGCGCCTGTGCGCTACTCCCTTTGAATACAGGAAGAATTTTGCGATAGTCCCAAGCAACACCGATCAGCAGCACTGCGGCGGCTGCGCCTCCGATCAACAGGCGCTTGAAGTTCGCAGGGTTCGCCTCCTGGATCGCAGAATCGGTGGGTGACGCCGCCAAGCTGCAAAGTGCGCCGAGAAAAAAAGCACAGGGCAACAGGAAATACAGATACCAGAGCGGATACTCCAGAGTGCTATGTACGGCAAAAGCCAGCAGCAGCAAAAAGAGCCCTCGCCCGATGGGATCAAACCAAGCCTTCCGCACTGCCCAGATGACATAAATCAGTATGCCAAGCCAGGCAATGACAAATGGCCCGCCCTGCTCAACGAATATCTGTAGAGCGAGGTTATGAGCGTTCTGCATGTTGACGTCAAAACGGCCTTGCACGTCCTGCAAAAAATACGCGTGTCCTGCACCTCCGGTGCCTACACCTGTCCAGAAATTACTCTGGGCCACCTGGAGCATGCCCATCCAGATTTCCTGGCGGAATGAAGAGAAATTTCCTTGCCCAGGCACCAGTTGAATAGTCGACGTGGGCGCATAAACCTTCCACGACATGGTGGACAGCGCACTGTACAAACCCCATGCCAACGCGTGCGAAATGGTGGCAACTGCGACAAATCTTCTGGAGGGCAAAGACAATCCCTTGCCCGCCCACGCCCCGATGCACACCAGCCAGATCATGACAGCGCCGGTTCTGGAGAGCGACAACGCGCAGGCAGCCCCCAGGAGAATGGCAAAACCGTCTAGCTTCCAGCTTTTCTGCCGCTGTGCAAACAACATGGCTGCACAGATGATGCCGAGAACGAGAAGCAACGAGAAAAGATTGGCCTGCCGCAGGTTGCCAAACACACGTCCGCCAGTCGGGAGACGCACAGCAAGCCATGTCGGCAGCGACAACCCCAGATACTGGGCAAATCCAATGACTGCATTTGCAGTTGCAGCCAGCAGCACGGCCCATGCAACCAGATCAATTGTTGAGAGATTTCTCGTCTTATCGCCTTTGGCCCCCGACTGCCAGCCAGTCTGCCACCCCAGCCATATTGCACCCGCCGCCGAGCTCATATACAGGAGATAAAGATAAGTGCGGCCAGCGTAGGCCGTACGACCCATGAGCTGATTCGCAAGCGCGGCAAGCAGAAGCAAGCCCGGCAGCAACAGCACCAGACGGAGTACCCGTGGTACGTCGGTTCGTCTTGTATGGGTAAGCAACCCATGAGAAACGGACAAGAACAACCACCCTGCTGCAGCTACCCATTCGAGATGAAACGTTGTAAGCGGCCCATCGCTATATGGCAAGAGAAAGCCCGTTGCGACAAGCAGAACGGGAAATGCAGCAGTTACGGATACGCTCATTCTGTCTTACGCAAAAATAAAGAGGCTCCCGGAGGAGCCCCTTTTTCAGGATGCCAGTCTCAATTAGAGACCAAGCACCCGATTAAGCACCAGAACGGCATGCTGCCGGGCGGAACTTATCAACCAGAGTGCCGGTCGTGCAATTCCAAGAAATAGCGCCGCCTGTCGGGGGAACACCTGAGGCAAGAGCTGCGCCGTTGCTTGTCGGAACGATCAAGATCGTCGGCGTTTCGCCGGCTGCTTGCCCACCTGCGCGCGTCGTGTAGGTGACGGTCACCGTGCCCACATCAGGATCGATCGCAATGCTACTCACGTTCGTCGTTGCGGAAGGTGCAGTCCAGCCAGACGCAAAGGGAGCACCGTTAGCAGCGTTTTCAGCCACTGCTGTCTTGGCACCACCAGCCAGCGACAGACCTTCCGTCACACGTGCGCGCACGGTGTAGTCTTGGTAAGCCGGCAGGGCGACGGCGGCCAGAATACCGATGATCGCGACAACGATCATCAGTTCGATCAGGGTAAAACCCTTTTGCATAGAACGCTTCATGAGGAGCTCCTGTTAAAAAAAGTTAGGCTGGGTAACCGGTGCAGATTCTATGCCAGCGCGATGACAGCTTCGAGGCCTGCAATATCGAGAACTATCGCACGCGGAATCGGGACTCGCCTGTCAAAATCGCGCTTGCAGACGACGCCCGATGACAAATTTGTCAGTCACTCGCGTCACTTGATACAAACCTGACGGACCATCTTCAGATCGGTCAGCCCCATCATGATCTTCTCCATGCCGTCCATCTTGAGCGTGCGCATGCCGCCTTCGACGCATTGGGCGAAGAGTTCGGCGACACGGGCACGTTCCTGCACGAGCTTTTTGACGGCGTCGTCGGCAATCAGCAGTTCATGCAGGCCGACGCGACCCTTGTAGCCGCTGTTGCCGCACTTCTCGCAGCCCTTGGAGCGGTAGAAGGTCAGTTTGCCTTCCTTGCCGTAGAGCTTGACCCAGTTCTCGTAGAGCTTGCGGGCTTCACCCGCGTAGTCGGCTTTCCAGGCGCTGGAGTGCCGCAGTTCTTCGGCGTATTCGGCCAGGAAGGTCTTGATTTCTTCCTGATCGGGCACGTAGGCTTCCTTGCAGTCGCACAGCTTCTTGGCCAGGCGCTGCGCGAGGATGCCGAGCAGCGCATCGGCAAAGTTGAACGGGTCCATGCCCATGTCCAGCAGGCGGGTGATGGACTCGGGCGCGGAGTTCGTGTGCAGCGTCGAGAACACCAGGTGGCCCGTGAGCGAGGCTTCCACGCCCATGGACACGGTTTCCTTGTCGCGCGATTCGCCGACCATGATGATGTCCGGGTCGGCACGCAGGAAGGCACGCATGACGAGCGCGAAGTCGATGCCGGCCTTCTTGTTGATCTGCACCTGTCGCAAACCCTTTTGCGTGATTTCGACCGGGTCTTCCGCCGTCCAGATCTTGGTGTCCGGCGTATTCAGGAACTTCAGGATGGAGTGCAGCGTGGTCGTCTTGCCCGAGCCCGTGGGGCCGCAGACATAGAACAGGCCATAGGGCTTGCTGACCGTCTTCTCCAGCCGCTCCTTGTTGTGTGGCGTGAGGCCGAGCTTCTCCAGCGGGATCGGCTCGCCGGCCGCCAGGATACGCATCACCACGTCTTCCACGCCACCGGCAGACGGGATGGTGGCCACACGAAGCTCGATGTCCAGCGGGCCGAACTTCTTGAACTTGATCTTGCCGTCCTGCGGCTTGCGCTTCTCGGAAATGTCCAGGTCGCACATGATCTTCAGGCGCGTGACCATGGCCTGGCGGAAGTGAGACGGCACTTCGATGTACGGCACGAGCGAGCCGTCGATGCGGAAGCGGATGCCGGTCTTGGCCTTGCCCGGCAAGGGCTCGATGTGGATGTCCGAGACCTTCTGGTTGTAGGCGTCGATGATCACCTTGTTCACGAACTTCACCAGTTCGTTGTCGGCCGCCGCGGATTCGAGCGAGTCGTCGCCGCTGCCGGATTCGTCGTCCAGCGGCCCGCCGCCCAGGTCGGCCAGCATCTGGTCGATGGAGCCGCCGGTATCGCCGGTGCTGCCGAACAGCTGGTTCAGCGTTTCGTCGAACTCCTTCTGCGTGGTCACCCGGTAGGTGAACTTGCCCATGCGCGAGAACACCTGCGGCACCACGCGCGAACCGCGCACGGCTTCCGGGTCCAGGCACATGACGACCAGGCCTTCGGGCGAATCCTCCAGCGGCACCCAGCGCTGTTCTTCCAGGAACTCGCGCTTGAGCTGGCCGTGCAGGCCTTCGGAGCGCATGCGCGGCTGCGCCGTTGCGGGCTCATAAGGCACACCGAAGAACTTGGAGAGCGAGGCGCCGATCTGCGCCGCCTTGACGCTGAAGTCGGCCATCAGCACCTGCTCGACCGGCACGCCTTCCTCGCGCGCCTTGAGCACGCAGTCCTGCAGTTCGTCGGAGGTGAGCACACCCTCGGAGATCAGGCCGTCGTACTTGGTGGCCTTGACCATCGCCCCGTCGCTCACGACCTTGCGCGTGCGCTGGCGGATGGCGGTGGCCAGCGTCTTGCACAGTTGCTGCGCGCCATCGACCTCGAGATCGCCGAACGGCTGATCGCTCTTGTTGTTGATGACCTGCATCACGCCGTAGAGCGTGTCGCCGTCCATGATGGGCGCGGCCAGCATCTGCTTGGTGCGGTAGCCCGAGCGCTTGTCGACTTCCTTCAGGAAGGTCAGTGTCGGGTGGATCTTGCGCAGCGCGTCGTCGTCGTAGACATCGGAAATATTCACCAGCTTGCGACTGAACGCGGCGTAGCCCGCGATGCTCTGCGCGCTGATGGGCAGCTTGAGCGCACGCGCGGTGTTCAGCCCCGTCTTCACCTTGGAGATGATGGCCGTGCCGTCTTCGGTGATCGCATAGACCGTGAGACGGTCCGCGTTGAACAGCTTGCAGATGTCCTGGCTCGAATCCAGCATGAGCTGGTCGAGGTTCTCGGTCTCGTGGATGCGCGTGCTGACCGCCTGCAATTGCTTGAAGAACAGTGCAGCAAAGGTCACGCCGCGCTTCTCGGGCGGCAGTGTCTGCGAGTCGAAAAAAGCCTGCTCGGCGTCCCTCTCGGAGCCGGGTGGCTTCATTACAGCGCTCATATCTCGAACTCCTGGCCCGCGCGCAGCCAGCGGATGTCATGCATGAAGTTCAGTCCGAACGTCCGGGTCTGGTCCAGCCCCTGGATTTCGGACATGATCAGGTCGGTCTCGGCGGGCTTGGTATGTGTAATGTAGATCGGAAACTGCTTGCCCTTGGCAATATTCTTCAATTCCGACGCCAGCGCCATGGGTGAGAGGTGCAGGCTGATTTCCGCCAGCTCCTTCTCGCGGTTGCTGAAGGCAGTTTCGATGACCAGCATGGCCACGTTCAATTCGTTCACCCGCTTCCAGAAGGCGGGGTTGCGCTCCGTGTCGCCGCTGAAGACCCAGCAACCGGAGCCGGACGTCGCCGCATAGCCCACCGCCGGCACCGTGTGCACGGCCGGCAGCACTTCGATCAGCTTGCCGGTGATCGACAGGGTCTGGCCGATCTGGATTTCGCTGAACCGGATGAACGGCGCTTCAGGGGTCGGGATCCGGCTGAAATCGGGCCAGATGACGTTGTTGAAGACATGGTTGCGCAGCGCGTCCAGCGTGCCGGGCAGGGCGTGGACCATGAGCGGCTTGCTGCGCTGGCCAGCCACGGCGTCCACCATCAGGGGCAGCGCGGCAATGTGGTCCAGGTGGGAATGGGTGAGCAGCACGTGGTCGACCGCGCGCATCTCATCCAGCGTGAGATCACCCACGCCGGTGCCGGCATCGATGAGGACGTCCCGGTCCAGCAGAAAGGACGTGGTGCGGCAATCCTTGGCGATCGCTCCCGAGCACCCCAACACACGAACTTTCATCCCACCGCCTTACTTGGTTTCGAAATTCGTCGCCCCGTCCCAGGAGGGATCGAATGGCAACAGCCTCATCGAGGCTACCCTTTCCGAGTAAAGCTGGTAAAGGTACTTTTTGGCATTCATGCGCTGCAGGTTGAGCATGTGGACGTCGCAACGGTCCCAGTCCTGGCCGCGATACGCCTTGAGGAATTCGGACCAGAGCTTGAGTTCGGAGCTGGTGTCCGACTCCAGCCGGTTCATCGGCGTGACCGGCCAGAAGATGCCGACCGCCTGCTCCTTGCCCTTCACACGCACGCGGTCGAGTTCCTGCCAGGCAAAGTCCGGCGACTGCTTGCGGGTGGATTCGCTCACCACGATGTCCACGCCATAGGACTTCGACAAGCCCTCGAGCCGGCTGCCCAGGTTCACCGCATCGCCGATCACGGTGTAGCTGCGGCGGATGTCCGATCCCATGTCGCCCACGCACATCGTGCCGGTGTTCAGCCCGATGCCGATGCCGATCTCGGGCAGGCCCTTCTCGCGGTGTTCCTCGTTGATGCGGCGGATCGCGTTGGACATTTCCATCGAGGACTTGACGGCCAGATGCGCGTGCTCGGAGGTGTCCACCGGCGCGCCCCAGAAGGCCATGACGCAATCGCCCATGTACTTGTCGATGGTGCCCCGGTTGCCGCGGATGATCTGCGTGAGCTTGCTGAACACGTCGTTCAAGAGTGCCTGCAACTGCGTCGGCTCCATCTTTTCCGACATCTTGGTGAAGCCGCGCATGTCGCAGAACATCACCGTCAGTTCCTTGGACGTGGCCTGCATGTTGTAGGCGTCCGGGTCCTTCACCATCTCGTCCACGAGTTCGGGCGGCACGTAGGTGCCGAACAGGTTGGCCAGTTCGCGCTTGGAACGGCTTTCCACAAAATAGCCGTAACTCATGTTCAACGCGAAGGCGGTGAGTGCCATCAGGATGGCGGAGCCGAGCGGCAGCACCAGCCCGAAGCCGAGATACAGCCAGAAGTTGAGCGCCACCAGAACGGCCACCACCGCCACGCTGAGCAGCACCGCGCGCACCGCGCTCAGCAACGGCAGCGCGAACGCCAGCAGCATGCCCGCGATGACCAGCAACGAGACTTCATAACCCACCGCATAGTCCGGCTTCACGAGGGTTTTGCCGTCCAGCAAACCGCCGATCACGTTGGCGTGGGTTTCGACGCCAGGGTAGGTTTCACCCACGGGCGTGACGCGCAAGTCCAGCAGGCCTGGTGCCGTGGTGCCGACCAGCACGATCTTGTCCTTCAGGCTGCCAGCAGGCAGGCGCTTGGAAAGCAAATCGGACGCAGGGATGTATCTGAACGAGCCCCCGGCCGGGCCGCCCGGGCCACGGTAGGGAACCAGCGTGGCGACCCGGTCATCGACCGGGATGGCCAGCGTCTTGCCGCCCTGTCTGAGCAAAATACTCTCCAGGCCCTGATAGCTGCGGCCGATGAAGCGCTCCTGCGGGAACCCGGGAGCCACCTCCGGCATGCCCACCAGCATGCGGAACATGGCCAGCGCCATCGATTCGTAGTGCTCGCCCTTGTATTCGGCGATCAGCGGGATCGAGCGCACCACGCCGTCGCCGTCGGTGATGGAATTGAAGAAGCCGCCCACCGGAGCCGCCTTGGCCAGTTGCGGCAGGTTCGAGCCGTAGCCGTTCCACGTGGTGAACTTGATGGGGCGGCCCTGCAGCATGGCCTTGTCCATCACCGGCGCCGGCAGGGCGCCTGAGGTCAGACCCTCGCGGTCGCTGGTGAAGTAATAGCCCATGACCGCCGGCTTGCGCTCGAGTGACTTGGCGAACAGCGCGTCGTAGTCCAGCGAAGTCTGCAACTGCGAGAGCTTTTCGTTGAAAGCGGCCTGATCCTTCAGTTCATTCTGGGCCAGCTGGCGAAGCTGCTTGAGGCCGGACGAATCGTCGGGCTCGGCAAACACCACGTCGAACCCGACCAGGGCGGCCTGCTGGCGGCCGAACATTTCGTCGGTGAGCTCGGCCATGCGGTTGCGGCTCCAGGGCCAGCGGCCCACTTCACCCAGGCTCTTCTCGTCGATGTCCACGATGACGATGCGATCGTCCATCGTGCGCGGCATGGTGGCCTGCAGCCGTGCGTCGTAGATGATGTCGTCCAGCCGCTGGACCACGCCCAGGCGCATGACGCCCGCCGCGTGCAGCAGCGCGAACAGGAGGGGGATCAGGGTGACCGCGATGCGGGGCCAGTGACGGATCAACGCCCCCATGTCACCCCTGATCAGCCCTGCACGAATTGCATCTGCGTGCCCGCCAGCTCCAGCAGGTCGCCGTTCTTCAACAGGACCGGCTCTGCGCTGATGGCCGAGCCATTGAGCAGCGCGCGGTTGTCGCCTTCCACGTGCGCGACGACGAATCCCTGCGGACGCTTGGTGATCGCGGCCACGGCCACACCGGGCTTGCCGATCGTGGTGACCACCTTGAGCAGCGGCACTTCGCGCCCGGCCGCAGCGCCGGACAGCACCTTGATCGCCGCATTGCCACCGGCGTCGGCAGCCGCAGCAGGCGCTGCAGCGGGCGGCGAAGCAACCGCGCCGGCCTTGATGACCATGGTCTTTTCGTACGTCGCGCCACCGGCTTCGTTGACGTACTTGATTTTGTACTTGCCGATCTCGACAGTGTCGTTGTTTTGCAACAATTGCTTCTTCACAGCCTTGCCGTTCACGTACGTGCCGTTGGTGCTGTTCAGATCTTCGAGGTGGACTTCGTTGCCCACCATCTGCAAAACGGCGTGCTCGCCGCTGACCGCGAGGTTGTCGATCACGATGTCGTTATAGGGCCTGCGCCCCAGCGTCGTGCGGTCCTTCGTGAGCTGGACTTCCTTAATCACAACACCGTCGATCGAAACGATCATCTTCGGCATGATCGGGCTCCTGTCTATTCCAAATCGTTACAAAAACACAGTTTGGTCTATTTTCCCAGCAATCGGGAAATCAGACCTCGTTTTGAGGAGCCGGCCTCGGCTTTTGCCAGCAACACGGAAATGTTATCGCGGCCACCATTGGCATTGGCCTTGTCGATCAGTTGTGTCGCCAGTTCTTCCAGTGACGCGCCGCTGACCAGCAGCTCTGCGATGCCGGCATCGTCCACCATGTCGGACAGCCCGTCCGAGCACATGAGGTACAGGTCACCGACCTCGACCTTGTGTTCATTCACTTCCAGCTGCACGGAGTCCTCGACGCCGAGGGCGCGCGTCACCAGGTTCTTGTTCATCGATGTCGCAGCCTGTTCGGGGGTAATCAGGCCGGCGTCGATCTGCTCCTGCAGCAGCGAGTGGTCACGCGTGATCTGCGTGAACGCCCCGGCGCGCAGGCGATAGCACCGCGAGTCGCCGATGTGGCCGAGCGTGAGCTTCTCATCCTGGAACACGCCGACCACCAGCGTGGTGCCCATGCCCGTGTACTGCGGGTTGGAATTCGCCGCATTGAAGATGGATCGGTTGGCGTTGTCCACGCAGATCTCGAGCGCACGGCGCACTTCGCGGGCGTTCGCATTGCGGCCGGCCTGGGCCAGCCAGCGCGACAGCTCGGACTTGATGAAGGTCGTGGCCATGCCGCTGGCGATCTCGCCGGCGTTGTACCCCCCCATGCCGTCGGCGAGGATGCCCAGCCGGGTTGGCTCGTCGAACGTCACCGAATCTTCGTTGTTGCCCCGTGCAAGGCCGGGGTTTGTATTTGTACAGAACTCGTAAATCATCGCGCTTCCGGGCTGCTCAGAGGTCCAGGTCGAGGTTGCCAGCTCCGGCTGGGGGCGGGGTGCCGGCCGGCGGAGGGCTGGCAACCACGGTTTTCCCGAATGCATCATCGGCAGGCGCTGCGGGCTTGTCCTGCCCGGCCGTCGGCGCGGGCACGCCGCCGATCACGGTTGCCGCGAATTCCGTGTTGTTTCCGACGCCGCCAATCACGGTGGCTTCGAAATTGCCGGTGGCTGCCGCAGCAGCGCCGGTCGCGCCTGCAGCCACCGCACCCGTGGCCATGGCAGCGCCCGGCGCACCGCCTGCGACTTCCGAGATGACGGAGCGGAGGTCGGCGGCAAATTCGTCGCCCGTCTGGTAGCGCGTCTCGGGGCGCTTGCTCAGGGACAGCGCCACGATGTTGGCCAGCCGCTCGGAGAGCTGCGGGCGGATGATGCGGATGTCCGGTGCTTCTTCATTGGCGATCTTGTACATCAGCTCGGCCATGGAGTCGCCACGGAAAGGCAACACGCCGGCCAGCATCTGGAACAGCATCACACCCAGCGAATAGAGGTCGGAGCGGCCGTCCACCTTCTTGCCGGCAATCTGTTCGGGCGACATGAAGCTGGGCGTGCCCAGCACCAGACCCGTCTTGGTCTTGCTCGAATCGGTGATGCGCGCGATGCCGAAGTCGGTCACCTTGACGGTGTCGGACGCCGGTTCGTACATGATGTTGGCCGGCTTGATGTCGCGGTGGACCACGTTCTGGCGGTGCGCGTAGGCCAGCGCTTCTGCCACGCGGGCCACGATCGACAGCACCTGTTGCGGCGGCAGGAGATTGGCTTCCTTGCAGAAATCGGCCAGGTCCTTGCCCTTGAGGAATTCCATGGCGATGTAGGCCAGGTCGTGTTCCTCGCCCGCATCGAAGATGGTCACGATGTTCTGGTGCTGCAGGCGGCCCGCCGTCTCGGCTTCGCGGAAGAAGCGTTCGCGGGCGTCGTCCAGCTCCTCGCCGTCGAACTCCTGCGCCAGCGCCATCGTCTTGATGGCCACGACGCGTCCGATCTTCGGGTCCTTGCCGAGGTACACGACACCCATCGCGCCCTTGCCCAGTTCCTTCTCGACCTGGTAGCGGCCCAGCATCGGCTTCTCGACCGCGCCGCCGTCCAGCAGCATGGTGCCGCCGGGGTGTGCGCCGCCACCGCCCAGGATGACGGTTTCCGACAGGTTCTTGGCCCGGTTGAGCTTGGACTGCAGGTCCTTGTAGTTCTTGTTGTACGTGGCCATGTGCTCGTACACGGCCTGCGCCTTGTTGAACTGGCGCTTGCGCTCGAAGTCCAGCGCGAGGTTGTAGAGGTTGTCCATCACCGCATCGCTCATGGGCACGCGGCGGAAGCGGTCGAAGGCCATGTCCAGCTGACCCTGGCCTTGCAGCGCCAGGCCCATCATGCGGTTGGTTTCGGCCGATTCCTCGTCGGACCGGAGCTTGCCCGCTTCCGTCATGAGGAAGCGCTTGGTGGTCAGCGCCAGATGGCCGATGACCAGCAGCGTCGCCGGCAGCACGAACTTGAGCCACAGGGCCGAGCCCGAGAGCAGGCCGAATTCGGTGCCGATGAGCAACACGAACAGCACCAGCGTCGCGATGGCGGCGAGCCCCGCCGACAGGCGCGGCAGCAGCGCGATGAGGTACGCCGCCACCAGCAGGAAGGCGCCCAGCGCAGCCCACACGCCCCAGGTCGGCTGCACGATGAAGTGCTCGCTCAGGATGCTGGAGGTGATGTGCGCGATGGTCTCGGCAGGCGACAGGCCGGCGTAGCCCGGCGTCGGGAACTGGATGCCCACGCCAGCCGCCGTCGCACCGATGATCACGATCTTGTCGGTGTATTTGGACGCGGGAATCTTGCCATTGAGCACGTCGTAGAACGAATCCACGGCGAATGCCGGGCGGCCGTCATGGCCCTTGTAGAACTGCGGCAGCATCAGCGCCGCCTCGTCGGTGCGGATGCGCAGCTTGCCCAGCTGTACCGATTCACCCACATTGAGCTTGATGTCACCGGGCTGCAGGTTCAGGCTCTTGGAAGCAGCCAGCAGGGCCATCGAGGGCACGGCCTTGCCGAAGTAGTTGACCAGGAGGGGCTCCATGCGCAGCGCGCCGTCCACGTCGTTGAGCTGGTTCAGGTGGCCGATGCCGCTGGCTGCGGTTCCCAGGATTTCGATGGGCTGCTGGCCACGCATGACCGGCAGGGAGAAACCGCTGTTCTCGTCGATGGCGCTCTTGAGCGCGTAGGCCGGCAGGTCCTGGTCCGGACGGCCCTGGGGTTCGCCGAACACGAAGAACGAGGGCAGCAGCACGTTGCCGGCCTTGGACAGGCTGGCCGCGAACTTGGCGTCGGTGTCCAGCGCCACCTCGGCTTCGGCGATCACGCTGGCGAGCTGGCCATAGCCCGCGCCGCCCTGTGCCGGGTCGGGCGACTGTGTGGCGAGCGCCTCCTTCATCTTGCGGATGAACACGAGGCCGCGGTCGGTCTGCGGTTCGAAGAAGAAGGTGGTGTGGACGATGGTCTTGGCCTTCGCCTGCGCCAGCTGGTCGATCAGTTGCGCATGGATGTCCCGCGGCCAGGGCCAGCGGCCGATGTTGGCAATGCTCTGGTCGTCGATGGCGATCACCGCGACCCGGTCGGAGGGCTGGCGCGAGGTGCTGGTGCTGGCGAAGTCATAGAACCGCCGCTCCATCGTCCCGATGATGTCGGTGGCCTGATAAAGAATCATGACGGCCACCACGACGAGGACGGCCACAAACCAGTCTGCACGCCAGAACTGACCGCGTTTACCAGATGACGATTTGCTCAATTCCCGCCCCTTGCCAACCAGGCTTTACGTATGTGCCGACTTGCGCGATTGCCCGCGCCAGGCGGGGCCCACCCCTGCCGACACGGCCTCTCTACCGGACGCACATTATCAGGGGGCTTGCAGGCAGGCAAGACAGTTAGTTACGGTCTTTCCCGGGATTTGTTGCAAATAAGTTCTCGTATCCCGCAAAAACAAAGCCCCCTGGCGCAGGGCCTGAGGGCTTCATCCATTGAATTGCAGACAGGTCGCGCGCGGGTCAGTTTGCCTCGGCCGTCGTGTGGGCGCGGCTCCCGAGGTATTTGCCCAGCCCCACCACAAAGGCGGCGCCGGCCGCTGCGGCCGTGTAGTGCAGCCATGGGGCGGCAGCGACGGCGTCCTTGAGCACGATGTCGCTCACGATGGTCTCGCCGCCCACCCAGCCGATGAGCGCGGCGCCCAGCGTCACGATGATCGGGAAGCGCTCCATCAGCTTGATCATCAGCGTGCTGCCGAAAATCACCAGCGGGATGCTGATGGCCAGACCCAGGATCAGCAGCAGCATGCTGCCCTTGGCCGCCGCCGCCACGGCGATCACGTTGTCCAGGCTCATCACCAGGTCGGCGATGAGGATGGTGCGCACGGCGGTCATCAGGCCCGCCTGTTCGGCGGTGCCGCCCTCTTCCTCTTCTTCCTGGCCGAGCAACTGCACGCCGATCCACAGCAGCAGACATCCGCCCACGATCTGCAGGAACGACAGTCCCAGCAGCCACGCGGCGATGACGGTGAGCGCAATGCGCAGCACGACGGCCGCGCCCGAGCCCCAGAAGATGGCCTTTTTCTGCTGGTGCGGCGGCAGCGAACGGGCCGCCAGCGCGATGACCACGGCGTTGTCGCCGGAGAGGATGATGTTGATCCAGATGATCTTGACCAGACCAATCCAGAAGTCAGGGTTGTTGACGAATTCCACGTTCGATCTCCAGTGTTATGTATTGAAAAAGCGCCCGGAGCAGTGCTTCGGGCGCTTTTCTTGTATTGGAGCCGACAGTGTAACGAGCCGGGCCGGGCCGGGCGTTCGTAGTTCTGCGTACGAACCGCCCGCCGGCGGCCGTTGTTACAGCAGCGACTTGAGCAGCTTGCCCATCTCGGACGGGTTGCGCGTCACGGTGAAGCCGCACTCTTCCATGATGGCGAGCTTGGCATCGGCCGTGTCGGCGCCGCCGGAGATCAGCGCACCGGCGTGGCCCATGCGCTTGCCGGGGGGCGCCGTGACGCCTGCGATGAAGCCGACGATGGGCTTCTTCATGTTGTCCTTGCACCAGCGGGCGGCGTCCGCCTCGTCCGGGCCGCCGATTTCACCGATCATGATGACGGCGTCCGTGTCCGGATCGTCGTTGAAGGCCTTCATCACGTCGATGTGCTTGAGGCCGTTGATCGGGTCACCGCCGATGCCGACCGCCGACGACTGGCCGATGCCCAGTTCCGTCAATTGCGCCACGGCTTCGTAGGTCAGCGTGCCGGAGCGGCTGACCACGCCTACGCGGCCCTTCTTGTGGATGTGGCCGGGCATGATGCCGATCTTGATTTCGTCGGGCGTGATGAGGCCGGGGCAGTTGGGGCCCAGCAGCAGCGTCTTCTTGCCGCCGGCGGCTTCCTTGGCCTTCATCTTGTTGCGCACTTCGAGCATGTCACGGACCGGGATGCCTTCGGTGATGCAGATGGCCATGTCCAGGTCGGCCTCGACGGCTTCCCAGATGGCGGCGGCAGCGCCTGCGGGCGGCACGTAGATCACCGAAACGGTGGCGCCGGTCTGCGTGGCTGCTTCCTTGACCGATGCGTAGATC
The DNA here is from genome assembly GCF_049445855.1 of Variovorax sp. VNK109. Taxonomy (NCBI): domain Bacteria; kingdom Pseudomonadati; phylum Pseudomonadota; class Betaproteobacteria; order Burkholderiales; family Comamonadaceae; genus Variovorax; species Variovorax sp. VNK109. The sequence goes on along the minus strand of NZ_JBMSDV010000004.1, from coordinate 197,322 downwards.
GGGATATTGAAGATCGACTCGCCGGCCTTCTTCGGGTTCACGCCCGCGACGAAGCAGTTCTTGCCGTTCGCGTATTCCTGGCACTTTTCCGTGTGGAACTGGCCGGTCTTGCCGGTGATGCCCTGGGTGATGACCTTGGTGTCTTTGTTGATGTAGATCGACATGACGCTGTGTTCCTTACTTGGCCTTGACTGCTGCAACCACTTTTTGGGCCGCTTCGGCCATGGAGTCGGCGCTGATGATGGGAAGGCCGGATTCGGCCAGCATCTTCTTGCCGAGTTCTTCGTTCGTGCCCTTCATGCGCACGACCAGCGGGACGTTCAGGTTCACGGCCTTGCAGGCGGTGATGACGCCGGTGGCGATGGTGTCGCACTTCATGATGCCGCCGAAGATGTTGACCATGATGGCCTCGACCTTGGGGTTCTTGAGCATGATCTTGAACGCTTCGGTGACCTTCTCGGGGGTGGCGCCGCCGCCCACGTCCAGGAAGTTGGCCGGCTCGGCGCCGTACAGCTTGATGGTGTCCATGGTGGCCATGGCCAGACCGGCACCGTTCACCAGGCAGCCGATGTTGCCGTCCAGGCTGATGTAGGCCAGGTCGAACTTGGAAGCCTCGATTTCAGCCGGGTCTTCCTCGTCGAGGTCGCGCAGGGCGACGATTTCCGGCAGGCGGAACAGGGCGTTGGAGTCGAAGTTGAACTTGGCGTCCAGTGCGGTGACCACGCCCTTGCCGTCGACGTTCAGCGGGTTGATTTCAACCAGCGACGCGTCTGTTTCCATGTAGCAGGTGTAGAGCTTCTGGAAGATGTCGACGGCTTGTGCCGTCGAACCGGCCGGGATGCCGATGGCGTCGGCGATCTTCTTGGCCTGCTCGGCGGAGAGGCCGGTCAGCGGGTCGATGTATTCGGTGACGATCTTCTCGGGCGTGGAATGGGCCACTTCCTCGATGTCCATGCCGCCTTCGCTGGACGCGATGAACGCCAGCTTCTGGGTGGCGCGGTCGGTCACGATGGACACGTAGAGTTCGTTCTTGATGTCCGCGCCGTCCTCGATGTACAGGCGGCGGACCTTCTGGCCTTCAGGACCGGTCTGGTGCGTCTTGAGCTGCATGCCCAGGATCTGCTCGGAAAGCTTCTTCACGTCGTCGATGGTCTTGGCGACCTTCACGCCGCCGCCCTTGCCGCGACCACCTGCGTGGATCTGGGCCTTGACCACCCACACCGGGCCGCCGAGCTTCTGCGCGGCTTCCACCGCTTCCTGCACCGTGAACGCGGGAATGCCGCGCGGCACCGGTACACCAAACTTGCGCAAGATTTCCTTGGCCTGGTATTCGTGAATCTTCATGAAGTCTCTCTTAGGGTCGGGGATGACTGCGAGGACCACTGCAACAGGACCGGCGCGCGGGCTGGCAGGGCCGGGACGAACTGTAGCATGCTGCTACGCACAACTTCCGGGCATGTCGTAAAGTCGGGGTTTCCCTCCCCACTACTCTTTTCCACGGATTTTTCCAGATGGCCAAGGTCTTCATCGACGGCGAAGCCGGCACCACCGGTCTTCAGATTCGCGAACGCCTCGCGGGCATGGCCGGCATCGAGCTGGTCAGCATTGCGCCGGAACTGCGCAAGGACCCGGAAGCCAAGCGATCGCTGATGGCCGGCGTCGACCTGGTCATCCTGTGCCTGCACGACGATGCGGCGCGCGAATCCGTGGCCATGATCGACGGCCTGCCGGGCAAGAAGCCGCGCATCATCGATGCGTCCACCGCACACCGCGTGGCCCCGGATTGGGTATTCGGCTTTCCCGAACTCACCGCCGGCCAGAAGGACGCCGTGGCCAAGGCCGACCGCGTGGCCAACCCCGGCTGCTATGCCACGGGCGCCATCGCCCTCCTGCGCCCGCTGGTGGATGCCGGCATCCTGCCCACAGATTTCCCCGTCGCACTGCCTTCGGTGAGCGGCTACTCGGGCGGCGGGCGCACGATGATCGAGGCCTACGAGAAGAACGAAGCCCCGTTGTTCGAGACCTACGCGCTGGGCCTCAAGCACAAACACATTCCCGAGATCATGAAGTACACCGGCATGACGCGCCGGCCCATCTTCATCCCCTCGGTGGGCAATTTCAAACAGGGCATGCTGGTCGAGTTGCCGCTGCATCTGGACGACCTGCCCGGCAAGCCCAAGGCGGCCGACCTGCAGGCCGCCTATGAGAAGCACTACGCTGCAACCAACACGGCGCAGCAGTATGTGAAGGTCCTGCCGCCCACCGCCGATGGCAAGCTCGACGCGCTCGCGCTCAACGACACGAACAACCTCGAAATCCGCGTCTTCCCCAACGAGGACCATCGCCATGCCGTGGTGATCGCGCGCCTGGACAACCTGGGCAAGGGCGCGAGCGGCGCTGCGGTGCAGAACCTGCAACTGATGCTGGGGCTGTAAGCCCCAGCATCGGCGCGGCGCGGCTCAGGTTTCGTCGTCCCCGCCCGTCACGACGCGCCGGATCACTTCGGGCGCGAACCCTCGTGCGGCCAGAAAGCGCATCTGCTTCGCCCGGCCTGCAGCATCGGGGGCCGGTCCGCCGAATCTCTTTCTCCAGACCTCGCGCGCGCGCTGCGCCTCGGTGCCGCGCAACGACTGCACGGTGTCGGCCACCGTCTGCGCGTCCAGCCCCCTGGCGATGAGTTCCTGCCGGATGCGTGCCGTGCCCAGGCGCGAAGCGCGCCGGTTCACCACCGACTCGGCCACGCGCTCCTGGCTGATGAAGCCCCGCGCCTGCAACTCGTCGAGGACGCGCGCGAGCTCGCCCGGTGTCTGCTCATGCTCCCGCAGCTTGCGCTCCAGCTCCAGCCGCGAGTGTTCGCGCTGGCTCAGGTAGCGCAGGGCGCGGCCCTTGAGCGAGAGTTGTGGCCGTGCACGGTTGCCGCGGGCCGCAGGCCGTTCCTCCTGTGAGGAAACGCTCACTCTTGCACGTCTGCCGCATCGGGCAGCAGCGCGATGTTCAGCGATTCGCGGACCTTGTTCTCGATCTCGCGGGCGAGGTCGGGGTTCTCGCGCAGGAATTCGCGCGCGTTGTCGCGGCCCTGGCCGATCTTCTCGCCGCCGTAGGCATACCAGGCGCCGGACTTCTCGATGATGTGCGCCTGCACGCCCATGTCGATGATCTCGCCTTCGCGGCTGATGCCTTCGCCGAACAGGATGTCGAATTCCGCCGTCTTGAACGGGGGCGACACCTTGTTCTTCACGACCTTGACCTTGGTCTCGTTGCCGATGGCTTCTTCGCCCTTCTTGATCGTGCCGGTGCGGCGGATGTCCAGGCGGACCGAGGCGTAGAACTTCAGCGCATTGCCGCCGGTGGTGGTTTCGGGCGAACCGAACATCACGCCGATCTTCATGCGGATCTGGTTGATGAAGATGACCGTGCAGTTGGTCTTCTTGATGGTGGCCGTGAGCTTGCGCAGCGCCTGGCTCATCAGGCGGGCCTGCAGGCCGGGCAGCGAATCGCCCATTTCGCCTTCGATTTCGGCCTTGGGCGTGAGCGCGGCCACCGAGTCGATCACGATCAGGTCCACCGCGCCGGAGCGCACCAGGCTGTCGACGATCTCGAGCGCCTGCTCGCCGGTGTCGGGCTGGCTGATCAGCAGGTCGGGCAGGTTGACGCCCAGTTTCTGCGCGTACTGAACGTCCAGCGCATGTTCGGCATCGACAAAGGCGCAGGTGCCATTCAGGCGCTGCATCTCGGCGATGACCTGCAGCGTGAGCGTGGTCTTGCCGGACGATTCCGGGCCGTAGATCTCGATGACGCGGCCGCGCGGCAGGCCGCCGACGCCCAGCGCGATGTCCAGGCCGAGCGAGCCGGTGGAGACCACCTGGATGTCCTCGATCACTTCGCCTTCGCCCAGGCGCATGATCGTGCCCTTGCCGAACTGCTTCTCGATCTGGGCCAGTGCGGCTTGCAGTGCCTTGGCCTTTTCACTGTTGGGGCCGAGACCCTTGACCGGTGCGTCCATGAAAATCTCCTTGAAAATCAATAAGTTGGCTTCTCATCCGGGCCTGTTTCCAATCACAGGCTGGATGCTTGACCAGTACTGTAAGCGTCGCATACGTCGAAGTAAACCCGATATTTGGTCAGTTTGCTTTACCATCTGGTGATGCCAGAAACTGCCTTTCCAGCCCCGGCCACCGGCACCGCCGCCACGCCCGGCAACGACGACTGGCGTCAGATCCACCTCGGCCGCCTGCTCGGCCACGCCATGCGTCGCTTCGACGCACGCGTGCTCTACCTGATGGCGCACAACGTGCACGTACCGCTCGCGCTGTCCAACCTCGCCGCGCGCGACCAGGTGAGCGCGGCGCACGTCCACATCACCCGGCACCTGGCACTCGGCGGCTCGCGCCTGACCGACCTGGCCGAGCGCGCGGGCATGACCAAGCAGGCCATGGGACAGCTGGTGGACCAGTGCGAGGCATGGGGCCTCGTGCGCCGGGAGCAGGACGCGCACGACGCGCGTTCGCGCAAGGTCGTCTTCACCGAAGCCGGCCTCGCGTGGGTGCAGGCCTTCCACGACGCGGTGACGCAGGCCGAGGCCGAGTTCCGCGCGGAAGTGGGCAACGAGGTGGCGACGGTGGTGATGATCGGCCTGGAAACGTACGCCAGTGGCGCGTGACGAACAGCGCAACCCTAGAATGCGCGGTACCTGACAACTCCCATTCCGATGTCGATACTGGTTGCCCTGGCTTGCCCGCAATGTGCGGCTCCGCTTCCCCGGCTTGCACGCTGGCGAACTGTCCAGTGCAGCTATTGCGGTGCCACCATCGTGCGCAGCGGGCAACCACCGGTCCTGCGTGAGCCTTTCCATGCAGCATGGCTCAGGGCCCGCGGATCATCTGGCGGATCGTCCACCTTGGTCTGGAAAGGGCAGCGCTTTGCACAACTCGCACACCTTGGCACGGGCGAACACAGCGACGTCGTACTCGCGGAGCGCGTAGACGGGCCCGCCTGGCGTCTGAAGTTCAAGCTGGCAACGTCCGACGACTCGGCAAAAGCCCTGGAGCACGAAGCCACCGCTCTTTCAGTGCTGCGTGCCAGCACGCTGCCGGGCTCCGCTTATTTTTCCCTGCGATTGCCACACGCACTGGACTTCGGGTCGGTCAAGTCGGATGCACATGCAGCACGGGCAACGCTTGTCATGCGGCAGGCCAACGGCTACTGGGGCAGCGGTGCCGATGTGCTCATCCACCAGCGCGACGGCATCGATCCCCGCCATGCGGTCTGGATCTGGCGTCGCCTGCTCGAAACACTCCAGTTCGTCCATACCAACCAATGGCTGCACGGCGATATACGCCCAGGACACTTGCTGCTGCATCCGCGCGATCACGGCGTCATGTTGATCGGCTGGTCCCGCGCGAGGCAATTCGACCCGCGCGAAAGAATTGCAGCGACCGGGAAGGATCTCGCGCAAGCTGCATGGTCCATCCGGACACTTCTGCACGGCAAGCTGGACGAACAGCCAGGCTACGGAAGTCGCACACCCGCGCCTTTGCGTGAACTGCTGCAGTCGTGCTGCGAAGAGCCTGCAGGCGTGGCATCACGCGGCGCAGAAGCGCTCGCGGTTGCGGTGTCGCAGGCGGCCATTGCCGCATTCGGGCAACCCCGCTTCATCCATTTCGACCCCTTATCACCGACTTGACCTGACAGGAGCCATCGATGGGTTACGGAAACTATTCACACGCCGCGCACGTTGCGCTGATCGCCGACCGCGCAACCAGACCGGGTTCCGAAGTCTTCCAGCAGACGAGCACCCATCCGCTGATGGACCCTCGTGGCCTGACCATGCGCGAATCGCGTGACGGCCCCGATCACCCCAACTCACTGGCCATCGCCTTCGCGCTCGATGTGACCGGTTCGATGGGCGACATCCCGCACATCCTCGCGACGCGCGAACTTCCCACCTTCATGAAACTGCTGACGGACTTCGGCGTGACCGATCCACAGCTGATGTTCATGGCCATCGGCGATGCCAATTCCGACCGGGCCGCGCTCCAGGTCGGCCAGTTCGAGTCCACCGCCGAACTGATGGACCAGTGGCTCACCCGCAGCTACATCGAAAGCGGCGGGGGCGGCACCGGTGAGGAAAGCTATGAACTGGCCTTCTACGTGCTGGCCCAGCACACCGACACCGACTGCTGGGTCAAGCGCAAGAAACGCGGCTACCTCTTCATGACCGGCGACGAACTGCCGTACCCGGCCGTATCCCGACGCAACATCGACGCCCTCATCGGCGAAAAGCTCGACGAGGACATCCCCATCGAGGAAGTAATCGCTGCAGCCGCGGAGACCTACCACCTGTTCTTCCTGATCCCGGACGCGCAACGCCGTGGCCGCTGCGAGGCGCGCTGGCGCGAGTTGCTGGGTGACCAGGTCATCTGCATGGAGTCGCCCGACGACGCCTGCGCGGTGGCCGCAGCGATCGTGGCGCTGACCGAGAAAGTCAGCCCTGATGTAGATGCGCTCGCAAAGTCCATGGCATCGCACGGCGTCGAAGCGGATCGCATCGGCCGCGTCGTCCGCGCGGTGGATGACTATGCCGCCACGCTCGTGCCCGGTGCGCCACGCCGACCGCACAAGCTGGCAGCCGTCGGCACGGGCGCGCAGCGTCCCTCATGGTGGAAACGACTGTTCGGCTGAGCCACGCGAATCGGGCGCGGCACCCGCGCCCCTGCGCATGACGACACGCTACACGTCGCTGCTCGGTCTCGGATTCGGTGACTGTGGCAAGGGCCTCTTCACGGATTACGTTTGCCGTGCGCAGCGCGGGCACACGGTCGTTCGCTTCAACGGCGGCGCACAGGCCGGGCACAACGTCGTGTTGCCGGACGGCCGTCACCACACGTTTTCGCAGTTCGGTGCCGGCAGCTTCATGGACGGTGTTGCCACGGTGTTGAGCGCGCCGTTCATCATCCACCCCCACGCCTTGCTGTTCGAGGCGGAAGCCCTCGCTGCAAAGGGCGTCCCGGACATCCTTGATCGCCTTCTGATCGACGGGCGTTGTCGCGTGACGACACCGCTGCATCAGGCTGCTGGTCGCCTGCGCGAATGGGCCCGCGCCAGTGGAGCCAGCGGCCCGCACGGCAGTTGCGGCGTCGGCGTGGGCGAGACCGTGCTGCAGGAACTGAGCGACCCGCAGACTGCGATCCGGTACGCCGATCTCACGCAACGCAAACGGACGCTGGACAAACTCGCCATGCTGCGCGAGCGGCTGCGTGCCGATGCCGGACTCCAGTGGCCCGGCATGGCGTCCAACGCGGCTGCACAGACCGAGTGGAAGGTCCTCAACGACGAAAGCATTGGCAGCCGCTGGCTCGATGCCATCCAGCCGTGCCTGCGCGCCGCGCCCTCCGCGTCGCCCGAACTGCTGGCGCAGCGACTCACTATGCCGGGTGCCGTGGTCTTCGAAGGCGCACAAGGCGTTCTGCTGGACGAGCGGCATGGCTTCCATCCCCACACGACCTGGAGCAGTATCAGCACGGACGCGGTCGAGTCGGTGCTCCTGGATCTGGGGCTCCATGCCGAGGTCACGCACCTGGGCGTTATGCGCAGCTACCTCACGCGCCATGGTGCCGGCCCCCTTCCCACGCAGGATGCGGCACTGGACGTCCTGGCCGAGCCGCACAACAGCAACGAGGGCTGGCAGGGCGCGTTCCGGCGTGGCCACCCGGACTCTGTGCTGCTGGAATACGCCGTATCGGCAGTCGGCCGGCTCGATGGCATCGTCGCGACCCATCTGGACGTTTTCGACCGTTTCGGCCCGCTGCAATGGTGCATCGGCTACGGCCATGAACCTGGCGGTCTGACCGACCACCTGCCGCTGGGCACACCGGGTGATGTGGCGCACGCAGAGCGAATCATGGAACTACTCGACATGGCGCGTCCGGTCTATGCGGCCACGCCACTGAGGAACGCATCAAGCTGGTGCGCGGCCGTGGAGGCCGTGGCAGGCGTGCCGGTCACACACACCGCTTCCGGGCCCCTGCACGTCAATGTGGATGTACGCCGGCCCTTCGCAAAACTAGAATGACCGTCAAACAGCGCTGCTTCTGCAGCGACAAAGGAGACGGGCATGAGGATCCTGATTGCCGAAGATGACCAGGTGCTGGCCGACGGGCTGTTGCGCAGCCTTCGCACGTCCGGCGCGGCGGTGGACCATGTGGCCAGCGGCACCGAAGCCGACGCCGCGCTCATGGCCAACAACGAATTCGACCTGCTGATCCTCGACCTGGGCCTGCCGCGCCTGCACGGCCTGGAAGTGCTGCGCAAACTGCGCGGGCGTGGCTCGTCGCTGCCGGTGCTCATCCTTACCGCCGCCGACAGCGTGGAAGAGCGCGTCAAGGGCCTGGACTACGGTGCCGACGACTACATGGCCAAGCCCTTCTCGCTGCAGGAGCTCGAAGCCCGCGTGCGCGCCCTCACGCGGCGCGGCATGGGCGGCACGAGCAGCGCCATCAAGCACGGCCCGCTGGTGTACGACCAGGCCGGCCGCGTGGCGACCATCGACGGCCGCATGGTCGAACTCTCGGCGCGCGAGCTCGGGCTGCTCGAAGTGCTGCTGCAACGCGCGGGCCGCCTCGTCAGCAAGGACCAGCTGGTCGAGCGCCTGTGCGAGTGGGGCGAGGAGGTGAGCAACAACGCCATCGAGGTGTACATCCACCGCCTGCGCAAGAAGATCGAGAAAGGCCCGATCCGCATCGCCACGGTGCGCGGCCTCGGTTACTGCCTCGAGAAAATTCCTGGATGAAGATTTTCCAGCGTGAGCAGCGTTCGCTTTTCGGCGAAATCCTCGACTGGATGCTCACGCCGCTGCTGCTGCTGTGGCCGGTGAGCCTTGCGCTCACGTGGCTCGTGGCGCAGGGCATCGCCAACAAGCCGTTCGACCGCGCGCTCGAATACAACGTGCAGACGCTCGCGCAGCTCGTGGTGGTGAACAACAACCGCGTGCAGTTCTTCCTGCCGCAGCCCGCGCGCGAAATCCTGCGCGCCGACGAGTCCGACCAGGTCTACTACCAGGTGCTCGACGGCAACGGCAATTTCCTGAGCGGCGAGCGCGACCTGCCGCACCCGTCCGCCAGCCAGCGGCACACGGGTGAGGTCCGCCTGCGCGACGACGAAATGCGCGGCCTGGACGTGCGCGTGGCCTACATCTGGGTGTCGGCCGGTCCGGTGGAAGCGCCGCCCGTGCTGGTGCAAGTGGCGGAGACGCGCAGCAAGCGCTCCGTGCTGGCGACCGAAATCATCAAGGGCGTGATGCTGCCGCAGTTCGTCATCCTGCCACTGGCGGTGCTGCTGGTGTGGCTCGCGCTGGTGCGTGGCATCAAGCCGCTGTCGCAGCTGGAAGCACGCATCCGCGCGCGCAAGCCCGACGACCTCAGCCCGCTGGACGACAAGGCAGTGCCGATGGAAGTGGCGCCGCTCGTGAGTTCGGTCAACGGCCTGCTCACGCGCCTGAAGGATTCGATCGCCACGCAGAAGCGCTTTCTTGCCGACGCGGCGCACCAGCTCAAGACGCCGCTCGCGGGCCTGCGCATGCAGGCCGACCTGGCGCAGCGCGAAGGCTCCAGCGCCGAGGAACTCAAGCAATCGCTCAAGCTCATCGGCCGCTCCAGCGTGCGCGCCACGCACACGGTGAACCAGCTGCTCGCGCTCGCCCGCGCGGAAAGCAGTGGCGCGACCATCGGCCGCCAGCCGTGCGACCTGGCGCTGCTCACCATGGAGACGGTGCAGGACAGCGTGCCGCGCGCGCTCGAAAAACGCATCGACCTCGGCTACGACGGCGCACAACCCGGCAGCCCCGGCGTGACAGTGGACGGCAACCCCACGCTGCTCAAGGAACTGCTGCGCAACCTGCTGGACAACGCGATCAACTACACGCCGTCCAGCGACGAGCGCCCGGGCATCATCACCGCGCGCGTACTGGCCGACCCGTTCGGCCATGTGCTGGTGCTGCAGGTGGAAGACTCGGGCCCCGGCATCCCGGTGGCCGAACGCGAGCTCGTGTTCCAGCCGTTCTACCGCGCGCTCGGCACGGAGGCGGACGGCTCGGGCCTGGGCCTGCCCATCGTGCTGGAGATCGCGCGCCACCACGGCGCGCAGGTGACGGTGGAAGAAACGCACCCCGGCCAGACGCCGCCGGGCGCGCGCTTCACCGTGCGCTTCTCGACGGCAGACGCCGGCGACGGCGGCCAGGCCGGGTATGCCTAGCCGGGACTCGGGGCCGATCAGCCCTGGGCGGGTTCGCGGTAGAAGCTGAGCTGCAGCCGCTCGCGCTCGATGGCGCGCGCCACTGCCGGCAGCAGCGCGACCTGCTGCACGTGCGCCCACAGCAGCGGATAGTCCGCCGGGTTGATGCCGGCGATCGTGCCCCAGCGCAGCAGCGTGAGCGAGTACACATCCAGCGGGCCGACCGACGTGCCCGACAGGTAGGGCTTGCCGGCGGCTTGCGCCTTTTCCAGCAGCGCTTCCATCTCGGCCAGCATGCCGCGGAACAGTTGCGTGTTGTAGGCCTTCAGGTCGCCGTGGATCGCCGCGTTGTCGGTGAACTTGTGCGGCATGAAGATGTGGGTGAACGTCGGGTGCACCGTGTTGTTCATCCACGCCAGCGTCTCGAGCACGCGCGCCTTGGCCAGCGGCTCGGCCGGCAGGAAGCCCATCTGCGGGAAGCGGTCGTGCAGGTAGTTCACGATGGCCACGATCTGCGTGATGACCGCGTCGCCGTCCACCAGCACCGGCACCTGGCTGCGCGGGTTGATGACCTTGTACTCGGGCGTGTAGTTCTCGCCCTTGTGCAGCTTCACCATCACCGGTTCGAAGGCCTCGCCGGTGGCTTCGAGCAGCGCGTGCGGCACGAAGGAACATGCGCCGGGCGCGAAATAGAGTTTGAGTGTCATGCGATGTCTCCTGTCTTTTTATCGGGATGCCGCTTCTCAGCGGCAGGCCTGCAGCGGCTTGTTGCCCAGCACGGCGCGCACTTCGTTCAGGCGCGCGCGCAGCGCATCGTCCAGCGACGTGAGGCGCAACGTCTGCCCCTTCACCTCGGGGCGCTCCTGCATCACGCGCGCGGTGCGCACGCCGCGCTGCGCGAGCGATGCCAGTTGCTGGTTGGCCTTGTCCTGCGAGTCGAAGCTGCCCAGCGACACGCCCGGTTCCAGCTGCGGGTTGGGCAGCGTCTGGAACAGCACGCGCAACTGGCGCAGCTCGGCCTTCTTGCGGTTGAGCGTTTCCACGTCGGGATAGCGGCCCATGTAGATCATCCAGCGGGCGGGCTCGGTGCCGGGTTCGAGCGTCCAGTTGGCGGCCGGCCAGGTCTCGAGCGTCTGGCGCACGGTGGTGGCCTGGGTGTCGTCGAGAAGGCCGGCCTGCAGGCACTCGGGGCCGCGCGAAGGCGTGTCGCGCTTCGCCTCGGCCTCGCTGATCACGCGCACCGCTTCAGGCCTGACTTGCGCGGCCATGCGTTCGGGTTCGGTCTGGCGCACCGGCATCATTCCCATCTCACGCAGGAAGCCCTGCGTCCATGCGTAGTACACGCCATTGGCGAGCAGCAGGAGCAGGAACAGCAGCCTCAGCATCGCTCAGGCCTCTGACGATGCCGACGGGTTGGACGGTGTGGGGCGCACGCTGATCTCGGCGCTCGTGACGTGTTTCATGCCAGCGGCAGTATGCACCAGCATCGCGCCGTCCGGGGCGGCGCCGTGTGCCGTACCGGAGGTGCCGTCGCTCAGCGTCACGGCGCGGCCGAGCAGCACGTCGCGGGCGTTGAAACGGGCCTGGAAGGGCGCGAAGCCGGTGTGCTCGAAAGCCTTGACCGTTTGCGCCAGCGGTAATGCCAGCCGGGCCAGGGCCTGCGGCGCGTCCACGCCGGGCAGCAGGTCCTGCAGCGCGGCGGGCGGGGTGGACATGCCGTCGCCGTCATTCGGCGCGATGTTGATGCCGATGCCGATGACCGCGTAGCGCGTGTCGCCGAAGCTCGCCGTCTCGATGAGGATGCCGCCCAGCTTGCGGAAACCCGCCGGCGTGGACACCCACAGGTCGTTGGGCCACTTCAGCCCCGCCTGCGGATGCAGGCTCTCGGCCACCGCCACGCCCACGGCCAGCGACAGGCCGGACCAGTCGGCCGGCGCAAGCGGCACGCCGAAGGAAAAAGTCAGGGAATCGACCGTGCCATCGGTCTGGCTGCGCCAGATGCGACCCAGACGGCCGCGGCCTGCGGTCTGCCGCTCGGCCACGAGCAGCGCGGGTTCGAGTTCGCCGGCACGGGCCCGGCGCATGAGTTCGGTGTTGGTGGAGCCGATCTCGGGCAGCACCTCGACGGTGAAACCCGGCAGCAGCGGCACGATGGCTTCCCAGATCGCCTCTGCGCCCCACCGCATGCCCGGCTCCGTTCAGCGCTTGGGCGCGAGCAGCGTGCCCCGGCAGTTTTTCGAACCGCACCAGCACGGGTATTGGGCCTTGAGCTTGGGCGTGTAGCGCTCGTCGATGATCAGGCCGTAGTCGTAGTTCAGTTCTTCGCCGGCCTTGATGTTGCGCAGCGCCTTGATGAACACGCGGCCTTCTTCCTCGTCGGCCTCGCAGTTCGGGTCGCAGGAATGATTGATCCAGCGCGACGAATTGCCGCCGTGCTTGGCGTCGATCACACGGCCGTCATCGATGTGGAAGTAAAAGGTGTGATTCGGATCCTTCGGGTCGTGCGGGTGTCGGCGCAGCGCTTCCTTCCAGGTGATGATCTCGCCCACGTACTCGATGAGGGTTTCTCCCTCGGCGATATCCTGCACGGCGAAGACGCCATTGCCATGAACGCCGGAGCGCCGTGTCTGGATGCGGCGGCCGTCAGCGGGACGACGGATGTAACCGGGTTTTTTTGGCATGTCGAGAACTTCTGATAACTTGAATATGCACACGTGTGCGCGCGTGCGCGTACGCGCGAGAAGCGCAGATTGTAGATTGCAGTTCAAGACAGCCCCATTCCGACAGCCATTCCTATGAGCGAAAAGACACTGATCATTGCCGAGAAGCCTTCCGTCGCCCAGGACATCGTCCGCGCGCTGACGCCCGAGTCCGGCAAGTTCGACAAACACGACGAGTACTTCGAGAACGAGAAGTACGTCGTCACCAGCGCGGTGGGTCACCTCGTGGAGATCCAGGCGCCCGAGGAGTTCGACGTCAAGCGCGGCAAGTGGAGCTTCGCGCACCTGCCGGTCATCCCGCCCTTCTTCGACCTGAAGCCGGTGGACAAGACCAAGGGCCGCCTGAACGCCGTGGTGAAGCTGGCCAAGCGCAAGGACGTGAGCGCCCTGGTGAACGCCTGTGACGCGGGCCGCGAGGGTGAACTCATCTTCCGGCTGATCGAGCAGTACGCCGGTGGCCACAAAAACGGCAAATTTCAGCCGCTGGACAAGCCCGTCACCCGCCTGTGGCTGCAGTCGATGACGCCGCAGGCCATCCGCGACGGCTTCCAGAACCTGCGTTCGGACAAGCAGATGCAGGGCCTGGCCGATGCTGCCCGCAGCCGCTCCGAGGCCGACTGGCTGGTCGGCATCAACGGCACGCGCGCCATGACGGCGTTCAACTCGCGCGACGGCGGCTTCTTCCTCACCACCGTGGGCCGGGTGCAGACGCCCACGCTCGCCGTGGTGGTGGAGCGCGAAGAGCAGATCCGCAAGTTCGTCAGCCGCGACTACTGGGAAATCCACGCCAGCTTCCTCGCCGAAGCCGGCGAGTACACGGGCAAGTGGTTCGACCCCAAGTGGAAGAAAACCGAAGGCGACGCCGAGATCAAGGCCGACCGCGTCTGGACGCAGAAGGAAGCGCAGGCCATCGCCGACGCTGTCAGGGGCAAAGCGGCCACAGTTACCGAGGAAAGCAAGCCCACCACGCAGGCCAGCCCCGCGCTGTTCGACCTGACCTCGCTGCAGCGCGAGGCCAACGGCCGCTTCGGCTTCTCGGCCAAGACCACGCTGGCGCTGGCGCAGTCGCTCTACGAACGCCACAAGGCCCTCACCTACCCGCGTACCGATTCGCGCGCGCTGCCCGAGGACTACCTGCCCGTGGTCAAGGACACGTTCAAGATGCTGGCCGACAGCGGCATGAAGCACCTCGCGCCGCACGCCGCGCTGGCCATCAAGGACGGCTACATCAAGCCGTCCAAACGCATCTTCGACAACGCGAAGGTCAGCGATCACTTTGCCATCATCCCCACCACGCAGGCACCCAGCGGCCTGTCGGATGCCGAGCAGAAGCTGTACGACCTGGTCGTGCGCCGCTTCATGGCGGTGTTCTACCCGAGCGCCGAATACCTCGTCACCACACGCATCAGCCAGGTGGTGGGCCACAGCTTCCGTTCCGACGGCAAGGTGCTGGTCAAGGCCGGCTGGCTCGCCATCTTCGGCAAGGAAGCGCAAGACGAGGACGACAAGGACAACAAGGATGGCAAGACCCTCGTGCCGGTGAAGCCCGGCGAGATGGTGCGCACCGAAACCGCCGAGCCCAAGGGCCTCAAGACGCGCCCGCCCGCACGCTATTCCGAAGCCACGCTGCTCGGCGCGATGGAAGGCGCCGGCAAGATGGTGGAAGACGACGAACTGCGCGAAGCCATGCAGGAAAAGGGCCTGGGCACGCCGGCCACGCGCGCCGCCATCATCGAAGGCCTGATCAACGAGAAGTACATGCTGCGCGACGGTCGCGAGCTCATCCCCACTGCCAAGGCGTTCCAGCTCATGACGCTGCTGCGCGGGCTGGAAGTGGACGAACTCTCGCGCCCCGAACTCACCGGCGAATGGGAATACAAGCTCTCGCAGATGGAACGCGGCAAGCTCAGCCGCGACGCGTTCATGCGCGAGATCGCCGAGATGACGCAGCACATCGTGCGCAAGGCCAAGGAGTACGACCGCGACACCGTGCCCGGCGACTACGCCACACTCGCGACGCCCTGCCCCAACTGCGGCGGCATCGTGAAAGAAAACTACCGCCGCTTCGCCTGCACCGGCAAGAGTGGCAGCGGCACCGACGCGTGCGGCTTCTCGTTCACCAAATCACCCGCAGGCCGCACCTTCGAAACCGCCGAGGCCGAGCAGTTCCTGGCCGACAAGAAGATCGGCCCGCTCGAAGGCTTCCGCTCCAAGGCCGGCTGGCCCTTCACCGCAGAACTGGCCCTCAAGTTCAGCGACGAAGACAAGAACTGGAAACTGGAATTCGACTTCGGCAACGATGCGGCCGACGAAGAGACCGGCGAGATCGTCGACTTCTCGGCGCAGCAGTCACTCGGCGTCTGCCCCAAGTGCGGCGGCAACGTGTTCGAACACGGCAGCAACTACGTGTGCGAGAAATCCGTGCCCACCCAGGCACAGCCCACGCCCACCTGCGACTTCAAGACCGGCAAGATCATCCTGCAGCAACCCATCTCGCACGAACAGGTGAGCAAACTGCTGGAAACCGGCAAGACGGATTTGCTGGACAAGTTCATCTCCAACAAGACGCGGCGCGCCTTCAAGGCCTTCCTGGCCTACGACAAGGAAAACGGCAAGGTCGGCTTCGAGTTCGAACCGAGAACGTCCAAGTTCCCGCCGCGCAAGACGGCTGCGACGAAGACACCGGCAGCGAAGAAGGTTGCAGCCAAGAAAGCTGCACCCGCGAAGAAAGCACCCGCCGCCAAAAAGGCAGCAGCCCCCAAGGCCCCGCGCAAATCGTCCGGCCCCGGCCTGACGCCGAGCGCCGAGTTGGCCGCAGTCATCGGCAGCGAACCCGTGGCCCGCACCGAAGTCATCAAGAAACTGTGGGACTACATCAAGGCCAACGGCCTGCAGGACGCGACCAACAAGCGGAACATCAATGCGGATGCGAAGCTGCTACCAGTGTTCGGGAAGCCGCAGGTGACGATGTTTGAGCTGGCGGGGGTGGTGGGGAAGCATTTGGGTTGAACACTTCAGAGCCTGCTATCCAAGCTAATAGTAGTTCGAAAGCAGTCCAGCGATTCGATCTAGGATTGGCGCGAAGCTATTGAAATCAATCGTCGGCGCTTTCTTGTCAACTACATCTCTCGCAAATGCGCTCTTTCCATAGTGTTTACTTTCATCAATTTTCTTTTCTCGAGAAAATGACTTGCCGTTCAGCTTTTCTGCAAGAGTTTGCGCACTAAAGAAATCTTCAATTGCTGTCTTCGTTCCATTTGGCCCTAACGGGGTTGGTACGACGTAAAGATTTCCAGTCACGTGTATATATGGCTCCGTCCCGCTTGGTCTAGGTTTTTTTGTTATTCCTGCTATCGCACCATAAACATCACTCGCACCAGAATCGTTGTCAATTAAGACAACCACAGGATGCTTAGGCGTGGGGGCATGAATTTTCGTGGTCAGATCCGCGTGATAGTTTTTGATAAGGTGACATATTCCGCCAACTCCGCCCTTGAGTTGCGTAATCTCCTCTACGCTCGCTGTACTTGAACATCCGCAACTTAATCTGAATAGATGAGTTGACGCTTTGAACAAGGGATGGGTACGCAGGCGCTAGGCGCCGAATTGCATGACGCATATAAATGTTGTCAGTAGGTCCTTCACAAACCAGAAGCGGGCGCGACAAGTCATAAAAAAGACTGTAGTAAAGAAATTGCCGGAAAATTTCGATTCGCGCAGACGTATCTGCTGGTTCAAGATCGTTCTTTCTCGACTCACTGTCATTAAATCGATCCACTTGATCTATGTAGGCAAGCATGCCTATAACTTTGGCGTTTCTTTCTTGCCCTCCAGAAGGCTCTTCGTCTACATCACTCGGCAGAGAGAACTTTCCTGTTCGTAGCGCGGTGTGCACGATAGCTCGAACTGTTCGTCGGTAAGGCGTCGGAACGTTGACCTTTCTATTGACCGTCAAGCCCGTGACTTCCTGGCGAGAGTCGCGGTACTGCATCCGTGTTTTTTTGGGGTTGAATTCAAAACCCGCTTGCTTGACGAGTCTTTCTAAGGAGCTGCCTGGAATCCACTTGTGCATCTCCTCTGCTTGAACGGCCACCTTCATAGGAAAGGGGGACTTGTTTGAGCTAAAGGTGAGGTCGTCTGCGTATCGCGTGTACGTACATCCCGTTGATGCAGCCAATTTTGCGAGATGGATATCTAGTATGTGTGCGACCAGATTAGAGATGATGGGTGAACATGGGCTGCCCTGAGGTAAAGAGTTATCAGTGCAGGCGATCTGGGCAAGTATGGTCGCGACTTTGTCATTTAACAGAAAATTCTTGTCTTTTAGAAAGAATCCTCTGACTCGACCAAAATTCAGTGTGCCGAAGAAGTCGTGAATGTCTGCATTAAAGACGTAGCGCCGAGTAATGTGACGACGTGCATTAGTCATCGTTGAATGCTTGGGCTTGAAGCCGTGCGAAATTCCGAGCCCAACTTGTCCGTGCGAAAGCGCGATTTCGTCTGAGCAAGCTTGAAGAAGTTCTGCCAAGCGATGCTGAACTAATTTCAGATCCTTTGCGGGTGCAGATATCTCTCTTTGACCTCCGCTTTTTTTTGCAATGCTGAACTTCGAATAGAGGTCGGCCTTCGGTTTCACGTACAGGATGTATGAAAGCATCCCTGACTTAAGGCCTAATAATTCGGCGACTTTAGCCAGCGTTGTTGCACTTCTCAATTTGGCGAGTTGCGACATGAGAGGTAGAAAAGTGACCTGCGGACACTCCTATGCGGCGCTAAGAGGCCTAGCAAGCTACATAAGGTAACTCGAGGTACGCCGAGGAGCATATCCCCGGACTTTGTTTTCACATGCCACCGAAACATGGCAAAAAATCTGTCCGCAGGTCAGGCACAACTTTACATGTAATTGGAACTTTTGAATCAATATTTTTGTACGTGTCGATTTCACGGCCCGTGATTCGTCGTAGAAGCAGAACTCGACATTTCTGACTACAAACTCCAAGGAGCAACACATGCGATTCATGATTCTGGTCAAGGCCACCAAGGACAGCGAAGCGGGCGTGATGCCCAGCGAGGAGCTGATTGCCGCGATGGGCGCGTTCAACGAGGCGCTGGTGAAGGCCGGCGTGATGCAGGCGGGCGAGGGGTTGCACCCCAGTTCCAAGGGCGCGCGGGTGCAGTTCTCGGGCAAGAACCGTACGGTGGTCGATGGGCCGTTTGCCGAGACGAAGGAGCTGGTGGCGGGCTACTGGATCTGGGAGTGCGCGTCGCTTCAGGAAGCCATCGACTGGGTGAAGCGGTGCCCGAACCCGATGCTGACGGACTCGGACATCGAGATCCGGCAGGTGTACACGGCGGAGGATTTCGGCGAGGCGTTCACGCCGGAGTTGCGCGAGCAGGAAGACCGGCTGCGCGCGGAGATCGAAGCGCAGCAGGCGAAGAAGGGCTGACGCCCGGCCCCGTTTACGACTCTGCCGGCTCGGCTTCGACAACGCCTCTGGCGTTGAAGCCGCCCGCCGCTTCGCGCGCGGCGATTTCGAGCAGCCATTCGCGGAAGACGGTCACGCGTTCGAGTCTGGATTTCTCGACGGTGCTCACGACGTAGTAGGACGACAGGATGGGTTTCACCCAGTCAGGGAAGGGCGCGACGAGCCGGCCCGACTGCAGGTGGTCGCGCACGAGCATGCTGCGGCCGAGTGCCATGCCGCGGCCGGCGATGGCGGTGCGCAGGATGAGCAGCGGGTCGGAAAAGCGCGGCCCGGTGGCGGCGTCCATGGGTTCGACGCCCACTTCCTCGAGCCACAGGTCCCACGACATCCAGGGTTCGTGGACCATGCGAACGGATGAATTGAGCAGCACGAAGTCATGCGCGACTTCGCTGGGCTCGTAGTCGCCGGGCTGGCGTTTGAGCAGCGACGGGCTGCACACCGGCGTGACGGTTTCGGTGGAAAGCAGATCTGCACGCAGGTCTTCGCCGAAGCCGCCGCGTCCAAAGCGGATGGCGACGTCGGCCGTGCCGCCGGCAAGGTCGGCCATCTTGTAGTCGGTCTCGATGAGCACATCGATGTCGGGCCAGCGCGCACGGAAATCCACCAGGCGCGGAATGAGCCATTCCTGCGAGAACGAAGGCAGCGCGCTCACCACCAGTACTTGCGCAGCCACCTTGGCGGGGCGCGGCAGCAGCGTCATGGCCGCCTCGAAATGTTCGAAGCCCGCCGCGATGGAGGGATAGATGGCCTGGCCCTGCGGTGTGAGCGCCAGCCCCGAAGGCAGCCGCTCGAACAGCAGGCCACCCAGATGTTCTTCGAGCAACTTGATCTGGTGGCTCACGGCTGTCTGCGTGACGAAGAGTTCCTGCGCGGCACGCGCGAAGCTGCCCAGGCGCGCAGCGGACTCGAACGCTTTCAATGCCTTGAGTGGCGGCAATCGCTTGCGCCGTGCAGCGCGCGGGGGCGGAGCGCCGTCCCTGCGCGCTTCGCCCTTGCCCTCTGCATGAGGCCAAGTTTTTTGATTGTCCAGACTCATTTTTTGTCAGCTCCTTGGATGCCTTTTGCGCACGCTTTCTGCAGACAATGAAAAAGCGAGAAGCGAGCCAGTCCGCACGCACCAATGTGGAATGCACGCCGTCTTCAGTCAAGGGGAACTTTCGATGGACACACACGGGGTTGAATTCGTTGTCAATGGATCTGCACGGCGCGTGCAGGTGCATGGCAGTGACAGCCTCGCGCATGTGCTGCGTGAACAGCTACAGCTCACGGGTACGAAAATAGGCTGCAACGCGGGCGAGTGCGGCGCATGCACGGTGGTGATGGACGGGCGCGCCGTGTGTTCGTGCCTGGTGCCTGCGGCCCGTGCAGATGGCGCACAGGTGTGCACCATCGAAGGTGCCGGCGGGGTCGGGGACATCTCGCCGATCCAGCGGGCGTTGATCGAGCACGGCGCGTTCCAGTGCGGCTTCTGCACGCCGGGCGTCGTGATGTCGCTCACCGCGCTGTTCGCACAAGCGCCCGCACCCACCGAGCAGCAGATCCGCATCGCACTGCAGGGCAACATATGCCGCTGCAGCGGCTACGTGAAGATCATCGAAGCGGCCAACGCGCTCGCTCGCCAGGCGATGCAATGAGCTTGACCGACACGCCCACCGTGCAGACCTACCGGCACATCGGCAAGGCCGTCGCGCCGCAGAAGGAAGCGCTTGCGAAGGTGACGGGCCAGGCCATCTACACGCACGACTTCACGCTGCCGGACATGCTCCACGGCGCGATCCTGCGCAGCCCGCACGCACATGCGCGCATCGTGTCCATCGACGTGTCGCGCGCTTCGGCCATGCCAGGCGTGCAGGCCGTGCTCTTGCCGCTGGACGCGCCGGACCGCTACATCCACCTCGGGCCGCGCTATGCGGACCGCTTTCCGCTGGCGCACGATGTGGTGCGCTTCGTGGGCGAAGAAGTGGCGGCCGTTGCTGCCGACACACTGGCGCAGGCACTCGACGCAGTGGCCGCCATCGACGTGACGTACGAAGTGCTGCCGGCCGTGTTCGATGCGGCAGAAGCGCTCGAACCCGGCGCTCCCGTACTCCACCAGCGCGAGGCCTTGCCGCCCAACGTCGCGCAGCACAGCCATGCGGACTGGGGTGGCGCTGCACAGGGCTTTGCTCAATCGGTGCACACCGTGGAGGGCACGTACTCGCATGGCATCGTCGCGCCGGTCTGCATGGAGACCAATGCCGTCGTCGCGTCGTATGACGAAGCGGCGCAGAAGCTCGACGTGTGGGCCGGCACGCAGGCGCCGTTCTTCGTGCGCAAGGAAATGGCCGGCATCCTGGGTCTGCCGACACGACAGGTGCGTGTGCACGCCATCGAGATCGGCGGCGGCTTCGGCGGCAAGTCGCAGGCGCCGGAGCCCATCGGCATCGCCGCGCTGCTTTCGCGCAAGGCCAAGCGGCCGGTGAAGATCGTGCTCACACGACGCGAAGAATTCATCAGCGGCAAGACCGACCACGCCAAGCGCATGACCCTCAGCACGGGTGTGGATGCGCAGGGCAACATCCTCGCGCGGCGCAGCCGCTATGTCGTGGACAACGGCGCGTTCACGCACATGGGCCCGGCCTATGTGTCCGCCGTGCGCCAGCGCTCCGCCAACCTGTACCGCGTCGGCGCGGTCGAGTTCGACGGGCGATTGGTCTACACCAACAAGGTGCCCGGCGGCTCGTACCGCGGCATGGGTGTGCCGCAGATCATCTGGGCGCTGGAGACCCAGGTGGACGAACTCGCCGAGCTGCTGGGCAAAGACCCGCTCGACTACCGCGTGGGCATTGCCAACCAGCCGGGCGACGTGACGCCGCAGGGCTTCGAGATTTCCACCTGCGCCATGGCCGAGTGTCTGCAGGAAGCGGGCCGCCGTATCGGTTGGGCCGAGAAGCGCCGCAACCCGAGGCCATGGCGCGGCGTGGGTGTGGCGGCCATGATCAACCCGAGCGTGGGCATCCTCTACGCCGAGGGCAACTTCGCCAACGTGAGCCTGGAGCTGCGCGAGGACGGCCGATTCCTGCTGGCCACGCAGAACGCCGACTGCGGCACCTGGCAGAACACGACGTTGGCGCAGTTCGTCTCGCAGACGCTGGACGTCGACCTGACGGCCATCGATGTGATCCACATGGACACGGAAGAAGCGCCCGACGATCTGGGCAGCGCCGCGTCGCGCGTGACTTTCATGACGGGCGCAGCGGCCATCGATGCATCCAACGTGCTGATGGCGCAGGTGCGCAGCATCCTGTCGCAGCGCCTGGGCGTCGAGGTCGACACCATCCGGTTTGCGGACGATGGCGTGTCCGCGCCCGGAAAGATGGGTTGGCAGGAAGTCGCGGCGATCACCGGGCCGCTGAAAGTCAACGGCCATCACAAGCTCGACCAGCCGTACCCCGACCCCAAGACCGGCTACGGCAATTACTCCGCCACCTATGCGTTCGGCGCGCAGGCGGTGGAGGTGGAAGTCGACCCGGACACCGGCCATGTGAAGGTGCTCAAGGTCGTGGTGGTGCAGGACGTGGGTCGCGTCATCAACGAGGCCTCGCTGGACGGGCAGATGCACGGCGGCGTGGTGCAGGGCATCGGCATGGCGCTGGCGGAAGACCTGGTGTTCGACCACGGCCGGCCGGTGAACACGTCACTCATCAACTACCGCGTGCCGCGCATCTTCGAAGCGACAGAGATAGAGACGGCTTACATCGAGACGGCCGACCCGCGCGGCCCGCTCGGCGCGAAGTCGAGCGGCGAGACCTCGATCAACCCGACCGTGGCGGCCATCGCGAATGCGGTGGCGCACGCCACCGGCATCCGCTTCCGCACGCTGCCGCTGACGCCGCACAAGGTGCTGGCGGAGATCCGGCGCAAGCAAAAGCGCACACTGGCGCTACAACCGTGGCGCCGGCCGTTCAACCTCGAAGTGGCCGTGGCACGCAGCCTCTATCCCAAGGGCCTGTTCCCTGCCATGAAGATGCTGGGCGCCGCCGTGTCGCAACCCAGGCCGCGCGTGTCGAACCCCGACTACCTCAAGGCCGCAAGCATCGAGGATGCCGCGCTGCTGCTTGCCACGCATCAGCACCGCCGGGCGAAGCTGATCGCCGGTGGCAGCGACCTGCTGCCGGGCACGAGGCAAGGCGTGTATGCGCCGGAGTTGCTCATCGACATCTCGCGCCTGGCTGCGCTGCAGGACATCGACATCGATGCGGCCCAAGGCATCGCCCGCATCGGCGCGGGTGTGACGCTGGCCACACTCACCGAGCACGACGACCTGCGACGCCTGCTGCCGGGCCTGGTGGAGGCAGCAGACCTGATCGCCACGCGGCAGATCCGCAATGTGGCGACCGTCGCCGGAGACCTGTGCCAGGAAAAGCGCTGCTGGTTCTTCCGCAGTGGCCTGCCCTGCTACAAGAACGGCGGCGCATCGTGCCCGTGCTATGCCGTCATGGGCGACAACCGGCATCACGCGATCATGGGCGCAGGCCGTTGCGCCGCGCCGTGCGTGGCCGACCTGGCACCTGCGCTCACCGCACTCGACGCCACCGTGATCGTGCATGGCCAGGCGGGCAAGCGCCGCATCGCCATGGCGGATTTCTACCGCTGGTCGGGCGAAACCACGGTGTCGCCGCAGGAGCTGATCCTGTCCATCGAAGTGCCGCTGGCCACCGGCAGCACACAGGTCTACGAGAAGTACGCGCAGTGGCGGGGTGACTTCCCCGAAGCATCGGCAGGTGTGCGCCTGACATGGGACGGCGACCGGCTCGCTTCGGTACGGATCTCGCTTGGTGGCGTCTCCCCGCTGCCGATGCGCGCGACGCACGCCGAACGCGCGCTCATGACGCAGGCCCATCGCCTCATGAACGACGACAGCATCCGTACCTGCGCGCAGAAGGTCGTGTATGGCGCGCTGCCGCTGCGCGACAACGCCGCCAAGGCCGACATGATCGTCGCCGTCACCGAACGCGCGCTGCGCCGCGCAAGGGACGCGCGGCACGCGCACTGAACCCTCCCATGCCTTTTCCTTCACCCACCATCCCCAACAGGAGCTCCATGATGTCCTCGCGTTCTTTCGGCTCTCTCGGCCGTCTTGCGGCGGTTGCCGTTCTCTCCACACTTGCCTTTCCCGCACTCGCCAAGGACAAGTTCGTCTACGGCGTGCCGTCCGCCATCAGTTCCGCCATCGCCAACTTCGTATTCGCCAAGGAACTCGGCTACTTCGATGAAGAAAACCTCGAGGTCGAACTGGTGCCGCTGGCCGGTTCGAGCGTGATCATCCCGCAACTGCTGTCGGGCCAGATCCATGCCGCCGGCGCGAGCATGGAGCCGCTGGTGATCGCGCGCCAGCCCGGCAAGCAGAACTTCCCGCTGAAGTTCGTCTACAACTACCTGCGCAATTCGGTGTGGGAATTCGCCGTCCCTGCGGACAGCCCCGTGAAGTCGCTCGCCGATCTGAAGGGCAAGAGCATCGGCGTGGTGTCGCTCGGCTCGGGCAACGTCTACACGACGCGCGCCATCCTCGCAGCCTCCGGTGTGGACTGGAAGACGGTGAACCTGCAGCCCGTGGGCTTCGGCGGCCAGGCCTTCCAGGCCCTCAGGACCAACCAGATCCAGGCGCTGAACCTCTGGGAAAGCGCACACGCCGCACTGGAAGTGAGCGGCACGCCCATCCGCCGCCTCGACCTGCCCAAGGAATTCCAGGGCATGTCCAGCCACGGTTTCGAAGTGACCGACAAGCTGCTCAAGGACAACCCGCAGTTGATCGCCCGCTTCGGCCGTGCGGTGTCCAAGGGCGCCGTGGCCTGTGAAGCCAACATGACCGGCTGCCTGCAGGCCTTCTGGAAGCACTACCCCGAGCAGAAGCCCAAGACCGGCACTGAAGAGGAAATCCTGCGCAAGGAAATGATGGTGATGAAGCCGCGCATCGACAACGTCACCTACTTCCGTCCCGGCGAGCCGCGCCAGTGGGGTGCCTACGCCGACCGCGACTGGAAGTTGCTGATCGCCGCGCTGAAGGAAGGCGGCGAAGTCACCAACGAGAACGTCCCGATGGCATCGCTCTACACCAACGTGCTCGTGCCCGAGTACAACAAGTTCGACCCGATGGTGGTGATGCGCCAGGCCAAGGCGTGGAAGCCGTGACACCGCGTCTGTCCATCGAGAACCTGAGCGTCACCTACGCGTCGGCGCGCGGTCGCCTGACGGCGGTGCGTGACCTCAACCTCCAGGTGGCCGACGGTGAGTTCGTCGCCGTGCTCGGCCCCTCGGGGTGCGGCAAGTCGACGCTGCTGAACATCGCATCGGGCCTGCTCAAGCCATCCAGCGGCAAGGTGCAGATCCAGGGCCAGCCGGTGGCGGGCCCGCGTCGCGACGTGGGCATCGTCTTCCAGCAGCCGACGCTGCTGCCGTGGAAAACGGTGCTGCAGAACGTGCTGGTTCCCGTCGAGGCGATGGGCCTGCGCGTGGAAGACCACATGGACCGCGCACGCGCACTCATCAGGCTCGTGCGCCTGGAAGGCTTCGAAGGCCACTACCCGAACGAACTGTCGGGCGGCATGCAGCAGCGCGTGGGTATCGCGCGCGGCTTCATGCACGACCCGCAACTTCTTCTGATGGACGAGCCGTTCGCCGCACTCGACGCCATGACCCGCGAACACATGTCCGACGAACTGCAGGACATGTGGCGCCAGTCGGGCAAGTCCGTGCTGTTCATCACGCACTCGATTCCCGAAGCCGTCTACCTCGCCGACCGCGTGGTCGTGCTGTCCGAACGTCCGGGCACGGTGGTGGACGTGATCGACGTGCCGCTGCCCCGCCCGCGCACGATTGCGACGCTGGGCTCCGCCGAGTTCAACGCCATCTGCAACCGGCTGCGGCTTTTCTTCCGCACGCCCGCCCCCGGCAAAGGAGAACCCGAATGAAAGACCGCGTCCTCTCCGTCGTTCTTCCGCTGGCCGCACTGGCCGCGCTGCTCATCGTCTGGGACCGTGCCGTCGTGCTGCTGGAGGTGCCGACGTATCTGCTGCCACGGCCGGGCGATGTCGGCGTGTCGCTGTGGAGCGGCTACGTGACCAGCGGTACGTACTGGAAGCACCTGGCCACCACGCTGTACGAAATGGTGGTCGGCTACGCCATCGGCTGCTCGGTGGCGCTGGTGGCCGGCGCCATCGTCGCCGAGTCGCGCTGGATCGAGCGCACGCTGATGCCGCTCGTGATCGCGATCCAGTCCATCCCCAAGGTCGCGCTCGCGCCGCTGCTCATCGTGTGGTTCGGGTTCGGCGTGAGTTCCAAGATGGTGCTGGTCGCGCTGATCTGCTTCTTCCCCGTGTTCATCAACTGTTTCTACGGATTCCGCTCGGCCAACCCGGACCTGCTGCGTCTGTACCGCGCATTCGGTTCGTCGCGCCTGCATGTGTTCCGGCAGGTGAAGCTCCCGTCGGCTGCGGCGTCCATCTTTGCCGGCTTGCAGATCGCGGTGGTGCTTGCGCTCATCGGCGCGATCGTCGGCGAGTTCGTCTCCGCCAAGGAAGGGCTCGGCTATCTCATCCAGTCGTCCACGCTGAGCTTCGACGTGGCGACGATGTTCGCGTCCGTCGTGTCGCTGTCGGCCATCGGCATCACGGCCAGCAGCCTCGTGCGCTTCGTGCATGCACGCGTCGTTTTCTGGGAACGCCGCGACACGGCGGGCACCACCTTGTCGGAGGCCGCGTGACCATGACCGGAAACGACACCACCGCCATGCTCCGCTGCGAAGCCGACGGCTTCGAGTTCGAGGCCGCACCCGGCACCACGCTGATGGTGGCGCTGCGCAGCACCGGCTTCGACATCGAGGCCTCGTGCGACGGCAGCCTCGCCTGCGGCACCTGCCATGTGAAGGTGGCGCCCGGGTGGGCGAGCCGCCTTCCACCTGCCGCCGATGACGAGCGCGCCATGCTGGACTACCTGCCGGGCGCAACCGCAGCGTCACGCCTGTCCTGCCAGATCCGGCTGACGCCCGAGCTCGACGGGCTGTCGGTCGAAATCGCACGTCCCGCCTGAACCATTCCACCGACATCACCACGAGAGACACCATGGAACAGACCGTCCGCATGCCGACCAATGCCACGCGCTCGCGCCCCACGCCCGCGCGGCCGCACTTCCTGCCGATGCCTGCCGAGGGCGACGGCGGTGTCTTCACGCAGTCGTGGTTTCCGGTGGCCCTGTCCACCGAAGTCGTGGCGGACCAGGTGCTCGGCTGCGACTTCCTGGACGGCAAGATCGTGCTGTTCCGCGCACCGGACGGATCAGCGCGCGCGATGAGCGCGTACTGCCCACACGTCGGCGCGGACCTGTCGGTCGGCCGCGTGGTGGATGGCCGCGTGCAATGCGCCTTCCACCACTGGGAGTACGACGCCGACGGCGTGTGTGTGAAGACCGGCATCGGCGACCCGCCGCCGAAGTCGGCCTGCCTGTTCGTGTTCCCGGTGCAGGAGCGCTTCGGCATCGTCTGGGTGTTCAACGGCGAAGAGCCGCTGTTCGACCTGCCGCAACTGCCCTACGCAGACGACGCGCTGCTCATGTCGGCCTACCGCTTCGGCCAGACGCTGAACTGCGACCCCTGGGTGTTCGCAGCCAACACGCCGGACATGCAGCACCTGAAGGTGGTCCACAAGATCAAGTTCGAAGCCGACGAGCCGCACGAGCTCGTGCAGTGGCATGACTTCGGCCTGGAGTTCAGCTACCGCGGGCTGCACCAGGGCGACGTGCCGATTGCCAACACGGCGGGCATCCTGGGCACGAGCGTGTTCTACCGCTGGGGCATGTACGACGGTTTCTGGCGCTGCAACGTCACGGGCTACGGCCTGCCCAGGCCCGGGCAGCACAACGTGTTCAGCTGCAGCATCGTGCTGGCCGGACCCGACGCGCAGGAGCAGCTCGAGTCCGTGCTGGCGGTGAGCCGCCGCACCGTCGGCGAGGACAAGGACATCCTCAACACCATCCACTACCGCCAGGGCCTGTTGACCCGTGCGGACAAGTCGCTCGCGCGCTTCCTGACCTACATCCGGAAGTATCCGCGTGCGCATCCCTCGGCCGGCTTCATCAACTGAGACAGCCGCGCTTCATTTCATCCATCCATCGGTTCACAGCAAAGGAAAAGCATGACCACCTCCCGCATCAACCCCGCAGCCATGGGCGGCGAACCCGGCGCGTACTCCAACGGCATCCTGGTCGAAGCGCCGGCTGCCACGCTCTATGTGGCAGGCCAGATCGGCATCGACGCCAAGGGCGTGGCTTCTGCCGACTTCGTCGAGCAGACCCAGCAGGCGTGGAAGAACGTCGAAACCATCCTGGCCGATGCCGGCATGAAGCTCAGCAACATCGTCAAGACAACCATCTACCTGACAGACGCCAAGGACTACCCGGACTTCGTGAAAGTTCGCACCGGGGTGCTCGCCGGTCACAAACCGGCGTCCACGCTGGTGTATGTGTCCGCACTCGTCAAGCCCGAGTGGAAGGTCGAGATCGACGTCGTTGCGGTCCGCTGAACCGTCGCACCGGATCCCCCATGGATTACGAGCTTGACGCCAACGCCGATTCGGACCGGCGCATGGACCTGGCCGAGCGGCCGACGCGCATCCTGCACACCATGATGCGCGTCATGGACCTGCAACGTTCTCTGGACTTCTACATCGGGGCCCTGGGAATGCAGCTGGTACGTCGGCAGGACTATCCGTCCGGCCGCTTCACGCTCGCTTTCCTCGGCTACGGTACGGAAGAAGCCAGCACGGTGCTGGAACTCACGCACAACTGGGACCAGGTCGAGCCGTATGTGCACGGCACCGCGTGGGGACACATTGCCATCGCTGTCAACGACATCCATGCGAGCTGTTCCGAACTGGCCGAAAGCGGCGTGCAGATCACGCGGGCACCCGGCCCGATGAAGCACAGCCCGACGCTGATCGCCTTCATCGAGGACCCGGACGGCTACAAGATCGAGTTGATTCAGCGAAGCTGAACAGCCAGCCGCTGCAAGGCAGCTTCGACCGTGTCTTCAATGGT
Organism: Variovorax sp. VNK109; assembly: GCF_049445855.1. Taxonomy (NCBI): domain Bacteria; kingdom Pseudomonadati; phylum Pseudomonadota; class Betaproteobacteria; order Burkholderiales; family Comamonadaceae; genus Variovorax; species Variovorax sp. VNK109. Next base: position 168,821 of record NZ_JBMSDV010000004.1, on the reverse strand, counting down.
GGCGGAGCCGGTGAGCATGAGGTTGAGCCTTTGCCCGAGGCCTTCGACCATCATCCCGCTGGCCGTCTCGCGCAGGGTGCCGATGGCGTCGGGCGTGCACGGCGTGACAGCGCTCACGCGTTCGGCATAGCTGCCCGGCGGCACACCATAGGCAGCGACGGGCTTGCCCAACGCTGCGGCGTAGCCCACTTCGAACACGGTGCCCGAGTCGGGCTCCAGGCCGCGGAAGCTGCACAGGTTGGCGAGCACGGCGTCGGCTTCGTGGATGCGCTGGATGTTGCCTTCGTAGATGCGCAGGGCGCGTTCGTCGTCGGTGCCGTTGAAATCAGCGGGGATGTCGCCGTCGGAAGGCTCCAGGCCTTCGAGGCCGAGCCGCGCGCACGCGGCCTTCAATTGCGCGAAGCGCTGGGTGCTGTCGGAGAAGAAAACGTCGGGGCCGGCGAGATAGATTCTGGGAGAACGTGCAGTCATTCCTGCATTGTCGTCGTCACCGGGCCGGTGGTGTCACTTGACGCGCTGCTTCTCCAGCTTGCGCGCCAGCGTGCGGCGGTGCATGCCCAGCCGCCTTGCCGCTTCGGAGATGTTGAAGTCGGTTTCGGCGAGTACGGCGTGGATGTGTTCCCACTCCAGCGTCTTGATGGAGGTGGTGCGCTGTGTGAGGTCGACGCCTGCGTCGCCTTCGGCCTTGTCGAACGCGGCTTCGATGTCGTCGGTGTTGGCGGGCTTGGCCAGGTAGTGCCGCGCGCCGAGCTTGATGGCTTCGACCGCCGTGGCGATGCTGGCGTAGCCGGTGAGCACGACGATGATCATGCCGTCGTCGATGCCCTGAAGGTACTGCACCACGGCCAGGCCCGAGTCGCCGGATGAGAGCTTGAGGTCCACCAGCGCGTATTGCGGCAACGCGTCCTGCGCCACGCCTTCCGTGAGGTGGCGCACGCCTGCAAGGTCGGCCGCACGCACGACTTCATAGCCGCGCCGCTCGAACGAGCGGGTGAGCGTATGGGCGAGCGCATCGTCGTCCTCGACGATGAGCAGGGTGCGGGTGTCTTCCTCTTCGGTCATGCGGGCATCACTTTGGCATCAATGCACGCATCGGCAGCACGATGCTCACTTCAGCCCCGACAGGATCGAGGTTTCTGGCTTCGAGCCGGCCGCCCAGCGTGCGTGCGACGTTGACCGAGAGGAACAGGCCCAGCCCGCTGCCGGGCCGGCCCTTGGTGGACTGGTAGGGCTTGCCGAGTTGTTCGAGCATGGCCGGCGGAAAGCCCGGGCCCTCGTCCAGCACGCGGATGACGAGCTGGTCGTCCGCGCTGCTCACCAGCACGCGGATTTCGCCGTCGGCATTGGCTTCGAGCGCGTTGTCGAGCACGTTGTCCACCATCTGGCGCAGCGTGCCGTCGGCCATGATGGGTGTGTCCAGTCCGTCGTCCAGCACGGCCTGCAGCGAGCGGCAGGCGCGGGTCTGCCGCCAGTTGGCGAGCACGTCTTCGAGCAGTTCGCGCACGGTCATCTGCTCCAGCGTTTCGGCGCGTGCTTCGCCCGCCGTCTGAAGGATGCCGGTGACGATGCGCTTGCAGCGATCCACCTGCACCTGCATGCGCTCGATTTCCTCGCGCAGTTCCGGCTCGGCAGCAAAGGGCGCCATGCGTGCCCAGTCGCCCAGGATGACGGAGAGCGTGGCCAGCGGCGTGCTGAGTTCGTGCGCCGCGCCGGACGCGAGCAGGCCCATGCGCAGGATGTGTTCGGCCTCGGCCGCCTGCTGGCGCATGCGGGCGAGCGCGTCGTCGCGCTGGCGGTTGTTGCTGGCAATGCGGCCGACGAAGATGACGAGCAACGCCGCATTGATCAGGAAGCAGATGACCAGCCCTTCGAAGTAGTAGGGAATGAGCCCGACGCCTTCGCTGCCTTCGCCTCCGGGCATGGCCAGCGGCCAGTGCCACAGGTGCAGCGCCACGGCGCACAGCGACGTCACCGCCACCAGCGCCCAGCCGTAGGGCGCGCTCATCAGCACCGCGCCCAGCACCACCTGCAGCAGGTACAGGTACACGAAGGGATTGGCGCTGCCGCCTGCAAAGTAGAGCTGCCCCGTGAGCACGGCCACGTCGATCAGCAGGATGCCGAACAGCTCCGAGTCAGCGAGTTCGCTGGCCGTGCGCGCGCGCCATGTGCTGACGAGGTTGACCACGCTGAGCACGCCGAGCAGCGTGAGCATCTGCACCATCGGCAGCGCGATGCCCAGGCCGTACTGCACGACGAGGATGGTGAGCACCTGGCCGAGCACGGCCATCCAGCGCATCTGCACCAGCTGCAGCAGGTTGCGCGCACGCGTGAGCCGTTCGAGCGCGACGGCTTCTTCGCCGTAGGCCGGGCGGACGGCAGACGCAGCGAACGCGGTGTTGGGCATCAGGAAAGTTGCATCAGGAATTTCTGGCACGCAGCAGGAGCCAGCAGCCACCGGCGCACAGCGCGGCCAGGGCGAACCAGGTCAATGCATACGATAGGTGATTGTTGCTGAAGCGGACGACGGTGAGACCGGGGCGCGGCCACTCGGGCCGGGCGGTTGCCGTTGTTGCGGTTTCCGCGGATGCGTCGACAAAGAAGGGCGCAACCTGCCCGGCACCGAGGCCCATCGCCTGCGCCATGACAGGTACGTCGCGTGCGGCCCAGCGGCCTTGTTCGAGATCATTGGCGCGCAACAGGCGCGATGCCTCGCTCATGCGCAGCAGGCCGGTGATGCGCACGTCACCCGGCGCTGCGGCCTGCACTGTGTTCTGCATTTGTGCGGCGACCGCACTGCGCTGTTCGGCCGGCACGAAGCCGCGGTTCACGATCACCCAGAAGCCTTCGCTCGTCTGCAGCGGACTCATGAGCCAGTAACCCCACCCGAGCTCGCTGCCGGTGCGCACCCAGATGTCGGCCGGCTTGCCACCAGCAGGCGTCTGCTTCCATTGGCCCTGCAACTGCACGCGCAGGTATTCATGTGCAGCGGCGTTGACCGTGGGCCACAGTGCGGGCGCGGGCACCGCAACGGGTTGCGCGCGCGTGCGGGCTTCGACGCGTTCGATGAGGTCCGTCTTCCACGACAGGCGTTGCACCTGCCAGATGCCCAGCGCGGCAAAACCTGCGGATGACAGCCCGAGCAGGGCGAGGAACAGCCACCCCCAGCGCCCGATGGCACGCGGGCGGAGGGTGGTCGCGTCCGTCACGGGGTCTTGCTGGCCGGTGCCTGTGTGGGCGGTGCGGCTGCCGGCGCAACTGCATCGGGCTGCCTTGCCGCAGGAACACCGGGCATGTTCTCGTGCTCCATGGCCGGCATCATGTTGGTGTTCATGTTGTACATGACCCAGGTGGTACCCGCCATCATGATGACGAGGATGCCGACCGTGAACCCTGCGGCCAGCAGGTTCCAGCCACCTTCTGCCGTCGTGTTCAGGTGCAGGAAGTACACGAGGTGCACCACCATCTGCACGACCGCGAACAGCAGGATGCCGGCTGCCAGCAGACGCGGCGACACGGGCACTTTCAGCATCACCAGCGCGAACGGGATGATGGTGAGGATGGCCGCGAGGATGAAACCCTTGATGTAGCCGCCCAGCGTGGCGTGATAGCCGCTGTCGTCGTGGTCGAGTTCGTGTGCGTGCGCCATCACAGCACCCCCATGAGATAGACGAAGCTGAAGACGCCGATCCAGATCAGGTCCAGGAAGTGCCAGAACATCGACAGGCACACCAGACGGCGCTTGTTGGCCGACGTGAGGCCGGTCTTGCGCAGCTGCAGCATCAGCGTGACGAGCCAGACGATGCCGAAGCTCACGTGCAGGCCGTGCGTGCCCACCAGCGTGAAGAACGACGAGAGGAACGCACTGCGGCCCGGGCCGGCACCCTCGTGGATGAGCTCGACGAACTCGTAGATTTCGAGCGAGACGAAGCCGAGGCCCAGCACGCCGGTGACGGCCAGCCAGCCCAGCACCTGCGGCAAGCGGTTCTTCAGCATGGCCAGCATCGCGAAGCCGTAGGTGATGGAAGACAGCAGCAGCAATCCGGTGTTGACCGCGACGATCTTCAGGTTGAACAGGTCGGCACCCGACGGCCCGGCGGCATACGAGCGGCCGAGCACCGCATACACCGCGAACAGCACGGCGAAGATGAGGCAGTCGCTCATCAGGTAGAGCCAGAAGCCCAGGTAGGTGCTGCTGGGCGGGTGGTGGTCACCCGTGTCGTAGAACACCGGCGGTGCGCCGTTGCCCTGCGGGTCGAGAGTGGCGGTTGGGTTCATGGAATTCTTCTTCTGCGCGGATCAGGCAGCCTGGGCCGCGAGCGCGGCCTGGCGTGCACGCTCGGTGCTCTCGACGTCTGCCGCCGGGATGTGATAGTCGCGGTTGTAGTTGAACGTGTGGATGATCGACGCGACCACGGTGGCGATGAACAGCAGCACGACCGGCACCCACATGTGCCAGATGAGCGCGAAGCCGAGCGCCGTGGACAGCCCGGCGATGACGACACCCGCCGCCGTGTTCTTCGGCATGTGGATCGGTCTGAAGCCGGTCATGGGCTGCACTGCGCCGTTGTCCTTCATGTCGCGCCAGGCGTCGAGGTCACGCACGACGGGCGTGAAGGCGAAGTTGTAGTCGGGCGGCGGCGAGCTGGTGGACCATTCGAGCGTGCGGCCGTCCCAGATGTCGCCGGTGGTGTCGCGCAGCTGGTCGCGGCGGAGGTAGCTCACCACGAACTGCACCAGCATCGCGGCGATGCCCAGGGCAATGATGAACGCGCCGAGCGCGGCGATCTGGAACCAGATCTGCAGCGAATGGTCTTCGAAATGGCTGACGCGGCGCGTCACCCCCATCAGGCCCAGCACGTACAGCGGCATGAACGCGACCCAGAAGCCCACGAGCCACAGCCAGAACGACAGCTTGCCCCAGAACGGATCGAGCCGGAAACCGAAGGCCTTGGGGAACCAGTAGTTGATGCCGGCCAGCAGGCCGAACAGCACGCCGCCGATGATCACGTTGTGGAAGTGCGCGACGAGGAACAGGCTGTTGTGCAGCACGAAGTCGGCAGCCGGCACGGCGAGCAGCACGCCCGTCATGCCGCCGACGACGAAGGTCACCATGAAGCCGACGGTCCACATCATGGGCAGCTCGAACTTGATGCGGCCCTTGTACATGGTGAAGAGCCAGTTGAACATCTTCGCCCCGGTCGGTATGGAGATGATCATCGTCGTGATGCCGAAGAAGGCGTTCACGCTCGCGCCCGAACCCATGGTGAAGAAGTGGTGCAGCCACACGAGGTACGACAGGATGGTGATCACCACCGTCGCGTAGACCATCGACGCGTAGCCGAACAGGCGCTTGCGGCTGAAGGTGGAGACGACTTCCGAGAAGATGCCGAACACCGGCAGCACGAGGATGTACACCTCGGGGTGGCCCCAGATCCAGATGAGGTTCACGTACATCATCGGGTTGCCGCCGAGATCGTTCGTGAAGAAGTTGGTGCCGAGATACCGGTCGGCCGTGAGCAGTGCGAGCGTCGCGGTGAGCACGGGGAAGGTGGCGACGATCAGCACGTTGGTGCACAGCGACGTCCAGGTGAAGACGGGCATCTTCATGAACGACATGCCGGGCGCGCGCATCTTCACAATCGTGGCGATCAGGTTGATGCCCGAGAGCGTCGTCCCGACCCCCGCGACCTGCAGCGCCCAGAGGTAGTAGTCGACCCCGACCCCCGGACTGCTGAGGATGCCCGAGAGCGGCGGGTACGCCAGCCAGCCGGTGCGCGCGAATTCGCCGACGAACAGCGACATCATCACCAGCACGGCACCGCCCACGGTCATCCAGAAACTGAAGTTGTTGAGGAAGGGGAAGGCGACGTCGCGCGCTCCGATCTGCAGCGGTACCACGTAGTTCATGAAACCCGTCACCAGCGGCATGGCGACGAAGAAGATCATGATCACGCCGTGCGCGGTGAAGATCTGGTCGTAGTGGTGCGGCGGCAGGTAGCCGAGGTTGTCGCCGAAGGCGATGGCCTGCTGCAGCCGCATCATGATCGCGTCGGCAAAGCCGCGCAGCAGCATCACCAGCCCGAGGATGATGTACATGATGCCGATGCGCTTGTGGTCGATGGAGCAGATCCAGTCGCGCCACAGCGTGCCCCACCAGCCCATCTTCGTGACGAAGCCGAGTACGAAAAGGCCGCCGAGCACCACGCCGGCGAAGGTCGCGACGAGGATGGGGTCGTGGTACGGAATGGCCTCGAGCGTGAGCCGCCCGAAGATGAGGTGCTGGAGATCGGCAGTCATGGCGTTCTTCTTATCGGATGAGGGTGGCGACGGGCGTGCCGCTCGGGTTTTCAGGCGTGCACAGCGCAGCGACGACCATGCGGTCCTTCAGGCCGTAGAGGGTGGAAGCCGGACGGTTGGTCAGGCCGGCCACCGCGCCCTTGCCGCCGCCGCCACGTTCGTCGATGGCCATCATGTCGGCCGCGCACATGCGGGCGGTGTCGACACAGCGGTTGACGATGGCGTCGTACAGGCCCTTGTCGACCGAGGCGTAGTGCGCCACGGGCACGCGATGGCTCGGCTTTTCGAGTTCGAGGTAGCCGGCGCGGCTGAGCATGCCGGCTTCGGCCTTGCGCGCGGTGTCGATCCAGCGCCTGAAGTCTTCGTCGGCCAGGCTTTTCACGGCGAAGTTCATGCCGGAGAAGCCGTCGCCGCTGAAGTTGGCCGAGATGCCGCGGAATTCACCCGTCCGGTTGAGCACGCCGTGGAGTTTGGTTTCCATGGCGGGCATGGCGTAGATCATGCCGGCCATTTCGGGGATGTAGAACGCATTCATCACCGTGGAGGAAGTGATGCGGAACTGCACCGGCCGGTCCACCGGCAGCGCGAGTTCGTTGACCGAGGCGACGCCCTGCTCGGGGTAGAGGAACAGCCACTTCCAGTCGAGCGCGACGACCTGCACCACGAGCGGCTTCACTTCGGCGGGTACTTCGCGCTTCGCGTCGATGCGTTCGAGCGGCCGGTACGGGTCGAGCTTGTGGGTGCTGACCCAGGTGATGGCGCCCAGCACGATGATGATGAGCAGCGGCGCGCCCCAGATGAGGAGTTCGAGCCGGGTGGAGTGGTCCCATTCGGGCTGGTAGTCGGCTTCGGTGTTGGAGGCGCGATAGCGCCAAGCGAAGAAAAGCGTCAGCAGGATGACAGGGATGATGATGATCAACATCAGCACCGTGGCCTGTACGATCAGGTTGGCCTGCTGCTGGGCGATGTAACCGGACGGTTTCATCACCACCATATTGCAACCGGACAGCACGGCTGCAGCCAGCGCGAGCATAGTGAGCCGCAGCAGCGGAGACCGCATTACAGCCTGTTGATGTCGAGGGTGAGCCATGATTTCTGCCTCTAGCCGGGGTAAACGAGAATTGCCGGAGCCTGAAAACTGTACTTACATTGACCGCTATCAACGATTGGACATTTTGTCCCAGGGCTTAGCTTGTAACTGCCTGGACCCGCTTTACCTAGGGGTGAAAAGTAAATGAGTACGACAGAGATGGCAATGCCCACAAGCCCTTCCGCAGTACCCCCCGTACTGCGCAACAGCGAGTCCAACCCGTCGGTGGCCCCGAGCGAAATCGCCGTCGGCGTGGTGATCGGGCGCTCCTCCGAGTATTTCGACTTCTTTGTCTACGGGATCGCCTCGGTCCTGGTCTTCCCGGCGGCCTTCTTCCCGTACCTCAGCCCGCTCGAAGGACAGCTCATGTCCTTTGCGCTGGTGGCGCTCGCGTTCTGCGTGCGCCCCATCGGCACGCTGGCAGGCATGGAGATCCAGCGCCGCTGGGGTCGCGGCGCCAAGCTGACCGTCGCGCTGATGATGCTGGGTACATCCACAGTGGGTATCGGCATCCTGCCCGTTCACACAGAAGCGACGCCCTGGGCCGGCCTGCTGCTCGCGCTGCTGCGCATCGGTCAGGGCCTGGCGCTCGGCGGTTCCTGGGACGGCCTGCCTTCGCTGCTGGCGCTGAATGCGCCGCGCCACAAGCGCGGCTGGTACGCCATGCTGGGCCAGCTGGGAGCACCGCTGGGCCTGCTGGTGGCAGCCGGCCTGTACGCGTACCTGTGGTTCACCATCAGCCCCGAAGAGTTCATCACCTGGGGCTGGCGCTATCCGTTCTTTGCGGCGTTCGCCATCAACGTGGTGGCGCTGTTCGCACGGCTGCGCCTCGTCGTCACGCACGAATACGACCGTGAACTGCAGGCCCGCGAACTCGAACCCTGCAAGCCTGCCGAACTCTTGCGCGAGCAGGGCAGCAACCTGCTGCTGGGTGCGTTCGCGCCGCTGGCCAGCTATGCGTTGTTCCACCTCGTCACGTTCTTCCCGCTGTCGTGGATCCTGCTGGAAGGGGGCCGGCCGATCGGCCCGCTGCTCGTGGTCGAGGTGATCGCCGCGCTGCTGTGCGCCGCCGCCATGCCGATCTCGGGCTGGCTGTCGGACCGCTACAGCCGCCTGCGCCTGCTGGGCAGCCTGTCCATCGCGATCGGCGTGTGGAGCCTGGCCGCACCCTTCCTGCTGGAGCGCAGCATCGCGGGGCAGAACGTGTTCATCCTGAGCGGCGCCATCCTGCTGGGACTGTCTTACGCGCAGGCGGCAGGCCCGCTCACATCGAACTTCCTGCCGCGCTTCCGCTACACGGGCGCAGCGTTGTCCACCGATCTGGCGTGGTTGTTCGGCGCGGCGTTCGCGCCGCTGGTGGTGCTGTGGCTGTCGGAGCGCTTCGGCCTCGTGTCGGTCACGTTCTACCTGCTGTCGGGCGTGGTCGTGACGATGCTCACGCTGCTCTTCAACCGCGCGCGCCGCCGCGCGGCGACATCGGCAGCGGGCAAGCACTGACGGCGGCTCACTCCCCGGCGAACTGCCCGTCGATGTAATACCAGCGCCCGTGCTCGCGCACGAAGCGGCTGGTCTCGTGCAGCCGTTCCGCGCGCCCGTTCGTGGTGCGCAGGCGGGCCACGAACTCCACCACCCCCGCATCGGCCGTGCTCTCGGCGTGACGCACCTCGAGGCCCAGCCACTTGATGGGCTGCAGTTCCAGATCACCCGGTGCGGTGCCCGGGTGCCAGGTGGCCATGAGGTAGTCGATCAGCCCCAGCACATACGCGCTGTAGCGCGAACGCATGAGTGCTTCGGGCGTATCGGCATGCACGCCTTCCTTCAGCCCCGCATGCCAGCGGCCGCAACACGCGCCGTATTCGCGGTCGCTGCCGCACGGGCAGGCGGCCGTGGGCGAGAGGCCGACGCGCCTGGACGGCGTCATGCCACCGGCTCCGGCTTGATGCGCACGGGTTTGATGCGCACTGCCGCGATGACGCCGGCGATCAGCAGCACGATGCCCGCGAGTGTGAGCGCGCCGGGCCAGCTGCCGCGCAGCAGGAAGGCATAGAGCAGCGCGGCCAGCGTCTCGAACACGATGAGCTGGCCGACCAGCGCCGTCGGCAGGCGCTGGCTCGCCGCGTTCCAGCACAGCGTGCCCAGCCATGACGCGAACAGGCCGATGGCCACCATGAGCCCGATGAAATGCAGGGGCCGCGGCCCGAGCGGCAGCGGGAACGTGTCCGTGCTGGCAGAAGGCGACAGCACGCCTGTCCACAGCAGGAAGCCGGCATACCCGACGAGCGCGAGCGGCAGTGTGGTGAGGCCCTGCGCCGTCGCCCACGCGCGCGGGTTGCGGTCCGGGTGCGCGCGCATCCAGCGGCCATTGCGGATGGGGTACCAGGTCCAGCAGATCACCGCGCCCACGGCAAGCAGCGCGCCGACAGCGTACCGCGCGCCGCCGCTTTCGCTGCCGTGCCTGCGCAACTCGTCCACCTCGGCCTGGTTCACGCACGCGATGCCTGCGAGGATGATGCCAAGCGGCAAGGCCAGCTTGCCCCACGGCAGCCGGCCATCGCGCTGGTGGCTCACGAGGTTGGCGGTGATGGCGATCACGACGGGCAGCGTGCCGATGATCATGGTCGGCAGCGGCGCACCCGCGCGCTGGATGGCACTGGAGAGGAACAGGTAATAGAAGATGTTGCCGACGGCGGCCAGCTTCAGCGCCTCGACCCAATCGTCACGCGAAAGCCGCCGGAGCTCCGTGCGATCGAACCACGCCAGCGGCAGCGCAATGAGCCCGAAGGCCAGATAACGACCGAAGGTGTGCAAGGCCGCCGGGTATTCCGGCAGCAGCAACGGGCCCACGAACACCAGCCCCCACATCAGCCCCGCCATCAGCGCGAAGGCAACCCCTGACCACATTTCTTCATTCCGTTTCTCTGTGCACCCGCAGTGTGCAACACGTTGTCACGTTCTTTCGGCGTCTTCCCGTGGCCCAATTCGCGCCCAGGGAGAAGGTCATTCATGCCAAGCGCTTTCCAGACCGCCGTGAAACTGATTCTTGCGGCGGCCAATACAGATCAACCACACCATGAAGCCGTACTCAACATCGGGGCCACGCCTGAATACCTGCGAAAGCACGCAGCATTTCCCGAGCTGGACCTGATCGTCACCGGCAAGACCATCGATAAGGTCCACTTCGAGCATGGCATCACGAGAAGTCAGCTGGCAAGGCTTCCGGCACTGCTTGAAGCGCCCAAGGCGCTGTACCGCTCGGACACCGTCGGCGGCGCGATTGTCGTGACGTTCGAATTGAAGAACAGCAACCCGATCATCATCGCGGTCCATCCCGCAAAGCTCGTCGGACGCCAGCGATTCAACGTCATCGCCAGCATCTACGACAAACCTGCGGAAATCACGCTGCGCTGGCAGCAAAAAGGCTTGTTGCTATGGAAATCGCCGACACAATGAAAATGTCCCGCTGGCTACACGACATTTCGGCTCTGATTGCCTGGTGTGGGACGTAGCGAACGGGACAGGTCGTAGTTTATCAGGCCTACCGCCGACAGCCAACCCCACTACTCAACGCAAAAGCTTCAGCACTTTCCACCCGGCGGACTGCGCATGTGCCAGCAGCTTCGCGTCCGGGTCCACGACGACCGCGCGCTTCGCAGCGTTGAGCAGCGGCAGGTCGTTGATGGAGTCGCTGTAGGCAGTGCTGTCGAAGTCCTTCAGCTTGTGGCCGCGCGCTTTCAGCCAGTGGTGCAGCCGCTCGACCTTGCCGTCGCGCATGTTCAGCGTTCCTTCTGTGCGGCCGGTGAACAGGCCGCCCACGATCTCGGCTTCCGTCGCGATGAGGTGTTCGATGTCCAGGTACATCGCCGTGAGTTCGGTGATGAAGCGGTTGGTGGCCGTGGTCAGCACCACGAGGTCGCCGGCGTCCAGATGGCTGCGCACGAGTTCCGCCGCGTCCCGCGGGACGCGCGGCACGACGCATTGCGCCAGGAACTCCTGGCGCAGCGGCTCCCATTGCGCAGGGGTGCGGCCCGCCAGGGTGCTCACGTAGAAGTTCGCGTATTCGGCCACGCCGACCGTGCCGGCCTTGTAGCGCGCGTCCATGTCGGCATTGCGCGCGGCGAACGCCTCGCGCGGCAGCACACCGCGGTCCATGAGGAAGTCGCACCACAGCACGTCACTGTCGCCGGACAGCAGCGTGTGGTCGAGGTCGAACAGCGCGAGCTTCACGCGGTGGCCGGCACCGGGGAGACGGCGCTCGCGCGCGCGTCGGTGATCTTTTTGGCGGCGAGCACGGCAGCCAGGAAGTCGTCCAGGATGGCGGTGTCGTCGATGGTGTCCGATCCGGGTTTGTGGAACTCCGGGTGCCACTGCACGGCCGCGATGTAGCCCTTGCCCGTGTCGCGCCGGCGGATGGCCTCGACCAGCCCGTCGGTGACGCTGAAGGCTTCGGCATCGAATTCGGGCGACAGGTCCTTGATGGCCTGGTGATGGATGCTGTTCACGCGCACGCGCTCCACGCCCGGGTACATGGCCGACAGGCGGGAGCCCTGGCGGATGTCCACGCTGTGGTAGTTGAGGTCGTAGGTGGTCGCGTCGCGGTGGACGAAGGACTCGGGCACCTGCGTGTTGATGTCCTGGTAGAGCGTGCCGCCGAAGGCGACGTTGAGCAACTGCAACCCGCGGCACACGCCGAAGATGGGTTTGCCGCGCACCTCGAAGGCGGCGACCAGGGCCTTGTCGTATTCGTCGCGGATGCGGTCGCCGCTCCAGCGTTCTTCCAGCGGCTCCTCGCCGTAGCTGCCGGGCCAGACGTCGGCACCGCCATGCAGCACGAGGCCGTCGAGCCATTCGGCGTAGTGGTCGAAGGTGACGTCGCCGCGCTGCGTCACGCCCGTCGGGCAGGGCACCATGACGACCATGGCGCCGGAGGACATGAGCCAGTGGGCGATGGTCTGCTCCACATACTGGAGCGTCTTGCCGGTGAACAGGGACCGTTGTGGATCGGCGTGCGAGAAGCAGGCGGACAGACCGATTTTCAGGCGGCTCGCTGCGGGAATCATGGAATGCACATCTCCTTGCGTGGGGTGGATCTTCAGGCCGGCTCGCCGGAGGCGATGCCCAGATCCTTCAGTGTCAACCCGACGGCGCGGACGGCTTGTTCCATTTCGTTACGGCCAATGGCGCCGATGCAGCCCACGCGGAAGGTTTCGACCTGCGTGAGCTTACCCGGATAGAGCACGAAACCGCGCGCCCTGGCGCCTTCATAGAACTTCCGGAAGTCGTACTTCGTGTCACCGGGTGCATGGAATGTCACGATGATCGGCGCCTGCACGGACGGATCGAGGAAGGGCCTGAACCCGAGTTCCGCCATGCCGTTCACCAGCGCCACGCAGTTGTCGGCATAGCGCGCCAGACGTGCGGGCTGGCCGCCCTCCGCCTCGAACTGCGCGATGGCTTCGGCCAGCGCAGCCACCACGTGCGTAGGCGGCGTGAAGCGCCACTGGCCGGTCTTCTCCATGTAGACGTACTGGTCGTGCAGGTCCATGGCGAGCGACTGGCTGTTGCCCGCGCAACTGTCGAGCACGGCCTTGCGGATGAACACGAAGCCCATGCCCGGTACGCCTTCGAGGCACTTGCCGCTGGCGGCGACGAGCGCGTCGAACTTCATGCGGCGCGCATCGATGGGCAACGCCGCGAACGAGCTCATGGCATCGACGATGAGGCCCTTGCCCTGCGCAGCGCAGACCTCGGACACTTCCTGCAGCGGGTTGAGCACGCCTGCGCCGGTCTCGCAGTGGATCATCAGCACGTGCGTGATGCTCGCGTCTTCCTTGAGCTTCTCGCTCAAGGCGGCGGGCGAGACGGGTTCGTCGTCGCCGAAGCTGACCACCGTGCACCGGCGGCCCATCATGCCGGTGAGCTTCGCGGCGCGCTTGCAGTACGCGCCGTTGTCCAGCACCAGCACGTGGCCGTCGCGCGGCACGACAGTCGCCACGGCGGCTTCCACACTGAAGGTGCCGCTGCCCTGCAGCGGCACGACGACGTGCGTCTCCTCGCCGTGCACGATGGCCAGAAGGCTCTTGCGCACGCGCGCGGTCAGCTCGTTGAAGCTCGTGTCCCACGAACCCCAGTCGCGCAGCATGGCGAGCTTGGTGCGCAGCGTGGTGGTGAGCGGGCCGGGGGTGAGGAGGATGTTGTCTCTGTCCATATGTCAGTCTCTTTTATCGTGATGCGTGCCGCCAGGCCTGCGTGCGGCGGTCGACCCAGCGACCCAGCAGCATGAAGAGCACGGTGGCCACGCCCGACACTGCCGTCACCAGCACGGCCATGGCTGCGGCGGGGCTGAGCTCGCCGGCCTCGTCCATGTTGAGGATGGCCAGCGACGCCAGACGTGTCTCGGGCGAGTAGAGGAACACCACCGCCGAGATGGTGGTCATGGCGTTGATGAAGAAGTAGCGCGCGATGTCCACCAGCGCCGGTGTGCAGATGGGCAGCGTGACACGCCAGAACGTCTTGAAGAACGGCACCTTGAGCGAGGCGCTCACGGCTTCGAATTCGCCGTCCAGGCTCTTGAGCGCCGTCACTGCGGTGAGATGGCTCGTCGTGTAGAAGTGGACGATGGTGCAGATCGTCATGATGGTGAGCGTGTGGTACAGCCCGTTGAGCGGGTTGTCCGGTGCGTTGAAGAAGAAGATGTAGCCCAGGCCCAGCACGAGACCGGGCACCGCCATCGGCAGCATGACCATCAGCCGCACCAGGCCGCGCAGGCCGCCCATGCCGCGGGTCTTCTCCAGCAGGTAGGCGCCGGTGAAGACGATCAAGGTGCCGAAAACCGCCGCGCCTGCCGCCATCTTGATGCTGTTGATGAAGCCCACACCCACCTCGTTGTCCACCAGGCCATAGATGTAGTGGCGCAAGCTCGGCGTGAGGTTGTAGGGCCAGAAGGTCACGAAGGACGCGAACACCGCCATGCCCAGCATCGCGAGCATGAATGCGGCGATGACACTGCAATAACCGGTCATGGCGAGGTCGAAGCCGCGTGACGGGCTCGGGTTGTAAGGCACGGCGCGCGCGGTGAGCATGGCCGTCTGCTTGCGCTGCACGATGAAGTCGGCCCCGAAAGTCACCACCGCCGGCAGCAGCAGCAGGATAGCGACCACCGAGCCCTTGGCGAAGTCCTGCTGGCCGATGACGAGCTTGAACACGTCGGTGGCAAGCATGTTGAAACTGCCGCCGATGACCTTCGGGATGCCGAAGTCGGTGATGACCAGTGTGAAGGTGACGAGCGCCGCCGAGATGAGCCCGTACTTCGCGCCCGGCAGCGTGATGGTGAAGAACTTGCGCGCGGCCGACGTGCCCATGGCATCGGCCGCTTCGTACAGGCGCGCGTCCGAAAGTGTGAGTGCGGTCACGAGGATCATGAGCGCATGCGGGAACACCGCCAGGCACTCGGCCAGCACGATGCCCGGCGCGCCGTAGATCTCGTCGAACCCGAGGGTCTGCAGGAAGCCCTTGGCCACGCCCTGGTTGCCGAACCAGTAGATCAGCGAGATGGCCGAGAGCAGCGAGGGCGACAGCAGCGGGATGAGGGTGATCGCGCGGAACACGCCCTTGGCCGGCATGCACGAGCGCGTGAGCGCGTAAGCGAAGCCGAAAGCCAGCGGCACGGCGATGGCCGTGACCAGCGCCGACACCCACAGGCTGTTCCACAGGCTCTGCAGCAGCACCGGCGACTGCGCATACTCGATGAAGTTGGTGAGGCCGACGAACTCGCCCTGCTTGCCCTCGACCGCCTGGCTCAGGATGGCAAAGAGCGGCATCGCGAGGAACGCGACCAGCAGCAGCGCAATGATCGCGATGCCCGCATGCGCGATGCGGTCGGTCCAGTGCGCGCGCTGGCGCAGTTCCGCGCCGGGCTGATTCAGGACGGTGGCAGCCATCAGAACACCCGCACGCGTTCCTGCAGCAGGCGCAGGCGCAGGCTGGAGCCCACTTCGAGGGACTGCTCGGCCAGGAAGTTGAGCGAGAGGTACACGACCAGCGGCTGCGCGGGCAGCACATCCGAGGTCACATGCACGTGGCAGTAGGAACCGAGGAACTCGATCTTCTCGATGCGCGAATCGAACACGTGGGCGTCCCCTTCGGCAATCGGGCGCGCGAGCACGTCCTCGGGCCGCAGGTAGATGCGCACCTCACGATCTGTCGGGCTTTCGCCCGCCGCATGTGGAATGCGCAGACCACCGGCCTCGAGCATGCCGGCCGTCAGCCGCCCCGGCAGCACGTTGGCCTTGCCCACGAAGTCGGCCACGAACGGCGAGGCCGGTTCACGGTACACCTCCTGCGGTGTGCCGACCTGTTCGATGACGCCATGGTTCATCACCACGATGCGGTCGGCCACGGCGAGCGCTTCCTCCTGGTCGTGCGTGACCATGATGGTCGTCACGCCCAGCGTCTGCTGCAACGCGCGGATTTCCCCGCGCAGGCGAACGCGCTCCAGCGCATCGAGCGCCGACAGCGGTTCGTCCAGCAACAGCAGGCCCGGCGACGTGGCGAGCGCGCGCGCCAGCGCGATGCGCTGCTGCTGCCCGCCTGACAACTGGCTCGGGTATTTCGGTTCGCTGCCCGGCAGGCCGACCAGCTTCACGAGTTCGCTCACGCGCTTGCCGATCTCGGCCCGCGGTGTCTTGCGGTTCACGAGGCCGTAGGCCACGTTGTCCGCCACGCTCAGGTTGGGAAACAGCGCGTAGCTCTGGAACACGATGCCATAGTCGCGCTGGGCGGGCGGCAACACCGAGATGTCGCGCCCGTTCTGCCACACCTCGCCGCTGGTGTGCATCTCCAGCCCGGCGATGATCCGCAACAGCGTCGTCTTGCCACAGCCCGAAGGGCCGAGGAAGCAGACGAACTCGCCCTTGCGGATGCCGAGGTTGATGTCCTTCAGCGCGGTGAACGCGCCGAATTCCTTGCGGACACGGCGCAGGTCGAGGTAGTTGTCCTGGCTCACCGGAGGATCAGCGCTTCTCGGATTTGGCGTTGTAGCGCTTGGTCCACTCGGCGAGGACACGCTCGCGGCTGGAAGCGGACTTCTCGAAGTCCATCTTCACCAGACGCGACTCGTAATCGGCCGGGATGTTGGCCAGCTTCGGCGCCACGCCCGGCTGCGCGGTGATGGCGAAGTTCTTGCCGTACAGGATCATCGCGTCCTTGCTGGAAGCCCAGTCGGCCAGCTTCTTGGCGGCTTCGAGCTTCTTGGTGCCCTTGTGGATGGCGAATGCTTCCAGGTCCCAGCCCAGGCCTTCCTTGGGGAACACGAGTTCGATCGGTGCGCCCTTGGCCTTGTTGCTGTGCGCGCGGTATTCGAAGGAGATGCCCGCGACGAATTCACCGGCAGCAGCCATGTTGCAGGGCTTGGAGCCGGAGTGCGTGTACTGCGCGATGTTCTCGTGCAGTGCGTCCATGTACTTCCAGCCGCCGCCCTTGCCGTTGTCGTCACCCCAGAGGGTGAGCCACGCCACCACGTCGAAGTAGCCGGTGCCCGACGACGCCGGGTTGGGCATCACGACCTGGCCCTTGAACTCGGGCTTGAGCAGGTCCTTCCAGGTGGTGGGCAGGGGGATGTTGCGCTTCTTGGCCTCGACGGTGTTGAAGCAGACGGTGGCACCGTACACGTCCATGCCCCACCAGGCGGGCGGGTTCTTCTTGTCACGGTACTGACTCATGATCGCATCAAGATTCAGCGGTGCATACGGTTCGAGCATGCCTTGCTGGGCGAACAGTGCGAGGCCCGAAGCGGCAACGCCCCAGATCACGTCGGCCTGCGGATTGGCCTTCTCGGCGAGCAGCTTGGCGATGACGACACCGGTCGAGTCGCGGACCCACTTGATCTCGATGTTGGGCTCGACCTTGTTGAAGGCTTCCTGGTAGGCCTTGAGCTGGTCGGTCTCCAGCGCGGTGTAGACGAGCAGCTGGGTTTTCTGCGCGAGTGCGGCGCCGGCGGACGCGGCGAGCACGAGTGCGGCCACGGATTTCAAGAGAGAGGACAAACGCATGAGGGCTCCTTCATCAGGGGGAAATTGCAGTTTGCGAACCATCGGTGACGTCGCGGTGACGGCTTTGCCCTTGGGTCGCGCGGTCTGACGCCAACGCTTTGCAAGAAGCAAGCCACCCCGGCCGCTTGACTGGATTTAACGTCTGCTCACTGTATGTTGTCAATTGTTTTTCGTAGATTGTTGACAATTTTGACGGATGTGCTCCAATCGGGGCCATGAGTGCAGTGCCCAATCCGACCATCGCCCTGTTGCAGAGCAGTTCACTCACCACAGTGGTGCAACAGGAAATCGAACGCGCCATCCTGGCTGGTGAATACGAACCCGGGAGCAAGCTGATCGAAGCCACGCTCGCCGAGAAGATGGGCGTTTCGCGCGGTCCCGTGCGCGAGGCCTTCCGCATGCTCGAGGAAGCCGGGCTCGTGCGCACCGAGAAGAACCGCGGTGTGTTCGTACGCGACATCCCCATCGACGAAGCCATCGAGATCTTCGACCTGCGCGCCGCCATGGACGAGCTCGTCGGCCGTCAGCTCGCCAGGAACATCACGCCCGCGCAGATCAAGGAGCTGCGCGGCATGGTGGACGCCATGGAAAAGGCCGTGAAGACCGAGGACGCGCATGGCTATCACCTGATCAACCTGAAGTTCCACGACCGGCTGGTGGAGATGGCAGGCAACCGCAAGCTCAACGCGATCTACCGCAAGCTGATCAAGGAAATCTCTCTTTTCCGCCGGCTCAATCTGGCCGACGGCTGGCTCATGCCCATTTCGGCCAACGAACACCGGCAAATCCTCAAGGCCATCGCCTCCGGCGATGCCAACGCGGCCGGCCGTGCGATGTACGAGCACGTGATGGAGAGCAAGGAGCGCACGATCGAGAACGACGTGCGCCGCCAGTCGGGCGCGCCGGGCGATGGCCTTGCGCCCAGAAAACGCCTGTCGGCCGCCAAGGCCCCAACCGGAAAGGCCAAACGTGGCAACCCCTGACATGACAGACAAACTCTCGGTCAACGACCGCACCTATCGGCAGCCGCAGGCACCCACTGTCGTGGTGTGCGTGGACGGTTGCGAACCCGACTACCTCGCGCAGGCCGTGGCGACCGGCCACATGCCCTGGCTGAAGAAGACGCTGGCCGAAGGCAGCGCCCTCGTCGCCGAGTGCGTGGTGCCGAGCTTCACCAATCCCAACAACCTGTCCATCGTGACCGGCGCGCCGCCCTCGGTGCACGGCATCTGCGGCAACTACCTCTACGACACCGCCTCGGGCACCGAGGTGATGATGAACGACCCGAAGTGGCTGCGCGCGCCCACACTGCTGGCCGCATTGGCCGACTCGGGCAAGTCGGTCGCCGTGGTCACCGCCAAGGACAAGCTGCGCCGCCTGCTCGGCCACAAGATGAAGGGCATCTGCTTCTCGTCGGAAAAGTCGGACCAGGTGACGATGGAAGAGAACGGCATCGACGACGTGCTGGGCCTCGTCGGCCTGCCCGTGCCGAGTGTCTACAGCGCAGACCTGTCGGAATTCGTCTTCGCCGCCGGCGTGAAGCTGATGGAGAAGCACCGCCCCGACGTGATGTACCTCTCCACCACCGACTACGTGCAGCACAAGCACGCACCGGGCACGGACGGCGCCAACAGCTTCTACACCATGATGGACGGCTACCTCGCGCAACTCGACGCGATGGGCTGCGTGATCGCGCTCACCGCCGACCATGGCATGAACGCCAAGGTGGCCATGGACGGCCAGCCCGACGTGATCTACCTGCAGGACTGGTTCGACCAGGCCATCGGAACGGGCAAGGCACGCGTGATCCTGCCCATCACCGACCCTTACGTGGTGCACCACGGCGCGCTCGGTTCGTTCGCCACGGTCTACCTGCCCGAAGGCACGGACGTGGAAGCCACGCGCGCGCGCCTGGCCGCACAGAAGGGCATGGAGACCGTGCTCACCCGTGAGCAGGCTGCCGAACGCTTCGAGTTGCCGACCGATCGCATCGGCGACATCGTGGCCGTGTCCGAGCGATTCACCGTCGTCGGTACCTCGGCGTCCAGGCACGACCTCTCGGGCCTGGATGCGCCGCTGCGTTCGCACGGCGGCATCAGCGAGCAGCGCGTGCCGCTGATCGTCAACCGCAAGCTGCCGGGGCTGGACCTGAACCGGCGCTTCCGCAATTTCGATGCATTCGACCTGGCGCTGAACTATGCGCAGTGAACCCGGTACCGCAAAAGTCGAGACAGGCTTCCCCATGATCGAACAGTACATCCGCGACCATCAGCTCGACGCGATGCGCATCGCCGGCCGCGTGGTCGGCGCAGGTCGCGAGCGCGCCATCAGCGTCGAGAACCCGTTCACCGGCCGGCCGATCGGCCAGGTGCCCAAGGCCACGCTGGAAGAAGTGCGCGAAGCCTATACCATCGCCCATGCGTACCAGCCGAAGCTCACGCGATTCGAACGCGCGGCCATCCTGAACAAGGCAGCCGCGATCATCCGTGACCGGCTGGACGAGGTGGCGAACCTCATCACCGCCGAAGCGGGTCTTTCGATCAAGGACGCGATCTACGAAGCCGGCCGCGTGAGCGACGTGCTGCTGTTCGGCGCCAACGAGGTGCTGAAGGACGACGGACAGATTTTCAGCTGCGACCTGACGCCTCATGGCAAGAAGCGGCGCGTGTACACGCAGCGCTCGCCGCTGCTCGGTGTCATCACCGCCATCACGCCGTTCAACCACCCCATGAATCAGGTGGCGCACAAGGTCGTGCCCAGCATCGCGACCAACAACCGCATGGTGCTCAAGCCCTCGGAGAAGGTGCCGTTCTCGGCCATCCTGTTCACGTGCATCCTGTATGAAGCGGGGTTGCCGCCGGAGATGCTGAGCGTCATCACCGGCGACCCGCGCGAAATTGCCGACGAGCTGATCACCAACCCGCACGTGGACCTGGTCACGTTCACCGGCGGTGTGTCCATCGGCAAGTACATCGCGTCGAAGGCAGGCTACCGCCGCATGGTGCTGGAGCTCGGCGGCAACGACCCGATCATCGTGATGGAAGACGCGGACCTCGACGAAGCCTCGTCGCTCGCGGTGCAGGGCAGCTACAAGAATTCTGGCCAGCGCTGCACGGCCATCAAGCGCATGCTGGTGCACGAGAGCGTGGCTTCGCGCTTCACCGAGATGGTGGTCGAGAAGACGCGCGCCTGGAAGCACGGCGACCCGATGGACAAGGCCAACGACATGGGCACCGTGATCGACGCACAGGCGGCGACGCTGTTCGAGTCGCGCGTGAACGAAGCGGTGTCGCAAGGCGCGCGCCTGCTCGTGGGCAACCAGCGCGACGGCGCGCTTTATGCCCCTACCGTGCTCGACAACGTGCAGCCCACCATGGCCGTGGCACTGGAAGAGACTTTCGGACCGGTGTCGCCGATCATCCGCTTCAGGGATATCGACGACGCCATCCGCATCTCCAACGGCACGGCCTATGGCCTGTCGAGCTCGGTGTGCACGAATCGCCTCGACTACATCACGCGCTTCATCAACGAGCTGCACGTGGGCACGGTCAACGTGCGAGAAGTGCCGGGCTATCGCCTGGAACTCACGCCCTTCGGCGGCATCAAGGACTCGGGCCTGGGCTACAAGGAAGGCGTGCAGGAAGCGATCAAGAGCTTCACCAATCTCAAGACCTACTCCCTTCCCTGGGTCTGATCACATGGCACTCACGCTCGACGACATCGAACGCCTCTTCGCCGAACGCGGCGGCGAGCAGTACAGCGGCGAGCCGGTGACGCAGCTGGAGCACGCGTTGCAGAGCGCCGCGCTGGCTGAAGCCGAAGGCGCGGACGACGCGCTGGTGACCGCCGCGCTGCTGCACGACCTGGGCCACCTGCTGCACGACTTCGGCGAGTCGCCCACCATGCGCGGCATCGACGACGTCCACCAGTACCGTGCGCTGCCCTTCCTGCGCGGCCTGTTCGACGACGCCGTGCTCTCGCCCATCAAGTTGCATGTGGACGCCAAGCGCTACCTGTGCGCATCGCGGCCCGGCTACTACGAGAGCCTGTCCGCCGATTCGAAGCGGTCGCTCGCATTGCAGGGCGGCATCTACAGCAGCGACGAAGCCGGTGCCTTCATCGCACAGCCCGGGGCCGAAGCCGCGGTGCGCCTTCGCATCTGGGACGACCTGGCCAAGGTCGAAGGTCTTCCGACGCCGCCGCTTTCGTACTACATCGACCGCGCGCGGCGCTGCATGGCCGCATGAGCCTGACCTGGCCGATCGTGGGCGCCGTGCTGTTCGGCGCGCTGCTGCATGCGAGCTGGAACGCGCTGGTGAAGTCCAGCACCGACAAGGCGATGGACACGGCGCTGATCCACCTGCTGGGCTCGCTCGTCGCCATTCCCATCATCGTGTTCACGGGTTGGCCGCCAGCGGCTGCGTGGCCGTACATCGCCGCTTCGGCGACGGTCCACATCGGCTACTACATCGCGCTCACCAAGGCCTACAAGCACGGCGACCTGGGGCTGACCTATCCTCTCATGCGCGGCACCGCGCCGTTGCTGGTGGCGCTGTCGGCCGCTTTCACGCTGGGCGAACATCTCTCGCCGTTCGCCTGGGCGGGTGTGGCGGGCATCTGCTGCGGCGTGTTGTCACTGGGCCTGTCGCGCCATGCCCTCGATTCGCGGCGTGCCGTGGGCTTCGCGCTCATCAACGCGGTGATCATCGCGGTCTACACCATCGTCGACGCGCTGGGTGCGCGCGCCAGCGTGGCCGCAGGCGGCACGGTCGGGCAATACATCGTCGCGCTGTTCGTGCTGGACGGCTGGCCGTTCGCGCTGATCGTGCTGGCCCGGCGCAGCGGTGCGGTCGTGTGGCCCTATGCACGCGCACGCTGGCCGGTGGCGCTGGGTGGTGCGCTGGCTTCGTTCGGCTCGTACGGCATCGCGCTGTGGGCCATGACGCGTGCACCGGTCGCGCTGGTGGCTGCGCTGCGCGAGACCTCGGTGCTGTTCGCGGCACTGCTGGGCACTTTCTTCCTCAAGGAAGCATTCACCGTGCGGCGTGCCATGGGTACCGCCGCCATCGTCGCGGGCGTGATGGCGCTGCGGCTCGGCTAGGAACCCGCCATGCCCATTCCCTCCCAAGCGCAGATCGTCATCGTGGGCGGCGGCATTGCCGGCTGTTCGGTGGCCTATCACCTCGCGAAGCTCGGGCGCACCGACGTGCTGCTGCTGGAACAAGGCAAGCTCACGAGCGGCACCACCTGGCACGCCGCGGGCCTGGTCGGGCAGATGCGGCCCAACCGCAACATGACGCAGATGAGCAAGTACGGCATCGAGCTGTACGCGACGCTCGAAGCAGAGACCGGTCTTGCCACTGGCTGGAAGCAGTGCGGCAGCGTCAACGTGGCGCGCACACCCGAGCGCATGAAGGTGCTGAAGAAGCAGGTGGCGCTGGCGCGCAGCTTCGGTGTCGAGTGCCATCTCATCACGCCCGATGAAGCAGGCGAAAAGTATCCGGTGATGCGCACCGACGACCTGCAGGGCGCGATCTGGCTGCCGGGTGACGGCAAGGCCAATCCGGCAGACCTGTGCATGTCGCTGGCCAAGGGTGCACGCAACCGCGGCGTGAAGATCGTCGAGGACATCGAGGTCACGGGGGTCATCACGGAGAGGGGGCCAGACGGCCCACGCGCCGTCGGCGTGAAGACATCGCAGGGCGACGTGCGCTGTGAAGTCATCGTGAACTGCGCAGGCCAGTGGGCGCGTCAGTTCGGCGCGCTGGCGGGGGTGAACGTGCCGCTGTTCTCGGCGGAACATTTCTACATCGTCACCGGCAGGATCGACGGCGTGCACCCGATGCTGCCGGTGATGCGCGACCCCGACGGCTACATCTACTACAAGGAAGAAGTCGGCGGCCTGGTGATGGGCGGCTTCGAACCGCAGGCCAAGCCGTGGAAGGTCGACCCGGTTCCACGCGACTTCCAGTTCCAGCTGCTCGGCGAGGACTGGGATCAGTTCGAGATCCTCATGACGAACGCGATGCATCGCACGCCGTGCCTGGAGACGGCCGAGGTCAAGATGCTGCTCAACGGCCCGGAGAGTTTCACGCCGGACGGCAACTTCATCCTGGGCGAAGCGCCGGAACTGCGCAACTATTTCGTCTGCGCGGGCTTCAATTCGGCGGGCATTGCCAACAGCGGTGGCGCAGGCCGCCTGATGGCCGAATGGATCGTCGGCGGCGAGCCGAGCGCTGACCTGTGGGACGTGGACATCCGCCGCTTCGGCGCGTTCACCGGCAACCGGCGCGCGTTGTCGGAACGCACGGGCGAAACGCTGGGTCTGCACTATGCGATGCGCTGGCCGCGCCAGGAACTCGTCACCGCGCGTCCGCTGCGCACTTCGCCGCTGTACGACCTGCTCGCCGCGAAGGGCGCGGAGTTCGGCAGCAGGAACGGCTGGGAACGGGCGAACTATTTCAAGGGCACTGACCCGGTCAAGGGCATTGACCCGGCGCCGCCGTACACGCTCGGCATGCCCGGCTGGCTGCCGTTCGTGCAGGCCGAGCAGAAGGCCACGCGCGAAACCGTTGCCGTCTACGACCAGACCTCGTTTTCCAAACTGCTGTTGCAGGGCCGCGATGCACTCGCGGTACTTCAGCGCCTGTGCGCGAACGAGATGGATGTGCCCGTCGGCAAGATGGTCTACACGCCGATGCTCAACGAGCGCGGCGGCTTCGAGAGTGACCTCACCGTCATCCGCGAAGCGCCCGACCGCAACGGCGAGCGCTTCCTCATCGTGACCGGCTCGGCGCAGACGGTACGCGACATGGACTGGATAGGCCGGCACATCGAGGCGCATGAGCACGCGGTGCTCACCGATGTCACGGCGCTGTACAGCGTCATCTCGGTGATGGGTCCGAGGGCGCGCGAGCTTCTGGCGCGCGTGAGCCCCGACGACCTGTCGCCGCAGGCGCTGAAGTTCTCGTGGACCCGCATGATCGACCTCGGCTTTGCCCGCGTGCGCGCCGCGCGCATGAGCTATGTCGGCGGACCGGGCTTCGAGCTCTATGTGCCGGTGGAGATGGCGCGGCACGTGTATCTTGCTTTGCACGAAGCCGGCCAGGACCTGGGCATGAAGGACGCCGGCTACTACGCGCTCGATGCATTGCGCATCGAACAGGGCCGCCGTGCCTGGGGCGCCGAGATCGGGCCGGACGAAACGCCGTGGGAAGCGGGCCTCTCGTTCGCGGTGAAGCTGGACAAACCCGCTCCGTTCAACGGCCGCGATGCCTTGCTGCAGAAAAAGGATGCGCCGCTGCGCAAGAAGCTCGTGACGCTGGTGTTCGACTCGCCCGACGTGTACGCATGGGGCGGCGAGTCCATCATGATGGACGGGCACACGGTCGGCGAGATCACCTCCGTCGGCTGGAGTCCGCTGGCGAATGCGTGCGTGGCGCTGGGTTACGTGCGCGCTGCAACGGCTGCCGTGGCGCACGCCGGCACCTTGGCGCACATCGACCTGTGGGGCGAGCCCGTCGGCGTGAAGCTGTTCGACCGCTGGCCGGTCTGATCGTCAGCGGAAGGTCGCGCGCGCATTGGTCTGCGTCGGCACCACATCGTCGGACCGCACGCGGACCGCGCCGTCGTCGGTGAGCGTGATGCAGCCCGCGCGCGTGCAGATCTGCAGCGGATCGCGCTCCGTGGCGATGTTCACGCTGCCATCGGCGTTGTAGGCTGCACTGAACGTCGCACCGCGGACCTCGATGACTGCGCGCTGGGTGTGCAACTCGATGCCCGGCACATCGGGCGGCAGGGCCTTGCCTGTCCATCGCAGCGTGCCCGCGCCGAACAGGAGGCGCAGCGGCTGCCGCGCCGCGCGTGCGGAGGTCAGTTCGAACTGCGAACCCGGCTGAAGCGAGAGCATCGCGCCTTCCGACAGGCGCATCTGCAGTTTGCCGTCGGCGCCGGTGACGATGGCGTCGCCCCAGCCGATCGGCGCACCGCGCGTGAGCGGCGCAGCACCGGTGGCGCGGTGGACGCGTGCGTCGCCAGAGGCGAAGAGCACCGAAGCAGCCGGAGATGAAGACGCAGACGTCTCCGGATTCTGTGCGTGTGCAGCTGCAACGGCACACGCCAGACCGAGCATTGCGAGCAGGCGGGAAGGGCACGCGCGGCGGACCATGGATGCAGTATGCCGCGCCATCGTCAATCTTCCGTCAAAGCCCCTTGTCCACCATGTCGAGCAGTCGCTGGCCGACCTTGTCGATCTGCGGGCCGACCACCGGGCCGAGGGGGCCGTCAATCACCAGCATGGCCAGCCCGTGCACCGCAGACCAGGCCACGAACTCGGCGCCCGGCCGGCGCGCTGCGGGCATCGCGCCGGCCGCGACCATGTCGTCGAGCGCGGCGCACAGCAGTTCGAGCGGGTTGAGGCCCGAGTCGCCCGCCCGCGCGAGGTCGGGTTGCCGGGCTTCGTCGGCGAGGTCTTCCGATTTGGAGAAGGCGGTGCGGAACAGGCCCGGTTCCGTGAGCGCAAATTTCAGGTACCCCGTGCCGACGGCAGACACGCGCGCTCGCGCGCGGTCAGCGGCCTTGAGCTTCGGCGGGACCGCCGCGAGTTCGGCCTCCATCGCACGCGCAACGGCAGAAAGCGCCTCGGCACGCACGGCCTGCAGCAGGGCCTCGCGATTGGCGAAATGCCGGTACGCCGCGTTGGGCACCACACCCGCGCGACGCGTGGCCTCTCGCAGCACCACGGCTTCGGGGCCGCCGCCGCGCGCGAGCGCCACGCCGGCGTCCAGCAATGCACGCCGCAGGTCACCGTGGCGGTAGGTGCTGCGCGGTTTCGGGCTGCGCGGCCGTGACACGGGTTTGACGGCAGCAGTTCTGTCAGCAGGTTTGCGAGGCATTACAAATCGGATGTGGACACTGTCCATTATGTCTGATATGGTTTGTGGACGGTGTACACAAATGAAAGGAGACCCGTATGATCGTTCAGCCCTACCTCTCGTTCGAGGGGCGTTGTGAGGAGGCGCTCGAGTTCTACAAGAAGGCCATCGGCGCGCGCGTGACCATGCTCATGCGCATGAAGGACATGCCCGACCAGCCGCCGCCCGGCACCTTTCCCGCCGGGGCGGAAGACAAGATCGCCCACTCGTCCTTCATGATCGGCGACAGCGAAGTCATGGCCTCCGACGGCATGATGAACAGCCAGATGGAGTTCAAGGGGGTGACGCTCTCGATCGGCTGCAAGGACGAGGCAGAGTCGAAGAAGTTCTTCAACGCGCTCGCCGACGGCGGCCAGGTGCAGATGCCGCTGGGCAAGACCTTCTTCTCGCCGTCATTTGGCTGCGTGTTCGACAAGTTCGGCGTGTCGTGGATGGTCATCGTGCCCAGCCCGGAATACGGAGGCCCGCAATGAAGGCCGAAGCCACATCCCACCACCAGTGGTTGCGCCGTCTCATCGGCGAGTGGACATTCGAAGGTGAAGCCGACATGGGCGACGGCCAGCCCGCGGTGAAAAGCCGCGGCACCGAGACCGTCCGCGCGCTCGGCGACGTGTGGGTCATCTGCGAGGGGCAAACCACCATGCCCGACGACGGCGGTACTGGGTACATGGTCATGACCATCGGCTACTCTGCGGACAAGGGCGCGTATGTCGGCAACTGGGTCGGGTCCATGATGACGCACCAGTTCGTCTACGAAGGCCAGATCAACGGCTGCGGCGACGCACTGCCGCTCATGACCGAGGGCCCGAGCTTCGCAGCTGACGGCAAGACAGTGCGGTACTGCGACACCATCACCTTCGTGAACGACGACGAGCGTTGGCTCACGTCTTCCGTCAGGCAGGAAGACGGCAGCTGGAAGCAGTTCATGAAGATGGTCTACAAACG
The DNA here is from genome assembly GCF_049445855.1 of Variovorax sp. VNK109. NCBI lineage: Bacteria > Pseudomonadati > Pseudomonadota > Betaproteobacteria > Burkholderiales > Comamonadaceae > Variovorax > Variovorax sp. VNK109. The sequence goes on along the minus strand of NZ_JBMSDV010000004.1, from coordinate 141,510 downwards.
CAGGAAGTGAACGCCCATGAGGGAGACAACGAGGCACATGACACGCGACATCGAACACAACAAACGCTGGACGGCCCTCGTCCTCCTGTGCCTGGGCGAACTGATGATCGTGCTGGACACGACCATCGTGAACGTGGCGCTTCCCTCCATCCGCAGCGACCTCGGTTTCAGCGAAACCTCGCTCGTGTGGGTGATCAATGCCTACATGCTCACCTATGGCGGCTTCCTGCTGCTGGGCGGGCGGCTGGGCGACCTGTACGGGCAGAAGCGCCTGTTCCTCGGTGGGCTCGCGTTCTTCACGCTGGCATCGGCCGCGTGCGGCTTCGCGAATTCGCAGGGGCTGCTGATCACCGCGCGTGCCGTGCAGGGCCTGGGTGGTGCGGTGGTGTCAGCCGTGGCGCTGTCGCTCATCATGAACCTCTTCACTGAAGCCGGCGAACGTGCCAAGGCCATGGGCTTCTACGGATTCGTGTGCGCAGGCGGCGGCAGCGTGGGCGTGTTGCTGGGCGGCGTGCTCACCAGCGCGCTCAGCTGGCACTGGATCTTCCTCGTCAACCTGCCGCTGGGCGTGGCCATCTACGCGGCCTGCGTGCGCATGCTGCCGCAGGACAGGTTGCAGGGCAGCAACCAGAAGCTCGACGTTGCCGGTGCGCTCACCATCACGCTCTCGCTCATGATGGCCGTGTACGCCATCGTCGGCGGCAACGAGGCGGGATGGACATCGCTTCAATCGGTCGGATTGCTCGGCGGCGCTGTCGTGCTGCTTGTCGCTTTCATCGTCATCGAATCGCGTGTGGCGGCACCGCTCGTGCCGCTCGGCCTCTTCAAGCTGCGCAACCTCACGCTCGCCAACATCGTCGGCGTGCTGTGGGCCGCGTCGATGTTCGCGTGGTTCTTCATGTCCGCGCTCTACCTGCAACTGGTGCTGGGATACGACGCCATGCTCGTCGGCCTCGCGTTCCTGCCATCCAACCTGGTCATGGCCGCGTTCTCGCTCGGCCTGTCCGCGAAGATGGTGATGCGCTGGGGCATCCGCGTGCCTCTGTCACTCGGTCTCGCACTCGTGGCTGCGGGTCTTGCGTTGTTCGCACGTGCGCCGGTCGACGGCACGTTCTGGATGGATGTGCAGCCCGGCATGCTGCTGCTCGGCCTGGGTGTCGGCATGGCGCTCAACCCGGTGCTGCTGGTGGCGATGGGCGATGTGGAGCCGAGCGAATCGGGGCTGGCGTCGGGCGTGGTGAACACCGCGTTCATGATGGGCGGCGCTCTCGGCCTCGCGATCCTCGTGGCCGTGGCCGATGCGCGCACGGCCGTGCTCACGGCAGCCGGGGCGGCGACGCCTGTTGCGCTCAACGGTGGCTATCAGCTGGCATTCCTGATCGGTGCGATAGCAGCAGGTGCGGCGGCGGTCATCGGCGGGGTGTGGCTGCGGCCGAAGCCGATGAAAGCTGGCCATGAAACAACGTTGCACGCATAGGGTGGGAGGATTTGTCGCGAGTCGACGACATACCGGGTGCGCGTTTCCAACTCTTACTTCTATGCTTGAAGCACGGTGAAACCTGCGCGGAATCTCGGTTGTCTTTAGCACATGTCGTAACACACACTGTTTCCGGGAGTCTGATTGCCATCTTCTCTGCGTCCGACGAAGTGACGACGATGAACGTCTCTGGCAGCCTTGCGGCTTTTGTTCGCCAGGGAGCCGGAGATGACAGAACTTGAAGAGGCGCCTTTCCCCTACGAAAGGCGTCTGTACGCCAACCTCGATGTGGACGGAAGCGCGGCGTTCGTTCCGACGCTCACACATGCGAGCCGTACCGACTGTGTGGCGCTGGTCCTGAGGGAGGTGAACTGCCTGCCGATCGTGTTCGTGCCCGGCATCATGGGCAGCAACCTGCGCATCAAGGCTGGAGAGAAGGGCGCTGGCAATCAGGCGTGGCGGCTCGACAGCAAAGGAGGTCTGGCCAAGGGGCAGGCCCTTAAAGAGGCGGGCGAGCGCCAGAGCATCCTGCACCCCGCCCGCACCGAAGTCGACCCCGGAGGAGACGTGCCCTCGGACCCGGTGGGGCTGCTGAGGAACGAGAAGGAGTTCCGCATGCGAGGTTGGGGCGAGGTGGCGGCGGCCAGTTACCAGGCGCTGCTGATCTGGCTGGAGCAGAACTTCAACAGCCAGCAGTCCGAAGGGGTGGACGACCCGACGCACAACCGCCTGAAGCAACTGCTCAGGCAGATCAGGGGCACAAGCTGGGACGCGCAGAAGCCCTTTGAGCCCATCACCGAGCAGGAAGAGGCGGCAGCGGTGCGCTGGAGCTACCCGGTGTATGCCTGCGGCTACAACTGGCTGGACAGCAATGAAGAGGCGGCCAAGCGGCTGGCCGCACGGATCGGGGAGATCATCGGCGGCTGCCAGAGCAAGTGGGGCCGCTGCGAGCAGGTGATATTGCTCACGCACAGCATGGGCGGTCTGGTGGCCCGGCGGTGTGCGGCGCTGGCGGGCATGGCGGGCAAGATCGCGGGCGTGGTGCACGGGGTGATGCCGGCCATCGGCGCGGCAGTGGCCTACCGGCGCTGCAAGGTGGGGATGATGGATGAGACCCCGTCGAACCTCATCGGCTGGGGCGCGGCCAAGACGATCGGTGCGACAGGGCGGGAGGTGACGGCGGTGTTCGCGCAGGCGCCGGGGGCGCTGCAGTTGCTGCCCACGCAGCAGTACCGAAGGGGCTGGTTCGAGATCCGGGACTCGGACGGACAGCTGATGCCGGGGCTGCCCGAGACGGACAACCCGTACGACACGATCTACGCGGAGCGCAACCGCTGGTGGGGGCTGATCAAGGAAGAGTGGCTCGCGCCCAAGGATGGGGTGCCGATCAAATGGATCGACTATGAGTCGGCCAGAACGAAGGCCAGAGATTTCCATTTGAAGATCAAGGACGCATATCACGCTACGACATATGGGTTCTACGGCACCGCACTGCCCAGCTTTGAGAAGGTGTGCTGGCGCTTGGGTCTGGGTGTCACGAAAGAAGTGGGCGTCACGCAGCCACCCCCGGATGCTTCGGCCGTCCTCAACCGCCATCGCAGTGACGTCGTCCTGGATGGAACCAACCCCGAACATCTGCCCGGACCGCGCTTGAGCCGCCAGGTCGGAATGCGCCCTGTCGAGACGCAGTCGTTCTATGAACTCCGATTGATGACTGCCGCCGACACCGGGGATGGCACCGTCCCCGAGTCCAGCGGACGCGCACCGCTGCCCCATGTGAAGCAGCTCTTTGCTGTGCGCAACATCGAGCACGAGTCTGCGTACCAGAACGCCCAGGTGCAGCAGATCACGGCCTATGCCATCGCCAGGATTGCCGCACAGACCCGGCTGCCTGCCGGCAAACCTGCATCCGGCCACACGCGCAGCGCCTGACCGACGGTCGACCCAGCCGATGAAGCCGATCTCCCGTCGCACCAAGCTGCTGGCGCTGGCCCTCTTCCTCGCCAACGTGGCGTTGGGGGGCTGGTACTGGCGCTTCCACCACATTCCCGAATACACCCCCAAGCAAATGGACACCTTCTCCACCCACATGCGCACGCACTGCGTGGGCCGCTACCTGATCGATCTTCCGGAGGACATGGGCTCGCCCAGGCTGGCCTATTCGACGTTCTATTTTGGACTCGATGCGGACTTCGAATCTGTGGAGGTGCAGATGCCGGAGCGGGAGTTGATCGATCACGACCGCTTCTCGGTATTGGTCACCCAGCGAAGGAATGAGTTGCGTGATGCCACAAATGACGACATGAAGATCTCCATGCTTCTGAAGCAGGAGATCGTCGCAACCGAGAATGGCGATGCATTGCTCTTGCGATATCTTGAAGACAGGAACTATCGAAGTTCCGGCATCCAGAGCGAGTTGCACGTCTTCGTGAAAGGGCGATATCTTGTTCTTCAGGCCAACTCGTATGTGAACTACGACAAGTTGCCCGGCGGGCGCTCGAACACCAGCTCTGACTACTACAAATTCACCGATCCCGAGCCCGCTGAGGCGCACCTCAAGAAGATGGGCCGCGCGCTCGAGCATGTTGCGGAAGCGGATCGTGCCGGCCCCGGCTTCTGCATCGGCAACGTGCTCTTCCCCCAGCCAGCCATCGGCTATGACGAGGAGAAGGCGACGTTCACGTTTGGCAAGAATGTGGGAGAGTCCGCTTCGCTGCGTCTTACCGTATCCATGAAAGGAAAGTACGGCTATCCGAAGCGTCCTCTCTTCGAGCGCATGGACACCGCCGCCAGTCTGCCTGACGCAGATGACGCGGATGATTTCCAGTTCCGCGAAGTGTTCAGGCGCCGCATCACGCGCGACGGAGTGAGTTTTCAGGAGGGTGCTGCCCAAGGCTATTGGCGCAGGGACCGGGAAAGCCAGTTCAATTTCCAGTTGCAGAACACCCGGCCTGAAGACGAGTCGATGCTGTCCTTCGAGCGGCCTGCCATTCTTCTGGAGATGGAAGCGGGTTCCTTTGGCGCTCGGCATAGTCCATCACCGTACCGCCAGGACGATCTGCAACGGGCGTGGAACCAGTGGGTGGGTAGCCTGAGACTGTCACCGGGCAATGGGGGAGCGCGCCGGTGAGCAGGCGGGGACGTATCTACGGATGGGCTGCAGTACTGCTGCTTGCGCTTGGCGCAACTGGCTGCTGGTACTGGCGCTTCCACCACATCCCCGAATACACCCCCAAGCACATGGACACCTTCTCCACCCACATGCGCACGCACTGCGTGGGCCGCTACCTGATCGATCTTTCGGAGGACATGGGTTCGCCCAGGCTGGCCTATTCGACGTTCTATTTTGGACTCGATGCGGATTTCAAGAAGGTCGAGGTACAGATGCCTGAGCGGGAGCTGATCGATCACGACCGCTTCTCGGTATTGGTCACGCAACGAAGGAATGAGCTCAGGGACAACAAGAACGAGGAAATGAAAATCCCGTTACTTCTGGCGGAGGAAATAGTCCCGACTCCCAATGGAGAAGGACTGTTGCTGAGGTACCTTGAGAATCGAAACTTCAACATTTCAGATATCGACTCGGAGTTGCATGTCTATGTGAGAGGCGTTTATCTGGTTCTTCGAGCGAGTTCGTTCGTTCCGGGAAATCCGTTCCGTATCCAAGGCGATCATTACAAGGCGATTGATCCGGTGCCTTCCGAGAACCGGTTGAAGCACTTTGCTCAGCATCTGACCGGAACTGAGAACCCCGGCACCGCAGGCCCCGGCTTCTGCATCGGCAACGTGCTCTTCCCCCAGCCAGCCATCGGCTATGACGAGGAGAAGGCGACGTTCACGTTCAGAAAGAAGTGGGGAGAGTCCGTATCGCTGAACCTTGATGTGTCAATGGGTGGCAAGTATGGGTACGAGAGAACGAGTCTTTTTGAGCTATGGGACCGGGGGTTGCGGGAGATGAGCAACTTTGAGGACCCGATGGTCAGGCAGCTCTATCGCAGGGAAAGAACACTTGAAGGCGGTGTCTTTCAGGAAGCTGCTTTGCAGGCTTACTGGAGCCGCAGTCGCAAGGCGGACTTCAAGTTTCATCTTCAGAACCTGAGGCCCGAAGAGGAGGCGAAGCTTGCCTTCGAGAGGCCGGCGATTTCCGTGCAACTGGAGACGGATTCGCCTGAGAAAGGGACTGAATCGGTGCCGTACCGCCAGGACGATCTGCAACGGGCGTGGAACCAGTGGGTGGGTAGCCTGAGACTGTCGCCGGGCAATGGGGGTGCTCGTTGATGAACCGAGGGCGGGCATTTGCTTGGGGTGTTGCGGTACTGGCTTCGATGTTGATCGTCGCAGGAGCCTGGTACTGGCGCTTCCACCACATTCCCGAATACACCCCCAAGCAAATGGACACCTTCTCCACCCACATGCGCACGCACTGCGTGGGCCGCTACCTGATCGATCTTCCGGAGGACATGGGCTCGCCCAGGCTGGCCTATTCGACGTTCTATTTTGGACTCGATGCGGACTTCGAATCTGTGGAGGTACAGATGCCGGAGCGGGAGTTGATCGATCACGACCGCTTCTCGGTATTGGTCACCCAGCGCAGGAATGAGTTGCGTGATGCCACAAATGACGACATGAAGATCTCCATGCTTCTGAAGCAGGAGATCGTCGCAACCGAGAATGGCGATGCATTGCTCTTGCGATATCTTGAAGACAGGAACTATCGAAGTTCCGGCATCCAGAGCGAGTTGCACGTCTTCGTGAAAGGGCGATATCTTGTTCTTCAGGCCAACTCGTATGTGAACTACGACAAGTTGCCCGGCGGGCGCTCGAACACCAGCTCTGACTACTACAAATTCACCGATCCCGAGCCCGCTGAGGCGCACCTCAAGAAGATGGGCCGCGCGCTCGAGCATGTTGCGGAAGCGGATCGTGCCGGCCCCGGCTTCTGCATCGGCAACGTGCTCTTCCCCCAGCCAGCCATCGGCTATGACGAGGAGAAGGCGACGTTCACGTTTGGCAAGAACACCGGTGAGTCTTTTTCGCTGCGTCTCACCGTATCCATGGACGGCAAGTACGGCTACGAGAGCATGAAGCTGTTCGATCGATGGGATCTGACCCTGAAGGAACTGGATGATCCCCTGGAAGTCATCGTCAGGCAGCTCTTTCGCAAGACCCGGACACTTGAAGGTGGCGACTTTCAGGAAGCGGCCGTGCAGGCTTACTGGGTCCGCAGTCGCGGATCGGACTTCAAATTCCATTTGCAGAACTTGCGCCCGCAAGACGAGGCAAAGCTTTCCTTCGAGCGACCTGCGATCTTCGTCGGGCTGGAAACGGGCTCGTCCGGGCGCAGAGGGGGACCGATACCGTACCGCCAGGACGATCTGCAACGGGCGTGGAACCAGTGGACGGGAACTCTGAGGCTGTCACCGGGCAATGGGGGTCGTCGCTGAGTTTCAACCCCACACCCCACGGTTGAAACTCCGGAGCATTACCCTCACCTATCTGGCCAGGAGAAAACGCCCCATGTCCAATTCCAGCAACCCCACCACCAGTCCCATCCTCGCCGTCGTACCACTCGGCTTCCCGTGGCAGACGGTCGATCCGTTCCTGTTCTGCGCGTACCACGACGATGCCTACCCCACTGCCAATGCCGACATGGGGCCGGCGACCTCGCTCGCGGGTCGCGACATCGGGCAGGACTTCAGTCGCAAGGATGGGTGGAGCATGTACCACGGTGACACGGTGCCGGGATTTCCAGCGCATCCGCACCGCGGCTTCGAGACGGTGACCATCGTGCGCAAGGGCCTGATCGACCACTCCGACTCACTCGGCGCGAAGGCGCGCTTCGGCGGTGGCGATGTGCAGTGGGTAACGGCCGGCAAAGGCATCGTGCACTCGGAAATGTTCCCGCTGCTGGACACTGCCGGCCCGAACCCGGTCGAGCTGTTCCAGATCTGGCTGAACCTGCCGGCCGCGCGCAAGATGGCCGAGCCGCACTTCACCATGCTGTGGGCCGACGAGATTCCGCACCGCGTCGAGACCGATGCCAGCGGCCGCAAGGCGACGATCGCCGTCGTGGCCGGCAAGCTTGCCGACACCGACGCACCGCCTTCGCCGCCGCCGGATTCGTGGGCCGCGCAGGCCGATGCCGACGTGTCGATCTGGACGCTGCGCCTGGACGCCGGCGCTTCATGGACGCTGCCGGCCGCCGCCGGCGCGGACACGCAACGCGTGCTGTACTTCTTCAAGGGCACGAAGGCGACCATCGCCGGGCAGGCCATCGACGGCCCGAAGGCGATCCAGCTGCGTGGCGACGCGCAGGTGCAGATCACCGGTGGCGACACCAAGACCGAGTTCCTGCTGCTGCAGGGTCGCCCGATCGGTGAGCCGGTGGCGCAGTACGGCCCGTTCGTGATGAACACGCAGGCCGAAATCCAGCAGGCCATGCAGGACTACCGCCGCACCGAGTTCGGCGGCTGGCCGTGGCCGGCGCAGGACCCGTCGCACGGGCGTGACCCGGCGCGCTTTGCCGTGCACCCCGGCGGGCGCGAGGAACGCCCCGCAGGCGACAATGCGGGTTCTGAAGACAGAGAGGAAAGCACCGCATGAAGATCACCAAGGACACCGTCGTCACCCTGCAATTCAAGGTGGCTGACGCCAAGGGCATGCTGATCGAACAGACGAAGGAACCGATGGCCTACCTGCACGGCGGCTATGGAAACACGCTGCCCAAGATCGAGGAAGCGCTGGATGGCCAGGAGAAGGGCTTCCAGACCACGCTCGCGCTCGAACCCGCAGACGCCTTCGGCGAGCGTGACGAGAGCCTGATCCGCGTGATCCCGAAAAGCGAATTCCCGCCCGGCGTGAAGGTTGGCGGCCAGCTCGAAGGCCGCAACGAAGACGGCTCACCGCGCGTGTTCAACGTGGTCAAGATCAAGGGCCCCGAAGTGCATCTGGACGGCAACCATCCGCTGGCCGGCAAAGCGCTGCGCTTCACGCTCAAGGTGGTGGACGTGCGCACCGCATCGCAAGAGGAAATCTCTCACGGCCATGTGCATGGCGAGCATGGACACCACCACTGATCTGTGGTGACCATGAAAAAGGGCGCCTCCCGGCGCCCTTTTTGTTGGCGGTGTGCCCCGCGAGGCGATTACTTCTTCGCCACGACCTGGACCATCTCCAGGCACTTGTTCGAGTAGCCCCACTCATTGTCGTACCAGCTCACCAGCTTGATGAACGTACCGTCCAGCGCGATGCTGGCTTCGGCGTCGAAGATCGAGGTGCGTGCATCGCCGCGGAAGTCCGTCGCGACGACCTTGTCTTCGGTGTAGCCCAGGATGCCCTTGAGCTTGCCTTCGGACTGAGCCTTCATCTCGGCCTTGATCTCGTCAAACGTGGCAGGCTTCTCCAGCTCGGCCGTCAGGTCGACCACCGACACGTCGGAGGTCGGCACGCGGAAGCTCATGCCAGTCAGCTTCTTGTTGAGCGAGGGGATCACCACGCCCACGGCCTTGGCAGCGCCGGTGCTGGAGGGGATGATGTTTTCCAGGATGCCGCGGCCGCCGCGCCAGTCCTTGTTGGACGGGCCGTCCACCGTCTTCTGCGTGGCAGTGGCAGCGTGCACCGTCGTCATCAGGCCGCGCTTGATGCCCCACTTGTCATGCAGCACCTTGGCCAGCGGAGCCAGGCAGTTGGTGGTGCAGGACGCGTTGGAGATGATGTCCTCGCCCTTGTAGGTGTCGTCGTTCACGCCGAACACGAACATCGGCGTGTCGTCCTTCGACGGAGCGGACATGATGACCTTTTTCGCGCCGGCAGCGATGTGCTTGGCGGCGGTTTCCTTGGTGAGGAAGAGGCCGGTCGATTCGATGACGATGTCGGCACCGACCTCGCCCCACTTGAGTTCGGCCGGGTCCTTCACGGCGGTGAGGCGGATCTTCTTCCCGTTGACCACCAGCGTGTTGCCTTCGACGGCAATACTGCCGTCGAAGCGGCCATGCACCGAGTCGTACTGGAGCATGTAGGCCAGGTAATCGGGCTCCAGCAGGTCGTTGATGCCGACGACTTCGATGTCCTTGAAGTTCTTCACCGCAGCGCGGAACACCATGCGTCCGATACGTCCGAAACCGTTGATGCCGATCTTGATGGTCATTGCAGAAATCTCCTGGGATTGTTGAAAACTGGATGCGTGCGATTCACTTGCGCAGGGCGGCCTGCACCGTGTCGGCCACGTTCTCGGGCGTGAAGCCGAAGTGCTTGAACAGCACCGGGGCCGGGGCCGATTCGCCGTAGGTGTCGATGCCGACGACGGCGGCGCAGCCGTACTTCCACCAGCCGTCGGTGACGCCCATTTCCACGGCGATGCGCGGCAGGCCCTGGGGCAGCACGGCGTTCTTGTAGGCGACGTCCTGGCGGTCGAACGCGGTCGTGCTGGGCATGGAGACCACGCGCACGGCGATCTTGCGTTCGGCCAGCAGCGCCTGCGCCTTGAGCGCCAGATGCACTTCCGAGCCGGTGGCGATGATCACGGCCTGCGCCTTCTTCGACAGGCCCACTTCGGCGGGCTCGGCCAGCACGTAGGCGCCACGGCTGATGTCGCCGAGGTCCTTCTTGGGCAGGTAGGGCAGGTTCTGGCGCGACAGCAGCAGCGCGGTCGGCTTGTTGCGGTGCTCGAGCGCGACGGCCCAGGCCACCGCCGTTTCAGCCGTGTCGGCCGGACGCCAGACTTCGAGGCCGGGGATCAGGCGCAGGCTGGCCGCGTGCTCGATGGACTGGTGCGTCGGGCCGTCTTCGCCGAGGCCGATGGAGTCGTGCGTGAACACGTGCACCACGCGCTGCTTCATCAGCGCAGCCATGCGGATGGCGTTGCGGCTGTAGTCGCTGAACGTGAGGAAGGTGCCGCCGTAGGGAATGTAGCCGCCGTGCAGCGCCACGCCGTTCATGATGGCGGCCATGCCGAATTCGCGCACGCCGTAGTTGATGTGGCGACCGGTTTGCCCCTCGGCGTTGCGCACCACATCGCCCGCCTGGTCGAAGCGAAGGTTGGGCGTGCTCTTGGTGTTGGTGAGGTTGGAGCCGGTCAGGTCGGCGCTGCCGCCCAGCATTTCGGGCAGCGCAGCGGTGAATGCTTCGAGCGCGAGCTGCGAAGCCTTGCGCGATGCGACGGTCTCGGCCTTGGTGTGCGCGCCGATGACGGTGTCCACCGCCACTTGCGAGAAGTTCTTCGGCAGGTCGCCCTTCATGCGGCGGGTGAATTCGCGTGCCAGTTCGGGAAAGGCGGTCTTGTAGGCGGCGAACTTCGCGTCCCACGACTTCTCGCTCTCGGCGCCCTTGGCCTTGGCGCTCCAGTCGTCGTACACGGCCTTCGGCACTTCGAACGGCGCGTGGCTCCAGCCCAGCGCTTCGCGGGTGAGCCTGATCTCGTCGGCACCCAGCGGCTCGCCGTGGGCCTTGGCGGTGTTGGCGCGGTTGGGGCTGCCTTTGCCGATGTGCGTCTTGCAGATCACGAGCGTGGGCTTGTCCACGCTGTTCTTCGCGTCGGCGATGGCGCGGTCCACGGCGTCGACGTCGTGGCCATCGACGGGGCCGATGACGTTCCAGCCGCAGGCGGTGAAGCGCTGCGCGGTGTTGTCGATGAACCAGGGCGTGACCTGCCCGTCGATGGAAATGCCGTTGTCGTCGTACAGCGCGACGAGCTTGTTGAGCTTCCACGCACCGGCCAGCGCCACGGCTTCATGGCTGATCCCTTCCATCAGGCAGCCGTCGCCCATGAACACATAGGTGTGGTGGTCGACGATGGCGTGGCCGTCACGGTTGAACTCGGCGGCCAGCAGCTTCTCGGCCAGTGCCATGCCCACCGCGTTGGTGATGCCCTGGCCCAGCGGACCGGTGGTGGTTTCGACGCCGGGGGTGATGCCCACTTCGGGGTGACCGGCCGTCTTGCTGTGCAGCTGGCGGAAGTTCTTCAGCTCGCCGATAGGCAGCTTGTAGCCGGTCAGGTGCAGCAGTGCGTAGATCAGCATCGAGCCGTGGCCGTTGGAGAGCACGAAGCGGTCGCGGTTGGCCCATTGCGGGTTGGCCGGGTTGTGGCTCAGGTGACGGCTCCACAGCGCGACGGCCATGTCGGCCATGCCCATCGGGGCGCCGGGGTGGCCGGAGTTGGCTTGTTGTACGGCGTCCATCGCGAGCGCGCGGATTGCGTTCGCCATTGCTTGGGTGTTGGCCATCGGGAAGCGGCTTTCGGAGAGTTCTGGAGGTGGGTGCCCGCTCCGGCAGACGCCGCAGCGGGGAAACCCGGCATTTTACCGGGCGGCCATCCGCCCTGCGGGCAGGCGGGGCGGGGCCGCGGCGGGATGGCGTCCCCGGTCCGCCGCCGCCACTGGCGCTGCCGCCGGCATGCACTACAGTGCGGAGCATGCATGGCCTCCACCTCACCGCCGACCTGATGGGCTGTCGTTGTGACCCGCTCTGGCTGACCGATGCCGACCGCCTGGCCGAACGCTGCGAAGCCGCCGTGATGCAGGCCGGGCTTAGCGCTGTCGCGAAGCTGGCGCACACCTTCCCGGCCAGCGACAGCGGACCCGGCGGGGTGACCGCCACGGTCCTGCTCGCCGAGAGCCACCTCTGCGTGCACACCTGGCCCGAGATCGGCGCGGCCACGCTGGATGTGTACGTCTGCAACTACGGCGCGGACCACTCGGTGCGCGCCGAGGCGCTGATGGCCTCGCTGCTCGCGCTGTTCGACGCGGCTCAGGTGGAGCGCCGAGCCATCGAACGGGGCGCCATCGGTCTGGCAGCGGCGTCACCATGACGGCGCCGACGACAAATGCGGCGGCACTGATCCTGGCCGCCGGACGCGGCGAACGCATGCGCCCGCTGACCGACGTGCATCCCAAGCCGCTGCTGCATGTGCGCGGCAAGCCGCTCATCCAGTGGCATCTGGAAGCACTGGAGACGGGTGGCTTCCACGACGTGGTGATCAACACCGCCTGGCTCGGCGAGCAGATTCCAGAACGCTTCGGCGAGCACTGGCCTGGTGGCAACGTGCGGCCGCTGCACATCCGCTATTCGCATGAGGGGCGCGATTTCGGCGGTGCGCTGGAAACGTCGGGCGGCATCGTGCGCGCGCTGCCGTGGCTGGGTGAGGTCAGCGATGTCTTCTGGGTCATGGCGGGCGATGTCTACACACCCGGCTTCCGTTTTACGCAGGATGCCGTGGCGCGCTTCGCCGCGAGCGGGCGTCTCGCGCACCTCTGGCTGGTGCCGAACCCGCCGCACAACCCGAACGGCGATTTCGGGCTGTCGGCCGACGGGCGGGCGCTCAACCTGCCGGCCGGTGCAACGGGCCCGCGTTACACCTATTCCACGATCGGCCTGTTCCGCGCCGCGCTTTTCACCGAGGCGCGCACCGGCATTGCCCCGGGAAACCCGCAGGGAATACATGGAAAGCTGGCCCCCGTTTTGCGCGCAGGCATGGACAATGGGGACATCTCCGCCGAGCTGTACACCGGCGCCTGGACTGATGTGGGCACGCCGGCCCGGCTGGAAGAATTGAATTCATCGCAGACGTAACCACGCTGACCCGACCATGAACGCCACCGCTCCCGCCGCTCCCGCCGCATCCGCTGCCACCGCCATCGCCAACAAGGCCGTCTACTCGCGCCGCCGCGCACGCCTGGCCGCCAAGCTCGGCACCACCGGCATCGCCATCATCCCCACCGCGCCCGAGCGTCCGCGCAACCGCGACAGCGACTTCCTGTACCGGCACGACAGCTACTTCTATTACCTGACCGGTTTCACCGAGCCCAATTCGTGGCTCGTGATCACGGGCGAAGGTTTGTCGGCGCTGTTCTGCCCACCCAAGGACCTGGAGCGAGAGATCTGGGACGGCTACCGCCTCGGCCCCGAGGCCGCGCCTGCCGCGCTCGGCGTGGACGCCGCGTCGCCCGTGACCGAGCTCGACGCGAAGATGCCCAAGCTGCTGGAGAACCGCACCGTCGTCTGGTATCCGTTCGCCACGCATGAAGGGCTGGAGACGCGCATCGACAGCTGGCTGTCCAAGGTGCGCGCGCGCGTGCGCTTCGGCGCGGTGTGCGCGGACCAGCAGCGCGACCTGTGCTCGCTGCTCGACGAAATGCGCCTCATCAAGGACCTGCACGAGCAGGGCATCATGCGCCGCGCCGCGCAGATCAGCGCACAGGCGCACGTGCGTGCGATGCAGACCTGTTCGCAGATGATCCGCGCCGGCAAGGACGTGCGCGAATTCACGCTCGACGCCGAGCTGTCGCACGAATTCCGCATGTGGGGCTCGCAATACCCGGCGTACCCGTCCATCGTCGCCACCGGCGCGAACGCGTGCGTGCTGCACTACCGCGCCGCCGACGCGCAGGTGAAGAAGGGCGACCTGGTGCTCATCGATGCCGGCTGTGAACTCGACGGCTACGCCAGCGACATCACCCGTACCTTCCCCGCCAGCGGGAAGTTCAGCGGCCCGCAACGCGAGCTGTACGACCTGGTGCTCGCCAGCCAGGACGCCGCCGTCGCCGCCACGAAGCCCGGCGCGCGCTTCGTCGACCCGCACGACGCCACCGTGCGCGTGCTCGCGCAAGGCATGCTCGACGTCGGCCTGCTCGACAAGAAGAAGGTCGGCACCGTGGACGATGTGATCGAGAAGCGCGCCTACTTCCAGTTCTACATGCACCGCACCGGCCACTGGCTCGGCATGGACGTGCACGACTGCGGCAGCTACATCGAACCCAGCGAGATGGGCACCGTGAGTGAACGCCGCGACCCGCTCTCCAACGAAATCATCCGCGACCGGCCCAGCCGCGTCTTGAAGCCCGGCATGGTCCTCACCATCGAGCCCGGCATCTACGTGCGCCCCGCGCCCGGCGTGCCCGAGAAGTTCCACAACATCGGCATCCGCATCGAGGACGATGCGCTCGTCACAGAGACCGGCTGCGAACTCATCACGCGCGGCGTGCCGGTGAAGGCGGCGGAGATCGAGGCGTTGATGGCCTGAGCTTGTCGCGCCGTCAACGAAAAGGCCGGCATACGCCGGCCTTTTTACTGTGCGCCCCGGAGATCAGCGTGCGCGCAGGAAGTCACCCACTTCGAGCAGGATGAGTTCGTTGTCGTCCGCCTTGTTCGGATCGCGGCTGGAGGAGAACGGCAGGTTGTTGTCGTTGCCGACGACGATGTGCGTGGCGTCCACGACGTCGACGTTCTCGATGGTGAAGAACGGGAAGGTGAGCACGCCGTTGTCCAGCGGCTTCTTCGCGAGCTTGTCCGGGTCCTGGATGTTCATCAGGTCGATGTAGCCGATCTTGCGCAGCGGGCCGTTCACGTTGGCGTCGGTCATCTCGACCTTGTAGATGCGCTTGAACTTGGCGAGATCATGGAAGCAGTCGGTGCGCTTCTGGCCTTCCGGGCAAGCCTTCGCGGCCGTGCCTTCGCCGTTGTCGCGTTCGATGATGAGGCCCATGACGCTCGTGTCATTCGGATTCTTGTCGTCAATCACGATGTTGAAGTCGCCGATGGCGTGGTGGTTGGCTTCCATCACGTACTTCCAGTGGCGGCCGGTCCATTGTTCGGACTTCACGTCGAACTCGAGCACGCGCAGGTATTGCTTGCCGTCGATGGCTTCTGCGGCCTTGGCCGCTTCGTCGTACAGCGCGCCTTCGAGCAGCGCATACAGCTTGCTGCCGTCTTTTGACGCCGCCATGCCTTCATAGCCCTTGGAGCGGCGGACCTGGAACTTCACTTCACCGCCTGGCGCGCCGGGCGTGGTCACCGCCGGATGATCGGGCGAGCGCACGACCTTGCCATCGACCTGCGTCTCGAACACGGCCTGCACCTTGCCGTTCATGTCGGCCTTGATGAGGTAGGGGCCGAATTCTTCGCCGATCCAGATGGAGCCGCCGGCGAACTGGAAGCTTTCGAGGTCGAAATCCGAGCCGGTGAGGTAGCGCTTCTTCGTGCCTTCATGCACCACGCGGAAGGGCACCTTCTTGTCGGGGTCGTGCAGGAACACGGTCTTCAGGCGCGTGAACTTGCCGCTCTTGAAATCCACCTTGTAGTGGTTCAGGTAGAGCGCGAAGTCGGGCGAGTTGGCCTTGGAGCCGGCGCCGTTGTCGGTGAGGATCCAGAACGTGCCGTCGGGCATTTTCTTGATGCCGGAGTGGCCCTGGATCGGCTGGCCCTTGAACGGCAGCGACATGCCGGTGGGGCGCCCGCCCGAAAAGCCTTCGACGCTGCCGATCTTCTCGACCAGCTTGCCGGTGGTGAACTTGCCGCTGACCTGCAGGTCGGCCGGCGCGTCCTTGGGTGCGGGGATCATGGTCTGCGCGGGCAGCAGCGCGTGACCGGCGAGCGTGGCCGGGTAGGCGTTCTGTGCGGCGGCGTTGAACGAGCAGAGCGTGGCGGCGGCGAATGCCACCGCCGCGAGGGCGTGTCGATTCATGATGAGTGAGTCTTTGTGGATGGGAACGAAGACCCGCACGATGCCCACCGCAGATGACGTGCGCATGAACGGACGGTGACAACGGCGTGTCAGCGGGTCATGCAGCCACTGCCGCGCCGGCCAGATGTCCGCGCGTGAACGCTTCCTCGAAGATCGAATAGCCCGACCAGTCGCTGTGCGCGAACAGCAGCCGGTCCGCGCGCACGACGGCGGGTGCCTGCCACGGCCTCGGGTGCGGCACCGGCGTGGCCATCGCGTGGCCGTAGCGCGTGATCTCCATGCGTGCGGCCTTGGCCGCGATGTCGGGGTGCACGACCGACAGCTCCGCCATGATTTCGTCGCGCCAGGCCTCGAACGGCTTCATGAGCAGTTCGCGCCGCAGCTCGGGTGCGATGCCGAGTGCGCGGTACCAGGTCAGCACCGTCGGGCCGGGACGCGGGTCGAGCGACTGGTGGCGCGCATCGACATAGCCGAGACCGGCCGAGCCGTAGAGCACGTTGTCCCAGCTCGGCGGTGCGCCGGGCCGGTCGCGCAGCGGCTCGCGCAGCAGCAGGTTTGCGACGAGCCACGACGCGTGCGGCGTGGCGGCGTTTGCGTCGCGCAGCGTTTGCGGCGCGTTCTCCACCACGCGTGCCGCGACGTGCAGCGGCAACGCGACGATGCAGCGCGCAGCCTGCCAGCGCTCGATGCGCTGCGCGGCGTGGTCGAACGCATCGACCTCCACACCATGCCGGCTTGCTGCGATGCGCAAGACCGTGCGCGCAGGCTTGATGCGCTCGCCGATCGGTCGCGCCATCTGCTGCGTGAGCCAGCCGTTGCCCTCGGGCCAGGTGAGCACGGCGCTTTCGCCAGAGTCGTGTGCATGCAGCAAATCAGCGGCATCGCCCGGCGCATGGAAGCCATGGCGGCTGGCAAAGTAGTGCAGCCCGGCCCAGGCGGAGACCACGCCGATGCCCGCGCCGAAATCGTCGCGGCAGCAGTAGTCGAGGTACCAGCGCAGATGCGTGTCGTGCACGCCCTGCGCATCGAGCCATGCCACGAATGTCTGGCTGGCGAGCGCGGCATGTGCAGGCGTGAACGGCACGCGCAAGGCGGGCACAGTGAAGCGCGCGCTGCGTTGCACGTCGCGCACCCTGGCCGCGAACAAGCGGTATTGCGCGAGCGTGGCGTCGCTGACGCCTTGCACCGGCAACAGGCCTTCCTGCCATTCGCCTTCAAAGTACAAACGCTCCTGCGGGCTGTGGCAGAGCATGCGCTCGTCGTAAGTCCAGCGCCCGCCCACGCGCTGGCGCACGCCGAGTTCTTCCAGCAGGTCCTGCACCTCGCGCGCGTCGTCGCCGGGCACTGGCAGGTAATGCGCGCCCAGGGGACAGGGCAGGCCGCCGACGCGTGCGGCGCGGCTGTTGCCGCCCGCCGTATCTTCCAGCTCGAAGATGGCGAAGTCTTCCTGTCCACGTTGGCGCAGGGCACGCGCCGCCGCGAGTCCCGCCACACCACCGCCGGCGATGAGCACGCCCGTGCGATGCGTCACCGCAGGTGTCTGCCGGAGAACCTTCGAAGGGTCGCGCAGCAGATGACCACGCTCCACCTGAACACCCGAGAAGCCGCCCTCCACCGCAGACAGCGGCCGGCCGCAGCCCCACAGCGGCACGGCGGCTGCGGCAACGATGGCTGCGCGGCGTGTGAGCTTCACCGTCTTCACGGCATCACCGCGGCAGGGCCTGGCCCCACTCGCGTTCGTACGTGGTGACCAACAACTGGTTGGACAACCGGTTCGGTTCAGCGGGAACACGTGCCATGTCCAGCGGAAAGTCGAACAGCAGCGGCAGCGACTGCTGGCTCAGGAAGCGCAGGCCTTCGGGCAGCTTCAGCGGCAGCGCGTAGGGCCGGCGGCTCGCGATGATGAAGCCCCATTCGCCGAAGCTTGGCACATGCGCGTGGTAGGGCGCCGTGCGCAGGCCGACGGCTTCGATGGTGGCAGCGACCGTCCAGTAGCTCTGGCGCGCCACGAGTGGCGACGTCGTCTGCACCACCGCATAGCCACTGGCCGACAGGCGACGGTCGAGCAGCGCGTAGAACGACGTGGTGTAGAGCTTGCCGATGGAAAAGTTCGTCGGGTCCGGAAAGTCCACGACGATCACGTCGAAGCTCTCGTCCGTTTCTTCGAGCCACTTGAACGCATCGGTGTTGACGATCTTCAGCTTGCCCGAATGCAACGCGTCGCCGTTGAGTTTGCGCAGGATGGGGTGTGTGGAAAACAGCTGCGTCATCGCCGGATCGAGCTCCACCAGCGTGACCGATTCGACGCCCGGGTACTTCAGGATCTCGCGCACCGCCATGCCGTCGCCGCCGCCGAGCACGGCCACCTTACGCGGCGCGCCCTGCGCGGAGAACGCGGCCATCGCCGGGTGCACCAGCGCTTCGTGATAGCGGTATTCGTCGCGCTCGGCGAATTGCAGGTTGCCGTTGAGGAAGAGGCGATGCCCCGTCGGCCCGTTGGTGAGCACGATGCGCTGCCAGCGCGAGGTCTCCGCCACGACCACCTTGTCCTGGTAGAACTTGTCTTCCGCCAGCGTGGTCACCTGGTCCGCCGCGATGAAGCAGCCGCCGAGCACGCCGATGACGGCCACACAGGCCACGACGTGCTCCGTCATCCGCCGCAACTCGTGCCTGAAGATCCACAGCGCCCACACGGCAACGGCTGCGTTCATCAACCCGAAGAGCAGGCCGGTGCGGATGAGCCCCAGCTGCGGCACCAGCACCAGCGGAAACGCCACCGACACCGCGAGCGCACCGAGGTAGTCGAAGGTGAGCACCTGCGACACCAGGTCGCGCAACGCCACGTTGCGCTTCAGGATGCGCATGACGAGCGGGATTTCCAGCCCGACGAGCGTGCCGACCAGCAGCACCAGCGCATAGAGCGTGAAGCGGAATGCGCCCGGCAGCCATGCGCTGGTGATGAACAGCACGATGGGCAGCAGCCCGCCCGTCAGCGCGACCATCAGCTCGATGCGCAGGAAGTGCCCCGGCAACTGCCGCTCGAAATAACGCGACAGCCACGAGCCGATGCCCATGGCGAAGAGGTAGCTGCCGATGATGGTGGAGAACTGGAGGACCGAGTCGCCCAGCACATAGGACGCGAGCGCACCTGCGGCCAGTTCATAGACGAGGCCGCACGCCGCGACGACGAACACGCTGGCCAGCAGCGCGACTTCGAGCGGTTGCGCGGGCATGGCGGGCGCGTCAGCCGCGCCCGCGTCGGGCTTGTCCTGCGCCACCAAGGCCTGTGACTAGCCGTGGATGGCCGCAGCCACGATGATCGAGATGCCCAGCGACATGGAGGCCACGACAAGGCCGAGCGCCATGTTCTGCTTCTCCACGATCTCCTCCCACAGGTTGTAGGGCGTGAGCTTGTCGATGATGACGAAGCTCAGCCAGAACACGATCACGCCGATCAGCGCGAACACGATGGAGCCGATGAATGCCCCTGGTCTCAGCCATTCGAATCCCATGATGATCTCCATGTCAAAGGTAGTTGGGCGCGGCGCTACTTGTGACCGCCGCCGGTGGAAAAGCCGCCCCAGGAACCGCCCGAACTGCGGTAGCTGGTGGAACTGCAGTTCTCGTAGCGCGGGTCGCAACTGGAGCAACTGCGCGACATGCTGAGCAGGATCAGCATCACAATGACGATGATCACGATGGTGCGGATGCTCATGCCCGAGGCCGCGCTCACCGCACCGGCGTCGCGCTTGAAGAGCTCCTTGCGTCCGTCGAGCCGGAACGCGCGCGCCACGGTGTCTCCCGCCACCCGGTTGCCGGACGACCAGCTCACTTCGTTGGCTGTCTGCTCCATCGACAGCAGGCTGCTGCCTGCCGCGAAGTCGCGGTTGAAGCTTTTCTGGCCGCGCCTGACCGGCCAGTAGAACTCGCCCGCGACGTAGCCGGTTTCGGCGTTGTAGGCGTACTGCAGCTGGTAACGCGTACCGAGGTACGTGGCTGCGCGGCCGCCCGGCGCCATCATCGGCGCACCGGTGGTCGGCTTCACGAGACTCCAGCCGTCTTCGGCATCGACCAGGAAGGTGAAGCCGCGCTTCTGGTTGAACAGCAGGTATTCGCTCCAGCCGAAATGCTCGTCGTCGCCGGGCTCCACGCCCATGCGGTGCTGGAAGCCCACCACCTGCCAGGCCGTGCCCTGCAGCTGGCCTGACGTGCCCAGCGGGATGAGCAGTTGCACCGGCTCGTCCTGCACGGCGTGACGCAACTCGCCGCCGATGCCCTGCGACAGGTCGATCAGCGAATTGCATGAACGGCAGGTGATGCTCTTCGTGTTGGCCAGCTTCACGTCCACCGACGCACCGCAGTGCGGGCAGGTGAAGCTGCGGCCTTTGTCGTCACGCGCCGATTCGTCTTTCAAGCCCGTGAGCGCAAGCTCGTCGAGCATGACCGCGCGGCCAGCCTCGATGGCGGGTGGCGTCGAGCCGTAGTCGATGCCGAGCACTTCGCCGTCGGAACTGCGCAGCTCCACCATCGGGAATGCGGTGCCCAGCGGCGGCAGATGGCCGAGCTCGCCCTGCGCGGAAGCGAGCGCGACGGGCTCGTTGAACGACACGCTGTAGGGCTTGCCGTTGATCGCCGTCGTCGAGCCGACGCGGAAGCGTTCGGCTGGCGGCATCTCGCGCTGCGTGTTGACGGGTGTCGAGAAGACGAAAGCCCCGTTGTCCTCGCTCAGCGTGCCGGCGCTGCCGTCGTCGAAGGCGGCGCGCCATTCGCTCCAGGTGGTGTCGCCGTACTTGTATTGCAGGCGGCCGACGATGGTGAAGCCCTTGCCGTTCCACTTGCCGCTGGCCATGAGCTGCAGCGGGCTGTAGTCGGAAAAGACATCGGCCATCTTGCCGATGCGCGTGAGCCGGTCGCCGTCGCGCACGACGGTGGACTGGCAATACGCGCAGATGGCGTGCGTGGACTGCGCGCTGCGGAACTCGACCGGCGCGCCACAGCCCGGGCAGGGTGCCCGGTATGCGCGTTGGGGGCTCGGCTCAGCCACTGAAGACGCGCGCCGTCAGTTCAGCTGAGCTTCTTGAGCAGTTCGGCCTTCTTGGCGTCGAACTCTTCCTGCGTGAGGATGCCTTTGGACTTGAGGTCGCCGAGTTTCTCGAGCGTGGCCATCACGTCTTCGGGCTTGACCGACCCTGCGGCCTGGGCCGCAGCGGCAGCGCCTGCCGCACCGCTTCCGCCCTGCAATCCCTGCGACAGGTTCTGCGCCAGCACCTGGCCGAGCGCAACGCCCGCGCCCAGGCCCATCGCGTCGCCTGCGATGCCGCTACCACCGCCACCCGCACCGCCGCCTTCGGCGAACTTCGGAATGGCCTGCGCCGTCTGGTATTGCATGAACTTGCCCATGTCGTTGCCGACCATGCCCATGCCGATCTTCTGGTCGAGGATCTTCTGCAGTTCCTCGGGCAGCGACACGCTCTGCACCGTGAGGCCTTCGAGCTTCAGGCCGACCTTCGCGAACTCGGGCTGCAATTGCGTGGCCAGCGCCTGCGAGAAGGCGATCTGGTTGGCCGCGAGGTCGAGGAACGGCAATCCGCTGGAGGCGATGGCGTTGCTGATGTTCTGCAGCACCAGACCGCGCAACTGGCCGTCGAGGTCGGACACGGTGTATTCGTCACGCGTGCCGGAAATCTCGGTGTGGAACAGCTTGGCGTCGGCGACGCGGAAGCTGTAGTTGCCGAAGGCGCGCAGGCGCACCGCGCCGAAGTCCTTGTCGCGGATGGTGATGGGCTGGGGCGTGCCCCATTTCTGGTCGACCTGCTGGCGCGTGCTGAAGAAGTAGACATCGCTCTTGAAGGGCGACTCGAAAAGCTTGTCCCAGTTCTTGAGGTACGTGAGGATCGGCAGCGTCTGCGTGGTCAGCTTGTAGGTGCCGGGCGTGAAGACGTCGGCCACCTTGCCTTCGTTCACGAACACGGCCACCTGCGATTCGCGCACGGTGAGCGAGGCGCCGTTCTGGATTTCCATCTCGGCCATGGGGAAGCGCCAGACGAGCGTGCCGTCGCCGTCCTCCGTCCACTGGATGATGTCAATGAACTGTTTCTTGATGAAGTCCATCAGCGCCATGGCTCGTTCCTCCGCCGGTTGATATGAGCGGATGATGATACCCCCCGGACATGGCGGATCAATCAGCGCGGCATGGCGAGATGCAGGCCGCCGTCGCCACCCGGCGCTCTCATATTCATGGGACAGCACCGGCCGGGGCGTGTGTCCTAATACGGATCTCCCACCATGCAGCCCCTGCCATCCGACCCGGTCCTGAGCGTCGTCGTCATCGAGGACGACGCGTTCCTGCGCGAGACGCTGTGCAAGGCGATTGCCGCGCAGCCGGGCATGCGCGTCGCGGCGGCGTTCGGTGCCGTCGGACCGGCCATCGAATGGCTGGCCGGCCATGCACCCGATGTGCTGCTGACGGATCTCGGTCTGCCCGACGGCAGCGGCATCGATGCCATCCGTGCTTGCGTCCGCCAGCATCCGGATTGCGACATCCTCGTCATCAGCCTGTTCGGCGACGAGACCAACGTGCTCGCCGCCATCGACGCGGGAGCGATGGGCTACATCCTGAAGGATGCGGAAGACCTGGACGTGGCGCGATTCATCGCCGACCTGCGGCAGGGCGGCTCGCCGATGAGCCCGATGGTCGCGCGCAAGCTGCTCACGCGCGTGCAGCAGCCGCCGCGCGGAATGCCTCCGCCCGCACGATCGACGGGCCCGGACACCGTCGCAGTCGCAGCGTCGGGCCTGACCGCACGCGAACTCGAAGCGCTGGACCTCATCGCGCGCGGCTACACCTACCGCGAGATCGCCGCGCTGCTGGCACTGTCCGTCGGCACGGTGCAGACGCACATCAAGCACATCTACGCCAAGCTGTCGGTGCACACGCGCGGCGAGGCGGTGTTCGAGGCGCACAAGCTGGGCATCCTGCAAAGCGGTTTGCTGGCGCCCGACCGGGATTGACCTGACGCGCCGTGCAGCTCCTTCGGCTAGAGTCCTGACATCGGACTTGCGTCGTCCGGCCTTTCGTTGTCCCATGCTGTCGTGTCTGTGCGGTCGCGGTTTGCGCGCGGCCCTGTTTGCGGTCTTTTCTGTTTCATTCCTGTCCTGCCTGCTGGCGGCTTCCGGCCATGCACATGCCGGGCCGCAGGTCATCGATCGCGCCGAAGTTTTCACGACACTCGCGGGCGAAACCTCCCCGTCCATTTCAGCGCAGGTTTCGCTGCCTTACCAATGGGACCGGCTGCATCCTGCCACCGACGGGCAAGCCGTGTTCCGCCTTCATGTTGCAGTGCCGGACCTGACCGCGCCGCTCGCCCTGTACATCCCCCGCCTGGGCAACAGCTTCGTGATCCGCGTGAATGGCAAGGACCTCGCCAGCTTCGGCACGTTGCCGCCCGACCCCTACGATGACTCGGTCACCGAGCCGCAGTATTTCGTGATCCCGCCGCAACTGCTGGCAGCGGACACGCGGGTCGAGATCACTGTCGGCACGCAGGCTGGCCGGCTGGGCGGGCTCTCGCCCGTCATCGTCGGCACGGAGGGCGAGGTGCGCCCCATGTACCGGCGCACGCATCTGTGGAACGTCGAAGGTTCACGCTTCGTCGTGATCGTGAGCGCCGTGCTCGGGCTGCTGGCCATGCTGCTGTGGTGGCGCCAGCGCGATCCGGCGTACCTGTACTACGGGCTGGGCGAATTGCTCTGGTCGGTGCAGACCCTGCGCGCGCTTCTGCCCCATTCGCCGCTGCCCTGGCCGTGGTGGGGCGTGATCCCGCTCGCGTCTTTCTTCTGCGCGCCGTTCCTGCTTTGCCGTTTCGCGCTGACGGTGATGGGCCACGGCCGCGAGCGTCTGGCGCAGGCCTGTGGCGTGTTCGCACTGGTGGCGCCCTTCGTGGCCACGTTCGCGATCCTCGGCCATGCGCCATGGATGATCCCGGCCTGGCAGGCCGTGATCCTCGTGGTGAGCATCTCGATGGCAGTGATTGTCGTGCGCGGCGCGGTGCGCAGCGTGGTGTGGGAGCAGCGCATCCTGGGTTTCGCGGTGGCGTTCATCGTGGCCTGCGCCACGCGCGACGTGCTGGTGCTGCGCCTGTCCGCGCGGGCTTACGAAATGGTGCCGTGGACGCGCTTCGCGTGGGTGGCGTTCGGCGTTTCGCTGGCATGGATCATCGCCGAGCGCATGCGCGAGGACCGCGCCGCCATCGCGCGCATGAACATGTCGCTCAACGACCAGCTGGCCGCGCGCAATGCCGAGCTCACGGCCGCTTTCGAACGCGAACGCCGCAACGAAAAGGAGCGCGGCGCGCTCGAGGAACGCCAGCGTCTGATGCGCGACCTGCATGACGGCCTGGGCAGCCAGCTCGTGGGCGCGCTGCGCGTGGCGCAGCAGGCCAGCTCGTCACGCGAGGACATCACGCTGCAGCTGCGCGAGGCCGTGGACCAGCTCAAGATCACCGTGGACGCCATGCAGGAAACCGACGGGGACATTCCGTCCGTACTCGGCGCGGTGCGTTACCGGTTGACGCCGCGCCTGCAGGCTGCCGGCATCGACCTGCACTGGGATGTGGGCCGCCTGCCGCCGGTGCCGGGCTGGGGCGTGCGTGAGGCGTACCAGCTGCAGATGCTTCTGTTCGAGGCGTTCACCAACATGGTGGTGCACTCGGGCGCCCGCAACGCGAGCCTGTCCGCGCGCGTGATGCCGGACGCTGCTGGCGGGCCGGACGCCATCGAGATCGGCATTTCCGATGACGGCCGCGGCTTCGACGTGCAGGCGGCCAGCGCAGGCAACGGCAAGGGTCTGGCAAACATGCGCATGCGCGCGCAGGCACTGCGCGCGGGGCTGGAGATCCGGTCCGCGCCGGGCCAGACGCGCATCGTCATCGCACTCTGGCCGTGAAAGTCAAAAGTCCTTCAACCGGTCCGGGCCGCAATTGACCCCGATTGACCCCTTTACGCACATCCACCTACTAGGGTTTCCCCGTGTGATGGCCGTACAATCCCACACCCCATAAGACCCGCCGGGCACGTCCATCAACGCGTGCCGCGTGGCAGCAGGAGACCCTCAGATGTCGATCACCCCGGCGCAAGCCGAAGAAAAGCGCGCCGAACTCCGGCGCCAGGCCCTCGAATACCACGAGTTCCCGACGCCCGGCAAGGTCGCCATCGCGGCCACCAAGCAACTCACCAACCAGCGCGACCTGGCCCTGGCCTATTCGCCCGGCGTGGCAGCGCCCTGCGAGGAAATCGTCAAGGACCCGTCGGCTGCGTTCCGCTACACGAGCCGTGGCAACCTCGTGGCCGTCATCTCCAACGGCACCGCCGTGCTGGGCCTGGGCGACATCGGCCCGCTGGCCTCCAAGCCGGTGATGGAAGGCAAGGGCGTCCTGTTCAAGAAGTTCGCCGGCGTCGACGTGTTCGACATCGAGATCGACCAGAAGGACCCGGCCAAGCTGGTGGAAGTCATCGCTGCGCTGGAGCCCACTTTCGGCGCGATCAACCTCGAGGACATCAAGGCACCGGACTGCTTCTACGTCGAGCGCGAGTTGCGCAAGCGCATGAAGATCCCGGTGTTCCATGACGACCAGCACGGCACCGCCATCACCGTCGCGGCCGCCATGCTCAACGGCCTGAAAGTCGTGGGCAAGGACATCGGCGCGGTGAAGCTCGTCACGTCCGGTGCGGGTGCAGCGGCGCTGGCCTGCCTGAACCTGCTGTTGAAGGTGGGCCTCAAGCGCGAGAACGTGTTCGTCACCGACCTGGCCGGTGTGGTCTACGAAGGCCGCACCGAGCTGATGGACGAGGACAAGATCCAGTACGCGCAGAAGACCGAGGCACGCACGCTGACCGACGTGATCGAAGGCGCGGACGTGTTCCTCGGTCTGTCGGCCGGCGGCGTGCTCAAGCCCGCCATGGTGGCTAGGATGGCGGCGCGCCCGGTCATCTTCGCGCTGGCGAATCCGAACCCCGAGATCACACCCGAAGACGCGCATGCCGTGCGCGGCGATGTGATCATGGCCACCGGTCGCACCGACTATCCGAACCAGGTCAACAACGTCCTGTGCTTCCCCTACATCTTCCGCGGCGCACTCGATTGCGGCGCGACGACGATCACGGACGAGATGGAAATTGCCGCCGTCCACGCCATCGCCGAACTGGCCCAGGCCGAGCAGAGCGAAGTGGTGGCCGCGGCCTACGCGGGCGAAGCCCTGGCCTTCGGCCCCGACTACCTGATTCCCAAGCCGTTCGATCCCCGTCTCATGATGAAGATCGCGCCTGCCGTCGCCAAGGCTGCAGCAGAAAGCGGCGTGGCGCTGCGCCCGATCCAGGACATGGACGCTTACCGCGACAAGCTGCAAAGCTTCGTCTACGCGTCGGGCACGACGATGAAGCCGATCTTCCAGGCCGCGAAAGTGGCGGGCAAGAAGCGCGTGGCGTATTCCGAAGGCGAGGAAGAGCGCGTCCTGCGCGCCGCGCAGATCGTGGTGGACGAAGGGCTGGCGCGCCCCACGCTCATCGGCCGCCCCGCGATCATCGCCCAGCGCATCGAGAAGTTCGGCCTGCGCCTGAAGGAAGAACTGGACTACGACATCGTCAACGTCGAGCAGGACCACCGCTACCGGGACTTCTGGCAGACCTACCACCGCATGACCGAGCGAAAGGGCGTGACGGCCCAGGTGGCCAAGATCGAGATGCGCCGGCGCCTGTCGCTGATCGGCGCGATGCTGCTGCACAAGGGTGAGGTCGATGGCCTGATCTGCGGCACCTGGGGCAACACGTCGATGCACCTGCACTACATCGACCAGGTCATCGGCAAGCGTAGCGGCGTCTGCACCTATGCCTGCATGAACGGCCTGCTCCTGCCGGACCGCCAGGTCTTCCTGGTCGACACGCACGTGAACTACGACCCGACGGCCGAACAGCTCGCGGAAATCACCGTGATGGCCGCCGAGGAAATGATGCGCTTCGGCCTCAAGCCGAAGGCCGCGCTGCTGTCGCACTCCAACTTCGGCAGCAGCAACCAGCCCAGCGCCCTGAAGATGCGCCATACGCTGGAGCTGCTGCGCACGCAGGCCCCCTGGCTCGAAGTGGACGGCGAAATGCACGGCGACGTGGCGCTGGACGGCAAGGCGCGCGCGGCGATCATGCCGCACAGCACCCTGGCGGGCGACGCCAACCTGCTGGTCCTGCCCAACATTGATGCAGCCAACATTTCCTACAACCTGCTCAAGACGGCGGCTGGCGGCAACATCGCCATCGGCCCGGTCCTGCTGGGTGCGGCCAAGCCGCTCCATATCCTGACGGCCAGCACCACGGTCCGCCGCATCGTGAACATGACAGCCCTTACCGTGGCGGACGCCAACGTCAGTCGATAAGAGCTGGAGCGCAAGCCTGCGCTCACTTCAGCCACCCGGTAAAACCGTCGCGGCTGCTCAAAATTTGAGCAGCCGCTTGCTTTTTCAGGGGGTTTGAGTCACACTAGCGCGCTTAGATTTTCGGGTTTTCCCGGGGATTGTTGAAGGCGTATTCCCATGTTGCGAACCGCAGCCATCAAGACAAGCAAGTCCGTACTTGCTTGGGTATTACTGGCTTCGGTGGTAACCGGCCCCACGCTGGTGCATTCGCGAGAACCCATGCCTGCGCAGGGTTCGGCCACCATCGCCGTGGCGCAGTTGCCCGAATCGGGCCGCGAAACGTACCGCCTGATCCGTCAGGGTGGCCCGTTCCCTTACGACAAGGACGGCTCGGTGTTCGGCAACCGTGAGCGTTTGCTGCCCGCCCAGGCCCGCGGTTATTACCGCGAATACACCGTCAGCACGCCAGGCGTGCGTCACCGGGGTGCCCGGCGCATCGTGTGTGGTGGTCAACCCCGGACGCCCACAGCCTGTTACTACACGGCCGATCATTACGCGAGCTTTCGCCGGATCGTCGAGTAGGGTCCGTTGTCCTGGAGTGACGTGAAGTTTTTATGAAAGAAAGAGAAGCGGAGATGGATACACCACTTCGTGTGGAAGGCGAGGCGATCCTGCGCGGCGTCCGGCCGAATATCGTGCAATCGATCCGGGCATATCGCGTCAGCGACCTGCAATCGGCTGCGCACAGCGTCAACCAGCACTTCCTGTACGCCAACCTGGCCAACGCCCAGAGCAAGCAGGACGTCCTGGACATGATCGCCCAGCAGTTCACCTTCCCGACCCACTTCGGCAAGAATTTCGACGCGCTGTACGACTGCATGACGGATCCGTTGCATAAATCGGGCCCGCAGCCCGGTTTCGTCGTCGTGCTGGAGCAGATCCCGGCGAACGCCAAGTTCGACAAGGAAGCGCGCGAGCAGTTGCTGGACATCTTCCGCGACGCGGCCGACTACTGGGCAGACCGGAAAATACCGTTCCGCTGTTTCTATTCTTTTCTGTAGCCCGTTCTGCACAATCAGGCCAAGCAGAACGGGCCAACGAGGCCAAGGTTGCCGACACCGGCACCGAAGCGATTGCCGGCATCGAGCTGGCATCCGACGCCGGCGAGAAAATGCCGACGGACAAGCTGGTGGACGTGTCGCCGCTGGCGCTGCGCATGAGCAGCCCGTTCAACGCCGGCTACTGGCTGTCAGCCGCCTGATCGATTTTCCGATCCCGCGTCCTGCAATAAAAAACCCGCTCCGGCGGGTTTTTTATTGGGCGGAAGCAACCGTCGAGGTCGGCCCCAGCGCCTGGGTGAGGGCTACGTACTGCTCGACAGGCACTTCCTCCGCACGGCGCTGCAGGTCGAACGCACCGGAGAAGTCGCGCGCGTCCAGCCATTTACCCAGCGAATGCCGCAACAGCTTGCGACGCTGGCTGAACGCCACCTGCACCAGTTCTTCGAGCAACCCGACATCGACGTCGGCAGGTCGCGCGCGCGGCACCATGCGCACGACGGCGCTGTCCACGCGCGGCGGCGGGTCGAACGACTCCGGCGGCACGAACAGGATGTTTTCCATCTCATAGCGCCACTGCAGCATCACGCTCAGGCGTCCGTAATCAGAAGTCGCCGGACTTCCGACCATGCGGTCGATCACTTCCTTCTGCAGCATGAAATGCTGGTCTTCGACGAGGCCGGCGAATCCGAGCAGGTGGAAGAGGATGGGTGAGGAAATGTTGTAGGGCAGGTTGCCCACCACGCGCAGCTTCGATCCGGGTGCAGCGCCCGGTACGACGAGCGATGCGAAATCCACCTTGAGGACATCGGACTCCACGACATCCAGATGCGGATGCTTGCGCAGGCGTGCAGCGAGGTCGCGATCGAGTTCGATGACCGTGAGCCGGCCGACGCGCTCGACCAGGGGCTGCGTGAGCGCGGCCAGACCCGGGCCGATCTCGACCATGGCCTGACCGGGTCGCGGTGAAATCCCGCGCACGATCGCGTCGATGATCGCGCCGTCCGACAGGAAGTGCTGGCCGAAGCGTTTGCGGGGAATGTGCGAGGCCATCGTGGGGGCAACCGGATCGCGGGGTGGTCTCGGCTGCCTGCTCCGGGTCTGTATGCGAAGTGGCCTGGGTTTACTGCGGCGACTCGCGCATTTCAACGTAAGCGCGCGCACGGATGTCCTGCGCCCAGTTCGCATACGTTTCGTCGAGCCGCTTCTCGCGCAGCATGTTGCGCGCGATCTCGCGCTGCTCGCGCTGCGTGAGCCGGGCTTCGCGGCGTTCCAGCAACTGGATGAGGTGGACGCCGAAACGCGAAAGGACCGGATCGCTCACCTGGCCCACGGCGAGTTTTTCCAGAGCTTCCTCGAATTCGGGCACGAACTGACCGGGGCGGCTCCAGCCGAGGTCGCCGCCGTCCTTTGCGCTGCCATCCTGGGAAGTCTCGCGCGCCAGCGCCGCAAAGTCACCGCCTGCCTGCACGCGCCTCTTGATGGCGGCCAGACGCTCCACGGCCTGTGCCTGGGTCATCTGCGCGCCGATGCGCAGGAGGATGTGCCTGGCATGGTTCTCGACGACCGTGCTGTCGATGCCCCCGCCCTGGCGCTTCTCGACCAGTTTGAGGACATGGAAGCCCGCACCCGAACGGATGGGCGCGGCCACGCCGCCGGTGGACAGCGTGCGCACGGCATCCGTGAAGAGCTCGGGGTAGCGATCGATCGTGCGCAGGCCCATGGCGCCGCCGGATTCCCGCGCGTCCGGCGCGCTGGAGAGTTCGCGCGCCAATGCGGCGAAGTCTTCGCCGGCACGCGCACGCTCATAGGCGCGTTGCGCCCTGGCCTGCAGTTCGGTCACTTGCGCCGGCGTTGCCGTCTCGGGAACGGCAATGAGGATCTGCGCGATGTTCAGTTCAAGCCTGGTGGCATCCACTGTGGCGTTCTGCTCCAGCAGGAACTGGTCGGCCTCCGTATCGCTGATCTTCACGCGTTGCTCGAAGTCGCGCTCGCGCAGGCGTTGCAGGATCAACTGGCCCCGCAGGTCTTCGCGGAAACGCGTCGAATCGATCCCCTCGCTGCTGAGGCGGCGGCGGAAGTCGGCAACGGAAAGCTGGTTCTGTGCTGCGATGTTCGCTTCGGCGTTGTCGACTTGCGAATCGTCGATCTTGATGCCGATCTCGCGCGCATACTGCAGTTGCGCTTTCTCCGAGATGAGGCGTTCCATCACCTGGCCCAGGAAAATGTCGCGGGGCGGCAGCTGCGCCGCCTGGCCTTGCTGTGCCGCCTGTTGCTGGAAACGCAATGCACGCGCGCGCACTTCGTTGTTGGTGAGCGGTTCGGAGTTGACGACCGCCACGATGTAGTCGGCCTGCCGTTGCGACGCGGTCGAGCTGGTGGTTGCAGCAGAGGCGGGCGGCAGCATCAGGCTGGGGCCACTGCCCGATCCGGGGATGCGCAGGCCCTGCGCGTGCAGGGGCAGGGCGGCGGATCCGAGGCAGGCGACGAGGACCAGGGCAGGTTTGATCATGAGGGTCAATCGTAGTTGCTGAAGCGGCTGGGCGTGGTGATTTCCTCGCGCAGGTACTGGTAACGGGGGATGTTTTCCTTGAGGGTGCGCAGCGGGTTCGAGCCCACGCGCGTGAAGCCGACGAACTCGATCTGGAACATGATGCGCTTGTTCGAGGTGCTGGTGCCATTCTGCAGACGCTCGACAACGACACGACCGATCCAGCAGCAGGCATCGTATTCGAGGCCGACGACCGCATCGACCACCTTGCTGTCGCGCATGCTGTAGTTGACGCGGCCGACGCTGTACCAGCGGCCGCCGCCTTGCCCACGACCCGGGCCGAGGTTCTGGCCCTTGTCGCCCCACAGGTCGTTCAACGGCCATTGCCAGCCGATGTCGATCTGTTCACTGCCCACGAGCAGCGGCGCCACGTTTTCCTTCTGCAGGCGGTATGCCGCGCTGACGACACGGTAGTCGCTCGGGCTGTAGCGCGCGCCAATGGTCGAGCGGATCGAGCGGCGCGTCTTCGGATTGAACTGAACCGTCGAATCGACCGACCACTGCGGCGTCCAGTTGACGGACGCACCGAGCAGCACGTCGCTCAGGCGCTCGCTCACCGGCGCGCCGCCGGGCAGCGTCACGTTCTGGTCGCGGAAGCGGAACCGCTGGGCGATGCCGACGCGTGCCGCCTCGGCGCCGGTGTCCGGGTCGAGCAGTCGCGATGACAGGCCGAGCGTCAGCAGGTTGTTGTCCGAGATGCGGTCGTTGCCGCCGAAGGCGTTCTCGGTGTAGATGGTGGCGAAGTTGAAGTCATTGGCGCCGGTGTCATACACAGGCAGCATGCTCTGGTCGCGATAGGGCGTGTAGACATAGAACGCGCGCGGTTCGAGTGTCTGGCGGAAGGCCCGGCCGAAATAGGACGCGTCGCGCTCGAACACCAGGCCACTGTCCACGCTGAACGTCGGTACCGCGCGGCTGGCCGATGTGGCACCGTTGGCCAGCGGTGTATCGAACTGGTAGTTGGTGGCGTGCAGTTGCACCTTTGGCGTGATGAAGCCCGCAGGGAAGATCCACGGGCGGCTCAGTTGCGCGAGTGCATACGCGCGATCTGCGTTGGCCTGGCGCGTGTAGAAGCGGTCCGCCTGGAAACGTGTGAAGTCGCCGGTGAGCGAGTAATCGAAGCCCCCCACGTTCGCGCGCGACCATGTGGCGGCGATTTGCGGCAACTTGTCGTATGGCGGCGTAATGGGCGAGAGCGGGTCCTGCAGCGTCTGCCACTTGAGCGTCCGTGCCTGCAAGCTCACGTCGCCCCGGGCCCACGACACGTTCACATCGCTGGCCAGGAGGCGCTGCGTGAGCGAGGCGGAGCTGCGAGAGAAGTCGCGCCAGTAGTTGTCGTCGCTGACGCGGTTGATATTGACGTTCGTCAACAGCGTTCCATAGCCTACCGCGAACCGGCCTTCCTGCGTCGCTGCCAAGCCCCAGCGCGAGCGATCACGCAGCTTGTCGTCGGGCATCAGGTCCAGCCGGAGCTGCCCGCGGTAGTCACGCTCGAGGAAGCGGAATTCGCCGCCCACGTTGACGCCGCGTCGCGACATCAGAGTCGGATAGATGGTCGCATCGCGGTTGGGCGCGATGTCCCAGTAGTAAGGCAGCGTCAGGTCGAGGCCGTTGACGTTGTCCAGCCCGATGGTGGGCGGCAGCACACCGGACTTGCGCTTCTCGCTCAGCGGAAAGCTGATGGACGGGATCGGCAGCACCGGCACGCCCTTGAAGGTGAGCAGCGCGCCGTCGGCTTCGCCGGTTTCCTCTTCGTTGTCGATGCGGATCCGCGCCGCGCGCAGGATCCAGTCCGGCATCCAGCCCGGGCCGGGTTCGGCCAGGCAGGTGGTGTAGCTCGCGTCCTGGATGATCGCGCGCTGGTCGTCGATGAAGTCGATGCGC
The DNA here is from genome assembly GCF_049445855.1 of Variovorax sp. VNK109. Classification (NCBI taxonomy): domain Bacteria; kingdom Pseudomonadati; phylum Pseudomonadota; class Betaproteobacteria; order Burkholderiales; family Comamonadaceae; genus Variovorax; species Variovorax sp. VNK109. The sequence goes on along the minus strand of NZ_JBMSDV010000004.1, from coordinate 108,686 downwards.
GATGCTTCACCGTAGGCACCGTTGCGCAGGAAGCGGTAACGCGGGTTCAGGAAGAAGCCCTCGAAGGACTCGACCTTCAGTTCCAGCACTGGGCCTTCGTAGATGTTGCCGGCCTGGTTGATGCGGATGTTGCCGCGTGCCTTGGCCAGATCGTCGGGCTGGTAGTACTCGAGCCGGTCGGCCTTGATGACGGTGTCGCCGCGACGGATTTCGGCATTGCCTTCCAGCACGGTTTCCAGGTCGGTTCGGCCGGACAGGCGATCGCCGCGGATGAAGCTCACCGTCTCGTTGCGCTTCATGCCGGTCTTCTCGGCGAGCATGGGGCTGGTCTTGAGGACCAGGGGCGCACGCTCTGCGGATGGCCCCGCAGCCTGGGCCTGCGCCCAAGCCGCGGCAGGCGTGAGCGACGTCAACGCCGCCACCAGCCACGCCAGCGGCGCGACAGGCAGGCCCGCAACCGCGGCAGCGCCGCCGAAGCGGCGTTCAAAGGAAATCAGCTCACAGGGCATGCAAACGGCGGGACGGATGGTCGGGACTGGTTGGACGGGCGCAGGCAGGGGCCAGGGCCGCAACCGCGTTTGTAGAATGGATTATCCATGAGTACACCGCCCTCTCCCGGCTCGCCGGCCCCAGCCTCCGTCCCCGTTGCAAACATGCCCGTCAGCTGGGATGACCCGGTCCGCGCGCAGGCGTTCGCCCGTTGGCTCGAATCGGTGACCGGACCACACCGGCTGCTGCCGGACACCCTGCGGACGGCTTCGGCCGACGCCAGCTTCCGGCGCTATCTGCGCATCGACTCCGCCACTGCCACCGGCAGCCTGATCATCATGGACGCGCCACCGCAGCACGAGAACTGTGCCCCGTTCGTCAAGGTTGCCAGTCTCATGGAGCAGGCCGGCATGAAGGTGCCGCACGTGCTGGCCTGGGACGAGCCGCTGGGCTTCATGCTGCTGACCGATCTGGGTTCGCGCACGATGATGGAAGTCATCGACCGCGAGCAGCCGCACGCCAATCTGGACCTGTATCTCGCGGCGGTCGATGCGCTGGTGGACTGGCAGAAAGCCTCGCTGCCGAACGTGTTGCCGCCGTACGACCACGCGTTGCTGCAGCGCGAGCTGTCGCTGTTTCCTGACTGGTACCTCGCGCGTCATCGCGGCGTGACACTGTCCGACGCGCAGCGCGCCACGCTGGACAAGACGTTCGCGCTCATCATCGAGCGCAACCTCGCCGCGCCACAGGTGTACGTGCACCGCGACTTCATGCCGCGCAACCTGATGGTGAATCCGGATGGCGGCCGCGCCCCGCTGGGCGTGCTCGATTTCCAGGACGCCGTGTACGGCCCCATCACCTACGACATCGCCAGCCTGATGCGCGATGCCTTCCTGAGCTGGGAAGAGGAGTTCGTGCTCGACGTGACCGTTCGCTACTGGCAGAAGGCACGCGCGGCAGGGCTCTTCGGCACCGGGGACGATGCGCATGCATGGGCCGATGATTTCGGCGAGTTCTATCGCGGCGTCGAATGGATGGGCCTGCAGCGGCACCTCAAGGTGGCGGGCATCTTCGCGCGGCTCACACTGCGCGATGGCAAGGCGAAATACCTTGCGGACGCACCGCGCTTCATCGGCTACATCCGCTCCACCGCCAGCCGCTACCGGGAGCTCACGCCGCTGCTGCGGCTGGTGGACGAGATCGAGGGCACGCAGGCAGCCACCGGTTTCGCATTCGGCCGCGTGTGACCGGCCATGCCCCGTTTCCACTGTCCCGTTCCCCTTGCCGAAGGCACCGAATTGCCATTGCCTGCGACAGCGGCGCGGCATGTGCAGGTGCTGCGCCTGCAGCCCGGGGATGAGGTGACGTTGTTCAACGGCGAAGGCGGCGAGTTCACGGCCGAAGTGCTGCGCATGGGGCGCAGCGATGTCAGCGTGAAGGTGCTCGCCCACCGCGGCGTCGAACGCGAAGCGTCGCGACAGGTGCACCTTGCCATCGGCATGCCGGCCAACGAGCGCATGGACTGGCTGGTCGAGAAAGCCACCGAACTCGGCGTGGCGAGCATCCAGCCCTTGCACACGGCGCACAGCGTGTTGCGGCTGTCGGGCGAACGCGCGGCCAGGAAACAGGCGCATTGGCAATCCATTGCCGCCGCGGCGTGCGAGCAGTGCGGGCGCAATCGCGTGCCGCTCATCCATGCGGTCAGCGACCTTCCCGTCTGGCTGGTCGCGCCGAAATCTATGCCTTCGTTCGTGCTGTCGCTGCAGGACAGCGCTGCCGATCCATCGCCGCTCGCGCAGCGCCTGGAACCGCCTGCATTCGTGTGCCTCGTCGGCCCTGAAGGCGGCCTGAGCGCACAGGAAGAAGCGGCGGCACTGGCCAGCGGCATGCTGCCGCTTTCCCTCGGTTCGCGCGTGTTGCGCTCGGAGACGGCCGGCATCGCCGTCGTGGCCGCGGCCACGCTGCAAGCGCTGTAAGCAACGCTGTGTAGACTGGGCCGCTCCTCCACGCTACGCTGCGTCATGAACCGCAACCTCTGGCTCCTGGCCGTCTGCCAGGGTCTCTTCCTCACCAACAACGTCACTTTCATCGCCATCAACGGACTGGTGGGCCTGAGTCTCGCCCCGCTGGGCTGGATGGCGACGCTGCCGGTCATGGGCTACGTGGTCGGCGGCGCCTTGTCCACCGGCGTGGTGGCGCGCGTGCAGTCGCGCCTGGGCCGGCAGCGGTCGTTCCAGCTCGGGTTGCTGGTGGCCTTTGCCTCTGCGCTGCTGTGCGCGTATGCCGCATCCAGCAGGAACTTCTGGCTGCTGTGCCTTGCCACATTGCTGGCCGGCTACTACAGCGCCAACGCCAGTCTCTATCGCTTTGCCGCTGCCGAGCTTGCCGAACCTTCCGCGAAGGAAAAGGCCATCTCGCTGGTCATGGCCGGAGGCCTGATCGGCGCCATTGTCGGGCCGAATCTCGCGACCTATACGCGCACGCTTCTCGACGCGCCGTTCGCCGGCGCGTATCTCGCACTCGCCTGTGTCGCATTGCTCGCGTCCGCGTTGCTGGCCTTCGTGAACTTCCCGCCACCGCCTGCGCGCAGCGCCGCAGGCACAGGCCGGCCGCTGGGCGTCATCATGCGCCAGCCGGTGTTCATCGTGTCCACCGCATGCGGTGCGCTGGGCTACGGCGTGATGAATCTGCTGATGGCTTCGACCCCCATCGCCATGCAGCAGTGCGGCCTGCCTTTCTCGAATGCGGCGCTGGTGCTCGAATGGCACGTCATCGGCATGTTCGCGCCGGGCTTCTTCACCGGACACCTCATCCGCAAGTTCGGCGCGCCGGTCATCATGGCGGTGGGCATCGCGCTCAACCTCGCGTGCATCGCGGTCGCGCTGTCGGGCGTGAACCTCCACCAGTTCCTGATTGCGCTGTTCCTGCTCGGCGTGGGCTGGAATTTCCTCTTCACCGGCAGCACGACGCTGTCGCTGCAGGCCTACCGCCCGGAAGAACGCGACGCCGCGCAGGGCGCCATCAACTTCTTCCTGTTTTCGACGCTGGGCGTGACCTCGTTCGCGTCCGGCGCACTGGTGACGACGCAGGGCTGGACGCTGCTGAACTGGGGCTCGCTGGTGCCCGTGCTGGCGATCGCCGGGCTGCTGTTCTGGTTCACGCGGCGCAGCGTGCGTCCAGCCACTGCCTGAGCATCGCGAACACCGGCTCGCGGTCCACTTCGTTGAAGATCTCGTGATAGTGCTGCTCGAAGCAGTGTGAGGTCACCACTTCCTTCGGCGCGGCGGCGGCGAACGCCCGGCTGCCGGCCGGATTCACCAGCCGGTCGCTGCCCGCATACATGAGCAGCGTGGGCACCCGCCACTTCGGGGCGCGTGCCACCGTTTCGGGCCCCGCCTTCGCGATGAAACTCGCCAGCCGCCCGCAGATGCGGTCATGGCAGAGCGGATCTTCCTTGTAGGCCTTGACGACGGCGGCGTCATGCGAGAGGTATTGCGGATCGAGCCCGTTGCCCACGCACAGGTCGGGTGCGATGCGCGGCACGACGGCAAGCATGAGTTTCTGCAGGACGCCCAGGCCCGGGTCGAGCGCCGGCGAGGACATGATGAGGCCTTCCACCCGGCGTATGCCGCGCGCAACGAAGTTGCCCGCCACAAGGCCGCCCATGCTGTGTCCCAGAAGGAAGAGCGGCGTCTCGTCGCGCAGGCGGTGGCGTGTGGTGTCCACCACGTCCGCCAGGTCTTCGAGCAGGCGCATCGTCGTGGGCAAGGCACCCCGCGCGCCGCCCGATTCACCATGGCCGTACTGGTCGTAGCTGCGCACCGCAAAACCCCAGCCGTTGAGCTGTTCGGCCACATGGTCATAGCGTCCCGCGTATTCACCGAGGCCGTGCACGATCAGCACCACACCGCGCAGGCGGACGTTGTCCGGCAAGGGCCAGTCCTGCAGGGCGAGGTTTTCGCCGTCCAGGGCGGTGAAGGTGGAGAGCCTGGTCACGCGGGCGTCAGGCCGTGGCGGTCTGCGCCTGCGCGTCGGCAGTCGATGGCAGCTGCGCGATCACCTGTGCCACGGCGGCCGTGAGGCGCTTGGCGTAAGGCACATGCAGGAATTCGTTCGGGCCGTGCGCGTTGCTGCGCGGCCCGAGCACGCCGCAGACCATCATCTGCGCGGTGGGGAAGCCTTCGCTCAGCATGTTCATCAGCGGGATGGTGCCGCCCTGGCCGATGTAGCCGCACGGCGCGCCGAAATGCGCTTGCGACGCGTCGTTGAGCGCGCGCTCGAACCACGACGTCATCGACGGCGCGTTCCAGCCGGTCGCGCCGCCCTGGCTGTCGAACGTGACCCTGGCCTGGTAAGGCGCATTGTCTTCGAGCAGCTTCTTGATGTCTTGCACCGCCTGGCCGGCATCGACCAGCGGCGGCAGGCGCAGCGACAGCTTGAACGCGGTGTAGGGCCGCAGCACGTTGCCGGCGTCCTTGAGCGCGGGGAATCCCTCGGCACCGGTGACGCTCAGCGTCGGCGTCCAGGTGCGGTTGATGAGCGCCTGCACCGGGTCGGTGGTGGTGGGCAGTGCGAAAGCCGTGGAGCCGCCGCAGTCGTAGTGCGCCCAGGGGAACCGCTTGTACACCTCGTCACCGAGGATGGCCGCCGTCGCACGCGCCTGCGCGAGCCGGTCAGGCGGCACTTCGCAGTGCAGGCTGGCCGGCAGCAGGCGGCCGGTTGCGCTGTCTTCGAGGCGGTCGAGCACATGACGCAGGATGCGGAAGCTCGAAGGCACGAGGCCGGACGCATCGCCCGAGTGCACACCTTCGGTGAGGATCTCGACGCGCAGCATGCCGCTGGCCATGCCACGCAGGCTGGTGGTGAGCCAGAGCTGGTCGTAGTTGCCCGCGCCGCTGTCCAGGCAGATGACGAGCTCGACTTCGCCCAGGCGCGGACGCAGCGCGTCCACGTAGGGCAGCAGATCGTACGAACCCGACTCTTCACAGGTCTCGATGATGCCGACGATGCGCGGATGCGGCACCTTCTGCGCCTTGAGCGCCTGCACGGCGGCGATGCTCGCGTAGACCGCGTAGCCGTCGTCCGCGCCGCCGCGGCCGAAGAGCTTGCCGTCTTCGTATTTGGGCGTCCACGGGCCGAGGTCGTTACGCCAGCCGGTGAACTCGGGCTGCTTGTCCAGGTGGCCGTACATCAGCACGGTCTGCGGCGACGCGGCACGCGTGGCCGCGATCTCGAAGAACAGCACCGGCGTGCGGCCGGGCAAGCGCACGATCTCCAGCTTCAGGCCTTCGACCTTCTGCGCTTCCACCCACGCGGCGGCATTGCGCAACACGGTCTCCAGATAGCCATGCTCGGACCATTCCTTGTCGAAGGACGGCGACTTGGCCGGGATCTGGATGTAGTCGGTGAGCTGCCTCACGATGTCGCGGTCCCATTGCTGGGTGGCGTGCGAGAGGGCTTGTGCGGCGTCGAGCACGCCGGAAGGAATTTCTTTGTGCAGGGGAGCGTTCATGGGTGGGCACTCGCTGGAGAACCCGGCAACTTTACTCCGCGCCCCGGCAGCGCGCCAGTGCTTCGGCGCAAAGGCCCTGTAACAGCGCCGGCGCGCTGTACGGCCCTGTCAGCGCCGCATCCAGCCGAGACCGGCGGACGTGCCGCCGGGCGCCATGCCGCGCGCAGGACGGTATTCGCAGCCGACCCAACCCTGCCATCCGCATGCCTGCGACACCTCGTCGATCACATGGAACAGGTAGGTGTAATTCATTTCGCCGACATCCGGTTCATGCCGCTCGGGCACCCCCGCGATCTGGAAATGCCCGACGCGACCGGTCGGCAGGTACTTGCGGATCTTCATCGCCACGTCGCCCTCGACGATCTGGCAGTGGTAGAGGTCCATCTGCACCTTGAGGTTGGGCTCGCCGACGGCGTCGACGATCTCGTGCGCGTGATCCTGCCGGTTGAGGAAGAAGCGCGGGATATCGCGCGTGTTGATCGGCTCGATCAGCACGTCGACGCCGACGGCTGCCGCCTGCTGCGCGGCCCAGCGCAGGTTCGCGATGTACGTGGGCTGCACCGATTCGCGCGTGCGGCCTTCGGGGATCTGCCCGCCCATCAGGTGGATGCGCGGGCAGCCCAGCGCCTGCGCATACTCCAGCGCGAGCGTCACGCCGTCGCGGAATTCGGCTTCGCGTCCCGGCACGCAGGCAATGCCCTTGTCGCCCGCTTCCCACGCACGCGCGATGGAGTCCGCATCCGTTCCGCCGGGCGGGGAATTGAACAGCACCTGCTGCAGGCCCGCATGGTCGAGCCGCGCACGCAACTCATGCGCCGGCCAGGCGTAGGGAAACAGGAATTCCACCGCGTCGAATCCATCCCGCGCAGCCGCCTCGAAGCGGTCGAGGAAATGGATTTCGGGGTAGAGCAGCGACAGGTTGGCGGCAAATCGTGGCATGCGGCAAGCATAGCGCCGCCCGCAACGCTGCGGTCACGCCGCCGGGTTCATCGGCTGAACTTGAAGACCGCCGTGCTGGCGCGCAGATTCGGCGCGAAGCGCACTTCCTGGCCTTCGTTCAGGCCGAAGCTGTCTTCGATCTTCAACCCGTTGCGCTCGGCCAGCACGGCGAAGTCGGCATGCGTGCCGACGCGGATGTTGGGTGTGTCGTACCACTGGTAGGGCAGCGTCTTCGTGACAGGCATGCGGCCCATCGCGATCTGCAGCCGGTTAGGCCAGTGGCCGAAGTTGGGGAAGGTGACGATGCCCGTGCGCCCCACGCGCGCGGTTTCGCGCAACATGGTCTCGACGTTGCGCAAGTGCTGCAGCGCGTCGATCTGCAGCACCACGTCGAACGACGCATCGTCGAATACCGACAGGCCTTTGTCGAGGTTGAGCTGGATGACGTTCACGCCGCGCTGCACGCAGGCCAGCACGTTGGCATCGTCGATCTCGATGCCGTAGCCGGTGCAGCCGCGCTCGGTCTGCAGGTAGTCGAGCATCGCGCCATCGCCGCAGCCCAGGTCGAGCACGCGGGAGCCGTGCGGCACGAGCCGCGCGAGGATTTCGAGACGTGCGCGTTCGCTCATTGCCCGCACTCCTTCGCGATGCGCTCGAAATACGACTTCACGACGCCGAGGTAGCGCGCATCGTCGAGCAGGAAAGCGTCGTGCCCGTGCGGCGCGTCGATCTCCGCATAGGCCACGTCGCGCTCGTTGTCCAGCAACGCCTTGACGATCTCGCGGCTGCGTTGCGGCGAGAAACGCCAGTCGGTGGTGAAGCTCACCAGCAGGAATTTCGCCGTGGCCGCTGCCAGCGCCTTGTTCAGGCGGCCTTCGTGCGCACGCGCCGGGTCGAAATAGTCGAGGGCGCGCGTGATCAGCAGGTAGGTGTTGGCGTCGAAGTACTCGCTGAACTTGTCGCCCTGGTAGCGCAGGTAGCTTTCGATCTGGAACTCGATGTCCTGCGTGGTGTAGCGCAGGTCGATGCCCTCGCGCAGCTGGCGGCCGAACTTCTCGTTCATCACATCGTCCGACAGGTACGTGATGTGGCCGATCATCCGCGCGATGCGCAGGCCGCGCTTGGGGATCACGCCGTGCTGGTAGAAGTGGCCGCCGTGGAAGTCCGGGTCGGTCACGATCGCACGGCGTGCCACCTCATTGAACGCGATGTTCTCGGCATTGAGGTTGGGCGCGCTCGCGATCACCGCCGCATGGCGCATGCGCTGCGGATACTGAAGCGTCCACGACAGCGCCTGCATGCCGCCGAGGCTTCCGCCCATCACCGCAGCCAGCGTGTCGATGCCCAGTGCGTCGAGCAGCCGCGCCTGCGCGTTGACCCAGTCTTCCACCGTCACCACAGGAAAGTCGGCGCCGTAGATGCGGCCGGTATCGGGGTTGGTGTGCATCGGGCCGGTGGAGCCGAAGCATGAGCCCAGGTTGTTGATGCCGATGACGAAGAAGCGGTCGGTGTCCACCGCCTTGCCGGGGCCGATCATGTTGTCCCACCAGCCTTCGCTCTTGTCCTGACCGGCATAGACGCCCGCGACGTGGTGCGACGCGTTGAGCGCGTGGCAGACCAGCACTGCATTCGAGCGATCGGCATTGAGCGCGCCGTACGTCTCGTAGGCGAGCGTGTAGTCGCGGATGCTCGCGCCGCTCTGCAGCGGGAGCGGCTCGGCGAACTGCATGGATTGGGGAACGACGACCATAAAAAAACCCGGCTCGCCAAAAACGATGCCGGGTCGGGCTGCCGTCTTTAGCTGAACTTGTTAAGCGCCCGCAAGCTGGAGCAAATCGGCGCTGGACGGCCAGTATATCAACCCACGCCGGCCAGTGCCAGCACGCCCAGCGCCGCGAACACGATGGCCGACACCGTGTGCACGACCTTCAGTGGCACGCGTTTCACGATGCGCTCGCCCAACCAGACCACCGGCGCGTTGGCCAGCATCATGCCCAAGGTGGTGCCGGCAACGACCCAGATGTATTCGCTGTAGCGCGCTGCCAGCATGACGGTGGCGATTTGCGTCTTGTCGCCCATTTCGGCCAGGAAGAACACGATCACGGTCGTGACGAAGACGCCCAGACGCGGGTTGTCTTTCGTGTCCTCGTCATCGAGCTTGTCCGGGATGAGCATCCAGCCTGCCATGGCAATGAAGGACGCCCCCAGCACCCAGCGCAGGACGTCCGGGCCGAGTTGCGTCGTCACCCAGGCGCCCAGTGCGCCGGCAAGGGCGTGATTGACCAGCGTGGCGACGAGGATGCCCAGCACGATGGGCCAGGGTTTGCGGAACCGGGCGGCGAGAACGAGTGAAAGCAACTGCGTCTTGTCGCCCATTTCAGCGAGCGCGACGATGCCGGTGGAGACGAAAAAGGCTTCCATGATGTGGGGCTTCCGGCCGGAGCGTTGAACAAAACCATTGACTGCACAACTCCCTCCGGCCGTTGTTATCGGAGGATGTGCAGTCAAAGGTCTCGCCAAGTCCGTGAACCGTTTGCGCCATGCCCGCACTGCTGCTGCAGGCCGGCAAGTCTGTTGACGCAAGCCCCTCTCGGAAAACCGGAGGGAGGCTACTCCCCAATGACCACGCGATTGTAGTGTGATCAGGGGACAGCGACCCTGACAATGCCCCAAATACGGGCACGAGAACGGATCGGAGTGATTACTAACTCGTCTTTTTTTGCATCAGCGTAGGGGTTTTGCCTCACAAAACGCTTGCGTATTGAGGATCGTTCCGGCTCATAATGAGACCGCGCATGCCCGTAGGGGCAGGCGCGTTTTTCGGTGATCGGTCAGTTTCGCGCCCCAGCTGTTATTTGCGCTGTGAATTCGGGACTCCATCGCTTCTATTCAGTGTTTATTAGGAGTCCCTTCATGGGCAACAAACTGTACGTCGGCAACCTGCCTTATTCGGTGCGCGACGGCGATCTGGAGCAAGCCTTCGGTCAATTCGGCTCTGTGACCAGCGCCAAGGTGATGATGGAGCGCGACACCGGCCGCTCCAAGGGTTTCGGCTTTGTGGAAATGGGCAGCGATGCCGAAGCACAAGCTGCAATCAACGGCATGAACGGCCAACCCCTGGGTGGCCGTAGCGTCGTCGTCAACGAAGCACGTCCCATGGAAGCCCGTCCTCCCCGTAGCGGGGGTTTCGGTGGCGGTGGTGGCGGCGGCTACGGCGGCGGTGGCGGTGGCCGTCGTGAAGGCGGCGGCGGTGGTTACGGCGGCGGCCGCAGCGGCGGTGGCGGCGACGGCGGTTTCCGCAGCCCGTACGGCGCTGGCCCGCGTGGCGGCGGCGGCGGTGGTGGCCGCAGCGGTGGCGGCGGCTACGGCGGTGGCAACAGCTACTGATCTCCGCTGACGGGCGTTGCTCCCGTCTCGTGCAAAAGGCTCCTCACGGAGCCTTTTTCGTTTCCGGGCTCAGCTTCCGCCGTTACCCTGGACGCCTTCGCCCTTGCGATGCTTGCGCGCCCGGCCACTGAGCACCTTGTCGAACAGCGCGTTGGGCAGCACGCGCAGCAACCTGGCTACCACACCCATCTGCCATGGAATGACGCGGTAGCTCATCCCCGCCTCGATGGCCTTGAAGGCTTCATCTGCAAAAGCTTCCGCTGTCATGAGGAAAGGCATGCTGTAGCGGTTTTCCCGCGTGAGCGGCGTGTCGATGTAGCCCGGGAGCAGTGTGACGACGCGCACACCATCGCGGCCGGTTGCACGACGCATGTCGCCGCGCAGGCTCTCGCAGTAGCTGATGACAGCCGCTTTGCTCGAACAGTACGCGCCATGTCCCGGCAGGCCACGGATGCCGGCGACACTTGCAATGCCGACCAGCGCGCCACTGCGTCGCGCCACCATGCCCTCGATGAACGGATGGAACGTGGCAGCCATGCCGATGTTGTTGGTCGCGAAAGTCTGCGCCATCACGTCGATGTCTTCACGCATGGCCGTGTCCATGCCGATGCTGATGCCCGCGTTGGCGATGACCACATCGGGCACACCCTGCTGCCGGATGCACAGCCGGCCCGCTTCGACAATGCTGTCGGCGACCGCGACATCCGCACCGTAGACGCGCCAGCGCGCAGCATCCAGGCCCTGCGCGACAGCCCACGCCTCGGTTTCGGTCGTGCGGCGTGCCACCAGTGCAACGTTGTAGCCCGCGCGGTGGAAGCGCAGCGCCAGCGCCTGGCCGATACCACTGGACGCACCGGTGATGAAAGCAAGTCGGTTCATGTGGAAGCAGCTTTCAGCGTTGCGCCGCACGCGGCATCAGCACGCCCCGCACGCGGCCTTGCAGGTTCATCATGCGCTCGATGTTGTCGTAATCGAGACTGTTGGCGGTGAACTGGTCGGCGCCTCGCGTGAGCGTGACAGGCTTGTGCGACTTGACGCGCTCCGTGTCGAGGAACGCGTGCAGGAACTCGCCCCGGAACTCCAGCCGCGGCAGCGGTTTGCCGGCCGCGTCCACCGTTGCGTCGCGCACGACGATGGCATTGCCGAAGAGTTGCACCTCACTGCCATCCGCATTGGTCAGCGCACGGTCCGCCGTTGCGGTGGTCACGTAGCCCTGCTTGCTCATGGAGCGGATGCGCACCTTGTCGATCTCCAGCGTGTCCGTGTCCGGGAAGTGCCGGGCTTCTGTGCCCTGGACCTCGCTGCGCAGCTGGCCGTCGGCAGTGAAGGTCTTCACCGCGAAACGGCGCATGAAGTAGTCGGGTTCATGCTTCGCCTCGCGCTGCGCGACGGGCTCCTGCGGCAACGGCGCATTGCGCGCGAGCCAGTAGGTGCCCAAGGCCAGCAGGCCCATGAGAAGGATCGGCAGGTAGATGGACAGGCGGTCCAGTGTCTGGCGGACAAGGCGCAGGCCGTTGCTCATGCAGAAGCCCTCGTTGCTCCTGGCTTTTCTGAATCCGGGGCCTTGCCCTGCAGTGAGTCGTCGAGCAGTCGGCGGTAGTGGCCGCCAGCCACCAGCAACAGGTCGCAGAACTCGCGCCCTGCACCTTCGCCGCCACGGGCCTGCGTCACGTAGCTGGCTGCAGCTTTCGCCTGCGCATGCGCATTGGCAGGCGCAGCAGAGAAGGCACTATGCGCGAGCAATGGCAGATCGGGCCAGTCATCGCCGATGGCGGCCGCCTGTTGCCATGTGAAGCCGAGTATCGCAAGCAACTCCTGTGCGGCGGGAAACTTGTCTTCCGTGCCGAAGCGCGCATGCGTGATACCCAATGCAGCCAGTCTCGCGCGCAGTGGCATGGAGTCGCGCCCGGTGATGACGACCGGCGTGATGCCCGCACGCTGCAGCAGCTTGAGGCCGTGGCCGTCGAGCGTGTTGAAGCGTTTGAGCGTCTCGCCGGATTCGGAGAAATAGAGGCCGCCATCCGTCAGCACGCCGTCCACGTCGAAGAAGGCAACGCGCACGCCCTGCGCCTTGAGCAGCAGTTCGGGCGCGAAGTCCAGGGCCGGAGCGAGCGAAGACAGCGGCGTGGCCATGTTCAGATGACCTTGGCGCGCATCAGGTCGTTGGAGTTGAGCGCGCCACACAGCACGCCGGCGTCGTCCACGACCAGCACGCTGGTGATGCGGTGCTGCTCCATCAGCGCAGCCGCGTCGACTGCCAGCGCATCGCGCTGAACCGTTTGCGGATTGGCGTGCATCACGTCGGCTGCGACACACGCCCGCAGGTCCGCGCCCTGCTCGATCAGGCGGCGCAAGTCGCCGTCGGTGAAGATGCCCAGTACCTTGCCCGCATCGTCCACCACGGCCGACGAACCCAGGCCCTTGGCGCTCATTTCGCGCATCAGTTCGCTGAAGCTGGCCTGCGGTCCCACGGACGGCGCCTTGTCGCCGGCGCGCATGACGTCGCTGACGTGCGTGAGAAGCCGGCGGCCCAGCGAGCCGCCCGGGTGCGAGCGTGCGAAGTCTTCGGGCTTGAAACCACGCGCTTCCAGCAGGCACACGGCCAACGCGTCGCCCATGGCGAGCTGCGCAGTCGTGCTGGCCGTAGGGGCGAGATTGAGCGGGCAGGCTTCCTTCTCGACACCGCTGTCCAGCACCAGATCCGCGTGGCGGGCCAGCGTGGACTGGAGGCCCCCGGTGATGGCGATCAGCGGCGCACCCAGGCGCTTGAGCACAGGCAGGATCGCCGTCAGCTCGTCGCTCTCGCCGCTGTTGGAGATCGCCAGCACCACATCGACCGGTTTGATCATGCCGAGATCACCGTGGCTCGCCTCGGCCGGGTGCACGAACATGGAGGGCGTGCCGGTGGACGACAGCGTGGCCGCCACCTTGCGGCCGATGTGGCCGCTCTTGCCCATGCCCATGACGACCACGCGCCCGCGCACGTCGAGCATGAGTTCTATGGCACGCGCGAAATCCGCATTCACCCGGCGCTTGAGGCCGAGGATGGCAGCCGCTTCGATGTCGAATGTCTCCTGGGCCAGGCGCAGCGCCTGTGCGGTGTCAAATGTCATGCCGAGATTCTACGGGGGCGTTGCGGCACCGCACTTGCTAGTATCAGTCGCCCATGATTTGTCGCCCATGAGTTCACTCGCCCTCACGCTCCTGTACCTGCTGGCCGCCGTGCTGGGCGTGGTGGCCTGCCGCTCGCTCAAGCTTCCGCCCATCCTGGGCTACCTGGCGGTGGGCATCCTGATCGGGCCGCATGCGCTGGCGCTGGCGCAGAACTCCGCAGCCGTGCAGCACCTGGGCGAATTCGGCGTGGTGTTCCTGATGTTCGTGATCGGGCTCGAATTCAACCTGCCCAAGCTGCGCGCCATGCGCCGGCACGTGTTCGGCCTGGGGCTGGCGCAGGTGGTGCTCACCATGCTGGCGGTCACGCTGGGCTCGCTGTTCCTCGCCGCGCTGGCACCCACGCTGTGGCACATGCGCTGGCAGACGGCGCTGGCGCTTTCTGGCGCGATGGCGATGAGCAGCACGGCCATCGTCGTCAAGCTCATGGCGGACAGGCTGGAGCTCGAAAGCGAGCATGGCAAGCGCGTCATGGGCATCCTGCTGCTGCAAGATCTGGCCGTGGTGCCCCTGCTGGTGCTGATCCCGGCCCTCAGTGCCAGCGCCGAACAGCTCGCCACCGCGCTGGCCCTGGCCACGGCCAAGGCCATCGTGCTGATCACCGTGTTGCTGGTCGGTGGCCAGCGCGTGATGCGCTGGTGGCTGACGATCGTGGCGCGGCGCAAGAGCGAAGAACTGTTCGTGCTGAACCTGTTGCTGATCACACTGGGCCTGGCCTGGCTGACCGAACTCGCGGGCCTGAGTCTCGCGCTCGGCGCATTCATTGCCGGAATGCTCGTCTCGGAAACCGAATACAAGCACCAGGTGGAAACCGACATCCGGCCGTTCCACAACGTATTGCTGGGCCTGTTCTTCATCACCGTCGGCATGACGCTCGACTGGCACGTCGTGGTCGAGCGTTGGGGCCTCGTGCTCACGTTGCTGGTGCTGCCCGTGCTGTTCAAGCTGGTGCTGGTGACGGTGCTCGCGCACGCGCTGGGCGCGACCATGGGCGTATCGATGCGCACCGGCCTCTACCTCGCGCAGGCTGGCGAATTCGGCCTCGTGCTGCTCGCGCTCGCCAACGACAACGGCCTGGTTTCGCGCGAGCTGCTCAACCCCATCCTCGCGAGCATGGTGCTGTCCATGCTGGCCACGCCGTTCATCATCCAGTACAGCAACCGCATCGTCATGAAGCTGGTGGCCAGCGAGTGGCTGCAGCAGTCGCTGCAGATGACCACCATCGCGCGCAAGTCGATCAACGCCAACAAGCACGTGATCATCTGCGGCTACGGCCGTTGCGGCCAGAACCTTGCGCGCATGCTGGAAACCGAAGGCATTCCTTACATGGCGCTCGACCTCGACCCCGACCGCGTGCGGCAAGCCGCTGCGGCGGGCGATTCCGTCGTGTTCGGCGACGCTGCGCGCCTTCAGTCGCTGGTGGCCGCGGGCCTGGCACGCGCCAGCGCGGTGGTGGTGACCTACCTGGACGTACCCGGCGCACTCAAGGTGCTCGCCAATACGCGCGAGCACGCCCCGCATGTGCCGGTGATCGTGCGCACGCAGGACGACCACGACCTGGAAAAACTGCAGGAAGCCGGCGCTACCGAAGTCGTGCCCGAAGCCATCGAGGGTTCGCTCATGCTTGCCAGCCACGCGCTCGCGCTGGTCGGCGTGCCGATGCGCCGCGTGATCCGCCTCGTGCAGGACCAGCGTGACGCACGCTACAACCTGCTGCGCGGCTACTTCCACGGCACCGACGACGACACGGTCAACGAACGCGACCACGAGCGCCTGGCAACGGTCACCTTGCCCTACGGCGCGAAGTCGCTCGGCAGGACGCTGGAGCACTTTGCGCTGCATGCGCTCAATGTGCGCGTGGTGAGCCTGCGCCGGGCGAATGGCAAACTGGCCACAGAAGGCGACGACGCCACGCTGCAGGACGGGGACACGCTCGTGCTCAGCGGCAAGGCGGAAACCCTCGCGATTGCGGAGGAAAAGCTGCTGCGCGGATGATTCGCCATCACTGGCCAAGGAGTCTGGCGATGGCACTGACACGACGCTCTGTCCTTCTGGCGGGACTGGTTCCTGCCACTTCCGCATTGCACCCGGCAAATGCCACGGCCGATGCGGCCGCCTTGCTGAAGGCTGGCGGCTGCATCGCGCTCGTGCGGCATGCGCAGACCGAGCCGGGCGTCGGCGACCCGCCCGGATTCCGCCTCGGCGACTGCTCGACGCAGCGCAACCTCAGTGACGCGGGCCGCGCGCAGGCGCGTCGCATGGGCCAGTGGTTCGCGTCGCAGCAGCTGGTGCCGGCGGCGGTGCGAAGCAGTGCGTGGTGCCGCTGTGTCGACACGGCGCAGCTGGCCTTCGGAAAGAACGAGGTATGGCCCGTGCTCAATTCGTTCTTCGGTACCGAAGGACGCGACGCCCAGACAGCGCGCCTGCGCAGCGCGCTCGCCGGGCTGCCCGCCCAGGGCTTCCAGGTCTGGATCACGCACCAGGTCAACATGACGGCGCTGACCGGCGAGCACATGGCGATGGGTGAGGCCTTCATCGTGGACCGTCAGGGCAGAATGCTGGGTCGCACCACTTTCGCTTGAGACCATGCCGCACTTCGACGTCAACCAGTACCTCAAGGACAACATCCGCACCGTGCCGGACTGGCCTGCGCCGGGCGTGCAGTTCCGCGACATCACGCCGCTGCTGCAGAACCCCAAGGTGTTCCGCGTGCTGATCGACGCGTTCGTGCACCGCTACATGGACCCGGACCTGCGCCCCGACGTGGTGGCCGGGCTGGACGCGCGTGGCTTCATCCTCGGCGCCGTGGTGGCCTATGAGCTCAACGTGGGTTTCGTGCCGATCCGGAAGAAAGGCAAGCTGCCGTTCACGACCGTCGAGGAAACCTACGAACTCGAGTACGGCAGCGCCACGGTCGAACTGCACACCGATGCGATCAAGCCGGGCCACCGCGTGCTGCTGATCGACGACCTCATCGCCACGGGCGGCACGATGATGGCCGGCAAGAAGTTGCTTGAAAAGCTCGGCGGCACCGTGATGGAGGGCGCTGCCATTGTCGACCTGCCCGAACTCGGCGGCTCGGACCGGTTGCGCGAGAGCGGTCTGCCGCTCTTCACGCTCGTGGACTTCGCGGGGCACTGACGACCATCGACCATCGCGACCAGCGGAATGCGCGCTCAGTGCAGTTCGCCGAACTGCGTGGCACTCAGACCGGGGCTGCGCTCACCTTCTTCCGTGCTGTGGTCGAACGGCTCCATCGCCTCGGTGTCTTCGTAGCCGGTGAGCCGCGCCGTGCTGCGGCCGCGCCATGAAATGCCCTTGGCCTTGATCTGCGTCAGCTCCTCCTCGCGGCGCAAGGCCTGTTCGGTCTGGGCTTCCATGCGCGCCGCCGCTTCGGCGCGTTTGTTGTTGATGGACTCCATGAGCGCACGCTTGAAAGCCTCGATCTCATCGGGCTGCAGCGGCTCGTGCCGATTGCCGGATTTCGGCGTGGGCACCGCAACGCGCGCAGCCGCAGGCTCGGCATGCACCTGCGGGGCCGCTCGGCCGGCATTGACGGGCTGCTCGATGACAGGGACCGCTACCGCTGCTGCTGTCGCCGGCACGACCGGTTGGGGACGCGCCGTCGGCACACCGATGGCCACGTGGTCGTTCATGCGCCAGTACACCGCCGATACGAGGATGTTGAACCGCATCTTGGCGGTCTGCGCAACCATGACTTCGATCTCGCTCAGGCGCATGGAATCGCGGCCGTAATCGCGCGCGAGATCCATCATCACGATGAACTGGCCGCCGCGCGGGTCGAGCGACAGCACCTTGAACTTGTAGCTGGACGACAGGACACCGGCCCGCACCATCGCTTCGCGCACCACGCCATACAGGCGCTCGCGCTGCTCCATGCGGTCGGTGCGGCGCTTGCCGGGCTCCGGCGGATTGACGCGGGCCGTGCCGGCCAGATCGTCCGCGTGCGCATTCGCGCCCTGGCGCACGGGTCGCGTCGCCTCCTGGCGGGAAAACCCCGTCGAATCTTCATCCATCGTCCCGGCGGAACGTGCCCTGCGCGAAAACCAACCCATCAACGACATATCCGGACCTCTCAACGTCTGTTTTTTCACCGCGCACCCGTGAGGCAACGCGATGGAACACCGTACTCCTGATGTTTTATGCCGGGCACACAGCAAGTTTCGCGCCGTCCGGCGGCACGCGTGCGCCGCCCGGCGGGCAAATGTTTCAGGGGCCTTTCAGACGACTGAAAAGCCCCCGACTGCGATGCTTTTGACTTACGCGAGCTTGTGCCCGCACTCTCCGCAGAAGGCGTCGCCCGGGACAAACGGCGCGCCGCACTGGGCGCATTTGTAGACGGGCGCGGGCTCCGACGGGGCGATGGCCGGTGCCGGCGGCACGGGCAGGTCAGCCACGGAAGCCGGTGGCGACGAGGGCGCAGGCGGCGTCACAGGAGCCGCCACAGGAGACGGTGGCGGCGATGCAGTTGCCGGGGAGGAAGCCGAAGCCTGGGCGGCCGCTGCAGCAGCTGTGGCCTGCGCGCGCAGGTCCTCGGCTTTGCGCTTGGCCGCATCCACCTTCTCACGCAACTGCGCTTCCATGCCCTCGACATCGACGCCCTGCAGATTGCCCAGATAGACCTGGCAGCAGCCGCGCAAGTAGACCAGCGCCGGCAGGCTGAACGCGATCGCATAGACGACGCCGCCGCCGATGCCTGCGGCCAGCATGTAGCTGCCGCTGCGTCCACCGCCGTAGTCACCCATGCCACCGAGGCCGCCCATCATTCCCATCATGCCGCCCATGTCCAGGATGGCGGCAGACATGCCGCCGGTGACCAGCGTGCCGCTCACCATGATGAGCGCGATGAAACCGCCGACGACGCCAACGAGGAAGAACAGCAACGCCATCATGATCAGCACGTTGACGATGCGGCTGCGCGCGATGGCCAGCAACCGCGACACGGTCTGCATCGTGCCCGCGCCGTCCCAAACCGCAGGCGCGGAAAGCGGGAACACCACGGCATAGAGCGCGAAGATCGCCACCCCGACGATCACCACGCTCACGGGGAACACCACCGTGTACAGCAGCGGCCCGATGAACGGGATCTTGCAGATGAGCAACACGATCGCCAGCGCCAGCAGGCCCAGCAGGTAGATCGCCGCAAACAACAGCAGGGCCAGCAGCAACCTGTGGCTCGTGGCCAGCGACGTCACCAGCGCCGCCACGATCGGGCGGGAACGCAGGCCTTTGGCCTCGTCCATGATCATGATGCCAGCCGCGTTGGCGCCGTAGAACGCCACGCCAGCACCCGCCAGGAAGAACAGTGCGCCCGCGAGGAAGCCGATCTTCACCGCAAGCAGTGCGCCCAGGCCCCACACCAGCGCGCCTGCCACCAGGGCACCCAGCATCACCAGCAAGGCGCGCACATTGCGCACCGCGTCCACCGCCGACAGCAGGCTGCCGGCACTTGAGAGTTGTTGGCTGATCGACATGAAATTCCTTCCTGCTACTGCTTGCTTTCCGGGGTTTGCTCGAATCCGTTGCGGTGCGGACGCTGCCTAGTTCGCCTGTTGCTCACGCTCGCGCCGGGCCTTCTCTTCTTCACGCAGTTGCACGCACTGCGGATGGTTGGTGAATTGGGGTGAGCGGCATTGCTCGGCCATGCACAGGGCCATCGCCAGGAACACGCGCTTGCCGCACGCCTCACGCGGGCTGGCAGGGCCCGCCGGCTGCGGGACGGGCGTTGCCAGCTGCGGCGGCGGAAGCGGCGCGGGCCTGGGCGGCGGAACTGCCGCCGCGGGCGCAGGCGATGTCACTACCGGTGCGCTGTTCTGTGAGGCTTTCGGCGCCGGTTTCGGCTCGGGACGCGGAGCGGGCGCAGGGGCAGGTCTGGGGGCTGCCGGTGCGGCCGCCTTGGCCGCCGGTGGTACCGGCCCGGCGGGTGGCACAGGGGGCGGCGGGGGCGCGGCGGGCTCCGCTGCCGGAGCCGGCACAACGGGCGCGGGGGTCGGAGGCGTCACAGGAACCGGCGCTGCCGGGGCCGTCACCGGCTCGGTGGTCGGCTTGCCCTTGCCGCCCACAAAGAACCATACAGCCCCGGCGATCACGAGGATCGCCAGCACGATGCCCACAATGAGCCCGGCGTTGCCGGACGATTTCGGCGGCTCTTCCGGCCAGAGGGGCGGCGGCGACGGCGGGGACTGGGGAAACAGTGGCGGAAGGGCCGGAGGGGGCAGTGGTGTCGGGGCGGCCACCGGGGACGGCGTCGGGCTTGGGCTTGGGCTTGGGGGTAGGGACGCGGGCACCTCCGGAGCCTGGGGCGCTGGCACCACGAGCCGTGTGCCACAGGATTTGCAGAATTTCGTGCCTTCGGCGTTGATCGCCTGGCAGGCAGTGCAGACAAGACTCATCGATCCCTCCCGTACAACGTTCCCATCCCGGTTGCGGCCGGATATCTGGAGTATGTGGGGAAGGCCGGGCTCGCGCAATCCGCGAGGCTCGGCGCGCGCGGGACGCTGTCTGGTTCTGTGCCCGGTCGCTCAGGTCACCGTCACGCGCTTGGGCTTGTTCGCCAGACGCTTGGCGATGACGGAGCCCAGGCCCATCACGATTTCGAGTGCGATCACGGGCTGGCGGTTGGCCAGTTCGGTGAACCGGATCGGCGTGAGGCTCCAGAGCTTGCAGGGGCCGGTGGCGATCACGCTGGCCGTGCGCGGCAAACGCGAGAAGAAGGCGCCTTCGCCGACCACCGAGCCGGGGTTGATCAGCGCGAGCTTCATGTTGCCGTCCTCGTCTTCCACGTGCACGCTGAGCGAGCCGCTTTCGATGAGGTAGAGCGTGCGGTCGGGCGAGCCCTGATCGATCAGCACCTGCCCCGCGGCCAGCGTGAACGGTTGCATGTACGCGGCCACCACTTCCCATTGCTGAGGTGTGAGGTTGACGTTGAAGGCGTCATACACGTTGTTGCGCGACACCGCCTGGATCAGGTCCTGGATATTGAACTTCGAAGAAGCAGGCAGCATGGCGAATGGAGGGGCTAAAAAGCTCATGGCGGGCCGGTCAAACGATCGGTAACAAATAGGTTAACACGCTTTGCGACACGGGGTGTCGGCCCCTGCGACGCAATTTGTTGCCGGAGGATACAAAAATGTCACGCCACGCCCATCCGGCTTTGCGCGCCGCTATTTCCCGATGCAGAAGCTGGAGAAGATCACGCCCAGCAGATCGTCGGACGTGAACTCGCCGGTGATTTCGTTCAATGCATTCTGGGCCAGGCGGAGTTCCTCGGCGAGCAGGTCGAGTGGGAGGCCCGGCGCACCCAAGTGCGATGCCGCGCCGTCCAGATGTGCACCGACCGCGCGCAATGCCTGCAGGTGCCGCTCGCGTGCGATGTAGATGCCTTCGGGCGCGGACTGCCAGCCCACCACATCCAGCAACTGGCGGCGCAACGCGTCCAGCCCCGTGCCGGCCTTGGCCGAAATGCGCACGCCGCTGCGCGGCGCATGGGCAGGCGCGGCATCCTGCTTGTTCCAGACGTGGATGACGGGCACCTGCTGCGGCAGCAGTTCCGACAAGCGGCGCGCAATGGCAGCGTCTGCCTCGGTGTAGTCGGCCGCATCGATGCGCGTGAGGTCGTGCAGGAAGAGCACGGCATCGGCGTCTTCGATCTGGCTCCATGCGCGCGTGATGCCGATGCGCTCCACTTCGTCGTCGCTCTCGCGCAGGCCGGCCGTGTCCACCACGTGGATGGGCACACCTTCGATCTGGATGGTCTGGCCGAGCACGTCGCGCGTGGTGCCGGCGACGGCCGTGACGATGGCGAGCTCCGCACCGGCCAGCGCATTGAGCAGTGAGCTCTTGCCCGCGTTCGGCTGCCCCGCGATGACGACCTTGATGCCCTCGCGCAGCAGCGCCCCTTGGCGCGCGCGGTGCATCACGGCTGTCACGGATTGCTGGAGCTTGAGCAACTGCCCGTTCGCGTCGGCTTTCTGCAGGAAGTCGATTTCCTCGTCGGGGAAGTCGAGCGTGGCTTCGACCAGCATGCGCAGGTGCACGAGCGCGTCGCGCAGCCCATGGATTTCCTGCGAGAACGCGCCCGAGAGCGAACGCCCCGCAGAGCGGGCTGCGGCTTCGGTGCTCGCGTCGATCAGGTCGGCGATGGCCTCGGCTTGCGCAAGGTCGATCTTGCCGTTGAGGAACGCGCGTTCGGTGAATTCGCCCGGCCGCGCGGGCCGTATTCCGATGGCGGCGCCCGCTTCGAGGCAGCGCGCCAGCAGCAGTTGCAGCACGACCGGCCCGCCGTGCGCCTGCAGCTCGAGCACGTCTTCGCCGGTGTAGCTGTTCGGGCCCGGGAAGTGGATCGCCAGGCCATGATCGATGGCTTCGCCGCGTGCATCACGGAAGGGCAGGTAGGTCGCCTCGCGCGGCTTGAGGCTGCGGCCGCACAAGGCCTGCGCCACCGACGACACGTCCTTGCCAGACACGCGCACGATGCCGACGGCCCCGCGCCCGGGAGCGGTGGCGATGGCAGCGATGGTGTCGGAGTGGTGGGCCAGCATGGTGGTGGCGTCTAGCTTACGTCAGTCAGATGAGGGGCCGGTGAGCCCATGAACGAAAAAGACCGCCGCAGCGGTCTTTTTGCGAAGGTTTGTCCGGGTTCAGGACGAGAACTTCGGCAGGTTGAACTGCGGCGGCACGCCCATGCGCGTGTTGATGATCCATTGCTGCGCGATCGACAGCACGTTGTTCGTGATCCAGTACAGCACCAGGCCGGCCGGGAAGAAGAAGAACATCACGCTGAAGACGAGCGGCATCAGCCACATCAGCTTGGCCTGCATCGGGTCCGGCGGCGCGGGATTGAGCGCTGTCTGCAGCAGCGTGGTGAGCGTCATGAACACCGGCAGGATGAAGAACGGGTCGGGCGTGGACAGGTCCTTGATCCAGAGGATCCAGGGCGCGTTGCGCATCTCGACACTGGCCAGCAGCACCCAATACAGCGCGATGAACACGGGAATCTGGATCATGATGGGGAAGCAGCCGCCCATCGGATTGACCTTCTCCTCGCGGTAGATGCGCATCATCTCCTGCTGCATCTGCTGCGGTTTGTCCTTCAGCCGCTCGCGCATTTCCATGATCTTCGGGTTGATGGCCTTCATCTTGGCCATGCTGGCGTACGCCTTCGCGTTGAGCCAGTAGAACAGGATCTTGAGCACGAGCACCAGCGCCACGATGGACCAGCCCCAATTGCCGATGAAGCCGTGCAGCTTGTCGAGCAACCAGTACAGCGGTTTGGCCAGGATCGTCAGCCAGCCGTAGTCCTTCACGAGTTCGAGTCCGGGCGTGAGTGATTCGAGCAGCTTCTCTTCCTGCGGGCCCGCGAAGAGACGCGCTTCAACCGTCTTCGTCGCGCCGGGCGCGATCGGTTCGAGCGGCGCGATCATGCCGACGGAGTAGAGGTTCGTGTCCACCTTGCGCATGAACAGGTCGCGCTTGATGCCGTCGGCCAGCAGCCAGGCGCTTGCGAAGTAGTGCTGCACCATGGCGACGTAGCCGTCGGAAGACGACTTCACGAAATCGGCCTTGCCTTTCTCGATGTCGGAGAACTCGATCTTCTGGAATTTCTTCTCGGCGGTATAGACGGCCGGGCCGGTGAAGGTCGAATAGAACGACGACTCGCCCGGCGGCTTGTTGCCGTCGCGCACGAGCTGCAGATACAGCTGGGCGGCCAGCGGTGCGCTGCCGGTGTTGACGATGTCGTGGCGCACGGCGATGTCGTAGGCGCCACGCCGCAGCGTGTAGGTCTTCACCAGTTTCGCGCCGCCCTGCTCGGGCGATTCGAAGCGCAGCACCAGTTCGTCCTGGCCGTCCTTCAGGGCACGATCGCCGGTGAACGTCATGAGCGTCTTGTGCGTGGGCAGCGGTGACGCGCCGCCGATGAGACCGGTCTGCGCGAGGTACACGCGATCGCGGCTTTCGTCGAACAACACGAAGTCGCGCGTCTTGTCGTTCATGTCGACGTGCTTGAGCAACTCGCCGCGCACCAGCGCCCCGCCTTCGGTGTCGAAGCTCAGCTTGAGCACGTCGGTGGTGACCTCGATGCGTTCACGCGCGGGCGCGCTCGGCGTCGGCGCGACCGGGCTGCCGCCGGGAACCGCCGCAGCGCCCGTGGCACCGGCAGCGGGCGTGGAGGTCGCCGAGGGAACCGATGAACTGCTGCTCGAGGCACTGGCCACCGGCGCGCTGGGCGTTTCGGGCGTCGACGTGGTGGCCACAGCTTCGGCCTTGGGGGGCGAGGGAAAAAAGGTCGCGGCGCGGCCGTTGTGGACCTGCCACTGGTCCCACAGCAGCACCATGGAGAAACCAAAGATCACCCACAGGATGGTTCGGCGAATATCGTTCATGAAAACTTACTTTGGGGAAATTAACCGGGAGAAAAGGCGCGGACGGTCTGCAGGCACGGGATCGTGGCCACCTTCGCACCAGGGATGGCAGCGCACCAGGCGTGCCAGGGTGAGATAACTGCCCATCGCCGCGCCATGGCGTTCGAGGGCTTGCAGCGAGTAGGCGGAACAGGTGGGCTCGAACCGGCAGGCGCTGCCCAGCCAGGGACTCAGCAACAGCCGGTAGCCCTTGACCCCACCGATGAGCAGCATGCGCATCATGCGGCAGCCCTTTGGGTGGCGTCCACACGCAGCGGTCCGGCGACGCGCGAAAACAGCTGCTGCAACTCTTCGCGCACAGCCTGCTTAAGACGATCCGACGTGGCGCTCGCAAACTGCTGTCGATCGAAAGTCGAACGCAGCCGCACCACATGGGCGGCCTGCGGAAGACGCGATTCGAAAGACGCGCTCACGTTGTAGATCTGGCGCTTGATGGCATTGCGTGTCACGGCCCGCTTGGCCCAGCGCTTGGGAACGACTGCACCGATCCAGACATCCTGCACGGCAAACAGGGCCTGCGGTCTCGGAGACCCAGGCCCTGCGGCTTGTTGCATGGCTTGCTGCTCGACGGCTTCCACGGTGGGAAGCGCCACGCGGTGCAGCGCGAAGTGCACTGTGCGCGATACCGTGCTGCCTGACATGACCGCCTCGAACTGCGGGCGCGTTTTCAGACGCTGCACGGTGGGCCCGTGGGCCTCAGACGGCCAGGCGCTTGCGGCCCTTGGCGCGGCGGGCGTTGATCACGGCGCGGCCGCCACGGGTCTTCATGCGAACGAGAAAGCCGTGGGTGCGAGCGCGGCGAACCTTGGATGCTTGATAGGTGCGTTTCATTTCTAACTTCCTTTGGGGAACCCGCGATTATCGCAAAATTCCTGTGGTCCGGCAATGTCTTGCGCGGCTTTTGCAATGCGCTGCTCCAACTTTTCAGGATCCGGAACGGATGGTCCTCCAACTTGTGGATAAATCCTTGAAAAGGCTACAATCCGGGGTACTTCCCATAAAGAATATCCACAAAGCGACAGCATTCATGACCGAGGGACAAAACCCCAGCCTGGCGGCTGGCAACGGGCAGGACGTGGGCCTCAGCCTGTGGCAGGCCTGCGTTGACCAGCTGGCTCAGGAACTGTCGGAACAGCAGTTCAACACCTGGATCAAGCCCCTGGCTGCGCAAGTAGCTGGCGACCTCTCCAAGGTCACGATTTTCGTGGCCAACCGCTTCAAGCTCGACTGGATCCGTGCCCAGTATGCCGGCCGCATCTCCAGCCTGCTCGAAAAGCTCTACGGCCAACCCATCCAGGTCGAGTTGGCGCTCACCCCCCGTGAAACGCCCGTCCGTACTTATTCACCGCCCATTGCTTCCGAGGTTTCGTCTGTGGCTGAACCGGCGGGTCTGGGTGACGATGGCAGCCTGCAGCCATTCAAGTCTCGCCTGAATTCGGCCCTGACCTTCGACACCCTGGTCGAAGGTACGGCCAACCGGATGGCCCGTGCCGCAGCCATGCACGTGGCAGGTACCCCCGGCCAGCTCTACAACCCGCTGTTCATCTACGGTGGCGTCGGTCTGGGCAAGACCCACCTGATGCACGCTGTGGGTAACCGGCTGCTGGCCGACCGGGCAGACGCCAAAGTTCTCTACATCCATGCCGAACAGTTCGTCTCGGATGTGGTTAAGGCCTACCAGCGCAAGACTTTCGACGAGTTCAAGGAGCGCTACCACTCGCTGGACCTGCTGCTCATCGATGACGTGCAGTTCTTCGCCAACAAGGACCGGACGCAGGAAGAGTTCTTCAACGCGTTCGAGGCGCTGCTGGCCAAGAAGTCGCACATCGTGATGACGAGTGACACGTATCCCAAGGGTCTGGTGGACATCCACGAGCGGCTGGTTTCGCGTTTCGACTCCGGGCTGACCGTGGCCATCGAGCCGCCCGAGCTCGAGATGCGCGTGGCCATCCTGATCAACAAGGCGCGGGCCGAAGCGTCGGAGATGCCCGAAGAAGTGGCATTCTTCGTTGCGAAGAACGTCCGCTCCAACGTGCGCGAACTCGAAGGCGCGCTGCGCAAGATCCTGGCGTACTCGCGCTTCAACCAGAAGGACGTGTCGATCCAGCTGGCACGCGAAGCGCTGCGTGACCTGCTGTCCATCCAGAACCGGCAGATCAGCGTCGAGAACATCCAGAAGACGGTGGCCGACTATTACAAGATCAAGGTCGCCGACATGTATTCGAAGAAGCGGCCGACCAGCATCGCGCGGCCGCGCCAGATTGCCATGTATCTGGCCAAGGAACTCACCCAGAAAAGCCTGCCCGAGATCGGTGAACTCTTCGGCGGCCGTGACCACACGACCGTGCTTCATGCCGTGCGCAAGATCTCGGCTGAACGCCAGCAACTCACCGAGCTGAACCAGCAGTTGCACGTGCTGGAACAGACACTCAAGGGCTGAAGGAATGAACTGGATAACAACTCTGGGGATAGTTCTGGAACAAGTGCCTGCTTATCCACAGGGGCCGGCTTTCCGGCCAGGTTGTCCCCATTCGCGGTACGGCGCGAAAGCACGGCTGCACACAGGCAAAGCCAGATGGCAAGTGCTTGATAAAAAAGGCGAAAATGCTGTTTTCCCCAGCGCCCTGCGTTCCTTATCTACTACTACTAATTTGATTTAAAGAATTAAAGAAGAGGTTGACATGATCGTCCTGAAGGCAACACAAGACAAAGTCCTCTCGGTTCTGCAGTCGGTCGCTGGCATCGTGGAGCGCAGGCATACACTGCCCATCCTTGCCAATGTGCTCATACGCAAGACGGGCAGTTCATTGCAGCTGACAACCAGCGACCTGGAGATCCAGATCCGCACCACGGCCGAACTCGATGGCGATAGCGGCAGCTTCACCACCACGGTCGGTGCCCGCAAGCTCATCGACATCCTGCGCACCATGCCTGCAGACCAGACGGTGTCGCTGGAATCCTCGCAGTCCAAGCTGATCCTCAAGGGCGGCAAGAGCAAGTTCACGCTGCAGACGCTGCCGGCCGAGGACTTCCCGCTGGTGCAGGAAGCCGCCAACTTCGGTCCTGCCTTCAGCGTGCCGCAGAAGACGCTGAAGGACCTGCTCAACCAGGTCTCGTTCGCGATGGCCGTGCACGACATCCGCTACTACCTCAACGGCATCCTGTTCGTGGCCGAAGGCAAGCAGTTGAGCCTGGTGGCCACGGACGGCCACCGCCTCGCGTTCGCATCGGCCACACTCGACGTCGAAGTGCCGCGCCAGGAAGTGATCCTGCCGCGCAAGACGGTGCTCGAGCTGCAGCGCCTGCTGAGCGATGCCGAAGGCGCGATCGAGATGCAGTTCGCGAACAACCAGGCCAAGTTCAGCTTTGACGGCATGGAGTTCGTCACCAAGCTGGTCGAGGGCAAGTTCCCCGACTACAACCGCGTGATCCCGAAGAACCACAAGAACAGCATCACGCTGGGCCGTGCGCCGCTGCTGGCCAGCCTGCAACGTACCGCCATCCTGACCAGCGAGAAGTTCAAGGGCGTGCGCCTGAACATCGAGCCGGGCACGCTGCGCGTGGCGAGCAACAACGCCGAGCAGGAAGAGGCCGTGGACGAACTCGACATCGACTATGGCGGCGACGCCATCGAGATCGGCTTCAACGTCACATACCTCATCGACGCGCTGGCCAACATGGACCAGGAGATGGTGAAGGTCGAACTCGCGGATTCGAACAGTTCTGCGCTGCTCACCATCCCTGAGAACGCGAACTTCAAGTACGTCGTGATGCCCATGCGGATTTGATCCACACCGAAGCGGCCTGGCGGCCGTCTCCCCTCAGGGGGCCACACCGACGGCCTGGCAAAGCCGGTTCCGTGGTGTTCTGGAATAAAGAGTTCCTTGCCAAGAAATTTTGAATCGATCGAACATGTCCGAAGAGAATCAGCAGCAGAACACCGGCGAGGGCTACACCACCCAGCCCAAGATCGACGCGAACCAGGCAGGCGCTTCGGAGGGTTACGGCGAAGGCGCGATCCAGATCCTCGAAGGCCTGGAAGCTGTGCGCAAGCGGCCTGGCATGTACATCGGCGATACGTCGGACGGCACCGGCCTGCATCACCTGGTGTTCGAGGTGGTGGACAACTCCATCGACGAAGCGCTCGCTGGTCATTGCGACGACATCGTCGTCACGATCCACACCGACAACTCGATCAGTGTGGTGGACAACGGCCGGGGCATCCCGACCGGCGTGAAGATGGACGACAAGCACGAGCCCAAGCGCTCGGCGGCCGAGATCGCGCTGACCGAACTGCACGCGGGCGGCAAGTTCAACCAGAACAGCTACAAGGTGTCGGGTGGCCTGCACGGCGTGGGCGTGTCCTGCGTGAACGCGCTGTCCAAGTGGCTGCGCCTGACGGTGCGCCGCGAAGGCAAGGTTCATCTGCTCGAATTCGCCAAGGGCGCAGTGCAGGGCCGTCTGCTCGAGACGGTGAGCGGCGCGGAAGTCTCGCCCATGAAGGTCACGGGTGAGACCGAGAAGCGCGGCACCGAAGTGCACTTCCTGCCGGACACCGAAATCTTCCAGCAGAACAACGACTTCCATTACGAAATCCTCAGCAAGCGCCTGCGTGAACTGAGCTTCCTGAACAACGGCGTGCGCATCCGCCTGCTCGACGAACGCAGCGGCAAGAGCGATGACTTCTCCGGTGCGGGCGGTGTGAAGGGCTTCGTGGACTTCATCAATGCCGGCAAGCGCGTGCTGCACCCGACGGTGTTCCATGCGATCGGTGAGCGGCCTGCGGACAGTTACGGCGGCATCGCCGGCACCAGCATCGGCGTCGAAGTGGCGATGCAGTGGAACGACGGCTACAACGAGAGCGTGCTCTGCTTCACCAACAACATCCCGCAGCGTGACGGCGGTACCCACCTGACCGGCCTGCGTGCGGCGATGACGCGTGTCATCAACAAGTACATCGAAGAGCAGGAATTCGCGAAGAAGGCCAAGGTCGAGATCAGCGGCGACGACATGCGCGAAGGCCTGTGCTGCGTGCTGTCGGTGAAGGTGCCCGAGCCGAAGTTCTCGAGCCAGACGAAAGACAAGCTGGTGTCCAGCGAAGTGCGTGCGCCGGTGGAAGACATCGTGGCCCGCGCACTCAACGACTACCTGCAGGAGCGCCCCAACGACGCGAAGATCATCTGCGGCAAGATCGTCGAAGCTGCCAAGGCACGCGAAGCCGCACGCAAGGCGCGTGAAATGACACGCCGCAAGGGCGTGCTCGACGGCATGGGCCTGCCGGGCAAGCTGGCGGATTGCCAGGAAAAAGATCCGGCGATGTGCGAGATCTACATCGTCGAGGGTGACTCTGCCGGTGGTTCCGCCAAGCAGGGCCGCGACCGGAAGTTCCAGGCCATCCTGCCGCTGCGCGGCAAGATCCTGAACGTGGAGAAGGCGCGCTACGAGAAGCTGCTGACCTCCAACGAAATCCTCACGCTCATCACGGCGCTGGGTACCGGCATCGGCAAGGCTGGTGGCGGTGGTGGAACTGGCGGTGCCGACGACTTCAACGTCGACAAGTTGCGCTACCACCGCATCATCATCATGACCGACGCCGACGTGGACGGCGCGCACATCCGCACGCTGCTGCTGACCTTCTTCTACCGCCAGATGCCCGAGCTGGTGGAACGTGGCCACATCTACATCGCGCAGCCGCCGCTCTACAAGGTGAAGGCCGGCAAGGAAGAGCTGTACCTCAAGGACGCTTCCGCGCTCGACGGCTTCCTGCTGCGCGTGGCGCTCAACGGCGCATCGGTCTTCACTGGTGGCGCTGCCGCGCAGACGATCAGCGGCGAAACGCTGGCCGAACTCGCGCGCAAGCACCAGATTTCCGAGGCGGTGATCGCGCGCCTGGGCGGCTTCATGGATGCCGAGGCGCTGCGTGCGATTGCCGACGGCGTGTCGCTCAACCTCGACTCGGTGGCCGAAGCCGAAGCCTCCGCCGTGGCGCTGCAGGCCAAGCTGCGGGAGCTGTCGGTCAGCGGTGTGCCTGCCGAAGTGGCGGGTGAGTTCGACGTGCGCACCGACAAGCCCATCCTGCGCATCAGCCGGCGCCATCACGGCAACGTGAAGAGCAGCGTCATCACGCAGGACTTCGTGCACGGCGCGGACTACGCGGCGCTGGCCGAGGCGGCGCAGACCTTCCGCGGCCTGCTGGGCGACGGCGCGAAGGTGATGCGCGGCGAAGGCGAGAAGCAGAAGGACGAGAAGGTCAGCGACTTCCGCCAGGCCATGAGCTGGCTGATCGGCCAGGCCGAGAACGGCACTTCGCGCCAACGCTACAAGGGTCTGGGCGAAATGAACCCCGAGCAGCTCTGGGAAACGACGATGGACCCCGAAGTGCGCCGCCTGCTCAAGGTGCAGATCGACGACGCCATCGAAGCCGACCGGGTGTTCACCATGCTGATGGGCGACGAGGTGGAGCCGCGCCGCGACTTCATCGAGTCCAATGCCCTGCGGGCGGCCAACATCGACGTCTGAGCCAGGCAGTTGTTACCCGGCGCGGCCCGGTCCTGCAAACGCAGCGCCGGGCCGTCCTACATGCGCGGGCTGCAGACGCCGGCAAAGTAACCCGGATGTGAGTACACGCCCTCGAAAGAACCATTGAAGCGGGGGCATCTTCAACTCGTTACGGGCCCAACATTTCAGACGGCCATGTAACGCGATCGCCCGGCACACTGGTCATGTGTTCAACACGCTGCAAGAAGCAGCCAAGGAGATCAACATGTCCCATAGCCACACGAACAGGCGCTTGATGCGCACGCTTCCCCGGATCGCCGCCATCACCGGCGCGCTGGCCATCGGTCTGAGCGCACAGGCGGCGGGGCTCGGGGTTGGCGCGCAGACGGGCGTGGGTGTTGGTGTGAACGCCGGTAATGCGGTGGGCGCCAACGTCGGCGTCTCGACAGGTGCCAATGTGGGCATCGGTGCAGAGACCCGCTCGCGAGCCCAAGGCCAGGTGAGCGGCGGTGCCAATGCCCAGGGCAACGCAACCGGCAATGCGAACGTGAGCGCCAGCGACCGCGGCGTGGTAGATGGCGCGCGCAACGCCGGCCAGAAAGCCACCGAAGGCGTGAAGCGCGCGGGCCGTGCGACGCGGGATGCCGCGGGCGACGCCGCCAGTTCCGTGGGCAACACGGTGGGTGGTGCAGCCGGCAGCGTCGATGCCGACGTGAACGCCCGTGCGCGTAGCAGCGGTTCGGTTCGCACCCAGTAAGCTGAGTCGATAGCCGCATCGGCTGAGTCGATCGGCACCTGAGCCGGCCCTCCATCAGGAGGGCCGGCTTTCGTCTGGGGGCGCATTCTGTTGTTTCTGCGCGATGCCGTCCTACATTGGAATGCAGCAAAGGGCGACAGAAACGGTTTTGCCACCAAGGAAAACTGTTCTTGCAGAAAATACAAGTGCAAGGACGCATCATGAAAACCCAAGAAACAAACAAAGACTTCCCACGCAAGCAAACACGACTCAGCCGCTCTTTCCATTTGTCTGCTGTCTCGGTGGCATTGTTCGCCGGCCTGACGGCCGGCAACATCGCGCATGCGCAGAATCAGGACCACGCCTGGGGCATCTACGGCCAGGTTGGTGCGGGCTTCTACGGCAACGCCAATCCGCACCAGAACACCATCGGCGTGATCGGCCCCCTGCCATGGACTTCGCAATTCGCTGGAACGAAGGTCACGACCTATTGGGATGGCTACATCAGCCAATGGCGCGCAGCGAGCGTCGCAGGGGGTGACAGCAGCTATACCCAGCTGGCGTTTGTGCCGTCAGCACGGTTCCGCTTCGACGATGGCGCATCGCGCTGGTTCATGGACGCAGGTATCGGCCTGAGCTATCTGGACGGCATTTACGCGACGCCGCGCCACAGCTTCAGCACACGCTTCAATTTCACGGAGTTCATCTCGCTCGGCCGCAGCTTCGGCGACGACAACCGGCATGAGGTGTCGCTGCGTGTGCAGCACTACTCCAATGCCGGCATCAAGAAGCCGAACCCCGGTGAAAACTTTGTCCAGCTGCGTTACGCGGTGAAGTTCTGAACGCACCCTCCCGGGGTTTGACTTCTGGCGGCGCCTGCCTGCGGGCACGTGCCTCCATCAGCGTGTAGCCCACCGTTGCCACGGCCAGGGGAACGAGGTAGTAAAGGCCTCGGTACGCCAGCAATGCCGCGAGCAGTTCGCCTTGCGCCATCTGGCTCGACAGCAAAGCGATGAACACCGTCTCGAGCACGCCCAGGCCTGCGGGCACATGGGTGATGACGCCGGCCATGGCGGCAATCAGCAGCACGGCTACCACGTCGGGATAGGCGATGCGGCCTTGCAGCAGCGTCCACACCATGGCGGCCATGATGAGCCAGTTGGTGCACGACATGACGACTTGCAGTAGCGCCATGCGCCAGCCCGGCACCACCAGCGCATGGCCGCGCAGTTGCCATGCGTGGCCGGGGCGCCAGAAGCACAGGCCGACGTAGCACAGGGCCACGGCGACCATGACCGCTCCGAGGTACGGCAGCACGTCGTTGCCGACCTTCCAGGCCTCGGGCAATGCCGGCGGCCACACCATGAAGATGACACCGGCCAGCAGCAGGTAGCCGAGCCAGTTGGTCAGCATGCTGAGCGACATGACACGTGTGATGGTTCCGTTGGAAAGACCGAGTCTCGAATACAGCCGGTAGCGGAACGCCACGCCGCCGACCAGCGAGCCCAGGTTGAGGTTGAACGCGTAGCTGATTGCATTTACCCCCATCACCGTGCGCACCGGCAACCGGTGACCCGTGTAGCGGCGGCCAATCAAATCGAAGCAACTGAAGAGCGTGTGACTGGCGATGGCGAGCGCGGCGGCAGCCACGAGGATGTGCAGCGGCAACGCCTGCATGCCAGCCCCTACGTCGCGCCAGTCGATCTCGCGGGCATGGCTGGCCAGAAGCCACGCGACGCCCGCGAAAAACGCCACGGTCAGCACGCGCCTGACCCGAGGCCACGCGGCGTGCGCCGGCTTCATCAGGCCTCCACCGTGCGATCGGGCGAGCGGTCCAGGTTACGGGGCGGCGTGGCGCTGGTCACGGCTTCTGCAGCCATGACGCGCGGCGTGTGCGTCGGCAACCAGCTCGCCCATGACGGGTACCAGCGCATCAGGTGGAACACGAAGAAACTGCGCACCATGCGCCATGTCCCCGGCTCTTCCACGTCCTGCACCTGAACCTGGTTGCAGGCGTTGCACATCAGGTGCTCGAGCCGTTCGTACAGATGCTGGTTGAATTCGCGGTCACGCAGCACGACGTTCGCCTCGAGATTCAGCGACAGACTCAGCGGGTCGAGGTTGCTCGATCCGACGGTCGCCCATTCGTCATCGGCCAGCGCGACCTTGCCATGCAGCGGGCGCTCGCAGTATTCGTAGATCTTCACGCCCGCGTGCATGAGGTGGTGGTACAGCATGCGGGCGGCGGTCTTCACGATCGGCATGTCGGGTTCGCCCTGCAGGATGAGCCGTACATCCACGCCGCGCCGCGCCGCGCGCCGCAGTTCGCGGATGAGACGGTAGCCGGGGAAGAAGTAAGCATTGGCGATCACCAGACGATGCCGTGCTGCGCGGATGGTCGCACGGTAGTGCCGTTCGATGTCGTTGGTATGGCGGCGGTTGTCGCGCGTGACGAACTGGGCGGCCACGCTGCCGGATTCGGGCAGCGAGTCGAACTGCACGGCAGGCACGCGACGTCGCAGCCAGCTGCGGCCGGCGCCACCCGCGGCGATGGCGTGCAGTACGAAGCGATGGATCTGCGCGACCAGCGGGCCTTCGATTTCCACCGCGTAGTCCTGCTTGGCCTGCGGACCGAAATCCGCGAGGTGGTCCGCCGAATAGTTGATGCCGCCGACGAACGCGCGCTCACCGTCCACCACCACGATCTTGCGGTGCATGCGGCGCAGCATCTTGAGGCGCCAGCCCCACAGCCGCGGGCCGGGGTCGAACACGCGCAGGCGCACACCGGCACTGGTCAGGCGGCCGATGTATGCATCGCTCAGGTCCGGACTGCCGAAGCCGTCGACCAGCACATCCACCTTGGCGCCCTTGTTGGCGGCGGCGATCAGCGCTTCGGCGAGTTGCTGCCCGACCTTGTCCTCGAAGAGGATGAAAGTCTCGACGATCACCTCACGTTGCGCGTTCGCAATGCATTCGAACACGCGGGGAAAGTATTCCTCGCCGTTTTCGAGCAACACGACCTTGTTGCCGGGAATCCAGTTTGCACTCATGGGTCACCTGCGACTTGGTTGAAGTAGGTTGAATAGGTTGGAATTACAGAACGATGTCGGCAGCCAGCGGCGCATGGTCGGACAGATGCGACCAGGGCTTGCGCGGCAGTACCTTGGGCGAATGCACGTTGGCATTGCGCACATAGATGCGGTCGAGTGACAGCAGCGGGAAGCGAGAGGGAAACGTCTTCGCGCATTCGCCGGTGGCCTGGACGAAGACTTCGTGCAGGCCGATTTCGTCTTCGAGCAGGCGATTGGCGCGTCGACGCCAGTCGTTGAAGTCACCCGCGACCACGAGCACGGCGTCGTCGGGAACCTCGCCGCGAACCAGATGGCACAGCAGTTCCAGCTGTTCCTGGCGATGCGATTCCTGCAGGCCCAGATGCACGCAGATCGCATGCACGTCGGTGGCCTGGCCCGGCACACGCAGCACACAGTGCAGCAGTCCGCGCTTCTCGGGCCCGCGGATGCTCACGTCGTGATTCTGGAAGTGCACGATGGGAAACTTGGACAGCACGGCATTGCCATGGTGACCATTGGGATAGACAGAGTTGCGGCCGTAGGCGAACTGGGGCCACATCGTGTCGGCCAGGAATTCGTAGTGGGGTGCTTCCGGCCAGTTGTCCAGCCGGCCCGCGTGGCGCGCATGCGTGCCCAGCACTTCCTGCAGGAACAGCACGTCCGCGCCCACGCTGCGCACGGCATCGCGCAACTCGGGCAGGATGAACTTGCGATTGAAGACGGTGAATCCCTTGTGGATGTTCACCGTCATGACGGTCAGGGCTGACACGGGCGGCACCGACGCCAGCGGCATCGGCTGTTCCTGTGGTGGCATGACGGTCTGTTCCAGCACGTCCGCCATCGCCTGCACTTCGGGGAGCACGTTTGCGTTCATGGTGGAATTTGACGCCGACGGCTTTGCGCGCGCTGTAGGACACAAGGCAAAAGCGGCATCGGAATGGCGGAAATGCGGCAATGCCGCCCGGGATGTGAAGCAGCCTCGGCTCCACGTCCTACGTCCGGCACCGCAACACGCCCACAGCGGCAGCCTGCCAGCGCGCATACCTTTGAGTGGCCCGCAAACACGGGCTCATTGCAAACCCAAGGAAGGAAATGAAATGAAGACAAACGCACTCCGCAATTCGTTGCTGCTGGCCGGCCTGGTGGCCGTCGGCGGTGTTGCAACCGCGCAGACCCCGGCACCGGTCGTTCCCGCTGGCGAGGCCAGCACCATGATCCGTGGGAAGCCCAACGCGCAGGTCAAGCCTGACGCCAACTCGGGCACCTCCCGCGCCGCCGTGAAGGCGGAAGGCACGATGGCTGCGCGCGATCCGGCCAACTCCACCACCGGCAAGGGCGAAGCCAGCACCACCGGCCCGTATGGCCAGCCGAACGTCGAGCCGTCGACCACCGCCACGAGTCGTTCCACGGCCATGACGCCGCAGGAGCGCCGGGCCAAGCGCGATGACGAAGTCGCGATGGATCGCCAGAACAAGAAGATCAAGAACGGCAACCCCGCCATCGGCACGCCGCAGTAAAAGTTCGCCGCTGCAAGGCGGACCGATCACAGAGAGCCGCCAGAGCTCACCGCGTCACGCGATTGACGCACGCACGTGAAGAAGAAAAAGGCCCCGCGAGGGGCCTTTTTGCATGGGTGGACGGAAAAGACCGGCCGTCTTGGCGGCGTACTCAGCCCTTGGCAGGCGGACGCGGCGCGTCCTTGCCGGGGCCGCGATCGCCACCGGGGCGGTGGTCATGGCGACCGTCGCGGCCCGCATGGGGACGGCGGAACGCTTCGGCATCGAACACCTTCTGCTGCTCGGGCGACAGCGCCGCGTAGAACGACTTCGTCGCGTCGGCGCGCTTGGTCATCTCGGCGTCGCGTTGCGCCTTCATGGCCTGCATGCGGTCGATGCGTTGCGGCGTCGTCAGCTTTTCGAGCTCGGCGCGGTCCGCACGGGCAGGGCGCTGCGCCGGCGGTTTGAGTGCGCTGGTGTAGCTGGTCCACGCGCCTTCCTGGGCGGCCGTGATCTTGAGCTTGTCCTTCAGCGCGGCCTGCCGCTTGGCCATGAACTCGGCGAACTTCGCCGGATCCGGCTTGTGCGCCGTATGCTTGCCACCGTGTTGCGGTCCGCGGTGCATGCGTTCATGCGGGGGCGGGCCACCGGCGGGCGGTGCGGGCGGCGTGGCCTGGGCGAAGACTGCGGCGCTCATGCCGGCCAGCAGACCGGCGACCCACAGATGTTTGCGACCTTGTTTCATGAGAGCTTCCTTTCGTGAAGCGCCGGTACCGGGAATCGGTGTTGGCGTGAAGGGAAGTGTGGTGGCCCCGTGTTTCCGCCCCGTTGCCTCGTGACAAGGTTTTGTAAAGTTGGGTGACGCTTTGATTTCGGGCTGGCCGCTCGCGTTGCGGCCTTCAGGCGCGCTTCGGCCCGAGGGCCGTGAGCTCGGGCGACAGGTGTTCCCAAGGCACGTCGAAGCCGGGTTCTGCACGCGGAGGCGGCGGTGCATCGCTGCGCAATGCCCAGCGCGCACCGGCCTGCACGCTGTCGATGACCGGCACATCCACGCCTGGCTGGATGTCCGCCGCCATGCCGGCCAGGCCTGCGCCACCGAGGATGACGGCTTCGGCGTCGAGCTGCCTCGCGGCGTCGCGGCAGGCCTGTGCCAGCAAGGTGCGAGCGGCGGCAGGGTCGGCGGCGAGCTGCGCGCCCGTGGGCGTGACGGTGTGGATGCCCGCGAGGCTCTGCCCGTGCCCCAGCGCATGGGCGAGCCGCTGCAGCATGGGGCCCCAACGCGCACCGCCAGTCACGATGGCGAAGCGCCCGTGGTGCGCGGCCTCGATGAACGCGGCTTCCGCGAGACCGGTGACGGGTGCGGGGCTGCTTTCGCGCAGGGCGATCAGGCCCGGGTCGCCGAAGCAGCCGATCAGCACGGCATCTGGAGCAGGACGGCCCGACGCCTTGCCTTCGACGATGGCGGCGGCCCATGCATCCAGCGTGGCGTGGGAGGCGACGGCGTAGCCCGCTTCGTCGGAGATGTAGGGCGCGCCGAACCGGGCGGTGACCGTGCGTACCTGCACGTCCGGGCCCGCAGCGGCCTGTGCATGCATCTGCAGCAGCGCACTCACGGACGCAGACGTGTTGGGGTTGATGACGAGCAGGTGGCGCATGGTGTGGACGGGAGTTTGCACCATGCATGCAAAGCCTGCGCCAGTTTCGGCGCGCTCAGTGCCGTACGGGAATGATCCACAACGGCGCGAGCCGCATGTCCTCGGCCAGCGCGATGCGCTCGCGCCGCGTGATGCCCCGCACCCCCTGTGCGACCCACCGGGCGCGCACCAGGTCGATCTGCCCGCGCCCGGCCCAGCGTTGCGCTTCCACGCCGGGGTTGTGCAGCATGGCGGCCAGCCACACGGCCTGTGCGGGGGTGAGTTGCTTCACGCTGCGGCCGAAGTAGTGCCGCGCCGCCGCCTGCGCCCCGCAGATGCCCGGGCCCCAGGGCGCGTTCTCCATGTACAGGTGCAGGATGCGCGCCTTGCCCAGCGACTGTTCCATGTCGGCGGCGTACAGCAGTTCGCGCAGCTTGCGCGCAGGACTGCGCTCGTCGCCGGTGACGAGCAGCTTGGCGAGTTGTTGCGGCAATGTGCTGCCGCCGCGCGTGCTGGCGTTGCGCAGTGCCTGTTCGGCGTTGGCCTGGCGTGTCGACTGGTTCGCGGTGAAGGCCGCATGGATTTCGCGCAGGTCGTAGCCGGTGTGCTCCCAGAAGCGCTGGTCTTCGGCAGCGATCACCGCGCGTGCCAGCCAGCCGTCGGTCGACAGACGCTCGCCGCGCGGTGCGGGGCCGCAGGTGCTGCGGGCACCCGCGAGCTCGCCGGTACCCAGGCCCGAGACGGCGAAGCCCTCCATGCGCGGTGTGATCTGCAGTTCGCCGTTGGGCAGGGTGACTTCGGCCTTGAGCGAAAAGCGCCCTTCGATGCGCGCCTGTGCGAGCTCGGGGATGTTGGCGGCGAACAGCGCATAGCCATCCGCCACGGGCGTGGACGGGATGTCCAGCGCCACGCGCAAGCGCTCGGGCGTGAGTCGCCCCTGCCAGCTGCCGCGCACCGCGCCGGCTTCCACCAGGCCCTGCAGCTCGGAGAAGTCGCGCTGCACGGTGAGGTTGACCTCGGGCAGGCGCAGCGGTGCATCGCCCAGGCCGCGCACACGCAGCGTGCATGGCGCGCAGCGCACGGCCAGCGCGTCGCTGTCATCGAGCCACTGGAATTGCAGCACGCCGGCGCGCGTGGGCCAGCTCAGGCCATCGAGGCGTGGCGCGATCCAGTGCGACGTGGCCAGGCGCACGAGCGACGGCACGCCCGCGCGGAATTCGAGCGGGCCGATGCGCACGTCGGTCGTCCATTCGCCGGGCAGCGGCATGAGGAGCGCGCGCAGGACGAAGTAGGCCGCCAGCGGCAATAGCAACGAGGCCATGCCGAGCCAGGCCAGGACGTGCCATGCGAGGTGCATGCGCCTCGCGCCCCGATGCACCTGCGTGGGTGAAGGATGGTTCATGTTCACAGCGCCCTCGCCACGGTGACGGCCTGCCACGGCCCTTGTGATTGCCCCAGCACGGCGGCCCAGTACCAGGCGGACGTGTCGGTCCAGCCCTGGCCGCTCGCGTCCTCGATGCGTTCGCACACACGCAGACGGGTGCCGTCCGCATGCATGGCTTCGAAGCAGCGCCACAGGCGTTGCTGCGCGTCCTGCTCGAGTTGCGCATCCGCGATGCGGTAGCCCAGGCCCTGGTAGCAGTCGACGGCCGGATGCAGCATGCGTGTGGGCTGGTT
The DNA here is from genome assembly GCF_049445855.1 of Variovorax sp. VNK109. Lineage (NCBI taxonomy): Bacteria > Pseudomonadati > Pseudomonadota > Betaproteobacteria > Burkholderiales > Comamonadaceae > Variovorax > Variovorax sp. VNK109. The sequence goes on along the minus strand of NZ_JBMSDV010000004.1, from coordinate 69,634 downwards.
CACGCGGCGCAGCACCAGCACCTGTTCGCCGTCGGTCATGCGCGCCATGGCGCCGGGGAAGCGGCGTGCGAAGCGCAGCTCCACGTCGGTGAGCGCAAGCGGGCGCAGCGGCTGCCCCTGCCATTGCATCGGCCACTCGACGGCGGAGGTGGTTGCAGGCAGGTCGGCGCCGCGTGGCTGCATCGCCGTGACGGCGGCACCTCCCAGCGCGCAGGCCGGCAGCACCACCGCGCACGCCGTCTTGAACAGCACGCGATGGATGAAGAAGTTGGTGAAGAGATGCGAGACGGGTTGTGTGATGCGTTCAAGCCAGTTCATGACGGCCTCCCTTGAACATGCCGGGCCGGCCCGCGAGACCCATGCGGCCCACGAGACCCATCACCCACGCGATCGATCCGCAGACTGCGGCCAGCGTCAGCAGGCCCACGGCTTCGTGCGCCCATTGCGGCAGCGCGTGGCCCGCACCGGCGAACGCGACGAGCACGGTGTTGCGAGCCACGTTGCCCGCGAGCACGAGCGCGCCGACGAAGGGCAGGCGTGCGAGGAAGCGGGCGTTGCTGCGCCGTACATGCAGCGCCACCACGCATGCGGTGAAGTACCCGAGCCATGCCATCTGCACGCCGGAGCACGGTGCGTCGACGATGATCAGCTGGCCGTCCACGCGCAAGCTCGCACCGCTACGCACGACTTCGTAGCCACCGGACAGCAACCACGCACTGGCTTCTGCGGTGATCACGCGCAGCGGATAGCCGGCATAGAACTGCAGCGATGCCAGCAACGGCAGCGCCAGAACGGCAAGCCCGAGCACCGGCAGCGTGGGCACCGACGCAGGCAGCCACGCCGCGAGCGCTGCGGCCACGGCCAGCACGGCAAGCAATGCACTGGCCAATGGCGGCAGCAGCGCCACGCCGACAGTGGCGCAGAGCGCCAGCCCCAGCGCGATGGCGAGCCACGCGAGCTTCGGCGCGGGACGCAGCACGCGGCGCTGTTGCCACACCAGGCCGCAGAGCACGGCCAGCGCGAGCAGGCCCAGCGGATCGTCGGAGCCGTCGAGCATGCGACGCGCCATCCACCACCAGGCCGGCCAGAGCGCGGTGGCGAACAGCGCGAGCCAGATCCATTCGGGTGCGGTGTCCACACGCACGCCGTAGCGCACGAAGCGCGCGTTGTTGAGCAGGCGGGGCAGGGCCATGTGCATTGCTCCTACTGCTCAGGCCGTGAACGCGGCGGCCTTGCGACGCCGCGAACGGCGCGCCACCATCGCCAGCACCGACAGCGTGACCAGCATTGCGCCCCACGCGGCGGGTTCCGGCGTGCCAGGCACCTCCGCCCCGACCACGGGTGCGCTGCTGCTGCCGACCGCGAGGTTGCCCACACCCTGCGGCAGCGGCGACGGCTGGTCGACACCGGCGGCGTCGTGCGGCGCGGGGTTGCGCACGACGCGGTCGACTGCGAGGAAGCTCGTGTACTGGGTCAACAGGCCATAGCGCAGGCCGAGCGCGGTGATCTCCTCGCGCTGGGCGCCACGACCGTCGAGCGCCTCCTGGTCGCTCAGCGTGGCGATGCGATGGCGGGCCCACAGATAGCGAAGTGCCTGGGTGTCCTTCGCTGCCGCGATGCCGGGCGTGCTGGCCGTGGGGACGGGGAGCACCTGGCGATGCGCGCCTTCCGCACTGCGTCCTTCGATGACGAGCTGCCCACGCGGCTCGCCGCGCCACTTGCCGAATACGATGACGGGCCGCTCGCCCAGCACATCGGGCAGTTGCAGCGGTTCCACGTCGTACACGTCCAGCCCTTCGAAGCGCGCCTTCACGCTGGTCAGCACCGGTGACTCGATCATGCGGCGGAAGCGCGCCGCTTCGGCCGGTGCCTGCGACGCGTTGGTGATGATGAAGGGTTCGCCCATGCCGGCGCGCGCCAGGCCTTCCATCAGGTGGCGGTTCACCGCGCTGCCGATGCCGAAGGCAAACACATTGGCCTTCGACAGGTTCCTGCGCACGAGCGCGAAGGCCTCGGACTCCACCGTCACGTAGCCGTCCGTCACCACGACCACGGTGCGCGACAGGTCCGCGTGGCGCGGTTCGTCGTACACGCGGCGCAATGCGGGCATGAGCTCGGTGCTGCCGCTGCCCTGGTACTGGTCGATGGTGCGTAGCGCCTGGTTGATGTTGGCGCGTGTGGCCGGCACGGACTGCGGTGACAGCATGCGGCTGCTCCCTGCGAACAGCATCACGTTGAACGTGTCGCTCGGTTTCAGGCCACCGATCAGTTCCGCGAGCATCGCCTTCGCCGTGTCGAGCGGGAAGCCGTGCATCGACCCCGAGATGTCCACGACGAAGATGTAGTCGCGCGGCGTGATGACGCTGGACGGCACGGCTTTGGGCGGCTCGATCATCGCGAGGAAGAAGTTCTCGCCGAGCGGGCTCCCCTCGGGTCCGCCACCCTGGCCGCGATGCAGCAGCAGGCCCGACTCCACCGTGTCGCCCGCAAGCCGGTAGTCGAGGATGAAGTCGCGGTTGTTCTCATTCCAGCCGGTGGTCTTGAGCGTGACGGCGGCGCGGTCGCCTTCACCATTGCCCTCGCGTGACACGCGAACGTCGTGCGACGGCGATGCGACTTCCTTGATGCCGATGGGCGTGCTCATGAACACGCGCAGGTCGAAGGCGGCGCTCGACTGCCGGCCTTCTGGCAGGTAAGGCTGCGCGACCCAGTCCGCCTTGCCACCGGCATTGAGTTGCGACTGCGGGCTGTTGTAGCGCGGCCCGACCACCGTAGGGAACACGAACTGGTACTGGCCCGACTGCGGCACCAGCAGCTCGGTGTAGCGCAGCTCCACGCGCACTTCGTCGCCCGGCAGGATGTTGGCGACGTTCATCTGGAACACGTTGGGCAGGTGCTGCTCCAGCAGCGCGGCGGTCTTGCCTTCGCGCTTCGCGGCGTCGTACTCGATGCGTGCGCGCTGCTTCTCCCTGATGTCGGCTGTGATCACCCGGTCGGCCAGGCGCACCGTCATGCCGTGGACGGCGGCACGCGTGGAGCCGGGGAACACGTAGCGCGCTTCGATGGAACGCTGGCCTTCGTTGCGGTAGACCTGCGTGACCGTGACATCGGCGATCACGCCGGTGATCTGCACCGTCACGTCGGTGGACTTGAGTGGCAACGCATCGGCCGACGGATCGTCGCTCTTCACGAAGAAGTAGGGGCTCTCGGTCTTCAGGCGTGGCGCCGCGTCGTCGCGCGTCTGCGCCTGCACGGGGCGCGTGCTGAGGATGATGAAACAGGCGGTCGCCGCGCCGGCCGTGGCCAGCCAGAGCCAGCGGCCGAAGGCAGATGCGATGGCGGATTGCTGCTGCATGTGAAAGTCCTTTTCCCGTGTGTCCGTGCGTCGATGCACGGGAGGGACTTTCGCGGGCCGGCGCGTAGCCGGTTTGAAGCCTGTGTGAGGCGGATCGCGGGTTTGTGAAGCCGGCGTGAAGCCGCGGGGCGTGGCGGCCGGCCTTGCAGCCGGAGGCTCAGGCGGCCGCGTCCATGCCGTTGCGTTGTTTCACCGGCGTGGCCTGCGGCGACGCCATGAAGGCCAGCAGCGCACGCACGGCATCGGGCCGCTGGCTGGTGGCCGCCACGCCGCCCGAGAAGGTGGTGATACTCTGGATGTCCGCCGGCAGCGGTCCGAGGATGTCGATGCCCTCGAGCGGCAGCAGTTCACTCAGTTGCTGGAAGCCCAGCGCGATCTCACCCCTGGCGACCAGGCTGCCCACCGGAATGCCGGGCGGCGCCTGCACGATGCGCGGCTTGATCTCTTCCGCGATGCCCCAGCGCTCGAACAGCTTCATCAGGTAGACGCCGCTCGGTCCCGTGGAATAGCCCAGCGTGGCGGCATCCTTCACGGCCTGGCGGACGGCGGCTTCGTCGGCGATGGAAGGATGCGGCGCGCCTGCGCGCACGGCGATGGCGATGCCCGACTTCACGATGTCCACCCGGCTGCCGGCGAGCACCTTGGCGTCGGCGATGAGCTGGTCGATGGCATTGGACGCGAGGATCACGCCGTCGAACGGTTCACCGGCCTGCACGCGCTTGGCGGCGTCGACACCACCGACCGATTCGAGCTTCACCTCGGGCCCGCCGGCCGCGCGGTACTGCTCCGCGAGTCCGGAGAGCACCTGGCGCGTGGCCATGGACGAGATGATGTGCAGCGGTGGCGTGGCGTCGGTCATGGGGATCGGTGCTCCGGATGTTCGTGAAGGCGCGTGGTGCAAGGCACTAATTGTGGACCAGCCGCCAGAGCGACGTGACCTCGGCCGCGCGTGCGGCCGCGAGCGGGTCGGCCGAGTCCTGCGCCTTGCCGTGGCGAGGGCGGATGTCATGGCGCTCGATCACACGCAGCTTCGCGTCTGCAATCCAGCCGAGCAGTTGTTCGCGCGTGCGCAGGCCCAGGTGTTCGGCGAAGTCGGACATGATGAGCCAGCCTTCGCCATCGGGCGCCAGATGCCCGGCCAGCCCCGAGAGGAAACCGCGCAGCATGCGGCTGTCTTCGTCGTAGATGGCGTGTTCGATCGGTGTGGCTGCGCGCGCGGGCAGCCAGGGCGGGTTGCACACGGCGAGCGCCGCGCGGCCGGGCGGGAAGAGATCGGCTTCGATGACCTCGACGGGATTCGGCAGCTGCAGTCTTTCGAGGTTTTCGCGCGCACAGGCCAGCGCACGCGGGTCCTGGTCGGTGGCGATGACGCGTGCCACGCCGCGCCGCGAGAGCACGGCCGACAGCACGCCGGTACCCACACCGATGTCGAAGGCGACACCGGTCTTCGTACCGGCAGGCAATGGCACCATCGCGACCAGATCCACATACTCGCCGCGCACCGGCGAGAACACGCCGTAGTGCGGATGGATGCGGTTGAGCGGCGGCTCGCCGAGCGCGGGGATCTCCACGCCCTTCTTGCGCCACTCGTGCGCGCCCACGAGGCCGAGCAGCTCGCGCAGCGACACGACGGAGGTGAAACCATCGGCCGGTCCCCAGGCCTCGGTGCACGCGGCGGTGAAGTCGGGCGCACGGCGCAGCGGCACGCTGTAGTCGCCGTTCACCGGTACCAGCACCATGCCGAGCGTGCGTGCGCGTTGCGCCTGCGCCTGGCGGTGCAGATGAAACACCTGCGACGGCGGAGCCTCTGCACGTTGCGCGGCCTTCGCGTTCTGCTCGCGCGCCTTCTTGCTGGCGCTGCGCGGTTTGCGCTCGGTGCGCCGGGCGAGTGCCTGCAGCAACTGGCGCGCGTTCTGGAAGTCGCCCTGCCACAGCATCGCCGTGCCTTCGCTCGCGAGGCTGAACGCCGCGTCGGCGGTGAGGGCGTCGTCCACCAACTGCACGCGCTTCGGTGCGGCGCTGCCATTCTCGGAACGCCAGCGCGCCTGATGCGACATGCCCGTGGCGGGCTCGGTCCATTCGATCATCGGGCGATCTTAAGCCTCGCCCGGGCGAGGGCTCGTGCAGCTCAGCAGTTCTGCGCGCCGTCCGGCAGCGCGTGCGTCGGTGCGGCCGGTTTGCGGAAGTACAGCAGCGTGAGCGCCAGCGCCACGACGGCCATGGCCGCGGCCCACAACGTGACCGGCCGGAGGCCCAGGCCCGAGGCAATCACCGCGCTGCCCAGCCATGCACCCAGCGCGTTGCCCGCATTGAACGCGCCGATGTTGAGGGTGGAGATCAGGCTCGGCGCAGCCGCGCCGGCACGCATCGCATTGAGCTGCAGTGCTGCGCAGGCGGCGAAGCTGGCTGCGCCCCACAGCAGCAGCGTCAATTCGGCGGGAATCAGCCATGCAGATGTCCAGTAGAACGCCGCCTGCAGCAGCGCGATGAGTACCGCCAGACCGATCAGGCTGGTGGAAAGACGCCAGTCCGCGAGCCGCCCGCCGATCACGTTGCCGATGGTCAGGCCCACACCGATCAGCAGCAGCGTCCAGGTCACGCCTTGAGGCGAGACGCCCGTGATCTCGCCCAGGATCGGCGCGATGTAGGTGAAGAGCGCGAACATCGACGCGGAGAACAGCACCGTCATGCCCAGCGCCATCCATACGCGGGCGTTGGCGAGGCTGCGCAGTTCGCTACGCACATCGGCGGGTTCGGTTGCGCCGTCCTTCGGCAGGAAGCGCGACAGCGCGATGAAGGCAATCACGCCGATGACGGTGACCGTCCAGAACGTCATGCGCCAGCCGGCCGCCTGGCCGAGCGCGGTGCCCGCCGGCACGCCCAGCACGTTGGCCAGCGTGAGGCCGGTGAACATCATGGCGACGGCCGACGCGCTGCGGTTGGGCGGCACCAGGCTCGCGGCCGTGACCGCGCCGATGCCGAAGAACGCGCCGTGGCACAGCGCCGTCACCACGCGCGCCACCATCAGCAGCCAGTAGCTGTCCGACAGCGCGCAGAACGCGTTGCCGACGATGAACACGAGCATCAGGGCGAGCAGCGCACGCTTGCGCGGCAGCCGCGCCGTGAGCATCGCCATGATCGGCGCGCCAATGGCGACACCCAGCGCATAGCCGGTGATGAGCAGCCCCGCGGAAGAGATGGAGACTTGCAGGTCGCGCGCCACTTCGGGCAGCAGACCCATGATGACGAATTCGGTGGTGCCGATGCCGAAGGCAGAGATCGCCAGCGCGAGCAGGGGAAGATTCATGGGGAGACTTCAGTTTCAACGCGGGCCCATGGCGGCCACGCAACCTTGTCTCCGGCCTTTTTGTCGTTTTCGTTGAGAGCCCCGTTTATCCGCCAGAACGAGAGACCTGATGGGGATGAGGGTTGGCGGCCGGCGCCGCTTTTCAGGCCGTATCGCGCGGCAACGTCAGCGTTGCGACAGCCCCGCCGCCCGGCGCGTTCGCCAGCTTGATGCTGCCGTGGTGCAGCGATGCGATCTCGTGCACGAACGCGAGGCCGAGACCGGTGCTCTTTTTCTGTGTCGCGGGGCGCGCGAGTGAATAGAACTTCTCGAACACCTTGTCCTGCGCGTACGCAGGAATGCCAGGACCCTGGTCCTTCACCGAGACGTGCAGCAGCTGGCGGCCTGCGGCCTGCAGGCCGATGACGACCTCGCCACCATCGGGTGAGAAAGCGACGGCGTTGTCCACCAGGTTGGCGATGGCGCGGCGCAGCAGGAAGGCGTCGCCGTCGACCGCGAGGATGTCGGCATTGCCCCCGGGCGCATTGATCTTCACGTGGATGCCGCGCGGCGCGGCGGCGGCGCCAGCGCTGGCGGCCACGTCTTCGAGCAATGGCAACAGCGCGACGGTGGCGACGCGGTTGAGCGTGCGTTGTGTCTCGAGCGCGGTGAGCTCCATCATGCGGTCCACGGTCTCCTGGATGCGCTGCGTCTCGCGCATGATGTTGTCCAGGAACAGTTTGCGCTGCTGCTCGTTCATCTGCGGCGCGTCACCGCCTTCGGCATCCTGCAGCAGTTCGGCGGCACCGCGGATCGCGGACAGCGGGCTCTTCACTTCATGCGTGAGCGTCTGAACATAGTCGGCGACGTAGTTGCGGCCCGACAGCGCATCGCGCAGTTCGGCGACGGTGCCGCGCAGCTGGTCGCGCAGGCGGCGCAGCAGGCGCATCGGATGCAGCGTGCGTTGCTGGCGCAGCCATCGCACGTAGTCCCGCACGAAGCCGAAGGGCCGGATGAGCCACACCGACACGATGGCGGCAAGCAACAGCACGGCGCTCGCGGCGAGCACGCCGATGCGCAGCGTGTTCTGCCGTGCAGCCTCGACGAACTGGCCGAAGCTCTGCACCGGCTTGCCCGCGCTCACCACGCCGATGATGCGGCCGTCGTGCAGGATGGGCGCGCCCACGTACATCACCGCCGAAAGCGGATCGCTTTCCACGTCGCGCGTGGTGCGGGCGCCGTAGCGTCCGGCCAGCGTCTGGCTCACGTCGAGCCATGCCGAGTAGTCCGCCTCCAGGTCGCGTCCGAGTGAATTGAAGATGACGAGGCCCTGCGAGTCGGTGACGTACACGCGCAACTCGACGCGCGTCTTGTGCACGCTGAAGATCTGCGCCTCGAACGGGCGCGCGTACACACGGCGGAACAGCGCCTCCAGGCGCGGCGTGTCGATCTCGCCGTATTCGTCCAGGTCCTGCTCGATCACGCTGGCCAGCATGTGCGAGGTCTCGACCAGCGACTCCTCGGCCGACTCGCGGTAGCGCGGGTCGATGTCCATCATCGCGCGGTAGACGAAGAACGCGAGGCCCGCCGCGTAGATCAGCAGGATGCCGATGAAGATGCGGTTTCTCATCGGAACATGCGGCGATGTGCCCGCTCAGCGCGGCAGCGATGCAGGAAGATCATCCGCCAGCGCATACCCCGTGCCGCGCAACGTGCGGATCGGGTCGATGTCGGGCGCGACGGCGCGCAGCTTGGCGCGCAGGGTCTTGATGTGCGCGTCCACCGTGCGGTCGATGCTGTCGGTGGCGTCGTCCCACACGCGGTCGAGCAGTTCGTCGCGTGTGTAGACGCGGCCGGGCTTCTGGGCGAGCAGGCGCAGCAGGCCGTATTCGTAGCGCGAGAGTTCGAGCGGCTGGCCGTAGTAGCGGATGCGGCGGCGCTCGTCGTCGACTTCGACGGGGGACAGCGGTGTGTTGATGGCGGGCTTCGGTGTTGGCGCAGTAGCCGGTTCTGCCGCAGCACCCGTGCGCGTCGCGCGCCGCAGGATGGTCCGCACGCGCGCCACCAGTTCACGCGGCGAGAAGGGTTTGGCGATGTAGTCGTCCGCGCCGAGCTCCAGGCCGACGACGCGGTCGATCTCGTCGCTGCGCGCGGTGAGGAAGAGCATCGGCACCTGCGCGCCGCCGGGCAGGGCTTGCAGCCGCTTGAAGAGGTCGAAGCCGTTGATGTCGGGCAGGCCGACATCCAGGATGGCGAGCGCGGGCGGCTGCTGCGCGAACGCCGCGAGCGCTTCGGCGCCGCTGGTGCACCACACGGGCTCGAAGCCGTCGGCGGCGAGCACGTAGCGCAACGTGTCGGCGATGCCCGACTCGTCCTCCACGACGAGGATGCGGGGTTTGACAGCGGGAAGGTTCATGACCGCCATGTTAGTGGCTGCGGCGCAGGGCTTCGAGCGCCACGTCGGCTTCCTGCCGTAACTGCACGGCGATGTCTTCGCACAGCGAGAGGCGGCGCAGCAACGCAAATTCGAGTTCGGACGCGGGCGTTTCGATGGCGGCGGGCTGGTCAGGCGCGGCAGCGGCCGGCGTCGGGATGCCGGGTGCGATGCCTTGCTCGGGCATCGGCGAACCCGTCGGGGCGGGGCTTGCCATCGTCGCTGGCTTTGGAGCCGGCACGGCGAGCGTGGTTTCGATCCGCGCGCTGGCGGCTGCGAGGGGCGGACCCATCGCCGCGATGCGTAAGTGATCGCGCCGCAGCAGCAGGATGGATTTCGCCGCAGACATCTGCGCGAGCAACTGGTAGCTGCGCGCCTGCAGGCGCTCCAGCGGCACGAGTGGCGGGCGCACGGCACGCGGCTCGGCCAGCGAACGTTGGGTGGCCTGCACGAGCGCCGAGAGGCTGTCGTACGCCTCACGCCGTGCCAGCCGCCAGCGCAGTTCGAAACCGTTGTCCACCGCGCTGAGCTGGCCGAGTGCGAGGGCCTCGCGTGCGTGGCGCGCCTGCGCGAGCACGGTGCGCTGCACCAGCGCGGGAATCTGCCCGCGTTCCCACGAGGGCAGCAGGTAGCTGAAAGCCCAGGCGATGCCTGCGCCGAGCACCGTATCCGCGACGCGTTCCATCAGTGCAAGCGTGGTGCTTGCGCCGGTGTTGAGCAAATGCGCCTGCACCAGGCCGAGGATGGTGGCGGCCACGGCCGTGATGATGTAACGGCGGATCGCGAAGCCGTGCGCGATGGCCTGCGACACCGTCATCACCGCGAGGATGCCGGCGTGCGTAAGGTGCGCGCGCAGCACCAGCACGGCCAGCACCGAACCGAGCAGCGTGCCGGCCACACGTGCGTCGCGCCGCTCCACCGTCTGCGCGAAGCTGCCGCGCAGCACCAGCACGATGGTGAGGAAGATCCAGTAGGGGTGCGACTTCCACGGCAGCACCAGCGAGATGATGTAACCCGCCGCGATGGCCAGCGCCGCGCGGATGGCGTGGCGCAGTGGTGGCGCGTCCCAGCGCCAGAGCGCGAGGAAGGGCGCGATCGACCAGGCGGCCGGGCTCACGAACATCTGCCAGCTGGCGCGCACGACGGCCAGGTCAGGCGTGGTGTCGCCGCGCGCAAGGGCGACCATGCGCTGCACCTCGTCGTTGATGTGGCCCATGCGGTCGGCCAGGCCGCGCAGCAGTTGGAGCGTGGCGGCGTCGGTGTTGCCGCTGCCGTCACCGACATCACCTGCTGCGGCGCGCAAGGCATCCAGGCGTGGTCGCAGGTCGGTCTCGCGTGCGGGCTTGCGCAGCATCAGCATCGAATCGGCCATGCGCTCCACCTGTTCGGCCAGTTCGGGCAGCGTGGCGCCGATGCTCGCGAGCGCGCTGGCGTGCGTGGTGTGCGCGTGCAGCAGGTCCACGTCGAGCTCGCTCGCCACGAGATGGTCGCGCAACTCCAGCACCATCATGAGCAGCGCGGCGAGCTGCTGGCGGCGTGGTGTGCCGGGCGTTTCGAGCACCAGGTCGCGCGCGGCCTGCAACTGGTCGGCCAGTGCCGCCTGTCGCGCCAGCAAGGCGCTGGTGACGGCGTCAGCGCGCGCGATGCGTTCTTCGGTCGTGGCGGCATGGATCGGCTCGAATCGCGCGGCCTGCGCGCGCATGAGCGATGCCACCGACAGCAGCGTGTCGGCGATGAACTGCACACGGTAACGGCCGTTGAGCAGTGCATTCGTCGCCACGGCCCAGACCACGCCCGCGAACGCGCCAATGGCGAAGTGCCCGGTGGTACGCAGCACGCCGTGCCAGTCGTCCTGCGCGGGCACGGCCATGGAAAAGATCATCGCGAACATCACCGCGATGGCGATGGGAATGCCGCGCTTGCCCCAGGCCATGGCGAGGAACGCCAGGAAGGTGCACGGCACCAGCAGCAGGCCCAATTGCGCAGGGTCGTCCGATAGCCATTGCACGGCGAAGAACAGCGGCAGGCCGAACAGGGGCGCGGGCAGCATCTGCCGCAGCTTGATCCGGCGCGGCGAAGGCAGGTCGGGAGGCGAGACGACGATGGCCCCGATGCCGGCTGCCGCCGCGGCTTCAGCGCCCAGCCACATGTGCACGATGGCCGAGATGACGAGCAAGCCCACCGCCACCGACGCGCCGTTGGCGACGTAGTAGCTCAGTGCCACGCGCAGGGCGGGGCGGAAGCGGTCGAATGAGAAAGGCACGGCAAGGGCCATTGTGCCCCCGCTGTGCCTCAGCGCTGCGGCATGTCCGCGTTCGAATAGCCCAGGCTCACCGTCGCATCGGCGGGAATCGCCGGCACGGTTTCGTTCCACGCCTCCCACGCCTCGCGCATGCGCGTGAGCCGTTCGGGCTCGCGTGGCGCGAGGTTGGCGCGTTCGCGCGCGTCGGCGTCGATGTCGAACAGGTAGTCGTGGCCGTCCACGCGCAGGTACTTCCAGCGGCCGTGGCGGTAGGCGCGCTGGCCGCGGTGGTTCATGCGCCAGTAGAGCGGCCGGGCAAAACCCTGCGATGCATCGCGCAGCACCGGCATGAGTGACAGGCCGTCGAGCGGGTGGCTGGGCGCAGCTTCCACGCCCGCCGCATCAAGCACGGTGGCGGTCCAGTCCATGGTGAGACAGTGTTGCTCGCTCGTGCTGCCCGGCGCGATGACGGCGGGCCAGTGCGCGATCCATGGCACACGGATGCCGCCTTCGGTGAGGTCCATCTTGCCGCCCACGAGCGGCCAGTTGTCCGAGAAGCGTTCGCCGCCGTTGTCGCTGGTGAAGATGATCAGCGTGTCCTTGTCCACGCCGTGCTTCTTGAGCGTGTCGTGGATGCGGCCGATGCCTTCGTCCATGTGGTGGATCATGCGGCGGTAGGTGTCCACGTTGCCGCCGTGCAGGTGGAACAGGTTGTCCTTCACGTCGGCGGCGACGGCTTCGTCGTCACGCGTTTCCCATGGCCAGTGCGGTGCGGTGTAGTGCAGGCTCAGGAAGAAGGGTGCTTCGCTTTTCGCCACGCGGTCGATGTAGCCGATGGCGCGGTCGGAAATCAGGTCGGTGAGGTAGCCCGTTTCCTTCGACTCCTCTTCGCCGAACCACAGGTCGTGCGTGCCGCGGCTGTCGCAGTGGGTGAAGTAGTCCACGCCGCCCGACATGGGGCCGAAGAATTCGTCGTAGCCCGAGCGCAGCGGGCCGAAATGCGGCGGGTAGCCCAGATGCCACTTGCCGATGAGCGCGGTGGCGTAGCCGCTTTGCTGGAGCAGCGAGGCCATCGTCGGGTGCTCGGGCGGCAGGCCGAGCGTGGCGCTGCCCCGGCTCTTGCTGTTGATGGGTTCGTCGGCCGCGCCGCGCAGGCGGTATTGCCAGCGGCCGGTCATGAGTGCGAAGCGCGTGGGCGAGCACACGGGCGAGTTCGCATAGCCCTGTGTGAAGCGGATACCGTTGGCCGCCAGCGCATCGAGGTTCGGCGAGACGGCGCCGAATTTCGCAGGCCGGCCGCCGTAGCAGCCGAGGTCTGCGAAGCCGAGGTCGTCGGCGACGATGAAGATGATGTTGGGACGGCGGGACATAAATCAGTCGGTGGCCTGGAAGCCCACGGCGCGCATGATCTTGCCCCAGCGCGCGGTGTCTTCCGTCATGGTTTTCCTGAGCGCATCCGGCCCGTCGCCCACGGGGTACATGCCGTTGACCAGCAGTTGCTGCCGCACCTCGCGCGTGTTGACGGCCTTGAGGAACTCCGCACGCAGCTTGCGCAGCACCGGCTCGGGCGTCTTCACCGGCGCATAGAACGAGAACCAGGCCGAGGCGATCACGTCGGGGTAGCCCAGTTCGGTGAAGGTGGGGATGGCGGGCATCGGCGGCGAGCGGCGCGCACCGCTGGTGGCCAGCACCTTGATGCGGCCGGTGGGCTGCATGGTGATCGCGCCGCCCACGGTGTCGAAGTACACCGGCACGGTGCCGCCCATCACGTCCTGCCGCGCGGGCGTGGAGCCGCGATAGGGCACGTGGACCATCTTCAGGCCCGCTGCGCGGTTGAGCATTTCACCGAGGAAGTGAGAAGGCGTGCCCGCGCCGTAGGACGCGAAGCTCACCTTGTCGCCCTGCGTCTTCGCCCAGGCGATGAACTCGGGCAGCGTGTTGGCCGGTACGTTCTGGTTGACCACCATGGCCAGCTCGAAGCTCGCGGCGTTGACGATGGGCGCGAAGTCCTTCATCGGGTCGTAGCTGAGTTTGGGGTAGGCGTTGGGGAACATGGTCATCATGCCCGCCGTGCCCAGCAGCAGCGTGTGGCCGTCGGGCTCTGCGTTCTTCACCACGTCCACCGCAATGCGGCCGGCCGCGCCGCCCCGGTTGTCGAGGATCACGGTGCCGAGCGAATCGCGCATCGAATCGGCCAGTGCGCGCGTCAGCACGTCCTGCGTGCCACCGGCCGGCACGCCGATGAGCACGCGGATGGGTTTGCTGGGGAAGTCCTGCGCCCGTGCGGACGGCGAGGCGAGTGCGCCGAGGGCGCCAACCGCGCCCAAGGCCCCGAGTCCGCCGAGGAAATCGCGCCGTGCGAAACCCGGCTCCTGCGCCACCTTGGCGCTATGCTGCTTGTCCATGTCTGTTGTCTCCATGTCGTGCGGCCGCCCGTGGCGGCCCGCATCTCATCCCGACTCTACGGACATGGCGGTGATTGTTCTAATCAACCATCCTCCGCAATTACCCTGACCGCGATGCCGACCAAGGAGACCGACATGACGCAGAACGCCGCACTGGCCGCGCCCGCCGCCGTCGAGGACATGCTGCTGCTGCGCATCTCGCGGTTGCTCGGCACCGGCGGCGGCATGGTCATCCGCCTGTGCGAGGGGCGTTTCGGGATCACCCGGCGCGAGTGGCGCATCATCGGCCAGCTGGCCACACTGGCGCCCGGTGAATGGCGGCGACCGTCGGACCTGGCGGTGTGGGCCCAGCTGGACCGCGCACGCACTTCGCGCGCGCTGTCCTCGCTGGCCGCCAAGCAGCTGGTGAGCCGCGACACCATGCCCGGCGACCGGCGGCAGGCCGGCGTGAAGCTGACAGAGCGCGGCTGGGCGCTGCACGCGGAACTGTTCCCGCTTGTGAAGGAGATCAACCTCGACCTGCTGGCCGACCTGTCGCAGCAGGAGGTTGCGGCGCTCGACGGCATGCTGACGCGCCTGCAGCGGCGCGCCGATCTGCGTTCGGCCGCCACGCAGGGTGAATTGCCGAAGGCGGACAGAAGGCGGGGGCGGTCGGCTTAGCTGCCGGCCTGCGCGCCCGCCAGATCGTCCAGGATCGGGCAGTCCGGCCGTTCGTCGCCATGGCAGCAGTGGATCAGGTGCTTCAGGGTGCGCTGCATCGACTGCATGGCCTCGATACGCTGCGCGAGTTCAGCGCTGTGCTTCTCCGCGATGCGGCGCACGCTCGCGCTGGTGCGTCGGCGGTTGCGCCACAGGCTCACGAGTTCGCCGATCTCGGCCATCGAGAAACCGAGGTCGCGCGAGCGGCGGACGAACTGCAACGTGTGGATGTCGGCGCTGCTGTACTGGCGGTAGCCGCTGTCGGTGCGCGCCACTTCGCCCAGCAACCCGAGCGATTCGTAGTGGCGGACCATCTTGGCCGACACGCCGGACTGGCGCGCCGCCTCGCCGATGTTGAACGGGCCTGCGTTCGCGGTGTTCATGTGGCGACCGTGTAGCCTTCTCCGGCGATCGCCTTCGCGAGCGCATCGCGCGGCTGGCTGGTCTGCACCTCGACGCGGCCGGCGGGCCGGTCGATCTTCACTTCCGCCTGCGGGTCGACCTGCTTCACCGCGCGGGTGACGGCGCGTTCGCAGTGGCCGCAGGTCATGCCCTGCACCTGGAAGATTTCATTCATGTGGTTGCTCCTTGGTTGATGACGAGCTTATCCTGAACCTTGACATGGCGGGAAGGTCAATCGCAATGCCACGACCCCATTTGCGGTGGGGTTGCGCCAGATCAAGGTTTGACCTTGCCATCGTGGGAAGGATTACGCTTCAACCATGAACACTTCGTCCACCCCCGCTCTCCAGTCGTTCGACCTGTCCGTCGGCGGCATGACCTGCGCGTCCTGCGTGGGCCGCGTCGAGCGTGCGCTGAAGAAGGTGCCGGGCGTGCAGGACGCGACGGTGAACCTGGCGACCGAGTCGGCCCGCATTGCCTATGCCGATGACGTCGCCACCGCCGACATGCCGGCGCTGCTCAAGCGCGCGGTGCGCGACGCGGGCTACGAGCCGCGCACGCAGCAACAGGCCGAGAGCGAAGACGCATCGCCATGGTCCGGCTTCACGCCGGTAGCCATCGGCGCGGTGCTGTCGCTGCCGCTGATGCTGCCCATGATCGCGGAGTGGCTCGGCGTGCACTGGATGCTGCCGGCGTGGGTGCAGTTCGTGCTGGCGACGCCGGTGCAGTTCATCCTGGGTGCGCGCTTCTACCGCGCGGGCTGGCATGCGTTGCGCGCGGGCACCGGCAACATGGACCTGCTGGTGGCCGTGGGCACCAGCGCGGGTTGGGGCCTGTCGATGTGGCTGTGGCTCACATCGGGCGGCGGCATGGCGCACCTGTACTTCGAGGCCTCGGCGGTGGTGATCACGCTGGTGCTGCTGGGCAAGTGGCTGGAGGCGCGCGCCAAGCGTCAGGCGACGACGGCCATCCGCGCGCTGCATGCGCTGCGGCCTGACACGGCGCACCTCATCGGCGTCGATGGTGAAGTCGATGTGCCGCTCGACGAAGTGATGCCGGGTGACCGGCTCGTCGTGCGTCCGGGCGAGCGCATTCCCGCCGACGGCCGTCTGCTCGAAGGCCGCACGCAGGTCGACGAATCCATGCTCACCGGCGAGCCGCTGCCGGTGACCAAGGAAGCGGAAGCGATGCTCACCGGCGGCTCGGTCAACGGTGACGGTCGCATCGTGATGCAGGTGAGCGCGGTCGGCGCGGAATCGGTGCTCGCGCGCATCGTGCGCCTCGTCGAGGACGCGCAGGCCGCCAAGGCGCCGATCCAGCGGCTGGTGGACCGGGTGTCCGCCGTGTTCGTGCCGGTGGTGATGGTGATTGCGGTCATCACGCTGGCCGGCTGGCTGATGGCCGGGGCGAATGTGGAGACGGCGCTCATCCATGCCGTCGCGGTGCTGGTGATCGCCTGCCCTTGCGCGCTCGGTCTGGCGACGCCGGCGGCCATCATGGCAGGCACGGGCGTGGCGGCGAAGCAGGGCATCCTGATCAAGGACGCGCAGGCGCTGGAGCTTGCGCATCGCGTGGATACGGTGGCCTTCGACAAGACCGGCACGCTGACGGTGGGGCAACCGCGCCTGACGGCATTCGTCGTTGCGCCCGATGCGGATGAAGCGGCGCTGCTCGTGGTCGCCGCAAGCCTGCAGAGCGGCAGCGAACACCCGCTCGCGCGTGCGGTGGTGCAGGCGGCGAAGGAGCGCAGGGTGGCCGTGCCGTCGCCCGACGACGTGCGCGCCGTGCCGGGGCGCGGCACCGAAGGCGAGGTGAACGCGGTGAGCTACCTCATCGGCAGCCTGCGCTGGATGGAGGAGCTGAACGTGGGACTCGACGTAGGACCCAACGTGCAGTGGGGCGCGCTTGCGCGGAAGGCGCAGGCGCTGCAGGACGAAGGTGCGACGGTGTCCGCGCTGGTCGAGCGCACGTCGCAGGGACTGGCCTTGCGCGCGCTGATGGCCTTCGGCGACGAGCCCAAGCCCGGCGCGCACGACGCACTGGCCGCGTTGCGCGCGCGCGGCATCCGCACGGTGATGATCTCGGGCGACAACCGGGGCGCGGCATTCGCCATGGGCCGCCGGCTCGGCCTCGACCCCGACGCGGGCGAAGTCATGGCGGAAGTTCTGCCGGGCGACAAGGCGCTGAAGCTTGCCGCGCTCAAGGACGGCGGTCACATCGTCGCAATGGTCGGCGACGGCGTCAACGACGCGCCTGCGCTTGCCGCCGCCGATGTGGGCATGGCGATGGGCAACGGCACCGACGTGGCGATGCAGGCAGCCGGTGTGACGCTGATGCGCGGCGACCCGCAACTCGTGGCCGCCGCGCTCGACATCTCGCACCGCACGGTGATGAAGATCCGCCAGAACCTGTTCTGGGCCTTCGCATACAACGTGGCGGGCATCCCGCTCGCGGCGCTGGGCTACCTGAGTCCGGTGGTGGCGGGCGCGGCGATGGCGCTCTCTTCGGTGAGTGTCATGGCGAATGCGTTGCTGCTGCGCCGGTGGAAGCCGAAGGGCTGATCACCCGTTCAGGGTCGGATAGTCGGTGTAGCCCTTCGCGCCGCCGCCATAGAACGTCGTCTTGTCGGCCGCGTTGAGCTCCGCGTTCTCGCGCAGGCGGTGCACCAGATCGGGGTTGGAGATGAAGGGGCGACCGAAGGCGACGAGGTCGGCGCCGTTCGCCACGGCCTTCTCGGCCATGGCACGGTCATAGCCGTTGTTCACCATCCACGCGCCCTTGCCGCCGGCGGTCTGGTAGGCCGACTTGAACGCGCCGAAGTCGAACGGCCGATCGGCGATCTCGCGCGGGCCGCCGGTCGCGCCTTCGATCACGTGGATGTAGGCCAGGCGTAGCGGCGCGAGTTCGCGCGCCACATGCTCGAACAGCGGTTGCGGGTTCGAGTCGACGATGTCGTTGGCCGGCGTGATGGGCGAGAGGCGCAGACCGACGCGATCGCCGCCGATCTCTTCCGTCACGGCGCGCATCACTTCCAGCAGCAGGCGCGCGCGGTTCTCGATGGAGCCGCCGTAGTCGTCCTTGCGGTGGTTGGCGCCGTCCTTGAGGAACTGGTCGATCAGGTAGCCGTTGGCACCGTGCACCTCGACGCCGTCGAAGCCGGCCAGCACCGCGTTGCGCGCGGCATGCTGGAAGTCACGCACGATGCCGGGCAGTTCCTCGGCACGCAGCGCGCGCGGGTGCGAGGTCTCGGCGAAGGAGCCGACGCCGTCCTTGAGCAGGTAGGTCTTGGTCTTGGCCGTGATGGCCGAAGGCGCGACCGGCGGCTGGTTGTCGGGCTGCAGGTCCGTGTGCGAGACGCGGCCCACGTGCCAGATCTGGCAGAAGATCTTGCCGCCGGCTTCATGCACGGCGGCGGTGACGCGCTTCCAGGCGTCGATCTGTTCGGTGGAGTAGAGGCCCGGCACGTCGGCATAGCCCTGGCCCTGCGGGCTGATGACGGTGCCTTCGCTCACGATCAGGCCGGCGCTGGCGCGCTGGCGGTAGTAGGTGACCGCGAGGTCGGTGGGAATGGCGTTGGGCGAGCGGTTGCGGGTAAGCGGCGCCATCACGATGCGGTTGTGGAGCTTCAGCGCGCCGATCTGCACAGGTTCGAAAATGGAAGACATAAAACTCCGGTGGGCAGGTTGGAGGTTGTTGGAATTGCTGCAGGGCACAAAGACTAAACCGAAAAGCGAAGCCGTGCAGCCAGCGGGTTTGCGCGGGATGGTGTAGAAGCAGTCGCATGACAATTCCCGCACGCACCTTCTGGCTTGCGCTGGCGCTCTCGCTCGGTGCGGCGGTGTCGCTGGGCATCACGCGTTTTGCCTACGGCCTGCTGCTGCCGCCGATGCGCAGCGACCTGCAGTGGTCGTACACGCTGGCGGGGGCGATGAACACGCTCAATGCCTTGGGTTATCTGGTGGGTGCCCTGGTCACGCCGAAACTCATGTCACGCGCCGGGGCTGCGCGGCTGATGCTTGCGGGATCGGCATTGGCGAGCGTGTTCATGGCGGCGAGCGGCTTCTTCGTCGAGGCGGTGCCGTTGCTCGCGCAGCGTTTCCTCGCGGGCGTGGCGAGCGCCTGGATCTTCATCGCGGGCGGCCTGCTGGCGGCGCGGCTGGCGGCGCAGCATCCGCACCGCGGCGGCTTCCTGCTGGGCATGTACTACGGCGGCACGGGCTTCGGCATCGTGCTCTCGGCGCTGCTGGTGCCGGCGACGCTTTCCGCAGCGTCGGGCGTGCCGCATGGCTGGACTTGGGCGTGGTGGGCGCTGGCGGCTGCCTGCGTGGCGGCGACGCTGGCGCTCGCCTGGCCTGCGCGTGCGCTGGCATCGCTGGCACCGCCGGTGGCTGCCGCTGCATCCGCAGGCCCGCCGCCGCGCGTGGTGCCGCGCTTCGCGTTCGGCCTTGCCGGCTACGCGCTGTTCGGCGTGGGCTACATCGGCTACATGACTTTCGTGATCGCGCTGCTGCGTGAGCAGGGCGTGGCACCGGGCTCGATTACCCTGTTCTATGCGCTGCTCGGCGCGGCCGTGGTTGCTTCGTCGCGTATCTGGGCGGGTCTGCTGGACCGCTACAAGGGCGGGCAGGCGCTGGCCATCCTCAACGCCTTGCTCGGGTGCGCGACCGTGTTGCCGGCGCTCACGCAAAGCTGGCCGCTGGTGCTGCTGTCGGGCGTCGTGTTCGGCGGTGTGTTCCTGTCGGTGGTGGCGTCGACCACGGCCCTGGTGCGGCATAACCTGCCGGCCGCGCAATGGGCGTCGGGCATCAGCGCGTTCACCATCGTGTTCGCGGCTGGGCAGATCGTGGGGCCCACGGTGGTGGGCTGGATCGCGGACGGACCGGGCGGCCTCGCGCGCGGGCTGGTGTTCTCGGCCTGCGCGCTGTGGGTGGGTGCGGCGCTGGCGTGGCGCCAGCGGCCGCTTGCCGCCTCGCCCTGAAGACCGCTGGAAGTACTTACTTCGACAGGCCTTCGGCCTTCATGGCTTCCTGCACGGCAGGACGGACAGCAACGCGTTCACGCCAGGCCAGCAGGTTCGCGAAGCCGGACAGGTCCACGTTCATCGGCTTGGCCCAGTTGGTCACGGCGAAAAGGTAGGCGTCGGCCACCGAGAAGTGTTCGCCGGTCACGTAGTCCTTGCCGGCGAGTTCGCCATCCACCCACTTGAGGCGGCCGATGAGGCGTTCGCGTGCAATGGCCTTCGCGTCTTCGGGCATCTTGGGGTTGAACAGCGGCGTGAAATTGCGATGCAGCTCCATGCCGATGAAGGTCAGCCATTCCTGCAGGCGGTAGCGCTGCAGCGTGCCGTTGGCCGGCGCGAGGTTCTTCGTGGGCACCTGATCGGCGATGTACTGCACGATGGCCGGGCCTTCGCGCAGGCGTGTGCCGTCGTCGAGCTCGAGCATGGGCACGTAGCCCAGCGGGTTGATGCTGTGGTAGTCGGTGCCGTCGGCCAGCTGCTTGGTTTTCGTCGAGGCGAGCACGGCTTCGAACGCGAGACCGGATTCGCGCAGCACGATCTGCGGGGAAAGCGAACAGGCGCCGGGGGAGTAGTAGAGCTTCATGTCGTCCTTGAGGGTGGTTTTTGAGGCGGTCGGAAGATGCAGATGCTAGCGGCAGACGACGGTTTCCGCTGCCGTCCGCGTTTTGCGCCGGCTTTGTTACCTCGTTCCTTGCCGACGCGGCCACAATGCGGCATGGCATCCAGCTCGGTATCTTCCATCGGCAAGGGCACGGCACGGCGCGTCTTCAAATGGCTCGCCGTCCTCGCACTCCTGCTGCTCGTGCTGCTGGCTGCTGCAACTTATGCGTTGCACCGCTGGGTGGGCTCCGCCGATTTCCGCGCCCGTGTGGAGCGCGAAGCCAGCACGGCGCTGGGCGTGCCGCTCGCGCTCGGTCGCCTGCAGGTGGCGTTGTTTCCCGTGCCGGCCGTGGCGGTGGACGGCGTGAATGTGAAGACGCCCACGCCATTGACGCTCACCCGTGTGGAAGTGCGGCCCGACTGGCGCGCCGCGCTCGCGGGTGGCGCGGCCATCCAGACGCTGGTGGTGCGCGATGCGGTGCTGCCCGAGAAGGGCGTGGACGCGCTGATTGCGGGCCTGCACAAGCTCGCGCAGCGCGAGGACACCACGGGCACCCCGGGTCCGGGCCAGACGCGCTGGCTGCCCCGGCGCATCGTGCTGGACGGTGTGACCTGGGTTGCGGCCACCGGCGCACGCACGACGGTCAAGGCCGACGCGAAGGTCGGCGACGACGGCCTGCCCGAGAGCGCGACGCTGCGCATCGAGCAGGGTGCGCGGGCCGGCACACAGCTCGCGCTGTCGCCCGGCAAGGACGGCGCGCGCTGGCAGTTGGTGCTGGACATCGGCGGCGGCAAGGTCGAGGGGCCGCTGCATCTGGTCTGGCCGGTGGCAGGTGGTGCGAACCAGGTCATCGAACTCAAGGGCGAGCTGAAGACGCGCGGTGTGGATGTCCCCGCCATCACCGCACCGGGGCGTCCGCTGAGCGGCAAGCTCGAGGCGGACACGACGCTGAGCGCGCGGGGCACAGGTTTTCCGGCGCTCGCCGACAACCTTCAGAGCCACACGCGTTTCACCGTGCACGGCGCGCAGATCAACGGACTCGACCTGCTGAAAGCGGTGCAGACGGTCGGCCTGTCGCGCGGCGGCCTGACGCAGCTGGACACGCTGACCGGCGAAGTGCGCACGCAGGGGCGCAGCGCGCAGGTGAGCCAGCTCGTCGCGTCATCGGGCGTGCTCACGGCGCGCGGCAACGTGTCGATCTCGCCGTCGAAAGCGCTGGACGGCCGCATCACGGTCGACGTGGCGCGTGGCGTCACGGGCGGCATCGTCGGGGTGCCGCTGCAGGTGGGTGGCACGCTGGAAGCGCCCGAGGTCACGCTCTCGCGCACGGCAATGCTGGGTGCGGCCATCGGCACGGCGGTCATGCCCGGCGTGGGCACGGGCGCGGGCGCCAAGCTGGGCGACCGTCTCGGCCAGGGGCTCAAAGGCCTGTTCGGCAAGTAGCTGTTGTCCTACGCCGCGCCGCGCCGCGTGCCGATGGAGCGTGCGCGGCCGCCTCCATACAGTCTCTTCATCACCCAAACGCTGAGGGCGTCTGCCCCGAAGGAGATTGTGATGTTGAAGTACGCGATCATTTTTGCCCTGATTTCCCTGGTGGCCGGCGCGCTCGGCTTCGGCGGCATTGCGGCCGGCGCGGCAGGCATCGCCAAGATCCTGTTCGGCCTGTTCCTGATCCTTGCCGTGGTGTTCCTGGTGCTGGCGGCACTGGGCGTCGGCGCGGTGCGCAAGGCGCTGGACTGAACCGGCGCACGAAGCCGGCGCACAAGAGCCACATAAGCCAGAGAGACAGAAGATGTACGACATGAATGCCAGCGACCGGGTCCACGAGGTTTCCTTCGCGGACGATGTTTCACCGGTCGCCGATCAAGCAGGGGCCGACACCCTGCATGAACTGATGAACAGCCCGCTGTACCAGGTTCGACGTGTGTTGCGCGTGACGCAGATGGCCTGGGAACTGCCCGTGGCGCGTGGCAAGAAGGCTGCACGCCTGGCACGACGCACGGCGCACTCGGTGCCAGTGCTCAGCGCACCGCGACCTGGCGCGTTCGCCAGCCTGTGCGTCGCGTGACCGCAGACACGCAGACAGCGGCAAAGAGCCCATCATGCAACTCTCGCAAATCGATGTGCGACTGGCGTACGACGTGTGCGGCCCGGCGCATTTCTGCTTCAACCTCGAAGCGGCGCAAGTGCCTGGGCAACGCATCATCAGCGAACAGCTGGTGGTCGACCCGGACGTCGAACTGCGCCGCTTCACGGATCTCGTCACGGGCACGCGCTTCCTGCGGATCGATGCGCCCAAGGGTGAGTTGAACATCCGCTATCGCGCGCAGGTGGAGAGGCTGGCGTCACCGCTGCGGCCGGGCTTGCGGCCCACCTTGCGGTCGCGCAGGAGCGGGCGCGCGATCATCGAAAACCTGCCCGAGGTGCCGGTGAGCGCCGTGCCCGATGAAGTTCTGCCCTACATCATGCCCACGCGCTACTGCCAGTCGGATGTGATGGGCCGCGCCGCGCGGCAACTCTTCGGCGACCTGCCGCCGGGCCTGTCGCGCGTGCAGGCGATCAGCGACTGGATCCACGACAGCATCAGCTACGAGCCGGGCTCCACCGACTCCACCAGCACCGCGCAGGAAGTCTTCGTGCAGCGCGCCGGCGTGTGCCGCGACTTTGCGCATCTGGGCGTGACGTTCTGCCGCGCGCTCAACATCCCCGCGCGCTTCGTCGTCGGCTACGTGTGGTTCGACGAACCGCCGCAGGATTTCCATGCGGTGTTCGAAGCGTGGCTGGGCGACCGGTGGGTGCTGTTCGACCCGACACGCATGGCGCCGGTGGAGAACCTCGTGCGCGTCGGCGCAGGCCGTGATGCTAAAGATGTGGCTTTCTCCACCATCTTCGGCCCCGTGAGCATGAAGACCAAGGAGCTCAGCGTGCGCGAGTACGAGGCGGAGAAGCCGCGCACCTATGTGCGCCCGGGCGCGCGGGTGGGCGAGTCGGCCCGCCGAGTGATGCTGATTGCGTAAGCGGGCGCAAACTTACCTAGCCAGCCGCTCGGCGGCCCAAAGCACCTGGTCGACGACGCCGCGCACGCGTCCGCGGCTGGCTTCGCTGATCAGCTGGCCTTGTTCATCGAAGGCATCGCCGGCGTGGCCGAGCGCAAAGTTCTGCGGTGCCAGCCAGCACTGCAGGTTGATCAACAGCGGTGCCAGATGGCCTTGCGAACGCAGGCCACCGAGCGCGCCGGGCGAGGCGCTGAGCACGCCGACGACCTTGCCGCGCGACGACTTGAAGCCGTCGGTCCATTCCGGATTGCCCTTGACCGGGCTGGACACCCAGTCGAGCGTGTTCTTCACCAGCGCCGGATAGCTGGCGTTGTACTCGGGCGTGCAGATGATCCAGGCCGGGTGCTCGAACATGATCTGCTTGAGGCGGATCACATCGGGCGGCGTGCCTGCCGCTTCGAGGTCAGCGTTGTACATCGGGATGTCGAAGTCCGCGAGCTCGATGTGCGTCACGTCCGCGCCGGCCTCGCGGGCGATGGCGACCGTGGCGTGTGCGAGGCGGCGGTTGAAGGATTTCTGGCGGGTGCTGCCCGCGAAGACGAGGAGTTTCATGTCGCCATTGCAGCACAGCTTGCCTGCAGTATTCCTGCGCGCTGCCCATATTTTCAGCAGCGGCATAAAATCACGCATGGACTATCAACAGGAATTCGACGTCATCGTGGTCGGCGGCGGCCACGCGGGCACCGAGGCTGCACTGGCCGCGGCGCGCATGGGCGCGTCGACGCTGCTGCTCACCCACAACATCGAGACGCTGGGGCAGATGAGCTGCAACCCGTCCATCGGCGGCATCGGCAAGGGCCACCTCGTGAAAGAAGTGGACGCGCTCGGCGGTGCCATGGCCATCGCCACGGACGAGGGCGGCATCCAGTTCCGCATCCTCAACAGCTCCAAGGGCCCGGCCGTGCGGGCGACGCGCGCGCAGGCCGACCGCATCCTCTACAAGGCGGCGATCCGCCGTCGCATCGAGAACCAGTCCAACCTCACGCTGTTCCAGCAGGCGGTGGACGACCTGATGGTGGAGGGTGACAAGGTGGTCGGCGCGGTGACGCAGGTCGGCATCCGCTTCCGGGCGCGCACGGTGGTGCTGACGGCGGGTACGTTCCTCGACGGAAAGATCCACGTCGGCCTGAACAACTACGCGGCGGGGCGGGCGGGCGATCCGCCGGCGGTGTCGCTGTCGGCGCGCCTCAAGGAGCTGAAGCTGCCGCAGGGTCGGCTGAAGACCGGCACACCGCCGCGCATCGACGGCCGCAGCATCGATTTCTCGAAGTGCACCGAGCAGCCCGGCGACGGCATGCCGGGCGGCGACGTCGACCGGATGCCGGTGTTCAGCTTCATGGGCAACGCCGCCATGCACCCGCAGCAGATGCCGTGCTGGATCACCCACACCAACGAGCGCACGCACGAGATCATCCGCTCCGGCTTCGACCGCAGCCCCATGTTCACCGGGAAGATCGAGGGTGTGGGCCCGCGCTACTGCCCGAGCGTGGAAGACAAGATCAATCGCTTTGCCGACAAGGACAGCCACCAGATTTTCCTGGAGCCCGAAGGCCTGACGACGAACGAGTACTACCCCAACGGCATCTCGACCAGCCTACCGTTCGACATCCAGTACGCGCTGGTGCGCTCGATGGCCGGGCTGGAGAACGCGCACATCCTGCGCCCCGGTTACGCCATCGAGTACGACTACTTCGACCCGCGCTCGCTCAAGAGCAACTTCGAGACGCGACAGATCGAAAACCTGTTCTTCGCGGGCCAGATCAACGGCACCACCGGCTATGAGGAGGCGGCGGCCCAGGGGTTGTTCGCCGGCATCAATGCCGCGCTTCGCTGCCGGGGCGAGGAGGGCTGGCTGCCCGGGCGCGATCAGGCGTACCTCGGCGTGCTGGTGGACGACCTGATCACCAAGGGCGTCACCGAGCCCTACCGCATGTTCACGAGCCGCGCCGAGTTCCGCCTGCAGCTGCGCGAGGACAACGCCGACATGCGCCTGACCGAAGCCGGGCGTCAACTGGGTTTGGTGGACGACGCCCGCTGGGACGCGTTCAGCCGCAAGCGCGACGCTGTTTCACGTGAAACAGAACGGCTGCGCTCGACCTGGGTGAATCCGCGAAACCTCCCGGCGCCTGAGTCCGAGCGCGTGCTTGGCAAGGCCATCGAGCACGAATACAACCTGGCCGACCTGTTGCGTCGGCCGGAGGTGAGCTACAACTCGCTGATGTCGATGGATGGCGGAAAGTACGCCAGCCCCGATCTGACAGTGACTGTTCCACGTGGAACATCGACGGATGATTTCGCGGCAGGCGTGATCGAACAGGTCGAGATCGCTGCGAAGTACTCCGGCTACATCGACCGCCAGAAAGACGAAGTGGCCCGCGCGGCTCACTACGAAAACCTGCGCTTGCCAGCAGAGCTGGATTACATGCAGGTTGCCGCCCTCAGCATCGAAGTGCGGCAGAAGCTCAACAAGCACCGGCCGGAAACCTTGGGCCTGGCATCCCGGATTTCGGGCGTCACGCCAGCGGCCATCTCCTTGCTCATGATCCACCTGAAAAAGGGCGGCTTCCGGGGCTTCTCCGATGCGGCAGCGAACGAGGCTGCACGGCAACTCGCTTAGACTTGGTGGACGCAGGCACCAGGTCTGGGGAGTGGATTTTGAGCAAAACCAAGCGATTGGGCGGTTGGCGGCTGTGGGCCGGATTGGCGCTGTTGTGCGCGGGCACGGTCGCCTTGGCTGTCTGGTGGATGTTCTTCAGGCCGGTCGGTCACGGACTCACGTACGGATTGATGAACGAGCCGGACGCGTCGACCGGCATGCTTCATCTCGGGTGCAAAGCCAACCCGGTGCCCAACGGTCAGCCTCTTGACGGCGGCTGCAATCCAGTTGAAGGCGACACCGCCTGCCGGGCCAGTCGGCCTTTGCTGTGCGTGCTGCCCGCGACTCAGGCCGACCCGCTCATCAAGGAGGGGCCCCTCAAGAATTGGGCGAACACCAAGTGGGCGGCGACTCCGGCAGTGCGCGGTTCGGACTTGACTTCGCAGGAGGCGGCAGACAAATTGTGTGTCGCTGAGTTTGGCGAGCAGTGGCGCGCAGCGACATGGGCGCCCGCCCAGGTAAACCTGCTTCGGGGTGTGCGTGGGGATGGATTTTCCGAGCCGGGCGCGACGCGTTACTGGATTCAGGCGCCAGCGACAGCGGCCAACTGCTGGGCCAGGACCGAATGATCGAAGCGGCAGAGCGGCTCGTCCAGCACGCGGCACAGCTGTCAGTCTCTCTCGATGAGGGTCAAGCGCAGTTGCTGCTGGACTACCTCGCACTCATCCAGAAATGGAACAAGGTCTACAACCTGACGGCGGTCCGGGGCCCGGAAGAGATGCTGACGCACCATCTGCTGGACAGCCTGGCGGTGGTTGCCCCTTTGCGGCGACATCTGGCGCAGGCCGGTCTGTCGGCCGGTTCGCGCCTGATGGATGTCGGTTCCGGTGCCGGACTTCCGGGCGTCGTACTGGCGATCTGCTGCCCTGAGGTTTCCGTGACCTGTGTGGACACGGTGTCAAAAAAAGCCACCTTCATCCAGCAGGTGGCCATCAGCCTGAAGCTGCCGAATCTCAAGGGGCTGCACGCGCGTGTGGAATCGCTCGCCGACTCTTGCGACGTTGTCACGTCGAGGGCCTTTGCATCGCTGGTCGACTTCACGAACTGGTCGGCGGACGCGCTGGCCCCGGACGGGGTCTGGCTGGCCCTCAAGGGCAAGCTGCCGACAGACGAAATCGCCGCGTTGCCGCCATCAGTGAACGTGTTTCACGTGGAACAACTGAGTGTCCCGGGCCTCGATGCGGACCGTTGTCTGGTCTGGATGCGCCGCAGCGCCGCTGCAAGCTAAAAAAGCCGTGACTGCAATGGGCGCAGAGCGGGGCGCTTCACGTAAACTCGGCGCTCCCCCTTCCGTCCGTCTTCCAAGGAAATTCCCATGTTCGGCGTTGCAGATTACGGCGCGTTCGTCGCCGCGATCATCCTGTTTCTGGCGATTCCCGGCCCCGGCAATCTGGCGCTGATCACTTCCACCGGCAAGGGCGGACTCCGGGGCGGGTTCGCGGCCACCTTCGGCCTGATCGTGGGTGACCAGGTCCTGCTGTGGATGGCGGTGGCCGGCGTGGCCGCGCTGCTTGCAGCATACCCGACCGCCTTTCATGCCGTGCAATGGGCTGGTGCGGCGTATCTCGCATACCTGGGCTTCCGCATGGTGACGGCCAAACCCGGCGACGCGCCGATCCTGCAGATCAAGCCGAAGCAGTATTTCCGCCAGGCCTTCACCATCACGCTGCTGAATCCGAAGGCCATCGTTTTCTACATGGCGTTCTTCCCGCTGTTCGTCGATCCGGTCCGGCATCAGGGCCTCGTGACTTTCGGCGTCATGGCCGCCACGATTGCCGCGCTGACTTTCCTCTATGCACTCATCGTCGTGCTGCTGGTGTACTTCCTGGCCGAGCGGCTGCGCGCCAACCCGATGATCAAACAGGTACTGGAGAAGATCGCGGGCGTGTTCCTCATCGGCTTCGGCGTCAAGCTGGCGCTTGGCAAGTAAGCCATGGCACGGATTTTCTGCGTCGCCAACCAGAAGGGTGGGGTCGGCAAGACCACCACCACCGTCAACCTTGCCGCCGGTCTGGCGAAGATCGGCCAGCGTGTGCTGATGGTCGACCTCGACCCGCAGGGCAATGCGACCATGGGCTCGGGCGTGGACAAGCGCAGCCTCGAACTCACCGTGTACGACGTGCTGCTCGAGTCGGCGTCGATCGCCGAGGCGCGCGTGCGCAGCGAGAAGTGCGGCTACGACGTGCTCGGCGCCAATCGCGAGCTCGCGGGTGCCGAAGTCGAGCTGGTGGATCTGGACCACCGCGACCAGCGCCTCAAGCTCGCGCTCGCCGCTGTCGATGCCGAATACGACTTCGTGCTGATCGACTGCCCGCCGTCGCTCTCGATGCTCACGCTCAACGGCCTGTGCTCGGCGCACGGCGTCGTCGTGCCCATGCAGTGCGAGTACTTCGCGCTCGAAGGCCTGACCGATCTGGTCAACACCATCAAGCAGGTGCACGCCAACCTCAACAAGGACCTGCAGATCATCGGCCTGCTGCGCGTGATGTTCGATCCGCGTATCACGCTGCAGACGCAGGTGAGCGACCAGCTCAAGGCGCACTTCGGCGACAAGGTGTTCGACACCGTGATCCCGCGCAACGTGCGCCTGGCCGAAGCGCCGAGCTACGGTCTGCCCGGCGTCGTTTTCGACCCGGCGGCCAAGGGCAGCCAGGCCTTCGTCGAGTTCGCGCAGGAAATGGTCGATCGCATCAGGCGGATGTAGCCGCGCCAAGGCCGTAGTCCGCTACAGATTTCATAGCATGAAGCCCTCCAACGTCCTGATCCTCCCGGGCTGGCAGAACTCCGGCCCGACCCACTGGCAGAGCCTGTGGGAGGTGAAGCACGGCTTCCGTCGTGTGGAACAGCACGACTGGATGCGTCCGCTGCGCGGCGACTGGATCGCGCGGCTGGAAGAGGTCGTGCTCTCGTGCGACGAGCCTGCGGTGCTGGTCGCGCACAGCCTCGGCTGTATCCAGGCGGCCGCGTGGGCCGCGCATTCGAAGAACACCGCGCGTGTGAAGGCCGCGCTGCTCGTGGCCGTGCCCGACGTGGAGCGCGAAGACCTGCGTGAAGTGCTGCCCGGCTGGTCGCCGATCGCGCGCGGCAAGCTGCCGTTCCACGCCGAGATCGTCGCCAGCACCGACGACCCCTATGGCGGCCTCGACAAGGCCGGCCTGCTCGCCGCCGCATGGGGCGCGGACCTCGTCAGCATCGGCCCGCGCGGCCACATCAATTCCGGATCGGGCTTGGCCGACTGGCCCGAAGGTTTCGCGATGCTCGATGCGCTGATGCAGCGTTGATCCAGCCCAGAAGAAAGACTGAAAGAACATGGTCACCAAGAAACCCAAGGGCCTCGGCCGCGGACTCGAAGCCCTGCTCGGCCCGAAGGTCGAGGCTGCCGCAGAAGCGGCACCTTCCACCGGAGCCAACCCGGGCCAGCCGGCCTCGCTGCTGCTCACCGACCTCGTGCCCGGCATGTACCAGCCGCGCACCCGCATGGACGAAGGCGCGCTCTACGAACTGGCCGAGAGCATCAAGGCGCAGGGCATCATGCAGCCCATCCTGGTCCGTCGTCTGGCCGACGGACCGAACGCCGGCAAGTACGAAATCATCGCGGGCGAGCGCCGCTCGCGCGCCGCGAAGATCGCGGGGCTGGACAGCGTGCCGGTGCTGGTGCGCGACGTGCCCGACGAGGCCGCCGCCGCCATGGCGCTGATCGAGAACATCCAGCGCGAAGACCTCAACCCGCTGGAAGAAGCCCAGGGCCTGCAACGTCTCGTGAAGGAGTTCGGGCTCACTCACGAATCTGCGGCGCAGGCTGTGGGCCGTTCGCGCAGCGCCGCCAGCAACCTGCTGCGCCTGCTGCAACTGGCCGAGCCGGTGCAGACCATGCTGATGGCTGGTGACCTCGATATGGGTCATGCCCGTGCGCTGCTCAGCCTGGACAAGGCCACGCAGATCACGGCCGCCAACCAGATCTCGGCGAAGAAGCTGTCCGTGCGCGAAGCCGAAGCGCTGGCGAAGAAGCTCGGCGCCGAGTTCAACCTCGTCTCGCCCAAGCCGTCGTCGAAAAAGGAAAAGTCGCGCGACCTTCGACGCGTGGAAGAGGAACTCTCCGACCTGCTGACCGCCGAGGTCGAGGTGCGCGTGAAGAAGCGCACCAAGCGCGCGGGCCGCGTGGAAGAAATGGGCGAACTCGCCATCCAGTTCGGCTCGCTCGACGAACTCAACGGCCTGATCGAGCGCCTGCGCGGCACTGCGTAGATCTTTTCCGTAAGTCTTTTGATTTCTGCCAACTAGTGCACACACGGTGCACGTGCCTCCCGCATACACGGGATGCGGGTGCAAGGGAGCGCTGGCATACTCCGCGACGTTACAAAGGTGTCTCTTTGTAACCCGTGGCCGACGGGCCCCGCGTTTCCCCTTCCGGAAGGCAGAACAATGACTTTGAGCTTGACCTCTTACCGCGTGCAGATCGCGGCCCTGTGCATGCTGGCATCGGGCCTCGCCGGCTGCCAGACCAACCCTCCGCTGCAGAACGCCACCGGCGTCTCGTCGATGGATGTCGACTCCAGCCGCAAGGGCCCGGTGTCGGGCGTCGGCGTCGAAGGTCAGGACATCGTCGCCATGACCGACCAGATGATGCGCGACATCCTGGCCGAGCAGATCTTTGCAGACACGGGCAAGCGCCCGCGCGTGATCATCGACAGCGCGTACTTCGTCAACGAGAGCTCGCAGGCGATCAACAAGAACATCATCACGCAGCGCCTGATGGTCAACCTGAACCGTGCCGCGCGCACGCGCATGCAGTTCATCAACCGCCAGAACTCTGCGATGGTCGAGCAGGAGCGCCAGCTCAAGCGCAGCGGCACCGTCGACACCGGCACCACCGGCCTGACCAAGGCACAGGCCGGCGCGGACTACCGCCTCTCCGGCAAGATCAATTCGCTGGACAGCCGCAACGTCAAGACCGGGATGATCCAGCGCTACACGCAGATCTCGTTCGAGCTCACCGACCTCGAATCGGGCGAGATCGTCTGGGCCGGCATCTACGAGTTCTCGCGCGCCGCCGCCGACGACGTGATCTACCGCTGATCGCGACAACCAGACACCTGAGGGAGTTCCACACATGTACCGTCCGCTCCTGGCCCTGAGCCTCGTGGCCATCGTCTCCGGCTGCGCCACCACGCAGTCCACCCCGCCCACTTTCGCCGGTTGCCGCACGTGGGAACAACAACAGCAGGCCGGCGCGCCGAACCTCGGTGCCGTCTCCGTGCTGTCGCCCGAACTCGCCAAGGTGATCGGCGTGCAGGAAGTCTCCACCGCACGCACCGGCACCGGCATGGCGGCCGT
Organism: Variovorax sp. VNK109; assembly: GCF_049445855.1. Classification (NCBI taxonomy): domain Bacteria; kingdom Pseudomonadati; phylum Pseudomonadota; class Betaproteobacteria; order Burkholderiales; family Comamonadaceae; genus Variovorax; species Variovorax sp. VNK109. Next base: position 38,144 of record NZ_JBMSDV010000004.1, on the reverse strand, counting down.
GCAGACCACGGTCTACAACTGCTCCGACGTGGACGTCGCGCTGATCATGCGCACCCGCTTCACCGGCGCGCGCGGCCAGACCGAGCCGCCGAGCGCATGGAAGAGCGTGTTCCTGCCGCCGCGCGGCCAAGCCACGTACGGCGAGTCCGCCGTGTCGCAGGCCACCGACAAGGTGGCCGTGGACATCTACGACGCGAACCGCGGCCAGTCGCAGTTCGCCCCGGGCCAGACCTACACCGTTCCGGCGAATCCGCCGCGCTGATGAAAGCCTGCGCGCCAGGCTGGCGCGCAGCCATCGCCCCAACATCCGCCGTCGCTTCCAGCTTCCAAGGAGCCGTCCATGAAACGAGTCTTCGTCCTGCCTTCGATGGCGCTTGCAACGATCGCGGTTTCGCTCGCTGCGCACGCGCAGGCACCGAACATTCCCGCCAGCGCCTACCGCAGCGGCCAGCCCGATGTGCTGACGCCGCCGCCCGCCGCGCCGTCCGACCAGCCCACGCTCAACCGCGCGTCGTTCGCCGCCGCGTACGCGAAGGCCGGCCGTCCGACGATGGCCGTGCTGTGGAACCGCGAGTTCACCGACATGCTGCAGCAGCACAGCGCGTCGCAGGTGAGCGTGGACACCATGCGCGCCAGCGCCGGCACGGCCGAAGCCGTGCGCGTGCCGGGCTACGGCGCTGCCGAAGTGCGCGGCGCGGCCATCGGCAACACCACCATCACCATGCAGGACACCAAGACCCAGCAGGCGCAGCGCAGCGGCCCGGTGGAGCGCGTGGATCTGCAGATGCGCGCTTCGTTCATGCAGACCATCGCATCGGCCGGCGTGAAGCTGGTGGACCGCAACGTCGTCATGCGCACGACCGCTGCGGCGCAGAAGGGCGCGAGCCTCGACTCGCAGCAGATCGAAACCGAAGCGCTGTCGAAGCACGCGAAGCTGCTGATGGAAGTGCTCAACACGCGTGACGCCAGCTCGCCGACCGGCTGGGCCACCTACGTGTCGATCAAGCGCCTGGCCGACGGCGTGGTGCTCGCCGAAGGCTACATGGACGGCAAGCCGCCGGAAGATGCGCCCAAGGCCACGCCGAAATTCGAAGCCGACCCGCGTGGCGGCTTCCGTGAAGTACGCGCGCCGGTGAAGGTCGGCGACGTCGGCAAGCTCGTGGCCGAACAGACGCTCGCGCGCCTGGGCGACGCGCTCGTGCGCTGAGCACACGAACAGAACACCCTCCTGAATTTCCTGGACGAGACACGACGATGAACTTCTTCAAGCAAGAGCGCAGCTCCTTGAGCACCTCCCTCCGCACGTCCCCCGGTCGCAATAGCGGTGCCCGCTCCAGGCCGCTCGCATCAGCAGTGTCAGCAGCCGTGGCAGTGGCCGTGGCAGTGGCCGCCGTCGCGATGAGCCTGCCGGCGCACGCACAATTCGGCGCGCTGTTCCAGACCATGATCCAGCAGGGCGCGCAGCAGGCCACACAGCAGAACCTGCAGGCCCAGCAGCAGCAACAGGCCGCGCAAGCGGCGCAGAAGCCGGTGAAGAAGTGGGGCCAGGCCAAGCCCGTGGCCGCCGACGTGCAGCAAGCCGCTGCGGCGTTCGCCGCGAAGACGCCGACGCCAGAACTGCGCGTGCTCTACGAGCGCCTCTACATCGAGGGTGAGCGCAATGCGACGCTGAACTTCCAGCGCATCGGCCTGGCTGCGCTCTCGCTCGGCAAGCTCGAGATCGCCGAGAAATCGTTCGACGCCGCCGCGTTCCGCATCGACCAGATCTACGCCGACAACGCCGAAGCGCAGAAGGCCAAGTCGCTCTGGACGGCCGAGAAGATCAAGGACTACAAGGGAGAGCCGTACGAGCGCGCGATGGCGTTCTTCTACCGCGGCCTCGTCTATGCGGCGCAGAACGATTTCCAGAACGCGCGCGCGATGTTCAAGCAGGCCGACTACCAGGACACGGTGGCCGAAGCCGAGCAGTACGCCGGCGACTTCGGCCTCATGCCCTACATGGCGGGCTGGGCCAGCTACTGTGACGGCAATGCGAGCCTCGCGAAAGACTACCTGCAGATGGCCGTGAAGGGCGACAGGAACTACGCGAGCGTTTCCGTGGAACAGCCCGTGCTCGTGCTGTTCGAGACTGGCCGCGCGCCGTTCAAGTACGGTGGCGGCAAGTTCGGCGAAGCGCTCAAGTGGCAGCCGCACGAGTTGCCTGCGCAGACCGCCAAGGCCGCATGCACCGGTGGTACCAACTGCTTCGCGAACCAGTTCGTTGTCGGCGCGGATGTAGGCTATCAGGCCACCACGCGCGGTGGCCGCCAGATCGACTCCGTGCTCGGCGGCAAGGCCTCGTTCAAGGAAGGCGCGCAGAACGTCGCCGACGTGGCCGGCACCGTGGGCAACGTCGGCATGCAGGTCGCCATGCAGACAGGCAGCCGCGACGCGGCAAGCCTGGGCATGGTCGGCATGTTCGCCGGCCTCGTCGCGCAGGGTGTGTCCGCATCGACGCAGGCGCAAGCCGACATTCGTGAATGGGAACAACTGCCCGGCACCATCTGGCTGGCCACGGCGCCCTCGAAGCACCCGGGCGACGCGCCCGTGGCCGTGACGGTGGAAACCGCCGGCAGCTCGGTCGCGCCGGTACCGGTGACGCGTCTGGTGAACACGCCGTCGTGCCAGCTCTACTGGGGCCGCTCGGTGTCGCCGCTCAACCTGTACCGCGACGCCGGCCCGATCGAGCCGGGCGAGCACAAGCGCGACCCGGCGTTCCGCCAGGAGCTGGACGCGTCGGTCGCGGGCTGATTCGCCCCGTCAGTCCTTCACCGCCATCCACGCACCCAGACCCGCGCCGATGGCTGCGGCCGCATTGCGGCCTTCGCCCTTGCCGAAGCGCGAGCCGATGATGCCGCCGAGCACCGCGCCGCCGACGGCTTCGTTGCTGTAGCCGCCTTGCGCAACCATCGCGCCGGCACCTGCGCCGACCACCGTGGCGGCCGTGCGTGCGTTTCTGCTGCCGCCGAACTGACTGCCGATGACACCACCGGCGAGCGCGCCGACTGCGGTGCGGCCGACGTCATTGCGTGCAGGGGCGGGTGCGTAGCCGGGCGCGTAGGCGTAGCTTTGCGGTTGCGGATAGGTCGTGTAGCTCTGGGTGTACACGGGAGATGGGGCATAGACCGGCGCCGCCGCGTAATAGCCGCCGTGCCGATACTGCGGCTGGGCATAGACCACCTGTGCAGGCTGCTGCACGACCACGACGGGTTGCGCGGCATAGAGCGCCGGGTGGCCGTAGTTGGCCACGGGTTGCTGCGTTGCGCAGCCGGTCAGCATGGCGAGCGCCGATGCGGCGCCGAGTGCAAGAGCCAGTCGCGTCGTGACTTGTTTCATCATTGGTTTTCCCCCTGAGGTCTGTATAACGAGGCTACCCCGTCATGGGGATGACGCCAAGCTCACAGCGAGAAAATCTTCCCCGGATTCATGATGTTTTTGGGGTCCAGCGCGCGTTTGATGGTGCGCATCATGTCGACCGCGCCCGCGCCGGCCTCGTCGACCAGGAAGCCCATCTTGTGCAGGCCCACGCCGTGCTCGCCGGTGCAGGTGCCCTCGAGTGCCAGCGCGCGCGCCACCAGCTTGTGGTTGAGCTCTTCGGCAATCTCGCGCTCCTTCGGCTCATTCGGGTCGAGCAGGTAGCCGAAGTGGAAGTTGCCGTCGCCCACATGGCCGACGAGGAAGTAGGGAATGCCGCTTGCGTCGGCTTCAGCCACCGATTCGAGCAGGCAGTCCGCCAGGCGCGAGATCGGCACGCAGGTGTCGGTGGAAATCGCGCGGCAGCCAGGGCGCGACTGGATCGCTGCGAAATACGCGTTGTGACGTGCAGTCCACAGGCGCGTGCGCTCTTCGGGGGTCGATGCCCACTCGAACGCATTGCCGCCGAACTCAGCCGCAATCTCCTGCACCGTCTCGGCCTGCTCCTTCACGCCGGCGGGCGAGCCGTGGAATTCCATCAGCAGCAGCGGTTCCTCGCGCAGGCCCAGTTTGGAGTGCGCGTTCACCATGCGCACCGTGTTGTTGTCGATCAGTTCCACGCGCGCGATCGGCACGCCGAGCTGGATGGTCTGGATGACGGTGCGAACCGCAGCCTCAATGCTGGGGAACGAGCAGATCGCAGCAGACACGGCTTCGGGCAGCGGGTAGATGCGCAGTGTGACCTCGGTGATCACGCCCAGCGTGCCTTCGCTGCCGACCAGCAGGCGCGTGAGGTCGTAGCCCGCGGACGATTTCTTCGCGCGCGTGCCGGTGCGGATGACTTCGCCGCTCGCCGTCACCACTTCGAGGCCCAGCACGTTCTCGCGCATGGTGCCGTAGCGCACGGCGTTCGTGCCGGACGCACGCGTGGCCGCCATGCCGCCGATGGACGCGTCCGCACCCGGATCGATCGGGAAGAACAAGCCGGTGCTCTTGATGTCTTCATTGAGCTGCTTGCGCGTCACGCCCGGCTGCACGGTCACCGTCAGGTCGTCGGCGTTGATGTGCAGCACCTTGTTCATGCGACTCACGTCGATGCTGATGCCGCCCTGCACTGCGAGCAGATGGCCTTCGAGCGACGAACCCACGCCGAAGGGGATGACCGGCACGCTGTGGTCGCTCGCCAGCTTCACCGCGTCGGCCACGTCCTTCGTGCTTTCGGCGAACACCACGGCAGCAGGCGGCGGCGCCTGGAACGACGATTCGTCGCGGCCATGCTGCTCGCGCACGGCCAGCGCCGTGGAGCAGTTGGCACCGAAGCGCGCCTTCAATGCTTCGATCAATGCGTCGGGAACCTCGCGCTGGTTGATTTCGGGAACGAGGTGGGCGACTTGTGTGGGGGCGTTCATGGTGTCTCCGTGCCAATGTGCGGCAAGACCACGATTTTAGGCAGGGCGGGCGTTTGTCGCTGGGGAAGTGGTCAAAATCACGTACGCGGAAACCCGCACACCCGACCACCACCGGACGCCTGCCCATGACCATCGAAATCAGCCGCGAAGCCCGCCAGGAAGCCATCGCCTCCATCGAGCGCTACTTCCAGGAGAACATGGAAGAAAAGATCGGCAACATCGCGGCAGGTGCCTTGCTGGGTTACTTCCTCGAAGAGATCGGCCCGCTCATCTACAACAAGGCCGTGGCCGACGTGCAGGAGCGGCTACAGGCGCGTGTGGCGGAGCTCGACTACGAGGTGCACGAAGACGAGTTCCAGTACTGGCGCAAGTTCGACGGACTGCAACGTAACCGCTGAAGCGGTCGGGCCTTATGCGGGCCCGGGCTTTTGATTAAGTTCCGAAATTTAACGATCCTTTGCATTTCCAGCGGGAACGGCATTGAACTTGGCAGAGGGCATGTGACGTAATGCCTCGATGAAATTTTTTCTGGGATTGAGTTTTCTGGTTGCTGCGTTATTCGCTCGCGCAGAACTATCGCTTCCGAGATTGGAGAGGAGCGGTCGATTGGTGCTGCCTTACGCCGTCCAGTCAATGGCGTGGCAGCCGAATGGACACCTTTTCGCAATTGGCTTCTTCATGAAGGATGAAGTGTCCGTCTGGAACATTAAAGAGAAGAAGCATGTTTTCTCTGTTCGCAGTAACCGGCTCTCCGCAAATCTTTCGGGTCAGGAGATCCTGTTCTCTCTAGATGGTCGGTACCTGATCACCCAAGACTTTTCTGATTCCAAGGCAGGCTCTCCGCCGTTTCCTAAGGTTCTCAACTCACCGCAAGAATTGAACGCCCGGAAAGACATGCAGCGCTATGTCCTTGCAAAAGTATGGGACCTTGAAACGAGAAAGGAGGTCGCCACTATCAAGGGCCCGGGCTCTATTAAGCATGGCGGACGACATATCGGCATGTGCTTGTTCGACAACGGTCGATTGCTCGTTCTGTTGCGAAAGGGTGGATTCACCACTTATGAACTTCCATCCGGAGAAATGATCCGCGACGTCGATCTTTCGCATCCGTTCTCTGATCACCCAAAAGTGGGGCGAAGCTATGAAAAGATGGCGTGTAACCCGTCCGGCAACGAAATTGCGTTGGCCGGGTTGCAATTCTTTCGGGATGCTGAGAAGTTTGGTTACGTCAACTGGTCAGGTGCAACGGCGATTGTCGTTGCAGACGTGCGTAAGGGATCGGTCAAGAAAGTTCTCTTGAGCGAGACACCGCTTAACGGAGTTGTCTATACCAAGAGTGGAAACTATCTGGCGTCATTTGGGAAGCCTCCAATCCGCGTATGGAATGCCGCTGCAGATTTCCAATTGACGGGTGTTGTCAACGATCCTTCATTGAACTCAGGCAACTTGGTGGCGGCGGGGGATAGCGAGCGCGCGTTCGGAATCGCTGACCAAGCATACATCTGGGATCTCGCGCAACTCAGAAAGGTTGCTCGATTTGACATTCCGAGAGATGTCATTCGAGTAGCAGAAAAAGATAACAACTATGCGATTGCTGAGGGCAACACCGTGCACTTTTTCAAATTGGCTCCCTGAGCCATCCATTTTTCAGGAGACTTTTAAGTGTCAAGCCTCAGCATATCAACCATTCTTTCTGTTCTTGAAACAGGTTCTGGCATCCCGCTCGGCTTTGTGCCAGTTCCAAATGAGAGTCTGAATATTCCCTTGAGTAACCAATCTAGTCGGATCGACTATCTTGCATGGTTCAATCCTCAGACGGGCGAACTCATCATCAGCGGTACACCAGCGCCGGTTCAATTTTTGAATCTGCCTGCTCAGACGCAAGCCGAGAATCCGGGAATATTTTATGACTCCCCAGCAACTCTTGTAGACGGTCAATATGTCGTTGCACCGCGGTCGGTTCCTGTTATGCAGACGCGGGAATTGATAGAACGACTTACGGCCTCGGACGAGAGTCCCTATTTTGGAGCATCTGTCACCTTCGTAGGGTCTGGTGCGGTTGGTCTCGCCCTCGCCGCGGCGTCCTACCAGCTACGCAACGACACTGAATCGCCTGTAAACGTCGCAGGCACAGTAACCGTCAACGCATGGCAGGCCAATTGGACACCCAATGGTCAGGTCGATCCGGATGTTCTCAGTATTCGTACACCTGCCCCTGTGAATGGCGATCCGATGTGGTTGTCGGGGGGGTCTGGTGGCGGCATCGACTTGCCGGTGAGCACGGGTAATGCACAAGGCGCAGGCGCTGTCGTTGGAGCCGCAACCCAGGCTTTCGTTCAGAGCGTCGAGGCGGTCTTTTCAGGCGCCGCCAGTGCATTCAGCGGCTTTCGCGCCTGGGCTGTTGAAAAAGTTGTCGAATGGATCGGTGGAGAAGTGAAAGGCCCACTATCCGACGCGGCTGGGCAGGCTGCCGCACAGCACGTGGACAGTCCTGCGAACATCATCCATGAGCTTGGCTGGCGTGCGGATCTGAGTCCCGAGCAACTTCTGTTCGTTGAGCGGAATGACATTTCGCGCGGACACTGGAACGTGCTGGATGGCAAGGGGCCGAGTGGATACGGCATCGACAGCGTCAACTACGAAACGAGTGGGGTGGTTCGCACGACGGGGACGGGTGCCAATGCGAGTCAATCACAGGATGCTGTACAGGTGACGACGCATCTTGATGAGGCGACAGGCGCGATCATGGAGGTTCGCCTGGTGGGTGAGCTAGTTGACGGGCAGTTTGTCGCAAGTGGTGCAGCCCCTTATGTTATGGGCATGGATAAGGCGGGGCGCATTGTATTGCCGGGCCTCGTGCTGATCGGCCAAGGATTGGACGCGGTGATCGATGCGATGCAGAAGACGTTTGCCATGGCGCTGGACACGATGAGCCCGATCGTTCTTGACCTGGATGGCGATGGTGTGGAGACGGTGGCGCGCTCAGTCGGCACTCATTTCGATCACAACGGCGACGGCTTGTCCGAACTGACGGGGTGGGTCGGCGCCGATGACGGTTTACTGGTGCGCGACATCAACGGCAATGGCCTTATTGACAATGGACTGGAACTCTTCGGCAACAACACGCGCCTGAACAACGGTGCGAAAGCCCAGAACGGCTTCAAGGCATTGGCCGAGTTGGACCAGAACCGTGATGGCAAGGTTGATGCCGGCGATGCGGCTTTCGCTGAGCTCAAGGTATGGAAAGACGCTGACGGCGACGCCCATGTAGATTCGGGCGAGTTGCTTTTACTTGCGTACGCGGGTGTATCGGCGATCAAGCTGGCGTATGCCGAGGTCAATGTGAAGGATGCGGCGGGCAACAATCTCGGGCAGTGGGGCTCATATGTTCGTTCGGACGGAACAACGGCCAAGGCAATCGATGTCTGGTTCAGCCAGGACTCGGCACGTACTGTTGATCTAAACACCGTCGTGGTCAGTGATCGCATTGCTGCGTTGCCCGAACTGGCGGGTATGGGTATCGTTCGGAGCTTGCATCAGACCTTGGCGCGCAGTCCTAACTCCTCGCTTGAGCAGATGCTTAAGGATTTTGCGCGAGCCGAGGATCAGGCGGAGCGCAAACGGTTGATCGTGTCAATTGTGTACGAGTGGACTGGCGTCAGTGGCGCGTCTCCTTCAAGCCGAGGCAATTATCTTTCTGATGCGCGGAAACTGCTGGCGGTCGAGGCGCTGCTTGGCGTCGGATTTGTTCAGAAATCCGGCACGAATGGGGGTACTTTGGACCCAGGACCAAATGCCGCAGCACAGATTGAGACAGCCTTCGGTGAAGCGCTGACTTACTTCTATGGGCAACTCATGCTTCAGACGCATTTCCGCCCCCTGCTTGATGCCGCAAAGTTCTCCATTGATGCGAAGGGGGCGGCTATCAACGAAGCGATTGCTTTCAATATGCTCAAGCAAGGCTTCGATCAGCGTTTCGAAAGCCACGATGGTGGTCAGGCGGCGCGCCAGTGGGCGACAGATTTTGACCTTGCATTGCGCTCCTTGGGTGCGAGGGGGGAGTCCTTGGCAAAAGCGCTGCGCGCGCATTCTGACAATACGCTTGATGCTTTTGATCGTGTTCTTGGCGCATTCGGCCTCGAATATCTCGATGGAACAGAGGGTGCCGACATTCTCTATGGAACCGCTACCGCCGATATCATTTATGGGCAGGCAGGCGCTGATACGCTCCGTGGAGACCTTGGTGATGACCGTCTTGAAGGTGAAGATGGCGATGACAATCTGTACGGTGGCGGCGGCAACGATGTACTAGTAGGAGGCGTGGGCGATGATGTGTTGGATGGTGGCGCTGGCAGAGACACTTTTATCTACGCAAAAGGCTTCGGACAGGACGTCCTTGTGCAAAGCGAGGCTTACTACAGTACGCGAAATGACACCGCTGTATTTGAGGACTTGACGCTTATTGATTTGCTCAACGTGACTCGGCAGGGCGTGCACCTCACGTTTAACTTTGCGAGCGGAGATAGTTTGAAGTTGCAGGATTTCTTCGTCGGGGGCGACAGCTATCGCACAAACAAGATCGACCGAATGGAATTTGCTGATGGCACGGTACTTACCCCCAATGAAATTGTTTCGTTGGCGGTCCAGTTAACGAACGGCGATGATGTTTCGACATCCTCTAGCCTTGGCAATAGCGAGGTCTACGGTCTTGACGGGAACGACAGACTGACAGGAGGAGGGAAGTCGGATCGCTTGGATGGAGGTGTGGGCAACGACTCATTACTCGGAGGTGCCGGCAATGACGTTCTGATTGGTGGCGGGGGTAATGATGTGCTCGATGGGGGAGGCAACAGCGATATTTATTTGTTTGATGAGGGTTTTGGGCAAGACACAATCCGGAACAACGAATCCTATTTCGCGGTGTCAAGTTTCGACATCGCCGTCTTTGGATGCGGTATCGATGCAAATGAGCTCTGGTTTCGAAGAGTAGGCAATAACCTCGAAGCCAGTGTGATTGGCACTACAGACATGGTCACGATCGAGGGTTGGTACCTCAGCAGTTCGTATCACCTCGATCAATTTCAGACGCACGATGGTCAAGTGCTCGCCGAGAGTCGTGTTCAGAATCTCGTGCAGGCCATGGCAGCTTTCGCGCCCCCTGCCCCGGGGCAAACTACTTTGCCGCCTGCTTATCAATCAAGTCTCAATGCTGTGATCGCCGCCAACTGGCAGTAAATCCGGACAGGAGGCAGCAGGGCGTCGTCGGGAATGACGATTTCCTTCATTACTTTATCTCTGCGGCCCCCGAATGATCGACCCCGGCATCGCACCCGTCGGCTGGCCGCACTCCATGATGGCTTCGCCGTTCACCATCGTCGCCACATAACCTTCGGCGCTTTGCGTGAGCCGCCTTCCGCCAGCGGGCAGGTCGAACACGAAGTGCGGCAGGTCGAGCTTCAGCTTGTCGAAGTCGATGATGTTCACGTCGGCCTTGTAGCCGGGCGCGAGCACGCCGCGGTCCTGCAGGCCGTAGACCTGCGCGGTGTCGCGCGTCTGCTTCTTCACCAGCATTTCCAGCGGCAGCTTCGGGCCGCGTGAGCGGTCGCGCGCCCAGTGCGTGAGCATGAAAGTAGGCATGGACACGTCGCACACATAGCCCACGTGCGCGCCGCCGTCGGCCAGGCTCATCATCGTGCGCGGGTGCTGCAACTGCGTGTGCAGCAGAGACAGGTCGCCGTACGAATAGTTGAACACGGGGAAGTACAGCAGGCCCTTGCCATCGTTACGGCCTTCGTTGGTGAGCATCGCGTCGTAGGCCACTTCGAGCGGGTTGGCACCGGTGCCCTTCGACTTGGCGAGCAGGCTGTCGCTCATCAGCGGTTCGTAGTTGACGCTCCCGCTTGCGTCGGGCCGCAGCACGAAGAGGCGCGCAAGGCCGCGCAAAAAGAACGCCGCTTCCTGGTTGACCTGCGCTGCGGCTTCCACCACTTCCATGCGCGTGAGCGCGGCACGCACTTCGGGCTGGCGCAGGCGCGCGAGTTTTTCTTCCCACGGCAAAGGCGCGATCTGCTGCCAGATCGGATGCAGCACGAACGGGTGCAGCGAGCCCTCGAAGCCCATCACCATGCTGGTGGCGCGCCCGCTGATGCTGCCGTACAGCGGCACGCCTTCAGCATTCGTCGTGTCCAGGTGCGCGAGCAGGCGCTTCCACGTGTCGGGTGTCTGGTCGGTCTGCACGAGCGCGAAGGCGACGGGCAGTTTGTTGTCGCGCGCGATCTGCGTGAGCCACCACAACTCGCCTTCCATGCTCACGTGGTTCGCTGTCATCTGGAACACGCCGTGGCCCACGCCCTTCATCGCACGCGCGATGCCCAGGATCTCTTCCGGCGACGCGAAGGTGCCTGGCGGGTATTTGTGCTGCTGGTACTTGTGGATGAGTGTGCGGCTCGTCGAGAAGCCGAGCGCGCCGGCCTTCAGGCCTTCCGCGACGATCTGCGTCATCGCGCGGATGTCGTCGGCCGACGCTTCGTCGTGTGTCACGCCGCGTTCGCCCATCACATAGGTGCGCACGGCGCTGTGCGGAATCTGCGCGCCGACATCGAGCGCGCGCGGCTTGGACGCGAGTGCGTCGAGATACTCCGGGAACGTCTCCCATTCCCAGCGGATGCCTTCGCTCAGCACGGTGCCGGGGATGTCTTCGACGCCTTCCATCACGCTGATCAGCCACTCACGGCGGTCCGGCTTCACCGGTGCGAAGCCCACGCCGCAGTTGCCCATGACCGCGGTGGTCACGCCGTGGTGCGTCGATGGCGAAAGATAGGGGTCCCAGGTGACCTGGCCGTCGTAGTGCGTGTGCACGTCCACCCAGCCGGGCGTGACGATCGCGCCGCTCGCGTCGACTTCGCGCTTCCCCGCGCCGAGCTTGCCGCCGACTGCGGCGATCTTTCCGTCCTTGATGCCGACGTCACCGGTGAACGGCGCCGCGCCGGACCCATCCACAACCGTACCGCCGCGAATCACCGTGTCGAACATGGATTGTTGCCTCCTGTCCGGGCAACCATACCGCATGAAGCGGCGCGCCGCCAATCCGGGTGAATCAGGGGGCGGCGACGATGCGGTTGAACTCGTCCATCGAGATGAACTGGTCGCGGTTGGCGTCCACCTGTTCGAAGCGCGCCGCGATAGCGGGCAGGTGGTCGGCTTCCGTACGGCTCAGCTTGCCGTCGCGATTCGTGTCGGCGCGCTTGAAGGCAGCTTCGGCCTGCTGGTTGGCGGCCATGGCCTGCGTCGTGGGCTTGCTGCCGTCGGGCTTCGTGGCCTGGGCCGCAGTCTGTGCCCACGCATTGGCGCCGAGTACGCCGAGGGCCAGCCACGCCGCCATGGCCAGCGTCGTGGGGCGCGGGACGTCGGGTCGCACGTTGTTCTGCATGGCTGGCTCCTCGGAAGGTTTTGCATGGCTCCATTGCCACATGACCCCATTGCACGACGCGAAGAGGGCCGTCGCCAGCGCTTTTGCGGCATGTTGCCGCCGTCACAATCACATGGCCACGCGAAACATTTCAGAGCGCGGTGTAACGGGGACTGCGCCGCGCCGGGCACAATCCACCCAGCTTCAGCACGCACCTCAGACCTCAGGAGAGACACATGGGCAACCGCCTCACCCAGATCGCCACGCGCACCGGCGACAACGGCACCACCGGCCTCGGCGACAACACCCGCGTCTCCAAGGACAGCCTGCGGGTGCACGCCATGGGCGATGTCGACGAACTCAACTCCAGCATCGGCGTGCTGCTGTGCGAGGAACTGCCGGCCGACGTGCGCGAACTGCTCGGCGACATCCAGCATCAGCTCTTCAACCTGGGCGGCGAACTTTCCATTCCGGGCTTCGAACTGCTCAAGCCCGAAGCCGTGCTGCAGCTCGACGAAGCGCTCGCGCATCACAACGAACAGCTGCCACGTTTGCAGGAGTTCATCCTGCCGGCGGGCTCGCGCGCGGCCTCGCTCGCGCATGTGTGCCGCACCATCGCGCGGCGCGCCGAACGCGCAGTCGTCGCGCTGGGCAGCGCCGAGACGCTCAAGGACACGCCGCGCCAGTACCTCAACCGCCTTTCGGACCTGATGTTCGTGCTCGCGCGCGTGCTCAACCGCATGAACGGCGGCGACGACGTGTACTGGAAGAGCGAGCGGATGGCCGGCAGGACGGACGAGGCAGCCGACTGACCTGCCACCGGCGGCGCAGGGTTCAGCGCGGCGCCAGCACCGCCATCGTGATGCGCGACACGCAGGTCATCTCGCCGGCGTCGTTGGTCATGTCGATCTGCCAGACCTGCGTGGTGCGGCCGATGTGCACCGGCCGCGTGATGCCGGTCACCCAGCCGCTGGTTGCGCCCTTGAGGTGGTTGGCGTTGATGTCCAGCCCCACCGCGCGATGGCCTTCGGGGCAGCTGTAGGCCGCGCCGCAGGAGCCCAGCGTCTCGGCCAGCACCACACTCACGCCGCCGTGCAGCAGGCCGTAGGGCTGTCGGGTGTGCTCGTTCACCGGTACGCGCGCGGTGATGAAGTCGTCGCCCACCTCGAGGAATTCGATGCCCAGCCGGGCGACGGCGGTGTCCTTGTGGATGGCGCCGAGGATCTCGACGGAGATGGGTTTCTTCCAGACGGCGCGTGTCTCGGGCATGGTGCTTTCCTTCGGATGCTTCAGGCTTCAACTATATCGACAACCCTGCAATGCGTCGCGGTGGCGACCTACAGGGCAGGGCGGGCCGTGCCGGTATGTTGGCACGCATGAAACACAAATGGCTCCGGCGGCTCGGTCTCGCGGCATGCGCGCTTGCCGCGCTGATTGTCATGGCGGCTGGCGCGTTGTGGTTGTGGCTTCCTTCGAGCGAAGAGATCGCGCGGCGTGTCGAAGCCGAGGTGCAGGCGCGCCTGGGCGTGCCCGTGCAGATCGGCGCCGTGCACTGGGGCGTCTGGCCCACGCCGTATGCCGAGGTCCTCGATGCACGTACCGTGCAGCATCCCGAGGCGATCACGTTCCGCCGGCTCGCGCTCTTCCCCGACCTCGGTGCCGCCCTGCATCGCCAGATCGTCATGCGGCGGGTGGAGCTCGAAGGCGCAGTGATTCCCCGCGAGGCGATGCGCGCGTTCCGCGGCCGCGAGTCGGGCGTCACCGAACCGGGCGGCGAAAAGGCAGACATCCCGCTCAGGCAATTCGTGTTCCACGACGTGACATGGATTTCCTGGTCGGGTGTACCGGTTGCGTATGACGGCGAGATCCTTTTCGACCCGCTGTGGCTGCCGCGCGCGGCCACCCTGGTGCGTCCCGGTGTCTCGCCGCCGGCCCGGCTCGACCTCACCCGCGTCGGCACCGAAGACCGCTGGCAGACGCGCATCGTCATCGCAGGCGGAACAGCCGATGGCGAGGTGCGCCTGCAGACCACACCCGATGGCCTGATGCAGCTCGCCGGCGATCTGGCGCCGCGCGGCATCGAGGTGGAGCAGGCCGTGGCGACATTCCACCGGCGCTCGCCCCTGGCCGGCTTCGCGTCCGGCCGCACGCGGATCGAAGCGAGTGGACAGACAGCAGGCGAGCTCGCCCGCTCGTTGCACACCGTCAGCGAACTCAGCGTCGCCAGCGGCCGCGTGCTCCGGCTCGACGTCGACAAGGCCGTGCGCACGCTCGGCAAGGAGCGCGCCGGCCAGACGCCGCTCGACAGCCTGACCGGCCGCGTGGAAACACAGAACACCGAGCAAGGCATGCGCGTCGTGTATTCGGATCTCGAAGCGCATGCGGGCGACTACGCCGCGCGCGGCGAGGCCACCGTCTACCAACGCCATGTGAAGGCGCGGGGCACGCTCGACACGGCCGGGGGCGCGGTGGCCGTGCCGTTCACCGTCGAAGGCCCCACGCGCAAGCCGGACTTCGAGATCGCGCCCGGCTTCTATGCGGGTGCGGCCATCGGCACTGCCATCCTCCCGGGCATCGGCACGGTGATCGGCGCGCGCATCGGCGGGGCGCTCGGCGGCGCACCGGCCAAATCTGGCAAGCCGGACAAGCCTGCTACGCCCATCAAAAAGGGGCCGGTCAGTCCGCGCCTGCAATGAACGCCGCCACGGCGGACGTCACCTGTTCATCCCTGAGCATGCGGCTGTGGCCGAGTCCTTGCGTCGCGGTGAGCCGCGCGCCCTTGATTTCGCGCGCAAAGGCTTCGCCGTCGGCGAAGTGGTTCACGCGATCCTCGCGGTCATGCACCACGAGCGTGGGTGCTGCCACGTTCGGGCCCGTGCACTGCGGCTCGAACTGCGACATCAGCACGCCTTCGCGCGATTCGACGCGCCGTTGAAGCCCCGCACGCGTTGCCTCGCTCAGCCCGAAGGCATGCGCGAACAGACGCGTGTATTCATACGGCGACGCGGGCGGCGCCAGCAGAACCAGCCGCTCGATGCGGAGCCCCCGGCTTGCCGCGAACGCGAGCGCATTGGCGGCCAGTGAATGCGCCGCCGCACCGCGCAACACGTGACCCTGTTGCGCCAGTCGCGCTGCGGTGTATTCGATGGCCCGCGCAAACTGCGGCAGGTTGCTCACGCGCCCACGGCTCACGCCATGCGCAGGCAGGTCGATCAGCACAGGCTGCATGCCCTGTGCGGCCAGCGCCTGCGCGAGCGGCAGCATCTGCTGCGCATGCCCGCCCCAGCCGTGCACCAGCAAGACCACGGGTCCTTGCGGCGTCGACGGCACCAACGGCGCCGACGGCAGCGAATGCACCGTGATGCTCGCGTCCTCGAACGCCCAACGCTCGCTTCGCCAGCCTTCCGGCCAGGGGCGCTGCTTGCGCAGCCATCGCGGCGGCAGCGGCGTGCCGAAGAGGCGGTAGGCCGCGCGCACCGTCAGCGAAGGCCACACGCGCTCCAGGGCGCCCAGCCCCGTGCGCATGACGCGGGTGAACGGGTTGGTGCTGTAGAAATCGGACGTGGCCTGCAAGGCAGCGGGTGTCATGTGCGTGCCCCCGGCTTCAGTACCAGCACCAGTCTTCATTGCTGCGCGGCAACTGGCGCAAGGAATCGACAGCCGCCAGAAGAAGCCGCGCGGCCACGAAGACGCCGGCGATGAGTGCAACGATCAGCATGATTTGCCTTTCTTCGCACAGTCGTGCGAAATATGGAGATGGGCGATGACGGGGGAAGTCATGGTCATTCGAAGGTGAGAGGGAAGGGGGTTACTGCGGGCGATAGCTCGCCAGCAGGCGTTGCCAGGTGGCGAGCGTGCGTGCGGCGGCAGAACTGTCGCGCAAGAAGCGCACGTCGTGGAGCAGGCCCATGAACATGGCGCTGAGCTCGGCGACGAGCTGCGCCGGATCGGTGTCGGCCTTCAGATGGCCTTCGTCGATGGCCTGTTGCACCGTGCGGCGCAGCGTGGCGCGCCAGCGCGTCACTTCGGACAGCAGCAGGTCGCGCAACTCGCCTTCACGGTCGTCGAGCTCGAACGCGCCGGCGGTATACAGGCAACCCGTGTGCGCCTCAACGTCGCGCATGCGCGTCACCCAGCGCTGCACGATGTTGTCCAGCCGCGGCAGGCCCTTGGGCGCCTGCATGGCGGGCACGAACACGTCGGTGACGAAGCGGCGGCCGTACTCTTCGATGACGGCCTTCTGCAGCGCTTCACGCGAGCCCGCACGCGAGAACACGCCGCTCTTGGACAGGCCCACCCGGTCCGCCACCGCCTGCAGCGTGATGGCTTCGAGTCCTTCGGCCAGGGCAAGGTCGAGCGCGCCGCCCACGATGGCGGCACGGGTCATCTCGCTTTTCTGCGTCTTGGCGTCCATGCGGCGAATATTAGCACGGTTGTGCGAAAAGACAAATCCGCTACGCTAGCGGCATAAAAAGACAGTGAGACAAGCGCATGACCCATCAGTCCACACATCCGGCATTCCGCCCGCAGATCAGCCTCTACCAGGACTGGCTGAAATCAAACCGCGGCCTCGCCTTCGATACCTACGAGGCGCTCTGGACCTGGTCCACCACCGACCTCGAGGCCTTCTGGCAAAGCATCTGGGACTACTTCGACCTGCAGTCGCCCACGCCGCACACCGCCGTGCTCGCGAAGGACGTGATGCCCGGCGCCGTGTGGTTCCCCGGTGCGCAGGTCAATTACGCGCAGCAGGTCTTCCGCCACGTGCAGCCCGCGCATGAAGCCGGCTTCGCGGCCATCATCAGCCGCAACGAGAAGGGCGCGCATCGCGAACTCAGCTGGCCTGAACTGAAGCGCCAGGTCGCGTCGCTCGCGCTGCACCTCAAGGCGCAAGGCCTGCAGCCCGGTGACCGCGTCGCCGCCTACCTGCCCAACATTCCCGAGGCCATGGTCGCCTTCCTCGCCACCGTGAGTGTGGGCGGCGTGTGGAGCATCTGCGCGCCCGACATGGGCACCGCCGCCGTGCTGGACCGCTTCAAACAGATCGAACCGAAAATCCTCATCGCCTGCGACGGCGTCACCTACGGCGGCAGAGACTTCGACCGCACCGCCGTCGTCGCGGAGATGCGCGCCGCGTTGCCCACGGTGCAGCACGTCATCGTCCATGAGAACCTCGGCGGCCTGGCCACCTTGCCCGACACCACGCGCCTGGCCGACACCACGCAGCGCGACGACGAAGCCACGCGCAGCTTCGAGCCCATGTGGCTGCCCTTCGACCATCCGCTGTGGATCGTCTATTCCAGCGGCACCACCGGCCTGCCCAAGCCCATCGTGCACGGCCACGGCGGCACGCTGCTCGTCGCGCTCGCGCTCAAGATCATCCACAACGACGTCGGCTGCAGCTACCACCCCAACAACTGGGGCGAGCGCTACCACTGGTACAGCTCCACCGGCTGGGTCATGTGGAACGCGCAGATGAGCGGCCTGCTCAACGGCACCACCTGCTGCATCTACGACGGCAACCCCGGCGGCAGCAAGGACAGGCCCGACTGGTCCACCCTCTGGCGCTTCGGCGCGGAACTCGGCGTCACCTTTTTCGGCGCGGGCGCAGCTTTCTTCGCCAACTGCATGAAAGCCGGCGTGGACCTCACCGCACTGCCCGGCCTGCGCAGCGTGCGCGCGCTGGGCACCACCGGCTCGCCACTGAGTGAAGACGCGCAACGCTGGGGCACGCAACAGTTCAAGGCGCTCAGGCCCGAAGCCGAAGACATCTGGTGGTGCAACATCTCCGGCGGTACCGACTTCGCCGGCGCCTTCATCGGCGGCAACCGCGAACTGCCGCTCGTCCCCGGCGAAATGCAATGCCGCCTGCTCGGCTGCGCCGTTCAAGCGTGGAACGAACAGGGCCAGCCCGTCATCGGCGAAGTGGGCGAACTCGTCTGCACCCGCCCCATTCCGTCCATGCCGCTCTACTTCTGGGGCGACGAAGGCAACAAGCGCTATTTGTCGAGCTACTTCGACATGTACCCGGGTGTGTGGAGACACGGCGACTGGCTCAAGATCGGCGACAACGGCGGCTGCGTCATCTACGGCCGCAGCGACGCCACCATCAATCGCCACGGCCTGCGCATGGGCACCAGCGAGCTCTACAGCGCAGTGGAGGCATTGCCCGAAGTGCTCGACAGCATGGTCGTCGACCTGGAATACCTCGGCCGCGAAAGCTACATGCCGCTCTTCGTTTCGCTGCGCGAAGGCATCACGCTGGACGACGCACTGCGTGCACGCATCAACGGCGCGATACGCACGGCGCTGTCACCGCGCTTCCTGCCGAACGACATCTTTCATGTGGCCGAGATACCGCGCACGCTGTCGGGCAAGAAGCAGGAATTGCCGATCAAGAAGCTGCTGCTGGGGCAGCCGATCGAGAAAGTCGTCAATCGCGATGCCATGGCCAACCCTGCATGCTTAGAGTGGTATCAAAGATTTGCGCTAGAGCGTAATGGCCGTTCGCCTAACTCACTCAACCGACTTGTTTGACGGAGCAACAAGTTGGCGCGCGTAAAGCGGTCGATACCCCTCGAGCGTCGGTGCTTACGTCTATATGGTCAAACATGTACGCGCAAGAAACAGTCGATCGCACTTCAGAACTAAGTACGGCTACACCAAAGACTGAAAGCCGTTTCAACATGAGTGCGCACCCATTCGATTGACGCCAAGCCTGTCCCGCGATATGGGGATGGCTTCGCAAAGATCGCTTCAATTTCTTTTGAAGCCGGTGAATCGACAGTCGCAAGCGTGTAGCCCATCGCGCGGTAGGCACCCTCCAAACGACGTAGCCGCGTATACCAGTGGTGGCTTTTTGAGGCCAATCGGATTTGATCGCGGGCGAAACTTTCTGCGGAGCCAGTGTTGGCAAGACACTGTGTCCCCGCAATGCGATCAACGACGGCCTGAGTCTGCCGCAATTGATCGTGAACTTCGGGTTGACTAGTGCCGCCAGAGCGATAGTTGTATTTATGGCTTCTCAGGTGCCCCAAAAGTTGGATCTCGTGGGGCCTCAGCTTGTGCGCGCTAGATACTTCTGCTACGAGGTCGGGAAAGGAGAACACGTACTTTCCATTGCCTGCCAGCCACAGTATTGCGTGATTACGAAAACCGACAGCGAGCACATCAAATGCCCACCCAATCGCGCTACCGGACACCGGGGTTCCAGCCGTTGATTCCAAGAGTTCCATATTCTCAATGAGCTGATCACTGTAGTTGCTTCGAGGGCGATAGCTTCGAAGAAGCGAACCCAATTTTCCTTCTCGATCAATAAAAATGCGACCTTCTTGCTTCAGGTGCTGTAGGAACAAGGACCCATCTCTCGAAAATGCAAATAGTTGCTGCCAGCTATAGGTGCTGGTTGAATAACCTGCTTTGCACAGCTCATTCTCTACACGAGGGTCATGATTTCCGGCGAGAAGAATGTCTTTGTCGCTGAACTCATCAAAATCACCTCTCGAAACAGAGCCAAATACTGCGAGACTCTCAATGGAACGGGCGAGATTCATCGTACAAACCTTTTAACGACCATTGCGGTCGACAACGCGATCCATGCAATCCCCAGTACCACTTGACACAAAACGGCGATCAAGCCAAATGAGGTAGACGGTGTAAGTTCTAGGGTGCCAAACGTTGACATATTCCCAATCGTGAAAAAAGCTGTCTTGAGTGGAAGAGGAACATCACTGAGCTTGGAGCCATCGATCCCATATTCTTTCCAGTAAGCGTGATTGAACCCCCAGACCACCGAACAAAGAAAAGGCGTGACAAATAAGATGTGACGAGCCCGTACTCCATAGCCAAAAAGAAGCTGGAAAAGTACGTTCCAGAACCAAAACGCATAGAAACGAAAATCCAACCATTTAGTGCGCCCACTCGCGCTCAACCAATAGAAGCAACGGTTGTAACGCTGCCAAAGCCGAAAGTGGTATTCCGCAGTATCTCGAAACTCTGGTTGGCTTTCATCGATGGAATTTTTTAGGAGGGTGTGAAAAAGATCGACGCCCACATTGGCGTATCGTTCTCTATCGAAAAGGTTGCGTAAAAAAGAACGAGGATCGATATAAGTTCGAGTGAGCTTGAACTTGTGCGTGTTGCACTTAATAAAGATGCACTCGTGAAAGGCGCAATCTTCGAAATGAGCGCTGAGAAAGAGGCATTCATCGAACGTGCATTTAGTAAAAACCACTCGAACAAAGTGAGTTTCATAGAAGCGCATCCGTTTGAAGGTCTTATTTTTGAAGAAGAGCGTGTCCCCAGGAACGGCGGCTTCTAGTACAGAGCTAGGTTCAAAAGCCTTCTCAAAAATCTCAGATGCATTCTGGAGGTGTGCTTCCAACGCAATCTTGTTGATCTTGGGCAAATTTTTCCCAAGATCGAAAAATGAATCCGTCATGAGTGCCTAGCCTTTGTCCGTATAGAACGGCCTGTTGTGCTTCGTATAGTTTATCCACGACTGTGTACTTATTGCTCACGGCTCATCCGTACACATCAACTACGCTGACTCACTCGGTCCGACAACGAAAATTCAGTCTCTTCTCCAGGCTTGCTGGATCGGGCGGCGACTGGTGTAGGGCCGCAGCTAAAGTTGATATGCCGCACCACCTTCGTGAACCAAGCTTTCGAGCACGCCCCATTTCGGACCATTTGGTCAAAATCTTTTGATCTACAATTCATAACCTATTGATTCATAACAACTTTTGTCTTGGCACGGCGCATGCATGGGCTGCTTCCGGTTCATCTTCCGGAGGCTTGGCTCATCATGAAAGTTGGCGTGTTCATTCCCATCGGCAACAACGGGTGGCTGCTGTCCGAGGCGGCGCCGCAGTACAAGCCGAGTTTCGAGCTCAACAAGGAGATCACGCTCCTGGCGGAGCATTACGGCATGGATTTCGCGCTGTCGATGATCAAGTTACGCGGCTTCGGCGGCAAGACGGAGTTCTGGGACTACAACCTCGAGACGTTCACGTTGATGGCGGGTCTGGCGGCGGTGACGAAGAAGATCCAGCTGTTCGCCACGGCCGCGTCGCTGGTGATGCCGCCGGCCATCGTGGCGCGCATGGCGTCGACGATCGATTCGATCTCGGGCGGGCGCTTCGGGCTGAACCTGATCACCGGCTGGCAGCGGCCGGAGTATTCGCAGATGGGCCTATGGCCGGGCGACGAGTTCTTTGCCACGCGCTATGAATACCTGTCCGAGTACATGCAGGTCATCCAGGACCTGTGGACGACGGGGCAGTCGGACTTCAAGGGTGACTATTTCAAGATGGACGATTGCCGCGTGCTGCCCAAGCCGCAGGCGGAGATGAAGGTCATCTGCGCGGGGCAGAGCGATGCGGGCATGGCGTTCTCGTCGAAGTACGCCAACTACAACTTCTGCCTCGGCAAGGGCGTGAACACGCCGAAGGCGTTCGCACCCGCCGCCGAGAAGCTGATCGAGGCGAACAAGGTCACGGGCCGCAACGTCACCACCTATGTGCTGATGATGGTGATTGCCGGCGAGACGGATGAAGCCGCGCGCGCCAAGTGGGAGGCCTACAAGGCCGGCGCCGACCAGGGCGCGATTTCGTGGCTGGGCGAGCAGGGCGCGGCCGACAAGAAGGCCGACAGCAACGTGCGCCAGCTGGCGGACCCGACGTCGGCGGTCAACCTCAACATGGGCACGCTGGTAGGCTCGTACGAAACCATCGCGCGCATGCTGGACGAAGTGGCCGAGGTGCCGGGCACCGAAGGCGTGCTGCTCACGTTCGACGATTTCGTGGGTGGCGTGAAGGCGTTCGGCGAACGCATCCAGCCGCTGATGAAGAGCCGAATCGGTGTCGAGACGCCGGTGCCGTCGCAGGTGCAGCCTGAGCCGCTCGCCGCTTGAAGCCAGTCGAAGGAACACACCATGAGTGACGCCAAATCCAACAAGACACTGACCTCCACCACGCCGGTCGGCGTGCCCGAGGCGCTCGCCGCCATCGACGCACCCGAAGGCACGCCGCGCGCGATGGTGCTGCCCTCGCGGCCCGAGCCGCTGGCCATGCATGCGTCGCAGACGGCGCTGATCATCGTGGACATGCAGAACGCCTATGCGTCCATCGGCGGGTACGTCGACTCGGCGGGCTTCGACATCTCGGGCGCGCAGGGCACCATCGAGAAGATCGCCAAGGCTGCGGCCGCTGCGCGCGCGGCGGGCATTCTCGTCGTGTACCTGCAGAACGGCTGGGACGCGAAGTACGTCGAGGCCGGCGGCCCGGGCTCGCCCAACTGGCACAAGTCCAACGCGCTCAAGACCATGCGCAAGAAGCCGGAGCTGGCGGGCAAGTTCCTCGCCAAGGGCGGGTGGGACTACGAACTCATCGAGCCTTTGACGCCGCAGCCGGGCGACATCGTGTTGCCCAAGCCGCGCTACAGCGGCTTCTTCAACAGCGCGCTCGACTCGACGCTGCGCGCGCGCGGCATCCGCAACCTGGCGTTCACCGGCATCGCCACCAACGTGTGCGTGGAGTGCACGCTGCGCGATGCGTTCCACCTCGAATACTTCTCGGTGCTGCTGGAAGACGCGACGCACGAACTCGGCGGCGCGGCCATCCAGCAGGCCACGGTCTACAACGTGGAGACCTTCTTCGGCTGGGTCGCCACGGTGGACGCGTTCTGCAAGACATTCCAACCCCAACAAGTGAAGGAACTGAGCTATGCCTAAGGAAGCCATCATCCCGCCCGGCACCGGCGTGCCGCTTGCGCCCTATGTGCCCGGCACCATCGCCGACGGCGTGATCTACGTGTCGGGCACGCTCGCGTTCGACAAGGACAACAACGTCGTGCACGTGGGCGACGCCGCCGCGCAGACGCGCCATGTGCTCACCACGATCAAGGGCGTCATCGAAGCCGGCGGCGGCACGATGGACGACGTGACCTTCAACCAGATCTTCGTGAAGGACTGGGCCGACTACAAGGCGATCAACGCGGTGTACGCCGAGTTCTTCCCCGGCGTGAAGCCGGCGCGCTACTGCATCCAGTGCGGCCTGGTGAAGCCCGACGCGCTGGTGGAGATCGCCAGCACGGCGCACGTCGGCAAGAAGGGCTGACGCGGCGATGACCAGCGGCAGTCACGAAGGCCTCGTCATCCACGACATCCACGGTTCGCCCGATGCCGAGACGGTGCTGCTGTCTTCCGGCCTCGGCGGCGCGGCAGCATTCTGGAAGCCGCAGATCGATGCGCTGTTGCATGCGGGCTTCCGCGTCATCGCGTACGACCAGCGCGGCACCGGCCGCACGGGTGGAACGCTGCCTTCCCCCTACAGCATCGCGCACATGGCGCAGGACGTACTCGAACTGCTCGACGCGACGGCCACGTCGCACTGCCACTTCGTCGGCCACGCGCTCGGCGGGCTGGTGGGCCTGCAGCTCGCGCTCGACCAACCCACGCGCGTCGCGAGCCTCGCGCTCGTCAACGCGTGGTCGAAGCCGAATCCGCATTCGGCGCGCTGCTTCGACGCGCGGCTCGCGCTGCTCGACCACGTCGGCCCGCGTGCGTATGTCGAAGCGCAGCCGATCTTCCTCTACCCCGCCGCATGGGCCGCCGAACATGCGGCGCAGGTGGCCGCCGAGGTGGACCATGCATTCGCGCACTTCCCCGGCGCAGACATCATGAAGGCGCGCATTGCCGCGCTGCGTGCGTTCGATGTCGATGCGCGGCTCGGCGAGATCCAGTTGCCGGTGCTCGTCTCCGCCGCGCAGGACGACGTGCTCGTGCCCTGGACCTGCTCGCAGCACATGGCGCGCGGCTTCCCGCATGCGCGCATCGACACGCTGCCGCACGGCGGCCACGCGCACAGCGTCACGGAAGCCGACGCGTTCAACAAGCATTTGCTCGCTTTCCTGCTGCACGCCACGCGCCGGCAGGTGATGGTATGAAAGCCACCTCCAATGTTCTCGACTTTGCTGTCTCACCGGCGGCGCCGGTGGTTTCGGGCGCTTCGTACCGAGACGCGATGTCGCGTCTGCCGACTGCAGTCAGCATCGTCACCACGCGCACGCCGGCCGGCATGGCAGGCTTCACCGCCTCGGCGGTGTGCAGCGTGACTGATGTCCCGCCGACGCTGCTGGTCTGCCTCAACCATGCCGCTTCGGTCTACACCGCATTCGCGTCCAGTGACGTGCTGTGCGTCAATGTGGCCTCCGCCGGGCAGCAATCGGTGGTCGCGGCCTTTGGAGGGCGCACTGCCATGGACGATCGGTTTGCAGCCGCGCAGTGGCATGCGCTCTGCACGGGCTCGCCGGTGCTGCTGGGCGCTGCCGCCGCGTTCGATTGCCGCATTGTCAAGCGCTTGCCGGTGGGAACGCACGATGTGTTGTTCTGCGAAGTGCTGGCCCTGTCCTTCGATGCCGAGCCTCAAGCGCTCGCGTACTTCGGGCGCAAGTTCCACCGGCTGGTTGCTGCCTGATCCCGCGCCTGTCGGCGCGGCATTTCCACGATTTGTATCGTCAGATACATCGTTGTGACCGCCGGATTACTACGCTGCGCATGTTTTCCAACAAAGGAACATGCCATGAATATCCGGAAATTCATTTCAGTGCTGAGTGCTGGAGCAACGAGTTGGGTCGCGTCGCTGGCGGTGGCGGGTGCCGCCTGCGCGCAGCAGCTGCCAGAGCTGCGGATAGGCGCCGTGGTGTCCATCACGGGTCCGGCAGCATCGCTGGGTGTGAGCGAAGGCAATGCCATCAAGCTGCTCGAAGAGCGCTACGGTGCAGTGAATGATCTGCCTTTCAAGCCGAAGTTCGTCACCTACGACGACGCGTCCGATCCGGCCAAGGCGGTCAATGCGGTGCGCAAGCTGATCCAGGAAGACAAGGTGCATGTGGTGCTGTGCTGCACGACCACGCCCAACTCCATGGCAATCCTCAACACCATCGCCGAAGCGCGCACGCCCAACATCTCCATGGCACTGGCCTCGGCCATCGTGGAACCAGTGGCCGAACGCCGCTTCGTCTTCAAGACAGCCGTGACCGACGGACTCATGCTCACGCGCGTGACCGAACACATGGTGAAGCAGAAGTACAAGCGCGTGGCCTTCATGGGCCTGGAAGATGCGTATGGTGAAGGCGGTCTGAACGAATTCCGCAAGTCTGCGCAGGCGCGCGGGCTGGAGATCGTCGCGGTGGAGCGCTTCTCCAAGAGCGACACCAACTTCACGCCCCAAGCCCTGCGCGTGCGCCAGAGCGGCGCGGACGCGGTGTATTTCCACGCCATTCCGCCGTCGTCGGCGCTCTCGCACGAAGCACTGGTGCGCGCAGGCTTCAAGGGCGCCATCTATCAGTCCGGCGGTTCGGCCAACCAGGCCTTCGTGACCATCGGCCGCCAGAGCGTCGAAGGCGCGATCGTCGCCGTCGGTCCCATGCAGGTGGCCAGCCAGCTCCCGGCATCGAGCCCGGTGGTGCCGGTGCTGCAGGACTACTCCAGGGCCTTCAACGAGCGCTTCGGCGCCGGCAAGGCCGATCAGTTCGGCGGCTACGGCTGGGACGCGGTCAACATCACCATCGCATCGGCGCGCAAGCTCACGCCGACGGTCATCTCGGGCGACCTCAACGCGAGCCGCGCGGCACTGCGCGATGCCATCGAAACCACCAAGGACTTCAAGGCTGTGAGCGGTGTGTTCACCTTCTCCCCGGAAAACCATCTCGGTCTGGAGCGCGGCATCTACCTGGCCGTGGTGAAGGACGGCGCGTTCAAGCTGCTGGAAGACTGATATGGGCGCCGTGGCGCCGGAGACCCGGCGCATCGACGCCGTCGTGCTCGGCAACATCCGCGCGCTCGATGCAAAAGGCACGCGTGCGCAGGCGCTTGCCATCCGCGATGGGCGCATCGTATCCACCGGCGACGCGGACGACGTGCTCGCGCTGGCGGATACGTCAACACGGGTGCACGATCACACGGGGCGCACAGTGGTGCCTGGCTTCAACGACACGCATGCGCATATGGATTCAGTGGGCCTGCTCACACAGCGCCCGTCGCTGCAGTCAGCAGACAGCGTGGAGGCCATCCTCCAGCGCGTGCGCACGCTGGCGGCCAGCACGCCGGTTGGCGAATGGATCGTTACCATGCCGGTGGGCCGCGGGCCGTTCTACTTCGAGCAGACGGCGCACCTGCGCGAACGCCGCATGCCCACGCGGCAAGAGCTCGACGCCGCCGCGCCCAACCACCCGGTCTACATCACCGCGCCATCGGGTTACTGGGGGAAGCCGCCATGCCATGCGGCCCTCAATTCGCGCGGTCTCGCGCTCAATGGCATCGACCGCCACACGCAACCGCGCGTACCCGGCGTGCGCATCGAGAAAGACGATAGCGGTGAGCCCACTGGCGTCATCGCCGACGACAACTATCCCGAGTCCGCGCAGCTCGATGTTTTGCCGGCCGTGCCGCGCTTCTCGCACGACGAACGCAAGCTCGCTATCCGGCTGGCGCAGGCCGAGTTTCATTCGGTCGGCACTACCAGCATCTATGAAGGCCACGGCCTCGGCCCGCGCATGATCGGCCACTACCGGCAGTTGCACCATGAAGGCCTGCTGACCATGCGCGCCGGCCTGGTGGTCAATCCGTTGATCGACAGCGTGGCGCAGGCGCGTGACCTGTTCGGCGACTGGTTGTCCTACGCCGCAAATGCAGGGCTGGGCGACGACACCCTTCGCATCTCGGGCGTGTACATCGGCTTCGG
Source organism: Variovorax sp. VNK109 (assembly GCF_049445855.1). Lineage (NCBI taxonomy): Bacteria > Pseudomonadati > Pseudomonadota > Betaproteobacteria > Burkholderiales > Comamonadaceae > Variovorax > Variovorax sp. VNK109. The sequence goes on along the minus strand of NZ_JBMSDV010000004.1, from coordinate 11,130 downwards.
CGGCGACAAGGTGTCGGCCGTGCTCGCGCAGCGCGCGCCTGACGACATCGGCTGGTCCAGCCACATCAAGCAGGCCTGGAGCGAGGAAGAGTTCGAGCAGATCGCACGCATCGCGCAGCAATGCGGCCTGCGTGTGCACACCGTGGCGGCCGACAACATCGAGAAGCTGCTGCCCGTGCTGGAGCGGCTGGACGAAGCGCAACCCATCGGCCCGCTGCGCTGGGTGGTGGAACACCTCGGCGCCTGCTCGCCGTCGGCCGTGCAGCGCCTGCGCAGGCTCGGCGTGGCAGTCACGCTGATTCCGGCCTTCCACATCTGGAAAGCCAGCAGCCGCTACCTCCATCTCGACGATGCGGCGCAGGCCTGCGTGGTGCCCGCGCTGCAACTGATCGATGCCGGCGTGCCGGTCTCGATGGGCAGCGACGCGGTGCCGCACAACCCGCTGTTCAACGTCTGGGCACTTGCCACGCGCCACATGCGTGAAAGCGAAGGTGTGCTGGGCCCGCAAGGCCGGCTCGATGTGGAGAAGGCCCTGCGCCTCGCCACCACGGCCGGTGCATGGCTCACCTTCGACGAAGACCGCAAGGGCGCACTGGTGCCCGGCCACTTTGCCGACATGGCGGTGCTCTCGCACGATCCGTGCGAAGTGGCGCCCGAAGACATCCCCCACATCCGCTGCGAAGCCACCCTGGTGGGCGGGCGCGTGGTGTACCGGCGCGGCGCGCCGGACGCAGCATGACCATCGACCCCGAACTCCTGCCGTTCATCGACGCCCTCAACCAGGTCTGGCCCGAGTACCCGCTGTCGCTCGACGTGCAGACCTGGCGCGACCGCGCCGAACGTCTGTCGTCTGCCGCTGTCAAGCCCACGCACGAAGGGCTCGACTCGCAAGACATCGAAGTGGCCAGCCCGCACGGCCCGGTCACGGTGAGGCTTTACCGACCGAAGTCCAAGGGTCCGTTGCCCGCGCTCATCTACATGCACGGCGGCGGCTGGGTCATCGGCAGCCATCGCACGCACGACGCCATCACAGCCGACATAGCGCTGCAGACGCTGGCAGTGGTCATCAGCGTCCACTACTCGCGTGCGCCGGAAGCCCAATATCCGGTCGCCACCGAAGAATGCCGGACCGTTGTCGAATGGGTGTTCGCGAATGCCGATGAACTCGGCATCGATGCGGCAAACATCTTTGTAGGCGGCGACAGCGCGGGTGGCAACCTCGCCACCGTGATGGCGCTGATGTTCCGCCAGGACCCGGCGCGCAGGCTGCGCGGCCAGGTGCTTGTCTATCCGGTGGTCGATACCGACTTCTCGCGCCACTCCTTCATCCGCGAAGCGCAGGCCCCGTTCCTGAAGGCGGCGGAGATGGTGTGGTTCTGGGGGCAGTACTGCCCTGATCCGGTGCGGCGGCTCGAACCCTTTGCCACACCGATCCGTGCGCCCGACTTTTCGGGCATGCCACCGGCACTGGTCATGGTGGCCGAACACGACCCGCTGTGCGACGAAGGCGCCGACTATGCCGCGCGGCTGCGCAAGGCCGGCATTGCCGTGGACTTCCGGCCCGGTACCGGTCTCATCCATGGTTACTTGCGCGCGCGCGGCATCTCGCGTGCGGCGCGTGCCGAGTTCGATGCCATCTGCACATGGATCCGTCAACAGAGTCTGCCGATTCACCACAGGAGTCCTCCATGAAATCCCAAGTCCTCCAGCCCTTCAAACAACTTCGCCGCCTTCTCGTCGCAGGCGGCCTTTCGCTCTCGGTCCTTGCCGCTGCACCGGTCACGGCGCAGACGGTGACGCTCAGCGCGTCGAGCAACATTCCGGTTCACCTGTTCCACAAGGTGCTCATGGTCGACTGGGCCGCCGACGTGGAGAAGGTGACAGAAGGCCGCGTGAAGATCAATGTGCTGCCCAAGCCGGTTTCCACCTACCCGCGTGCCTACGACGCGGTGCGTGACGGCCTGGCCGACGTCGCCTACTACGTGCACGGCGCACAGGCCGGCCGCTTCGGCCTCACGCAGATGGCCGAACTCGCGTTGCTGGGCGACACGTCGGAAGACATCTCGGTGGCCTACCAGCGCATTTATGAGCGGCACCTGGCCAAGGCCAACGAGCATCAGGGCGTGAAGGTGCTTGCGGTGAACGTGCATGGCCCCGGCGCCATCTTCAACACCAAGCGCCCCATCAATTCGGCCAGGGACCTCTCGGGTCTGAAGCTGCGCGTCGGCAGTGCGTCGGTGACGCAGCTCGCGCAGAAGCTCGGCGCTGTGCCGCTTCACAAGTCGTCCAGCGAATCGTACGAACTCATCTCCACCGGCGTGGCCGATGGTGCGTTCTTCCCTGCCGAGGCGATCGCCACCTTCAAGCTGGAGCGCTTCATCAAATACGGCACTCTGATTCCGGGTGGCGCGTACAACACCAGCTTCGTCTTCATCATGAACGAAGACGCTTTCAAGAAAATCCAGAAGCGCGACCAGGACGCGATCATGGCGATCTCGGGCGAGAAGCTCTCGCGTGCGGCTGGCCGTGCGTGGGACGCGGAAGACCGCCGATCCAAGGCGGTGATGCAGGCGGCCGGCGTGCAAACCACGCAGGCCAGCCCCTCGCTCATCGCCGAAATCAAGGCCGCATCGGCCGAGACCGAGAAGGCCTGGATCGCGCATGCCAACTCGCGCGGCCTCGACGGCGCCAAGGTGCTGGCCGAGTTCCGCGAAGAAATCCGCAAGGTTGCGGCAGGCAAATAAGCGCAGCACGGACGATCCGCCATGCAGACGGTCACCCCCCGCATCGACCGCTGGTGCGAAATCTCGCTCGGCGTCGTCTCGGGCTCGGCCTTGTTTGCCATGATGTGCCTGACCTTCGTCGATGTGGTGGGACGGTACTTCTTTTCCATGCCGCTCATGGGCGGCGTGGAGGTCATCGAAGTGCTGCTCGTCATCACCATCTTCGCGGGTCTGCCGCTTGCAGCGCTGCACCAGGAGCACATCGAGATCGACGTGCTGGGCACCTTCATCCCGCCGGCCGTCTGGGGTGCTCTCGGCCGCATCGGCAATGCGGTGTTCGCCGTGGCGCTGGTGCTCGTCGCCTGGCTGCTGCTGCGGCGCGCCCGGCAGTTGCACGCGGACGGCGAGGCCACCGCCATGCTGCACATCCCGCTCGACGCCGTGGCCTGGAGCATGGTGGTCTTCACAGTCATCTCCGCACTGCTGCACCTGCTGCGCGTGGTGTTGCCGCGGGACGCGGCCGATCCGGCGCAAGCCGCTGTCGCAGCAGTGGACGAATCCTGAACCGGAAACTGGCCGATGTTTGAATCCCTCCTCGGCCTGGCCGTCATCATGGCGTTGTCCATGCTGCGCATTCCCATCGCGTTGGCGATGGGCCTCGTCGGCTTTGTAGGCCTGGGCCTCATGCGCAACTGGCAATCGGCTGGCGCGTCGGTCAGCACGGTGTTCTTCGAAAGCGGCTTCCAGTACACGCTGAGTGTCATGCCGCTCTTCGTTCTGATGGGCAACTTCGTCACCAATGCCGGCATGTCGCGCGAGCTGTATCGCGCAGCGCATGCGCTGGTGGGCCACCTGCGCGGTGGCCTGGCCATGGCCACGGTACTGGCCTGCGCGGGCTTCGGCGCCATCTGCGGCTCCAGCATCGCCACCTCGGCCACCATGACCCGTGTGGCCTACCAGCCGATGAAACAGTACGGTTATTCGGACGCAACCGCCTCGGCCTCCATCGCGGCGGGCGGCACGCTGGGCATCCTCATCCCGCCCTCGGTCATCATGATCCTCTACGGCATCATGACCGACACGAGCATCGGCGCCCTATTCGCGGCCGGCGTGCTGCCCGGCCTGCTGGCCACGGGCTTGTTCCTTCTCTCCGTGCAGTGGCTCCGATGGCGCCGGCCAGACGAGATGCAGGCCGGCGAGCCGATGGACTGGAAGGCACGCGCCGGCGCACTGGTCGACGTGTGGCTGGTGCTGCTGCTGTTCATCGTCGTCATGGGTGGCATCTACGGTGGCCTGTTCACCGCCACCGAAGGCGCGGGCATCGGTGCCTTCGGCGGCTTCGTCTGCGCGCTGCAGCGCCGGCGGCTCACCTGGAAGATGCTCTTCCATATCCTCAAGGAAAGCGCGCGTACCACGGCGATGATGTTCGCCGTCATGATCGGCGCGATGATCTTCGCCAACTTCGTCACCTACACGACGCTGGGCAGCGACCTCATCAACTTCGTGAAGCAGTTCTCCATCCATCCGCTGCTGGTGGTCGTTGCCATCTGTGCGATCTACATCCTGCTGGGCACGGTGATGGAGGAGCTGTCGATGATCCTGCTTACCGTGCCGGTGTTCTTCCCGTTGGTCACCAGCTTGGGCTTCGACGGCGTATGGTTCGGCGTGCTTGTGGTCGTGGTGATGATGGTGGGACTCATCAGCCCGCCGGTGGGCATGAACCTGTTCGTCGTTCGTAACCTCGTGCCTTCGGTGCAACTGCGTGATCTCTTTGCCGGCGTCATGCCCTATCTCGTCGCGCAAATCGTGCTGCTCGCACTGCTGATCACCTTCCCGCAGATCGCGCTGGTGCTGCCCCGCTGGCTGGGGCTCTGAGCGACCGTGCCTCGCCGTGGCCGGTTGTATCCGCAGATACAGCCAGCCAGCGCGTTCGCTGAAATCATCCGTACACCTCAACTTCTTCCAACACACGGGAGGCTCTCATGGGACGTACGAATCGCTGGCTTGCTGCCGCTCTTCTGGCTGCGGGCTTCACACACTCCGCCTTTGCCGACGACCGGCCGGAGTTCCGCATCGGCATGGTCAACGCCGTCACCGGTGGCGCATCCGCCATTGCGGCCGGTGCCGTGGCCACGTTCAACCTGCTGGAGCAGCAGTTGGCCGCCGACAAGTCGCTGCCGTTCCAGGTGAAGTTCATCAAGTACGACGACGGGTCCGATCCGGCCAAGTCGATCAACGCGGTGCGCCGCCTTGCGCAGGAAGACAAGGTGCACGTCATCATCTGCTGCACCACCACGCCGTCGTCGCTCGCCGTCAACAAGGCCATCGACGAGGAGAAGGTGCCCAACGTCTCGCTGGCCGCCGCCGCATCGGTGATCGAGCCGGCGTCGGAGCGCAAGTACACCTTCAAGACGCCGATCACCGATCGGTTGATGATCAACTACACGCTCGATTACATGCTCAAGAAGGGCTACCGCAAGGTGGCCTTCCTCGGCCTCGACGATTCGTATGGCGAAGGCGGCTGGGTCGAGTTCAACAAGCTCGCTGCCGCCAAGGGCATGGAGATCGTCGCCACCGAACGTTTCTCGCGCGGTGACACCAACTTCACGCCGCAGGCGCTGCGCGTCTCGCAGAAGAAGCCCGACGCCGTGTATTTCCACGCCATCCCGCCGTCGGCCGCGCTTGCGCACGAAACACTCAAGCGCGTCGGCTATGCCGGCCCGATCTTCCACGGCGGCGGCGCGCCCACGCCCGCGTTCCTGAGCGTCGGCAAGACGGCGGTCGAAGGCGCTATCGTCGGCACCGCGTCGCTCACCATCCACGACCAATTGCCCGCGAACCATCCGCTCAAGAAGGTGCAGGGTGATTTCGCAAAGAGCTACGACGCGAAATACGGCGCTGGCAAGGCCGACCTGTTTGCCGCGCAGGCCTACGACGCCATCCAGATCCCGCTGCAGGCATGGAGCCGCGTGCCGGCCAACGTGCGCGCCGGTGATCTCGCGCAGGCCCGCAACGCGCTGCGCGACAACATCGAAAACACGAAGAACTACCTCGGTGCTGTGGGCATCTTCAGCTTCAGTCCGACCGACCACCTCGGCCTCGATTCGCGCAGCACCTTCCTGGTAACCGTGAAAGACGGCAAGTTCACCCTGCTCGCAGACCAGTAAGCCGCTTCCATGGATTCATTGACCGCGCTGTTCCTTCTGACCGATGGCCTGACCAATGGCGCGGTCTATGCACTTGTGGGGCTGAGCCTGGTCCTGATCTACACGACCACCCGTGTCGTGAACATCGCGCAGGGCGAGTACGTCACGTTCGGCGCGCTCACGCTTGCCAGTTTCATCGAAGGCAAGCTCGCGCCCATCGTCTGGGTCGTGGCGGCCGGCGGTGTCGTGTGCCTGGCACTCGACATGCGCCAGGCCGTGCTCAACCGGCGCAGCGTGTTGCGCCCGCTGCTGCAGTATCTGGCAATTGCTGCTGCGCTGGCCGCGCTTACGTGGGTGGCCTGGCAGGTGCAGTCGCTGCCGCTACGCATGCTGGCGGCACTGGCACTGGTGTCGGCGCTCGGTCCCATCGTCTACCGAGTGACTGTGGAGCCCAAGCCGGGTAACACCACCGTGGTGCTGGTGATCATCGGGGTCGGTGTGTCCATGGTCATGCATCCGCTGGCGCTGCTCCTGTGGGGACCGGACCCGCGCCCGGTGCCCGCCATCAGCGACGGGCGCCTGTCGCTTGGACCCATGGACGTGGCCTACCAGTCACTGTTCATCATGGCGGTGTCGATCGCTTCGGCGCTCGCGCTCTTCGCATTCTTCCGATTCACGCTCACTGGCAAGGCATTGCGTGCCGCATCGGTCAACCGTGAAGGCGCGCAGTATTGCGGCATCCCGGTGGTGCTGGCCGGGCGCCTGAGCTTCTTCCTGGCGGCGGCGCTGTCGGGCGTGAGTGGCATGCTGCTCGCACCGCTGGTCACCGCCCACTACGAGATGGGATTCGTCGTCGGACTCAAGGGTTTCGTCGGCGCGGCCATGGGCGGGCTGGTGAACTACCCGCTGTCGGTGGCCGGCGTATTCATTGTCGGCATGCTCGAATCCTTCGCCTCGTTCTTCAGCAGTTCCTACCGCGACGCGCTCGTGTTCGCGCTGGTCATCCCCATCATGCTTTGGCGCAACCGCTACGCCGGCGAGGATCTCGATGAGCACTGAAATCCGCGCGGTGCGTCCGCCTTCCTCCCTCAGGCGACGTCAGGTGGTCGTGATCGGCAGCCTGTGCGTGATGATGGCCCTTCTGATCACCACCGCCCCGACTTACTACGTCGGCCTGATGGCCATGGCCGGCATCCATGCGCTGGTATGCATCGGCTTGTCGCTCGTACTGGGCACGGGGCAGGTGTCGCTCGGCCACGCGGCGTTTGTGGGGCTGGGTGCTTATGCTTCGGCCATCATGGCGCGCAGGGGTGTGCCCACGGCGCTTACCATTCCTCTTGCCATGATCCTGTGCATGGCGGTGGCCTATGTTCTGGGGCGCATCACACTTCGGCTGAAAGGGCATTCGCTGCCTTTGGCCACGCTGGCCTGGGGCGTCGCCATCTATGTGTGCTTCGTCGCGTCCATTGGCATCACCGGTGGTGCGTCGGGCATGTCCGACATTCCACCGCTGAGTGTGGCCGGCTTCGTCTTCGATACGCGTGCCGTGACCGCGCTGGCTTGGATATGTGTGCTGCTTGTGTTCATCGGCTACAGCCGGATCCACCGTGGTCGGGTGGGCCGCATCGCCAAGGCCATCCGTGTGCATGGCGTCATGGTCACGGCGTTCGGTGCCGACGTGCCCGGTGTGAAGATGCGTGTGTTCGTCGCCTCTGCTGCGCTGGCCGCGCTCGCGGGCGGATTGTTTGCCTACTACATGCGGTTCCTCAGCCCCTCGTCGTTCGCCATAGGCGCGTCGTTCAACTACCTCATCATGGTGGTGCTCGGGGGCGTAGCCAGTCCGGTGGGCGCCATCCTCGGGGCCGTGCTGTTTGTAGTGATGGAAGTGGGGGCGCAATACCTTTTCGCCACGATGCTGGGTGTGCCCGGCCAGATGGAAGCCATGTTGTTCGGCGCGCTGCTTATCGTGCTGCTGCTGCGATGGCCCGGGGGCATTCTGAGCTGGCTGAAGCTGCGCGAGACGGTGTACGGCACACCTCGGGTGGATGCTGCAGCCAGCGCGAAGCAGGTAGCCGATATGCGGCCGCAGATCGCGAAGATCGAGGTCGACAAGGTCACCAAGCGTTTTGGCGGACTGCAGGCGCTCAAGGGCGTGACCATCGACGTACCGCGCGCGCGCATCACCGGGCTGATCGGGCCCAACGGTGCGGGCAAGTCGACATTGTTCAACGCGGTGACCGCGGTGTCGCCAGCCACCACGGGCGAGGTGCGCATCAACGGTACGCCGCTACCCGCGCGTTCGCGCGAGGTCATCCGGACCGGCATGGCGCGCACCTTTCAGCACGTGCAGCTGGTTGGTGAACTCACGGTTCTGCAGAACGTGATGATTGGCGGCTACATCGATGGCCATGCGGGTCTCGTTGCTGCAGCACTGGGCCGGGATCGCGTGGAGGAAGCCATCACGGCGGAGCGCGCACGCGAAGCATTGCAGCAAGTGGGCCTCACCGCCGACGCGGACCGTACCGTGGGCAGCCTGCCGTTGGGTAGCCAGCGACTGGTCGAGGTGGCCCGCGCACTGATGACACGCCCTGACGTGTTGCTGCTCGACGAACCAGCAGCCGGCCTGCGTGCAGCAGAGAAAGAACGCCTGGTCCGCTTGCTCAAGTCCCTGCGCGATGAACGGCAGATGGCGATCCTGCTGGTGGAGCACGACATGGAGCTCGTCATGAGCTGCGTCGATCACATCTTCGTGTTGAACTACGGCGAGCTGCTTGCCGAAGGCGGTCGCCGCGACATCCAGAACAACCCTGCCGTGATCGCGGCATACCTGGGGAGCGAGGCATGAACGTCCTGCAGGTGAAAGACCTGACTGTCGCTTACGGACAGGTGACGGCGGTCGACCGCATCAGCTTCCACGTGCCGGCGGGATCGGTGGTCACGCTTATCGGCGCCAACGGTGCGGGCAAGACGACGCTGCTCAAGGCACTGATGGGAGCGCTACCGGCCAAGGAAGGAACGGTCGAGCTTGACGGCATCGTGCTCGGACAGATTCCGGTGGAAGAGCGGGTACGCCGCGGCATGTACCTTGTGCCTGAAAAACGTTCGCTTTTTGCGTCGATGAAGGTCGAAGATAACTTGCGGCTGGGTGCTTACGCGCGACGCAAGGACCTGAAGCTTGACAGGGAGCTCGAACGCATCTTCCAGTTGTTTCCGGTACTCAAGGAGCGGCGCGAACAGCTCGCAGGTACGCTGTCGGGCGGCGAGCAGCAGATGGTGGCGATAGGCCGCGCGCTCATTGCCCATCCACGTGTGCTGCTGCTGGATGAGCCTTCCATCGGTCTTGCGCCTCGGATCGTGCAGCAGATCATGGAAGTCATCGTCGAGCTCAAGCGCAGCGAGGGGCTCACCGTGATTCTCGTCGAACAGAACGTGCGCATGGCGCTTCGTGCCGCAGACGAGGCCTACCTCGTCGAGCTGGGCCGCGTGGTCAAGCGTGGTCCTGCGGCCGAACTGGCGGCAGACCCCGGGCTGGTCAGCAGCTATCTCGGCAAGGCGGCTTGAAGGCGGAGCCGGGCTCGATGATCCATCAGCTTCCTTTTGATGAGCTTCGGGCGCGCTACCGTGCCGGCGAGTTGTCACCAGTTGACGTAACCCTGAGTGCACTGGCGCATGCCGAGCGCGCGAACGAGAGCCTCAACGCCTTTGCGTTGCTGGACCGCAAGCGCGCGCTGGAATCTGCCGCGCGATCCGCCATGCGCTGGAAATCGCGAACGCCGGCGGGTTCACTGGACGGCATGCCTCTGACGGTGAAAGAGTTCGCAGCAGTCGAAGGCTGGACCACGCGACGCGGCTCGGCGGTGACGGGCGGTGAGCCGGCGCCGCGAAACACGGTGTTCGTCGAACGGCTCATGGCCGGCGGTGCTGTGCTGATTGGCAAGACTCGCGCGCCCGAGTTCAACTGGAAAGGTGTGACTGACAGCCCGGCTTTCGGCATCACGCGCAATCCGTGGGACCTGTCGCTGACCCCCGGGGGCAGTAGTGGCGGTTGCGCTGCTGCAGTAGCTGCCGGCATCGTGCGTGTGTCGCTGGCGAGCGATGCCGGTGGTTCCATCCGCATACCGTCCGCTTTTACGGGGCTCGTGGGCCTCAAACCGACTTTCGGCCGTGTGCCGGCCAATCCACAGCCCAGTGCGTTCTCGAACATCGTGCACACCGGGCCGATCGCCGCCTCGGTGAGCGAGTTGGCTGAAACGCTTCAGATCGTGGGTGGTGCGTCCGCACGCGACTGGCATTCGTTCATCGGCGGCGAGATGGACTATGTGCATGCCGTGTCGCGAGCCGATGATGCGCCGATGTTGCGCATCGGCATCCTGGCACCGGCGCATTGGCGAAGCGCGCAGGATCCAGTCCGCGAGGGGGTCGAAACCGTGCTGAAGCAACTGCGTGATACAGGCTTCGCCGTGAAAACGGTGGATTTCGATGTCACGGCAGCTTCTGCGGTTTCGGCCGCGTTCTACCGGATCGGCTGTGCGGCGACTATCCGCGCCGTGCCCGAAGCCAGCCGCCATCGTCTCGACCCGGAGCTGCTGCGATTCGCTGAAGGCGCCGACGCCGGACCGATGACTGAATACCTCGCGCTCTGCGGCCAGCGTGACGCCTGGTGCAACCGGCTGGGATCGTTGTTCGATGAGGTGGACGTACTGATGTTGCCAACGATGCCCATCCTGCCTTTCACTGCTGGCCGTCTGGTACCCGAAGGCTGGCCGTGCGACGACTGGCTGTCATGGAACCCGTACACCCCGGCGTTCAACATGGCGCAAGTGCCGGCAATGTCTTTTCCTATCTGGCCCGACTCTGGCGCGCTACCGGTCGGCGTGCAGTTCGTTGCGCCCCGCTACCGGGACGACAGTCTGCTGATGCTGGGTGCATGGCTTGAGAAGCGCTATCCCTTGAAGCTTGCCCCAGCACCGGCCCCGCACGAAGAAGTGGCGGCTGTATCGGCCGATACAGCCGCCACTCCAGACGTGCCAGACAATGTCCACAGGCAGGCGCGCCTCATGGCGGCTCGGCTCTATTTCGCGTCATAGCGCCCGGCGCGTACGCCTTACAGAAGATTCAAAGAACCATGACCACTCCCAATCAGCCCGGCTTCAACATCCTGCGGCTCGGCTACATCGAGTATCAGGTCGTGGATCTGGAGCGTTCGCGTGATTTCTACGTTGACGTCATCGGCCTCTTCGAGACATCCAGGGACGCCGATG
>NZ_JBMSDV010000003.1:195000-711571 GCF_049445855.1 Variovorax sp. VNK109 | reverse complement strand
CATCGGCGTCCCTGGATGTCTCGAAGAGGCCGATGACGTCAACGTAGAAATCACGCGAACGCTCCAGATCCACGACCTGATACTCGATGTAGCCGAGCCGCAGGATGTTGAAGCCGGGCTGATTGGGGTTCGTCATTTACTTCACACCTCTTCCGATGAAGCGCCGGCACGCAACGCGCCACGACGCGAAATAAAGCCTGGCGGCCATGAGACGCGCCTGTCTGCTGACATTGTCTGCTTCGCCGTGCGCGCCGTCTGTATCGGCTGATACAGCGGCACCTGCGGCGATCGAGGGCTTCCGGATGTATCGCCAGATACAGAAGCAGCGTGTCGCGGTGACCAGAATCCACCCATCCCCTCCTCCCCGAACCAGGATTCCGCATGAGCTCACCCTTGTCCATCCCAGTCACGCCAGCCGGCATCGACCGCCGCCGCTTCATCCAGGGCCTGGCAGCAGCCTCCGTCCTTGCGCCGGGCCTCAGCCACGCGGCCTATCCCGACAGGCCGGTCAGGCTCATCATTCCTTTCATCGCGGGAGGTCCGACAGACCAGCTGGCCCGGCTTTTCGGGGATCGTCTCTCCAAGGTACTGGGACAACCTGTCATTGCCGACAACCGTCCCGGCGCCAACTCCACCGTCGCGGTACAAGCGACACTGCAGAACGGTGCAGATGGCTACACGGTTTTCTTCGCCGGACAAGGTGTGCTCGCCGTGACGCCCCAACTCACGAAGAAGCTTCCCTACGATGTGGACAAGGACCTCACGCCAGTGGGCGTTGTTGCGAACATGCCCCTGACCATGGTCGTCAACAGTTCCCTTCCGGTGAAAACCGTCGCCGATTTCGTTGCATATGCCAAGGCGCGCCCTGGCCAGTTGAACTTCGGCTCGCCAGGTATCGGCAATCCCCTTCATCTGGCCGTTGAACTTTTCAACGCAGCCGCTGGCATCCGCATGCAGCACATTCCTTTCAACGGAACCGCTCCCGCCCTGACGGCATTGCGATCCGGCGAGATACACACGGTGTTCGATGTCGTCACCACGGCCGTGCCCCATGTGAAGGCCGGGACATTGCGCGCGTTGGCAGTCACCTCCCTGCAACGGAGCTCCGCCCTGCCGGAGATTCCGACCATGTCTGAAAGTGGCTACCCCGGCTTTGAAGCGTCGAGCTGGTACGCATTGACGACCGCCAGTGCTGCGCCCAGCGATGTGAAGGATCGCCTGGCCAAGGCAACCCAGGCCGTGATCTCCGATCCCGAGTTCGGCCCGACGCTCGACAAGCTCGGGCTGATTCCCTACCCGCCGATGGACATGGCAGCAGTGCAGAATTTCGTGCAGAAGGAGCGTGCGCGCTGGGGCACCGTCATCCGGGAAAACAAGATCACGCTGGACACCTGAGAGCTCCCGGCCATGGCAGAGATGGTTTTTGCGGCAGGCGCGCCACACGCCCCCGGACTGGTGGGTTTGCTGGGCGCGGCACCGGCTGACGTCAAGGACGTCGTGCAGGACATGTACGCTGCGATCCGGACCCGACTGCTCGCAACGAAGCCCGACGTCCTGATCATCGTCGCCAATGACCATCTGGCCAACAGCCGTGTGCGCTGCTATCCGGACTTCCTCATCGGCATGGCCCCGGAGCACAAGGGACCTTACGAGTGGTTCAAGGAATGGATCGGTTGCCGCGACTATGTCGTCCCGGGACGGCCCGAGCTGTCGGAGGCGATCTTCCGCGGCATGAACCGTCGCGGCCATCGCCTGTTCGCGGAGCGCGAGAACCTTCGCTTCGACGACAACGTGTCCGTGCCCTCGGTGATGCTCGAGCTCGACACCACGGGCGTCGCACTGATCCCCATTCTCCAGAACTGCACAGTGCCTCCGTTCCCCGACCAGAGGCAGTCCTATGAATTCGGGCAGGCCTTGGCTGAAGTCATCCGCGACGAGCTGCCCGCCGGTCTTCGTGTCGCCCTGCTGGGCTCGGGCGGCCTGAGCCATGAGCCAGGCGGGGCGCGCTACTTCTTCATCGATCGCGACTTCGATCTCTGGTTCCTGGAGCTGATGGCGTCGGGCGATCACGAGCGCGTTTTGCGTGAGCTCACCATCGACCGGATGGAAAACGCCGGCGCCGGCGGTACGTCAGAACTGCTGGCATGGCTGGTCGTACTGGGCGCCATCGGACCCTGCAAGGGGATGCAGTCGGGCTACGCCGTGCACGCCGATTTCAAATGCGGCATCGGTGGTGTCATCTGGGATCTCCACGGCAGCAAGTTCGATGCTTCATCGGCTCCGCCTGCCCCGCCACCACCCGCTGCCCTGCCGCTCGGCGATCCGCCGCCGGCGAAGCTCGCCGACTTCGATCCGACGCTGGCCGGGCACGACCTGGTGCAGGACCTCAAATGGAATCCGTCATTGCGCGAGGAGTTCGCGGCGAGCGAGGCGCTGGTCCTGGACAGATACGCGTTGCGGCCACAGGAGCGTGCAGCCATCGAGCAGCGCGATTTCCGGACGCTCTATGACATGGGTTTCCACCCGTACCTGGGCGGCCAGCTCGCGCGATTCATCTTCGGGAACACGGCGGGCAAAGGCGCGACTGTCGCGGTGCGCAAGCTGGTTGACTCGCTACGTGGCAAGCAGGCCGACGAGTTCGACAAGGATCAAGGCGTGGTCAAGCAATGACCATCCACCATCTCAAGGCCACCGACGAGACCGTGCGCGTCGGCGTCATCGACTCTGCATTCCCGGCTGTCCTCGGCATCGAGTCGGGCGATGAAATCGTCTTTGACACGTGGCAGCTCTGGGGCGATGCCGTTACCCCGGCCAGCGACTTCGATCACATACGCCAACTGCGCGATTCATACAAAGGCAAAGGCCCGCACAGCATGACCGGGCCGTTCCACATCAACGGCGCACGCCCCGGCATGGCATTGCGCGTGGACATCCTCGAACTGCGGCTGCGTGATCACGGCTTCAATGTTCTGCTTCCCAGGGGCATCGGACGTGGGCTCCTGAAGGACGAGATCGACGGTGGTGAAATCCGCCACTTCAGACTCGATCGTGAGACGATGACCACGCAACTGGGCGAGAAGGCCACGGTTCATCTCAGGCCTTTCCTCGGCATCATGGGTGTCGCGCCGGCGAAGCCGGGACCGCACATTTCGTCGGTTCCCGGTGAATTCGGCGGGAACATGGATTGCACCGAACTCGTGGCCGGCACCAGCCTGCTGCTGCCGGTGTGGGTGGATGGTGCGTTGTTCTACGCGGGTGATGCGCATGCCGCGCAGGGTCACGGCGAACTCAACCAGACTGCCATCGAATCCGCGTTCGAGCATGTGCGTCTTCGCATCACGCTTCTTCCCGGGATCGCGCTCGCGCGCCCGCGCATCCTCACTTCCACGCACGTGATCACGATGGGATTCCATGAGGATCTGTACGAGGCGGCACGCCAGGCCACGCGCGACATGGTCGATCTGCTCGCCGATGAGCATGGGCTGACCCGGCAGGAAGCCTACGTGCTGTGCTCGCTGCAGGCAGACCTCATCATCACCCAGATCGTGAACGGCAACAACGGCGTGCATGCCAAATTGCCGTGGCATGTACTGGACATGCCGCCGCGCAAGGCGGAATGAAGTCGTTGTTCAGAAACCGGACTACTTGCCGGCGGCGTTCGCCTTCTCGATGCCGGTCGCAACGGCGGCCGAAAGCTTGTCTGCCATCGCCTTGTCGCCGGTCATCTTGCCCAGGGCAGCGCCGGTGACCATCTGGATGAGCCGGGTGGACGGATCTGCGGGCGCGGCGTTGGCCGACGATGGCGCGCCCGGCGCGGCGCCGCGCATCATTCCGCCGATCATGTCCATCGCGAACTTGTTGCCCGATGAGCTGCCGCCCCCGCCGAAGCCACTGCTGGCACGCGCATTCGCCATGCCCATCGCCACTTCGCCCAGGATCGCGAAGGCCATGCGCCAGCTTTTCTCGCGGTCCTGCTGCGCGAAGTCGTCGGCTGCCAGCATCTGCTCCTTCTGGTATTGCTGCTGCAGCACCAGCATGTAGTCCGGGCGGGCCTTCACGAAACGGATCATCGCGCCGCTGGAAATTTCCGTCGTGCTCACGTACAGGCCCGTCTCCACGGTGTTGTCCTCGGTGTCGACCTTGTCGCCGAAGAAAATGAAATGACCGGTGGTGATGCGACCTGCCTCACCGCCACGTGACGGCAGGTAGTCGAAGCGCCCACGGAACTCGATACCGTTGCCCAGCGCGTAGGTGCCTTCCTGGAAGACGGCGAGGCGCTGGCGCATGAAGGGATGATCAACGCGTGAATAGGTGCCCGTGAAAACGGGAAAAGACGTGCCGGGCGCGCCGAGTGCACGGATGTTCGCACCGCGATCCTGCATGCCGTCCTCGCCGTAGTACTGCTCGTACTTCCGGTCGCGGGCCAGCGCGTGGCTCACGAGGTATTTATCGCCGGGGATCGTGTTGCCGTTGCGCCAGTTTCCTTCGATGAACATGTTGAACACGGCCATCTTGACCACACCCCACCCGTTGCGGCAGTCACCCTGCACGCACGGATAGAAGTCCGTGTTGTTGACATCCAGTGCGTGGACGGCACTGCCGGGGAGCATCGCAGCGCAGGACAGCACCAGCGCCGCCAGACGATTCCTTCGCATCGCTCAATCCTTCGGGCAAACGGCCGTCTTGACGATTTCACCCTCGATGAAACACATGCGCTTCTCGATCATCTCCTGTCCCTTGTAGGTCACGATACGCGCCTGCTCCATCCCGGGAATCTGGTCCATGCGCAGGTTGTTTTTCCTGAGATAGTTTTCGCTGAGGGTCACCTGTTCCCCGTGCGGCTTGCCGTCGCGGCTCGGGGTGGTGGAGACCACCGTGAGCTGGGGCCCCGTGTACATCTCCATGCGCATCACGTCGGTGCTGTTCTCCATGAAGCTGGTGTTGACGCCACGTTCGAATTTCGTGCTCATGCCCAGTAGCCCCGCGCTGAACTTGGGGGTGGTGGTCACGGTGAAGGTGCCTGTCAGCCCACGGCCTGCATCCGGCGGGTAATTGAAAATCAGGTTCGGCTCCTTGACTTCCGGCGGCTGCGCGTGCGAGAGCATCTTCGCCACGGCGGCGTCGTCGTAGGTGGTCGAGTGCCTGTTGAACGTCCGCTTGATGGACGTGCGCGGACCTTTGTATTCGCCGGCTTCGAAGCGCGTCACAGACCGGTGCGATTCGGTGGAAACAAAGCGGCTGGTCATCTTCACGGCCTTGTCGTTGAACGGCATGGTGGAGACCGTCTCCATCAACGTCTCATAGGACGCCAGGACTTCGACATCGCCGTCGAGCTTGCCGTCCTTGCAGTCGGCGCGCACGGGATGGATGACGATGTTGCTGTAAGCCGGGATGCTGTTGCCTGCCTGACTCGCGTCGAAGCCGGAGTCGCGCAGGATCTTGCGGCTCATCTTGCGGATCTTCTCGCGTTCCTCCGGAATCGCCATCTGCAAGCCCGCCGCCTGGTATTGCTGTAGCTGGGAGACCTCGCACGGCCAGGCGACTCCCGCGACCGGTGTGAAGAAGCTGGCGTCACCCTCCACTTTCCGGAGGTCCGTCTGGAAGCGCTGCTGCAGCGCGATTTCGGGCGCTTCTGTCAGTGCGGGTTGGTCATAGGCGGCCTGCGCAGAACACGCCAGGGTTGCGATTGCACCGGCAACCAGACAACGCCATAAGGAAGACTTCGATGCAGGCAGACCCATGAGAACTCCAGTGGAAAGACCACCGGAGTCTAGGTACGGCGAGTGACACGGCGCATCCCTTGTTCATGTGAGTCGCCGTGAATAGTTCACGCAACCACGCTCAGGACGCAGGTGCGGTGCGCTGGCGATCGTGCTTCTGGATCTTGATGCGGCGGTTGGCCTGGTTCTGCTCGCGCGTGATGCGCGCGCGCTCCAGACGGGAAACCTGTCCGTCGGCCTTGGCGCGCGACTCCATGTTGTCGATGTGCGTCTGCTGGTGCTCCAGGCGGTTGGTTTCGCGGGCATTCAGCTGGCCGGAGGCCGTGCCGTTCTCGATGCGCGTGTCCTGGCGTTGCTCGCGCTGGTCGATGCGCGGGGTCGCCGGCTCGGCGGTTTGTGCAAATGCGGCGCCGGTGCTGGCGAGCACACAGGCGGCGGCGAGCATGCGGAGGGCGGAGGTGTGATGGAGGTTCATGGCATTTCCTTGGGTTTTCCCGGTAGTGGAGCCTGTTGAACGGTGGCTTGCCCGGGAATCCGTCGCTTTGCCGGACAGTTCGCAGTAAGGGAATGTCACAGCGCGGCCGACGGCCCTCTCGCGGCACAATCGACAGGCTATGACCCATCGCAGACAAATCCTCCAGGCTGGCGCCGCCGGTGCCGCCCTCGCAGCCGCCCCCTGGGCCTTCGCGCAACAGCGTGTCGTCCGACTCATCGTTCCGTATGCCCCGGGTGGCCCCATCGACGTGACGGCCCGCGTGCTGGCCGAACGCGTGAAGGACTCACTCGGCACGGTGATCATCGAAAACAAGCCAGGCGCCGGCGGCAATATCGGTGCGGACGCGGTGGCCAAAGCCGCTCCGGATGGGCTGACCATCGGCATCTCCGCCACGGCCACGCATGCGGTGAATCCGTGGCTGTACAGCAAGATGCCCTATAACGCGGCAACCGACTTCGCGCCGATCACACAGATGCTGCGCGTGCCCAACGTGCTGGTGATGAACGCCGACACGGCGCAGCGCCTGAACATCCACTCCGTGGCCGATCTGATCGCCTACGCCAAGGCCAATCCCGCCAAACTCAACTACGGCAGTGGCGGCAACGGCAGCGCGGGCCACCTCGCAGGCGAGATGTTCAAGGCACAGGCCGGCATCTTCGCGGTGCACATTCCGTACAACGGCGGGAATCCGGCGCAACTGGCGCTGCTGGCCGGTCAGGTCGATTTCAACTTCGACAACCTGGCTACCGCTGCGCCCAACATCCGCTCGGGCAAACTGAAGGCCATTGCGGTGACCACGCTCAACAGGTCCCCAGCGCTGCCGGATGCGCCGCCCGTGGCCGACACGCTCAAGGGCTTCTCGATCGATACATGGTGGGGTCTGGTCGCACCGGCCGCGACACCGCGCGACGTGATCGCCCGCCTGAACCAGGCCTTCGTCGCGGCGCTCAACACGCCCGAAACGAAAACGCGCTTTGCCGGTCTGATGGCCGAGCCCGTGCCCACGACGCCCGAGGAATTCGGCGCGTTCATGAAAGGCGAACTCGCCAAGTACGAGAAGGTCGTGAAAGCGTCCGGCGCGAAGGTCGACTGAGTGATTTATTCGCCGAGGTAGGCTGCGCGGACCTTCGGGTCCTTCAGCATGTCCTGCGCATCGCCGGTCATGGAGATCAACCCCGACTCCATCACATAACCCCGGTTGGCGATGGACAGCGCGCGGCTGGCGTTCTGCTCGACCAGCAGGATGGTCACGCCCTGCGACGACACGTCTTTCACCACCTCGAAGATCTTGTCGACCATGATCGGCGACAGGCCCATCGACGGTTCGTCGAGCAGCAGCAGCTTCGGGCGGCTCATCAGCGCACGGCCCATGGCCAGCATCTGCTGCTCGCCGCCGGACATCGTGCCCGCAAGTTGCGCGGCGCGTTCCTTCAGGCGCGGGAAGGTGGTGAACACGCGGTCGATGTCGGCCGCGATCTCCGCCTTGTCGCTGCGGATGTAGGCGCCCATCTGCAGGTTTTCGACGATGGTCATGCGCGTGAAGACGCCGCGGCCTTCGGGCACCATGGCGAGACCGCCACGCACCAGGTCCCACGCGCCCTTGCCCTTGATGGTCTGCCCGAGGTATTCGATGGTGCCCTCGGTGAACGGCAGCGTGCCGGTGATGGCCTTCATGGTGGTGGTCTTGCCGGCCCCGTTGGAGCCGATGAGCGAGACGAGTTCACCTTCGCGCACTTCGAAATCCACGCCCTTGACGGCCTGGATGCCGCCGTAGGCCACCTTCAGGCCGCTGACTTTCAGCAAAGTTTGAGACATGGTCAGTGACCTCCCGTGCCGAGGTAAGCCTCGATCACTTTTTCGTTTTTCTGCACGTCGGCGGGCGAGCCTGCCGCGATCTGCTTGCCATAGTCGAGCACCGTGACACGGTCGCACAGCCCCATCACCAGTTTCACGTCGTGCTCGATCAGCAGGATGGTGCGGTTGTCCTTGCGGATGCGGTCGATGAGTTCGCGCAGTTGCACTTTCTCGGTGGCGTTCATGCCGGCGGCCGGTTCGTCGAGCGCGATGAGTTGCGGGTCGGTGGCGAGCGCACGCGCGATCTCCAGGCGGCGCTGGTCGCCGTAGCTCAGCGTACGCGCCTTGTAGTCGGCGTACTTGCCGATGCCCACGTACTCGAGCAGTTCCTGCGCGCGCTTGGCGATCTCCGCTTCTTCCGCCTTGAACTTGGGGCTGCGGAGGATGGCACCGAACACGCCTGACTTCGTGCGGATGTGACGGCCGACCATCACGTTCTCCAGCGCCGTCATGTCGGCGAAGAGGCGGATGTTCTGGAAGGTACGCGCAATGCCGGCCTTGGCCACTTCGTGCACCGCGGTCGGCTTGTAGGGCTTGCCCGCCAGTTCGAAGGTGCCGCTGTCGGGCGTGTACAGCCCGGTGATGACGTTGAAGAACGTCGTCTTGCCGGCGCCGTTGGGACCGATCAGGCCATAGACCTGACCGCGTTCGATAGTGAGGCCCACGTCGCTCAGGGCCTGAAGACCACCGAAGCGCTTGGAGATGCCCGCGACGTTGAGGATGATGTCTGCCATGGCTGGGTCCTCAGGTCTTGGTGGTCAGGGACTTGCCATGGTCCGGCGCGGGCCAGAGACCGCGGGGCCGCAACAGCATGATGACGATCATGGCCAGGGCGATGAGCAGTTGGCGCAGGATGGACGCATCGAGACGGCCGTCCGTCATCTGCTGCAGCGGACCGGCGACATAGCGCAGCACCTCGGGCAACGCGGCAAGCAGCACGGCCCCGAGGATCACGCCCGGCAGGTGGCCCAGGCCACCCAGCACCACCATGGCGACGATCATCACCGACTCCATCAGGCTGAAGGACTCGGGTGACACGAAACCCTGGAAGGCTGCGAACATCGTGCCCGACACGCCGCCGAACGTCGCGCCCATGCCGAAGGCCAGCAGCTTCATGTTGCGGGTGTTGATGCCCATTGCCTTGGCGGCGATCTCGTCTTCGCGGATGGCCATCCAGGCGCGGCCGATGCGCGACACCTGCAGGCGGTAGCTGATCAGGATGGAGACCAGCACGATCGAGAGGAAGAGGTAGTAATACAGCGTGACCGACGACATGCGGAAACCCAGCACCTCGAGCGGCCGCCCGAGGTTGATGCCGGCAATGCCCAGCGACGGGAAGCTGAAGATGGTGATCGCATCGATCTGCCCCAGTCCCTTGGGGCCGTTGGTGATGTTGATCGGCGCGTCCAGGTTGTTCAGGAACACGCGGATGATTTCGCCGAAGCCCAGCGTCACGATGGCGAGGTAATCGCCACGCAGCTTGAGCGTCGGCGCGCCGAGCATCACGCCCAGCACTCCGGCGAACAGTGCGGCCATGGGGATCACGAACCACAGCGAGACGTGCACGCCATTCGGGAACGCGGCCTTGAATGCGGCAAACGTGTCCGAGAGGTGCGGCGATGCCATCAGGCCGAACAGATAGGCGCCCATGGCATAGAACGCCACGTAGCCCAGGTCCAGCAGGCCGGCGTAGCCGACCACGATGTTCAGGCCGATGGCGAGCAGCACATAGAGCAGCGCCAGGTCGACGATGCGCACCCACGCGTTGCCGAAGCCCTGCAGGATGATCGGCAGCACCAGCAGCGCAATACCACCGATGACCCAGCCGATGGTTTTCTTCATGTTGTCGGTCATGTCGTCGCTCCTCGGTCAGGCCCGGTCCGCCACGCGCTCACCCAGCAGCCCCGAAGGACGCAGCGTGAGCATGATGATCAGCACGACGAAGGCGAAGATGTCCGAATAGTGGCTGCCCAGGATGTCGCCCGTGAGCACGCCCAGATAACCGGAGCCGATGGCCTCGATCAGGCCCAGCAGCACACCGCCGACCACCGCACCCGCGAGGTTGCCGATGCCGCCGAACACGGCTGCCGTGAACGCCTTGAGCCCGGGCAGGAAGCCCATGGTGTGCTGGGCCGTGCCGTAGTTGGACGCGTACATCACACCGGCAATGGCGGCGAGCACTGCGCCGATGATGAAGGTGGCCGAGATGACCATGTCGGGCTTCACGCCCATGAGTGAAGCCACGCGCGGGTTCTCGGCGGTGGCGCGCATCGCGCGGCCGAGCTTGGTGTAGTTGACCAGCCACATCAGGATGGTGAGGGAGATCGCCGTCACGCTCAGGATCATGATCTGCGTGGGGGAGATGACCGCGCCGCCGATGTTGTAGGTTTCGCTGGACAGCAGCGTGGGGTAGGACTTGTAGTTCGGCTTCCAGATGATCATGGCCAGCGTCTGCAGCAGGATCGACATGCCGATGGCGGTGATCAACGGGGCCAGTTTGGGACTGTTCCGCAAGGGCCTGTAAGCCACCTTCTCGATCGTGAAGTTCAGCACCGCCGCCACCACGCAGGCGATCAGCGTGGCCAGGATCAGGATGATCCAGCCGGGCGTGCCGGGCATCGCGTCGCGCATGAGGCCGATGATCGACCAGCTGGTGAGCGCGCCCACCATGAGCACCTCGCCGTGCGCGAAATTGATGAGGTTGATGATGCCGTACACCATGGTGTAGCCCAACGCTACCAGGGCATACATGCTGCCGAGGACCAGGCCGTTGATGACCTGTTGCAGCAATATTTCCATAAAGACTCTCCGTTCTTGTGGGTCGGCCCAGCCAGGCATTGCCCGGCCTTTTGGGCCCCAGCCATGCAACTAGCAAAAAACCCGCCAACTGATGTCCGGGGCGGGTTTCGTGGACGCGATTGTAGCCAAGCCCGCCACTGCGTCTGCAGCGGGTTTCGACGGGGTTTTCCCTCTAGGAAAGGGGCTGCGAGCGGCTTTTGCGCAGCATTAGCCGTTCTGATCGTTCAATTTCCGCAGTTCGCGCAACTTATCCGCGATGCGGATTTCCAGACCCCGTTCCACGGGCTGGTAGAAACCGGGGGGATTCATGCCTTCGGGCAGGTAGTTCTCACCCGCTGCAAAACCGCCCTCTTCATCGTGGGCGTACCGGTAGTTCTTGCCGTAGTCGAGCTCTTTCATGAGCTTGGTCGGCGCATTGCGCAGGTGCATGGGCACGGGGCGTGTGCCGTCCTGCTTCACAAAGGTCTTGGCCTGGTTGAACGCCTTGTAGACGGCGTTCGATTTCGGCGCCACGGCCAGATAGACGATGCACTGGGCCAAGGCCAGCTCGCCCTCGGGCGTTCCCAGCCGCTCGTAGGTTTCGGCAGCATCCAGCGCAAGCCGCAGGGCACGCGGGTCGGCCAGGCCGATGTCCTCCGAGGCCATCCGGATCATTCGCCGCGCCATGTAACGCGGATCGGCGCCTCCGTCGAGCATGCGCACGAACCAGTACAAGGCAGCGTCGGGATCGCTGCCGCGCACGGATTTGTGCAGCGCAGAGATGGTGTCGTAGAACTGCTCGCCGCCCTTGTCGTAGCGGCGCATGCGCTCGCCCAGCACCTTGAGCAGCCATTCGTCGGTGATCTGCCCGAGCTTTTCGCGCGTCGCCGCGACAGCCAGCGTCTCGAGCGTGTTGAGCAGGCGGCGCGCATCACCGTCGGCATAGGCGATGAGGCGGTCGAGTGCAGCCTTCTCGATACCGGGAACCGCGCCGATGCCTTGCGCCTTGGAAACAAGCACGCGCAGGTCGTCATCGCCCAGTGGCTTCAATACGTAGACAGCGGCGCGCGACAGCAACGCGGAGTTGACCTCGAACGACGGGTTCTCCGTCGTCGCGCCGATGAAGGTGAACAGACCCGACTCGACGTGCGGCAGGAACGCGTCCTGCTGGGATTTGTTGAAGCGGTGCACTTCATCGACGAACACGATGGTGCGCTGCGCCTGCAGGCCGTCGCGCGCCTGCGTGGCCAGCTCCACGGCTTCGCGGATTTCCTTCACGCCGCCCAGCACCGCGGAAATGCTGATGAACTGGGCGTCGAACGAATCGGCCATGAGCCGCGCGATGGTGGTCTTGCCAGTACCGGGCGGCCCCCAGAGGATGCAACTGTGCGGCTGCCCCGATTCGAACGCGATACGCAGCGCCATGCCCTCGCCCAGCAGTTGCTGCTGGCCCACGACCTCGCCCAGCGTGCGCGGCCGCAGGCGCTCGGCGAGCGGCTGGTGCCGGGACGCAGGAGCTTGCGCGGGGGAACGGGGTGGCGTCATGAACTGGGGATGCTCGGGTTCGTATGGCTTCGTGTGGCCAATTGACGGCCCTCGCCAGCGAAGGTTAGCATGGCTGCATCCCTTCCGACGGGCTCCTGCCACAAGCGCGGGCCCGGAAACCAACGGCCTTTTCTCACCGACATGCACGAGAGCCATTCAGGTTTTGCTGCGACCGGCATGCCTACCGCCCACGAGCAGATGCACCTGTTCGACCGTTCATGGCAGCGCGCCTGGCGCACGCTGGGCTCGCGCCCTGCATCCGGACTTTTCGAGAAGCTACTCAGTGCCTACGACCAGCCCCATCGCAAGTACCACACGTTGCAGCATCTGGGCGAATGCATCGAGATACTGGAGCCCGTGCTGAACCTCTGCGAGCATGGGGGCGAAGTGGAGGCGGCGCTATGGTTCCATGACGCGGTGTACGAGCCACGACACGCCGGCAACGAACTGGAGAGCGCCGACTGGGCGGTGCGCGAGCTGAAATCCGCCGGTCTCTCGGGCAAGCCGCTGCAGCGTGTGCACGAACTCGTCATGGCCACGCAGCACGCGTCGATGCCGAAGACGCAGGATCAGCAGATCCTGGTGGACGTGGACCTGTCGATCCTGGCAGCTTCGCCCATGCGTTTCTCGGAGTACGAATCGCAGGTTCGCGAGGAGTACGGATGGGTGCCGGGCTGGCTGTTCAGGCACAAGCGGCGCGCGCTCTTGAAAGACTTCCTCTCACGGGACTACATCTACAGCACGGCCCACTTCCGTGAAATGAACGAATCCACGGCGCGGCGCAACCTGGCGCTTGCCATGTAGCACTGCACTCACTGGCGCAGCACGTCGGCACCCGTCGGCGTCTTGAAGTCGAAGGCACCCGCCGGAAGTTGCGGATTCAGTTCAACCTTGCTGAACGTGAGACGCGAACGCTGGCCGAAGCTGTCCAGGATGTCGAGCGCGGCGAGTTCCTTTCCGCGGAATCCGACCTTCACGCTTTGGACCTGTCCGTCCTTCGCCTTGGGCGTGGCCGTTGCCCACTGCAGGCCTTCCGCATCGGGCGCGGCAGTGAGCGTGAAGTCGGCCTGCAGGGCCTGGATGCTCGATGCAGAGGCCAGGATGGCAGCCGGCGTGGCGCCGAGCGCCTGGGCCTGCTGGCGCACGGTCACCTGGTTGAGGTCCACATCGTGCAGCCACAGCGTCTTGCCGTCAGCCACGATGACCTGTGCGAACGGCTTGCTGTATGCGAAACGGAAGCGCCCTGGCCGCTGGAATTCGAACGTGCCAGAGGAGGTTTTCGTACGGGCAGTCTGTCCGTCCTTCACCGGTGCCGTGACGACCTGCGTGAACTCCGCACGCCCCGTCTTCGCGCTGCGCAGGAATTCCTCGAGTACGTCCAGACCGTTTGCCCGCGCCGGCGATGAAGCCACGCCCAATGCCAGCGCAACGGTGAAAAAGGAAAGATAACCGGCTGCTGTCTTCATCTTGCTTGATGTGTTCGCTGTTTTTGAACGTCGATCGTGGCCCGAGTTCGGCCACAGCCCGTTTCAAATTGTTTACTCTGCCCGGGCAGGCACGAGGATTTCGCGCTGGCCGCTGCCGCTCATCGCGCTCACAAGCCCGGCCTTTTCCATGTCCTCGACGAGTCGCGCCGCACGGTTGTAGCCGATCTTCAGGTGGCGCTGCACCAGCGAAATGCTGGCCTTCCGGTTCTTGAGGACGACCTCCACGGCCTGGTCGTACATGGGGTCCTTCTCGCCACCGCTGCCACCGCCTTCGCCCAGCAGGTCGCCATCTTCTCCATCGACAGTGCCACCTTCGAGGACGCCTTCGATGTAGTTCGGCTCCCCCCCTTGTTCCTTCAGGTACGCGACGACACGATGGACCTCGTCGTCGCTGACGAAAGCACCGTGCACGCGGACCGGAAGGCCCGTGCCGCTGGCCATGTAGAGCATGTCGCCCATGCCGAGCAGCGCCTCGGCTCCCATCTGGTCGAGGATGGTGCGGCTGTCGATCTTGCTGCTCACCTGGAACGCGATGCGCGTCGGTATGTTGGCCTTGATGAGGCCGGTGATCACGTCCACGCTCGGGCGTTGCGTCGCCAGGATGAGATGGATGCCGGCCGCGCGCGCCTTCTGTGCGAGCCGGGCGATGAGCTCTTCGATCTTCTTGCCCACCACCATCATCAGGTCGGCCAGTTCATCGATGACGACGACGATGTGCGGCAGGCGCTCCAGCGGCTCGGGTGAGTCCGGCGTCAGGCTGAACGGGTTGTAGATGAACTCGCCCCTGGCTTTGGCGTCGTCGATCTTGTTGTTGTAGCCGCCGAGGTTGCGCACGCCCAGCTTGCTCATGAGCTTGTAGCGGCGCTCCATCTCGGCCACGCACCAGTTCAGGCCGTGCGCGGCCTGGCGCATGTCGGTGACCACAGGCGCCAGCAGGTGCGGGATGCCTTCATAGACCGACATTTCCAGCATCTTCGGATCGATCATCAACAGGCGCACGTCGCGGGCTTCAGCCTTGTAGAGCAGCGACAGGATCATCGCGTTGATACCCACCGACTTGCCCGAACCCGTGGTACCGGCCACCAGCACGTGCGGCATCTTGGCGAGATCGGCCACCACCGGGTTGCCCACGATGTCCTTGCCCAGGCCCATGGTCAACATCGATCTGGCTTCGTTGTAGACCTGTGAGCCCAGGATCTCGCTGAGCT
The DNA here is from genome assembly GCF_049445855.1 of Variovorax sp. VNK109. Taxonomy (NCBI): domain Bacteria; kingdom Pseudomonadati; phylum Pseudomonadota; class Betaproteobacteria; order Burkholderiales; family Comamonadaceae; genus Variovorax; species Variovorax sp. VNK109. The sequence continues at coordinate 696,483 of NZ_JBMSDV010000003.1, read as the reverse complement.
TGATGGACTGGCGCTTGGCGTTCGGCAACTCGAGGGCCATGTAGTTCTTGCCGGGAATCGTCTCGATCACGCGGATGGACACCAGCGAGAGGGAACGCGCCAGGTCTTTCGCGAGGTTCACGATCTGCGAGCCCTTCACGCCAGTGGCCGGTTCGATCTCGTAGCGCGTGATCACCGGCCCGGGTGCCGCCGCCACCACGCGCACTTCGACACCGAAGTCCTTGAGCTTCTTCTCGATGAGGCGGCTGGTCATCTCCAGCGTCTCGGGCGACACCGTTTCCTGCCGCGCCTGCGCACCGTCGAGCAGATCGACCTGTGGCAGCTTGCTGTCGGGCAGCTCGGTGAACAGCGGCTTCTGGCGCTCCTTGGCCACGCGTTCGCTCTTGGGCACTTCGACGAGAACAGGCTCGATCAGCACCGGTGTGGGGTGATGCTCCTCGATCTCCACGCGTTCCACCAGCACGACCTCCTCGCGCTCGCGCGCAGCCTGCTTGCCGATGGCGATGTCCTCGGCCATCTCACGTCGGTCCCGGCGCGTCTCGATCAGCGAGTAAACCCAGCTACCCAGATGCTCCGCCACATGGCTCCAGGAAAAGCGGAACACGAGCGCCGCGCCGATCACGCCCAGCGCAATGCTCACGAGGCCCGCGCCGGTGAAGCCCAGCCACTTCACGGCGAACGGCCCCACCAGATAACCGAGTACCCCGCCGGCATGGCCGGGCAGACGCGGTTCCAGCCGGTAAAGGCGGGCCCACTCGAGTGCGCAACTGGCGGCAAGCAGCAGCGCCAGGCCCAGCCAGAAGCCCCAGCGGCTGGGTCTCTGCGGTGACGCCTGCGTGCGACCGTCGACTTGCACGACCGTGTCGCCACGCATCCAGTTGGCCAGGGCCGACAGCCACGCACGAAGCCCCGCTGCCAGACACCACCACGTCGAAAAGCCGAGAAGGTAGTAACTCGCGTCCGCCAGCCAGGCGCCGATGCGGCCACCCCAATTGCGCAATGCACTGCCACCACCGGAAGTGGAAAACGCAGCATCCGCCGCGGAATGGCTGACCATGGCCAGGAACCAGAAAACGAGAGCGACGAATCCCAGGATGAGACCGATTTCGCTGGCGAAGCGGACGGCGCCGGCACGCTGCGGCGCGGAAGAGGACGATGAGGAAGACAGGGTGTTCAGCGAATAAGTCATACAGAAACAGGTGCCCGCAGAACGACCCGGAGCAACCGGGCGATCACGATCAGCCCAAGGCGGACAGGCGCTCCTTCACCAGCAGCGCGCCATCGTCCCGATTCTCGATGAAACCGCGCTCCTCCAGGTCCTTCATGACGCGGCTTACCATTTCGCGAGAGGCCCCCACCATCTTGGCGATGTCCTGGCGGGAAATCTTGTCGCGGATGACGAGTTCGCCCTCGGCATCGGGCACGGCGAACTCGAGCAGCGCACGGGCGACGCGGCCGTACACGTCCATCAGCGCGAGCGATTCGATCTTGCGGTCGGCATGGCGCAGGCGCTGCACAAGTCCGCGCATCACGGCGTAGGCCATCGAGGTGTTTTCGGGGAGGCAGCGCGCGAATTCGGTGCGACCCAACGTCAACACATCGGTTTGCACTTCGGCACGGACGGTGGCGGAATGCGGCTCGTTGTCGATGAGGCTCATTTCGCCCACATGGTCACCGGGGTGCAGGGTCGCGAGGATCACTTCGCGACCGCGTGAATCGGACGTCATCACGCGGGCACGGCCCGTGAGGAGGATGAACAGCGCGTTGGACTTCTTGCCCTGTTCGACGATGAATTCGCCGCGCTTGAAGCGCCGCTTGACGATGGCACCTGCCACCGATTCGGCCTGCGCCGCCGTCAGCATCGAGAACAGCGGCACCCGTCGAATCAACTCCAGGTTGGACAACATCGACATCTCTTATCCCCCAGCGTGTATGTGTGGTGCGATGGCTTCTTACAATCGCACTGATTGATAAAGCAAACCTCCAGGCCCGGCCGCAAGGTTGATACTCCAGCTTCCATCCCAAAATGTACACGGAGCCAGCACTCGCCCTGGCATTTTTACCATGTCTGACAACAAACACGCCAAAGTCCTGATCCTCGGTTCCGGCCCCGCTGGCTACACGGCTGCCGTGTACGCGGCCCGTGCCAACCTCAACCCGGTGCTGATCACCGGCATTGCACAAGGTGGCCAGCTCATGACGACCACGGAAGTGGACAACTGGCCCGCAGACGTCCACGGCGTGCAGGGCCCTGAACTCATGCAGCGTTTTCTCGAGCATGCAGAGCGCTTCAAGACCGAGATCGTGTTCGACCACATCAACGAAGTCGACTTCAGCAAGCGTCCGTTCACGCTCAAGGGCGACAGCGGCACTTACACCTGCGACACGCTGATCCTGGCGACCGGTGCGTCTGCACAGTACCTGGGCCTGCCGTCCGAAACCGCGTTCATGGGCAAGGGCATCTCTGCCTGCGCCACCTGCGACGGGTTCTTCTACCGCGACCAGATCTGCAGCGTGGTCGGTGGCGGCAACACGGCCGTGGAAGAAGCGCTGTACCTCTCCAACATCGCCAGCAAGGTGTATCTGGTCCATCGCCGCGACAAGTTCAAGGCCGAGGCCATCCTGATCGACAAGGTCATGGACAAGGTCCGCGAAGGCAAGATCGCCCTGAAACTGGACGCCACGCTGGACGAGGTGCTGGGCGATCAGACCGGTGTGACGGGTATCCGCCTCAAGAGCACCAAGACCGGCGCCACTGAAGTGGTGGACGTGAAGGGTTGCTTCATCGCCATCGGCCATCGCCCCAACACCGAGATTTTCCAGGGCCAGCTGGACATGAAGGACGGTTACATCGTCACCCGCTCGGGTCTGCAGGGTTTCGCCACGATGACCAGCGTGCCGGGTGTTTTCGCCGCCGGCGACGTCCAGGATCACGTGTACCGCCAGGCCATCACCAGCGCCGGAACCGGCTGCATGGCGGCCCTCGATGCGCAGCGCTTCCTGGAAAACAACTGACTGGCTGACCTTTCCCGAGGCGACCATGGTCGCTTTTGCTGTGGTCTGGCTTTCGCGCTATAATCGACGGCTTTGCTGGGATTGCGCCAGCCGGTCACCGCCCCCGAAGTGGCGAGGTGAGGCCAGTCACTCGAGCGACCTGCAGTCGCGCCGGGAGACAGGCCGGTTTGAAGGAGTGCTGAAATGGCACGCGTCTGCGAAGTAACGGGCAAAGGCCCGATGGTCGGAAACAACGTTTCCCACGCCAACAACAAAACCAAGCGCCGGTTCATGCCGAACCTGCAATATCGCCGCTTCTGGGTCGAGACCGAAAACCGCTGGGTTCGCCTGCGTGTTTCGAGCGCTGCACTGCGCCTGATCGACAAGAATGGCATCGACGCCGTGCTCGCAGACCTGCGCGCACGCGGCCAAGCTTAAGGAGCACGAACATGGCAAGCAAAGGCGGACGCGAAAAGATCAAGCTGGAATCCACGGCCGGCACCGGTCACTTCTACACGACCAGCAAGAACAAGAAGACCATGCCCGAGAAGATGTCGATCATGAAGTTCGACCCCAAGGCTCGCAAGCATGTCGAATACAAGGAAATCAAGCTGAAGTAATTCGGCGGTTCCTTGAACAGAAAAGCCCCGCACTGCGGGGCTTTTTCATTGCCGGCCCTCAAGAAGAGGGGGCGGCCCAGTTCAGGCTTGATCAGGCATGCGCAGAACGCAGGCGCATGGAGAACTCCCGAAGCGCGGCAATGCCGCTTTCTTCGGCGCGATGACACCAGGCCTGCAGATCCGCAGCCAGTTGCTCGCGCGAGTGCGAGGTGTTCAGCCACATCTGGCGCAGTTCTTCGCGCATGGTCATCATCTTGTCCAGCACCGGATGGTCCGCACGGGCCTGTGCGAGGTGCGGACGGGCAGCTGCCGGCACCTTGTCGTCGTCACGGTGCATCCAGCGCCTGGCGGCCTTCAGCACCGACAAATCGGCGCCGCGCGCTTTCACCACGGCAATTTCGTCCTTGCAGGCACGGCGCATTTCGCGCGCATAGCCCGCCATGACCTCATAGCGGTTGGCGATCACTGCCTCGAGCGTCTTCTCGTCCGCCACGGGCTTGATATCCCCCAGTTGGAGCTTCGGGGGCGTCTTCTTGACCTTGGCCCAGCCCAGTTTCTGGAACAGACTGATGTAAGCCCAGCCGATGTCGAACTCGTACGGCTTGACCGAGAATTTGGCCGACGTCGGGTAGGTGTGGTGGTTGTTGTGCAGTTCTTCGCCGCCGATGATGAAACCGACGGGAGAAATGTTGGTGCTGGCGTCCGCCGCTTCGAAATTGCGATAGCCCCAGTAGTGGCCGATGCCGTTGATGATGCCGGCCGCGGTGATGGGAATCCAGAGCATCTGCACGGCCCACACCGCAGCGCCGACGGCGCCGAACAGTGCGAGATCAAGAATGAGCATCAGGCCGACACCCTGCCAGCCAAAGCGCGTATAGACGTTGCGCTCCATCCAGTCGTCAGGCGTCCCATGGCCGAACTTGACCATGGTTTCCTTGTTCTTGGCTTCCGCGCGATAAAGTTCCGCACCGCGCCACAGCACAGTGTCGATGCCCCGCGTCTGCGGGCTGTGCGGATCGTCCTCGGTCTCGCACTTGGCGTGGTGCTTGCGGTGGATGGCGACCCACTCCTTGGTCACCATGCCCGTGCCGACCCACAGCCAGAAGCGGAAGAAGTGTGACGGGATCGGGCCGAGGTCCATGGCGCGGTGTGCCTGGGTGCGGTGAAGGAAGATCGTGACCGCCGCGATGGTGACGTGCGTCGTCGCCAGCGTGTAGAGGACGATCTGCCACCACCGCAGGTCCCACAGACCATTGGCGAGCCAGTCGATTGCCGCGTTCAGCACGGCCCAGTCAGGTAGCAGCATAGGGTTCAGGTTTCCTCAACGACAGACAGGGTGATCTGGTGCTGTGTTCATGGTTTGCAAGCATTTTAGGTCTTTAGCCCCTGTAACAGGAGTATTTCCCCTCTAATTCGGGCCATTTCAGTGACCCGCCGCCTGCTGCCGCATCTTTCAACGGCCGCAGGACTACTTTCGTTGCCAGACTGCGGCAAAAAAACCGTCCGTCCCGTGCATATGGGGCCACAGGCGCAGATATTCGCCACCGCTCGACGGGCCCTTGCACAGGCCGGCCGCACCGTCCACCTTGAGATCGGACAACAGCGTGGCGGCGTCCATGGGTTCGAAATCGCGGTTCGCCTGCGTAAAAGCCTGGGCAATGGCTTCGTTTTCCTCCGGCAGGACGCTGCATGTGGCATAGACAAGCCGACCGCCCGGTTTCAGCAGGCGCGCCGCACTTTGCAGAATCGCCGTCTGCTTGGCAGTCATTTCCTGTATGGCCTGCGGTGACTGGCGCCACTTGAGGTCCGGGTTGCGGCGCAGCGTGCCGAGGCCGGAACAGGGCGCATCCACCAGCACACGGTCGATCTTGCCTGCCAGCCGCTTGATGCGGTCGTCCCGCTCATGCGCGATGGCGGCCGGATGAACGTTCGACAACTTGCTGCGTGCCAGGCGCGGCTTCAAGGCGTCCAGCCGGTGTGCGGACACGTCGAATGCATAGAGCCGCCCCGTGCTGCGCATGGATGCGCCAATCGCCAGCGTCTTGCCACCGGCACCGGCGCAGAAATCCACCACCATCTCGCCACGTCCGGCGTCCAGCAGAAGCGCCAGCAATTGCGAGCCTTCGTCCTGCACTTCGATGGCGCCACGGGCGAACGCATCGAGTTTCGTCAGCGCCGGTTTGCCATCGATACGCAGGCCCCAGGGCGAATGAGGCGTGAGGCTGGCCGGAATGCCCGCCAGCTTGAGTTCCTTCTGGACATCGGCGCGTTTGTCGGTGAGGGCATTGACGCGCAAGTCCAGCGCCGCGGGTTGCTCCAGGCTGGCCACCAGCGCCCAGAAGCCCTCGTCGCCCAGTTGCGCCTTCAGCGGACCCACCAGCCACTCGGGCAGGTTGTGCTGATGGCGCTCGAGCAGGTCTTTCACATTCACGGCATCGCACTGATCCAGCCAGTTCCGTTCCTGCTCTGTGAGCGCACTTTTCAGGTAATCGCGCGGGCCATGAAAACCCAGGATCGCCATGCGCCGTTGTTTCGGGCCGGTTCCGGAAGGGGAGAGATGATCGAAGAGCAACTTCTTGCGCAGGACTGTGTAGGCGGTCTCCGCCAGCGTGGCCCGCTCGCGCGGCCCCAGTTCGCGGTGGTCGCGGAAGAAGCGCGACACCACGGCGTCGGCAGGATGATCGAATTTCAGGACGAGGCCGACGAGATCGGAACACGCCTCCAGCAAGGCTTTAGGATGCATGGTCCCGATTGTCCCACCCCCTGACCATGAGCGAACCGCTGCCCGCCCTCATCGAAGTGCCGAAAGGTCTTTACCGCCACTACAAGGGCGGCATGTACGAAGTCATCGACACGGTACGGCACAGCGAATCGCTGGAGCCGATGACCTTGTATCGCGCGCTCTACGGGGACCGTGGCCTGTGGGTGCGGCCGGCGGGCATGTTCCTGGAAACCATCGTGCACGAAGGCGTGGAGCAGCCGCGCTTCTTGCGCATCGTCTCCGGAAATCAGGCACCTGCCAGCAGCCGCTCCACGGCGCGCGGATAGATGATGTGCTCCTGCGTGAGCACGCGTGCGGCCAATGTTCCGCCGGTGTCGCCGGCCAACACAGGCACGACGGCCTGCTCCAGGATCGGACCGTGGTCCAGATCGGCGGTGACACGGTGCACCGTCGCCCCGGCAAAACGACACCCGGCCTCGATGGCGCGCTCGTGCGTCTTCAGTCCGGGGAATGCCGGCAGCAGCGACGGATGGATGTTGACCAGCCGCCCCTCGTAGTGCGCAACGAAAGCAGGTGTGAGGATGCGCATGAAGCCAGCCAGCACCACGAGCGCGGGCGTGTGCCTGTCGATGGCTGCGATCAGCGCGGCATCGAATGCATCGCGCCCCTCATACGCCTTGTGATCGACGACCTCCGTCGCGATGCCCTCCCCGCGCGCACCCGCCAGCCCCGCGGCATCGGGGCGGTTGCTGATGACCGCGCAAACCTTCGCGCCGAAGCGCTCGGCCCAGCGGCCCCGCCGTGCGGCGCGCACGATGGCTTCCATGTTGGAGCCCGCGCCAGAGATGAGGATGACGATGTTCTTCTGCATGACTGGCGCGGATTATCCGTGCCAACCCGCGCGTCATGTCGCCCTTCGGACACACCGCAAACGCACGACCGTGCTAAAACCGCACTCCTCAGGAGACAAACCTCATGGACTTGGCTTTCACCCCCGAGGAACAGAAGTTCCGCGAAGACATCCGCGCATGGGTGCACGACAACCTGCCCAAGGACATCGCGCACAAAGTCCACAATGCCCTGCGCCTCTCGCGCGACGATCTCCAGCGCTGGGCCAAGATCCTCGGCAAGAAAGGCTGGCTCGGCTATGGCTGGCCGAAGCAGTTCGGCGGCCCGGGCTGGACCGCCGTGCAGAAGCACCTGTTCGAGGAAGAAACAGCGCTCGCCGGGGCGCCGCGCATCGTGCCTTTCGGGCCCGTCATGGTGGCGCCAGTCATCATGGCGTTCGGCTCGCCTGAACAACACCAACGCTTCCTGCCGGGCATCGCCAGCGGTGAGGTCTGGTGGAGCCAGGGCTACAGCGAACCGGGTTCGGGCTCCGATCTTGCATCGTTGAAGACGCGTGCCGAGCGAGTCAGTGACGGCAAGGGCGACAGGTTCATCGTCAATGGCCAGAAAACGTGGACCACGCTGGGCCAGTACGGTGACTGGATCTTCTGCCTCGTGCGCACCAGCACCGAAGGCAAGCCGCAGACAGGCATCAGCTTCCTGCTGATCGACATGAAGTCACCCGGCGTCACCGTGCGTCCGATCATCATGCTCGACGGCGAACATGAAGTGAACGAGGTGTTCTTCGACAACGTCGAAGTGCCTGCAGAAAACCTCATCGGCGAAGAGAACAAGGGCTGGACCTATGCCAAGCACCTGCTCAGCCACGAGCGCACCAACATTGCCGACGTGAACAGGGCCAAGCGCGAACTGGAGCACCTCAAGCGCATCGCGAAGTCCGAAGGTGTGCATGACGACCTCCGCTTCCGCGACGAGATCGCCAAGCTCGAGGTCGACGTCGTCGCGCTGGAAATGCTGGTGCTGCGTGTTCTCTCGGCCGAGAAGTCGGGCAAGAATTCGCTGGACATCGCCGGCTTGCTGAAGATCCGCGGCAGCGAAATCCAGCAACGCTACACCGAACTCATGATGCTGGCCTGCGGCCCCTACAGCCTGCCCTTCATCCAGGAAGCGATGGAAGCAGGCTGGCAAGGAGACCACGTGGGTGCCGCGTATTGCGCACCACTGGCCTCCACCTACTTCAACTATCGCAAGACCACGATTTACGGCGGCAGCAACGAAGTGCAGCGCAACATCGTCGCGCAAACGGTTCTGGGCTGACACGAGAGGAAGACACCATGGATTTCGATTTCTCCGACGACCAGGAACAGCTGCGCGACGCCGTGCGCAAGTGGGTGGACAAGGCGTACGACTTCGAGCGCCGGCGCGCAGCCGTGAAGGCAGGCGGCTTCGACAGGCGTACATGGGAAGAGATCGCGGGCCTCGGCCTTGCCGGTCTCTACATTGCCGAGGCCGACGGCGGCATGGGCATGGGTCCTGTCGAGGCCATGGTGGCCATGGAAGAACTGGGGCGCGGCATCGTGCTGGAGCCGCTGCCGCAGGCGCTCATATCGGGCGCCGTGATCTCTTCCTACGCCCCGCAGGACGTGAAGGATGCATGGCTCGGCCGTATCGCCAGCGGTGAGGCTATGGTGGTGCTGGCGCACCAGGAGCGACGCGCGCGCCATCGCCTCGACGTCTGCGACACGCGGGCTACGCAGAAGGATGGCGCATGGACCATCTCGGGCGCCAAGAGCATCGTGCCCGCCGGCGATCAGGCGGATGCATTCATCGTACCCGCCGTTGCAGGCGGCAAGCTCGCGCTGTTCCTCGTGGAACGCAGCGCTGTCGGTGTGACCACACGCGGCTACGTCACGCAGGACGGCAGCCGCGCGGCGGAAGTGTCCTTCAGCCAGACACCGGCGGTGCGCATCACCGAATCAGGACAGGCAGTGCTGGAACATGCGGTGGACATCGGTATCGCCGCGCTCTGCGCCGAAGCCGTGGGTACCATGGACAGGACGCTCGCGCTCACCGTTGAATACATGAACACGCGCAAGCAGTTCGGCGTGGTCATCGCGAGCTTCCAGGCGCTGCGCCACCGCGTGGCGGACATGAAGATGCAGCTCGAACTCGCGCGCTCCATGAGCTACTACGCGACGCTCAAACTCAACGCGCCGGCCGACGAACGCCGTCGCGCCATGGCGCGCGCCAAATACCAGCTCGGCGTTTCCATGCGTTTCGTGGGCCAGCAATCGGTGCAGCTGCATGGGGGCATCGGCGTGACGGACGAATACGTGGGCAGCCACTACTTCAAGCGCCTCACGCAGATGGAAATGACCTTCGGCGACACGCTGCATCATCTGGGCGAAGTGTCTGCCCGCATGCAGGACACGGCCGGCGTGTTCGCCTGACGCTGCGTGGACCGGACATCCAATCCTTTTTTGTTTCGCTCCGGCTGAAAAGCGAGGTCAGGCATCGATTGGGGATGACCTGCTTCAGCCTCAGCGGAACACCACTGTTCTGGTGTCGTTGCGGAGGATTCGGTGTTCCGCATGCCATCGGACGGCGCGCGCCAGCACGGCGCATTCGACATCGCGCCCCTGCGCGGTCAGCGCGTCCGCGTTCATGGTGTGGTCCACGCGCACGATGCCCTGTTCGATGATCGGGCCCTCGTCGAGATCGGCCGTCACATAGTGCGCGGTGGCGCCCACCAGCTTCACGCCGCGTTCATAGGCCTGCCGGTAGGGGCTTGCTCCTTTGAAGCTCGGAAGAAACGAATGGTGGATGTTGATCACACGCCCCTGCAACTGCGTGCACAGGTCCGCTGACAGGATCTGCATGTAGCGCGCCAGCACCATCAGCTCGATTCCTTCCTGCTTCACCACGTTCATCAGTTGTGTTTCCGCCAGCGCCTTGGTGCCTGGCGTGACCGCAATCAGGTGGAACGGAATGCCATACGACGCAGCCAGGCTCGCGTGGTCGTCATGGTTGGAGACGATGCCGCGGATATCTACCGGCAGCAAGCCACTCTTCCAGCGGAAGACCAGATCGTTGAGGCAGTGACCCAGCTTTGACACGAGGATCAGCGTGCGCATGCGATGCGCCGTGTCCGCCAGTTCCCAGGCCATGTCGAACTGCAGGGCCATGGTGGCCACAGCCAGGCGCAGTGCATTGGCATTGCCGGTGGTCCCGTCAGTCGCGTCGAACGCCACGCGCATGAAAAACCGACCAGACGTGCGGTCCGATGCTTGCGAGGCTTCGGTGATGTTGTACCCGTGCTGTACGAGCAGGGCAGAAACGGCGTGGACGATTCCGGGGCGGTCAGGGCAGGCAAGGGTGAGGATGAAGGCCATATCGAGCTTGTCACGGGATTGGGAACGTGACATACTATACCGAACAAATGTTCGTTAATCGAACAACTTGATTTTTTCAGACCCAAGCCATGCTCGAGAAATCCGGGGAATCAATGCATGCGGACACGCTCGCCGTGCACGCGGGCCGCAACCCGACCGCCCACGGCGGCACGGTGAACGTGCCGGTCTGGCGGGCCTCGACCATTTGCTTTCCGGACATGGCTTCGCTGCAGCATGCGCGGCAAAACCCCGATACGGAAATCAGCTATGGCATTTACGGCACGCCTACGGTGCGCGCGCTGCAGGATGCCGTGGCGCAAATGGAAGGCGGCCATCGCGCATTGGTGGCATCGTCAGGCCTTGCCGCCATCTCGGCCGCCATCCTCGCGTTCGCGTCGCCGGGCGACCACATCCTCATGGTCGACAGCGTGTATGGCCCGACCCGGCGCCTGTGCGACCAGGGGCTTTCGCGCCTGGGCATTTCGGTGACGTATTACGACCCCCTGGAGAGTGAGCCCGGTGGGTTGATCCGACCCGAGACGAAACTCATCTATGCCGAGTCGCCCGGATCACAAACCTTCGAAGTGCAGGACATCCCGGCGCTCGCCGCGGTGGCCCGGTCAGCCGGCATCCCGCTGCTGCTCGACAACTCATGGGGAACGCCCTATCACTTCGCATCTTTCCGGCACGGTGTGGACATCTCCATCCATGCGGCGACCAAATACATCGCGGGGCATTCGGATGTGATGCTCGGACTCGTGGTGGCCAACGAGCGCTGGTATCCGCAACTGCGCGAGCACATGGTGCTGCACGGCATGTGTGCTTCGCCTGACGACTGTTATCTGGCACTGCGTGGCCTGCGCACCATCGGTGCGCGACTCAAGCAACAGTCTGCCGCCGCGCTGCACATTGCACAGTGGCTGCAGCAGCAGCCGCAGGTGGCGTCCGTGCTGCATCCGGCCTTGCCGGGTTTTGCGGGGCACGCCCTGTGGAAGCGTGACTTCACAGGTGCTGCCAGCCTGTTCGCCGTCGAGCTGCGCACGCAGTCTGAAGCTGCGGTGCGCGCGATGGTAGAGGGCATGTCTCTGTTTGCCATCGGTGCGAGCTGGGGCGGGTTCGAGAGTCTCGTCTTTCCGGCTTATCCGGGCCCGGAGCGCGCGCTGCGACCGTGGACCGGCGGACAACTGGTTCGGCTGCACATCGGACTCGAAGAGCCGGGTGATCTCGTTGCCGACCTGGCTGCGGGCCTGGTCCGGGCGCAGGCCCATCCCGATTGGGCGACTGTATGACGGACCACAAGACCGACCGCTATTCACTGCTTAATCTCGCCCGCAAGGCGTTGCGCGGCCATGAAGACTGGAAGCCCGTGTGGCGCAACCCGGCGCCCAAGCCTCGGTACGACGTCGTCATCATCGGCGGTGGCGGGCACGGACTGGCCACGGCCTACTACCTCGCCAAAGTGCACGGCATCACCAACGTGGCAGTGCTCGAAAAGGGTTGGCTTGGCGGTGGCAACACCGGCCGCAACACCACCATCGTCCGATCCAACTACCTGCTACCGGCCAACACGCGCCTCTACGACTTCTCGCTCAAGCTATGGGAAGGCCTGAGCGAAGAGCTGAACTACAACGTCATGTTCAGCCAGCGCGGTGTGCTGACACTCACGCACGGCGTATCGGAGCTCACCGCGCAGATGCGACTGGGCAATGCGATGCGGCTGGCCGGCGTCGACGCGCGTGTGATGAACCTGGACGAGATCGCCCGCGAAGTGCCGCTGCTTGACTGCTCCGATCAGGTACGTTATCCCATCGTGGGCGGCATGCTGCAGGAACGCGGTGGCACGGCCCGCCACGATGCCGTGGCCTGGGGCTACGCACGCGCAGCGGATGCACGCGGCGTGGACATCATCCAGAACTGCGAGGTCACCGGCATACGTCGTGAAGACGGCAAAGTCACCGGTGTGGAGACCTCGCGCGGCTTCATCGCCGCGCCGAAGATCGGCATCTGCGTCGCCGGCAATTCCGGCGTGCTGGCCGAGATGGCCGGCCTGCGCCTGCCGATGGAAAGTCATGTTCTGCAGGCCATGGTGACCGAGCCGGTGAAGCCGGTGCTCGACAAGGTGATCATCTCGCGCGCCTGGCACTTCTACATCAGCCAGTCCGACAAGGGAGAGTTGGTGATGGGGGCCGATCTCGACGGCTACAACTCTTATGCACAGCGCGGCGGCCCCAACGTCATCGACCACGTGGTGCGAGGCTGCCTCGAACTGTTTCCGGCGTTCGGGCGACTGAAGATGATGCGCACCTGGGGCGGCATCATGGACATGACCATGGACGGCAGCCCGATCATCGGCAAGATGCCATTGGGCGGCCTCTACCTCAACGGCGGCTGGTGCTATGGAGGCTTCAAGGCGACACCGGGTGCGGCCTGGACGTTCGCCCACACCATTGCCAACGACGCACCGCACGAGATCAATGCGCCGTTCTCGCTGGACCGTTTTGCATCCGGCCGAACGCTGGATGAGCGAGGCTCCGGCCCGTTCCCGTGGCTTCACTGAAAGTACCTGCGCCGTGTTGATTCCCTGTCCCTGTTGCGGTGCCCGTGACGTCTCCGAATTCAGCTATGGTGGCGACGCACGCCAGCGCCAGTTGCCCGATGTCCGGACGCAGGAAGCGTGGACGGACCATGTTTACCTGCGGGCCAACCCGCGTGGGGTGCATGCCGAACTGTGGTTCCATGCGATGGGCTGCCAGCAATGGCTGCGGCTCGAGCGCAACACCACCGACAACACGTTGATGGCAGTGCGGCTGTGTGGCCTGGATGGCAGTGAAGGAGTGGCGCCATGACTTCGGCCCGCCTCGCCACCGGTGGACGCATCGACCGTTCACGCGTCATTCACTTCACATTCAACGGGCGGCGCTATCCGGGCCACCCTGGGGACACACTGGCCAGTGCGCTTATGGCCAACGGCGTGCTGCTGATGGCCCGCAGCTTCAAGTACCACCGACCGCGTGGCATGGCAGCCAACGGCGTGGACGAACCGAATGCTTTGGTGCAGGTCGGCACGGGCGCCGAGACCGAACCGAATGTCCGGGCCACTTCGCTGGCGCTCCACGATGGTCTCGTGGCGAATAGCCAGAACTGTTGGCCTTCGGTGCGCCTGGATGCGGCCAGCGTGCTCGGCTTGGCCTCGTCGATGATCCCGGCGGGCTTCTACTACAAGACGTTCATGTGGCCGCGTAGTGCGTGGCATTTCTACGAAAGCGTGATCCGGCGGGCAGCGGGTCTCGGCCGCGCGGCCAGGCAGCCCGACACGGGCGCGTACGAGCATGCGCATGCAACGGCCGATCTGCTTGTCGCCGGCGCCGGCGTGGCCGGCATTGCCGCGGCACGCGCAGCGGCGTCTGCCGGTTTGCGCGTGATCCTTGCCGACGATGGCCTGTCACCGGGTGGCCAGGCCTTGAATGAACCTGGCTCGGTGGATGGGCTGCCTGTCGACGTCTGGGTTCGGGAACAAGTCGAAGCAATCGCGCAGATGCCGGGCGTGCGCGTGTTGCGACAGACCACGGTCTATGCCCGCTATGACCACGGCTCTTTCGCGTTGCTCGAAAACCTCGAGCAGGGTGTGACGCCAACGCCGGCCGCGCCCCGATCGCGGCGCTGGCTTGTGCAGGCGCGCGATGCGGTGCTGGCCACCGGCGCCAGCGAACGACTGCTGGTCTTCGGCAACAACGACCGGCCCGGTGTGATGCTCGCGTCGGCCGCGCAGACGCTGCTACAACAGTTCGGCGTGCTGCCCGGTCGCCGCGTGGTGCTGTTCACCAACAATGACAGCGCGTATCAGGTCGCGCGCGATCTTGCGGGTGCCGGTGCCTCCATCGTCGCGGTGGTGGATTCGCGCAGTGGCCTGCCTTCGCACCTCGGCGACGGCCTTCAGGCAGGTACATGGCTGCAGGGGCACGGCGTGGTCGAGGCCACCGGGCGACTTGCGGTGACGGGTTGTCATGTGGGCCCGCTGGCCGATGGTGAGAGCATCACAACGGCCACCCGCCGGCTCGAATGCGACTTGCTCCTGTTGTCCGGTGGCTGGAACCCTCGTGTGCAACTCGCCAGCCACACGGGCGGTCGCCGTGTGTTCGACGGATCCATTGGCGCCTTCCGGCCAGCGTCTGATGCCGCAGCCTCGGGTTTGCGCCCGGCAGGCGCGTGCGACGGCCAGTTCGATCTTCCAGCGTGCCTCTCAGCCGGTCATGCAGCGGGCGTCGCCGCTGCAGCGGCGGCCGGCAAGGCCGTGCAGCTTGCGCCGCCCGTGGGATCAGGTGCGGCTGACGCGCCCCGAGCGCCCGGCGCAGTGCTGCATGTGCCACGCAAGTCCGGCAGTCGCGCAATGCGTTTCGTTGATCTGCAGACCGATGTGACGCTCGGCGATCTCGAACTCGCTTGCCGCGAAGGCTTTCATTCGGTGGAGCACGTCAAGCGCTACACCACGCTCGGCATGGGCACCGATCAGGGCCGCACCGGTGGAATTGTCGGCGCGGCGCAGGTGGCCAGACTGACCGGCAAGACACTGGCGCAGGGGGGTACCACCACTTTCCGGCCGCCATACGTGCCTGTCACGCTCGGTGCGCTGGCTGCTGGTCATGCAGGCCGGCTTGCGGCACCGGAGCGGGTCACGCCATTGCATGAATGGCATGTGGCGGCCGGTGCGATGTTCATGCTGGCCGGGCCATGGAAGCGCGCGCAACTCTACCGTCGCGTGGGCGAAACCGACCAGCAGGCCGTCAACCGCGAAGCACTCAACGTGCGGCAGGCCGTGGGCCTTACCGACGTTTCCACACTGGGCAAATTCGAGCTGACGGGCCGCGATGTAGCCACGCTGCTCGACCGTGTCTATGTCAACGGCTGGCAGACACTGGAGCGGGGCAAGTGCCGCTACGGTGTGATGCTGCGTATCGACGGCGCGGTGCTCGACGATGGCACCACCAGCCGACTCGATACCGACCGCTACTTCATGACCACGACCACTGGCAATGCCGAGCGCATCCATGCGCAGCTGCTGCGCTGCCTGCAGATCGACTGGCCGGAACTCGACGTGCGGATCACTCCCGTCACGGAACAATGGGCAGCCTTTGCGGTTGCAGGCCCCCGGGCGCGCCAGTTGCTGGAGCGCCTGAAGCCGGACTTCGATACGGGCGATGCGGCGTTCCCGTACATGTCGCTGCGCCAGGGAACACTGCTGGGGCATGTCGCGCGCGTGATGCGCATCAGCTTCGCAGGGGAGTTGGGGTATGAAATCTATGTGCCCTCGCGGTTCGCGTCCTTCATGTGGGAGGCCGCACTGCACGCGGGTGAAGACCTGGGCGCCATGCCCTACGGCACTGAAGCCATGATGACATTGCGCATCGAGAAGGGCTTCTTCGTACCCGGCTTCGAGGCCGACGGGCGCACCACCGCAGACGACCTGGGTCTGGGCCGCATGCTCAGCACCAAGAAGGAATTCATCGGCAAGGCCGCACTGCAGCGAGCGGCCCTGGCCGACCCGGACCGCCTGCAGCTTGTGGGCGTGGTGGCCACGCATCCCGGACAGGAACTGCCTCGTGGTGCGCAGTTGCTGGACCCTGCCCAGCCGTACTCCGGTTCGGTGCAGCCCAGCGTGGGCCACTTCACCTCGATGGCCTTCAGTCCGTTGCTCGGCCGCTGGATCGCGCTCGCGCTGGTCAAGGGCGGTCGCGCGCGCATCGGTCACGGCCTGCGGGCCGTCGCGCCGGTGTCGGGACAATCTTGCGAAGTCACGCTGGTGTCGCCGGTGTTCGTCGATCCAGAAGGAGAACGCGTCCGTGCCTGACGTCCAGATCAACGATGGCGTATCACTTCCCCTGCTGTCCGTGGCCTTGCCGCGCGCGCATGACCTTGCCCGCGTGCAGGCCGTGCTGGACAGACTCACAGGCACGCAACCCGTGCTGCCCATTGCCCCGCGTTTCGGGCGCGCCGGTGTCTGCACGCTCATGCAAGATGCGCCGGACCATTGGTTCGTGCGTTACGACGCAGGCGTGCCGCCGCCGGATGCCAGCGCAGCCGGCGACGTCGTGGTGACCGACATCACCGACGGCTGGATCACATTCCGCGTTCGAGGCGACGACGCACGCGAATTGCTTGCACAGGGTGCGCGTGTCGACCTGCACGGCGATGCGGCCACGCGATGCTTCTTCCGCACGCTGCTGGCAGAAGCGCCGGTGCTCCTTTTGCTGCACGAGCGGGACTGCGAGGTGATGGTGCCGCGCAGCTACAGTGCCTGGGTGCATGCCTGGCTGCGTCATGCGGCGGGGTTTCATGAAAGGGCGCAACCATGAGCAAGGACTTTCCCGTCGTCTTCGGCATCTGCCTCGATGCCGAAGCCATCTGGCTGGGCATCAATCCGGAGAATGCGCGGCGGCCAGCGCATCTGTCACATGGCAGCTTCGAGATCCACGAAGGCCTGGCGCCCATGCTCGACCTGCTCGATGCGCACGGCATCCGCAGCACATTTTTCATTCCCGGCATCACGGCCGAGCGCTACCCTGACGCCGTGCGCGAGATCCATCGTCGCGGCCATGAACTGGGCAGCCACGGCTGGAGCCATCGTTCGCCGGTCGGCATGCCTGCGGAGGAGGAACTCGAAGAACTGGTGCGCGGCATCGACATCCTCGAACGCATCTCGGGA
The DNA here is from genome assembly GCF_049445855.1 of Variovorax sp. VNK109. Lineage (NCBI taxonomy): Bacteria > Pseudomonadati > Pseudomonadota > Betaproteobacteria > Burkholderiales > Comamonadaceae > Variovorax > Variovorax sp. VNK109. The sequence goes on along the minus strand of NZ_JBMSDV010000003.1, from coordinate 679,206 downwards.
ACACGGCCGCTGACCTGGCGCTCACCCTCGTGGGACTGGTCGGAACGCACGCTCGACTTCCTGCTCGAGCAGGGCGTTGAAATCTCCACCAACTTCCACGATCGTCTCGGACCCTACCGGCACCAGCGCGGCGGCCAGCCGCTGCCGCTGGTGGAGTTGCCTGTGCAATGGCATCTGGCCGATGCGCCGTACTTCATCCACGGCGGCCGCATGGAACGCGTGATCCGCACGGCGCTGGAGGTGGAGCAGTTGTGGACGGAAGAATTCGATGGTCTCTATGAATGGCCGAACGCTTTCTTCCATCTCACGCTGCACGTGCAATTGATCTGCCACCCCGGCCGGCTGAAGATGCTGGACCGGCTGATAAGGCATATGAAGTCGCGGCCGCGCACGCGCTTCATGCGCAGCGACGAGCTCGCAGCCACGGTGGCCTGACGGCGCTTACAGCAACTGGTGTTCGAGCGTGCGCGCAGCAGCCTGCAACTGCGGCAGGAATCGCTGGCGCATCTTGGCCGGTGTGGCCGATTCAATGCGCACACCGATATTGATCGCCGCGACAGTCACGCCGCGGATGTTGCGCACAGGCACGGCCAGCGAACGGAAGCCCTCTTCTGCTTCGCGGTCCACCAGCGAATAGCCGTTGCTGCGCACCGACTGGATTTCCTTCAGGAGGGCGACCGGTTCGGTGATGGTGTGTGCCGTGAGAGGCGTGATCTTCATGCGGGCCATGGCAGCCGAGAGTTCCTTGTCCGGCAGGCCGCTCAGCAGTGAACGGCCCAGTGCCGAACTCCAGGCAGGCAGGCGGAAGCCGATGCCGGGCACCATCGAGACGAAGCGCGGCGGCGATGCGTGTGCCACGCGCACGGCTTCGAGACCATCGAGCACGGCGGCCGAGCAGTCTTCATCGAACTCCCGGGACAGGGCCTCGCACACGGGTTGCAGGAACGCTGTCACCTGGTTCGACGCCGCATACGCTGCAGCCAGCTGCAGCACCTTGGGGGTGAGGCGGAACAGCCGGCCGTCGCTCGCGATGTAGCCCATCTGCTCCAGCGTGTTCACCGCGCGTCGCGCCGTGGCGCGGGGCAGGTCGACTGCTCGGGCGATGTCAGCCAGTGTCATCTGGCGCTGGTTGGCATTGAAAGCGGTCAGTACTTGCAAGCCGCGTTCGAGCCCTCCGAGAACCTCCTTGCCGAACGGGGAGACCGGGGCATCGTCTTCCGTCTCGGGGGTGGTGTTTTCTGCGGGCGGGCTGGACTTCTGGCGCGGCATGTCTTGTTGTGGGCGGTGGCGAAAGTGGTGTCTCGATGTGCGATCTTAAGGCAAGCCATGGTCAGCAAAACGCGCACACGAGTGGCGCAGAACCCGGCTTGAACTGGCACGGATCCCGCTCGAAACGGTGCAGTCCGCCCCAATGCAGCGCATGGCCTGCCGCTGCACGTAAATCTCCTTGACAGTAACGGTTCGAAGGCAATAATTGCGAACATATGGTCGATATGCGAACAACTGCAGATCAAACAGATGAACGGCCCGACCTTCACGGAAAGGCGTTGGTCATTGACGGACTGATCGTGTCCAAGTGGGGACGAGAGCTGTTCGAGGAAATGCATCGCGGTGGTCTGACTGCGGCCAACTGCACGTGCAGTGTCTGGGAAGGGTTCGAGGATTCGATGCAGGCCATGGCGCAATGGAAGCGCTGGTTCCGTGAGCACGGCGACATCCTGCTGCAGGTCTACGGCGTGGACGACATCCGTCGCGCCAAGGCCGAGGGGAAGGTCGGCATCATCCTGGGCTGGCAGAACTCCAGCGGCTTCGGCGATTCACTCGACACCGTCGCGCTCTACGCGGAATTGGGCCTGCGCGTGGTTCAGTTCACCTACAGCACCGCCAATCTGGCGGGCTTCGGCTGCATGGAAAGCCATGACGGCGGCATCAGCGACTTTGGCCGTGAGCTGGTGCAGAGGCTCAATGCACACCGCCTCGTCATCGACCTGAGCCATGTGGGCAGCAGGACATCGGCCGATGTGGTCGCGCTGTCGGAGCAACCAGTGGCGTATACGCACTGCGCACCGCAGGGCCTCAAGGCCCATAGCCGCAACAAGACCGACGCCGAACTGCGCGCAGTCGTGGACAAGGGCGGGATGATCGGCGTGACCATGTTCCCGCCGTTCATGCCGCGTGGCAACGAATCCACGCTGGACGACTATGTCTCGGTCATCGAATACGTGATCAACCTGTGCGGCGAGTCGCAGGTCGGTATCGGGACAGACTTTGCGCAGGGCATGTCGCGCGAGGACATGATGCGCTTCCTGCGCGACAAGGGCACCGGTCGCCAGTTGCTCGTGCCCACCGGCGCCGTGTTTCCGCCGGACTTCAACCAGATCAGCCAGTACCCGAACCTCACGCAGGCGCTCGAGCGGCGCGGCTGGGGCGCGGCACGCATCGAGGCATTCCTCGGCGCCAACTGGATGCGCTATTTCGCCGACGTCTGGGGCCACTGACGTCAGGTCGCCGATTTCCCACTCAACTCACCCCAAGGACTCATCATGGATCGTCGAAGCTTCTCCCTGGCCGCCGCGCTGATGCCGGTGTCGGCCGCCATGCCACAGCTGGCGCGCGCGCAATCGCAGTCCCCGATGAAGATCCTCGTGGGCTTCCCGCCGAGCCCCGCCGGCTTCGACTTCGTGGCACGCCAGGTGGCCGGGCAATTGCCCGACCTGTTGCGCCGCCCGGTGGTGGTGGACAACCGCGTGGGTGCTTCCGGCCGCATTGCGCTGGAGGCGGTCAAGCAGGCGAAGCCCGATGGAGAGACCATCATCCTGTCGTCGCAAAGCCCCATGACGATCTTCCCGCACATCTATACCAACCTGCGCTTCGATCCCGCAAAGGACTTCACGCCGATCACGCGCGCGGTGACCTTCGACTACACCGTCACCGTCGGGCCGGCAGCGCCCGTGAAGACGATTGCCGAGTTCATCGACTGGTACAGGAAGAACCCCACCAAGGCCGCCTTCGGCTCACCCGGTGCGGGTACCACGCCGCACTTCATCGGCGAAGCCATCAACCAGCGGCTGGGTGTATCGGCGCTTCACGTGGCATACAAAGGGGGCGCGCCGGCCTTGCTCGATCTGATGGCCGGCCAGGTACCGGTCCAGTTCGACACCGTGTCGGCTGCCATCGAGCAGCACCGCACGGGCAAGGTCCGCATCCTGGCAACGCTGGGCGGCCAGCGCAGCCCCTCGCTGCCGGATGTGCCGACGCTCAAGGAGTCCGGCATCGATCTGGAGATCTACGGCTGGTGCGGCTTCTACGGCCCTGCGGGCATGGATGCGTCGATGACGGCCGAGTACGCGCGCGCGATCGGCGCCGCTTTGCAGAAGGACAGCGTGAAGGATGCGCTGCAACGCATCGGCATGTACCCCGCGCCCACCACCCCCGACGCGCTGGCTGCATTCCAGAAGCGCGAGTTCGAAATGTGGGGTCCTGTGATCAAGTCCTCCGGCTTCAAGCCCGAGAACTGATCGACGAAAGCACCAGGCATGGGTCGATTCCCAATGCGCCCGGGCAGACAGTCGCACTTTTGACCGAAGCCCTCTGACGAGCAGAGGCGCCATTTTTTGCAGCCAGGAGTTTTTATGCAACGCAGAAGCATGATGGCCGGAATGGCCGCCACCCTTGTCCTCGGTAGCGCAGCCACGCGCGCCATTGCGCAACCCCAGCCCGTGCGCATCGTCGTCGGATTTCCGCCGGGAGGTGGGTTCGACACCGTCGCCCGCCAGCTCGCGACACCGTTCCAGACGCTGATCGACCGTCCCGTCGTCGTCGAAAACCGCACGGGCGCAGCCGGGCGCATCGCGCTCGACTATCTCAAGCACGCACCGAAGAATGGGGAGGTCATTGCGGTGGCCCATCAAGGCGTGCTGACACTCTCGCCCTACGTCTACAAGAATGTGCCTTTCGATCCGGTGAAGGATTTCACGCCCATCACGCGGCTGGTCACCTTCGACTACTGCCTTGCGGTCGGCACGGCCGTGCCGGCGACCAATCTGACGGACTATCTCAAGTGGCTGCGCGACAACCCAACCAAGGCTGCCCACGGTTCGTCAGGCAACGGGACGACACCGCATCTGCTCGGCGTATGGTTTCACCAGAAGATCGGCGTGCCCGCCATCCACGTTCCGTATCGCGGCACGCCGCCCATCGTCATCGATCTCGTCGGCGGCCGTCTGCCGAGTTCGGTGAATACGGTGGGCGACCTGCTTGAGCAGCACCGGGCAGGCAAGGTCCGCATTCTGGCGACCATGGGTGCCACGCGGAACGCGCAGACACCCGACATCCCTACACTCAAGGAATCGGGCATCGACATCGTGGTGCCGGGATGGGTGGGCCTGTATGGGCCCGGCGCCATGGATCCCCGAGTCGTTCAGAGCTATAACGAGATGGCCGTCAAGGCGCTCGCCACGCCTGCATTGCGCGACAGCATGGCGGGCCTCGGGTGGTCCGTCTCGCCGACGACATCTGCCGATATGGGCAAGATCCAGCGGGACGAACTGGCGGCATGGGCGCCCATCGTCAAGGCGTCCGGCATCCAGCCTGAAGAGTGAACGGAAATTCCGGAGGACAGAACCATGAACCGTGCAGACATCCGCCAGATCGTTTCGGAGCAGGAGTGGAAGCTGCGCTGCGACCTTGCAGCGCTGTACCGGCTTCTCGCCTTCCATCGAATGACCGACCTCATCTTCACGCACATCAGCATGAAGTTGCCAGGCGAGGATGACTCGTTCCTGATCAACCCCTACGGCATGGCGTTTGGTGAAATCAAGGCCAGCGATCTGATGAAGGTGGACAAGGATGGAAACCTCATCGACGATGGTGTGGAGAGCCCGTATGGCATCAACAAGGCGGGCTTCGTGATTCATTCAGCGATCCACTGCCACCGTCCGGACGTGCTTTGCGTCGTGCACACGCACACTGCGGCTGGCGTCGCCGTGTCGGCACAGAAGCGCGGCTTGTTGCCCCTCAGCCAGCACGCACTCAAGTTCCAGGGCCACCTGGCCTACCATTCTTACGAGGGCATTGCGCTCGATGAGGCGGAACAGGCGAGTCTCATTGCCGATCTGGGACCGCACCGCGCCATGATCTTGCGCAACCATGGCTTGCTTGTCTGCGGCCGCACGGCTGCAGAAGCTTTCGACCACATCTATTTTCTGGAGCGTGCCTGCGAGATCCAGGTCAAGGCCGGCGCGCTGGGCTACGACGAGATCGACTTGCCGTCAGTGCAGGCACAACAGAAGGCCGCCCGCCAGTGGCGCATGCATGAGCCGGAAGTCAGGGACTTTTGCGAACTTGCATGGCAGGCTGCGCTGCGTGAAGCGGGAATCGCAGCGTCTTCTGCTTACTCTTAGCTAGGCGTGCAGCCGCGACGTCCGCGGCAAGTGCGCCATCAGGAACTCCATCTGGTCCGCCAGGATGCGGCGGTTGCGCAGGATGAAGTCTTCCCACAGGCTGGGCACATACGGTGCGTAGAGCAGCGGCATGTGCGCCTGCTCGGGGGTGCGGTTGGCCTTGCGGTGATTGCAGGCACGGCACGCGGTGACCACATTCATCCAGTGATCCTGCCCGTTCTGCGCGAACGGGATGATGTGCTCACGCGTGAGGTCTTCTTCGTGGAAATGATTGCCGCAGTAAGCGCAGAAGTTGCGGTCGCGCGCAAACAGCTTGCTGTTCGTGAGGCCCGGGCGAAGCTCGAACGGGTTGATGCCGGGCACGCCCTTGGTGCCGATGATGCTGTTGACCGTGATGATCGACTGTTCACCTGTCACCGCGTTGTGGCCACCGCGAAAGACCGCCACTTCCGTGCCCGTCTCCCACCGCACTTCGTCGGCGGCGTAGTGGATCACGGCTTGCTCCAGGGAGATCCACGACTGGGGCAGGCCCTGGGCAGACAGCTTCAAGACTTTCAAAACACGGCTCCTGAAAACAACGGGGTCATCGGACGGAACGCGAAGTCTGGCGCCAGCTTGAGAAGCCGGCGTCGGTCACAATATACCTTCTTTTCGTGACATTTGAGCTTCAGCGGCCTTTGTGCATGGGCAACTGCTGCTATCAAAACCATATCAACGGATGAAGGTCTTCAGAGGTTTCAAACACCCGGGCGTCGCGCCGGCTTGCGCACTCACCATCGGGAACTTCGACGGCGTGCACCGCGGCCACCAGGCGATGCTCGCACTGCTGAAAAGCGAAGCGCAGCATCGCGGCGTGCCCAGCTGCGTCATGACCTTCGAGCCGCATCCGCGCGACTACTTCGCCGGCGCCACCGGCAAGGCAGATCTCGCACCCGCGCGCATCGCCACGCTGCGTGACAAGCTCACCGAACTCGAACGTTGCGGTGTGGAACAGTGCATCGTGCTGCCGTTCAACGCGGCCTTCGCATCGCAATCTCCACAGGCCTTCATCCAGGACGTGCTGGTTGACGGGCTGGGCGTGCGCTACGTGCTGGTGGGCGACGATTTCCGCTTTGGCGCGAGGCGCGCGGGCGACTACGCCATGCTCGACGAAGCCGGTGCCCGGCACGGGTTCGACGTCGCCCGGATGAACAGCTACGAAGTGCATGGCCTGCGCGTCTCCAGTTCTGCCGTGCGCGACGCGTTGGACGAAGGCCGGATGGATGGCGCCGCACGCCTGCTGGGCCGCCCGTACAGCATCAGTGGGCATGTGGTGCACGGCCGAAAACTCGGTCGCGACCTGGGTTTCCGCACGCTGAACCTGCGCTTTGCCCACTGGAAGCCGGCTGCCTCGGGCATCTTTGCGGTGCGGGTCCTGGGCCTGGGCGATCGCGCGCTGCCCGGCGTGGCCAACCTCGGCGTGCGCCCCTCGCTGGACCCGGCTGACGTCAACGGCGGGCGGGTGCTGCTCGAGACCTTCTGCCTCGAATGGCCCGACAGCCTGGGGCCGGACGGTGGCTACGGTAAAATCATCTGCGTGGAGCTGCTGCACAAACTGCACGACGAACTCAAGTACGACAGTCTCGATGCCCTGAAGGCGGGCATCGCAAAGGACTGCGATGACGCACGCGCGTTCTTCGCACGCCTGCACGGGCAAACCCACCGCCAGACCTCGCGCGACCGAATTTGACGGCCCCCACCAGCGGCAACTGCCGCCCTGCCCGTCCCTGCCTTCTCCCTTTTAGCTTCTCCGGGCCGCGCCCGGACACCATGGATTCACGAGCATCGCCATGACCGACAAGACCGACTATCGCGCCACGCTGAACCTGCCCGACACGCCCTTCCCCATGCGCGGCGACCTGCCCAAACGCGAACCTGCGTGGGCCGACGACTGGAATACGCAGGGCACGTACAAGAAGCTGCGCGACGCGCGCTGCAACGCACCGAAATTCATCCTGCACGACGGGCCCCCCTATGCCAACGGCCAGATCCACATGGGCCATGCCGTCAACAAGATTCTCAAGGACATGATCGTCAAGGCGCGGCAGCTCGCCGGCTTCGATGCGCAATACATCCCGGGCTGGGACTGCCACGGCCTGCCGATCGAGAACGCCATCGAGAAGAAGTTCGGTCGCAACCTGCCGCGCGACGAAATGCAGGCCAAGAGCCGCGCATTCGCCACCGAGCAGATCGCGCAGCAGATGGCCGACTTCAAGCGGCTTGGCGTGCTGGGTGACTGGGACCATCCGTACAAGACGATGGAGTTCATCACCGAGGCCAACGAAATCCGCGCGTTCAAGCGCGTGATCGAGCGCGGCTTTGTCTACCGCGGCCTCAAGCCCGTGTACTGGTGCTTCGACTGCGCCTCGTCGCTGGCCGAATTCGAGATCGAATACGCCGACAAGAAGTCGCAGACGGTGGACGTCGCATTCAAGGCCGACGACAAGGCCGCACTGGCCGCTGCATTCGGCTTGCCGGTCCTGCCGGATGCGGACAAGGATGCGTTCGTCGTCATCTGGACCACGACCGCCTGGACGATCCCGGCCAACCAGGCGCTGAACCTCAACCCCGAGATCGTCTACGCGCTCGTGGACACACCCAAGGGCTTCCTCGTGCTGGCCGAAAGCCTGGTCGAGAAGTGCCTGGCACGCTACAAGCTCGAAGGCAGCGTGGTCGCCACGGTGCCTGGCGAGAAGCTCGGCGGCCTGAAGTTCCAGCATCCGCTGTACGACGTGGACGCCGGCTACAAGCGCCTGTCGCCGGTGTTCCTGGCCGACTACGCCACGGCCGACGACGGCACTGGCATCGTGCACTCGTCGCCTGCCTACGGCGTGGACGACTTCAACTCCTGCGTGTCCAACGGCATGTCCTACGACGACATCCTGAACCCGGTGCAGGCCCAGGGCTCGTACGGCGACAGCCTGCCGCTCTTCGGCGGCATGAACATCTGGAAGGCCGCGCCACGCATCATCGAGGTGCTGGGCGAAGCCGGCCGCCTGATGGCGACCGAGACCATCACCCACAGCTACCCGCATTGCTGGCGCCACAAGACGCCGGTGATCTACCGCGCCGCTGCGCAGTGGTTCATCCGCATGGACGAAGGCGAAGGCGTGTTCACGAAAGACAAGGCACCGAAGACGCTGCGCCAGCTCGCGCTGGACGCCATCGATGAAACCAGCTTCTACCCCGAGAACGGCAAGACGCGCCTGCACGACATGATCGCTGGCCGGCCGGACTGGTGCATCAGCCGCCAGCGCAGCTGGGGTGTGCCGATCCCGTTCTTCCTGCACAAGGAGACAGGCGAGCTGCATCCGCGCACCATGGAAATCCTCGACATCGCGGCCGACATGGTCGAGAAGGGCGGCATCGAGGCCTGGAGCAAGGCGACGACCGAGTCCATCCTCGGTGCGGATGCGCCTTTCTACGACAAGAGCACCGACATCCTGGAGGTTTGGTTCGACTCCGGCACCACGCACACGACGGTGCTCAGGGGCTCGCACGCCGGCAGCGGCCACGAGCAAGGCCCGGAAGCCGACCTGTACCTCGAAGGCCATGACCAGCATCGCGGCTGGTTCCATTCGTCGCTGCTCACCGCCTGCGCGATGTACGGCCGCGCGCCGTACCGTGGCCTGCTGACGCACGGCTTCACCGTGGACAGCCAAGGCCGCAAGATGAGCAAGTCGCTGGGCAATGGCGTCGATCCGCAGGAGACCAGCAAGAAGCTGGGCGCGGAGATCATCCGCCTGTGGGTGGCTGCGAGCGACTACTCCGGCGACATCGCGGGCGACGACAAGATCCTCGCGCGTGTGGTCGACTCGTACCGCCGCATCCGCAACACGTTGCGCTTCCTGATGGCGAACACCAGCGACTTCGACCCCGCCAGGGACGCCGTGCCGCCGGACGAACTGCTGGAAATCGACCGCTATGCGCTGGCCCGCGCGGCCGAACTGCAAAAGGAAATCCTCGCGCATTACGAGGTGTACGAGTTCCACCCCGTCGTGGCCAAGCTGCAGGTGTACTGCTCGGAAGACCTGGGCGCGTTCTACCTGGACGTGCTGAAGGACCGGCTCTACACCACCGCGCCCGGCTCCAAGGCCCGCCGCAGCGCGCAGACCGTCCTGTGGCACATCACCCAGGCCATGCTGCGCTGGATGGCACCGTTCCTCAGCTTCACGGCCGAGGAGGCTTGGAAGATTGTCGGCACGAACGAGTCGATCTTCTTCGAAACATATTCGAAGCTGCCGGAGCCCGACGCGGCGCTGCTGGCCAAGTGGAACCGCCTTCGCGAGATCCGCGATGTGGCCAACAAGGACATCGAAGCCCTGCGCGCCGACGGCAAGGTGGGCTCATCGCTGCAGGCGAACATCGCGCTGACGGCTGGCGGCGATGACCTCGCAATTCTGCAGAGCCTGGGCGACGACCTGCGCTTCGTGTTCATCACGTCCGCCGTCGCCCTGGCCGCCGGTGAAGAGCTGGCCGTAACGACCACGCCGAGTACCGCCACCAAGTGCGAGCGCTGCTGGCACTACCGCGACGACGTGGGCGTGGACAGCGCCCACCCGACGCTGTGCGGCCGCTGCACGAGCAACCTGTACGGCGCGGGCGAAACCCGCACCTTCGCCTGATGGCCCGCGGCGCATCCTCCGCCAGCAGCGGGCTCATCACCTGGCTGGGCCTGGCGCTGATCATCCTGATCGCCGACCAGTTCACCAAGACGCTGATCCTGGGCTACTACCGGCTGGGCGACACGACCTACGTCACCAGCTTCTTCAACATCGTGCGGGCACACAACACCGGCGCGGCCTTCTCGTTCCTCGCGGGCGCATCGGGCTGGCAACGCTGGTTCTTCACCATCATCGGCTTGGCGGCGGCCGTGTTCATCATCTGGATGCTGCGCACCCATTCGGGCCAGAAGCTGTTCAGCTTCGCCATGGCCTGCATCCTCGGTGGCGCCGTCGGCAACGTGGTGGATCGGCTGCTGCACGGCTATGTCGTGGACTTCCTGGACTTCCACTGGGCCAATTGGCATTTTCCGGCGTTCAACCTGGCGGACAGCGCCATCACGCTCGGAGCAGTTTGTCTAATCCTGGATGAGCTTTTGCGCGTGCGACGCGGGAAATGAGGGCGATACGCCTTGCGGGCGTATAGTGCATTGCTAGGGCCATGAAGCATTTGTTGAATCTTTTGGCAGCCATCGCGCTGCTTGTCTGGGGAACGCATCTCGTACGCACCGGCATCCTGCGGGTGTTCGGGGCCAATCTGCGTGACATCATTTCCCGCAGCATCAACAGCCGGTTCACCGCCGCACTGTCCGGTCTCGGCGTCACGGCCCTGGTCCAGTCCAGCACGGCCACCGCGCTCATCGTTTCCTCCTTCGTCGGCCAGGGACTGATCACGCTGCCACTGGCGCTGGCCGTCATGCTGGGTGCAGACATCGGCACCAGCCTGATGGCGGTGGTCTTCTCGCTCGACCTGTCCTGGCTGTCGCCGTTGCTGATCTTCGTCGGCGTGGTGATGTTCGTCGCGCGCCAGGCCGGAACGCTCGGTCGCGTGGGGCGCGTCTTCATCGGTCTGGGCCTCATGTTGCTCGCCCTGCGCCTGGTCACCGAATCGACGCAGGTGCTGACGCAAGCACCTGCCGTGAAGGCCCTGCTGTCGTCGCTGGGCAGCGACCTGCTCCTCGAAATCACGGCGGGCGCGTTCCTCGCCGTTGTCTCCTATTCCAGCCTGGCCATCGTGTTGCTGACGGCCACGCTCGCCGCTTCGGGCGGCGTGCCGCCAGACGTGGCGCTCGGTCTCGTCCTGGGCGCAAACCTGGGCAGCGGCCTGCTCGCCGTGCTGACCACCGCCCGCTCGTCCATCGAGGTGCGGCAGGTGCCGCTGGGCAACCTCGTGTTCAAGATGATCGGCGTGATCCTGCTCGCGCCGCTCGCGGGTCTGTGGCTGCGTCACGCGGGGCCGATCCTCGGCAATCCGGCGACGACGGTGGTGATGTTCCACCTTGCGTTCAACGTCGTGGTCGCCTTCCTGCTCATCGGTTTCACGCAGGTGATTGCGGGCTGGGTGCAGAAGCTCCTGCCCAAGCCCGACCCGGCCACTGCCAGCGCCACAGGCCGCCCACAGCACCTGGACCCCTCCGCCCTTTCGACGCCATCGCTTGCCATTTCGTGCGCCGCACGCGAAGCCCTCCACCAGGCCGACATCGTGGAAACCATGCTTCTGGGCATCATCAAGGTCATCCGCACCAACGACCTGAAGCTCGCCGAAGACCTGCGCAAGCTCGACGACACGGTCGACCAGCTCTACTCGTCGATCAAGTACTACATGACCAAGATCTCGCGCGAAGCGCTCGGCGAGGAAGAAAGCCGGCGCTGGACCGACATCATCAGCTTCACCATCAACATGGAGCAGGTGGGCGACATCATCGAGCGCGTGCTGATCGACATCGAGGACAAGAAGATCAAGAAGGGCCGCAACTTCTCCGAAGCCGGCATGGCCGAGATCTGCGAACTGCACGCGCGGCTGGTGGACAACCTCCGGCTGGGCATGAGCGTGTTCCTCAACGGCAACGTTCGCGACGCGCAGAAGCTGCTAGAAGAAAAGGCCCGATTCCGCGACCTGGAACGCGAATACGCCACCACCCACCTCGCGAGACTGTCGGGCAACACGGTGCAGAGCATCGAGACCAGTTCGCTGCACATCGACCTCATCAGCGACCTGAAGCGCATCAACTCGCACATCTGCTCGATCGCCTACCCGATCCTCGATTCGGCGGGCGCGCTGGCGCCGAGCCGGCTCAAGCAGGCCGCACTGCTCGACGACCCGCAGCGCTGAACCCGCCCCTCGGGCAGCGTCAGCCTGAAACCTTGTCCACGCCCAGCGCCGCCGCGATGATGAGCGCGGCTTCCAGCGTGTATTCGCCGCGCTCCACATCGGCCAGAACCCCGGCCGGCTGCACCAGCCGGAACTGCGCGACTTCGCCGTCCTGGTTTTCCGGCTCCATGCCATCCGGCACGATGCACCGGAACCAGTCGATGTCCTCGACGGTATAGCCCGGCCCTGCGCCGTCGGCATCGCTCGGCCGGCGCAGCGTGATGCGGCCGCAGCGTTGCACATCCTGCATTGCCGCGATGCGAAGGCCTGCTTCCTCCCATGTTTCACGCTCGAGCGCCTGCGCCAGGCTGTCCGACGCGGGCACCATGCCGCCCATGAGGGTGTCCCACATGCCGGGGTCATTGGGCTTGTCCAGCGCGCGCTGCTGCACCCACATGCGGCCATCGGCGCTGAAGCCGACCAGATGCACCGCGTGCGTCGAAATGCCCAACGGCCGCACCGCCGCACGCTCCACGGTTCCCAGCACCTGTCCGTGCGGGTCGCGCACGGACAGCTGTTCGTTGCGCCACGCGGAACACATGTCTTTCTGCCGCATCTCGTGGGCCAGAAGGTTCAGCGTCGCGGTGAGTTCACCCTGCACCTGCCATGGTGAATCACTGCCGCCGGCGACGCGCGTGACTGCGGGGGTGCCGTCCACGAGCCGCACACCGGCCAGTGGATCGAGGAACGCCGGCTCGACGGAGCCGATGACGACCTGCCGCGCCAGCAGCGGCACGCGCCTGCGGGCAGGCGGCTGGCTGGCGCGCGCATGCAGTGACACCAGCCACGCGGGCATGGTCCCGACCGTCGTCACAGCGTAAGAATGGTGCAGCCGGTGGTCTTGCGCGCTTCCAGGTCGATGTGCGCCTGCTTGACGTTCTCCAGCGGATACCGCTGGTCAATGCGGATGTTGACCTTGCCGCTGGTCACGACGTCGAACAGTTCGTCTGCCATCAGTTGGTTGACTTCGCGCGTGGCGATGTGCGTGAACAGCGTCTGGCGCGTCACGTAGATCGAGCCCTTGGACGCCAGCAAGCCGGGCGGGAAAGGTGGCACCGGGCCCGATGCAGCGCCGAAACTGGCCATCAGGCCAAAAGGCCGCAGGCAGTCGAGCGACTTTTCCCACGTGTCCTTGCCTACCGAGTCGTAAACCACTTTCAGGCCCTTGCCACCGGTGATCTCCTTGACGCGCGCGGCGAAGTCTTCGGTGGAGTAGTTGATGACGTGCGCTGCGCCGTTCTCCTTGGCCAGCGCGCACTTCGCGTCCGATCCTGCCGTACCGATGAGTTGCAGGCCCAGTGCCCTGGCCCACTGGCAGGCAATCAGGCCGACGCCGCCGGCCGCCGCGTGGAAAAGCACGAAATCGCCCGGCTCCAGGCCCTCGACCGGCTTGACGCGGCGCAGCAGGTACTGTGCGGTCAACCCCTTGAGCATCATGGCAGCGCCGGTCTCGAAACTGATGGCGTCGGGCAGCTTGCAGACGTTCCTTGCGGGCATCACGCGAAGCTCGCTGTAGCTACCGGGCGGGTTGCTGGCATAGGCAGCACGATCGCCGGCCTTCAGGTGCGTCACGCCCTCGCCCACTGCTTCCACGATGCCCGAGCCTTCCATGCCCAGATGCAACGGCATGGGGAACTGGTAAAGACCGGTGCGCTGGTACACGTCGATGAAGTTCAGGCCCACCGCCTTGTGGCGGATGCGGATCTCACCGGGACCGGGCTCGCCGACGGTGGTCTGCACGATCTTGAGTTCGTCCACACCGCCATGCTGGTCGATGCGGACGGCTTTGCCTGTGTACTGGGCCATGGGTTTTCTCCGGGGTTCGTTCTACTGGAAGTTGCAGATCGCGCGGCCGTTGCGGCAGCGCAGGCGGCCAATCGTGCCACGAATCGCCCGGGCCTGCTCTGCAGGGCCGGGGCCATGCGGGTACAGTGCTGGCCCATGAATCAACGTTTCACGCCGGCAACGCTGATGTTGCTGGTCGCCCCGCCGCTGATCTGGGCGGGCAATGCCATGGTGGGCCGCCTTGCCGTACCCATCGTCCCGCCTTTCACGCTGAACCTGCTGCGCTGGTCGCTGGCATTCATCATCCTGTTGCCCATGGCAGCCTGGGTGCTCAAACCCGGCAGCGGACTCTGGTCCTCATGGCGGCGCTTCGCGGTGCTCGGCCTGTTCGGCGCAGGGCTCTACAACACGCTGCAGTACCTTGCGCTGAAAACGTCCACGCCGATCAACGTGACGCTCGTCGCTTCGAGCATCCCGATCTGGATGCTGGGCATCGGCGCGCTGTTCTACGGCCAGACCATTTCACGCAGGCAGATCGCCGGCGCGGTGCTGTCGATCCTCGGCGTGGTGGTGGTGCTCTGCCAGGGCGACTGGCATCGGCTCGCGCAGGTGCATCTGGTGCCGGGCGACATTTTCATGTTGCTCGCATCGCTGGCGTGGGCCATCTACAGCTGGCTGCTCACGAAGCCGGCCGAGCCGCAGAACATCCGCAGCGACTGGGCCGCGTTCCTCATGGCGCAGACGGTGTTCGGCATCGGCTGGTCCAGTCTGTTCTCCGCCGGCGAATGGGCAGTGGCCGACGTGCACATCGAGTGGGGCTGGGCGCTGCTGGCGGCCCTGCTCTACGTGTCGGCCGTGGCTTCCGTGCTGGCCTATCGCTGCTGGGGCCTGAGCGTGGCACGGGTCGGGCCCAACATCGCCAGCTTCTTCACCAACCTCACGCCGCTGTTCGCGGCGCTTCTGTCCACGGTCATGCTGGGCGAAGCGCCACGCCTGTTCCACGGCGTCGCGTTCGCGCTCATCGTGGGCGGCATCGTGGCATCGTCAGGCCGCAAGGCCTGAACGAGACACTGTCCCGGACCGCTTCCTTACTGCCTCTTCTTCGGCGGCGGCGCTTTGGCCGGTGGTGCGGCCTTTGCAGCCGGTGCGGACGCAGGCACTGCCGCAGGCCGGCTTGCTGCCGCCATCTGCTGCATGCGCTGCGGCACCGTGACCGACGCTGCACCGGTGTAGGCGTCGAGCCGGTTGCCCATGGCCTGTTCCAGCTGATCCAGACGCGTCTGCGCCGGCGGGTGCGTGCTCAGGGTCAGCGTGAAGGCCGGGTTGTCGGGCGTTGCGGTGCGCAGCTGCAGCAGCGCGCTCACGAGACCGTAGGGGTCGAAGCCCGCGCTGGCGGCCAATGCCACGCCGGAGCGGTCGGCATCGAATTCGTCATCCTGGTCCAGGCCCTTGGAATACAGGTCCTTGCCCAGGCTGAGCAGTTGCGCAGAAATCGCTCCGCCCAGGTTGTTGTTGAGTTGTGAGCCCACCACCTGCGTCAGCAGGCCGGCACGCGCGGTCTTGCGCATGGCCTTGAGATGGTGCTTGCCGGTCACATGGGTGATCTCGTGCGCGAGGATGCCGGCGAGCTCCGCTTCGTCGCGCACCTGGTCGATCAATCCCTTGGTCACGAACACATACCCGCCGGGCGCGGCGAAGGCGTTGTAGCCCGTGTCGTCGAGCACCGCGAAGGTCCACGGCAGGTTGGGGCGCGCGGACTGCAGGCTGATCCAGCGGCCGAGCTGGTTCACATAGCGCTGCAACTGCATGTCGCCGTGCAGCGGCTTGCTGCCCAGCAACACGGCGGCCAGTTGCCGGCCGATCTCGATTTCCTTGGGCTCGTCGATCTCTTCGACCGATTGCGACAGCAGGCGCACCAGATCGACCGCGTTCCCCTGTTGCGGTGCCACGGGCGAGCCGCCACCGATGAGGTTGCCGATCATCGCCGCCGGCGCATTCTGCGGCTGCTGTTGCTGCTGTTGCGGGCGGATGGCCTGGAACAGGCCGCCGAGTGCGCGTGCGGCATCCTGCGCCTGCACGGCCACGGGCAGCGCCACCGTTGCGCCGAGCAGCACGGCCATGCACGCGGCACGTGCGAAGGGAATTGTGTTCAATGGGTTCACGGCATCATCCCCGGGTTGCCGGGCTGGCCGCCCGCAGGATTGGCGTTGGCCGGCGCACGCGGCTTCGGCGGCTCGGGCAGTACGACCAGCGGCTTGACGGACAGCATCGCCGTGCCCGCGAACTGCTGCGCGCCGTTGGCATCCTGCCGCAGGCCCTCGGCCTGGCCCACCGCATTCAGGTTGGGCTGGGCATTGGCAATGTCTTCCGCGCCCAGGCCGCGGATGCCGACCGTGGATGTCGAGGTCGTGGCGCTGGCGCCTGCGGAACGGTTGAAGAACCCGGTCAGGCCACGCAGCGCGCCGGTGGCGGAGCTGCCGCCTTGCGTCGGCGCATTGGGCGACGTCAGATCGAAGATATGGAGCCATCCGGCGCCGCCCTGCGCCGTTGTGACGCGCACCCAGGCACCGCTGCGTTCTGGAAGACGTGTCACGGGCGTCTGCGGCGCGAGCGCGCCGAGCGAACGGGAAGATTCGCCGGGCTGCTCGCGCAAGTCCGCCGCGCGTTTGACGATGGCCGCCTCGCCGACGGGTTGCTGGGCCTGCACGATGCCCGGGGCTGCTGCCGCCAGAAGCAAAGTGCAATAAGCTATCCATTTCATCCGGTGACCCCCTTTTTTGTCATCGGCGAGTGTATCCAATTGAAAGTTCAGCATGGATTTGGGCATACAGGGTAAGTGGGCGCTGGTCGGCGGCGCGAGCAAGGGTCTGGGCCTCGGTTGCGCGCAGGCGCTGGTGGCCGAGGGCGTGAACGTGGTCATCATGGCGCGCGGTGCCGACGCACTGGCGCAGGCGGCGCAGGCGCTCGCGGCGGAAGCGAAGCATGGCGCGCAGGTGCTGCAGGTCGCCGCCGACATCACCACGCCGCAGGGCCGCGAGCAGGCTTTTGCCGCACAGGCCGACTACGACATCGTCGTGACGAATGCCGGCGGCCCGCCGCCCGGTGACTTCCGCGACTGGGACCGCGATGCCTGGATCAAGGCCGTCGACGCCAACATGCTCACGCCCATCGAGCTCATCAAGGCGACGGTGGACGGCATGGCTGCGCGCGGCTATGGCCGCATCGTCAACATCACGTCCAGCGCGGTGAAGGCGCCCATCGACATCCTGGGCCTGTCCAACGGTGCGCGCAGCGGGCTGACCGGCTTCGTGGCGGGTGTCGCGCGCACGACGAAGCTCGCATCCAACAACGTGACGATCAACAACCTGCTGCCCGGCGCGTTCGACACCGACCGCCTGCGCGGCACGCTGGTCGGCGCGTCGAAGAAAACAGGGCAGTCCGTCGAAGCCGTGGCCGACAGCCGCCGCAAGAACATTCCGGCGCAGCGCTTCGGCAACGCACAGGAGTTCGGTGCGATCTGCGCCTTCCTGTGCAGCATGCACGCGGGCTACATCACCGGGCAGAACATCCTGGCCGATGGCGGTGCCTACCCCGGCACCTACTGATCACGGATCGGTTTGACCCCGACCGCGGCGGCCGGCCTGCCGCCGCGCGTGAAGACGTAGATCCCTGCGATCACGAGCACCGTTCCGACGGCGATCCAGCCGGTGAAGGGTTCGCCCAGGATCACCACGCCCATGATGATGGTGGACATGGGGCCGACCATGCCCATCTGCGATGCCATGCTGGAGCCCACGCGCTCGATGGCCATCATCACCATCAGCACCGGCGCGGCGGTGCACAGCGTCGCGTTCAGCACGGACAGCCAGATCACCTGCGGCGCAACGGACAAGGCCACATCGATGGGTCGCAGCAGCAGGAACTGCACGATGCAGCAGATGCATGCCACGCTGGTCGCCAGGCCCACGAGCCGCAGCGACCCGAGCCGCTGCACCACCTGGCCGCTGTAGACGAGATAGACCGCATAGCTGATCGCGCTGGCAAAGACGAGCGCCGCGCCCCATGCCGTCTGCACGCCCGCGACGATCTGCAGTTCATGCCCGAACACCAGCAGCACGCCGGCATAGCTGATCGCCATGCCCACCATCTGGATGCGCGTGGCCTTGCGGCGGTACATGAGCCAGCCCATCAGCAGCACGAGCGTGGGGTTCAGGTACAGGATGAGCCGCTCGAGGCTCGCGGTGATGTAGGCCAGCCCCGCGAAGTCGAGAAAACTCGCAAGGTAGTAGCCGGTGAAGCCGAGCCACACCACGGCGATCCAGTCCTCGCGCGTGAGCGGCGGCTTGCCACGGCTCGCCCACCACGCCATCACGGCGAAGATGGGCAAGGCGAACAACATGCGATACATGATGAGCGTGACCGCATCCACGCCATGGCGGTACGCGAGCTTGACGATGATCGCCTTGCCGCTGAAGGCAATCGCACCCAAGCCGGCCAGTGCAAGGCCGGGCAGCAGGTTCGTCGGTGCCGTATTCGACGAAGACATCAGAACCCGGCAGCCAGCCCGTCGCGGCGCGGATCGCTCGCCACGACGTAGCCTTCCTTCGCCGGGTCACCCATGCGCCAGATGAACTGGCCGGCGCCGTAGTCCTGGTAGTTGTCGCTGATGACGGCCATCTTGTGGCCGCGCGCGGACAGGCCTTGCACGGTGGCAGGGTCCATCGAGGTTTCCACGTTGATCTCGAAGCCGGCGTTGTAGCGCCAGCGCGGTGCATCGCATGCGGCCTGCGGGTTCTGGCCGTAGTCGAGCATGCGCACCAGCGTCTGCACGTGGCCTTGCGGCTGCATGTTGGCGCCCATCACGCCGAAGCTCATCACAGGCGCGCCGTCCTTCGTGAGGAAGCCGGGGATGATGGTGTGGAACGGCCGCTTGCCCGGTGCCACGATGTTGGCGGGGTTCAGGCCCTTGTCGTCGACGCTGAAGGCATGCCCGCGGTTCTGCAGGCTGATGCCGAACTGCGGCTCCACGCAACCCGAGCCGAAGCCCATGTAGTTGCTCTGGATGAAGCTCACCATCATGCCGTTCTCGTCGGCCGCGGTGAGGTAGATCGTGCCACCCTTGACCGGATTGCCCGCACCGAAATCCTGCGCCTTCTTCATGTCGATCAGTTTGGCACGCGACGCGAGGTACGCGTCGTCCAGCATTTGCGCGGCGGTCACCTCCATCGACGATGGCTCGGCCACGTAGCGGTACACATCGGCGAAAGCGAGCTTGATCGCCTCGATCTGCAAGTGCTGCGAGTCGACGCCGTCCACCTTCAGGCCCGCCACGTCGAACTGGTTGAGGATGCCCAGTGCCATCAGCGCGGTGATGCCTTGCCCGTTCGGCGGAATCTCATGCAGCGTGTGGCCGCGATAGTCCTTGCTGATCGGCGTGACCCACTCCGGCTTGTAGCCCGCGAAGTCGGACGCCTTGATGCTGCCGCCATTGGCCGCCGCGAATTTCTCGATGGCCTGGGCGATCTCGCCACCGTAGAAGGCCGCGCCCTTGCTTTGCGCAATGGCACGCAGGCCGCGCGCGGCGGTTCTGAACTGGAACAGTTCGCCGACGTTGGGCGCACGGCCCCAGGGCAGGAAGGCGTCGGCAAAGCCGGGCTGGTTGCGCAGCTCGTCGGTCGCTGCCGACCACTTCTGCTGCACCACGGGCGACACGAGATAGCCTCGCTCGGCGATCTCGATGGCGGGCTGGAGCAGGTCCGCGAACGGCAGCTTGCCGAAGCGTTCCGACAGCGCGACCCAGCTACCCACGGCACCTGGCACGGTGACCGTGTCGACGCCGCGCTTGGGCGGGGCCTTGCTGTCCGCCCCGTATTTTTTCCTGAAGTATTCCGGCGTCCACGTTGCGGGGGCGCGACCTGACGCATTCAGGCCGTGCAGTTCCTTGCCGTCCCACAGGATGCAGAACGCGTCGCTGCCCAGGCCATTGCTCACTGGCTCGACGATCGTGATGGCGGCTGCGGCAGCGATCGCCGCGTCCACGGCATTGCCGCCCTGGTGCAGGATGCGCAGCCCCGCCTGCGCGGCCAACGGGTGCGAAGTGGACACCACGTTGCGCGCGAATACCGGCGTGCGCGTGGACAGGTAGGGATTGTGGAAATTGAAGGACATGGAATGGATTATCGGCAAAGAAAAACGGCGCCACAGGGGCGCCGCTTTCCGGTCAGGCAACTTGCTCAGTCTTCGACGAACGCTTCTTCACGCTGCTTCTTCACGGCCGGGAGCAGCACGATGATAAGCAGCAGCACGGCAGCCGCCAGCAGACCGGCCGACAGCGGACGCGTGACGAACACACTCCAGTCGCCGCGCGAGAGCAGCAGTGCACGGCGCAGGTTCTCTTCCATCATCGGCCCCAGGATGAAGCCCAGCAGCAGCGGTGCGGGTTCCATGCCCAGCTTGATGAACACGTAGCCGATCACACCGAAGATCGCGACCATCCAGATGTCCCAGGTGTTGTTGTTGGTCGAGTACACGCCGATCGCGCAGAACAGCACGATGGAGGGGAACAGCCAGCGGTAGGGCACGGTCAGCAGCTTGATCCAGATGCCGATCAGCGGCAGGTTCAGGATGATCAGCATGGCGTTGCCGATCCACATCGAGGCGATCAGGCCCCAGAACAGCTCGGGGTTGCTGGTCATGACCTGCGGGCCGGGCTGGATGTTGTGGATGGTCATGGCGCCGACCATCAGCGCCATCACGGCGTTGGGCGGAATGCCCAGGGTGAGCAGCGGGATGAACGAAGTCTGCGAACCGGCGTTGTTGGCGGATTCGGGTGCCGCGACACCACGGATGTTGCCCTTGCCGAACGGCACTTCCCCGGGCTTGAGCTTGGTCTTCTTCTCGATCGTGTAGGCCGCAAAAGCCGACAGCAGCGCACCGCCGCCGGGCAGGATGCCCAGTGAAGCGCCCAACGCCGTGCCGCGCAGCACAGCCGGCACCATGCGCTTGAAATCCTCCGCAGACGGGTACAAGTGCGTGACCTTGCCCGTGAACACTTCGCGCTCATCTTCGGGCTGCGACAGGTTGTGGATGATTTCCCCGTAGCCGAACACGCCCATTGCGATGACGATGAAGCCGATGCCGTCGGTCAATTCCGGAATGTCGAACGAATAGCGTGCAACGCCCGAATTCACGTCCGTCCCGATCAGCCCGAGCAGCAGGCCCAGCACGATCATGCCGACGGCCTTGACAAGCGAGCCCGAAGCCAGCACCACGGCGCCGATCAGGCCCAGGATCATCAGCGAGAAGTATTCGGCCGGGCCGAACTTGAAGGCCACCTCGGTCAGCGGTGCTGCAAAGCCTGCAAGCACGAGTGTGCCCACGCAGCCCGCAAAGAACGAGCCGATGCCCGCCGCAGCGAGCGCCGGGCCCGCGCGCCCCTTGCGGGCCATCTGGTACCCGTCGATCACGGTCACCACCGAGGAAGATTCGCCCGGCAGGTTCACCAGGATCGCGGTGGTGGAGCCGCCGTACTGCGCACCGTAGTAGATGCCGGCCAGCATGATCAGCGCGGCCACCGGAGGCAGCGCGTAGGTGGCGGGCAGCAGCATGGCGATGGTGGCCACGGGACCTACGCCGGGCAGCACGCCGATCAGCGTGCCCAGCAGACAGCCGACGAACGCGTAAAGCAGGTTCTGCAGCGTGAAGGCCACGCTGAAGCCGAGGGAAAGGTTGTTGATCAGATCTGTCATGTCGCTCGCCTAATCAGCCCGTGATGAAAGTGGGCCACACCGGAAACTGCAGCTTGAGCGCCACAACGAAAGCCAGGTAGCTGCCCAGGGCCAGCACCGTGGCAAGGATCAACACTTCGCCGATCTTGAACTTGGTGCCCGCGAGGCTGGCGACGATGGTCAGGCCGTAGATACCGGCGATCAGGCCCATGGCCGGGATGCCGAATCTCGGGAGACCACCGAGCAGCACGCCGAACAGCAGGTTGGCGCCGATGATGTAGGCCAGCGGCTTCCACGCCCACTTGCCGATCTTGTCACCATCTTCGGTCTCGACGACCAATGCCTTGAACATCACGACGCCGCCGATGAAGGCCAGCAGGATGCCAAGCATGAGAGGGAAGTAGCCGGGGCCCATGCGCGCACCCGAGCCGATGTTGTAGTTCGTGGCGCCCCACGCAAAAGCCACGCCGACCGCCGTATAAAGCAGGCCGGAGAAAAAGTCCTTCTGACTTTTGATGTTCACAGCACACTCCTCTTGATTTTCAAGTGCAGGCGCATTCTGACCTCCAAGTCAGGTTGAACGGATGTGGATATCACCTATCGAGGGTTTCACCTAGGTGTGTGGTGCATGCACCGCGAGGGTGCATGTTTAGACCGAAAGAATCAGTCCAGCGGCGGCGTGGCGGCCAGGACTTCCTCGATCGTCGTGAGCCCTTCCGCCACGCGCAGCGCACCGGCCAGGCGAAGCGGACGCATGCCGTCCGTCACGGCCTGCTTGCGCAGACCGTCGATGCTGGGTTCGCGGTCCACACGGGTGCGGAACTCCGGCGAGATCGTCAGCAATTCGTAAAGGCCCATCCGGCCCAGGAAGCCCGTCATGCGGCAGTCGACGCAGCCCACCGCCTTGTAGGGCCGATAGCCGCCGTTGATCTTCCAGGGCTTCACGTATTCGCTGAGCTGCTCGCGCGTCATCGACTCGTCGGGCTCCTTGCACTGCTTGCACAGCGTGCGCACCAGCCGCTGGGCCAGCACGCCCAGCATCGTCGCGTTGATCAGGTAAGGCGGCACGCCGAGATCCATCAGGCGGGTGATGGCCGACGGCGCATCGTTGGTGTGGAGCGTGGAAAACACAAGGTGGCCCGTCAGCGCGGCCTGCACCGCAGCCTCGGCCGTCGCGAGGTCGCGGATTTCGCCCACCATGATGATGTCCGGGTCCTGGCGCATCAGGGCACGCAGCCCTTCGAGGAAGCCGAAATCGAGCTGGTGCTGCACCTGCGTCTGGTTGAACGCAGGCTCGATCATTTCGATCGGGTCTTCCACCGTACTGACGTTCACCTCTTCCGTCGCCACACGCTTGAGCGTGGAGTACAGCGTGGTGGTCTTGCCGGCGCCGGTCGGGCCGGTCACCAGGATGATGCCGTTGGGCCGTTTGACCATGGTCTCCCAACGCTGCGCGTCATGGCTGGAGAAGCCGAGCGCGTCGAGGTCCTTCACGGCGGTGTCGGGATCGAAGATACGCATCACGGTCTTCTCGCCGAAGGCCGTGGGCAGCGTCGACAGGCGCATTTCGACCTCGTCACCGCGGATGTTGCGCACTTTCACGCGGCCGTCCTGCGGACGGCGCTTTTCCATGATGTCCATGCGGCCCAGCAGCTTGATGCGCGCGGTGATCGCGTTCATCACACCCATGGGCAACTGGTAGACGGGCTGCAGCACGCCGTCGATACGGAAGCGGATCACGCCCTGTTCACGGCGCGGCTCCAGATGGATATCGCTCGCGCGCTGGTCGAACGCGTATTGCCAGAGCCAGTCCACCACCTGCACGACGCCCTGGTCGTTGGCGTCGAGCTGCTTGTTGCTGCGGCCGAGTTCGACCAGTTGCTCGAACGTGGCCGCGCCCTGGTTGCCGCCGGCCTTCTGCGCCGCACGCACCGACTTGGCGAGTGCAAAGAACTCCGCCGTGAAGCGCTGGATTTCCTGCGGGTTCGAGATGACACGCTTGACCTTGCGCTTGGACTGGCGCTCGACCTCGGAGACCCAGTCGTTGATGAAAGGCTCGGCCGTGGCGACCACCAGTTCAGTCGGGCTCACCTGCACCGGGAGAATCCTGTGCCGCTCGGCATAGGCCGCGCTCATGGCGTCGGCCACCTTGCCCACATCCACCTTCAGCGGATCGATGCGCAGGTATTCCAGGCCCGCGTAGCCCGCCAGCCACTGGCACAGCTTCTCGATGTCCAGCGGCTTGCCATCGCTGGCACGCGCCATGGCCACGCTGGCCAGCCGCACGAGCGGGTTCTGCGAACTCTCGGCCTGCGCGATGCGCGCGATGGTGCGTTGCGCCTCTTCCTGGCTGATCACGCCATCCTCGCTCAACCATTCGACGATGCGACGCCAGTCCAGCGGGCCGATGTACTTGGTCTTGGCGGTGATGGTGGGCTGAAGGACTGCGCTCATGCTTGGATGGGTTTGAACACCCGCAGCCACTTGGCCGCCGGCAGATTCCATTGAGTTTGGATGTTTTCCGCGCGTTCGGCAAGCATGGCCCGACCGGGCCTTGCAGCCTCCCGCTGCGCCAGCACGATGGTGTTGCCCTCGCGCGTCGGCTTGAAGGCCCAGACCGAATCGACGCCGAAAGCTGCGGTGATCTTCTTCAGGCTGCGTGCGTAACTCGACGCGCGGCCGAACAGGTTCACCGTCATGCAGCCGTCATCGGTGAGCAGCTTGCGGCAGTCCGCATAGAACGCTTCACTGTCGAGTACAGGCGCGGCAGCGTCATGGTCGTACAGGTCCACCTGCAGCGCATCGACCTGGCCCAGCCATGCCGGCTTGCGGATTTCGGTCTCGGCGTCGGCCAGCACCACGTGCAGTCGCTCGTTGTCGTCGGGCAGCTTGAACCAGCCGCGGCAGGCGGCCAGCACCTGCGGATTGAGCTCGACGGCGGTCGTCCGCATCCGCAACTTCTTGTAACAATATTTCGTCAATGCGGCAGAGCCGAGGCCGAGCTGCATCGCATGACGCTTCGGCACGCTGGCCGGCTCGACGAACAGCAGCCACGCCATCATCCGCTGCACGTACTCCAGTTCGATATCGAACGGCGCGTCGATCAACATGGACCCCTGGATCCATTCGGAACCCAGGTGCAGGTAGCGCACGTCGCCGTCATCGGAGATGTTCACCTCCGGCAGTTCGATGGTTTTCTTCTTGCTCATTCGTATTTCAGGACACCAGCGCGTGCCGGGTGAAGACCTCCCGCCAGGCCGTGAGTTTGCGCTCGAAACTCCACGATGCGTTGGCAGGGCTCGTGGACGGCAGGCGATAAACCGGCACGCCCAGTTGTGAAGTGTGCCGGGCATGGCGAAAACTTTCGCCGCCGTTGTGGCCGATGGCCTGCAGTTGCGGGCAACGGCGGGCCAGCGACGCGAAGTCGTTGACTTCGGCGTTGCGGATGCTCGTATCCAGGCTGCCCTCGCGCTCGCAAGCAGCGTAGACGTCCCACACGCCAAGGCCGCGCGCCAGGATGGCGTTGCAGCGGTCCTCATAAGGCATGGCCACGAAGTCCGTGTTCCACAACGCCGAGAGGATCTTCCAGAAATGGTTCTGCGGGTGCGCGTAGTACTGCTGCATGGCCAGCGAACGCCCACCCGGGAAACTGCCGAGCACCAGCAGCCGGGTTTCGGGGGAAGCGAGCGGTGGGAGGCCGACCAGACGTTGGGGCACTACAGCGCTCTTCACGCCACCACCCCCGGCACCGACGACAGTCGCGGCACGGCGGCCAGTGTGTTATGCCAGACCGCGTCGGCTATTTCTCCCACGGTGATGCCGCGCAGGTCGGCCAGCACCTGCGCAATGCGCGGCAACTGAGCCGGCTCATTGCGGCCCTGAGGCTGGCCGGCCTCGCGCTCGGCGGCCGTGCGGTAGAGCCATGCAGGCGGAATGTCGGGTGCGTCCGTCTCCAGCACGATGGCCGTCAGCGGCAGTCCGGTCGCCAGCCGCCGCAACTGCAGTGCCCTTTCGTGTGTGAACGCACCGCCGAAGCCCAGTTTGAAGCCCATGTCCAGGAAGGCCTGCGCCTGCTGGTCGCTGCCGTTGAACGCATGCGCGATGCCATGCCACGCGTGCGAGCCCGAACCGATGTCGCGCAAGCCCTTGAGCAGGCGGTCGGCCGAGCGACGCACATGCAGGATGACAGGCAGGTCGCGGTCGCGCGCCAGCTTGAGCTGTTCGCGGTAGAACCATTCCTGCCGGTCGCGGTCCAGTCCTTCGACGAAATGGTCGAGGCCGATCTCGCCGATGGCGACAAGCCGCGGGTCGTCCAGGTGGCGGTCGAGTTCCGCGGCCAGCGTGTCGATGTCGGCCTCCTGCGCGCGCGGCGTGAAGAGCGGATGGATGCCCAGCGCATAGGCGTCACCAAACTGGTGCGCCTGTTCGCGCACCGTCGCAAAATTGGACACCTGCACCGCCGGAAGAATGCAGCAGACCACGCCGGCTTCGGCGGCGCGCTGGCGCATCGCGGCGCGGTCGGTGTCGAATTCGGGGGCGTCCAGATGACAGTGGCTATCGATCCATCGAGACATAACCCCAATGATGCCCGAACCATGTACAGGGTCGGGCAAACCGTGATACCGTGAAACCACGGTACACACCGTGCCGGAAAACCAACTCCAGCAGAGGTCACGGATGCGCAGCAGGCCAGCCTTCTACAGCTCTTCCCGTCGCGGCGCGCCTGCGGGCGAGTCCGCCAGCGCGGCTGCCTCCGCGGACGCCTCGCCCGAAGCGCCCCCCCCCGAACTATCCGCGGCAAAGCGCCGGGCGCTGCCCGCTCCCGGGCCACGTACGCTGTGGACCGTCATCGGCCTGCTGGCGTTGTCGCTGGCCATCACCCTGTCGTTGGCGATCGCCAAGCCCGGCCAGCGCCGCCTCACACAGGAAGACATCGACGCTGCCGTGATGCGCACCGTCGAAACCCACGTGCTGCCCTCTCAGGCCACGCGTGCCATCGACAACGTCGCGCCGTCCGTGGTGCGCGTGATGAGTTTCGTGAAGAACACACCTGAAATCGCCAAGGCCCGCGCCGCGCGCGAAGCAGCGCGTGAGGCCGCAAGAGGTGGCGAGCGCGGTGCGAAGCCGGGCCCCAAGGTGCCCAACCTCGGCGCCGACAAGGAAGCGAAGAAAGCCGACGAGCCGGAAGACATCGAGCATGGCGTCGGCTCCGGCGTGGTCATCGTGGACAAGGGCATCATCCTGACCAACCTGCACGTGGTCAGCGGCGCGGACCGCATCCGCGTCACCTTCGCCGACGGCACCGAGTCCAACGCGTCCATCATCAGCGTGCAGCCCGAGAACGACCTCGCCGTACTGCAGGCCCACAAGATTCCCGATGACCTCGTGGCTGCGACGATGCGCTCCACCGCCGACCTTGCGCCTGGCGACGAGGTGGTGGCCGTGGGCTTCCCGTTCGGCATCGGGCCGTCCGCGTCAGCGGGCATTGTCTCGGGGCTCAAGCGCTCGTTCCGCTCTCCCGAGGGCAAGCAGGAAATGAGCAACCTGATCCAGTTCGACGCGGCTGCAAACCCCGGCAACTCCGGCGGCCCGCTCGTCACCATGGATGGCGAGGTGGTGGGCATCGTCACCGCCATCCTGAACCCAACATCCGCGCGCACCTTCATTGGCATCGGTTTTGCTGTGCCGATCGAGAACGCGGCTGCAGCAGCGGGCATGCCACCCTTCTGATTTCGTTTTCCTGAAACCAACACGACAAGGCTTCATCCATGGACCCGCAGAACTCCAGCTCCGACACCGCCGCCCTGATGGAACAGATCCTCTATGAGGTCAAGCGCGTCGTCGTCGGCCAGGACAAATTCCTCGAGCGCGTGATGGTCGCGATGCTCGCGCAGGGCCACCTGCTGGTGGAGGGCGTTCCCGGCCTTGCCAAGACGCTCACGGTGAAGACGCTGGCGAACGTGGTGCACGGCAACTTCAAACGCATCCAGTTCACGCCCGACCTGGTGCCGGCCGATCTGGTGGGCACGCGCCTGTACAACCAGAAGACAGGTGACTTCAGCACTTCGCTCGGCCCGGTGTTCGCCAACCTGCTGCTGGCCGACGAAATCAACCGCGCGCCGGCCAAGGTGCAGAGCGCGCTGCTGGAAGTGATGCAGGAGCGCCAGGTCACCATCGCGGGCGAGACGCACAAGGTCCCGAGCCCGTTCCTTGTCATGGCCACGCAGAACCCGATCGAGACCGAAGGCACATACCCGTTGCCCGAGGCGCAGGTGGACCGTTTCATGATGAAGGTGCTGGTGGACTACCCGACCGACGAAGAGGAATACGTCATCGTCGAGCGCGTCACCGGCCCGGCCGTGCATGTGAATGCCGTGGCGACCACCGAACAGCTCGCCGCGTTGCAGGCCGAGTGCCGCCGTGTGTATGTGGACCCTTCGATCGCGCAGTACGCCGTGCGCCTCGTGTCCGCCACGCGCACGCCGGAGAAGCATGGCCTGAAGGACCTGGGCCGCTTCATCACCTTCGGCGCCAGCCCGCGCGCCACCATCAACCTGGTCGAAGGTGCGCGCGCACTCGCACTGTTGCGCGGCCGCAGCTACGTGCTGCCCGAGGACATGGTGGACCTGGTGCCCGACGTGCTGCGCCACCGCCTGTCGCTGTCTTACGAGGCCATGTCCGAAGGCATCACGGCCGATGGCATCGTCGCGAAGATCATGGCGAAGGTGTCGCCGCCGGCCAAGCCGCTCGAACATGAAAAGCTCGCCGCCTGATTTCAAGCCCGCCGAAGAGTCTGCGTCGCTGAACGCGGAGCAGTTGCTGCGCCGTCTCGAATGGACGGTGCTGCGCCGCCTCGACGGCCTGCTGCAGGGCGACTACCGCACGCTGATGCGCGGCGGCGGCCTCGACCTGGCCGACCTGCGCGAATACCAGTTCTATGACGACGTGCGGCACATCGACTGGAACGTCACCGCGCGTCTGCAGCAGCCGCATGTGCGTGTGTTCACCGAAGACCGCGAGATGGCTGCCTGGTTCCTGCTGGACCTGAGCCCGTCGATCGACTTCGGCTCTGGCACGCAGGCCAAACGCGATGTGTCGTCGGCGTTTGTCGCCGCGCTGGCGCGCATGCTCACGCGCCACGGCAACCGCGTCGGCGCCATCCTGCACGGCGGCGGCGCAGACCAGGTCATCCCCCCCCGAAGCGGACGACGTTACGTGCTGCACCTGATGCATGCGATGCAGGAGCGGCCGCCTGCCGGTGAAATCGGCGTCACGCGTCTGCAGGACCTGTTGACCAACGCAGCGCAGATGATGAAGCGCCGCTCCACCGTGTTCGTGGTGTCGGACTTCATCAGCGAGCCCGGCTGGGACAAGCCGCTCGGCCTGCTCGCGCGCCGCCACGAAGTCGTGGCCGTGCGCCTGCTCGACCCGCTGGAACTCGAACTGCCTGATCTTGGCCTCATCCCCATCCGCGACGTGGAGACCGGCGAGCAGTTGCTGGTGGACACGCACGATGCGGGCTTCCGCCGCCGCTTTGCGCGCATCGCCGCCCAACGCGAAGCCGATCTGCGCGAAGGTCTGACCAATGCCGGCGTGGATGCGCTGGAACTGTCCACCGGCGACGACCTCGCCGAAACGCTGATGCGATTCGTGGACATGCGCAAGCGCAGGAGCCGACTGTCCGGCGGCGCAGGAATGCCTGCACACATGAAGGTTGCCTGAAGAAGCGAGCTACAGCCTATGAACAACAGCCCCGTCAATTTCCTCTGGCCCGAGTTCCTGTGGCTGCTGCTGGCGATCCCGCTGCTGGTGTTGCTGTACGTGTGGCTGCTGCGTCGCAAGAAGAAGATGGCGCTGCGTTATGCGAGCCTGTCCATCGTGCGCGAAGCCATGGGCAAGGGCGCGGGCTTTCGCCGGCACATCCCGCCGATCCTGTTCCTGCTTTCCATCGTGGCGATGCTGCTGGCCGCGTCGCGCCCGCTCGCGGTGATCACGCTGCCGTCGAACCAGCAGACCATCATGCTGGCGATGGACGTGTCGGGCAGCATGCGCGCAACCGACGTGCAGCCCAGCCGCCTCGAAGCGGCCCAGGCAGCCGCCAAGCAGTTCATCGCCGACCTGCCGCGCAACGTGAAGGTCGGCATCGTCGCCTTCGCGGGCAGCGCGCAGGTGGCGCAGTTGCCCACCACGAGCCGCGACGACCTGATCACCGCCATTGATCGCTTCCAGCTGCAGCGCGGCACGGCCACCGGCAACGGCATCATGGTGTCGCTGGCGACGTTGTTTCCCAACGACGGCATCGACATTTCGGCGCTTGCGCCGGGCGGGCGGCCACGCAGTCTGTCGCTCGACAAGGCTGGACAGGAGAAGAAAGAAGTGGCGCCGGTCGCACCGGGGTCGTACACGTCGGCCGCCATCATCATGCTCACCGATGGGCAGCGCACGACCGGTGTGGACCCGATGGATGCGGCCAAGCTTGCGGCCGATCGTGGTGTGCGCGTGTACACGGTCGGCATCGGCACGGTTGATGGCGAGACCATCGGCTTCGAAGGCTGGTCCATGCGCGTGCGGCTCGATGAGGAAACGCTCAAGTCCGTGGCCAACCGCACGGCGGCCGACTATTACTACGCCGGCACAGCGGCGGACCTGAAGAAGGTCTACGAGACGCTGAGCTCCAGGCTCACGGTGGAGAAGCGCGAAACCGAAGTGTCGGGACTGCTCGCGCTCGTCGCCTCGCTGCTCGCACTGACTTCGGCAGCGCTCTCGCTGCTGTGGTTCAACCGCATTCTCTGACGCGCTGCACCAGCCACGCGGGGTCGTCCAGCGGCAAGTCGTGTCCCGCGCCCTCATGCTGCACCAGCGTGCGGCTCCATTGTTTTGCGAGTGTCTCGCTGCAACGCGGCGACACCAGCCTGTCGCCCCGCGTTCCGACGATGAGCAGCGGTACGGGCGGCGCTCCGGACGGCGCACGGTAGCGTGCGGCAGCCAGCAGTTGCCTCACCGCATTTGCGCGCGACACCGGATGCCGTTGACGCAATTCCACCCAATGCGCGAGGAGCTTCGCACGTTCCACATCGCTGCGCACCACTGTGCTCGTGAGTTCGAGGATCGCACTCTCCGCGTCCACCGGTGAAGCACGCGGCTTCAGCAACTTCGCGAGCACCGGCCATGAGCGCGGCATCAGTCGTTCGTGAAACGGGCTGAACGGCCGCAGGCTCGTGTTCACCAGAACGGCAACCTGCACTTCCCGCGGATGCGCCTGCGCCCATGCCACGCACACCATGGCGCCGAGCGACAGGCCGAGCAGGCGGTACGGTGGTTCCATGCCGCGTTCGCGCAAGGTGGCGCGCATGGATTCCATGAGCGTCACGACCGACGAAGGACTGCGCTCCCGCCAGCGTTCGCCGTTGCCCGGCAGGTCGATGGCATGCACGGCGTGCGGCGCGACAGCCTGCGCAAGCAGCGGCAGGAAGTCGCCCCAGTGCCCGGCTTCGCGCGTGAGCCCGCGCAGCAGGATCCAAGGCGCGGGATCGGAAGGAGGCATCAATACCATTGCTGCAGGGCCTCCTCATGGTGGCGCGCGCGTTCGTCGCCATCGGGCGACCACAAGCGCCAGCCGGCGGCCGCACGCGAGATGAAGTCCAGCAAGCCCATGTGCACACGCAGCGTGCGTTCCTGCCGGTGACGGATGAGCGGGTTGAAGATGCCGTGGCGCGAGAACAGTTGCCGCGGGTTTTTCTTTACCCAGATCCACGAGCCCATTTCCAGCGTGAGCGGCAGGAATACCGGGCCACCCTGCCTGCGTTCGCCTGCCTCGAGGTGCAGGTAGTCCCAGATATCGCCATGTGCCAGGTATTGGGCGCTCTGCGGTTCGACGATGTAGCGATGCAGCGGATGCGCGCGGCCGAAGATGTCCTGCAGCGCATGCAACTCGGCCAGATGGCGGATCGGCGTGCGCGTGTGCGCGTACGGAAACCACACGCGATCGCGCGCGCCAAATCCCGAATGACAGTCGATGGAAATGCTGAAGGGACGCGACAGCAGTTCTTCGCGCACGAGTTCGCACAGGGCACGCGCCTCGGGCTCCATGGGGCTGCCGGCCGCCCCCCGGTACCAGGGCAGGCCCGCGCTGGTGCGCTGTCCGCCCACCATCCACGGCACACGGTCGTCGGCGTCGAGGGGTGCATTGCGCATCAGGTCCACACCCGCCGGGTTGGCGCGCGTACCGCGCAGCATGCCCACCGGATTGACGATGGGCATGAACACGAGGCGCACGGACTCGAGTTGCCGGTGCAGCGTGCTGTCCCACCGCAGCCGCATCACCAGGCTCTGCAGGTAGGCAATGACCACTTCGGCACCGATGCGCTCCAGCCCATGAACGCCACCGAAGAAGCCTGCCGCCGGGACATGCGGTGCGGCGTTGCCCAGCGTGATGGCATACACCGGCAGACGCGCGCCATCCGGCTGCGCCGGATCGACCGGCACCTGACACACCACGCGCGCCTGGAGGTGCCCCGCGCCAAGCTCGATGATGCGTTCGAGCGCGTTGAGTTCGGGGAGCGCGGGGGCTGGAGCCATGACCGGACAGCGTACGTCATGAACATGACACCGGTTTGTCACACGACGGCCATAGGCTGTGGGACATGAGATCCAACCGATTCAGTCCACGCAACGCCTCGCGGCCACTGGTGCTCGCTGCGGCCCTGCTCTGGGGTGCGGTCGAACTGGTGGCGCTGCAGCGCCACCGCTGGCGCCACGCGCGCAACCGGTGAAAACAATCGCTGGAAACTGCGATTCCCTGTCGCTCAACATCCGCAGTCGCCCCGACTGAAACGACGAGGCCGCGACACGCGCCCGTTGCATGCCAGTGAAGGCTTGCGGCAGGCGTTCACCGCTTCCATCATCGGCTCCGATCTTCAACCCCGGAGCCTTCATGAAACCTCCTTCCGTACTCCTCAGGGCCGCACTTGTCTCATGCGCGTTGGCAACCTCCGTCGCCAGTGTTCATGCGGCTGAACCTTGGCCGCTCAAACCCGTGAAACTGCTCGTCGGCTTTCCGCCCGGTTCCTCACCGGATTTCATCGCAAGGGCGCTGGCCGAACCGCTTTCGAAAGCGCTGGGCCAACCGGTCGTGGTCGAGAACCGCGTGGGCGCTTCCGGCAACATCGCGACCGCAGCAGTGGCGCAGTCGACCGACCAGCACACACTGGGTGTCGTGATCAACGGCAACATGACGGTCGCGAAATTGTTGAATCCCGCAACACCCTATGACCCGCTCAAGGACCTGATGCCCGTGAGCCTGGTCTGCAGGGCACCCCTGCTGCTGGCGGCGTCGGACAAGGTGCCTGCGGGCAATGCCGCAGAATTCCGGATCGCTGCGCGCGCGGCTGGTGCGAAGTGGAACTACGGTTCGCCGGGTATCGGCACTATCGGTCACCTCGCGATGGAAACCTTCAAGGCCAGGGCGGGTATCGCGCCTGTGCACGTCCCGTACCCGTCGTACCAGCGTGTGGTCATGGCCATGCTGGCGGATGAAGTGCAGGTGTCGCTCGTGCAACTGGGTGCGGCCATGCCCATGGTCGCTTCAGGAAAACTCAAGGCGCTGGGCATCACTGCTGCAACCCGCACGCCACTCGCGCCGGAATTTCCCACGCTGGCAGAGGCAGGGCTGCCAAGCCTGGAGCTCGAGGTATGGACCGGCATTGCCGCCCCCGCAGGCATGCCACCGGAAATCGTGAGCCGCCTGTCCAGCTTGCTGGCGACCATCGCAAAATCGGATGACATCCGCCGGCAAATGGCGAATCATGGCTACGAGGCCGTCGGCATGGATGCCGCCACGTTTGCGCAGCGCATCAGGTCTGACTATGACCAGTTGTCGCACATCATCAAGACTCAGGGGATCAAAGTTGAGTGAAGACCTTCAGCAACTTCGGGCAAGGCTGGACGCCATCGATGTGCAACTGCTTGCCGTCCTCAAGGCGCGGCTGGATTGCTGCGAGGACATCGGACGCTACAAGAAGCGGCACGACGTCGCCATGATGCAGCCGCAGCGCATCGGCATCGTCAAGGCGCGCGCCGGCGAATTTGCGCGCACCAACGGCATGAGCGAAGCATTCCTGTCTGACCTGTATGACGTCATCATTGCCGAGACGTGCCGCCTTGAGGACATCATCATCCATGGCTGAATCACAGGGCAGCGGGCTCCGCTTCGCGACATTGGGCCCTGCGGGCAGCAATCACGCTTTCGTGAGCGAAAGGTACCTGATGTTCCAGGGCCTCCGGGAAGGCGCACACATACAACTGCACCGCACCTTCGAGGACGCGGTGGAAAGCGTGCTGCAACATGACGCCGACTTCCTGATCCAGTGCGCCGTACACCCCTCGACACCGCGCACGGTTTCAGCGTTCCATCGCGGCCTGTACGTCATCGATACGTTCGTCTCGTCGAGCCGGCCACTCGCCGTCGTGCGCCGGCGCGACCGGCCTTCACCGCGCACGATCGGTGCGATGGCAGCCACCGTGGACTACGTCGATCTTTCGCGTTGGGGCAGCCTGGCGATCACGGAAACGGTGACCGCGGTGACCGACGGACTGCTCGAAGGAAGCTTCGATGCAGGACTGGCTTTCGCCGATGCCGCTGCAGAACATCCCGAAGCGCTGGTGATGGAGCAGGCCGTCCCCAGCCCCGATGACGCATGGATCGTCTACGGGCGCACACGTGTGGCCGCAGACGGTCTCGTGGGTTCGGACCGCGGGCCCGCATCGGCTCTCTATCGCAAGGCGGGAGGACATGGCTAAACGTTCGCAGGCATCGCCATTTCCGACCGCGAAGCCGCCCAAGCTCCGGTTGCCCACCGCGACGTCGCGCCACAAGCCCGTGCAGCCCAAGCGCAGCACGACCTCGGCGCGCGTGGGCTCACAAGTCAAGGGCATGCGGCTCGCCATGGGTCTGTCTGCCGCCGCGCTGGCCGAGGGCGCGGGCATCTCCCGATCGATGCTGTCGCGCATCGAAAGCGGTCTGGTCTCCCCTTCCATCGAAGTTCTGGACCACATCGCCGCTGCCTTGCATGTTCCGCTTTCGCGGTTCTTCGGGGATCAGAATGAGCGCGCGGATTGCTCCTACGTTCCGGATGGCGGCGGTCTCGTGGTGGATCGCGACGGCGCTGTGCAAGGCTACCGCTACGAACTGCTCGGCCACGTGCTGTCGGGCAATGCGTTCGTCGAGCCGTACCTCGTGACCCTGGGTGCCGAAGCCGAGCCTTATGTGACCTTCCAGCACGCGGGCATGAAGTTCCTGCGCATGGTGTCAGGGCGCGTCCGGTACACGTACGGCAGCCGCAGCATGGAACTCCGACCGGGCGACTCGCTGCTGTTCGAGGCGCATGCGCTGCATGGCATCAGCGAAATCCTCGAGCGGCCCGTGAGCTATCTGGTCGTCGTGTTCACGCTCAGGGACTGAGCGGATCTCAGGCCAACCGTCCCTGCACCAGCCGCACCTGCCGGTGGCAACGCGCGGCGAGCGCTTCGTCGTGCGTCACCATCACGAAGGCCGTGCCCTGCTGCTGCGCAAGGTCGAGCATCAGGCGGAACACCGCGTCGGCGGTGCCGCGGTCGAGGTTGCCCGTGGGTTCATCGGCCAGCACGCAGGCCGGCCTGGTGACCAGTGCGCGCGCAATCGCCACGCGTTGACGCTCGCCACCGGAGAGTTCCGCCGGGCGATGCAGCACGCGATCTTTCAGGCCGACCGCGTCGAGCATGGCGCGCGCGGCCTCAGCACAGGCTTCGGTCGTTTCGCGGCGGATGCGCAGCGGCATGCCGACGTTGTCCAGCGCACTGAACTCGGGCAGCAGGTGGTGGAACTGGTAGATGAAACCGAGGTACTTGTTGCGCAATTCGCCCTGCGTCGCGGCGTCGAGTTTCGCGATCGGTTGTCCCTTGAGCGTGACGCTGCCTGCGGTGGGCGCATCGAGCCCGCCCAGCAGATGCAGCAGCGTGCTCTTGCCGGAGCCCGATGCGCCGACGATGGCGACCGTCTCGCCGGCCTGCACGCTGAAGTCCACGCCCTGCAGCACGGTGACGTCGAGCGCGCCTTCGACGAAGCGCTTGACCAGGCCCTGGCATTGAAGAACGGTTTCACTCATAGCGCAGCGCCTCCGCCGGGTTGACGCGGCTGGCGCGCCAGCTCGGATACAGCGTGGCGACGAACGCCAGCACGAGGGAAATGACGGCAATCGGCACGATGTCCGTGCTCTGTGGATCGCTGGGCATGCGGTTGATGAGGTAGATGTCCTTGGGCAGGAAGCTCGCATTCAGCGCACGCTCCAGCGCCGGCACGATCACGTCGATGTTGAACGCGATGCCCAGGCCCAGCAACAGACCGCCGATGGTGCCGATCACGCCCACCATCGCGCCCTGCACGACGAAGATGCCCATGATGCTTTTCGGGCTCGCGCCCAGCGTGCGCAGGATGGCGATGTCCGCGCGCTTGTCGGTCACCGTCATCACCAGCGTGGAGACGAGGTTGAACGCGGCCACCGCCACGATCAGCGTGAGGATGATGAACATCATGCGTTTCTCGAGCTGCACAGCGGCGAACCAGGTTCGGTTCTGCCGTGTCCAGTCGCGGATGAGCAGGTCGCCGCTCAGCGAGTTGGCCAACTGCTGCGCGACGTCGCGCGCCTGGTGCAGGTCTTTCAGCTTGAGGCGGATGCCCGTCGGCCCTTCGAGCCGGAAGATACGGGCCGCATCTTCCTGATGGATCATCACCAGCGCCGAGTCGTATTCGAAATGGCCGGAGTCGAAGGTGCCGACCACCGTCATCTGCTTGAGGCGCGGCACCACGCCGGCCGGTGTGACCTGGCCGCTCGGCGAAATGAGCGTCACCTGCTCGCCCATGCGCACGCCGAGTGCACGCGCCAGTTCACCGCCGAGCACGATGTTGAATTCGCCGGGGATGAGCTTGTCGAGCCCGGTCGTCTTCGAATCACCGGCAAGGTCGGTCACTTCATGTTCGCGCGCGGGGTCGATGCCGCGCACGATGGTGCCCTTCATGTCCTCACCGCGCGCGATCAGACCCTGCGCGGCGATGAAGGTC
Source organism: Variovorax sp. VNK109 (assembly GCF_049445855.1). NCBI lineage: Bacteria > Pseudomonadati > Pseudomonadota > Betaproteobacteria > Burkholderiales > Comamonadaceae > Variovorax > Variovorax sp. VNK109. Next base: position 642,286 of record NZ_JBMSDV010000003.1, on the reverse strand, counting down.
GCAGCGCCGATCACCTGCGGAATGCGGCGCGCCTCTTCAATGGTGAGCGTCGGGTTCGGCAACGCCGCGCCGCCGGGTGCGAAGATCTCCACATGCGAGACGACGCCGAGCATGCGGTCGCGCACTTCCTTCTGGAAGCCGTTCATGACCGACAGCACGATGATCAGCGCAGCCACCCCCAGCGCGATGCCGAGCATCGACACGCCGGAGATGAAAGAGATGAACCCGTTGCGCCGGGTGGCGCGGCCAGCGCGGGTGTAGCGCCAGCCGAGAATCAGTTCGTAGGGGAGCTGCATCCGGGATTGGTGAAGGGAAACTGCCGCAGATTGTGGCATCCCGGACAATAGACCCATGTCGGACGCTACCCATTTGTTGATTCCGGGCGCCGGGCTGCCCCCGCTGCAGGCGGACGGCCCGCCGGGCTACCAGCCGCCCCCGTCTTCTGCCCGCCAGCGACCGGACCTGCCCAATCTCGCCGGATTGCTGCGCGAAATGCAGCCCGTGGACGAGACACGCGCCGCCACGGACACGCCGTCCCTTCCCTACGAACTGGTGCTGGCCCGGTTGCTCGGCCTGCCCGCCGAACCCGGCCGCGTGCCGTGGGCCGCCTTCGAGACGCGTACCTTCGGAACGCCCTGCGGCTGGGTCAAGCCGTGCCACTTGCAGGTCGGCACCGACCAGGTGCTGCTGGGCGATCCGGCGTTGCTCGCGTTGAGCGACGACGACTCGCGCGCACTGATGGAGGCCGCGCGCCCCTACTTCGCGGAAGACGGCATCCAGCTCGCCTGGTACCCCGCCGGCTGGCTGGCCACCGGCGAGCCGCTGCGCGACCTGCCCGCCTGGTCCATGGACCGGCTGATCGGCCGCAACATCACGCCCGAACTGCTGCAGGAAGCGGCCCGAACGCCCAACGCCTTCGCCTCCAAGCTGCGCCGCCTGCAGAACGAAATGCAGATGCTGTTCTACACACATCCGGTGAACGACGCGCGCATGCAGCGCCGCCAGCCGCTGGTCAATTCGTTCTGGCTCACCGGCGTCGGCGTGCTGGACGGGCTGCCTGCACCGCAACCGCACGTCGTTGTGGAGAACGGCCTCTACGCCAGCGCCCTCGCGCTGGACGAAGCTGCCCATGCGAAAGCCTGGCAAGCCGTGGACGCAGGCAGCGTCGCGAAGCTGCTGGCCGACTTGCGTGCCGGCAAGGACATCCGCCTCACCCTGGCCGGCGAACGCCGCGCCGTCACCTACGCACCCACCAAGGCTTCACTGCTGAAGCGCATCACCGCCGTTTTTGGTGGCAAGCCCTCGCTCGCCGTGCTGGACGACCTATGAAGAAAAGCTGTCGATGAAAGTCACCATCCGGGACATTCCCCCCCGCGCCGCCTGGGCACTGGAGCAAGCCGGCGTGCACCCGCTGCTGGCGCGCCTGTTTGCCGCGCGCGGCATTACCTCGCAAAAAGACCTGGACGACAACCTCGCCCGCCTGCTGCCACCGCCCGCGCTGCTCGGCACGCAGGCCGCAGCGACGCTGCTGGCCGATGCCATCACCGCCGACAAGTCGCTGTGCATCGTGGCCGACTATGACTGCGACGGCGCGACCGCCTGCGCCGTCGCCATCCGCGGCCTGAAGCTGCTCGGCGCGAAGCGCGTGCAATACATCGTGCCCGACCGCGTGGTGGACGGCTACGGCCTCACGCCCCCCATTTCTGAGCGCGTGAAGAACGCCGGCGCCGACGTGCTCATCACCGTGGACAACGGCATCGCGAGCGTCGACGGCGTGGCCGCCGCGCGCACGCTCGGCCTGCAGGTGCTGGTGACCGACCACCATCTGCCCGCCACCGTCAACGGCAGCATCGTGCTGCCCGAGGCCGATGTGCTGGTCAACCCCAACCAGCCCGCGTGCAGCTTCGGCAGCAAATGCATCGCCGGTGTCGGCGTGATGTTCTACGTGCTGCTCGCGCTGCGCGCGGAACTGCGCCAGCGCGGCGCGTTCGACGCGGCGAACCAGCCGAAGCTCGACACACTGCTGCCGCTCGTCGCACTCGGCACCGTGGCCGACGTGGTGAAGCTCGACGCCAACAACCGCCGCCTCGTCGCGCAAGGCCTGCGCCGCATCCGCGCGGGTGCCATGCCTGTGGGCCTGGCCGCGCTGTTCACCGCCGCAGGCCGCAAGCCCGACGCGGCCACCACCTTCGACTTCGGCTTCGCGCTCGGCCCGCGCATCAACGCAGCAGGACGCCTATCGGACATGACGCTCGGCATCGAATGCCTGATCACCGACGACGCCGCGCGCGCCGATGAACTTGCGCGCTTGCTCGACAACATCAACAAGGAACGCCGCGATATCGAAGGCGGCATGCGCGAGCAGGCGCTGGAGATCGCCGAATCACTCTTCGACGAAGACGAAACGCCGCCGCCCGCCATCTGCGTCTTCGACCCGGACTTCCACGAAGGCGTCATCGGCATCGTCGCCGGCCGCATCAAGGACAAACTGCATCGCCCCACCTTCGTCTTCGCCGCCAGCCAGGCGCCAGGCAAGGAACACGAGCTCAAAGGCTCGGGCCGCTCCATCCCGGGCTTTCACCTGCGCGACGCGCTCGACCTCGTCGCCAAACGCCACCCCGGCGTGCTGCAACGCTTCGGCGGCCACGCCATGGCGGCCGGCTGCACGCTGCTCGAAGAAGACCTCGACACCTTCGAGAACGCATTCACGCAAGTGGCGCAGGAATGGCTCGACGCCGCCACCCTGACCCGCCGTCTCGATACGGATGGCCCGCTAGCCCCCGAATACCGCAGGGTCGAACTGGTCGACACGCTGCATAAGGAAGTCTGGGGCCAGGGCTTCGCGCCGCCCGTGTTCAGCGAAGAAGTGGAAATCGTCTCGCAACGCATCGTCGGCGAGAAGCACCTCGCGCTGAAGATGAAGCACCAGGGTCAGCCGGTGGACGGCATCTGGTTCGGGCATACCGAACCGTTGCCGAACAAGGTGACGCTGGCGTTCCGGCTGGATGCGGATGAGTGGCAGGGCGTCCGACGGGTGAGGTTCCTCGTCGAGGGTGCTTCAATCTGAATTCAGTGGAATGCCTTGCATCGCATCGCTGACCGCTTGCGCAATGGCATCCAACACATGAGGCTGGACTCGGTCGGCAAATCGCTTCCGACGATTCGCCGACAACACGCCTCCATTCTGGAAAATCGTCACGATCAGGGTTGTCAGGTCGCTACTGCGCAAATCATATTGATCATTGATGAAGCGTGCCACCTTGTCATAGAGACCGAGAAAATCCACCTCCTGGCGCAAATGGGTTGATAGCGCCGCATCCGCCATGTCCAACCCGAATTCGGTACACGCCGTCAGGTCCATGTAGCGAAACCAGGTGTCGGCGCCTTCAACCCAGTCGTAGGTGTAGTGTTCGTCGCCCGCCCAGCCCACGTTGCACAGTTCGCGAGCGGGTCTGCTGAAGGATGTCAGCGCCTGAAGATACTCCGCTTCATGCTTCTTCATCGCTACCGAAATCGGCAACAAGAACTGTGGCGGCAAGCGACCTGACTGGCCCAAGCAATGATGGATCAAGAAGCGCGACAAGCGGCCATTGCCATCCATGAATGGATGAATAAACACGAATGCAAACGACACAACGGCAGCATGGATCAGAGGATCGACACTCGATGGCCGCTGATTCCCGAACTCCATGAGCCTGCTCATCAGATCGGCTGCGAATTCAGGTTCCGGAGGCACGTAAGTCACACCCGCGGCACCCGGCACATCTTTTTGCAGACGGTTCTGCTCGACCCGGAATTGCACCGCCTTGTCGAACGGGTTGGTGACGACTGCGTTCTGCAATTCGACCAGATAGGCTTCAGTCAAAGGCTTTTGCTCATGCGCTCTGCGCAGCAATCCCGCGAAGAGCGCAGCCTTGTCGTGACTGGGCGCTTCTCCTTCAATGGCAAACGATCCTTCCGTTTCGCTCAGATAGGCCCAGGACAGTGCACGCTCGAGCATGGCTCGACCAACATCATCTGCAAACGCCTGCGCCTGACCCAGGATGTCCCGCTGCAGCATCTCGGCCAGCCTCTGGGTCCGTCGAACCATGGGACAGAATGAAAGATCGCCCAACCCATTGAATTCGATGCGCCATCGTGCATCGCGGCGCCCTTCGCCGACGATATGGGTCTCCGGTTCGAAGAAGGGTACATAGGAAGCAGCCACGGAAAGATCGTCCAGGCCCGGCAACCGTTGGCGATGCAAGCCCTCCCACAAATGGCCAAGTTTGCGGGAATAGGCGCTATTGGGCGCCGATCGCACGAGGTTTACCAGATCGACGGGTGAGATTCGACGCAGTGCCGCAACCAGCAGGTTGAGCCGGACACCCTCGTGCTTGAGCGCAAACATTGCGTGCTGCAAGAACTCCGGGGCCGGAGCAAGTTTGCCGGGCACCAGCAACGCACCTTCAGGAAGTCGCTCAATGCGCTGAACGGGACCAACTCTTGCTTGCTGCGCCCCTAGAAAGTCGGGTGCGCCCAGGGCATTCTGGATCCATGCGTAGCCCACAGCACTCATGAGGTCACACCCTTCTTGCCAAGGAAAATCTTCAGAAGACGGGAATTATCTTCAAATTCCCGTCTTCCATTGATTTTTTTATCAGAATTCAGGATTTCAAAGCTGCGACAGGCCCTCCAAGAGCTCTTTCCAGCCGAATGGCAAAAGTCGTCGCTGGCACTACCTTGAGCTGATCTTCAGTTACGGCATGAAGCGTCATGGAGTGATCAGGCTGTCAATGGAACGATGGAAAGAGAACTCTCGGCCTCAGACGTTGAACAGGAAGTTCAACACGTCCCCATCCTTGACAACGTATTCCTTGCCTTCACTGCGCATCTTCCCCGCATCCTTCGCGCCACTCTCGCCCTTGAAGGCAATGTAGTCGTCGAAGCCGATGGTCTGGGCGCGGATGAAGCCGCGTTCGAAGTCGCCGTGGATGACGCCTGCAGCCTTGGGCGCCGTGTCGCCGATGTGGATGGTCCAGGCGCGCACTTCCTTCACGCCGGCAGTGAAGTAGGTCTGCAGGCCCAGCAGCTTGAAGCCGGCACGGATGAGGCGATTCAGGCCCGGTTCGTCCTGGCCGATTTCCTTGAGGAATTCGAGGCGGTCGGCATCGTCCATTTCCGACAGTTCCGCTTCGATCTTGGCGCAGATGGCGACGACGGGCGCGTTCTGCGCGGCGGCGAATTCGTTCAGGCGGTCGAGCAGCGGGTTGTTCTCGAAGCCGTCTTCGGCCACGTTGCCCACGAACATGGCGGGCTTGGCGGTGATGAGGCACAGGGGCTTGAGCAGCGCCTGCTCTTCGTCGGTCAGGCTGAGCGAGCGCGCGGGCTTGCCTTCGTTCAGCGCCGCCTGAACCTTGGCGCAGATCTGCACGAGCTTGGCGGCGTCCTTGTCGTTGCCGCTCTTGGCGGCCTTGGTGTAGCGCTGCAGGCTCTTCTCGACGGTGCCCAGGTCGGCCAGGCACAGCTCGGTCTGGATGACTTCGATGTCGGCGATCGGGTCGACCTTGCCGGCCACGTGGATGATGTTCGAGTCCTCGAAGCAGCGCACCACGTTGACGATGGCGTCCGTCTCGCGGATGTGCGCGAGGAACTGGTTGCCCAGGCCTTCGCCCTGGCTGGCGCCGGCCACGAGGCCCGCGATGTCCACGAACTCGACGATGGCGGGGACGATGCGCTCGGGCTTGACGATGTCAGCGAGCTGGCCCAGGCGCGGGTCCGGCACTTCGACGATGCCCACGTTGGGCTCGATGGTGCAGAACGGATAGTTCTCGGCGGCGATGCCGGATTTCGTCAGCGCGTTGAACAGGGTGGACTTGCCGACGTTGGGCAGGCCGACGATGCCGCATTTGAGGCTCATGGGCTGGGCTTTCTTGGGATTCGGGGAAAGCCGCAGATTTTACCGGCCCGGGTGCACCGGGCCGGGCGGAGGCTGCTTGCCCTTACTCGAACACGTAATCCGCCGTCACCGGCTGGCCCACACGCAGCACATATTCCAGCCCCGCCACGGGAATGCAGTTCATCCCGAAGGTGATGGCACCGTTCATCTTCGGGTCGGGCCGGTAGGTCTGCAGCGTGTCGTTCACCTCGGGGGTGGACTCGGCTGTCTCGGGGTTGATGTTGGGAATCGGGCAGCGCTGGCAGGGCTTCACCGGTTTGAGTTGCGCCAGGCCTTCGCTGGTGACGATGTCCAGCACGTCCAGCCGGTCTTCGTCGTGCGCCTCCACACCGCCCAGCACGACATTGGGCCGGAAGCGCTCCAGACCCACGGCCATGTGACCGGCGGCAGCCAGTTTCTCGTTGAGTTGCTGTACAGACGCCTCGCTGGTCACGAGCACGGGGTAACCATCGCTGAACTGGTTGAGTGCCTCGACGTCACCCGTCCACTTCCTGCTGGAAAGGCGTCGGAAATCGGGGTTGAAGCGCACGAGGCGCAGCTTCTGCCCGAGGAAGTCGGTGAACCACTGCGCAGCCACGTCGCCCATGTCGTAGGCGTCGACCACATCGTCCCACACGCGCACCCGCACCGGCTCTTCCACCTCGTTGAGCGAGATGTGCAGCGCCAGCATGCCGGGCGCGCGCAGGATCATGTCGAAGTGCTTGAGTTGCGGCTTGATGAGCGCCATGCGCGGCAACTCGCGCTGCGAGACGAACTCGCCCTCCGCGTCCACCACCATCCAGTTGCGGTCGAACTCGAGACCGGTTTCGGTGAGGATGGCCTCCTTCACTTCCACGCCCGCGCAGGATTTGACGGGGTAGATGAAGAGGCGGGCAATGGTGCCGGAAACATCACTCACTTGAACAGTCCTTTCAGCTTTTCCCTGGCTTTTTCGCGCAGCTTGTCCTTGGCATCGGCGCTGTCCTTGGCGCCGAGTTTCTCGGTGATCTTGTCCTTGAGCGCATCTTTCGCCGCTGCGCTCGCGACGGCCGACCACTGTACCTTGTATTGCATAGCATCCAGCGGCCCGTAGAGATGCACCGGAAGGCGGATGCCGTCCAGCGCCGCAAGTTCAGCCCCGCCCTGCCCCTTGGAGGTATCGGTCACGGTGACGAAGGTCGTGTAGTCGAGGGTGCCGGCGCCGATGTCGATGGCGCCCTCGCCCGCCACACGCAGGTAGGGGCTCTTGGCCTGCAGGTCCTTGTTGCGCGCGACGCCGTTGGCGATGTCGAAGCTGGCCGTCACCTCGGAGAAGTCTGTCTTATCGGTGCCCTTGGCTTTCTGCACATCGTCGGTCTTCATCTGCAACGCGGCCTTGGCCTGGCGGCCGAGCGCGGCCAGGTTGAAGCCCTTTACCGCGCCGTCGCGCAGCGCCACATTCGCCGTTCCCGCCAGCGCGGACTTGAGCGCGTTCACCGAGCGGCCAGCCGTGTTCACGTTCACCGTGAGGTTGCCCGCGCCTTCCACCGTGTCACGCCCGGCCAGGTCTTTCAATGCCTGCTCGACACGGATGCCGCTGGCCTGCGCCGACAGCGCAATGCGCTGCGTCGTCTCTTTCAGCGGGGCCTGCACCTGCGCATTGCCCTGCACCTTGCCGCCCCACACGCTGGTGGAAAACGGCTGCGCATGCAGCGTCTGCCCGTCCCCCTTGAGCGCGACGCGCACGTCGCTGAAGGTGATGCGGTTGGCGATGAGTTTGCCGATACCGGCATCGACGCTGCCCTTCAGTGCGCGCACTGCGCTCAGGTCCACCGGCGTGTCGCCCTTGTCCGGCCCGACGACGACCTTGTCCACGCTCCCCGCGGGCAACGGTGCTGGCGCGGCGGCGCGCATCTTGTCCACATCCAGCGCAGCCATCTGCAGCTTTGCCTGCACCGTGCCGCTTTCCTGCGCATAGCTGCCGCTCGTGGACACCGGGCCATCGATGCCCGCACCACGCAACTGGCCCGCCAGGTCCCAGGTGACACGGCGCGCTGCAACCGATGTCTTGCCGGTCAGCGCGATGGCCTGTTCACCCAGATCGAGATCGAGCGAAATCTTCGGCAGGTCTGCCGTCAAGCCGGCGTTGCCGGATGGCGTGGTCACCCCCATCGCAGCGTCGAGCGTCTCCGCGCCCAGCTTGAACTTGACCGGCAAGCCCGCCAGCCGGCCCTCGTAGCCAGCCTGCGTGTTCTTCAGCACCAGCTTCAGCGGCTGGCCGGCGGCCTGTTCGTAGCTGAACCGGGTGGAAAAGTCCAGCTCACCGCGCACCTCGGGCTCCACCATGGCGAGGTTGAGTTTCATGTCCAGCGGGCTTTCGACGCCGGGGGCGATGCGGCCCGTCCTGAACCCGGTCAGTTCGACCGTGCCGTTCACCTTGGCCAGGCTGTCCTTCACGCGCAGTTGCACGTCGTGCAGCTCGACGGCCGCCACATCGATTGTCGAGAGCCCCGGCGATTGATCTTCGCTGCTTCGCGGCTGCGACGCGTCTTCGGCCGGTTTGCCGGCGGTGAGCAGGTCGTCGATGTTGGTACGGCCCTGCGCGTCGCGCTCGTAGGCCAGTCGCACGCCGCGCGCGCTGACGCGGCTCACCTCGGCGCGACCCTGGAGCAGTGGCATGAATTCGAGGGAGAACTCTGCCGACTCCACCTGCGCGAACAGGTCGGCGCGTCCACGCTCGCTCAGGCTCGCGCCGTCCACCTTGATGCCCACACGCGGGAACACGGTGAGCGACAGCGGGCCCTGGATGTCCAGCGTGCGGCTGTAGTGCTGCTTGGCCCAGGCGGCGGCGAGGGGCTTGTATTTGTTCACGTCGAACGTGGCAACGAAGATGGCCATCGCCACGATGATCAGCACGACAAGGCCGGCGATCCCGAACAGCACCCACAGGACGATGCGGCGCGCGGGCTTCGGGGAAACGCGGGAAGGTGACGACGGGGAGGCGGATGAGGTCATCCGTGGATTTTGCCCCGCTCCTACAATGGCCCTCATGCCCCTTCCTGTAGACATTTGTATCCGCGGTGCCGGCATCGTCGGACGCACATTGGCCCTGTTGCTTGCCCGTGAAAAGCTGCGCGTGGCGCTGGTCGAGCAAGCGCCGGCAACAGCCAGCGGCCACAGCGATGTGCGGGCCTACGCGCTCAACGCCGCGTCGCGCAAACTCATCGAAAGCCTGCGCGCCTGGCCTGACGAAAACCAGGCAACCCCGGTCGTCGACATGGAAGTGAGCAGCGCCGAGGGCGCGACGGTGCATTTCCATGCGCGCGACGAAAAGGCCGACGCGCTCACGTGGATCGTCGACGTGCCCGCGCTCGAATCGAAGCTCGCCGAAGCCATCCGCTACCAGCCGCAGATCGAGGTGGTGGCCGAGCCGGTGCGCGCCGCGCTCACCGTGGTGTGCGAGGGCAAGTCCAGCCGCACACGCGACGAGTTCGGCGTGGACTTCGAGGTCACCCCCTACGCCCAACACGCCATCGCCACGCGGCTGGAGTGTGAAAAACCGCACGGCCAGGTGGCACGGCAGTGGTTCGCGGGTGGAACGATCCTGGCTTTTCTGCCTTTGGGTGGGCCGCAAGGGAACTCGGTCGCCGTTGTCTGGTCAGTGGAAAAGGAACGCGTGCCGGAATTGCTGGCATTGGAGCCTGCCGCATTCGCGGCAGAGTTGCACGCAGCCAGCCATGGCGAACTCGGTGCGCTGGAGTTGTCAGGTGAACGGGTCGCGTGGCCGCTTCAACTGGCGATGGCCAGCCGCTGGACAGGGCGCAATGCGCAGGGCTCGTGGGCGCTGGCCGGCGACGCGGCGCACAACGTGCATCCGCTGGCAGGCCAGGGCCTGAACCTCGGGCTGGCCGACGTGGCGGAACTCACGCGGGTACTGCGTGAAAGGGCTTACTGGCGCAGCCCGGGCGACGAACGGCTGCTGCGGCAGTATGCGCGGGCCCGGCGTGCGGATACGCTTGCCATGGGCCTCGCAACCGACGGTTTGCAGCAGGTGTTTGCGCGGCAGGACGGCATGTTGCCGGCCCTGCGGAGTTGGGGAATGAAGGGCTTTGACCACAGCGGCTGGATCAAGGCATGGGTAGCGAAGCAGGCCATGGGCCTGCGCTGAAACGACGGAATCGACTGGACCATGATGATTTTCAAACGACTGATGCTGGCCCTGGCCGCAGCCACCGGACTGGCCATGGCCACCGGCGCCCTGGCCGACGAAGCCGCCATCCGAAAGAACCTGGCGGAGCGCCTGCCCCGCCTGCCGGCCATCGAGGAAGTGACGGCCTCGCCCGTGCCCGGGCTGTACGAGATCCGCGTCAACGGCTCGGAAATCTTCTACACCGACGCCCAGGGCAACTTCCTCATCCAGGGCAACGTGATCGACACCAAGGCGCAACGTGACCTGACGGAAGAACGCATCGCCAGGCTCACCGCCGTGGCCTTCGACGCGCTTCCCATCAAGGATTCCTTCACCATCGTGCGCGGCAACGGCAAGCGCAAGGTGGCTGTGTTCGAAGACCCGAACTGTGGTTACTGCAAGCGCTTCGAACGTGACCTGCAGAACGTGGACAACGTCACCATCCACATGTTCCTCTACCCCATCCTCGGCCAGGATTCCGCCGACAAGTCGCGCGCCATCTGGTGCGCGAAGGACAAGGCCAAGGTCTGGCAGGACTACATGGTGCGGGACACCGCCATTCCCCAAGGCGCCAACTGCGACGTGAGCGCACTCGCGCGCAATGTGGAATTCGGTCGCAAGTACAAGATCACCGGCACGCCCACGCTGATCTTTGCCGACGGTGCGCGCGTGCCGGGCGCCATCAGCTCCGCACAGGTCGAGCAGTTGCTGAGCGCTGCGAGCAAGTAAGCACCAAGGCAATCACGCAAGCAATTGCGGCAATAATCGCCACGTGACGTCGGCAAACAGCAGCAAGAAGTCTTCCAGCAAACCTGCCGGCCGCAAGGTCGCGCCGAAGCCGGCGCGCAAGCCGGTCGGCAAGACCGTGGCGCTGCACTACACGGTCGAAGTCGCCGACTTCCACGCCCACCTGCTCCAGGTGACGCTGCGCATTGCACAGCCCTCTGCCAGCCAGCGCGTCACGCTGCCGGTTTGGATTCCCGGCAGCTATCTGGTGCGCGAATTTTCGAAGAACCTGCAGGGCCTGCAGGCGAAGCAGGGGGCGCGCGCCGCCGAAGTCCACCAGCTCGACAAGCACCGCTGGCAGGTCGACTGTCATGCAGACAGCCCGCTGGAACTGCGCTGGCAGGTCTACGCCTACGACAATTCCGTCCGCGCCGCGTGGCTGGACGCTTCGCGTTGCTTCTTCAACAGCACCAGCGTGTGCCTGCAGGTGGAAGGCCAGGAGGAGGTCCCCCACCTGCTCGAGATGCCGGCACCGCGCAAGGCTTCGGCGGACGGCAGTCGCTGGCATCTGGCCACCGGCCTCACCCCGCAGAAGGTGGACGCGCAGGGCTTCGGCACCTATCTCGCCGCCAGCTACGATGAGCTTGCGGACTGCCCCGTGGAAATGGGCGCGTTCTGGAGCGGCGAATTCACCGCGTGCGGTGTGCCGCACCGCTTCGTGGTCGCAGGCGCAACCGGATCGTTCGATGGCGACCGGCTGCTGGCAGACGCCCAACGCATCTGCGAAGCGCAGATCACTTTCTGGCACGGCAAGCGCAAGCCGCCCATGCAGCGCTATGTCTTCATGCTCAACGCCGTGGACGACGGCTACGGCGGGCTCGAACACCGCAACAGCACCGCGCTGATCGCCACGCGGCGTGACCTGCCGCGCATCGGCGAAGCGCGAGCGAGCGACGGCTACGTGCAACTGCTCGGTCTCATCAGCCACGAGTACTTCCACACGTGGAACGTGAAGCGCCTGCGCCCCGCAGAGTTCACGCGCTATCGCTACGAAGCCGAGAACTACACGCAGCTGCTGTGGTTCTTCGAAGGCTTCACCAGCTACTACGACGACCTGTTCCTGCGCCGCACGAACCTGATCGACAGTACGGTCTATCTGAAGTTGCTCAACCGCACCATCAACCAGGTGCAGCAGACGCCGGGCCGCCTCGTGCAGTCCGTCGCGCAGGCGAGCTTCGACGCCTGGGTGAAGTACTACCGCCAGGACGAGAACACGCCCAACGCCACGGTGAGCTACTACACCAAGGGTTCGCTGGTGGCCTTGTGCTTCGACCTCACGCTGCGTGCCGAAGGCCGCACCACGCTGGACGACGTGATGCGCGCGCTATGGGAACGCTGCAGCGCCGGACCGATGAGCGAGGCGGATTTCGCAGCCGTGCTTGCCGCACTGGGCGGCCGCTCGTTCGCGAAGGAAATCGCCGAATGGGTGCATGGCACGGGCGACCTGCCACTGCGTGAACTGCTCGGCCAGCATGGCGCGCTGGTGCTCGACGAGCCCTCGCAGATGGCCCAGCGCCTGGGCCTGCGCGTGAGCGAGACCAGTGGTGTGCAGATCAAGAACGTGTTGCGCGGCGGTGCGGCAGAAGCCGCAGGTTTCGCCGCCGGCGACGAGTGGATCGGCATCGAACTGCCCGTGCGCAAGGGCAAGCCGCTGGAAAACTGGCGACTGATGAAGCTGGAAGAACTGACGCTCTACGCCGGCCAGCAACTGAAGATGACCGCCATCGTCTCGCGCGACCGCAGGCTGCTGCGCCTGCCGCTCACGCTGCCGAAGGAATCCACTACCTGGCGCATCGTCCCGCGTGATGCGGCGGCGGTGGATCGCTGGCTGGGCTGAGGCTTTTCTTCGTCCGGCCTTCGGCGCGGGCGTGTCCCCTTCAGCGCGCGCGCGTATCCAGCACGCGCCTGGCCTTGCCCGCACTGCGCTCCACACCGCCTTCCGGGCGCAACTCCACCAGCGCCGTCGTGCCGACATAAGCCTTGATGTCGTGCTGCAGCTGCACGGCGGCGCGGCGCGCCTCGGGCGTGTCCACATGGAGTCCAGGGCGGGTTTCCACCACGACGGCCAGTTCGTCCATCGGCCCGCTGCGCGAGAGCACGCACTGGTAATGCGGTGCAAGTGCAGCCTGCTTGAGGATGAGTTCCTCGATCTGCGTCGGGAACACATTGACGCCGCGCACGATCATCATGTCGTCGCTGCGGCCGGTGATTTTTTCCATGCGGCGCATCGTGCGTGCCGTGCCAGGCAGCAGGCGCGTGAGGTCGCGCGTGCGGTAACGGACGATGGGCAGCGCTTCCTTCGTGAGGCTGGTGAAGACGAGCTCGCCGAGTTCGCCGTCGGCCACGGGCTCTCCGGTGTCGGGGTTGATGATCTCGGGGTAGAAATGGTCTTCCCAGATCGTGGGGCCGTCCTTGGTCTCCACGCATTCGCTCGCGACGCCGGGGCCGATGACTTCCGACAGCCCGTAGATGTCCACCGCGTCGATGCCCATGCGCTTCTCGATGGCGGCACGCATGTCGTTGGTCCACGGCTCTGCGCCGAAGATGCCCAGCCGCAGGCTGCTCTCGCGCGGGTCGATGCCCTGCTTCTCGAACTCATCGGCAATGGCGAGCATGTAGCTCGGCGTCACCATGATGATGTCGGGCCGGAAGTCGTTGATCAGCTGCACCTGCCGTTCGGTCTGGCCGCCGCCGAAGGGCACCACGGTCAGGCCCAGCTTTTCCGCGCCGTAGTGCGCACCGAGGCCGCCGGTGAACAGGCCGTAGCCGTAGCTCACATGCACGATGTCGCCTGGCTTCGCACCGGCCGCGCGGATGCTTCGCGCCACGCACGCAGACCACATGTCCACGTCGTTGCGTGTGTAGCCCACCACCGTCGGCTTGCCGGTGGTGCCGCTGGACGCGTGGATGCGCACGCACTGCTCGCGAGGGACGGCGAACATGTTGTAAGGGTAGGCGTCGCGCAAGTCCTTCTTGGTGGTGAACGGGAACTTCGCGAGGTCTTCGAGCGACGTGAAATCGTCGGGATGCACGCCCGCCTCGTCGAATTTCGCGCGGTAAACAGGCGAGTTCCGGTACGCATGGCGCAAGGTCGATGCGAGCCGCTTGCGCTGCAGCGCGCGCAACTCGTCGGTGGACGCCTTCTCGATGGGGTCGAGCGCAAAGCCCGTCATGGATGTCGTCATGTCGTCCCCGCAATCACAGCGCCCTGGATCTGCGCGCTCTTGCCTCGCAGCACGGCCACCACGTCACCGACCTGGTTCGTCACCTTCATGTCGTAGATGCCGTGCCGGCCCTGCAGCACCTGCTCCGTCGCTTCACAGGTGAGCACATCGCCGAGCTGACCTGGCTTGAGGAATTCGATGCTGCCGCCCGAAGCCACCGTCGCCTTGTTGCGGCTGTTGCAGGCGAATGCGAAAGTGGAGTCGGCCAGCGTGAAGATGAAGCCGCCGTGGCAGATGCGATGGCCATTCAGATGCAGTTCCTTCACCGTCATCCGCATCACCGCACGGCCGGGCTCGCAACTCACGAGCTGCATGCCCATGGTGTCGCGCGACGCGACGTCGCCCGAGAACATCGTTTCGCCGACGCGGCGTGCGAGGCCAGCAGCACCGGTGTCCATCATTCGCCCCTGAACTGCGGCGTGCGCTTCTGCAGGAATGCAGTGACGCCTTCGATGTAGTCGTGCGTGCGCCCCAACGCGGATTGCATGTCGCGTTCGGCATCGAGCTGCTGGCCGAGCGTGCGCGTGTTGCTCTCGCGGAGCAACTGCCGCGTGGCGACGAGCGCCTTGGTCGGCATGACGGCGAGGCGCTGCGCCATGTCAATGGCGGCAGCGACGCAGTCGTCGGCGACGTCCCAGATCATCCCCCACTCCTTCGCTTGCGCAGCGGGCAGCTTGTCGCCTGTCATCGCAAGCGCCATCGCGCGTGGCAGCCCGAGGCGCTGCGCGAGAAACCAGCTGCCACCCGCATCGGGGATGAGGCCGATCTTGCTGAACGCCTGGATGAAATTCGCCGATGGCGATGCGATCGCGATGTCGCATGTCATCGCGAGCGAGGCCCCTGCACCGGCAGCCACACCGTTGACGGCCGCGATGGTGGGCATGCGAAGCCCCTGCAGCCGACGCACCGTCGGGTTGAACAGCTGGTCGATGATGGGACCCGGGTCGGCACGCTCCACGAGGTTCGGTCCGTCGGCGAAATCGAACTCGGAGAGGTCCGCCCCGGCGCAGAAACCACGGCCGGCCCCCGTGATCACCAGCGCGCGCACTTGCGCATTGGCCTCGGCGCGGTCGCACGCAGCGCGCAGATCCATGTGCATCTGCCGCGTGAAACTGTTGAGCGACTGCGGCCGGTTGAGCGTGGCAATGGCCACGGCCCCCTGCTCCGCGTAGGTCACGCTGGGTTCGGTCATGTTTTGTCTCCTGCGGGGAAATCTATCACCAAACGTCATTAACCGACCGCTTGGTCGGTTAATTTTCACCCCGTGTTTTCCCGCACCTGTGGCATTCTTGGGTTTGCTTCAACGGAGACTTTTTCAATGGCTTACGAACTCATCCTCACCCGCACCGAAGGCAAGGTCGGCATCGTCACGCTCAACCGTCCCAAGCAACTCAATGCGCTCAACAACGAATTGATGGACGAACTGGGCGCCGCGCTCAAGGCCTTCGACGCCGACGAGAACATCGGCTGCATGATCGTCACCGGAAGCGAGAAGGCGTTCGCCGCGGGGGCGGACATCGGCGCCATGGCCACCTACACGTTCTCCGATGTCTACAAGGGCGACTACATCACCCGCAACTGGGAAACCATCCGTTCCATCCGCAAGCCGGTGATCGCGGCGGTCAGCGGCTTCGCCCTGGGCGGTGGCTGCGAGCTGGCGATGATGTGCGACTTCATCATCGCAGCCGACAACGCGAAATTCGGCCAGCCCGAAGTGAAGCTCGGCATCATCCCCGGCGCGGGTGGCACGCAGCGCCTGCCGCGCGCGGTAGGCAAGTCCAAGGCCATGGATCTCGCACTCACCGGCCGCATGATGGACGCGACCGAAGCCGAGCGCTCGGGCCTGGTGAGCCGCGTCGTGCCGCTGGACAAGCTGATGGAAGAATCCCTCGGCGCGGCGCTCATGATCAGCGACTACTCGCAGCTCGCGGTGATGGCGGCCAAGGAGTCGGTGAACCGCTCGTTCGAAGGCACGTTGGCCGACGGCGTGATGTTCGAGCGCCGCATGTTCCACGCGATGTTTGCCACCGCCGACCAGAAGGAAGGCATGGACGCCTTCGTCAACAAGCGCAAGGCCAGTTTCGGCAACAAGTAGGGCGGATCAGCAAAGACGAAGTCATAGCTTCGGGCTCTAAGGCGGCAACAGACCGAGGCGACGCAGTTCGCCATCGATCGAGTCGCGCAACACGGGGTTCAACGGCCCCGAGCGCGGACCGGGTGTCCTCGCGAAGCGCGACACGAAACGCCAATGGTCCGCATACAACTCGAGCGTGCCCAGTGCATCGCCGTCGCGCAGGAGTTCGATGCGCATGGGCGGGGGCTGCGAACCGGCTGCCGAGCCGGAAGCATCCGGGCTCGCATCGGCCTGCGCCTGAACGGCTCGCAGCAGCAAGGCCAGATCCGGCGCGCTGTCACGCCCGACACGGATCGACGAAGCAGCGGGTGAGGCACTGCGCGGCGCGCGCGCGAAATTCCAGGCGTCGATCCACGACTGCGGCCCCGATTGCGGTGCGAAATTGCGCGCCAGTTCCTGGTCCGTCAAGGCCTGGCTACGACGTTCGGAAAGAGCGGCTGATGGCCTCGCCATGGCAGCAGGTGGTGGCGCAGGCGCGGCAGAAGCCATGGCCTGCGGCACGGGTGGAGCGGCTGGCGCAGGCGCAGGCGCAGGTGCAGGTACGGGTGCTGCAGCCGGCGGTTGCGGCTCAGCTTTCTGTTCCGCTTCGCGCTTCACCACACTGGCTTCTGCAGACTGCCTCTCCACAGCGCGCTTCGCTTTTTCAGCGGCAACCTGCGGCGCCGCGGAATCGACGCGTGCATCAGGAATTTCCTCGCCGTGCCACATGACGGTGATGAACCCGGCAACCAGCACCGTGGCGAATGCGGCGTTCCAAGGCGCGCGCCCACGGCCGCCCAGCAAGCGCTTCCACCACGGCAACGATGCGGCCGCGCCTGTGTTCGCAGTCGCACCGCCCTGCACGGCTTCGTGCGCAGCCCGCAGCACGGATGCGCGCACGGCGGCGTCGGGCGTCATGTGCACATCGGGCGCGTGGTCCAGCGCGCGGCGCAGCCGTGCGTCCCGCAGGTTGTCGCGTGGGTCGCTCATGTGCGGGGCTCCAGCACCACCAGATAGGCCTGCATGCATCCACGCAGCTTCTGCAGCGCGTAACGCAGACGACTCTTCGCGGTTTCGAAAGGCAGCGAAAGGCTCTGCGCCAGTTCTTCCACCGACGCGCCATCTTCGTGATGCAGCAGGAACGCAGCGCGCTGCGGCGCGGGCAATGCGTCCAGGCAATCGAGCAACTGCTGCCCCGCCGCGCGCCAGAACGCGGTGTCTTCGCTCGACGGATGCGCCATGTCCAGCGCTTCCTGCAGCCAGTCCATCGGGTCGCTGCCGTCGTCGGCCATTTCGATCTGCGTTTCGCGGCCGCTGGTGCGCAGGCGGTCGAGCGCAGCGTTGTGGGCGATGGTGAAGGCCCAGGTTTTCCACGACGCGCCGTCAGCAGTGAATCGCTCGCGCGCGGCAATGATGCGCATCCATGTGTCCTGGAACACCTCGTCGGCCTGCGCGGCCAGCGCATGGCCGAGCAACCGCCGCACGAAGCGCAGCAACGCGCCTTCGTGGCGGGCATAGAGCGCGTCGAACGCCGAAACGTCGCCGCGCGCGTAGGCAAGCATCAGTTCGTCGTCGGGCATCTCTGCGTGGGTGGGCATGCGGGGATTGTCACATCACCTTCCACGGGCCAAGACTGCGTTCGGGGTTAAGCCCAGGCAAAAAAATTTGTGCCTGTTAACCCCGCGTCGCGACGCCGACCGTGGAAGCAGCGTCACAACTTTTTGCGGAGCCCTCCATGACACGTCTCGCATCCAGCTTCTCTCCCCGCCTGCAACGCAGCCTGGCCGCACTCCTGTGCACGCAGATGCTGATGGCCTGTGCCCCGGCCGGCGCCCTGTCCATCGCACCTGTGCCGCAGGACGGCGCGCTGTGGCCGGAGCCGAGGCCGCTGCCCCACCCCATGCCACAACCGTATCCGCAGCCCGACCAGCAATATGGCACCTGGGCACCGCTGCGCGTGTCGCCCAACTTCCAGGCACCCAGCGCCAACACCTGCGCACGGCCGATCCAGACGCGTGAAGTGCCCGGCATCGCGCAGAACAGCCAGCGCGAGCATCGCCGCCATGGCGCACTCGCGTCCGAACTTGCGGCGTCGGGTGAAGCCGGTGACGCACGGCTGGAACGCTCTGCAGCCCCCACCGTCTCAAGGGCTGCTCCCGCAGCGCCGCCTGCACCCACCGCGTCTGCCGCGAAAGCCATGGCCGCCGAGAGCTCCGAACGCGAGCGCCGCGCCGACATTGCCGCCGACCGTGCCTGGGCCGAACCCGCGCCGCAGGCCGCACCCCATGCCTTCGTGCCGCAGCGCCCCCGCCCATCCATCGTCACTGCCGGCATGGTCGACGACAACGCCGCGTTCTCCGAATACCTGGCGTTCCGCAACCGCACACAGGTCACCCACCGCCCACGCGATGTGAGCGAGCGCTACCTGCTCGAAGTGAAGGACGCGCGCGGGCGCAACGTGCCCGACGCCGAAGTGCTGGTCCGCTCCCCGGGCGGCCAGGCCATGTGGGCCCGCACCGACGCCGCAGGTCGCGTCTGGCTGCACCCCAACGCATTCGACCCGGTCGCTTCGCAGGTGTATGAAGTGAGCGTGCGCAAACAGGGCCAGACGTCACGCAGCTACCTGCGGCGCGGCCAGAAGAGCGCGGTCGAGGTTCGTCTGGGCACGCAAGCCGTCGCCAGCCGCGCGCAGCTCGACCTGGTGTTCCTCATCGACGCCACCGGCTCCATGGCCGACGAGATCGACAAGCTCAAGGCCAGCCTGCGCAGCATCGCCGCCGAAGTGGCGCAACTGCCCAGCCGGCCCGACCTGTGCTTCGGCATGGTGGCCTACCGCGACAAGGGCGACCCGTTCGTGCTGCGCAGCCACGACTTCACCAATGACCTGAACGCGTTTCAGGGCGTCTTGAACAAGCTGCGCGCCGACGGCGGCGGCGACTACCCGGAAGCAATGAACGAAGCCCTGAACGAAGCCGTGCACAACCTCAACTGGCGCGGCAACGGCGCCACGCGCATGGTGGTGCTGCTGGCCGATGCGCCGCCGCACCTGGACTATGCCGGCCCGCAATACGACGACGACATGGTGGCGGCGCTGGGCAAGGGCATCAAGATCTTCAGCGTGGGCGCGAGCGGCCTGGACAAGCAGGGCGAATTCATCCAGCGGCAGATCGCCCAGTACACGGGCGGACGCTTCGTGTTCCTGACCTACGCCAACGCGGCCGTCCCGGCCAGCGGCCCCGGTCGCGAGACCGTGCACGACGTGAACAACTACTCGGTAGATACGCTGGACCGCCTGATCGTGCGGCTGGTCAGCGAGGAACTGGCCAGGCTGCCCGCTTCCTGAGAGCGGCCGGGGGCTCTGGACCCGGCGCCACGGGATTGGCTATAATCGCGGGCTCGGCGCTTTAGCTCAGTCGGTTAGAGCGATGGAATCATAATCCACAGGTCCGCGGTTCGAATCCGTGAAGCGCCACCAGATAAAGAAAGCCCGCTACCAAAAAGATAGCGGGCTTTTTTCTTTCCTTCGGCCCGAGTGGTATGCAAACGTTTCATTCGCCGCCGGATGCAAGCGCCGCTTGGCGACACACGTCCCGCGAGCACACTGGCTCGCTCCGACCATGCGAAGCCTCACATGCCCCCCAGCCCGTGCCACGATTCCGACCACCCCCGGCCGTCTCCGGCGTTCCGCATGACGCGACGCACGGGGTTGCTTGCAGCCGCGGGAGCGTTGCTCGCCGGCTGCTCCGGCACGCAGGCACTCAATGCGCTGGTGGCGCGTGACACCTACACCTCGCGCGGAGGCATTGCGTACGGAACGCATCCGCGCCAGAAGCTCGATGTCTACAAGCCGCTCGCGTCCGCCCATTCGACGGCGACCCCGCCGGTGGTGTTGTTCTTCTACGGTGGCAGCTGGACGCGCGGCGAGCGTGCCGACTACCGTTTTGTCGGCGAGTCGCTGGCGTCGCAGGGCGTCATCACCGTCGTGGCCGACTACCGGCTCAGCCCCGAGGTGCGCTGGCGCGAGATCGCGCAGGACAGCGCCCTGGCGGCGCGCTGGGTGTTCGACAACCTCAACGACATGAACGGCGACCCGAAGCGGGTGTTCGTCATGGGTCACAGTGCGGGGGGATGGAACGCGGCGATGTTGGCGCTGGATGCGCGCTGGCTGAATGCGCAGGGCCTGTCGCCCCGGCGTTTTGCGGGATGGATCGGTCTGGCCGGTGCGTACGACTTCCTGCCCATCGAGAACCCGGAAGCGCAGGTCGCTTTCAACTGGCCCGACACGCCGCCGGACAGCCAGCCGCTGCGTCATGTGAGCAAGGACAGTCCACCTGCATTGCTCATCGCTCCAGACAGCGACAAGCTCGTCAACCCCGAGCGCAACACCGAAGGCATGGCGCGCGCGTTGCGTGCGCAGGGCGTGCCTGTGACGGTGCATCGGCACTCGGCGATCAACCACGTCACGCTGGCAGGCTCGCTCGCGGGGCCGCTGCGCTGGCTGGCGCCGGTGCGGCGCGAGGTGCTGGACTTCATCGCAGCGCCCGCCGCGGCCGGCGCTGCCCGCTGATTCGAACGCCGCTCAGCGCCCCCATTGCGCGGCGGCTTCCACGCATTCGTGCAGCACCGACAAGTCGGACTCGCTGCAGTTGCTGATCCAGCGTTGTGCATTCTGCTGGCTGCCGAAGATCTCGCTCGCCATCCTGAGCATCGCGGCGATGCGGCCCTGGTTGCGCACCGGCAGCACGCCGGGCACGTCGTCGACGAAATTTTCAACGTTCATCAGAAGCATGGCGCAGCTCCCACTTCACGGGGTTGGAACAGGGTGGACTGCATCGACGGTTCGTCTTCATCCGCACCGAAGTCGGTCTGCGCCCAGGCATCCGCCACGTCGGAGCCGCAGGGGCCGGTGCTGAAGAACGAGGCGCCAGGCAACACATGTGACTCGATACGGATCTTGCCGAACGCGGGGTGGTCGGCGTTGATCAGCACCGTGCGCTGCTGCGTGGTGTAGGGCGACGTCACCCACAGCGTCAGCAGATGGCGTTCACGCATCAGTGCGCTCAGGTTCACGATGGGCAGGCGCACTTCACCGGGGGTGTAGAACGCGCGGCGCGTCTTGCCTTCGCCGGCCACGTTGAACTCGGCATGCAGCGTCGGGTCGGCCGGCAGGTCGAGGCTTTCGTGCACCAGACGCGCAGGCTCCACGCCTTGCGTGAGCTGGCTGAGTGAAAGCGCAGCCAGTTCCTCGGATTCATAGGCGTACAGCACGCGGTCGCCCACGTCGTGCCAGCGGCCTGCACGCAGCGCTGGTTCGGCACACACCTGTTGTGCAGGACGGGTTGCGGTGGCAAGGCGCCACACGCGGATGACATTGTCGATGTTGCTCATGCCCATACGGCCGCAGCCGCCTCCATGAAGTGCTGGTTGTTGACCTTGCTGCTGCGCGCACGGCGCAACAGGTAGCTGTTCAGGATCGGCAGCTCGAGCGCATCGCAGCGCCCGAGCCAGCGGCGCGCTTGCTCTTCACTGCCCAGCACTTCGCTGGCCAGGCCGCGCAGGCTGCCGTCGCGGCTGCCCTGGTGTGTCACGCGCACGCGGGGACGCAAGTCCGACGTCACGATGTGCGTCAGGGAAAGGATGGTCTCGATGTGTTTCATGTTGCTGCTGTCCTTGAAGAAAATTTGATCCGATTACCGCTGAAAGCCGGGTCTGCGCTCTCGTCGTTTCCGTTCTGCTCTGGATGGATGAACTTTAGAAGCGGATGCCTGTTTCAGGGGCGTTGGCAACACTTGTTCATGCTGTAGGCAACGATTGTTATCAACGTGGAAATGGTTGTTCATGATTCGACGCGTTCGCATCGCCTTACCACTGGAAACCGACGCCGACGCTCATGCCGAACTTGCCGCGCGAGTTGGCGCTGCCATTCAGTTTGGACACCCACTTGCCCGAGTCCGACACCATGGAGACGCCGACCGCGATGGCCGTCTCGCCGCCGTAGCTGGCTGCGCCTGCTGACACCATGCCCTTGCCCGGAACGGCAGACTGCGGCATGCCGGCCATGGCCATCGCGGCAGCAGTGCCGCTGTTGGCGTTCTTCTCGACACGCTGGATGCCTTGGGCCAGGTTGTTGATCTTGGCGTCGATGTTCTGCACGACAGCCTCGACGGTAGAAGCCTGAGCGGCGCGCAGCTGGCGCAGGTTGACGGCGTCGGTGTCCTGCGTGCCGCCAGCGACATTGGTGATCTGGCGTTCGGCGCCAGGAGCACCGACGGAGACCTCGGCCTGCGTCGAAACAATCGGGGTGCCGGAGATTGCTTCGGCTGTTCCGGTCACGGCGCCGCGGTTGGCGACGGAACCGGAGCCGAGAGCGACACCGGTTGCCGACTGCACCACAGCGCCGCTGCCGAGTGCGACACCGTTGGTAGCGCCCACAAAGACATTCGCGGCGTTGCCCATGGCGATGGAGCCCGCACCGCGTGCCAGGGACTGGTTGCCCAGCGCAACGGAACCGTCACCCACTGCCACGCTCAGGTTGCCCTGTGCAATGGCACCCGTCCCGGTGGCGGTGTTGTCGGCGCCAACGGCCACGGCACCCGTGCCGGTGGCGACGTTCGGATCGCCGATGGCAACCGCGCCGTTGCCGTTGGCGATGTTGGCAGCACCGATGGAGACGGCCATGCCGCCGGTGGCCACCGCCGAGTCGCCGATGGCGACGGAGCTGGCCGACTGCGCCATGGCGCCCGCGCCCATCGCCACGGCCTTGTCGCCGTTGGCCTGGGACATGGGACCGAATGCGAGGCTGTTTTCACCTGCAGCGACCGAGTCGCTCAGGCTCGAGTTGATGTTCATGTACATGTCATCGTCCATCACGTTGGTGATGTTGTTGATCGTGCTCGTGCCGCCATTGCCCGTCGCTGCCAGCGTGTTGATGCGGACCGTGTGGTGATCGACGCGGTTGCCCAGGTAGTTGATGGAGTTGCTCAGGCTGTCGAGCGCGGAAGCCACGCTGGTGAAGCTGGCCGTGCCCACATTGCCGTCGTTGTCGATCTGCGACAGCGTGAAGGACGGTGCGGAGACCACGCCACCTGCATTCAGTTGCATGCCACCGCCGATGTAGCCGAGGGCTTGCTGCAGTTGCGCGGCATTGATGGCTTCGGTCGGCGCGTAGCCGGCGGCCACGTTGCGCAGCGTGACGGGTGCGCCGGCAATGCCGAAGCTCACGCTGTTGCGATTGACGGACTGGTCGGCATTGAGGTCGTACGTCACCGCGCGGGCGACAAGGTTGTCCACCTGGTTGCCCACATTGCGCACCTGGCCCACCGTCGCGGCGTCGCTGTCGCCCACGCCATCTGCGACTTGCACGATGCGGCGCTTCTGGCTGTTCGAGCCCACGGACACCACGTCGGATTCACCGCCGTCGCTGGAGCCGGTACCGAGTGCCACCGAGTTCGTGCCGGTGCTGCTCGAGCCGTTGCCAAGCGCGACGCTGCCCTGGGCGGTCGCCGAGGAGCCGTAGCCCACCGAGGATGAGTTGGCGCCGCTGGCAACAGCCACGTTCGCACCGGCAGTGTTGTCGGACTGCGTGGCACCACCACCCGCGCCGGTGACGGCTGCGTTCAGCGCGGCGATGTCGGCCGTGTTGGTGGCGATCTGCGACGTGTTGGCCGCAACCTGCTGGTTCGTCGTGTACAGCTGGCCACCGGTCACGGCTTGCGTGCTGCCGGCGCTCAGGTTGCCAGCGGCCACGTTGGAGATCGTCGTGCCACCTGCGCCACCCAGGGTGATGGAGGACTTCGACACGTCGTCGTACTTCAGCGCACTGTTGCCGAGCGCCGAGATGGCGGCGGTATTGGCAGCGATGTCGGTCGTGTTGGTGCCGATGCTCGCGGTGTTCGTGGCAATGTCAGCCGTGTTCGTGGTGATCCTGTTGCCGTGGTCTGCGATGTCGGCCGTGTTGGCAGAGATCTGTGCGGTGTTGGCGGCGACTTGCTGGTTCGTGGCGAACAGCTGGCCGCCGTTCACGGCTTGTGTGCTGCCTGCGACCAGCGTGCCGGCGGCCACGCCGCTCAGCTGGCGTGCACCGGCCGTGCCGGTGAAGTCGACAGCCAGGCCACCGGTCAGCGCGCCGACCGTGATGTCCTGCGTTGCGCCAGCCTGGCGCACGAGACCGGCTGCGCCGCTGTTGACCTGCTGCGAGAGCGTGCTGATGTCGCTCGTGTTGACAGCGATGGCGGCGGTGTTCGTGGCCACTTGCTGGTTCGTCGTGAACAGCTGGCCACCGGTCACGGCTTGCGTGCTGCCGGCTGCCAGGTTGCCATCGGCGATGCCAGTCAGGCGACGCACACCGGCCGTGCCGGTGAAGTCGACGGCCAGGCCATCGGTCGCAGCGCCCACGGTCAGCGATTGACCGGCAGACAGCTGGCGCACCATGCCCGTGCCGCCGGCATTGAGTTGCTGCGTCAGGCTGCTGATGTTGTTGGTGTTGACAGTGATCGCGGCCGAATTGGTCGCGATGTCGGCGGTGTTGGTAGCCACTTGCTGGTTCGTGGCGAACAGCTGGCTGCCGTTCACGGCCTGCGTGCTGCCGACGGAAAGCGTGCCGGCTGCAACGTTGGCGATCGTCGTGCCGCTCGCGCCGCCCAGGGTGATGGTGCTCTTGCCGATGGTGTCGTACTTCACGGCGATGTTGTCCAGGCCCGAGATCAGCGACGCATTGGCCGACACACCGGCAGCCGCAGCGGAGATGTTCGCGGCGTTGGTGGAAATGTTGGCTGCGTTCGTGGCGATGTCCGCCGTGTTGATGGACACCTGCTGGTTGGTCGAGAACAGCTGGCCGCCATTCACGGCCTGTGTGCTGCCGACGCTCAGCGTGCCTGCGGCAACACCCGTCAGTTGGCGTGCGCCGTCCGTGCCTGCGAAATTGATGACCGTGCCGCCGGTGGCGCCGCCGATGTTGATGGTCCGGTTCAGATCGGCAGCCTGCTGCACGAGGCCGATGGTGCCCAGGTTCAGGCGCAGGTTCAGGTTGGCCAGGTCCGTCGTGTTGGTGCTCAGCGCCGTGTCCACGGCGGCGAACGCATTGCCGATGCCGGCTTGCGCGTGGCCCTGGATCAGGTAGCTCGGTAGCGTGAGACCGTTGGTCAGGTCGTACGCGGCGCCGCCGCCCAGGGCCGCCGTCAGCGAGGCGCCCAGGTTCAACTGACCTTGCTGCAAAACGTACAGCTGGCCGCCCGTCACCACGTCGTGCGAGCCCAGCGAGATGGTGCCGTCCGACACGTTGATGATGCGGCGCGTGGAGCCTGCAGCGCCGACGGACAGCACATTGGCCAGGCCGCCGTCGCTGGACCCCGAACCGATGGCGATGGAGCCGGCACCGGAGACACTGGCACCGTTGCCTAGCGCGATGCCGGACGTGCCCGTGGCGGAGACCAGTGAACCGAAGCCGACCGCCACGCTGGCCGTCGCGGCAGCGGTGGAGTTGCGCGACAGGGCCAGTGCATCCGCGCCGCTGGCAGTCACGTTGGCGCCGACGGCGATGGCGTTGGCACCGGAAGAGTTGGCAGGTGAGAACAGCGTGGCACCGATGGACACCGAACCGAGCCCGCCGAGCAGGCCGCCGACACCGAGCGACAGTTGTGCATGTGCGGCCAGCGGCAGGCCGGCAGCCAGCAGCAGCGCCACCATGGCAGAGCGGGCACGGCCCGATCCGGAGCTGCGGCCAGCGGATTCAGGAGCTGCGACCCAGGTGCCGCTGCGTTCGTTCCAAATTGATTTGTAGATCCGGTTCATCGTCATCCACCTAGTGGGTTAGTGCCTGTGCAGCCCCCTGCACTTGCGATGGATGAACTTTAAAAACGGACGCGCGCTTCAGGAGCGTCGGCAACATTTGTTAATGCTGCCGGCAACGATTGTTATCAACGCAGAAATGGTTGTTAATGATTCGACGCGTCCGTGCCACGGATGCGTGATTTTTTCGGGATGCAGAGCATGAACTCCGCCCCCTGCTCCGTGCAGTTCAGCGCGCGGATCGTGCCGCCATGCGCCACCACCACCGCCTTGACGAAGGCCATCGCGAGGTTGCTGCCTTCCACGCGTGTGCGTTCGCCGCTGCTGCGGCGGAACTTCTCGAACATCAGGTCGATGTCCGACACCGCGATGCCCGGTCCTTCGTCGCGCACGGACACCTGCCAGTGGCGGCCATCCTCGGCGGATTGCACATCGCAGGTGATGCTGGTGTTGTCGGGCGAGACGCGCACCGCGCTCTCCATCAGGTTGCGCAGTGCACGCGTCATCAGGCCGCGGTCCACCTCCGCCATGGCCGGTGCTGGTTCGTCCGCCAGCACGATGCGGATGCCACGGCTCTCGGCCTTCTTCCACAACAGATCGGCCGCTTCCGCCAGCAGCAGGTTGAGGTCTTCGGGCTCGGCGCGGTGGTTGCCAAGTTCGGCGCTGGCCAGTTGCACATAGTCTTCCGACAGGTCCATGCCGGTGCGCGCGTAGCGTTTGATGCGCGCGAGCAGTTCGTTCACATCCTGCGTTTTCGACGCGCCCAGCTCATGCAGTTCGATCAGGCTGAGCACGGACGACAAGGGCGAGCGCATGTCGTGGGACATGAAGGTCAGCGCGTCATCGCGCTGGCGCCTTGCAGAGACGCCGCTGTGGTCGTCCACCACGCTGATCACCCAGCCCGCTTCGGTGCCATCGGGCCCGGTGCGCGGAATCACACGCACCAGGTGATGTCGTCCGTCGTGGTCGGTGATTTCCAGCGTGCGGCGCTCGCGCGGCCGGTCACGGAAATGTTCGGCCACCTGCAGCTGCGCGGGCGCGGGCAGCAATGCGGCCGAGAGTGTCTGCAGGCTCACGCTGGGCAAAGCGCCTGCAGCCGCAAAGGCAGTGCGGGCGGCAGCATTCATCATCAGCACGCGGCCGCGCTCGTCGGCAATGAACGTCAGGTCCGGCACGGCGTCCAGGCTGTCCTGCAGCAGCGCCTGCGTCACTTTCAGTTGCCGGATGACTTCCTGCACGCGGCCCACGGGTCGGCCGATGATGTCGTCGTTGCCACTGTCCACTGCGTCGACGTCGGGCGGCAACACGGAGATCGGCACGTCGCGCATTTCGCGGGACAGCTTGCGCAGGGCCACGATCACGCGCAGCACCATCCACACCGGAAAGGCGAGCAACAAGGCGAACAGGCCGGCCACGGGGTAGATCTGCACGCCCGCGATCAACGGCAGCCAGGCCGTCACGAGAAGGAAGAGGCCCGCGATCGAGAACACAGTGACGAGCGCCAGTCCGGTCGGCAGGAATCCCAGGGCCAGCGCCGCTGCAAACGCCGGCAGCATGTTGACGACGGCATTCAGTCCCGGACGCGCTTCCTGGATGAAATGCTGGTCCAGCAGCGCCTGCAGCACGGCCGCGATGAGGTCGGTCTCCGGCAACAGCGCCGGCGCGGCAGGAGGCGTCGAAAATGCGTTGCCCACACCCGGTGCCGTCGCGCCGACGAGCACGTAACGGTTGCGCAACTGCTCTGCCGGAACCTTGCCGGTGATGACGTCCACGAACGAAACCCGCTGCACCCGCTCACGGGGGAAAGGCACGAGCATGCGGTCGCTGTTGGTCCAGTTGCTTCCCCGCAGTTCGTCGGGCAGCAGTCGCGACCGGTCGGCCACGACGGCCGCGTCGCCGCTGCCCACGCGGTACATGGCCAGTGCCATGTGCTCCCAGGGCCGCTCGAGCGGCCCTGCGCGCAAGGCCACCATGCGGGCCATGCCGTCGGCGTCGAGCTGCGTATGGATGTGGCCGATCGCCTCGGCATGCCCTGACAACACTTTCGAAGGCAGCACGGCGATGGGTTGGCGCCCCGTGACACCGTTCACCGCCACGGGCAGCACCACGTTGCCTGCGCGCTTGACGGCCTCGGCCAGGACATGTTCGTCCGACTGGACCGAGAGATACCGGCGGCCCCATGGGGACGAGATACCGATGACGCGCGGCCTTGCGTCGGCCAGCGTGTGCAGCAGGCGCGCATACGCCTGGTGACCCCACGGCAGCGGGCCGAGGGCGCGGAGGCTCACATCGTCGATGGCCACGACGACGATGTCCTGGCGGCGCTCCTGCACATCGAACCGGCGCAACGCATCCGCGACCAGGTGATCCGGCTGGCCCACACCACCCAGCGCGCCCAGCCCGCCCGCCACCGCCAGCAGGACGGCGGTGAACGCCAGCCAGCGTTTCCTGAACTTGCGGAAGTCGGGTCGCGCCACGGCCGCCTCGCGCTGCTACTCCGAACCGAGCGTCACCGGCTCGAGCCGGTAACCCTGGCTGTAGACGGACACCAGCTGGTAGCCGAACTCACCGCGCAGCCGCAGCTTGGTGCGCAGGCGCGACATGTGGACGTCCACCGTGCGGAAGTCGGTGTCGGCCTGGCTGCGCCAGACCTCGTCGCGCAACTGCTGGCGCGACACCAGGCGGCCGGCCTTGCGGAACATGAAGAGCGCGAGCGCGAACTCTTTCTGCTTGAGGTCGACGCGCTCGCCATTCATTTCGGCCAGGTTGGCGCCGGCGTCGAATTTGTATTCGCCGAAGGTTTCGACGCCCCCCGTCTGCGGATAGCCCCGCCGCAGCATGGCGCGCAGCCGGGCGATGAGCTCGGCCACGCGGACGGGCTTGATCATGTAGTCGTCGGCCCCTGCGTTCAGCCCCTCGATGATGTCCGACTCCTGCGAGCGCTGGGTGACGAAGAGGATGGGAAAGGTAGCCCCCTGCTGCATGCGCACCCATTTCACGATGGTGATGCCGGTGGTGTCCGGCAGCTCCCAGTCAAGCACCATCATGTCGAAAGTGTCCCGGGCCAGCGCCCGCATCAGGGCCTGACCGTTGTTGAACGCATGGGGGTCGTGCCCCAATGCCTTCACCGTGTGCTGGAGCAGATCCAGCTGCGCCGGGTCGTCGTCAAGGATTGCGATTCGCAAACTACCCCCTCTGTTACTACCGTGAAAATTCATTCTAGATACTTTGTATTTAGTCGTTACAGAGGTTTCCCTCTATTGCGATGGGCGCGCGAATTTGTGCGACCTTTGTCACGGTTTTGCCTTCGTGTCGCGCGCGGGGCAGCGGTCGACGGAGCCGTTACACTGACCGCTCCCCCACACACAGCCTCTGGATCTAAACCATGAACCGCTGCACTGCCTTGCCGGCAAACCCGCTGGCAGCCCTTGCCCTGACCCTCGCCACGGGGCTGCTGGCCGTCCTGGCCACCCTGCCCGTCTCCAGTGCCCATGCGCAGGCCACCGCCGCGACACCGGCAGTGCGCCAATTCCCGGCCAATGCGCTGCGCGGCACACTCGTCGTCGTGGCACCCCCCGAAATCCGCATCGACAGCAAGGCCGAGCGCCTGTCGCCCGGCTCCCGCATCCGCGGCATGGACGGCATGCTGGTCATGTCCGGCGCGATCGTCGGGCGAAGCCTTGTCGTGAACTACACGCGCGAGTCGAACGGGATGGTCCACGACGTGTGGATCCTCACCGACGCCGAAATTGCCGAAAAGCGCCCGCACGCCACACCGCCGCGCAATTTCATCTTCGGCTCCGAAGGCGATGCGCCCGCGCGCGACGACGGCCGCACGCCCTACAACCAGTTGCCCGGCTACGGCACGACAACGCGTTGAAGGGCGGGTCATCATGACCAGGAAGGTATTCATCAAGACATTCGGCTGCCAGATGAACGAGTACGACTCGGACAAGATGGCCGACGTACTGGGCGCTGCCCAGGGTTACGAGCCCACGCAGGACGTGGAAGAGGCCGACCTGATCCTCTTCAACACCTGCTCGGTGCGCGAGAAAGCGCAGGAGAAGGTGTTCTCCGACCTCGGGCGCGTGAAGCACCTGAAGGCGCGGGGGGTGAAGATCGGCGTGGGCGGCTGTGTGGCCAGCCAGGAAGGCGCGGCCATCATCGCGCGTGCGCCTTTCGTGGACGTGGTGTTCGGCCCGCAGACGCTGCACCGCCTGCCCGAGATGCTGGAAGCGCGCGACCGGCAGGACCGCCCGCAGGTGGACATCAGCTTCCCCGAGATCGAGAAGTTCGACCACCTGCCGCCCGCGCGGGTGGAAGGCGCCACTGCGTTCGTGTCCATCATGGAAGGCTGCTCCAAGTACTGCAGCTACTGCGTCGTGCCCTACACGCGTGGCGAGGAAGTGAGCCGGCCGTTCGACGACGTGCTGGTGGAGATCGCCGGGCTGGCCGACCAGGGCGTGCGCGAAGTGACCTTGCTCGGCCAGAACGTCAACGCCTACCGTGGCACGATGGGCGGCACGGCGGACATCGCCGACTTCGCGATGCTCATCGAATATGTTGCGGACATCCCCGGCATCGAGCGCATCCGCTACACGACCAGTCATCCCAATGAATTCACCCAGCGCCTGGTGGACGTGTATGCACGCGTGCCACAGCTGGTGAGCCACCTGCACCTGCCGGTGCAGCACGGCAGCGACCGCATTCTCATGGCGATGAAGCGCGGCTACACCGCCATGGAATACAAGAGCACCATCCGCAAGCTGCGCGCGGTGCGGCCGGAACTGTCGCTGAGTTCGGACTTCATCGTCGGCTTCCCCGGCGAGACGGATGACGACTTCGCGAAGATGATGAAGCTCATCCACGACGTGGGGTTCGACGCGAGCTTCTCGTTCATCTTCAGCCCGCGGCCTGGCACGCCCGCCGCCAACCTGCACGACGACACGCCCCATGCGGTGAAGCTCGCGCGCCTGCAGCAACTGCAGGCCGCCGTGGACGCGAACGTGCGGCGCATCAGCGCTGCGCGCGTGGGCACGGTGCAGCGCGTGCTGGTGGAAGGGCCTTCGCGCAAGGACGCGTCCGAACTGATGGGCCGCACTGCCTGCAACCGCGTGGTCAACTTCCCGGGTGGACCGCACGCGGCGCGGCTGGTGGGCCGGATGGTCGATGTGCACATCACGCGCGCGCTTACCAACACGCTGCGCGGCGAAGTGAAGGTCGGCGAACCCGCGCTGGCCTGAGCCGGCGTCGCCACGAGCGCCGATGAAGCTGTACCGCGTGTCCTTCCGGCAGTGGCTGCTGGTTGCCTTCATGCTGATCGCGGCGCTGCTGGGCACGGCCTCGCTGCGCGCGCTGTTCACGCTGGAGGAACTGATGGCACAAAGCCGCGACAGCGCGACACGCGCCGTGGATTTGTCCACCGCCGCGCAGTCGCTCACCGAACGCAGCCTCGCCATGGAACGCGCGTCGCGCCAGTCGCTGGTATTGAACGACGCGCAGTTGCGCCGCCGGTTCGACGACGCGGCGCGTGATGCACGCGGCATCATCGGGCGACTGGTGGACAACGACCTGCCGCCCGATCTGGCCCGCACGTGGAACGGGCACTTGGACACCATTGCCGGCCTGCTCGGCGGGCCTGCAGAAACCGCACTCGACCGCGAACGCACGGTGGCGCTCGAGTTCCGTGAGCTCGATGTGCTGAACGCGAGCGTGGCGCAGCAGGTGCAGCAGGGCATCGCCAAGCGCAACCGTGCGCTGCTGGGCCGGCTCGATGCCAGCCGCAGGCAACTGGCCCAGCAGGTGATGCTGTCGATCGCGCTCGCTGTCGCGCTGGCACTCGGCTTCGGCATCTGGCTGGCACGGCCGTTCAAGCGGCTGGAGAAAGCCATCGTCGGGCTCGGCGAGAACCAGCTGGACGTGCCCATCGACATTTCGGGGCCGTCCGATGTGCGGCGTGTGAGCCAGCAGCTCGACTGGCTGCGCCTGCGGCTGATGGAGCTGGACGCCGACAAGGCGCGCTTCCTGCGCCACATCTCGCACGAACTCAAGACCCCGCTGGCCGCCATGCGTGAAGGCGTGGCACTGCTGCAGGACGGCGTGGCCGGCGAGCTCAACACCAGCCAGCGCGAGGTTGCCCAGATCCTGAACGTGAACACGACGGTACTCCAGGGCCAGATCGAGGCGCTGCTGCGCTTCAACGCTGCCGCGTTCGAGGCCCGCCAGCTGCGCCGCCAGCGCACCGATCTGACAGTGCTGCTCGAGCAGCAGGTGGATTCACAGCGGTTGCAGTGGCAGGCGCGCAACCTCAAGGTGCGCGTGGAAGGCGAACCCCTGGACGCGCTGGTGGACCCGGAAAAGGTCGGTACGGCCGTGGCGAACCTGCTGTCCAACGCCATCCGCTTCTCGCCGCCCGATGGCACGGTGCGTCTGCTGGTTTCGCGCGTGTCCGGCAATGCCCGCATCGACATCACCGACCAGGGCCCCGGCATCGCGCGCACCGACCGCGAGCGCATCTTCGAACCTTTCTATCGCGGCGAACGCCAGCCGCAGGACATGGTCCGGGGCACCGGTATTGGCCTGTCCATCGTGCAGGAGTACATTGCGGCACACGGTGGCCGCATCGAACTCGTGCCCGCGAACGAAGGCGCCCATTTCCGTATCGAATTACCCCATGCCCTCTGAATTGCAGCGCGCCGATCCGCGCAAGTCATCCATCCTGCCCGCCGGTGTGGCGGTGCTGGCCCTGTGCGCCGTGGTCGCCGGCTGCGCCACACCTCCGCCCCCGGCACCGCCGCCGGTGATCCCTGTAGCGCCGCCGCCTCCTCCACCGGCCCCGCCGCCGCCGCCGCCCCCCGCTCCAGCCCCCGTGGTGAAGACCGAACCGGGCGTGGAAGCCCTGGTGCTGGCGTATTCGGAACGGGTGCGCACGATGGCCGCCGCCGAGCTCGCCATGGAGATCACACGCCAGACCGAGGCCGGCGATGTGCCGCAAGCCCAAGTGCAACTCGCCCTTGCATTGCTTCAGACACACCTGCCGGCCGACACGGCGCGCTCGCTGGGCCTGCTCCAGAAAGTCGTCGCCACGGACACACCGCAAGCCCGTCCGCTGCACCCGCTCGCGCGGCTGCTGGCAGCGCGCGCTTTCGAACAACGACGTCTGGAAGACCAGATCGATCGCCAGAACCAGCAGTTGCGCGACAACCAGCGGCGCATCGACCAGCTCAACGAACGGCTCGAAGCCGTGCGCGCCATCGAGCGCAGCCTGACCGCACCGAGGCCGGGTGGCCCCGGTGCGCCGCCCCCGGCCGCAGCGCCGTCCAACGGCAATCGCCCGCCTGCACCATGAAGACCGCGTCGTCCACCGCACAGCAACCCCGCCTGCTCGTCGTGGACGACGATGCGGACATGCTTCGCCTGCTCTCGATGCGGCTCACCGCCGCGGGTTATCGCGTCAGCGCGGTGGGCTCCGCGGAAGCGGCGCTCGCACAACTCGACATGGAGCGGCCACAGCTCGTGCTGTCGGACGTCCGCTTGCCCGGCCGCGACGGGCTCGCACTGTTCGACGAGATCCGCGCTCGCCACCCTTCGCTGCCGGTCATCCTGCTCACCGCGCACGGCACCATTCCCGATGCGGTGGAAGCCACCGCGCGCGGTGTATTCACCTATCTCACCAAACCCTTCGACGGCAAGGAACTGCTGGACAAGATCGCACAAGCGCTCGCGCTGCATGCGCCTGCCATCGCGCCCGCACACACCGACGAAGCCTGGCGTGCCGACATCGTGAGCCGCTCTAACCGCATGGCCGAGGTGCTGGCCGAAGCGCACATGGTGGCGCGCTCCGACGCGAGCGTGCTGCTGCGTGGCGACAGCGGCGCCGGCAAGGAACTGCTGGCGCGTGCCATCCACCGTGCGAGCTCACGTGCGGCCAGGCCTTTCGTCGCGGTGAACTGCGGCGCGATTCCTGAAGCACTGCTCGAATCCGAGCTCTTCGGCCACATGAAAGGCGCGTTCACCGACGCAGTGAGCAATCACAAAGGCCTGTTCCAGACGGCCGATGGCGGCACGCTGCTGCTCGACGAGATCGGGGACATGCCGCCTGCGCTGCAGGTCAAGCTGCTGCGCGTTTTGCAGGAGCGCGCGGTGCGTCCGCTGGGCTCCAGCCAGTCCATCCAGGTGGATGTGCGCATCATCTCCGCCACGCACCGCGACCTGGAAGCCGCCATGGCCGCCGGCCAGTTCCGCGAAGACCTTTATTACCGGCTCAACGTCGTCACGTTGACGCTGCCGACGCTGGGCGAACGGCGCGAAGACATTCCGCTGCTGGCGCAGCATTTCCTCACGCGCCTGGCAGGCAAGTACGGCAAGCGGCTTTCCGGCTTTGCGCCAGAAGCGCTCAAGGCCTTGACCACGGCGGCGTGGCCCGGCAATGTGCGCCAGCTCTACAACGTGGTGGAGCAGGTCTGCGCGCTGTCCAGCACACCCCTGATTTCGCTGGCGCTGGTGCAGCGCGCCCTGCGCGTCCCGTCGGTGGAAGTCCTGAGCTATGCCGATGCCAAGCAGCGTTTCGAGCGCGACTACCTCGTCGGCCTGCTCAAGATCACCGACGGCAACGTGGCCGATGCAGCACGTCTCGCCGACCGCAACCGGACGGAGTTCTACCGTCTGCTGCAGAAGCACGAGCTGACCCCCGGTCACTTCAAGAACGAACCTGTCGCCGACACCCGACAGGAATAAGTCATTGATTTTGTTGAGCTTTTAGAACGCCCGGAATTGCCTTGTCGCTGAACAGCGACAGATTTCGGGGGTTTTGCCCCCTGCCAGGCCTCTGATACAGCCACTTACAGCAGAAATCACACTCAAGTCCTTGATCGAAAAGGACTTTTTCTGACTGGCACAGGGTTTGCCCTATAGAGCGGCAATGAATGCCGTTCTCGTCCTCGTCAACAGCCTCTCCTGGCGCCATGCAGCCGGTGCGCTGCTGGCCGCCCTGACGCTGTCCGGCAGCGCGGTCGCGCAATCCCCCTCTCAAACGACGGTTGCGACACCCGAAACCGCTGTGCCTGCCAGGCGTCCGGCGGCAGCGCCGGTGTTCGGTTTCGACAACGTCGCGGGCATCGCCCGCAAGCGCGCGGCACAGCCGTGGAAGGCAATCAGCGACAAGCCCGGCAGCAACCTGCCGCCCGAACTGCGCGACATCACCTACGACCAGCATCGCGACATCCGCTTCAAGCCCGATCAGGCCCTGTGGCGCGATGCGTCCCTGCCTTTCGAGACCATGTTCTTCCACCTCGGCCTCTACCAGACCGAGCCGGTGCTGATCAACGAGATCACCCCGGAAGGTGTGAAGCACATCGCCTATGACCGCTCGCGTTTCGACTACGGCAGGAACACCTTCAATCCCGACAACTGGGGTGATCTGGGCTTCGCTGGTTTCCGCGCGCACTTTCCGCTGAATTCGCCGGACTACAAGGACGAGCTGGTGGTCTTCCTGGGCGCGAGCTACTTCCGCGCACTCGGCGCCGGGCAGGGGTACGGTCTGTCGGCACGCGGGCTCGCCATCGACACCGTGGGCGGCAGCAGCGAGGAATTCCCGCGCTTCTCCGAGTTCTGGCTGCAACGCCCGGCGGCCGACGATAAGAACCTCACCATCTTCGCGCTGCTCGAATCGCCACGCGCCACTGGCGCTTACCGCTTCGACATCACGCCCGGCAAGCAGACGACGACGAAGGTCACCGCCCGCGTCTACCTGCGCGCAGGCACCACGGCGCCTGCGATGCTGGGCATCGCGCCGCTGACCAGCATGTTCTTCTTCGGCGAGAACCAGCCCAACCTGGACGACTTCCGCCCCGAAGTGCACGACTCCGACGGCCTGATGGTGGCCACGGGCGAAGGCGAATGGCTGTGGCGACCGCTGCAGAACCCCAAAGAGAAAACGGTCACCTCGTTCGCCACCACGAATCCGCGCGGCTTCGGCCTGATGCAGCGGGACCGCAAGTTCGTGAACTACGAAGACTCCGAAGCCCGCTACGAACGCCGGCCGAGTGCCTGGGTGAAACCGCTGGGCGACTGGGGCCCGGGCCGCGTCGAACTGGTGATGCTCAGCACGCCGGACGAGACGCACGACAACATCGTCGCCTACTGGGTGCCTGCGAAGCTGCCCGCTGCCGGCGCGCCGCTGGACTTCTCCTACGAACTGCACTGGCAAGGCGATGCACCGCAGCAACCGCCCAACGGCCACGTGGTGCAGACGCGCCGCGGGATCGGCTTCAACCGGCTGAGCGCCGAAGAGCTGCGCACGCAGACGCAATACGTCATCGATTTCGCCGGCCCATCCCTGCAGGACTTGCCCGCCAACGCCCCGGTCCGCGCCGTGGCTTCCACCGACGCGAACGGTCGCGTCACCGAATCTCTGGTCTACCGCAATGCCGCCACCGGCGCATGGCGCATGACCCTGCGCGTGCAGCGCATCGACCCGGCCCGGCCGGTCGAACTGCGCGCCTTCCTCCAACACGTCAACGACATCGTGAGCGAAACATGGACCAACATCATTCTTCCCGAGTAACGCCTGAAACGCTCGCACAGCGCCACCCGAATGCGGTGACCGCACCGCCCATCAACCGTGGCTCCATGATGCCGCTGCCCTGGCGCGGCTTCTGGAACAGCATCGGCACGGCCATCCTCATGGCTGCCAACCGCATCGCTAGCCCCGTGCGCAGCGAGCCCCGCCAGACGCCGCCCGCCGGATGGGAGCTCGCTGCCAAGCGTCGCCGCATGGCATTCGCGGTGCTCACCCTGCTCAGCACCATCGTCGCCAGTTCGCTGTTTGCGAACGTGCAACCCAACTACGACAACGCATTCCTCGAATGGGGCCAGATCGCGTTGTTCGGCCTGCTGTCCGCCTGGGTGGTCAGCGGCTTCGTCACCGCGCTGATGGGCTTCTGGGTGATGGTGCGCGGGGATGCGCACACGCTGTCGGCCAGGCAGGTGCAGGGCCACACGCTGAACGCCGATGCGCGCACCGCGATCATCATGCCGATCTGCAACGAGGACGTCGCCACGGTGTTCGCCGGCCTGCGTGCCACCTGCGAATCGGTTGCTGCCACGGGTCACTCGAAGACCTTCGACGTGTTCGTGCTGTCCGACAGCTACGACCCCGAAATCGCTGCCGCCGAACGCGCCGCCTGGGAAGACCTGCGCGCCGCGCTGGCCGCCAACGCCAACCAGCCGCAGGTCGAGGTGTACTACCGCCTGCGCACGCGCCGCACGCACCGCAAGGCCGGCAATGTGGCCGACTTCTGCCGACGCTGGGGCAAGGACTACAAGTACATGGTGGTGCTCGATGCCGACTCCGTGATGAGCGGCGACTGCATCGTCTCCATGGCCAAGCTGATGGAAGCCAATCCGACGGCTGGCATCATCCAGACCGCGACGCAGGCCATCGGCCACGTGACGCTGCATGCACGCGCGCAGCAGTTCGCCTCGCGCGTGACGGGCCGACTGTTCACGCTGGGGATGCAGTTCTGGCAACTGGGCGAATCGCACTACTGGGGCCACAACGCGATCATCCGCGTCGAGCCCTTCATGAAGCATTGCGCGCTGGCGCCCATCAAGGGCACGGGCGGTCTGGCAGGCGGCATCATGTCGCACGACTTCGTCGAAGCCGCGCTGATGCGCCGTGCCGGTTATCACGTGTGGCTGGTGTCCGATCTGGTCGGCAGCTACGAACAGCAACCGCCCGACCTGCTGGCCGAACTGCAGCGTGACCGCCGCTGGTGCCAGGGCAATCTGCAGAACTCCCGCCTGATGGCCGAGCCGGGCATCCACACGGTCCATCGCAGCATGTTCGTGACCGGTGCCATGGCCTATTTGTCGGCCCCGCTGTGGCTCGCCTTCCTCACGCTGGGCACGGCGCTGTGGTTGTCCGGTGCGCGCATCGTGGCCGACTGGCACATCGTGCCGAGCGAACTGATCGGCCTGTGGGCCTGGACGCTGTGCATGCTGTTCCTGCCGCGCCTGCTCGGCATTGCCGCAGTCCTGATGCGTCGTGAGCAGCGCCTCTTCGGTGGTGTGGGCAGCCTGCTCAAGAGCGCCGTCCTCGAAGCCGCGCTCGCGTTGCTGCAGGCGCCCATCCGCATGCTGGCGCACTCGCTGTTCGTCGTGGTCGCGCTCACCGGCATCAAGCTGGACTGGAAGTCGCCGCCGCGTGAAGCCGCTGCCGTGCCGTGGACCCACGCACTCCGCCAACTGGCGCCGATGACGCTGGTCATTGCGCTGCTGGCCGTGGGCATCGCCGTCATCGATGCAAGTGCGCTGATGTGGTTGCTGCCTGTGGGCCTGCCGCTGTTGCTGGCCGTTCCGCTGACAGTGCTGACCAGCCAGATCGAGCTGGGCACCATGCTGCGTCAGAACCGCTGGCTTCTCATTCCTGAAGAAGCCTGGTCGCCCGCCGTACTACGTCGCGCCTGGCTGCATGCGAGCCAGCTGGCTCGCCCGGCAGCACGGTCGTTGCGTATTGCGGCGTGATTGTGGAGCGCAAACAAAAAAAGGCCGTCTCCCGACGGCCTTTTTTGTGGGCAGTTGCCAACTAGAACTTCGGCATGCCCGGCATGCCTTTCATGCCGCCCATCTTCTTCATCATCTTCATGAGGCCGCCGCCCTTCATCTTCTTCATCATGCCCTGCATCTGCTCGAACTCGTTGAGCAGGCGGTTCACTTCCTGAACCTGCACGCCGGCACCGGCGGCAATGCGGCGTTTGCGCGTGGCCTTGAGCAGTTCGGGCTTGCGGCGCTCCAGCGGCGTCATGCTGTTGATGATGCCTTCCTTGCGGCGGATGTCGCGTTCGGCGCGCGTGAGGTCCGCCTCGCTGGCCTTGGCGGCCATCTGCGCGGGCAGCTTGTCCATGAGGCTGGACAGGCCACCCATCTGCTTCATCTGCTGGATCTGCGCGAGGAAGTCGTTCAGGTCGAAGCCCGAGCCGCTCTTGACCTTGGCGGCCAGCTTCTGCGCGGCCTCCATGTCCACGCCGGCCGTGACCTGTTCGACCAGCGCGACGATGTCGCCCATGCCGAGCACGCGGCCCGCATGGCGATCGGCGTCGAACACTTCGAGGCCGTCGATCTTCTCGCTCGTCCCTGCGAACTTGATCGGTACACCGGTGATCTGCCGCACCGACAGCGCCGCGCCGCCGCGCGAGTCGCCATCGGTCTTGGTGAGGATGATGCCGGTCAACGGCAGCGCGTCCTTGAACGCCTTGGCGGTGTTGGCCGCGTCCTGGCCCTGCATGGCGTCGACGACGAACAGCGTTTCCACCGGGTTGATGGCGGCATGCAGATCGCGGATTTCCTTCATCAGCGCTTCGTCGATGCCCAGACGGCCGGCCGTGTCCACCAGCAGCACGTCGAAGAAGTGACGGCGCGCATGGTCGAGCGCCGCCTTCGCGATGTCGACCGGCTTCTGGTCCGGCGTGCTGGGGAACCACTCCGCGCCGGCCTGCGCGGTGACGGTCTTGAGCTGCTCGATGGCGGCGGGGCGATAGACGTCGCCAGAAACAGTGAGCACCTTCTTCTTGCGTTTCTCGATGAGATGGCGCGCGAGCTTGGCCGTGGTGGTGGTCTTGCCGGCGCCCTGCAGGCCGGCCATCAGGATGACGGCCGGCGGCTGCGCGGCGAGGTTGATGTCGGCCACGCCCTCGCCCATGGTGGCGGCGAGTTCGCGGTTGACGATGCCCACCAGCGCCTGGCCCGGCTTGAGCGAGCCCAGCACTTCCTGGCCGAACGCCTTTTCCTTGACGCGCGCGATGAAGTCGCGCACGACGGGCAGGGCGACGTCGGCTTCGAGCAAGGCCATGCGCACTTCACGCAGCATGTCCTGCACGTTGTCTTCGGTGATGCGCGCCTGCCCGCTGATCTGCTTGACGATGCGGGAGAATTTTTCGGTAAGGGCCGAGGCCATGGGAAAGCCTGTTTCAAAGCTAAACTGTACGCATGATTCTAGCCAGCACGACCCTCACAAGCCTCTGGCTGGGCTCTGCGGCGGCCGTGGCGTACGCCGTGCCGGCGGCAGCGGCGTCCCAGCTCAGCGAACGCGCGGCGAAGGTTGCCCTGCTGATCGCATGGCTTTTGCATGGCGCGCTGCTGATCCACGGCCTGGCGGCAGAGTCGCCCCGCTTCGGTTTCGCCCCTGCGCTGTCGGTGACCGCCTGGCTGGTGCTCACGGTCTATGCGGTCGAAAGCCAGCTCTTTCCCCAGATGCGCGCGCGATGGGCTCTGGCAGGCCTGGGTGCTGTGGCCGTGCTGCTGGCCTTGCTGTTCCCCGGACAACCGCTCCACGTGGCGGCCTCGCCCTGGCTGCCGATGCACCTGGCGCTGGGCATCGCCTCTTATGGGCTCTTCGGCGCGGCTGTGGTCCATGCATGGCTGATGTCGCGCGCCGAAAAGCAGATCCGGCTGGCCGCCGAGCCGCAGGCCGGGTTGCCCCTTCTCCTGCTTGAACGGCTGACGTTCCGCTTCGTCACAGCGGGCTTCGTGCTGCTGTCCGCCACATTGCTGGCCGGGTGGCTTTTCGGCGAGACGCTTTACGGCGCGGCAGGCAAGTCATGGAAGTGGGACCACAAGACCATCTTCTCCGTGCTGTCCTGGATCACGTTCGCACTGCTTCTGATCGGTCGCTCGCGGTTCGGCTGGCGCGGACGCACCGCCGTCGGCGTTCTCTATGTCGGGACCGCATTGCTGCTGCTGTCCTACGTCGGCTCCCGCTTCGTGCTCGAGGTCGTGCTGGGCCGCCCCACATGAAATTCGTGCTCGTCGCGGCCGTCGTGCTGCTGGCGTTCTGGCTCTGGCGCAATGGCCGGCAAAGTCGCAGCGATGACGAGGAAGCCAGGCCCGCGCAACCCGCCAGCCGACGCGAACCACCCCCACCCCAGGACATGGTCAGTTGCCCTGTCTGCGGATTGCACCTGCCGCGTTCGGACGCAGTCACCGGCAAGCTCGCCCTGTACTGCGGCGAAGAGCATCGCCGGAGCGCCGAGCGCTGAAGGCCGGCATACGGATGGCTTCGACCCCATACGAAACGTCGTGGTTCGGTCCACCCGAAGCGGCGAGTCATCCGGTGGGCGCGGGCTTTGCG
Organism: Variovorax sp. VNK109; assembly: GCF_049445855.1. NCBI lineage: Bacteria > Pseudomonadati > Pseudomonadota > Betaproteobacteria > Burkholderiales > Comamonadaceae > Variovorax > Variovorax sp. VNK109. The sequence goes on along the minus strand of NZ_JBMSDV010000003.1, from coordinate 601,165 downwards.
CGCCTGTGGCGCGGGTTCATGGGCGTGCGCATCATGACGGGCGTGGTGTTGCTGCTTTTGCAGATCACCCTCTTCGCGCTCGGCCAGCCGGTCATGCCCTGGGTGCTTGCACTGGCCCTCGGCTACCTCCTGGCGACGATTGCGGTGCGCCTCAAAGTCCAACCCTCACTCCCGGTGCGCGCGCTCGACCGCCACTGGCTGGTCACCGTCGGTGTCGACCTGGTGTTCTTCATCATCCTGCAGGCCCAGCAAATCGGCGGCATCAACTACGGGCCGCTCCTTGCACTGCCTGTGCTGCTTGCCTCGGTGCTGGGAACCATGCTGCTGGCGCTCGGCACAGCAGCGCTCGTGGCCATCCTGCTGCTCGCGGACGCATGGTGGTTGACACTGATCTCCACGGCCGACACCACGGGCCGCTTCCTTCAGGCGGCGCTCACCAGCACCGGACTGTTCCTCGTTGCCTTCCTCGCCAACCAGCTGGCGTCGCGGCTGGCCGGTGAAGAACTGCGGTCCGTGCAGAGCCAGCGCGCGGCGCGCATCCAGACGCAGGTGAACGAACTGGTGATCGACAACCTCACCGACGGCGTGATCGTGGTGGACAGGCAAAGCATTGCGCGCGCTGCCAACCCGGCGGCACGGGCCTTGCTCGGAGCACCTGGCGCGACGCTGCCGTTGCCGTTCTCGCTGAGACGCGAAGCGGCATGGCAATCGGTCGCCGACGTCGCGATGCTGACCTTCGAAAGCCGCCTTCCGCAAATCAGCGACGTCGGCATCGACGTGGCAGGCGCAGCGCTGGTCCGCGTGCATGTGCGCACCCGCCTGACAGCCGCGCTGGGTGGTGACAGCGAAAGCCTGTGCGTCATCTTCCTGCAGGACCTGCGCGAAATGGAAGCGCGCGTGCGCACCGAGAAGCTGGCCGCCATGGGCCGCATGTCGGCGGCGGTGGCGCATGAAATCCGCAATCCGCTGGCCGCCATTGCGCAGGCCAACGCCCTGCTGGATGAAGACCTCACCGACCCCGCCCAGCGCAAGCTCACGCAGATGGTTCAGCAGAATGCGCAGCGCCTGTCCCGCATCGTCGAGGAAGTGCTGGACATCGCACGCGTGCAACAGGTGGGCGCGCGAGCCGACGTCCCCACCATCGTGCTGGACGCGGCGGTCTATCCGGCCCTCGAAGACTGGCTGCAACAGACAGGACACGGAAAGCGTCTCCAGCACCGCTTGCGCGCAGAACGGCTGGGCATTGTTTTCGAAGCCGAGCATCTGCGTCGGCTGATGGTCAACCTGCTGGACAATGCCGCGCGCTATGCATCGCAGGAGCCGGACGCCATCATCGTTTCCACGCGCATCGCACCGGATGGCCGCGGGCTGCTGCAGGTGTGGAGCGACGGCGCGCCCCTTGAACAGGCGGTGGAGCGGCATCTGTTCGAGCCGTTCTTCTCGTCGGAAAGCCGCTCCAGCGGACTGGGCCTCTATATATGTCGCGAGCTTTGCGAGCGGCACGGCGCCGTCATCGGCTACGAGCGCACGCAGCGCCTGCGCAATGACACGACGGTGCAAGGCAATGCCTTCACCGTCGCCTTCCAGGCCGCCGGCTGATTTGACACAATAGCCCCGTGAGCACCTCCGCCGCCGTTCCCAACTCTGCAGCGCAAATCCTCGTCGTCGACGACGAGCCCGACCTGCGCACGCTCTACGAACTCACGCTGCTGCGCGAAGGCTATCGTGTCGAGACCGCGTCGTGTCTGGCCGAAGCCTGGGAGCAACTCGGCGACAACCGGTTCGACGCGGTCATCACCGACATGCGGCTTCCCGATGGCCAGGGTCTGGACCTCATCAAGGGCATGCAGTCGCAGCAACGTCCGGAGCGCTGCGTGGTGATGACGGCGTATGGCTCGGCGGAGAACGCCGTCGAAGCACTGAAGGCTGGCGCATTCGACTACCTCACCAAACCCGTGGACCTCAAGCAGTTCCGCGCCGTGGTAGCGTCCGCCGTCCAGGGCGGCAACGTGCTGCCGGTGGCGTCTGCTGCTGCGCCTTTGCGTTCGCATCACACTGCGGCTGCGCCGGCGCAGCCGGTCTCGGGCCAGGCCGCGCAGGCCCTGCAGCGACTCGTCGGCGAGTCGCAGGCCATGCGCACGGTGAAGGCGCGCATCGCCAAGGTGTCCCGCAGCATGGCGCCGGTGCTCGTGCGCGGGGAGTCGGGTACCGGCAAGGAACTGGCCGCGCGGGCCATCCATGCCTGCAGCCATCGCAACGAAGGACCGTTCATCGCGGTGAACTGCGGCGCGATCCCCGAAAACCTGCTCGAAGCGGAATTCTTCGGCGCGCGCAAGGGCTCGTACACCGGTTCGACGCACGACCGCGAGGGCTATTTCCAGGCCGCCCAGGGCGGCACGCTCTTCCTCGACGAAATCGGCGACTTGCCGCTGGTCATGCAGTCCAAGCTGCTGCGGGCCATCCAGGAGCGCCATGTGCGCGCGATCGGCTCGACACAGGAAGAAGCGGTAGACGTGCGCATCATCAGCGCCACGCATCGTGACCTGGCAGGCGATGTACAAACCGGCAGGTTCCGGCAGGATCTGTTCTATCGCCTCAACGTGATCGAGATTGCGCTGCCGCCGCTGCGCGAGCGGCGCGAGGATCTGGCCGCATTGTGTGAATCTTTGCTGGCGCGCATTGCCCAGGAGTCGGGCCTGCCCCTGCCCGTGTTGTCCCGCGATGCGCTGGATCAGCTGGCCGCCCATCCGCTGCAAGGCAACGTGCGCGAGCTTGAAAACCTGTTGCACCGTGCCGTCGCCTTGAGCGATGGCGAAGAGCTGCATCTCGACGCCTTGCCCGGATCGATGCCGGGCCCGGCATCGAATGAATTGCCTTCAACTGCAGCATCCTCCGCCAGACCATCACCCGCGTCAGACGGCATGCCGCAGGACCTTCAGTCGTACATGGACAGCCAGGAGCGTGAGATCCTGGTCAAGGCGCTGCAGGAAACCGGCTTCAACCGTACCGCGGCGGCCGCGCGCCTGGGCCTGAGTCTGCGGCAGATCCGCTATCGCATCGCACGGCTGAACATCGCCGTGCCCGACGGCGACGATGCGCAGGACGCGCCCGACAGCAAATGACCACCGACGCCACCAGCGCGTTGTGGACCGAAGGCTGGTACCGGTTTGCGCGTCATGTGCCCTCACCCAACCATGGGCCCCGGCCCGAAGGCATCGAGATCGACCTGATCGTCGTGCATTCCATCAGCTTGCCGCCCGGCCAGTATGGCGGGCCCGAAGTGATGCAGTTGTTCACCAACACGCTCGACTGGGATGCACATCCGTACTTCGACACCATCCGTGGCATGGAAGTGTCGGCCCACTTCTTCATACGCCGCAACGGTGAGCTCTGGCAGTTCGTGAGCTGTGCGGACCGCGCCTGGCACGCAGGCCGTTCGCACTTCAACGGCCGCGACAACGTGAACGACAACTCGATCGGCATCGAGCTCGAAGGCCTGGAGGGCGGGCTGTTCGAATCCGCGCAATACGAAACGCTGGCGGGCTTGTGCAGCGCACTCAGCCAACACTACCCGGTGACCTATATCGCCGGACATGAGCACGTTGCGCCAGGTCGCAAGCAGGACCCTGGCGAAGGATTCGACTGGCCGTTTCTTCAACGCGCTCTCGGCTGGCCGGTGTCGCGATTTCCGCGCGAAATTTCCAGCGGAATTCGTAACGGTTAAAGACCACGCGGCTTGCGCGCGCATTCACCGTCAGAGCCCGCGCCAGTGCTCGTTGTGGCACTCTGGAGTCAGCGTTGATGCGCCCTGTGGAAGGGTGTCTATCGAGGGTCGGCGCGCACGATCAACCACGCTGCAGCGCGTCAATTCCGGCGAAGGTAAACTTTGTCGCGACACACTACCCGTAGTGGCTTGAAATCCCGCCAGACCCTAGATATAGTGTGTCGCTGTACCGCAGAAATCAGGGTTTCTGCCTGCCGCCAGCCGGCACATCAACAAGAATTCGCGAACGAAAGAGGAAGCAATGCAAGTCGCTTTGAACACGCCCACCCCTTCCGCCGGCATGGTGCCGGCCCAGCACACCGACACGGCAGGCCAGCCCGCCAGCAACCCGCTGGCGCATTACCAGATCATCCGCCGCAATGGTGCCGTGGTGCCGTTCGAGCCGAACAAGATTGCCATCGCCATGATGAAGGCGTTTCTTGCCGTGCATGGCACGCAGGGCGCTGCGTCCGCCAGCGTGCGTGAAGTGGTGGACAACCTGTCGCAGGCGGTGGTCCGCGCGCTGGTGCGTTCGCGCCCGGGCGGCGGCACCTTCCATATCGAAGACGTGCAGGACCAGGTCGAACTCGGCCTCATGCGTGGCGGCCACCACGAGATCGCCCGCGCCTACGTGCTGTACCGCGAGCGCCGCGCGCAGGAGCGCAAGTCCACCGTGCAGGAAGTGCCGGCCGCGCCCGCACTGCATGTGATCGACGGCGGCCAGCGCGTACCGCTCGACCTGGGCCAGTTGCAGCGCCTGATCGAATCGTCCTGCGCCAATCTCGGCGCCGATGTCCGTCCCGATCCCATCATGGCCGAGACCATGCGCAACCTCTACGACGGCGTGCCGGTGGACGAGGTCTACAAGGCGTCCATCCTGGCCGCGCGCACGCTGATCGAGAAAGATCCTGACTACACCTACGTCACCGCCCGCCTGCTGCTGCACACGATCTTCAAGGAGATCATCGGCCGCGAAGTGCAGCCGGCCGACATGGCGCAGGCCTACGCCGACTACTTCCCGCAATTCATCAAGAAGGGTGTCGAGAACGAACTGCTCGACGAGAGGCTGCTCCAGTACGACCTGAACCGTCTGGGCGCCGCGCTCAAGTCCGACCGCGACCTGAAGTTCGACTACCTCGGCCTGCAGACGCTGTACGACCGCTACTTCCTGCACGTGCGCAAGACGCGCATCGAACTGCCGCAGGCTTTCTTCATGCGCGTGGCCATGGGTCTGGCGCTCAACGAGATCGACCGCGAAGCCCGCGCCATCGAGTTCTATGAAGTGCTGTCGTCGTTCGACTTCATGTCGTCCACGCCCACGCTGTTCAACAGCGGCACGCTGCGCTCGCAGCTCTCGTCGTGCTACCTCACCACCGTGCCCGACGATCTGGACGGCATTTACGAGTCCATCAAGGAAAACGCGCTGCTGTCCAAGTTCGCCGGTGGTCTGGGCAACGACTGGACGCGTGTCCGCGCGCTGGGCTCGCACATCAAGGGCACCAACGGCGAATCGCAAGGCGTCGTGCCGTTCCTGAAGGTGGTCAACGACACGGCCGTGGCCGTGAACCAGGGCGGCAAGCGCAAGGGCGCTGTCTGCACATACCTCGAATCGTGGCACCTGGACATCGAGGAATTCCTCGAACTGCGCAAGAACACCGGCGACGACCGCCGCCGCACGCACGACATGAACACCGCGAACTGGATTCCCGACCTGTTCATGCGCCGCGTGATGGAAAAGGGCGAGTGGACGCTGTTCTCCCCCTCCAACGTGCCCGACCTGCACGACCTGTTCGGTGCCGAATTCGAAAAGGCCTACGTGGCCTACGAAGAGAAGGCAAAGCGCGGCGAGATCAAGCCCTACAAAACGGTGCAGGCCACCGACATGTGGCGCAAGATGCTCTCGATGCTGTTCGAAACCGGCCATCCCTGGATCACCTTCAAGGACGCCTGCAACGTGCGCTCGCCCCAGCAGCATGTGGGCGTCGTGCACTCGTCCAACCTGTGCACCGAGATCACGCTCAACACCAGCGACACCGAAACCGCGGTCTGCAACCTGGGTTCCGTGAACCTGCTGCAGCACTTGAAGGATGGCGGCGTCGACCACGAGAAGCTCAAGAAGACCATCAAGGTCGCGATGCGCATGCTCGACAACGTGATCGACATCAACTACTACGCCGTCAAGAAGGCGCGCGACTCCAACATGCGCCACCGTCCGGTGGGCATGGGCGTCATGGCCTTCCAGGACTCGCTGTATGAATTGCGCATCCCCTACGCCAGCCAGGAAGCTGTCGAGTTCGCCGACAAGTCGATGGAAGCGATCTGCTACTACGCCTACTGGGCCTCGACCGAACTGGCCAAGGAACGCGGCAAGTACTCCAGCTACAAGGGATCGCTGTGGGACAAGGGCATCCTTCCCTGCGACACGCTGGACCTGCTGAGCCAGGCCCGCGGCGGCTATGTCGAAGTGGACCGCTCGTCCACGCTGGATTGGGATGCACTGCGCAAGAAGATCGCCACCGACGGCATGCGCAACTCCAACTGCGTGGCCATCGCCCCGACGGCAACCATCTCCAACATCATCGGCGTCGACGCCTCCATCGAGCCGTGCTTCGGCAACCTGTCGGTCAAGTCGAACCTGTCCGGCGAGTTCACCGTGATCAACCACTATCTGGTGCGTGACCTCAAGCGCCTGGGCCTGTGGGACGACGTGATGGTCATGGACCTCAAGCACTTCGACGGCTCGCTGCGTCCGATCGACCGCGTGCCGCAGGAAGTGAAAGCGCTCTACGCAACCGCGTTCGAAGTGGAGCCGGTGTGGTTGGTGGAAGCCGCGTCGCGTCGCCAGAAGTGGATCGACCAGGCGCAGAGCCTGAACATCTACATGGCCGGCGCATCGGGCAAGAAGCTCGACGACACCTACAAGCTCGCATGGACGCGCGGTCTGAAGACCACGTACTACCTGCGCACCATCAGCGCGACGCATGCGGAAAAGTCCACGGTGCAGTCGGGTCGACTCAATGCCGTGTCGTCGGGCAGCGACTCCTCGTCTGCAGCCGCAGCACCGCGCATGAGCGCACTCGAAGCGGCTGCGGCCGCCGCACGCGAACAGATGAGCGCAACGCCCGCAACCGACATCAAGTTCTGCGGCGTCGATGACCCGACCTGCGAAGCCTGCCAGTAAAACAGCCAGCGAAGCAAACACGCAATGCATCACACAACGTGAATCGTTCGATGCAATACAGCAACACAATCCGGGCCCGATGTGAATGAACACTTTTCAATTCACAGCGATGCCCGGATAATTTGAAACATTGGAATGCCTATGCTGACCTGGGACGAAGAAGTCAAGCCCTCATCACAAGGACTGCAACAGTCACCCGCCAGCGGTTCAACCAGCAACCGCACGGCGGAGTATCCGCCTCTCCCGCAGGCGTCCCCTACCCTCCAGACCGTTTCTTCGCAGCCTGCAGTGCGCACGCTGAACGATGGCGCGACCATTGCTGCGCCGACGCAAGCCACGACCAAGCTCGGTGACCATCGTCGCGTGCGCGCGGCCGACAAGCGCATCATCAACGCGCAGACCGACGTCAACCAGCTCGTGCCATTCAAGTACAAGTGGGCTTGGGAAAAGTATCTCGCCACCTGCGCCAACCACTGGATGCCGCAGGAAGTGAACATGACGCGCGACATCGCGCTGTGGAAAGATCCGAACGGCCTGACCGAAGACGAGCGTCGCATCGTCAAGCGCAACCTCGGCTTCTTCGTGACCGCCGATTCGCTGGCCGCCAACAACATCGTGCTGGGCACCTATCGCCACATCACCGCCCCCGAGTGCCGCCAGTTCCTGCTGCGCCAGGCATTCGAGGAAGCGATCCACACGCACGCTTACCAGTACATCGTAGAGTCACTCGGCCTCGACGAGTCCGAGATCTTCAACGCGTACAACGAAGTCCAGTCGATCCGCGACAAGGACGAGTTCCTGATCCCCTTCATCGAGGCGATCATGGACCCGAACTTCCACACCGGCACGCCCGAGACCGACCAGACACTGCTGAAGTCGCTGATCGTCTTCGCCTGCCTGATGGAAGGCCTGTTCTTCTATGTCGGCTTCACGCAGATCCTCGCGCTGGGTCGCCAGAACAAGATGACCGGTGCTGCCGAGCAGTACCAGTACATCCTGCGTGACGAGTCGATGCACTGCAACTTCGGCATCGACCTGATCAACCAGCTCAAGCTCGAGAACCCGCACCTGTGGACCGCCGAGTTCAAGGCCGAGATCAAGGCACTGTTCCAGAAGGCCGTCGATCTCGAGTACCGTTATGCCGAGGACACCATGCCGCGTGGCGTGCTGGGCCTCAATGCCTCCATGTTCAAGGGCTACCTGCGCTACATCGCCAACCGGCGCGCGACGCAGATTGGTCTTGAAGCACTCTTCCCGAACGAGGAGAATCCGTTCCCGTGGATGAGTGAAATGATCGACCTGAAGAAAGAGCGCAACTTCTTCGAGACCCGCGTGATCGAGTATCAGTCGGGCGGCGCGCTCTCCTGGGATTGACCTTTCAACAAGAACAATGTCGTCAAGATTCACAAGCACCGTCCATCGCGCCATAGAGCGCGAAGCGGCGCTTGTTCCCGTGTTCATGGTGCTGGGCGTTGTCCCAACACCATGGATCGCTTCGAGCCCCCAACAGGCGTGAAGCGCTTCACCTAGTTGATTTTTCAACTTGATCAAGGAGAAAGAAATGGCAACTGCAAAGAAAGCTCCGGCCAAGAAGGCCGCCGCGAAGAAACCCGCTGCTAAGAAAGTCGCAGCAAAGAAGCCGGCCGCCAAGAAGGTAGCCGCGAAGAAGGCTCCGGCGAAGAAGGCCGCTGCCAAGAAGGCTCCGGCAAAGAAGGTTGCTGCCAAGAAGGTAGCCGCCAAGAAGCCGGCTGCGAAGAAGGTTGCTGCCAAGAAGGCTCCGGCGAAAAAGGCCGCTGCCAAGAAGGTAGCCAAGAAGGCTGCTGCGAAGAAGCCCGCTGCGAAGAAAAAGCCCGCAGCCAAGAAAGCAGCCAAGAAGCCGGCTGCGAAGAAAGCTGCGAAAGCACCTGCTGCCAAGGCAGCCGCCCCCGCGGTAGCTGCCCCTGCGGCTCAGACCACTCTGAATCCGCAAGCAGCCTGGCCGTTCCCCACGGCCAGCAAGCCGTAAGCAAGGCGCTTTGCGTCCTGCAAGCCCGGAGCCGCAAGGCCCCGGGCTTTTTTCATGCCTGACGATCGAGCGTGTAGTTCTGCGGGCCGCGTTGCGCGATCTTGATGGCGCCGACCTTGTTGCCCAGTTCCGCACAACGCTCGAGCGACCATCCGCGTTCCAGCCCGAACAGCAGCGCGCCGCGCCAGGCATCCCCGCATCCGGTCGGATCGACCACAGCATCAGGTTTGACCGGCGGCACCACCGTGCACACACCGTCGATCCAGACCTCGCAGCCCTCGGCACCCAGCGTGACGACAAGCCCCTTCACCTTGCGCGAGATGGTCGCGCTGTCCCAGCCGGTGCGCTCGCTCAGCATCTTGCCTTCGTAGTCGTTGACCGTGACCCAGCTCGCCTTGTCGATGAAAGCGGCAAGGTCCTTGCCGTCGAACATCGGAAGCCCCTGACCCGGATCGAACACGAAGGGAATGCCGGCGGCCTTGAACTGGTCGGCATGCTGGAGCATCGCGTCGCGTCCGTCGGGCGAGATGATGCCCAGCTTCACGTCGGGCCGCGCCTCGATCCGCGTCACATGCGCCTGCGTCATCGCGCCGGGGTGGAATGCGGTGATCTGGTTGTTGTCGCGGTCGGTCATGATCATGGCCTGCGCGGTGTACGTGTCGCTCACCTCGCGCACATACGACGCATCGATGCCGAGCGTCTTCAACCGCGCGATGTACTCGGGCCCATCGCTCCCGACCGTGGCCATCGGCAGCGGATCGCCGCCCAGGGCCTTGAGGCTGTAGGCAATGTTGCCGGCGCATCCACCGAAGTCACGGCGCAGCGCCGGCACGAGGAACGAGACGTTCAGGATGTGCAGCTGGTCCGGCATGATCTGCTCGGCAAACCGGCCCTCGAAAGTCATGATCGTGTCGAAAGCCAGGGAGCCACAGATGATTGCTGCCATACAAAAGTCTCAAGGATAGAAAGCGAGTACGCGATAGCCTGCCACGCGCGCTGCACCGCCCGCTGCGGAAACAGCGATCGGAATGTTGCCGTTCCATTCGGCACCGGCCGCAAGCGTCGAAGAAGCGCCCATGTCGGCGGGGGTAAGCACGCGGCGGACCACGGCGCCGTCCTGCGTGTCTGTGAGCGTGAGCTCCACCGACGGCATCGCGACATCCATCGGCGCATTGTTCTTCAGCACGATGTTCAGGCGATACGCATCCGGGCGCAGGCGCGTGAACGACGAGCCTTCGATCGCGACCGATTCGATCTTGCGAAGTGCGGAGATTTCGCACTGCAGCAGTTCGCACATCTTCGCGAGTGCGGGTCGCGTCTGGGGCCATTGCGCCGCGATGCGGTCGCGCTCCTGATACGCCGCCTGAAGCGCGAGCGCGCCGGTCAGCAACAGGACGATCAGCGTGAGCAGTATGCGCACCCACGGCTTTCGCCAGAACGCCCTGCGATCGGCCTGTTTCACGAACGACGGTGTCACGACCGGGGCCTCGGGCTCGTCGTCCTCGACACCGAGCGTGCGGGCAGCCAGTTCCCGCATCTCCGGCGGGTCGTCGGCGTTGACGGACTGGTCCACCGGCAACACGCGTGTGTCAGTCCACGATGCCGGATCCTGTGAAGGAGCAAGGCTTTCGTCGATAACCACGATGTCGTCTTCGGCAGCAGCTGCATCTTGCGCAGCGTCGGGATCCATGTGTGCAAGCCCGGTGTATGGCTGCTCCACGAACTCCATGGGCACCGGGTCCGGCTGCTCATGCATGGCCTCGAACGGCTCAGGCGCGTGTTCCTGCACGGCGGGTGGCGGGGCCGACGGATCATGAAGATGCGCAGGCGCATCGAACACCTCGGCGCAGTGCCCGCAGCGCACCCAGCCATCGGAAATCCTGAGCTGGTCGGGTACGACTTTGAACATCGTCCCGCAGGCAGGGCAGCGTGTGATCAGGCTCATGACCGCACGATTGTAGGGGCGCGCCGCCAGCGCGCTAGATGTGAAGAGTCAAGAGGTTGTTTCGTGACCGCTTGAGTCTGGACATGGGAGAGGCACCGCCGATGCCTTGATGTGGGCGGTGCCAGTTGTAGTGGTGATTCCAGTGGTCCAGTGCGGCGGTGCGCTCACTGGAGTTCTGATAGGTAAATCCATACGCCCACTCGCGCAAGGCCGACTGGATGAATCGCTCTGCCTTGCCGTTGGTTTGTGGCCGGTACGGGCGGGTGAATCGGTGGCGTATGCCCAGCTCTCGGCAGGCCAGCGCGAAGTCTCGTGATCGGAAGGCCGATCCGTTGTCGGTCAGCAAGCGTTGGATGCGCACTCCCAGGCTGGCGTAGTAGGCATGTGCGTTGCGCAGGAACTGCACCGCGTTGGGCGCCTTCTCGTCAGCATGGAGTCAGTGAAGGCAATGCGGGCATGGTCATCAATGGCCACGAACAGCATTTCCCAGCCCGCTCCATCGACGCTGTCCTTTCGGTTGCCCGTTACCCGATGGCTGGGCCGCACGATGCGCCCCAGCTTCTTGGTGTCGATGTGCAGCAAGTCGCCAGGGGCCGCATGCTCGTAGCGCACCACCGGCTCGGCTGGCTGCAGGTCTGCCAGCCGAGACAGGCCTGCGCGCGCCAGAACCCGCCCGACGGTGCTCCTGGACAGGCCCAGCGCTGTGGCAATGCGGGCCTGCGTGAGCCGCTTATGGCGCATTTCCACCACCGCCAGCGCCTTGGCCGGTTCGATGCGACGCGGCGAACGCGCGGGCCTCGAAGAGGCATCAGTCAAACCTGCATCGCCCAAGGCCAGGTAGCGGCCCAGCCATTTGCGCGCTGTAGGTGCGCTCACACCGTGCGCTTGTGCAGCGGCACAGGCGCTCAGGCCTCCCATCGTGATGTCTTGAACCATTTCGATTCGACGCGCCAGCGTAAGTCGGGCATTCTTATGAATGTTCATCTGGTTGAGTTCCTTGAAAGTCCTGGGGGTGTGGTAATTCCCAGTCTCTCAAACTCAATTCAGATGAACACAAACAACCTATTGGACCTTCACAGCTAGACGCGCGCCGTCATGAGGATCCAGCCATCCTCGCTGTCGGCCACGTCCAGCTTTGCGTAGGGTGCGTACGCCGCCTTCAGTTCGTCAGCCTGACGCTCCAGGATACCTGCGAGCACAAGGTTGCCGCCACGTGTCACGTACGCGCACAGCAACGGCGCCAGCACCTTGAGCGGCGTGGCCAGGATATTGGCCAGCACGAGCGGATAGGTTCCTTGTGCGAGTTCGGGCAGGCCCGCATTCAGCGTCACGCCGTTCGCCTCGGCGTTCTGCACCGTCGACTCGACGGCTGCGGGGTCGATGTCCACTGCGTCGATCTCCGTCGCGCCATAACGCGCTGCACCGATCGCCAGGATGCCGGACCCGCAACCATAGTCCAGAACGCGTTGCCCCGGCTGCGGGTTCCGTGCAATCCATCGAAGGCACATGCGGGTCGTCGGATGCGTGCCGGTGCCGAATGCCAGACCGGGATCGAGCCGGATGATCTGCCGCGCAGCCGCCGGGGGCTCGTGCCACGTGGGCACGATCCAGAATTCAGGCGTGATCTCGACCGGCTCGAACTGGCTTTGCGTCAGGCGCACCCAGTCCTGGTCAGGCACGGCCTGGATGCCCAGCACGCGGCAGCCTTCAAAGAAATCCTGCGCAGAAAGAAGTTGCGCGGCTTCGTCCGCCACTGCTTCCGCGGGGAACAGGGCCAGCACACGGGACCGCTGCCAGCCGCCTGCGGGCGCAGGCATGCCGGGTTCGCCGAACAGGGCGCGCTCGGCGTCCGTCTGTGCGTCGGCGTCTTCCACCGACACACTCAGTGCGTCCAGGGCTTCGAGCGCATCGCTCAATGTCTCGACCCGGTCCTCCGGGCACATCAGGCTCAGCTCGAACATCCGGAAGCTCAACGCTTGTGGGCGCCGAGCCACTCCTCGAGATAGTGGATGTTGGTACCGCCAGCCATGAATTTGGCGTCCACCATCAATTCACGGTGCAACGGGATATTGGTCTGGATGCCTTCCACCACGGTCTCGAGCAGCGCGGTGCGCATGCGCGCCAGCGCTTCTTCCCGCGTGTCACCGTGAACGATGATCTTGCCGATCATCGAGTCGTAGTTCGGCGGCACGAAGTAGTTGGTGTACACGTGCGAATCGACGCGTACGCCCGGCCCGCCGGGTGCGTGCCACATGGTGATGCGGCCGGGCGACGGCGTGAACTTGTACGGGTCTTCGGCGTTGACGCGGCACTCGATGGCATGGCCCTGCAGCGGGATCTGGCGCTGCGTGAACGGCAGCTTCTCCCCTGCAGCAACCATGATCTGCGTCTTCACGATGTCGATCCCCGTGACCAGTTCGGTCACCGGATGCTCCACCTGCACGCGCGTGTTCATCTCGATGAAGTAGAACTCGCCGTTTTCGTAGAGGAATTCGAACGTGCCGGCACCGCGGTAACCGATGCGCTTGCAGGCGGCCGCGCAGCGCTCGCCGATCTTCTCGATCAGCTTGCGGGGAATGCCCGGTGCCGGTGCTTCCTCGATCACCTTCTGGTGGCGGCGTTGCATGGAGCAGTCACGCTCGCCGAGGTACACGGCGTTCTTGTGCTTGTCGGCCAGCACCTGGATCTCGATGTGGCGCGGGTTCTGGAGGAATTTCTCCATGTAGACCGACGGATTGTTGAAGGCGGCCTGCGCCTCGGCCTTGGTCATCTGCACTGCATTGACCAGCGCCGCTTCGGTGTGGACCACGCGCATGCCGCGACCGCCGCCACCGCCTGCGGCCTTGATGATCACCGGATAGCCGACGGTGCGCGCAATGCGGCGGATGGTCGCGGGATCGTCCGGCAGCTCACCTTCCGAACCGGGCACGCAGGGCACGCCAGCCTTGATCATGGCCTGCTTGGCCGACACCTTGTCGCCCATGATGCGGATGGATTCGGGCGTCGGGCCGATGAACTGGAAGCCGCTCTTTTCCACGCGCTCGGCAAAGTCGGCGTTCTCGGAGAGGAAGCCGTAACCGGGGTGGATCGCTTCGGCGTCGGTCACCTCAGCCGCAGAAATGATGGCCGGCATGTTGAGGTAGCTCGCCGACGACGGCGCCGGACCGATGCAGACAGCCTCTTCGGCCAGCTTGACGTACTTGGCTTCGCGGTCGGCCTCTGAATAGACCATGACCGCCTTGATGCCGAGCTCGCGGCAGGCGCGCTGGATCCGCAACGCGATCTCGCCACGGTTGGCGACAAGGATTTTCTTGAACATGAAGCGCTTTGGCCTTTATCGCGGAACGGAAATCACTCGATCACGAACAGGGGCTGTCCGTACTCCACGGCCTGGCCGTTCTCGACCAGCGCCTTCGTCACGGTACCGGACTTGTCAGCCTCGATCTCGTTGAGGATCTTCATGGCTTCGATGATGCAGAGCGTGTCGCCTTCCTTGACCTGTGCACCGATCTCGATGAAAGGCGCTGCGCCCGGGCTGGAAGAGCGATAGAACGTGCCCACCATCGGGGACTTCACGGCATGACCGGTTTCTGCGGCAGGCGCAGCGACGGGCACAGGTGCAGCTGCGGCCGCAGGACCCGCCGCCGGAGCGCTGACTGCCATCTGAGGAGCCATCATGGGAGCCGCCATCTGTACCGGCGCGATGCCGCCCTTGACGATGCGGACCTTGCCTTCGGCTTCCGTGATCTCGAGCTCCGATACATTGGACTCGGAGACCAGATCGATCAAGGTCTTGAGTTTGCGCAAATCCATAAAATCTCCAACGACAGCAATAAGCCGGGAATTTAACCTTAAAACAGGTCAAATCCGGTCATTTTGCATTTATTTTTTATTATCTGACATGAACTCGTTGACATGGATGCCGCCAGTCATTCCACCGGCTTTCATGCATTCCCAGAGACCAGCTCAGTCAGATCGACAGGCTCGAGCTTGCCCATTTTACGCTTGATTACCCGGCCAGCCGGGTCGATCATGACCGTGAAGGGCAGACCACCAGTCAGATTTCCCAGCGATTTACCCAGATCCGTGCCGTCCATGCCTGCCAGGCCCATTGGAAATGTCAGGGGCATGCGCTGGAGGAATTTCGCCACCGCACTGGGCTGATCGATCGCCAGCCCGACAACTTGCCAACCGTTCGACACATTTTGTTGAAAGAAGCGCTCCAACATCGGGAGCTCTTCGACACAAGGTGGACACCAGGTCGCCCAGAAATTGACGATCAGGGGCTTGCCCCGGAAAGACGCCATTGCCAGCTCACCGCCCCCCGGCTTGTCGAACTTCAACCCCCAAAGCTGGGGCACTTCATCGCCGGGCAAGCCATGCGGCTGCAACCGCCACCAGCCGAAGCCGGCCCCGGCAAGCACTGCGGCAGCGCCGACCCCGGTCACTAGCCAGTTCCGTCGCCCTGCCTGCGGTAACGACCTGACGTCATCATTCGCCGTCATTTTTTCCTTTTTATCGCTCATCGTCCTTCTTTTCCCGCAGAAGCGCTGCGACCGCAGCAGAATTGCCGCGCGGGGTCCGGCCTCTGGAGTCCGGCTTCAGGGCTCCGCGCAAATCGTCCAGATCGTAGATGAGCAAATGAACCCCGATGTGCTCGCCAAGTTCCTCGCTGAACGCATGAACGCTGAGCGCCTCCACAGTGTCGCCCTGAAAGCCGGTCACAGTCCGCGGCTCGTAGTCGACATGATGATCGATCAGGCTCAGTTCGGCCGACTTCGGGTCATCGCAGAACAGCTGGATGTACACATCCGACAGCCGCGTGGCCGTGCCGTGCCAGACAGCGCCGCCCAAGTACGGACGGAATTGCGCAAGCCGGTCCATCCACAGCAAGGCAAGGCGACGCAACGCTGCCAACTCATCCGGCTGGGTGTCAGCACAGAAAAGCGTGATGTAGCCGCGCACTTCATCTTCCACCAGCTCGTTGTCCGGCAGCGCCGTACGTTGCGGCAGGCCCATGGCTTTGACCGCGCGGCGCTTGGCGGGCCCGTATTCCAGCCCCTCTTCCACCACCAGCCGTGCGGCCTGCGCGGCGATCTCGTGCAACTGCGAGTCGTACGTCTCCATGGCCTGCGATTCTGCCTGCTTTGCATACCCGCGCCAGCGTGTCGGAGGCAACGTCCACGCACCTAGAATCGCGCTCCATGCACATTCATATCCTGGGTATCTGCGGCACGTTCATGGGAGGCGTCGCAGCCCTGGCCCGCGAAGCGGGCCATCGCGTGACCGGTTGCGACGCCGGCGTCTATCCCCCGATGAGCGACCAGTTGCGTGCCCTCGGCATCGAACTCATCGAGGGCTATGACGCATCACAGATGGCCCTGGAACCGGATGTCTTCGTGGTCGGCAATGTGGTCTCGCGGGCACGCGATGCCAGCGGCAACCCCCGCTATCCGTTGATGGAAGCCATCCTCGAAGCGGGTGCCCGCTACACCAGCGGCCCGCAGTGGCTGGCCGAGAACGTGCTTCATGGCCGCCATGTGCTGGCTGTCGCCGGCACGCATGGCAAGACCACGACAACCGCGATGCTCGCCTGGGTGCTGGAACACGCGGGTCTCGAACCAGGCTTTCTCGTCGGCGGCGTGCCGGTGAATTTCGGCGTGTCGGCGCGGCTGGGCAAGGGCTCCGCCTTCGTGATCGAGGCCGACGAGTACGACACGGCCTTCTTCGACAAGCGCAGCAAGTTCGTGCACTACAGGCCGCGCACCGCGATCCTGAACAACCTCGAGTTCGATCACGCGGACATCTTCGACGATCTCGCGGCGATCGAGCGGCAGTTCCATCACCTCGTGCGCACCGTGCCGTCATCCGGGCGGCTGGTGGTGAACGGCACCGAGGACAGCCTGAAACGCGTGCTGGCCCAGGGTTGCTGGAGTGGCAAGGAATTCTTCGGCAGCGAAGGCGGCTGGCAGGCTGACGGGGCACATGACGCGTTCGACGTGCTGAAAGCCGGCCAGAAAGTCTGTCGCGTGCAGTGGGCACTCACGGGCGCACACAACCAGATGAACGCGCTGGCAGCCATCTCGGCGGCAGAGCATCTCGGCGTGGCGCCCTCGAAAGCCGCCCACGCGCTGGCCGGTTTCCAGAGTGTCAAGCGCCGCATGGAGGTGCGCGGAGTGGTAAACGGCGTCACGGTCTACGACGACTTCGCGCATCACCCGACGGCCATCCGCACCACGGTCGACGGCTTGCGCCGCAAGCTCGGCGACGGACCGCGCATCCTTGCCGTGTTCGAGCCGCGCAGCAACACAATGAAGCTGGGCACCATGAAGTCGCAGTTGCCCTGGAGCCTGGAGTCGGCAGATCTTGCGTTCTGTCATACCGCCGGCCTCGGCTGGGATGCCGCAGAAGCTCTCGCGCCGATGGGCGTCGGACCGGGCCGGCGTGCCCAGGTGGCCGACAACGTGGACGCACTGGTCGCCCAGGTGGTAGCCGCCGCGAAACCCGGCGATCACGTCCTGTGCATGAGCAACGGCGGATTCGGCGGCATCCACGCGAAGTTGTTGGCCGCGCTGGCAGCCACGACATGACTGCACCGCCTGGCAAAGCGACATCGCGCGCGCAGCAATTGATCGGGTTGCTGGAGTTGCAACCGCACCCGGAAGGCGGCTGGTACCGGGAAACATTCCGCTCGCCCGCCTCGGTGACGCCCTGCGACGGCCGCTCCGACCGCAGCGCGCTCACCAGCATCTACTTCCTGCTCGAAGCCGGCACGCATTCGCGCTGGCATCGCGTCCTGTCCGATGAGGTGTGGGTGCATCTCGAGGGCGCGCCACTGGCGCTGTGGACGGCAGATGCCGCGTTCCGCACCGCACCGGCGCATGCGCGGCTCGGCCCGATCGACGTGCACGGCACGCGCCCCCAGCATGTGGTGCCCGCCGGCCAATGGCAGGCAGCCGAACCGATCGCACGGCGAGCATCGGATGACCATATGTTCAGCGGCTACACACTGGTCGCCTGCATGGTCGCGCCGGGCTTCGACTTCACCGATTTCTCGATGATGGACGCGGCGGGTGACGAAGCCGCGCAACTGCGCCATCACTGGCCAGAGCTCGCCCGGCTCATCTGAATACGGGCGACGGCGCTTCAGCCGCGGCGCGTCTTCACCGCTTCC
Organism: Variovorax sp. VNK109; assembly: GCF_049445855.1. Lineage (NCBI taxonomy): Bacteria > Pseudomonadati > Pseudomonadota > Betaproteobacteria > Burkholderiales > Comamonadaceae > Variovorax > Variovorax sp. VNK109. The sequence continues at coordinate 583,097 of NZ_JBMSDV010000003.1, read as the reverse complement.
GACAGTACATCCAGCACCTTCAGCGAGTCGTCCCAGCCGATGCAGGCGTCGGTGATGCTCTTGCCGTGTTCGAGTTTCGACGCGTCATCCTTGCCTGGTGTGAATTTCTGCGCACCGGCGTTCAGGTGGCTTTCCACCATCACGCCGAAGATGCCGTGTGACCCGCCCGCGATCTGGGCTGCGATATCGCGCGCCACGTCGACCTGCCGCTCGTGCTGCTTGCTGCTGTTGGCGTGGCTGCAGTCCACCATCAGCGTGGGCGGCAGCTTCGACGCTTCCAGTTCCTTGCAGGCGGCCGCGACGCTGACAGCGTCATAGTTGGGCGCCTTGCCGCCGCGCAGGATGACGTGGCAATCCTTATTGCCATTGGTCTGCACGATGGCCACCTGGCCGTTCTTGTGGACCGACAGGAAGTGATGACCGCGGGCCGCCGCCTGGATCGCATCGGTCGCGATCTTGATGTTGCCGTCGGTACCGTTCTTGAAGCCGATGGGTGCGGACAGGCCAGAAGCCAGCTCGCGGTGCACCTGGCTCTCCGTCGTGCGCGCGCCGATCGCGCCCCAGGCGATCAGGTCGCCGATGTACTGCGGGGAGATCACGTCGAGGAACTCGCTGCCCGCCGGCAGGCCCAGACGGTTGATCTCGATGAGCAATTGGCGCGCGATGCGCAGGCCTTCGTCGATGCGGTAGCTCTCGTCGAGGTACGGGTCGTTGATGAGGCCCTTCCAGCCCACCGTGGTGCGCGGCTTCTCGAAGTACACGCGCATGACGATTTCCAGCGTGCCTGCGTACTTGTCGCGCTGCACCTTCAGGCGGCGGGCGTATTCGACGGCCGCGGCCGGGTCGTGGATGGAGCACGGCCCGATGATGACCAGCAACCGGTCGTCCTTGCCGGCCATGATGTTGTGGATGCGGCGGCGCGTGTCGCCGATCAGCGTTTCGACCGGCGTTCCGCGGATCGGGAAGAAGCGGATCAGGTGTTCGGGAGGCGGCAGCACGGTGATGTCCTTGATGCGTTCGTTGTCGGTCTGGCTGGTCTTCTCGACGTTCGTGTTCGCATACCAGGCATCGCTGGCGTTCTGGACGGCTTTGGCGTTCATGCGGGGCTCCTGAAATCTGTGGGAATAAAAAAACCGCCGGGACCTTTCGGTTCCGGCGGTTTTGACTTGAGATCTGTTTGCTTTTTACGCGCGCGCCTCTAGTCCGCCGGAGACCGGGAACCAAAAGTAAAAGTAAAAAGCGCTGCGGATTTGCATAGGGGCGAAATGTAGCACAGGTTTCTGACAGGCTGGAGCAACGTGTCGTGCCGGGTCCATGTCAGGCCGTGCCGCCCACCGTCAGCCCGTCGATGCGCAGCGTGGGCTGTCCCACACCCACCGGCACGCTCTGGCCTTCCTTGCCGCAGGTGCCTACGCCCGAATCGAGCGCCATGTCGTTGCCGATCAGGCTCACACGCGTGAGTGCGTCCGGGCCGTTGCCGACGATGGTCGCGCCCTTCACCGGATACTGGATTTTGCCGTTTTCCACCCAGAACGCTTCGCTCGCCGAAAACACGAACTTGCCCGACGTGATGTCCACCTGCCCGCCGCCGAAGTTGGTGGCGTACAGGCCCTTCTTGATGCTGGCGACGATTTCCTGCGGGTCCCTGTCGCCGCCGAGCATGTAGGTGTTGGTCATGCGGGGCATCGGGATATGCGCATAGCTCTCGCGGCGGCCGTTGCCCGTGGGTTTGACCTTCATGAGGCGCGCGTTCATCGAGTCCTGGATGTAGCCACGCAGGATGCCGTCTTCGATCAGCACATTGCGCTGGCTCGCGTTGCCTTCGTCATCCACGTTCAGCGAGCCGCGTCGATCGGCAATGGTGCCGTCGTCCAGCACGGTGACGCCCTTGGCCGCCACGCGCTGGCCGATGCGGCCGGAGAACGCGCTCGAACCCTTGCGGTTGAAGTCGCCCTCGAGCCCGTGGCCGATGGCTTCGTGCAGCAGGATGCCCGGCCAGCCGGAGCCGAGCACCACGGTCATCTCGCCGGCCGGTGCGGGCCGCGCCTCCAGGTTGGTCAGCGCGGCGGACACCGCGTCGCTCACATAAGTCTGAATGGTGTCATCGGTGAAGTACGCGAGGCCGAAGCGCCCGCCACCGCCACCGGACCCCACCTCGCGGCGGCCGTTCTGCTCGGCAATGACGGTCACCGAAAGTCGCACCAGCGGGCGAACGTCGGCAGCCAGCGTGCCATCGGCGCGCGCGACCAGCACCACGTCATATTCAGCGGCGAGGCCTGCCATCACCTGCACGATGCGCGGATCGCGTGCGCGGGCCAGTTGTTCGACCTTTTCGAGCAGCTTCACCTTCGCCGTGCTGTCCAGCGTGGCAATCGGATCCAGCCCGTCATACAGCGAGCGGCTGCCCGCCACCTTGCGCGCGGGTACCTTGGTGCGGGCCGAACGCGAGGCGGCAGAGATCGAACGCACCGTGCGCGCCGCGTCCAGCAAGGACGCCTCGGAGATGTCGTCGGAGTAGGCGAAGGCCGTCTTTTCGCCGCTCACCGCCCGCACACCGACGCCTTGGTCGATGCTGAAGGAGCCCGTCTTGACGATGCCCTCTTCCAGGCTCCAGCCCTCGTTGCGGGTGTACTGGAAGTACAGGTCCGCGTCGTCCACCTTGTGCGCGGTGATTTCCGCCAGCGCGCGGCTCAGGTGGGATTCGTCCAGGCCGAAGGGGGTGAGCAGCAGTTGCTGCGCGATGGCCAGACGTTCGAGGGTGGGTTCGCGGGAGATCATCGGGCCATTTTAGGCAGTTGCGGCCCGCCCGTGCACCGTGCGGTCAATGCGCCCCGAAAGCTTCAGGACTGCACCAGCCGCTTGGACTTGGAGATCGACAGCAATATGCCGATGGCCAGCCCCAGCGTCACCATGGCCGTGCCGCCATAGCTGATGAACGGCAGCGGCACGCCCACGACGGGCAGGATGCCGCTGACCATACCCATGTTCACGAAGGCGTAGGTGAAGAAGATCATCGTCACCGCCCCGGCCAGCAACCGGGAGAACAACGTCGGGGCTTCCAGCGCGATCATCAGGCCGCGGAAGATCAGGAAGATGAAGGCGCACAGCAGGAAGATGTTGCCCGCGAGGCCGAATTCCTCCGAATACGCCGCGAAGATGAAGTCGGTCGTGCGCTCGGGAATGAACTCGAGGTGCGTCTGCGTGCCCTGCATGAAGCCCTTGCCGAACATGCCGCCCGAACCGATGGCGATCATCCCCTGGATGATGTGGAAGCCCTTGCCCAGCGGGTCTTTGGTGGGGTCGAGCAGGGTGCAGATGCGCTGCTGCTGGTAGTCGTGGAGGATCGGCCAGCGGTTGCCCTGCTCGCACAGCTGCGGCTCGAACCACACCAGCAGGAAGATGCCGAGAAGGCCCAGCAGCACTGGCGGCAGCACCAGCTTCCAGGGCAGGCCGGCGAAGAACAGCACGGCGAGACCCGCCGCCAGCACCAGCAGCGACGTGCCCAGGTCGGGCTGCTTCATGATCAGCCCCACCGGCACAGCGAGCAACACGCCCGCCACGAGGAAGTCCAGCGGCCGCAGTTGCCCTTCGCGCTTCTGGAACCACCAGGCCAGCATCAACGGCATGGCGATCTTGAGGATTTCGGAGGGCTGGATCACGATGCCGACGTTGACCCAGCGCCGCGCGCCCTTTTTCGTGATGCCGAAGATCGCCACCGCAATGAGCAGTGCGACGCCCACCGTATAAAGCGGCACGGCGAACTGCATCAGCCGCTGCGGCGGAATCTGCGCCACCACGAACATGATGAAGCCGGCAATCAGCATGTTGCGGCCATGCTGCAGGAAACGCGTCCCGTGGTCGAAGCCTGACGAGTACATCGTCACCAGCCCTGCGCAGGCCAGCAGGAAGATGGCGAATGCCAGCGGCCCGTCGAAGCCCTGGAACACCGGCAGCACGCGGCGCATGAGCGGAGGGCGTTCGAATACGGCAGACATAGGCCACGATTATCCGCCGGACAGGCCCTGCCGGAGCACATGGCATCATGCGGCGATGGACTTTTCGCGACCACGAACGACCCATCTGCTCTACCTGCACGGCTTCCGGTCGTCGCCGAAGTCGATCAAGGCCCGCATGATGGCCGAGCGTGTGGCGAGCCAGCATCCGCAGGTGCACTGGTGGTGCCCGCAACTGCCGCCCTCGCCGCGCGAGGCCATGGAACAGGTGATCGGCCGTATCGCCGACTGGCCGCAGGATCGCATGGCTGTGGTCGGCTCGTCGCTCGGCGGCTTCTATGCCACGCACGTTGCCGAAACCACCGGTTGCAAAGCCGTGCTGCTCAATCCCGCCGTGAACCCTGCACGCGATCTGGCGCGCTACATCGGCGAGCAGACGAGCTGGCACAACCCCGATGAGCGCTTCTACTTCCAGCCCCATTTCGTGGACGAACTCCGCGCACTGGAACATGGGCCGGTGCAAGACCCGTCCCGTTACTTTGCCGTCATCACGAAGGGCGACGAGGTGCTGGACTGGCGCGAGATGACAGGCCGCTACCCCGGCGCATCCATCCGCCTGCTGGACGGCGGCGACCATGCCATCAGCGACTTCTCGTTGCACATCGACGCCGTGCTGGAATTCCTGGCCCTCGCCTGACGCCAGATACCGGATTCCGCCGCCACCCTGCGTGGGACAATGCAGCCCATGTTTGTATTGTTTGAAGAAGCCGGCAAGTTCCTGGCCGGTCGTGTGCTGTCCGAAGCGGAAGCTTCTGCGCAGGTGGAGCTCGACAGCGGCAAGCGCGTGAAGGTCAAGGCCGCCAACATCCTGCTGCGATTCGAGAAGCCGCAACCGGCAGCGCTGATGGACGCCGCACGCGCGCAGGCCGCAGAAATCGACGTCGACCTGGCGTGGGAATTCGCGCCCGAGGACGAATTCGGTTTCGCCGAACTGGCCGGCGAATATTTCAGCAAGCCCACGCCGCTGGAACAGCAGGCCGCCATGCTGCTGCGCCTGTTCGAGACGCCGCATTACTTCCGCCGTGCGGGCAAGGGGCGCTTTCGCAAGGCCCCTGCCGAAATCGTGCAGCAGGCTTTGGCCGCCATCGAGAAGAAAAAGCAGATCCAGGCACAGATCGACACCTGGGCCGCAGAACTCGGCCGCGGCGAATGCCCTGCGCCCGTGCGTGAACAACTCTTCCGCATCCTGTTCAAACCGGACAAGAACGCCCCTGAATACAAGGCCGTCGTCGAAGCCTCACGCGCCACGCAGACGGCACCGCTGGACCTGCTGCAGAAGGCGGGCGCGATCGATTCGCCCTACCAGTTCCACTGGAAGCGCTTCCTGTTCGACAACTTCCCCAAAGGCACGGGCTTTCCCGCGCTCGAAGCACCGGCGATTGCCGACGAACTGCCGGTCGCGCCGGTGCGGGCGTTCTCCATCGACGACTCGCAGACCACGGAAATCGACGACGCGCTGTCGGTGCAGGGCCTGGGCTCCGGCAAGGTGACGGTGGGCATCCACATCGCCGCGCCCGGCCTCGCGCTCAAACCATCCGGCGCGGTGGACGCGGTCGCGCGCCAGCGCCTGTCCACCGTCTACATGCCCGGCTACAAGATCACCATGCTGCCGGACGACGTGGTGCAAAGCTACACGCTGCAGGAAGGGCGCAACTGCCCCGCGGTGTCGCTGTATGTCACTTTCGACGAAGTCACGCTTGAATTGCAGGCGAGCGAAACGAAGCTGGAGCAGGTACCGATTGCCGTGAACCTGCGGCACGACCAGCTCGACAGCGTCGTCACCGAAGACTGGCTGCTCACCTCCGGGACCGGCCAGACGCTGCCGCAGGGGCACGCGGACGGGGTTGCGCATGCGGACCTCGCCTTCCTGTTCCGCCTCGCCCGGCACCTGAAGGCCGCGCGCGAGGTCGTGCGCGGCAAGCCGGAGAACTTCAACCGGCCGGACTACAACTTCCGTCTGGCCGATCACGACGGGAGCGAGCCTTCCGGCGTCGAGGCCGTGCAGATTTCCACCCGGCAGCGCGGCGCGCCGCTCGATCTGATCGTGGCCGAAGCCATGATCCTGGCCAACAGCACCTGGGGCGGCTGGCTGGCGGAACTCGGCGTTCCGGGCATCTACCGCAGCCAGGCCAGCCTGGCGCCCGGTGTGAAGGTGCGCATGGGCACCAAGTCGCTGCCGCACGCCGGCATCGGCGTGAAGAGCTATGCGTGGAGCACCTCTCCACTGCGGCGCTACACCGACCTGGTGAACCAGTGGCAAATCATTGCGTGCGCGCGGCACGGCCGCACCGCCGCGCTGGCCGCGCCGTTCAAGCCCAAGGACGCCGAGCTGTTCTCGATCATCTCCGGCTTCGACGCCGCCTACAGCGCGTACAACGGCCATCAGGCAGGGATGGAGCGCTTCTGGACGCTGCGCTATCTGCAGCAGAACAACATCACCGAACTCACCGCGACCGCCTTCAAGGACACGCTGGTGCGCGCCGACGACCTGCCGCTGGTGCTGCCGGTGCTCGGCGGGCAGGCCCTGCCGCGCGGGGCGCATGTGCGCGTGAAGCTGGGCGAGATCGATCTCATCACGCTGGACGTGGCCGGGACCGTCGTCGAACGGCTGGACTCGGCCCCGCCAGCCGCCGCCGAGGAAGAAGATGGCGACGAGGAACCCGTGGCCGGGCCGATTGCGATCGCCATGGACATTGCCAGTGAACCCGACGGGGAAACTGGTGATTCCGCGCCCGCCAGCAGCGATAATCCGACTCCGTGAACCTGCGGTCCCTCAGTACCCTCCAGATTGCCCTCGGCGCTTCGATCGCCGTGCATGCCATCCTCCTGACGGTGCGCTTCGTGGACCCCGAATCCTTCAACCGCGTTTTCCAGGACACGCCGCTGGAGGTGATCCTTGTCAACGCCAAGACCAACGAGCGGCCCGAGAAGGCGCAGGCCATTGCGCAGTTCGCGCTCTCCGGCGGTGGCAACGTCGAGAAAGGCCGCGCCACCAGCCCGCTGCCGCCCTCGGCCCTGACTTCCGTGGGCGATTCGTCCGAAGACGCGCAGCGCAAGATCGACGCGATGCAGGAACAGCAGCAGATGCTGCTGGCACAGATGAAGCAGGTGCTCGCCGCCATGCCGCCGCCCGACCCCAAGCGCCCGAGCAACACGCCGGAGGCGCAGTCGCAGGAAGAACGGCGCAAACAGCTCATGCAACTGCTCGCCGAGATCGAGCGCCGCGTCAACGAAGAGAATGCGCGGCCCAAGCGGCGCTACATCAGCCCGTCCACGGCGGCCGGCGTGCATGCGCTCTACTACAGCCGATTCAAGGAACGCGTGGAAGGCCTGGGCACCCAGAATTTCCCCAGCGCCAACGGCAACAAGCTCTATGGCGAGCTGACCATGCTCATCAGCCTGAACCTGCGCGGTGAGGTGATCAGCACCGAGATCGTTCAGAGCTCTGGCAACCGCTCGCTCGATCGCATGGCGCAGACGATCGTGCGCGCAGGCGCACCGTATGGCGCCTTCACACAGGCCATGCTCAAGGAGTTCCAGGTCATGGTGGTGTCCTCACGCTTCCGCTTCACGCGCGACGAAACGCTCGAAACCGTGACGACGGGCACCGGTTCGGGCGCGGCGCAATGAGCACCGGCATGCCCGATCTTTACTGCGTGATGGGCAACCCGGTGGAGCACAGCAAGTCGCCGTGGATCCACGCGCGCTTCGCCGAACTCACCAGGCAGGCATTGCGTTATGAGAAGCGACTGATCCCGCTCGAAGGCTTCGCGGAATCCGTGCAGCGGCTGCGCGACGAGACGGCCGGCCGCGCGCGCGGCTGCAACATCACGGTGCCGTTCAAGTTCGAAGCCATCCCGCTGGCGCAGGCCGTGAGCGAGCGCGCCGCATTGGCCGCAGCGGCCAACGTGCTGAGCTTCGAGGAAGACGGCATCCACGCCGACAACACCGACGGTGTGGGCCTGGTGAACGACATCCAGAACAACGCGGGCATCCTGCTGCGCGGGTGCGACCTGCTGCTGATCGGCGCGGGCGGCGCGGCCAGCGGCGTGCTCGGGCCGCTGATCGAGACCGGGTTGCGCAGCCTCACGCTGGTCAACCGCACGCAGTCACGCGCAGCAACACTCGCGGCGCGACATGCCACGCTGGCACAGAAGCATGGCGTGCTGCTGCACGTGCAGGACATCCAGGCCACGCGCGGCAGCTTCGACGTGGTGGTCAATGCCAGCGCAAGCAGCCTCGCGGGCGACTCTGTGCCCGTGGACGCATCGGTGCTCAAGCCGCACGCGCTGGCCGTGGACATGATGTACGGTCCCGCCGCGCAGGGCTTCCTGCAATGGGCCGAAGCGCACGGCGCAGTTCCGCGCGACGGGTTGGGCATGCTGGTCGAACAGGCGGCCGAGGCTTTCCTCATCTGGCGCGGCATGCGCCCGCCGTCGGCGCAGGTGCTTGCCGAACTGCGCGAATCGCTCGCGCCGTCCACCGTTCTCACGCAAGCCGCATGAAACCCGTCCTCCGCTGGGTTGCGCTGGTCGTGCTGGCCGGCCTGGCGCTGGAGGTGTTCTTCATCGCACGCATCGCGTTCGCGGCAGTGGTCGACCCGGAATCCACCACGTTCCAGCGTTCGGAGGCCATGGCCATCGTGCGGGAACGCGGCCAGTTGCGCTGGCGCCAGCAGTGGGTGCCGTACGACCGGATTTCCGACCACCTCAAACGCGCGGTCATCGCCAGCGAAGACGGCGACTTCATCAACCACGATGGCGTGGAGTGGGAAGCCATCGAGAAAGCCTGGCAGCGCAATGCCAAGGCCGAGGAAGCCGCCGCCAAACGCGCGCAGGCGCAGCGCCCGGCGCGTCCCGCACGCATCGTCGGCGGCTCCACCATCACGCAACAACTGGCCAAGAACCTGCTGCTTTCCGGTGAGCGCACCATGCTGCGCAAGGGCCAGGAGTTCGTGCTCACCATGTCGCTGGAAGTGCTGCTGTCCAAGAAGCGCATCCTCGAGCTGTATCTCAACAGCGTGGAGTGGGGCGAGGGCGTGTTCGGCGCGGAAGCCGCGGCGCAACACTATTACCGCAAGAGCGCTGCGAAACTCACACCGTACGAGGCCGCGCGGCTGGCCGTCATGCTGCCGCGCCCGAAGTTCTTCGAGAAGCTGCCGAACTCGGCCTATCTGGCGAGCAGGGCATCGACGATCACCGCGCGGATGGGCGACGCGGTATTGCCTTGATGTTGGCTTAACATCGACCGATGTTCGCTGCCAAGATGATGGGCTGGTTCCTGCTGGGACTGGTCAGACTGCTCACCGGTGCGCAGGCACGCTGGTATGGCTGCCCGCCCAAGGCGGAGCAGCGCATCTATTTCGCCAACCACCAGAGCCATGCCGACATCGTCATGATGTGGGCCGCGCTGCCCTCCGAGCTGCGCAGCATCACGCGGCCCATTGCCGCGAAGGACTACTGGACGAAGACGCCTTTCCGCCAGTGGATCACCACCGCCGTGTTCAACGCGGTCTATGTGGACCGCGAGCGCAAGGGTGATGAAGACCCGCTGCAGCCGCTGGTAGATGCGCTGAAGAGCGGCGACTCGATCATCATCTTTCCCGAAGGCACGCGCGGCCACCAGGAAGAGCCGCAGCCGTTCAAGTCGGGGCTGTATTCGCTGTCGCAGCGTTTCCCGGACGCGGTGCTCGTGCCGGCATGGATCAACAACATCCAGCGGCTCCTGCCCAAGGGTGAAGTGATTCCGGTGCCCGTGCTCTGCTCGGTCACCTTCGGCGCGCCGATCAAGCCCGAAGAAGGCGAGGACCGCAAGGTCTTCCTCGAGCGTGCGCGCCAGGCCGTGATGGCGCTGCGGGAGGTGTGATGGGCGTCAACGCATTCCTGCGCGCCCTCGCACCCGGCCAGCAGGTGGCATTGCTGTTCGTCGTGCTGTTCGGCCTGTTGATGCTGTGCAGCATCGTCCTCTTCACGCTCAACCTGCGCGAGCAGCCGGATACGGAAGCCGGCCAGGCGCGCCGCATCTTGCTGGCCGATATGGGCGCGCTGCTCAAGGCCTCGTGGCTGATGACCGTGGTCTTCTGGATCGGCTGGTCGCTGGGTGCAACCGTGGCCACCGTGCTGTTCGCACTCGTTGCCTTCTTCGCGCTGCGCGAATTCATGACGCTCTCGCCCACGCGACGTGGTGATCACCGCAGCCTGATCCTCGCGTTCTTCATGGTGCTGCCCATCCAGTTCTGGCTGGTGGCGACGCGGCACTTCGACCTGTTCACCGTGTTCATTCCGGTCTATGTGTTCCTCGCGCTGCCCGTGGTGAGCGCGCTGGCCGACGACCCGATGCGCTTCCTGGAGCGCAGTGCCAAGCTGCAATGGGGCATCATGGTCTGCGTGTACGGCATGAGCCATGTTCCGGCGCTGCTGCTGCTCGATTTTCCCAACTACAGCGGCAAGCAGGCCTTCCTCGTCATCTATCTCGTGCTCGCCGTGCAGAGCTGCATGCTGGCGCAGCATCTCGCCTCGTTGCAGTTCAAGCGCGCGCCCTTTGCGCCCAACGTGAGCAGCAGTTTCAACTGGCCCAGCTGGGGCATCGGTGTGCTGGCGGGTGGTTTCGTCGGTGGGCTGCTTTCTTTCCTGACCCCGTTCAAGCCGGGGCAGGCACTGGGCATGGCACTCATCGCCTGCGTCGCGGGTTCGCTGGGACATCTGGTGATGAAGGCACTCAAGCGTGACCGCGGGGTCACCAACTGGGGCAACGAGGCGCGCTCGGTGACGGGCGCGACTGGCATGCTCGACCGTGTGGACGCGCTGTGCTTTGCAGCGCCGATCTTCTTCCACTCGGTGCGCTGGTACTTCGGCCTCTGAACCGGCGCACGGCGACATGCGAATCCTCGGCATCGACCCCGGCCTGCAGACCACCGGCTTCGGCGTGATCGACGTCGAGGGCCACACACTACGCTACGTGGCGAGCGGGACCATCAGCACAAGGCACATGGCGCGCGGCGAACTGCCCGCGCGTCTCAAGGTGCTGTTCGACGGCATCAGCGAACTCTCGGCGCGCTACCAGCCCGATGCGTCTGCGGTCGAAATCGTCTTCGTCAACGTCAACCCGCAGTCCACGCTGCTGCTGGGCCAGGCGCGCGGTGCTTGCGTCACCGCCCTTGTCTCAGCCTCATTGCCGGTGGCCGAGTACACCGCACTGCAGATGAAGCAGGCCGTCGCCGGTCATGGCAAGGCCGCGAAGGCGCAGGTCCAGGAGATGGTGGCTCGCCTGCTCAAGCTGCCGGGCCTGCCCGGCACCGATGCCGCCGATGCACTGGGCCTGGCCATCACGCATGCGCATGCGGGGCAGTCGATGGCCAGGCTGGCTGCAGCCGCGCCGCTGGAGCGGCGTTCGAGTGCGATGTTCCGCAAGGGGCGGAGCTACTGACGCCCGCCCCCTGCGGGTCATTGCCAGCTAGCGGCCAGCGCCGGACTGAGTGAAGACGCATAGCCGGGTGGCAGCGTCGTCTGCCCTGCGGCAGGTGGCGCGAACGACGCCATTGCCTGCACCAGGTTCTGCACCTGACTCTCCAGCAGCAGATGACCATCGCCGGAACGAAACTCCTCGATCCGCCCAGGATTGTCCAGATACCAGCCTTCGATCGTGAACCGATCCGCGGTGCCGACGATGCTCACCCGCAGGTCGTCTCCCGAGCGATCGAACCATAGCTGGTCGAACGCCACGTCACTGCCGAACTGAACCACGTCCACGTTGGCAGGATCGGAGCGCGATTCGATGATTCGGTCTTCTCCATCGCCGCGCGCGATCTGGTAAAGGTCGCTACCCGATTCTCCCTGTAGCACGTCGATTCCTGCCCCGCCAACGATCAGATCGTTGCCCCCCGCAGCCCAGATCAGGTCATCGGCAACGCTACCGTTGAAAGTTTCGTCGGCGTTGTTGCCCCATACCCAAGCCGTTGCTTCGCCGTGCGTCGTAACTTCCGTTATACCGGTGCCGGGTGCGTAGTAACCCGTCGAAATCATCGAATCGATCTCGCTGGCTGATATTTGCCTGCCATCGGCGAATTCCAACGCGCTGATCCGGCGGACTGCAGAGTCCCACCAACCTTCGACTTCCGCCAGCGGATTCCCATAAATCGTTTCGATCAACAGAATTTCGTGATTGATGTGTGAAAACACAAGCACTTCGGGCGTGAATCCTGCATCGAAACGAATGATGTCTATGTCATTCGACGAGGCGCTCGCCTGCTGAACGACCACTGCGGGCCCGCCCAGCTCGACGAGATACACATCGTCGCCGGCACCGCCATCCAGATAGTCAAATGTGACGTACCCAGGCGACGAGTTGCCTTCGCTGCCCTTCAATACATCGTTGCCGCCTTGCCCGAACAGGTGATCAACTCCCGCCTGTCCGACAATTGAATCGCTCGTTCCAGTACCCAGGACGTATCGCTCCCCCTCGACGTGAAGCACAGTCAATGCCCCAGCAGGCGGCTGTTCGTCAATTCGCGCCACCAATTCTGCCGCCGACCAGATGGTACCGTCGGCAAAGCGTACCTGCTCAATTGCAAAGTAGGACTCCATGCCAATCATCAGCATCGACGCAATCGTCAATTGCTGCCCCGTCGCCACGTCGGTGATGATGAGCGAATGGGTGGCTGCGTCGCTACTCACTGCAATGTCGCCCGGGTTCAGGTCGAACAATTCAACCCGATCCCGTCCGCCGGCTTCGACAATCGTATCGCTGCCCATATTGCGACCCCAACGGTAGATATCGTTGCCCATCCCGCCGTAAAGATTGTCATTCCCGGCAAGGCCGTTCAAGATGTCGTCGCCCGCCGTTCCCATCAAGAAGTCATTGCCCGGCGTCGCAGGAATCACCGACTGATCCGCTCGCGGAGCAACGTTGATTTCAAAGCTTTGCGACGCACTGGCCCCAACTCGATCAGTAACGGTGACTCGGATGTTGTAAGTGCCTTCACTACCAAGAGGGGGAACTCCAGAGAATGCCTGAGCTGCCGGGTCGAAAGTAAGCCAGTCCGGCAGCGGTAGTCCATCAGCCAATTCCGCCGCATAGGTCAACACTTCATACTCCGGCGCATAAACATCAACGTCGTCATCAGCAAATGCAAGATCCGGTAACGTAAACGCCCATGCGACTTCTTCCTGCACGGTTTGTGAGTTCACTGCAATCACAGCTCTTGGCGCAGAGTTCTCGCCCAAGGGGAATGCGTGCCAAAGAATCTCGTGTTCGCCCCAGACTGTTCCGTCCGCAAAATGCACTTCCTCTATATAGCGGGAAGAACTCGAGAACCATTCCCGTACTGCAATCCGGTCAGTTTCGTTGACACAGAAGATCAGATCATTGCCTTCGCGTTCCAGCGTAATGTCTCGCGCACTGATACCCGAGCCAAACCGGATGATGTCTTTAAAGCCAGACTCAGGAAACGACCAGGTTGAAAGCCCTTCTTCCAAGATGGCGTCCTTGCCATCTCCCGGATTGAACACATACACGCTGGCACGAGAGCCACCGATCAGCACGTCATCACCCTCGCCGCCAGATATCGTTCCATTCGCATAGATCGTGTCGTTGCCAACGCCGCCCACAATGATCTGGTCATCCGCATAAGAAGTGATCGTGTCATCACCATCGCCACCGTCAATGCGGTGGTGGCTTCCAAAATTCACCGTCACTACGTCGTCTCCCTCGCCTCCGGAAATTTCCTGACTTCCACCGTGGGCACTGATTGCATCGTTCCCCCGACCTCCATCAATAGTGTGGTCCCCCGCTGTTCCAGTCAGCTGATCATCTCCATCACCGCCCGACAAAATTCCAGCGCCTTCGATTACATCGTTTCCATCCCCACCTTGAATCTCATTGATCCCCTGCACATCAAAGATTGTGTCGTCGCCTTCGCCCCCATCAATGAAATCATCTCCCTCCAAGCCGTTGATGTAGTCGTTACCGCCGCCGCCGTTGATACGATCAATGCCACTCCAACCAAACAGATCTTCGGCAGCAGCGGTGCCTTGATACTCCTCGACCGGCACCAGATCCATCATCTGCGCCAACGTCATGCTGGTTCCATCGTCGAACTGCAGTGTCTCGATAAAGGCATCCCCCGTCGCAAAGTATCGACGCAGAAGAATCGTGTCCGTAGCGCTGTATTTCAGCATCATGTCTGCAGCGTTGGCACGCCAGATCTGCACATCCGTCGATTGGATGCTCGCTCCGAACCTGATCACATCGCTACTGAAGTCGCCACTGTCGCTGATTTCGTAGATCGAATCATGACCATCACCTATGTTGAAGACATAGATGTCGCCATGGCTCGCATCCGAGGCAGTCAATGTATCGTTTCCCTTGCCGCCTTCAAAAGTTCCGGAGCCAGCGAGGTGATCGTCGCCTTCTCCTCCACTCAGAGATCCCACGCCAACGATCGTGTCGTTGCCTGCTCCGCCTTGTATGACGTTGAAACCATCAATGTCGGTAATCCTGTCGTCGCCCTCGTCGCCATCAATTTTGTCCGCCCCCAGTCCTCCGCGGATTTCGTCGCTCCCGCCTCCCCCTTCCACAGTGTCATCCCCTGAACCTGCTTCGATCAGGTCATCGCCCGATCCGCCAAATATTCTTTCAGCGCCGCTTCCAGTGCGCAGCACATCGTTTTCCGTAGATCCGACAAGGAGATTCAAGGTACCTGCGCCCGCCTGCCCGGACACCAGAACGAGTCCGGAGGATTCGAGCTCAGCAACCGATGCCTCGTTGCCAGAAACTTTTCTTGCCAGTTCTGCAGACCATGCATCAAAGTCGAATCGCGCTTGTGTAAGCAGGTCAGCGCTATATTTCTGGAGTTCAAGGACATCAACCAGCGCGTTGATCGGATCGGAGGCGGCTTTGAGCTCAATCAACTCAATGAGTCGATCGGCGTTCATGGCAACCTCACCTGCCTCATTGACATCAAGTTCAATGGCGTCCAGATAGGCGCCCAAGCGTGTCTGGAGAATCACTGACTCATAGACGCTGACCCTGAGTGCGTCGTACGCATTTCGCAATAGCGCGCTCTGCACCGCAGATGGTGCAATCCGGAACCGCTTCTGACCAGATCCCGTCGAGATGGTAAGGCCGGCGGGCAATGGCAAACCCTCTGTCCCATCATTGAAAAACCTGCTGCCATTGAACGCCTCCAGCACGGCGATCATGTCGCGGTACTGCTGCTCGGTCATGCCCGCAGGCGGCACGATGGTGACGGGCCCGCCGAGGTACTCCTCCAGACTCTCCCAGTAAGTCGAAGTTTTGGCCCAGTTGAGCAGCAGGCCATCCATCGCGCCCCACTGCGCATCCCGCGTCTGCCCGGCGGCCACGGTCTGCACCGAAGCGAGCAGCGCAGCGCCATCGGCGTTCTGCAGGCTCATGGCGGCCCTGAGGTTGCGCACCATGCCCGTGCCGTTCATCTGGGGCAGATCTTGCGCGGTCTCGGTGACGGTGACGGGGTTGCCCTCCTCGTCCACCAGCTCGGGCGGGATCTCGGAGAAGAAGGCGTTCTCCTCGAAGTCGATGGCACCCACGGTGCGGGCGACGCCGCCCCGGATGTAGGTGGTGGACAGGGCCACGCGGTTGTTGTTGAGGGTCTGGCCGGCCTGGGGGCCGGTGGCGCTGCCGTTCAGGTCGATGCCGGTGATGTTCAGCGAGGCGAGCGTCTTGAGCTCGGAGGCCTGGCTCACGCCGTCCTGGTTGGTGTCCTGCCAGACGCGCAGTTCACCCCAGGCGGTATCGGCGCTGGTGATCTGGCCGTCGCCGTTGGCGTCGAGCTGGCTCAATGCCTCGAAGCCGTTGGAGGCCAGAGAGCCGTCGTTCTTGAGGGTGTCCACGCCAAAGAGTTCGCGGCCGGAGTCGATGGAGCCATTGGCATTGATGTCACGCACAAGCAGGCCGTCATCGGGGCGGACCCAGCCGGTGCCGGTCGCGATGCCGTCGGCGTTGTGGTCGAAGAGGATGGAGCCGGAGGCGGAAAGGAGTTCAAGGCCGTCGCCGTCCAGGTCCAGGACGAGGGGGTCTCGGGGGAGGATGAAGGAGCGGGCTGAGGTGAAGTATTCGTTAGTTAGCGGATCGGGATGCGTGAGATCATAAATTCTTCCGCCCAACCCCCATTCATTAACCGCATCAATTAGCTGACTGGCTGTGATGCTGCCTGCAGCACCTGCTGCATAAGACAGTGCTTCCCATTTCCAAATTTGTCCAGATACAGCCAGCCCGAGGCGAACCATGGACATTGATGTTCTAACTGTGGCGGTGATTGCTCCAGCAAGTGCCAATTCGGCAACAAATTGAGAAGCAGCTGCGGCTACTTCAATTGGCTCTTCCGCTTCTTTCAGCTTCACAAGGGATTGCCAAACACCGCTGAAACCTTCGATTTGTTCGACGATATTTATTGCTTTTTCTAGAATGCTCATAGTGACCTCTTAGAAATTAATGAGGAAAAATACGACGGGAAGCAAGATGGCTCGAATGATGAGACTCATCCGATGACCCGACCAAGGAAGCTGTCTCAATCGCAGTAGAAGAAAAAATAGGATTGGAGGCGTAAAAAGCGCCAGCACTAGAAACTTTTCTGGTGATCGACCGGCTATCTGCATCTGCGGATAAACCAAGGCTCCTGCTATCCAGATGACGGTAGCTGCGAAACAAAGGCAAAGAGAAATTCCATCAATTGTTTTTGGAAGAGTTCGAAGAAAGGAACGGAGAGACTCGTTGCTTTCGGTGGAATCAATGGAGTTCATATGTTCTCTGGAGATGGTTGTTCAGGAAATTATTTACGGTGACGGGGTTGCCCTCCTCGTCCACCAGCTCGGGCGGGATCTCGGAGAAGAAGGCGTTCTCCTCGAAGTCGATGGCACCCACGGTGCGGGCGACGCCGCCCCGGATGTAGGTGGTGGACAGGGCCACGCGGTTGTTGTTGAGGGTCTGGCCGGCCTGGGGGCCGGTGGCGCTGCCGTTCAGGTCGATGCCGGTGATGTTCAGCGAGGCGAGCGTCTTGAGCTCGGAGGCCTGGCTCACGCCGTCCTGGATGGTGTCCTGCCAGACGCGCAGTTCGCCCCAGGCGGTATCGGCGCGGCCGGAGTCGGTGACGAAATTTGGGACGGTCATGATCTTGTGAATGCCTTAATGAAGTAAGTAAAAGCCAATGCGAAAAGGCAATATAGAAATATTCTTGTCATTGCGTAAGCGACTACCCAGTTAGTTGAGCAATCCTTAAAGCTTGGAGGTTTGGTAAATGCATGCCTAAAATAGGTTTCAGATTGAAATGCAGCCCAGAAAGCAATAGATAAGAACGAAAAAATCAATCCTGTTAGCGCAAGAATAATTAGTAGATTCATTCAGCTTTCTTCTTTCTAAATAAATTAAGAACTCAAGGATTTCTCTTCGAAGTCGATGGCACCCACGGTACGGGCCACGCTGTTGCGGATGTAGTTAATAGACCCGCTGTGCATCACCGCTCCCTCAAACTCTCATTCCCCGCCCTCTGAATCGGACTGAGCAGATACTCGATCACACGTCTCTTGCCCGTCCTGATCTCCGCCGTCAGGCTCATGCCCGGTGACAGGTTCACCTTCCTGCCATCCACATCCATCTGCTTTGCCTTCAGGATGAGCGTCACCGGGAAGATCGCGCCGCGCTTCTCGTCATTCACCGCATCGGGCGTGACCCATTGCACGGTGGCCGGCACCGTGCCGTAGCGCGTGTACAGGAACGTTTCCATCTTGATGGTGGCCTCCTGCCCGGCTTCGACGAAGCCGATGTCCTTGTTCTCCAGCGTCACCTCTGCGGTCATTTCGGCTTCCTGCGGCACGATGACCATGAGGGGTTGCGCTTCGGTGGCGACACCGCCTTCGGTGTGCACGGCCAGTTGCTGCACCGTGCCGTCTACCGGCGCTCTCAGCTGGGTGAGGTTCTCCCGCTGTGTGGCCTTGGCCTGGTCCTGCGCGAGTTGCTGATGGCGCGACGCGGCCTGGGCTTGCCGGTCCTGCAGTGCTCTTCGGGTTTCGGCGAGGTACGCGCTTCTGGTCTGGCGGCTTTCCTCGATGATGAGGTTCGCTTCCGACAGCCTCGCCTTCTGCGTGGCCAGGTCGCGTTCGAGCTCGATGCGCTCACGCGTCTTGTCTTGCGTGGCATGACCGGAGATGTAGCCCTGCTCCACCAGACGCCTGAAGTCCGCCTCGCGTGCCTGCGCCATCGGCAGCGTGGCTTCGAGCTTGGCGATGGTTTCCTTCACGGTTTCGCGCTCGGCCTGCCTGCGGCTGAGTTCGGCGTCCAGCCGTGCGAGCCTGGCCCGGATGTCCTGCCATTCGGCATTGAGCTGGTTGCGGGTCTGCGCCGGCTCCGTGGTCGAGATGGTGGGCGGTGTCTGCGCATCGATGGCCTTGAGCAGCGCGCTCGTCCTCAGGTCTTCACTGCGCGCGAACTCCAGTTGCTCGGCCACGTTCGCCTTGTCTGCGGTGGCCATGGTGGGGTCCAGCTCCACCAGCACCTGTCCGGCGTTGACCCTGTCGCCATCCTTGACCAGAACCTTGCGGATGACGCTGGTCTCCAGCGGCTGGATGACCTTGGTGCGCTCGCTCACCACGATGCGGCCTGGCGCCACGGCCACGATGTCGATCTGGCCGAGGATGGCCCAGGCCAGCGCGATGACGAAGAGTGCGATCAGCGCCCAGGCTAATCTTCGTGGTGCAGGGTGAACCGGGGTCTCCTGCAGGCTGAGCGCTGCGGGCAGGAAGGCCGCTTCATCGGCCAGCCTTGCGGGCCCTGCCATCTGGTGGCGCAAGGCCCACGCGGCCTTGAAGATGGTGGCGTAGCGTTTGAGGAGTTCGGCGACCGGGTGCCCCGGCGCAGCAGCTTCGTTGGCCGAGGATGGCGGCGCGCTCATGCCTCCACCTGCCTTCCGTCCTGCATCTTCCACAGGCGTGCATAGATGCCGTCGACTTTGCCCAGCAACTGGGCATGGCTGCCCTCCTCGGCGATCTGGCCCTTCTCCATCACGACGATGCGGTGGGCATCTTTCACGGCCGAGAGGCGGTGCGCAATGATGATCACCGTGCGGCCCTGGCTGATGCGCGCCATGTTCTGCTGGATGATGGCTTCGCTCTCGTAGTCCAGCGCGCTCGTCGCTTCGTCCAGGATCAGGATGCGCGGGTTGGTGAAGAGCGCCCGGGCAATGGCAATGCGCTGCCGCTGCCCGCCCGAGAGGCCCGAGCCTTGCTCGCCCACGATCGTGTCATAGCCCTCGGGCAGCTCGCTCACGAAGTCGTGCGCACCGGCAAGTTTTGCGACCTGGATCACGGCTTCGATGGGCGCGGCCGGGTCGGCGATGGCGATGTTCTCCCGCACGCTGCGGTTGAAGAGCCAGTTCTCCTGCAGCACCACGCCCACCTGCCTTCTGAGTTGCGCTGCATCGATGAGGCTGACGTCGATGCCGTCGATGAGCACCCGGCCCTGCTCGGGCACGTACAGCCGCTGGATCAGTTTGGTGAGCGTGCTCTTGCCGGAACCCGAGCGGCCGACGATGCCCAGCACCTCGCCCGCACGGATGTCCAGGTGCACGTCGCTCAGCACCGGTGCGGCCTCGGCCCGGTAGCGGAAGCGCACGCCGTCCAGCACGATGCGGCCCTTCACGGGCGGCAGTTGCGCGGCGTTGGCCGGTGCACCCTCGGTGCGGGTGTTCAGGATGTCGCCCAGCCGCGCCATGGAGATGCCTGTCTGCTGGAAGTCGGTCCACAGCTGCGCCATGCGCATGATGGGCTGCGCCACGCGCTGCGCGAACATGTTGAAGGCCACGAACTGGCCGACGGTCAACTGGTTGTCCATGACGAGGTGCGCACCCCACCACAGCGTGGCCGCGTTCACCAGCTTGCCGATGAGGTTCACGCCCTCATGTGCCCAGGTCGCCAGGTTCTGCGTCTTGAAGCTGGCCGAGACGTAGGCGGCCAGGCGGTTGTCCCACTGTCGGGCGAAGGCAGGCTCCAGGGCACTCGCCTTCACCGTCTGGATGCCCGTCACCGTCTCCACCAGCATCGACTGGTTCTCGGCACCGCGCGCGAACTTCTCGTCCAGCCGTTTCCTCAGCACCGGCACCACGAACAGGGACAGGCCGAAGTACAGCGGCAGGCTCGCCAGCACGATGAGTGTGAGGCTCACGCTGTAGAACAGCATCACCGCAACGAACACCACCGAGAACACCACGTCCAGCAGCACCGTGAGCGCGTTGCCGGTCAGGAAGCTGCGGATGTTCTCCAGCTCGCGCACGCGGGCGACCGAGTCGCCCACGCGGCGGGACTGGAAGTACGCCAGCGGCAACTGGACCAGATGCCTGAACAGGCGCGCGCCCAGCTCCACGTCGATGCGGCTCGTGGTGTGGCTGAACACGTAAGCCCGCAGGCCTGAGAGCACGCTCTCGAAGATCACCACCACCACCAGCCCGATGACCAGCACATCCAGCGTGGTCAGGCCCCGGTGCACCAGCACCTTGTCCATCACCACCTGGAAGAACAAGGGGCTCACCAGCGCAAACAGCTGCAGCATGAAGCTGATGGCCAGCACTTCGGCGAGCAGCTTGCGGTGCTTGACCAGGCTCGGGATGAACCAGCTGAAGTCGAATTTGGCCAACTCTCCGGCCAGGCTCGCGCGGCTGGTGACCAGGATGAGCTCACCCGTCCAGTGCGCCTTGAACTGCTCCAGCGGTTCGATCGTCGGGCGGTTGGCCGAGCCTTCCTGATACAGCACCCGCTGGCCGTCGCACTGGGCCAGCAGCACCGTGCGCACCTCGCCTTCTTCAGACCGGAGGAAGGCCAGAGCAGGCAGCGGACTCAATTGCAGGCGCTCCGCACCCGTTCTGCTCAGCTTCGCTTTAAGGCCCAGGTGCTTCGCCGCCAGAAGCAGATCCTGTGTCGTGACAGGCTCGTTGTTGGACAGACCGAGCTGATGCGCAAGCGTATTTGGATCGGCGGCGATCTGATGAAACCGTGCCAGCGTACATAGGCATGCCAGCGGATGCGCCGCTTGCGGCATCGCTTTCGGCGGATGCATGGCAATGCCCGCCGAATGTGGGTGCGTAGTCAAACTTTCTTCCTCTCCCAGAACCTTGGCCGGCAGGCTAAGGGAGGAAGAGGAAATGAAAAGTCAAAGATCGTTAAGGAAACAGACCTTTACAACAGGTCATGCCAGACAACGCTCAGGCCAGCCGCTCGAGCACCAGCACGCCGAAGAAGGCGAGCGCCGCAATCACCGTCCATTTCAGGATGATGAGGCCCCACTGCTTGAAACGCGGCTGGCCGGTGCCGGCATAGAACGCGAAGCTCACGGCCGACGCGAGCAGAAGCAGGAGAACGAGCCAGCGGAAAATCAGCATCGCAAGCGTTCCTTGCGGTGGTTCACCAGGCGCGCGCGGGTTGCGCGAAGCCGGTCGGTGCCTTGCGATCGTCCTCGAAGGTGACGACCTCGTAGGCGTCCTGCTGCGAGAGGAGTTCACGCAGCAGCTTGTTGTTCATGGCGTGGCCGGAGCGGAATGCGCTGTAGGCGGCCAGCAGCGGTTTGCCGACGAGGTACAGGTCGCCCATGGCGTCGAGGATCTTGTGCTTGGCGAACTCGTCGTCATAGCGCAGGCCGTCGCTATTGAGCATCTTGTAGTCGTCCATGACGATCGCATTGTCCAGCCCGCCACCGAGCGCGAGGCCGTTGCTGCGCATCATCTCCACGTCCCTGGTGAAGCCGAAGGTGCGTGCACGTGCGATGTCGCGGCTGTAGTTGCCCTGACCGAGGTCGAACACGACGCTCTGGCCGGTCGAATCCACAGCCGGATGGTGGAACTCGATCTCGAAGCTGAGGCGGTAGCCGTGGTACGGCTCGAGCCGTGCCCACTTGACGTTCTCGCCCTGCCCTTCACGCACTTCCACTGGTTTGAGCACGCGGATGAAGCGCTTGGGCGCCCTCTGCATCTCGATGCCCGCACTTTGCAGCAGGAACACGAACGACGCCGACGACCCGTCGAGGATGGGCACCTCTTCGGCCGTGATGTCCACATACAGGTTGTCGATGCCCAGACCTGCACAGGCAGACATCAGATGCTCGACGGTGTGAACCTTCGCGCCGCCTGCCGAGATGGTGGAAGCCAGCCGCGTGTCCGTGACCGCCAGCGCTGAAATCGGAATGTCCACCGGCTGCGGCAAGTCCACACGCCGGAACACGATGCCCGTGTCCGGCTGCGCGGGACGCAGCGTCAGCTCGACCCTTTGGCCGCTATGGAGACCCACGCCCACGGCCTTGGTGATCGATTTCAGTGTGCGCTGCTGAAGCATAGGGACTGAATTTTACTTACCCAGAATAAGCCTTGCCCGAAAGGGCTCTAGGCCAGTGACACCGCGGAACCGGCTTCGCCGGGCCGCAGGTGTCGCCCCCTTGAGGGGGAGGCGGCAGAGCCGCTTCGGGGGTAGGCACGATCAATCGGCTTGCTTGCGCAGGAAGGCCGGGATTTCGAAGTCGTCCATGCCGCCCGACGACAGCGCATCGACCTTGGCGGCCGCCTGCGTGCGGTTGGTGCGCCAGACGCTCGGCACGGCCATCGTGCCGTAGTCGGGTTGCTGAACGGTCTGCGCGGGCATCGCTGCACCGGGACCGCCGACGGCGTTGTTCACCGTGGGCACGTGGAACGGCACGTTGTCGGTGCCGGTGCGCAGCACCTGCAGCGGCGGGGCCGTGCGGCGCTGGCCCTGGCGGGACAGGCCGGTCGCAACCACGGTCACACGGATCTCGTCGCCCAGGCCGTCGTCGTAGGCCGTGCCGTAGATGACATGCGCATCGGGCGAAGCGTAGGCGCGGATGGTGTTCATCGCGAGCTTCGACTCGGCCAGCTTGAGCGAACCCTTGGCGGCGGTGATCAGCACCAGCACGCCCTTGGCGCCGGACAGGTCGATGCCTTCCAGCAGCGGGCAGGCGACGGCCTGTTCGGCGGCAATGCGCGCGCGGTCCGGTCCGGAAGCCACGGCCGTGCCCATCATCGCCTTGCCGGGCTCACCCATCACCGTGCGCACGTCTTCGAAGTCGACGTTCACATGGCCAGGCACATTGATGATTTCGGCGATGCCGCCGACGGCGTTCTTCAGCACGTCGTTGGCGTGTGCGAAGGCTTCGTCCTGCGTGACGTCGTCACCCAGCACTTCGAGCAGCTTCTCGTTCAGCACGACGATCAGCGAGTCGACATTCGCTTCGAGTTCGGTCAGACCGGCATCGGCATTGGTCATGCGGCGGCCGCCTTCGAATTCGAAGGGCTTGGTCACCACGCCCACGGTCAGGATGCCCATTTCCTTCGCCACGCGTGCGATGACGGGTGCAGCGCCGGTGCCGGTGCCGCCGCCCATGCCGGCGGTGATGAACAGCATGTGCGCGCCGTCGATGGCCGCGCGGATGTCTTCCACGGCAACTTCGGCGCAGTCACGGCCCTTGTCGGGCTTGCTGCCCGCGCCCAGGCCGCTGTTGCCCAGCTGGATGGTCTTGTGCGCCACGCTGCGCGCCAGCGCTTGCGCGTCGGTGTTCGCACAGATGAATTCCACGCCTTGCACGCCACGGTCGATCATGTGCGCGACAGCGTTGCCGCCACCACCACCGACGCCGATGACCTTGATTTGCGTGCCCAGGTTGAACTCTTCGACTTCAATCATTTCGATAGGCATTTGGTGCTCCTAGATTCCTGCAGTTGCCAGATAGTTAAAGACAGTTTTATTTGTGTCGTGTGTTGAACGTTCATTTCCCAACGTTCATGAAGGCGGGCCGGTGCACCGCCATCGGCAATCGATGCGAGGCGGGCTTCCGCGGGCGAGATAGAGTTTCCTGTGCATCACATCGTCCTCAGAAGTTGCCCACGAACCAGTCCTTGACGCGGCCCAGCGCGGTCGACATCGACCCGTTCTTCTGTGCCACCTTGAAGCCGCGCAGCCGTGCGAGGCGCGCTTCTTCCAGCAAACCCATCACCGTGGCCGCACGCGGCTGGGCGACCATGTCCGACAGCGCGCTCGAGTAGCGCGGCAGGCCGCGGCGCACGGGCTTGAGGAAGATGTCCTCACCCAGTTCCACCATGCCCGGCATCACCGCGCTGCCGCCGGTGAGCACGATGCCCGAGGACAGCACTTCCTCGAAGCCCGACTCGCGGACCACCTGCTGCACCAGCGAGAAGATTTCCTCGATACGCGGCTCGATCACGCCGGCCAGCGCCTGCCGGCTGAGCATGCGCGGACCACGGTCGCCCAGGCCCGGCACTTCCACCTGCGTTTCCGGATCGGCCAGCAACTGCTTGGCGCAGCCGCTCTCCACCTTGATGTCTTCTGCGTCTTTCGTGGGCGTGCGCAGCGCCATCGCGATGTCGCTCGTGATCAGGTCGCCCGCAATCGGGATCACCGCCGTGTGTCGGATCGCACCGCCGGTGAAGATGGCCACGTCGGTCGTGCCCGCGCCGATGTCCACCAGTGCAACGCCGAGTTCACGCTCGTCCTGGCTCAGCACCGACAGGCTGGAGGCCAGCGGATTCAGCATGAGTTGCTCCACTTCGAGCCCGCAGCGGCGCACGCACTTGATGATGTTCTCGGCCGCGCTCTGCGCACCGGTGACGATGTGCACCTTCGCTTCGAGGCGGATGCCGCTCATGCCGATGGGTTCGCGCACGTCCTGCCCGTCGATCACGAACTCCTGCGGCTCCACCAGCAGCAGGCGCTGGTCGGTGGAGATATTGATCGCCTTGGCCGTCTCCACAACGCGCGCCACGTCGGCCGGCGTGACTTCACGGTCCTTCACCGCCACCATGCCGCTGGAGTTGATGCCGCGGATGTGGCTGCCGGTGATGCCGGTGTACACGCGCGTGATCTTGCAATCGGCCATCAACTCGGCTTCTTTGAGCGCCTGCTGGATGCTCTGCACCGTGGCGTCGATGTTGACCACCACGCCGCGCTTGAGCCCGTTGCCCGGGGCAATGCCAAGGCCTGCGAGCTTGAGCTCGCCGCCCGGCAACACCTCGGCCACCACCGCCATCACCTTGGCGGTGCCGATGTCCAACCCCACGACCAGATCTTTGTACTCTTTTGCCATATCAGCCTCGTCTTGATCGTTCTTTCATTTCTTCTGCGCGTCGGGCACGACCGTCGTCACCCCGCGCAGCCGCACCGCATAACCCTGTGTGTGCCGCAGGTCCGCCGACTCCAGCATGTCGGGCCGGCGTCCGTAGCGCGAGGTCACCTGTGTCAGCGTGTTCACGAACACTTCCGTGCGTGCCTGCACTTCCTGCACGCTGCCGCGCCCCAGTTCCACTTCGGCACCGGTGTCGAGTTCGACACGCCAGCCGCCGCGCCCCGAAAGCATCAGTTCCTCGATGCCCAGGTCCAGCGGATCGAACAGCGGCTTCAAGGCGAGATACATCGTCAGCACCTCGGCCGACTGGCCCTCCGGTCCACGCAAGCGCGGCAGGTTGTCCTGCTCCACGTCCCCCGCATTCGCCTCGAACACTTCGCCCTGGCTGTTGACGAGGCGCGATCCATCTTCGTCACCCCAGAAGGCCACGGCCTGGTGTTCCTGCAGCGTCACGCCCAGCCGGTTGGGGAATTCGCGGCGTACCACCGCGCGGCGCACCCAGGGCACGGCTTCGAATGCGGCGCGTGCACGCGCAAGGTCCACCGTGAAGAAGTTGCCCACCAGCTTGGGCGCCACGTTGGCGCGCAGCGTGAGCGCGTTGTTGTGCTGCGTATCGCCATTGATCGTGATACCGGCAATGGTGAACACCGGGTGGCGCAGCGCCCACCAGGCCACGGCTGCGATTCCGCCGACCGCGCAGACGACGAACAGCACCGACGCGGTGGCGTTCATCAGCTTCACGTCGAAGGGAACCTGCAGCGTGGAGTTCATCCCTGGCCCTCTCCCGTGGACTGGTCCAGCGCGGCCGACGCCAGCAGCTGCATGCAAAGGTCTTCATAGCTGATGCCGGCGGCACGCGCGGACATCGGCACCAGCGAATGGCCGGTCATGCCGGGCGAGGTGTTGATCTCAAGCAGGTAGGGCTCGCGCGTCTTGCCGTCGATCATCACGTCCACGCGTCCCCATCCCCGGCAGTTCAGCACGCGGTAGGCACGCACGACCAGTTCCTGGATGCGTTTCTCCTCATCGGCCGGAAGGCCGGAGGGCACGAGGTACTTGGTGTCGTCGGTGAAGTACTTGTTCTGGTAGTCGTAGTTGCCTTCGGGCGCGACGATGCGGATCACCGGCAGCGCGCGGGCTTCATCGCCCGTGCCGAGGATGGGGCAGGTCACCTCGTCGCCCGAGATGAACTGCTCGCACAGCACGTCTGCGTCGAGCTTCGACGCAGCCTCGACGGCGTCAGCCATGCCCGAATAACCCGCCACCTTGGTCACACCGATCGACGACCCTTCGCGCGCGGGCTTCACGATCACCGGCAGACCGAGCGTGTCGGGGATCTCGATCACGTCCTTGCGGTCGAACTTGCCGCGACGCAGCAGCTTGTACCTGGGCGTCGGTACGCCGTCAGCCAGCCACACGCGCTTGGTGGTGACCTTGTCGATCGCGATGCTCGACGCCATGACCCCCGAACCCGTGTAAGGGATGCCCAGCAGTTCCAGCGCGCCCTGCACGGTGCCGTCTTCGCCGAAGCGGCCATGCAGGGCGATGAAGCAGCGCTTGAAGCCCTTCTTCTTGAGTTCGGACAGGTCACGCTCGGCCGGGTCGAACGCATGCGCATCGACGCCGCGCGACTGCAGGGCCTTGAGCACACCCGCACCCGACATGAGCGACACCTCGCGCTCCGCGGAGCGGCCGCCCATGAGCACGGCCACCTTGCCGAACTCGCCGTGCTTCTGCATGTTGACCTGTGTACTGCCCGTCGTCACTTCACACCCCCGAGTTCAACCACGCGCGCAGGCACGGCGCCAATGGTGCCCGCACCCATGCACATCACCACGTCGCCGTCACGCGCGTTGTCCAGCACGGCCTGCGGCATCGCCGAGATGTCGTCCACGAACACAGGCTCCAGCTTGCCGGCCACGCGCAATGCACGGGCGAGCGAGCGACCGTCCGCCGCGACGATCGGCGCTTCGCCAGCGGCATACACCTCGGCCAGCAGCACGGCATCGGCATGGCCGATGACTTTCACGAAATCCTCGAAGCAGTCGCGCGTGCGCGTGTAGCGGTGCGGCTGGAACGCCAGAACCAGACGGCGACCAGGGAACGCGCCCCGCGCGGCGGCCAGCGTGACTTCCATTTCCACCGGGTGATGGCCATAGTCATCGATCACCGTGAACGAACCGCCGCCCTGCGCCGGCACATCACCATAGCTCTGGAAGCGGCGGCCCACGCCCTTGAATTCAGCCAGCGCCTTCTGCACCGCCGCGTCGGGCACATTGAGTTCGACCGCCACCGAAATCGCGGCCAGCGAATTGCGCACGTTGTGCTCGCCCGCGAGGTTGAGCACGATGTCCAGGTCCGGCAGCGTGACGCCGTTGCGGCGCTGCACGGTGAAGTGCATCTGGCCGTTCACGGGCCGCACGTTGACGGCGCGGACCTGTGCTCCCTCACCGAAGCCGTAGCTCGTGACGGGACAGGACACCTGCGACACGATCTCGTTCACCGCGGGATCGTCTGTGCACAGGATGGCCGTGCCGTAGAACGGCATGCGGTGCAGGAAGTCCACGAACGCGCCCTTGAGCTTGCCGAAGTCGTGGCCGTAGGTCTCCATGTGGTCTGCGTCGATGTTGGTCACGACCGCCATCACCGGCAGCAGGTTGAGGAATGAGGCGTCGGACTCGTCGGCTTCCACCACGATGTAGTCGCCCGTGCCGAGCTTGGCGTTTGCGCCCGCGCTGTTGAGCTTGCCGCCGATCACGAAAGTCGGGTCGAGCCCTGCCTCGGCCAGCACGCTCGCGACGAGGCTGGTCGTCGTCGTCTTGCCGTGCGTGCCGGCGATCGCAATGCCGCGCTTGAGGCGCATGAGCTCGGCCAGCATCAGCGCGCGCGGCACGATGGGGATGCGCTTCTCACGCGCGGCCAGCACTTCGGGGTTGTCCTGCTGCACGGCGGTGGAGGTGACCACCGCGTCCGCGCCGGTCACATGTGCCGCCGCATGGCCCACGTGCGTCACCATGCCGAGCGAGGCCAACCGGCGCAGCGTGGGGCTGTCCGACAGATCCGAGCCCGAAATCGTGTAGCCCAGGTTGAGCAGCACCTCGGCGATGCCGCTCATGCCGGCGCCGCCGATGCCCACGAAATGAATGTGACGGATGGCATGCTTCATGCCGTGATCTCCTCGCAGGCCAGCACCACCTCGCGCGTGGCGTTGACCTTCTCCAGTTGTTTCGCCTTCTGCGCCCGCGCGAGCAGTTCGCCTCGCGTGAGACCGATGAGCATCTGCGCAAGACCGTCGGGGGTGAGCGTGGCTTGCGGCACGAGCCAGCCGCCACCGGCATCGACGATGAACCTCGCGTTGGTGGTCTGGTGGTCGTCCACCGCAGCGGGGAACGGCACATACAGTGCGGCCGCGCCGACAGCGGCCAGCTCCGTGACCGTGCTCGCGCCGGCGCGGCAGATCACGAGATCGGCTTCGGCGAAGGCCGATGCCGTGTCGTCGATGAACGGCGTCAACTCGGCTTTCACACCGGCCGCCGCGTAGTTGGCCCGCAGCGCATCGATCTGCGCAGCACCGCTCTGATGCAGCACTTCGGGGCGTTGCGTTTCGGGTAGCCGCGCCAGGGCCTGCGGCACGATCTCGTTGAGTGCGCGGGCACCGAGGCTGCCGCCGACCACCACGATGCGCAGCGGGCCGTCGCGACCCGCAAAGCGCGCTTCGGGCGTCGGCTGCTGCGTGAATTCCTTGCGCAGCGGATTGCCGATCCACAGGCCCTTGGGGAACACGTTCGGAAAGGCGGTGAACACGCGGTCGGCCACGCCGGCAAGCACCTTGTTGGCCATGCCGGCCACCGAGTTCTGCTCATGCAGCACGAGCGGCTTGCCGAGCAGCACGCCCATCATGCCGCCCGGGAAGGTGATATAGCCACCCAGCCCCACCACCACATCGGGCTTCACGCGCCGCACCACCTGGATGCTCTGCCAGAAGGCCAGCAGCAGGCGCAAGGGCAACAGCGCCAGCGTGACAGGCCCCTTGCCGCGCACGCCGGAGAAATCCACGGCCTCGAAAGCGAAGCCGCGCGGTGGCACCAGACGGCTCTCCATGCTCGGCGACGCGGCGGTGCCGGGCGCGCCGAGCCAGTGCACCTGCCAGCCGCGCTCACGCAAGGCTTCGGCCACAGCCAGGCCCGGGAAGATGTGTCCGCCTGTGCCGCCTGCCATGATGAGCGCCTTCTTGCTCATACGCGGCCTCCACGCATCAGGGTGCGGTTTTCGAAGTCGATGCGCAGCACCACGGCCAGCGCCACCAGGTTCATCAGGATCGCCGACCCCCCATAACTCATGAGCGGCAGCGTGAGCCCTTTGGTGGGCAGCGCGCCCAGGTTCACGCCCATGTTGATGAACGCCTGGAAGCCGATCCAGATGCCGACGCCCTGCGCGACCAGGCCCGCGAACACGCGGTCCAGCGCGATGGCCTGGCGGCCGATGTGCATGATGCGCCGCGTGAGCCAGAGGAAGAGGCCGAGCACGCACAGCACGCCGATGAGGCCGAACTCCTCGCCGATCACGGCGAGCAGGAAATCGGTGTGCGCCTCGGGCAGCCAGTGCAGTTTCTCGACGCTGCCGCCCAGGCCCACGCCGAAAATCTCGCCACGCCCGATGGCGATCAGCGAATGCGAGAGCTGGTAGCCCTTGCCCAGCGCATGCTTCTCGCTCCACGGATCGAGGTACGCGAAGATGCGTTCGCGCCGCCAGTCCGACAGCATCACCATCATGCTGAAGGCGAACACCATCACGGTGGCGATCAGGAAGAACATGCGCGCGTTCACACCACCCAGGAACAGGATGCCCATGGCGATGACAGCGATCACCATGAACGCGCCCATGTCAGGCTCGGCCAGCAGCAGCATGCCCACCACGCCGACGGCAATGGCCATGGGCATGACGGCGCGGAAGAAGCGTTCCTTCACGTCCATCTTGCGCACCATGTAGTCCGCCGCGTAGAGCAGCACCGCGAACTTGGCGAGCTCCGACGGCTGGAAGTTCATGATGCCGAAAGAGATCCAGCGGCGCGCGCCGTTGACGCCCTTGCCCACGTGCGGAATGAGCACGGCGATGAGCAATACCAGCGACACGACGAAGAGCCACGGCGCCCACTTCTCCCACTTGGCGAGCGGAATCTGGAAGGCGATGAGCGCTGCCACGAAGGCCACCACCAGCGACACCATGTGACGCGAGAGGAAGTGCGTGTGCGCGTAGCGTGCGAAACGCGGGTTGTCCGGCATGGCGATGGACGCCGAATACACCATCACCAGACCCCAGGCCAGCAAAGCCACCACCACCCACAGCAGCGGCTGGTCGAAGCCCTTGAACGTGGCAGGCACGGCGCGCGTGCGGCCGTACTCGGCGCTGCCCGTGCGCACCGGCAGGGCATCGTCGCCCTTGCCACCGCCGAACATGCCACCGAGAAACCCGGAAAAGCGTGCCGCCAGACTGCTCACAGCGCCTCCTCCTGCAAAGCCTCGACCGCGGCGCGGAACACGCGGCCACGGTGCGGGTAGTTGTCGAACATGTCGAAGCTCGCGCAGGCCGGCGACATCAGGACCGCGTCGCCGGCATGGGCGCGCTGCGTGGCCTGTGCCACCGCGTCTTCCATGCTGGTCGCGTCCAGCAAGGTCACGCCCGTGCCTTCGAGCGCCGCGCGGATGATCGGCGCATCGCGGCCGATGAGAACGGCTGCACGCGCAAAGCGCTGCACCGGCGCTGCGAGCGGCGAGAAGTCCTGCCCCTTGCCTTCGCCGCCCAGGATGACCACCACGCGGCGATCCGCACCGATGCCCTGCAACGCCGCCACCGTCGCACCGACGTTCGTGCCCTTGCTGTCGTCGAAGTACTCGACGTCATGCACAACGCCGACCGGTTCGACACGATGCGGCTCACCGCGATATTCACGCAGGCCATAGAGCATGGGTGCAAGCTGGCAGCCGGCGCTCACCGCGAGTGCAAGCGCGGACAACGCGTTCACCGCGTTGTGGCGACCGTGGATGCGCAGTGCATCCACCGGCATCAGGCGCTGGATGTGCAGTTCTTCCTCTTCCTCATTGCGGCGCTTGCGACGCGTTTCGTCGGCTTCGTGCGCGCGCACCAGCCAGGCCATGCCGTTCACGGTTTCGATGCCGAAATCGCCGGGGCGCGCCGGCATGTCGGCACCGAACGTCACCACGACGCGCGATGGCGTCTTGTCATTCTTCGCACGCGACGGCGGCTGCATCGCCATGACAAGCGGATCTTCGCGGTTGAGCAGCATCGCGCCGCGACTGCCGAACACGCGCGACTTCGCAGCCGCATAGGCCTGCATGTCGCCATGCCAGTCGAGGTGGTCCTGCGTGATGTTGAGCAGCGCGGCAGCGGTCGGCTCGAAACCTTTCACGCCGTCGAGCTGGAAGCTGGAGAGTTCGAGCACCCAGACTTCGGGCAGCACAGCGATCGCGGGGTCGACCGGGGGTGCGGGCGGCACTTCGATAGCGGGCATGATCGCCTCATCGCTGGCGGCTGCTTCGGATTCCGGCTCAGCCACAGGCTCTTCTTCTGTCTGGTCGGCAATCAGTTCGGTTGCTGTGTCGCCTTCCGCTTCAGCGATGTCTTCTTCGACCGCCTCTGCAACGGTCTTCTCCGGCAGATCGCGGATCGCCTCCGTCAACGTGTCCAGCAGCGTCGGGCCGATGTTGCCGGCGACCGCGACGCGCTTGCCTGCGCGTTCCACCAGCTGACCGGTGAGCGCCGTCACCGTGGTCTTGCCGTTGGTGCCGGTCACGGCAAGCACATGCGGCGCGTAACCGCGCTCGTCCTTGAGCACTTGCAGCGCGCGGGCAAACAGGTCGAGTTCACCGCCGGTCCACAGGCCCTGTGCCACAGCGGCATCCATGACAGGCGCCACTTCACCCGGCTTGAGACCGGGGCTGCGGAACACGGCACGCACGTCCGTTCCTTCCACCAGCGACGCAGTGAACGTGCCCGGTACGAAGCGCGCTTCGGGCACTTCCCCTTGCAAGGTCCCGAGCCCCGGTGGCGTATCACGCGTATCGGCCACGGTGACCTTCGCCCCCATGCGCACGCACCAGCGCGCCATCGCCAGGCCCGATGTTCCCAGGCCCAGGATCAGCACGTGTTGGTCTTGGAGGAAGTTCATGCGCCCGTCTTCCTCACCGCAGCTTCAGCGTGGACAGGCCGATCAGGCACAGCAGCATGGTGATGATCCAGAAACGCACCACGACTTGCGTTTCCTTCCAGCCCGACTTCTCGAAGTGATGATGCAGCGGCGCCATCCTGAACAGACGACGGCCTTCACCGTAGCGACGCTTGGTGTACTTGAAGTAGGTCACCTGCATCATCACCGACAACGCTTCCACCACGAAGATGCCACCCATGATGGCCAGCACGATTTCCTGGCGCACGATGACGGCGATGGTCCCCAGCGCAGCGCCCAGTGCCAGCGCACCTACGTCACCCATGAACACCTGCGCCGGATGTGCGTTGAACCAGAGGAACGCCAGGCCGGCCCCCGCCATCGCCGAGCAGAAGATCAGCAGTTCACCCGAGCCGGGAATGTTGGGGAACAGCAGGTACTTCGAATACACCGCGCTGCCCGTGACGTAAGCGAATACGCCGAGTGCGGAACCGACCATCACCACCGGCATGATGGCGAGACCGTCCAGGCCGTCCGTGAGGTTGACCGCATTGCTCGAACCCACGATCACGAGGTAGGTGAGGATCACGAAGCCGAACACGCCCAGCGGATAGGTGATCTCCTTGAAGAACGGCACCTGCAGGCCGGCCTTGGGTGGCAGGTTCACGTCGAAGCCCGAACGCACCCAGGTCATGAAGAGTTCCACCACCTTGAGGTTGGAACTCTCGGAGATGCTGAACACGAGGTACACGGCAGCAATGAGGCCGATCACCGATTGCCAGAAGTACTTCTCGCGCGAGCGCATGCCCTCCGGGTCCTTGTTGACAACCTTGCGCCAGTCGTCCACCCAGCCGATGGCGCCGAAGCCCAGCGTGACGAGAAGCACGATCCACACGAAGCGGTTGGACAGGTCGAACCACAACAACGTGGAGATTGCGATCGACAGCAGCACGAGCACGCCGCCCATGGTGGGCGTACCGCTCTTGGAAAGGTGCGTTTCCATGCCGTAGCCGCGCACGGGCTGGCCGATCTTGAGCGCAGTGAGGCGACGGATCACATAGGGACCGGCGAGCAGGCCGATGAGGAGCGATGTCATGGCTGCCATCACCGCACGGAAGGTGAGGTACTGGAAGACCCGGAACGATGCGAATTCGGGCGAGAGTGCTTGCAGCCACTGGGCCAGGCTAAGCAGCATGGATGTTCTCCTGTTCTTGTTCGTGTGGCTGCGCCAGCGCCGTGATGGCTTGCACCACGCGCTCCATCTTCATGAAGCGCGAGCCCTTGACGAGCACACTGGCTGTCTGGGGAAGCGTTGCCGCGACAGCCGTGTTGAGCGCCGCGATGTTGTCAGGGGTGTCATGGCCGAAATGGCGTCCCGAACCGAATGCCTGCGAGATGCCGGCAGCCTGCTCGCCCAGCGTGAAAAGCTGTTCGATGCCGCGCGCGCGTGCATGCGCACCGACTTCTGCATGGAAGGCCGGTCCTTCGTTGCCTACCTCGCCCATGTCGCCCAGCACGAGCACGCGCGGGCCGGGCAGTTCGGCGAGCACGTCGATGGCGGCGCGCACGGAGTCGGGATTGGCGTTGTAGGTATCGTCCACCACGGTGAGCACGCGCCCGGCGAACCGGAGTGCCAGCGCACGGGAGCGCCCCTTGACCGGCTCGAAGGTCTCGAGTCCTTGCGCAATGGCGGAGAGCGGCGCTCCGGCAGCCAGCGACGCGGCCACGGCCGCCAGCGAATTCTTCACGTTGTGGCGGCCGGCGATATGCAGCCCATGGCTCAGGTCACCGGCCGGCGTGCGTGCGCGGACCTGCCATGCGCCCTCGCCCCAGCGGGCGTCAAGCAGTGTCACATCGGCCGGACCGGCGAGCGCGAATGTCATGCATGCCCGCCCCGCGGCGAGCTTCTGCCATACCGGCGCGAATTCGTCGTCGGCCGGGAACACGGCCGTGCCGCTGCCGGGCAGGCTGCCGATGGCGGAGCCATTCTCGTGCGCTACGGCCTCGACGGTGGCCATGAATTCCTGGTGCTCACGCTGCGCGTTGTTCACGAGCACGACCGTCGGCTTGGCGATGCGCGCGAGGTAGTCGATTTCGCCCGGGTGGTTCATGCCGAGCTCCACCACACCCGCAGTGTGATCTGCCGTCAGCCGCATCAACGTGAGCGGCACGCCGATGTCGTTGTTCAGGTTGCCCTGGGTTGCAAAGGCATGCTCGCCTTTCCAGGCACGCAGGATGGACGCGATCATCTGCGTCACCGTGGTCTTGCCGTTGCTGCCGGTCACGGCGATGAGCGGCAAGCGGAACTGCGCGCGCCAGCCGGCCGCGAGCTGGCCGAGGGCGATGCGACTGTCTGCCACCTGCAGGCCAGGAAGCCCTGCTTCAGCAAGACCGCGCTCGGCGATGGCCGCCACCGCGCCCTTGTCCTGCGCCTGCGACAGGAACTCGTGCGCGTCGAAACGCTCGCCGCGCAACGCCACGAACAGGTCCCCGGCTTCGAGCGTGCGGGTGTCGGTGTGCACGCGGCGCACGGTCACGTCGTCACCGACGAGCGTTGCGCCCGGCAACCAGGGCATGGCCTGCGACAGGGAGAAGAGCTGCACGCCGTTCATGCCTTGCCCTCCTGCGAACGGGCGGCAAGTGCGCGCGCGGCATGCTCGACATCGGAAAACTCCTCTCGCCGGCCTGCCACTTCCTGCCAGGCCTCGTGCCCCTTGCCGGCAATCAGGACCACGTCCTGTGCCCCGGCCTGCTTCAGCGCATCCGCGATCGCGGACGCACGGTCGACCTGCACCTGCGCGGCTTCCGGTTTGGTGAGACCGAGCAGGATCTGGCTCACGATGGCTTCGGGCTTTTCGCTGCGCGGGTTGTCACTGGTGATGACAATGCTGTCCGCGCACTTCTCGGCCACAGCGCCCATCATCGGTCGCTTGACCGGATCGCGATCGCCGCCGCAGCCGAACACACACCAGAGCCTGCCGCCGCGTTCGACGGTCAGCGTGCGAAGACCCGTGAGCGCCTTGTCGAGCGCATCGGGCGTGTGGGCGTAGTCCACCACTGCAAGCGGCTGACCCGCGACACTGTCCACGCGTTGCATGCGCCCGGGCACAGGCAGCAAGCCGGTGCATGCCGTCACCGCATCGGCAAGCGGCACATCCATCGCGCGCAACGCACCGATGACGCCCAGCAGGTTCGAAACGTTGTACTGGCCGATCAGTTGTGTCTGCAGGCTGTGCCGCTGGCCATCTTCGACCACATCGAAGCGCAGGCCCTGCTCCGTCGTCACGATGGACTGCGCGCACAGGCGCGCATCGCCGACCGCCGAGAAGGTCCACAGGTCCATCGGCTCGCCGAGTTCACCCGCGAGTGTCGCGCCTTGCACGTCATCCACATTGACGACGGCCGCTGCAAGGCCCGGCCAGCGGAACAGCTCGGCCTTGGCCTGCCAGTAGGCGTCCATGCTCGCGTGGTAGTCCAGATGGTCCTGCGTGAAGTTGGTGAACACGGCCACGCGGATGCGCGTGCCGTCGAGCCGTCGTTCGGCAATGCCGATGGACGAAGCCTCGATCGCGCAGGCGCTGAATGACTTGTCTGCGCACACGCGGAACGTGCGTTGCAGCAGGACCGGGTCCGGCGTCGTCAGTCCGTTGTACCGGACATCCGGCGGCACGCCGACACCCAGGGTTCCGACGACTGCGCACGGGGCCCCGGACCTGAGGCGTGAGATCGCCTGCGCGAGCCACCATGCGGTGGATGTCTTGCCGTTGGTGCCCGTCACCGCCAGCACATCAAGCTCTGCGGACGGATCTTCGAAGTAGGCGGAAGCGATGAGCCCGGTGGCCGCCTTGAGGCCTTCGTAACCTGCAATGTCGTCGCCCTGCAGGTCGAACTGGTCTGCGCCCTGCAATTCCACCAGGCACGCGGTCGCGCCCTGCGCGCGTGCCGCGCCGACGAACTGGCGACCGTCGGTCGCGAAGCCGGGCCATGCGATGAAGCCGTCGCCGTCGCGCACCAGGCGACTGTCCACCGTGAGGTTGGCGCTCACGCGTGTGCGCAACCACTGTGCAGCTTCGGCGGGCGTGTTCAGGCGCTGCATGTCAGAAGCTCTCCTGCACCGCGTTGGCCACGACCTGCGGCTTCACCGCCATGTCGGGCTGCACGCCCATCATGCGCAGCGACTGCTGCACCACTTCGCTGAACACCGGTGCGGCCACATCGCCACCGAAATACTTGCCGGCGCTCGGCTCGTCCACCATCACCGCGACAATGATGCGCGGCTTGTCGATGGGCGCCATGCCCACGAACCACGAGCGGTACTTGTCGGCCGCATAGGCCTTGCCCACCTGCTTGTGCGCGGTGCCGGACTTGCCACCCACCGAGTAGCCCAGCGTCTGCGCCTTGGGGCCGGTCCCGCCGGGGCCGGCGGCCATCTGCAGCATCTTGCGCACTTCGGCTACCGTCTTCGGCGACAGCACCTGCACACCCGTCACGGGCTCGTCGATCTTCATCAGCGTGGCGGGAATGATCTGCCCGTCGTGCGCGAACACGGTGTACGACCGCGCGATCTGGAACAGGCTGGCCGACAGGCCGTAGCCATACGACATGGTCGCCTGCTCCACCGGCTTCCACGTCTTGTAGGGCCGAAGCCGACCCGATACCGCGCCGGGGAAGGTGATCTGCGGGCGCTGGCCGAAGCCCGATTGCGAGAAAAGGTCCCACATCTCGCGCGGCTGCATCTGCAGCGCGAGCTTGAGCGTGCCGACGTTGCTCGACTTCTGCAGCACTTCCTGCACCGTCAGCACGCCGTGCGGATGCGAGTCGGAAATGCGCGAGCCACCGATGACCACATAGCCCGGCGCGGTCTGGATCGGTGTGAGGGGCGTCACGCGGTTCGTTTCGAGCGCGAGACCGATGGTGAACGGCTTCATCGTCGAGCCCGGCTCGAACACATCGGTCAGCGCGATGTTGCGCAACTGGCCGCTGCTGAGGTTCTGGCGGCGGTTGGGGTCGTAGCTCGGGTAGTTGGCCATCGCCAGCACTTCGCCGCTCTGGGTGTCCAGTACCACCACGCTGCCCGCGCGCGCCTTGTTCGCGATGACTGCATCGCGCAGTTTCTGCCACGCGAAGAACTGCACCTTGCTGTCGATGGACAGCTGCATGTCGCGGCCGTCCACCGGCGGCACCTGCTCGCCCACGTCTTCCACCACGCGGCCGAGGCGGTCCTTGATGACACGACGCGAACCGGCGCGTCCCGCCAGGTCCTTGTTGAAGGCGAGCTCGATGCCTTCCTGCCCGTTGTCCTCGATGTTGGTGAAACCGACCACGTGCGCAGCCGCTTCGCCTTCGGGGTACTTGCGCTTGTATTCCTTGCGCTGGTAGATGCCCTTGATGTTGAGCGCGGCGATCTGCTGCGCCACAGGCTCGTCCACCTGGCGCTTGATCCACACGAAGGTCTTGTCTTCGTTCTCGAGCTTCCTGTTCAGGTCTGCCAGCGGCATTTCGAGCAGCTTCGCGAGTTGCTGCAGCTTGGCACGATCACGGTCCACGTCCTCCGGGATTGCCCAGATGCTCGGTGCCGGCACGCTGGACGCGAGGATGAGACCGTTGCGGTCGAGGATGCGGCCACGGTTGGCCGGCAGCTCCAGCGTGCGGGCGAACCGCACTTCGCCCTGGCGCTGGAAGAAGTCGTTGCCCAGCACCTGGATGTACGCGGCACGGCCCGCCAGCCCCACGAAGCCCAGCGCGATCGCCCCGACCACCAGCTTGCTGCGCCAGACCGGCGTCTTGCTGGCCAGCAGCGGGCTGGAGGTGTAGGCCACACTGCGGCTCATGCGGCGGCTCATGGCGCTTCACCCCTGGCAGGCGCCTGCACGGATGTTTGCGAAGGCGCAGGCGTCACCGCGCCGGCAGTGGCGGAGGTACCCTTGTACGTCACGTACTGCGTGATGGCCGGCGTGGCCGAGCGCATCTTGAGCTGCTCCTTGGCAAGCCGTTCCACGCGCAGCGGCGTGGCCTGCGCGCGTTTCTCGACCTGCAGGCGCTCGTTCTCGAGTTCGAGGCGGCGCGCTTCGGCGTGCGCCTTGTCGATCTCCACGAACAGGCGGCGCGACTCGTACTGCGTGCGCACGAGGTACAGCGCGCTCGCCATCACGGCCAGCAGCAGCACGAGGTTGAGCCGCGTCACGCCGCAGTCCTTTCAGCCACGCGCATAATGGCGCTGCGCGAACGCGGGTTGCGCGCCACCTCCCCGGCCGACGGCTTGATGCGGTCGATCGTGCGCAGCTTCATCGGCTTGGGCTCGGCAAACGGCGCGCGGCGGTCGTACACCTCGCGCGAATGCTTCGTCATGAACTGCTTGACGATGCGGTCTTCCAGCGAATGGAAGCTGATCACCACGAGCCGGCCCTGGGGTTGGAGAACATCGAGGCTGGCCTCTAGCGCTTGTTGCAGCTCTTCAAGCTCGGCGTTGATGAAAATCCGAAGAGCCTGAAATGTGCGCGTTGCAGGGTCCTGGCCCGGCTCGCGGGTTTTGACCGCACCAGCCACGAGCTGGGCCAGTTCAGCGGTGGTTGAAACTGGGCCCCGTTCCTGTCGGCGAGCAACAAGCGCCTTTGCAATCTGAAGAGCAAACCGTTCTTCCCCATAGTCACGAATCACCTCCGCGATCTGTTGTACTTCTGCCTCGGCCAGCCAATCGGCCACGCTCTGTCCGCGCGTGGTGTCCATGCGCATGTCCAGCGGGCCGTCGAAACGAAAAGAAAAACCCCGTGCGGGGTTGTCGATCTGGGGCGAGCTGACGCCCAGATCCATCAGGATGCCCG
This sequence comes from Variovorax sp. VNK109, assembly GCF_049445855.1. Classification (NCBI taxonomy): domain Bacteria; kingdom Pseudomonadati; phylum Pseudomonadota; class Betaproteobacteria; order Burkholderiales; family Comamonadaceae; genus Variovorax; species Variovorax sp. VNK109. The sequence continues at coordinate 543,921 of NZ_JBMSDV010000003.1, read as the reverse complement.
CCGCACTGGCGGCCGGCATGTCGGTCAGGTGAGAAAAGCCCTCGTGACGGATCACGAAGCGAGGGTCCGGGATGCGGCGCGCCTCGGCAACGGCTTCGGTGTCCTTGTCGAAGGCAATCAAGCGCCCCTGCGGCGACAGGCGCGAGAGGATGAGGCGCGAATGGCCGCCGCGGCCGAACGTCGCATCGACGTACGTGCCCGCTGCACGATCCGCGGTTGCTGCAGGATCGGTTGCTGCCAGTTCGCCGGTTGTTGCCAGAAGAGAGTCGACTGCTTCGTTCAACAAGACGGTGGTGTGTTGCCATGTGGTGTCCACCGCCTGCCTTCAGAAAGAGAAGTCCTTGAAGACATCGGGCATGTCGCCCTGCATCGCTTGCGCTTCCTGCGCGTCGTACGTCGCCTTGTCCCACAGTTCGAAGTGGTTGCCCATGCCCAGCAGCATGGTGTCGCGCGTGATGCCGGCGGCGCTGCGCAATTCGGGCGAGATCAATACGCGGCCGGTCGCATCCACCTCCACGTCCATCGCGTTGCCAAGGAAGATGCGCTTCCACCACTGGGCCGACATCGGCAGCGCGGCGATGCGCTCGCGGAATTTCTCCCATTCGGGACGGGGAAACACCATCAGGCAGCCGTGCGGGTGCTTGGTGATGGTGAGCTGGCCGGATGCCGTTGCGGAAAGCACGTCGCGATGGCGCGTCGGGACAGACAGCCGCCCCTTGGCATCCAGACTCAGCGACGAAGCCCCTTGAAACACGGCCAGAAATCCTCTCTGCTTGGCAGATTTGCGAACGGCCTTCGTTGAAGGCACTTTTCACCACTTAATTGCACTTTTTTGCACTGTAGCAGGAAAAGCAGAGCGCGCAATAGGAGGAACTGAGTTTTTTGTAATGAAATCAACGACTTAGCGTAGATTTCAAGAGGTAAATTGTTTTAAAAATCGTTCTAAATGAAGCACTTAGCGAACGCTGTGAAAGTGCTTCCTGAAGGATTTCGGCAGTGTGAACAAATGTGGATGCATGCACGTCGCATGCATGCGTGTGCAGCCACAGCTCACCGATGCGCCGGTCTCAGTCGCGGCGCGAAGTCACCTGCGCCAGTTCACTGATGCCGATGACACCCAGGAACGAGGCGACGAGGCGGTGCGCCTCGGTGAAATGCACACGCTTGCCGTGCGCATGGCGGGTCGACACCCAGTTGAGCAGCGTGCCGGCCGCGGAAAAGTCCACGCGGATGAGGCCTGCGCAGGAAATCACCATCTCCTCGGCCTCGCCGAACTTGTTGTTGAGCAGTTCGATGGCGGCCGTTGCGTCACCGAGGATCTGGCCCGACAGGTCGACAGTCAGCGCAGAGAAAGTGGACTCGTCGGCCGATGTGCTCGGGAATTCGCTGCCCATGAGGCTTTGCGACACGGTGGAATATTGCGATTCGTGCGCCTCGCCGATGATGGCGCCACCGGCATCCGGCCCCCCTTCGCCACCCAGCGCCACGAACCCGCACTTCGGCGGCTCCCAGGCAGGCGGCGACACTTCATACGTGACGCAGTAGTTGAGCGCAACCAGCTCGAAATCGTCGGCCTTGCGCAGGATGCGCAGCACGGCCATGCGCAGCAGCCACCAGGCCTGCGCCACGCTGCGGTCGCCGGAAGGCGTCGCATCGCCAAGCACGCTGTCCAGATGACTCGCACCCAGGAAGCCCAGCTGCATCGGCTGGTCGGCCAGGATCGAAAGTTGCCGGTACAACGGCTCCACCGCATCGTCATGGATGGACGACAGCGCACGCCAGTCGACATTCCAGGGTGGCGCGGTCTGCCTGAGCACGCCCACCAACGCGGACAAGCCTTCCAGCGTCAAGGCAGGCGGGCAGGTCCAGTGGATGTTTTCGTTCGTGATGACCGGCTTCGGCGCTGCTGCCTTGGGCGCGGCACGGTTGACCATGTCGGGAATGGAAAACCACGACGGCGCGGAACGGCCGAAGTTCTCGGTGAAACGCTCGGCCTGCGCCTCGAAAGGTTCGCGTTGGCCGGTGGCGCGGTACAGGTCGAACAGCGCGAGCCAGGTTTCCTGGTGCAACGCACGCGGACCACCGACGACGATGGCATCCAGCAACCCGGCCTCGGCACCTGCATCGTCGCCGTTGGCGAACCGGATGGCAGCCTCCTCGAGCTCGGGATCGTGGGCCCCGTCGTCCACCTCGACGTTGAACATCTCGGAGCCGAAGAAGCCGCTGGCCATCAGATCCAGATTGGCCGGTGCCGGCGTGGGCGCCTGGGCGCCCTTCATGCCCTGCTGCAACAAGGCCATCGGGGCCGGTTCGGTCTGCGGGAAGCTGGTACGCATGTCCATGTCGCCGCGCATCGGCGGACGCGTCTCGGGCGCCTGGGCGCGCGTCAGCGGCTCGCCAATGTCTTCGCCCAGGGGCGTGGGCGACGTGGCAGCGGCCGCATCGCCCGTGCTGGACGGCTCGGACTGCGGGAAGTTGCTGGTGCGCTCGGCGATCTCACCATGCTTGGTCTTCCACCATTGCATGGACATCTGCTCTTCGATCTCGTCGATCTTCTTGAGCGTCATCGCGCGGTCGTCCGGCTTGGACGACGAAGTGCTGATCTGGAAGAACGACGGACGCGCGGTCGGGTTCTGCACGCCCAGCGCCTCGCGGCGGCGCAGCTTGCGCAGCATGTCGAACTCGCGCTTGCGCACGAAGTCGTTGCGCCGCTTGCGCTCGATCATTTCCTTCAGCGCGGCCTTGCTGTAGCCGCTGTCCCGGCCCGAGTCGTCCTGATCGAGATCGCTCCAGTTGGTCGTCGGGTTGCGGACGAACCTGACGACCTTGGACAGCAGTCCGCCGTTGCCGTTGCTGGGTTCTTCCTTGGACATCAGTGGGTCAGCCTTCGCGCACTGGACGGGACATCAATCCCCGAACATCTTCTGCTTGAGTTCGCGGCGCTGCTGCGCTTCGAGCGACAGCGTGGCGGTGGGACGCGCCAGAAGGCGGCCGACGCCGATGGGCTCGCCCGTTTCGTCGCAGTAGCCATAGTCGCCTGCATCGATGCGCGCGATCGACTGCTCGATCTTCTTGAGCAGCTTGCGTTCGCGGTCGCGCGTGCGCAACTCGAGCGCGTGCTCTTCCTCGATGGTGGCGCGGTCGGCCGGATCGGGGACGATGACGGTTTCCTCGCGCAGGTGTTCGGTGGTTTCACCGGCGCTGTTCAGGATGTCCTGCTTGAGTTGCGACAGCTTGAAGCGGAAGAACGCCATCTGCTTGTCGTTCATGTATTCGGAGTCCGGCATGGCCAGGACTTCGGCGTCGGTCATCTGGTCAACAGACTTGGTCTTCCAGTTGTTGGCCAGTTTGGGATCTTTCTTGATGGTCACTTGTGGGGGCGGGGCAAGAACAGGAGAGGGCATGGTTTGCAGGTAACTGGCTTTGGCGGCAGTGGAGGCCACCGCCGGCGGCAGGGAAGGAACGGTCAATGCCGCAAGTTTAGAGGAGCGAACGGGCTTGGGTGCAACGGCCTGCTGTGCAGCAGGGACAACGGGTTTCGGCGCCACCGGCGGCACGGGTGCCGGCGCGGGTTTGACCACCGGCTTCGCAACGGCCTTGGGCGCTGCGACAGGTTTGGCCGCAGGCTTGACTGCCTTGGTGGGTGCCTTGACAGGCGTCTTGGCAGCCACCTTGGTCACGGATTTCGCGACGGTTTTCTTCGCGGGCGCTTTCGCAGGTGCTTTGACAGGCGCCTTGGCGGCGGACTTGGCTGCCGGTCTGGCAGCCTTGGCGGGTACTGTTTTTTTCACGACAGGCTTGGCAGCAGCTTTCTTGGGAACAGGCTTCGCGGCCGGCTTGGCCTTCGCGGGAACGGATTTGGCGACCTTGGTCTTGGGGACGGTCTTGGAGACGGTCTTGGCAATGGGCTTGGCAGCGGTTTTGGCTTTTGCAGCCGGCTTTTTCACTTTGGCCTGCTCCTTGGACTTGCTGGATTGCGCTTTCACTACCTGTCTCCTCGCAGGGTCCTTTCGTCTCAGGCAGCGCCCGAACCGGCCCGAACCACTAGATATAGGTAGCCAATTGCTACCAAGACGGGAGTTATACCCTTAATACCTCACAGCAAGGCCCGTTTGGACCTGCTGGGCGCGCGCGATTGTATAGGTTGGCACCAGCAGCGCCGATGCGTTGCAGAAGCGAGACAGTCCGCAAGACCGCGTGAAGCGATACCACGCCTCAGACGAGGCATTGCTCCAGACCCTGCAGCAGGATGTCCTTGGGCAGGTCGATGCCGATGAACACCATCTTGCTGGTCCGTGCTTCGCCCTCGGCCCACAGCGGGCCCAGGTCGGAGCCCATGAGCTGGTGCACGCCCTGGAAGATGACCTTGCGGTCCGTGCCCTTCATGTTGAGCACGCCCTTGTAGCGCAGCATGCGCGGGCCGTAGATGTTGACGATGGCGCCCAGGAAGTCCTCCAGCCGCGCCGCGTCGAACGCGCGGTCGGAGCGGAAGACGAAGCTCTTCACATCGTCGTCGTGATGATGGTGATGGCCATGACCGTGGTCGTGCGCGTGCGACGGGTGGTCGCAGTGCTCGCCATGCTCGTGGTCGTGGTGGTCGTGATCGTGGTCATGGCCGTCTTCCTTGAGGAAGTCCGGGTCGATGTCCAGCTTGGCATTGAGGTTGAAGCCGCGCAGGTCGAACACCTCGCTGATCGCCACATCACCGAAATGCACGGCGCGCTGCGGCGCGCGCGGGTTCATGTGCTTGATGCGGTGCATCAGCGCGTCGGCCTCGTCCTTGGCCACGAGGTCCGTCTTGCTGATGAAGATCTGGTCGGCGAAGCCCACCTGCCGGCGCGCCTCCTGGCGGTCGTTGAGCTGGTTGGCGGCGTGCTTGGCATCCACCAGCGTGAGGATCGAGTCGAGAAGGTAGCTCTCCGCGATCTCATCGTCCATGAAGAAGGTCTGGGCGACCGGGCCGGGGTCGGCCAGACCGGTGGTCTCGATCACCACACGGTCGAAGTCCAGCAGGCCCTGGCGCTTCTTGGCGGCCAGCAGTTGCAGGGCGGAGCGCAGGTCTTCGCGGATGGAGCAGCAGATGCAGCCGTTGCTCATCTGCACGATCTGCTCCTTCGACTCGGTCACGAGGATGTCGTTGTCGATGTTCTCTTCGCCGAATTCGTTCTCGATGACCGCGATCTTCTGGCCGTGCGATTCGCTCAGGATTCGCTTGAGCAATGTGGTTTTGCCGGACCCGAGAAAACCGGTCAGGATGGTGGCAGGAATCAGGCTCATGAAAGGGGTCCCCAAAACAGCAAGCTGGGGAGTTTATGCCCGATTGCAAGGCAGCGCCGTGATCATGGTCACGGCTTGCGCACGACCACCAGCCCCTTGAGGTATTCGCCTTCCGGAAAATTCACCGTCATCGGGTGGTCCGGCGCACCGCCCATGCGTTCGCTGATGAAGCCGTCCACGCCTGCGTCCGTGCCGGCCGAGGCCACGATCTTGTGGAACAGGTCGGCGCTCACGCCGCCCGAACACGAGTAGGTGAACAGCACGCCGCCCGGCTCCAGGATCCTGAAGGCCAGCCGGTTGATGTCCTTGTAGGCACGCGCGGCCTTCTCGGCATGCGCCACGGTGGGCGCGAACTTCGGCGGGTCGAGCACGATGGCGTCGAAGGTGCGGCCCTCGCGGCCGAACTCGCGCAGCGATGCATTCACGTCGGCTTCGATGAAAGTGGCGTGGCCGGGGTCGAAGCCGTTCAACGCAACATTGCCTTTCGCACGCTCGATGGCCGGGCCGGACGAGTCGATCGAGGTCACGTGCCCCTCGCCTGCCAGGCCCGCTGCGCGCTGCCCGGCCAGCGCGGCGACGCTGAAGCCGCCGGTATAGCAATAACAGTTGAGCACGCGCTCGAACCGGCGGCGCGCCACCGTGCGGGCAAAGCGCTCACGGCTGTCGCGCTGGTCGAGGTAGAAGCCGGTCTTGTGGCCTTCCGCGATGTCCAGCGTGAGTTGCCATTCATGCTCGCGGATGGTGATTTCCGTCGGCCCGTCGCCCCGCAGCCAGCCTGTAACGGGCTCGAGGCCCTCGAGGCCGCGGGAGCTGGCGTCGGAACGCTCGTACAGGCGCGTGAGACCGGTGTGCTCCAGCAACGCGTCGGCCAGCACCGGCTTCCAGCGCTCCATGCCGCTCGACAGGAACTGCGCCACCAGCGTGTCGCCATAGCGGTCCACGATAAGCCCCGGCAACCCATCGGACTCGCCGTGCACGAGGCGGATGCCGTCGCTGTTCACGTCGAAAAGCAGCCGCGCGTCGATCGCCGCTTTCACGAGGAATGAGAGGTAGGCCGCGTCGATGCGCTGCGTTTCGTCGAAGCTCCACACGCGCGCACGGATGCGCGACGCCGGGCTGAACGACGCCCACGCCAGGAACTCGCCGGTGGACGACTCCACCCGCACGGTTTCGCCCGCGTCGGCGCCGCCCCTGGCGATGGCGGATTCGAATATCCAGGGATGGCGGCGCTGCAGTGAGCGCTCCTTGCCTTCCCGCAAACGGAGGGTTTTCATGTCTTTCGGGTTGCCCGCGCGCGCGGATGCGCGGCATCGTAGGCTTTGGCCAGATGCTGGAAGTCCAGGCGTGTGTAGACCTGCGTGGTGGTGATGTTCGCGTGGCCCAGCAGTTCCTGCACGGCGCGCAGGTCGCCGCTGGACTGCAGCACATGGCTGGCGAACGAATGGCGCAGCATGTGCGGATGCACCGGCGCGGCGAGCCCGGCGCGTGCGCTGCGCTGCTTGAGGCGTTGCCACACGGCCTGCGCGGAAAGGCGCGTGCCGTTGCGGCCGATGAAGAGTGCGGGTTGTGTTCTGGCGGCGGCAGGCTTCGAATCGCGCGCGGCCAGCCATGCCCGCAACGCGTCCATCGCCTGCGAGCCCACGGGCACGCTGCGCCGCTTGCTGCCCTTGCCCAGCACATGTGCCTGCGCTTCCTGCATGTCGACCCAGCCCCGCGCTTCGTCGCCTGCCGTCACATCGAGGCCCACGAGTTCGCCCACGCGCAGGCCGCTGCCGTAGAGGAGTTCGATCATGGCGATGTCACGCGCTTCGAGCCACGGGTCGGCCTCGGGATCGCGCGCGTCGGCGAACTGCATGGCATCGTCCACGCCCAGCGCCTTGGGCAAGGGCTTGGGTGCCTTCGGCGCACGCACGTCCTGCACGGGGTTGCTGGTCACCAGACCTTCGCGGCCCAGCCATGTGTAGAAGCCGCGCCAGCCCGACAGGATGAGCGCAATGCCTCGTCCGCTGCGGCCGGCCCCATGCATCTGCGCCACCCAGCGGCGGATGTGCGCGTTCTGCACCTGTGCGAGCGGCACGCCAGCCTGCGTGGCGTTGTCGGCGAGCTTGTGCAGGTCGAGCGAATACAACTCGACCGTGCGGGCAGCCAGCCGCTTTCCGACGCGCACGTGTTCGAGGTAGCGTTCGATCAGTGCGGCGTCGCCGGACATGGGCGGTGTCAGCTGCGCAGGCGCGAGAGCGCGGCGCTGGCGAGCTCGGAAATGCGCTCGAGGAAATCGGTGCCCATCTCGCTGTTGAATCGCTGTGGATCGGGCGACGACAACACGATCAGGCCGAACGCCTGGGGCGCCGCGCCTGCACGCAACGGGATGAGCGCAAGCGACATGGCCGAGCCCGGATCGGGCAGCCAGTTGGCGGGCTCGAAGCCGGAGTTCATGCCGCAATACGGTGTGGTGAGCGAGGACGCGAACAAACGTGCGTCTTCGCTTGCGCCCTGCGCGAAGGCAGAACCGGCGAACGCATCGGCCACGCCCCAGACCTTGATGGCGGCCTGTGGCACGAGGAACTGCTCCTTCAGTTCCTCGACGATGGTCACGGGCAGCATCTCCGCTTCACGCGTGAGCAGCAGCGTGCGGATCCAGCGTTGCAGCTTGTCCGCAATGATCATGTTCTCGTTGCTGTTGCGGATCATGTCCATGATGCGGTGCTCCAGCGCCTTGATCTTCTCGCGGAGCATTTCGGCCTGGCGTTCCTGCAGGCTCACGGCACGGCCACCGTGCGGGCTGGACAGTTGCACGCTGGCCAGCAACTGGGCATGGCGCTCGAAGAAGTCGGGCGTATGGACCAGGTAGTTGGCGATGTCGTCTTCAGTGATCGGATTCATGAAAAGGTGTGTTCAGGAAAGTTCGGGGATGTCGTCGGGAACGTCGATTTCCCCCTGGAATACGGTAACGGCGGGGCCGGTCATGAGCACGGGCTGCCCTTCGCCCGCCCATTCGATGGTCAGCAGACCGCCGCGCGTCTCGACATCGACGCGAGCGTCGAGCAGGCCGCGGCGGATGCCCGCAACGACCGCCGCACAGGCGCCGGTGCCGCAAGCGAGCGTTTCGCCAGCCCCGCGCTCGTAAACGCGCAGGCGGATCCGGTCGCGGCCGATGATCTGCATGAAGCCCGCGTTGACGCGGCGCGGAAAGCGCGCATGGCTTTCGATCAGCGGGCCCTGCACGGCCACGGGCGCGGTGTCCACGTCGGCCACGACCTGGACCGCATGCGGGTTGCCCATGGACAGCACCGACACCGGCACGGCGGTGGCGGTCACATCGGGCAGCACGAGCGGCCAGGCTTCCCAGCCGCCTGCTTCGACCGGCTGGAGGCCGCTGGCATCGAAGGGCACGCGCGCCAGGTCGAAGACGGGCGCACCCATGTCGACGGTGACGCGGCCGTCTTCATTGAGGCGCGGTTCGATGATGCCGGACAGCGTCTGCACGCGCACGGCGTCCTTGGTGGTCAGACCCGCGTCGCGCACGAAGCGCACGAAGCAGCGCGCGCCGTTGCCGCACTGCTCCACCTCGCCGCCGTCGGCGTTGTGGATGGCGTATTCGAAGTCGATGCCCGCTGCCGGCGATGGCCGCACTGAGAGGATCTGGTCGGCACCCACGCCGAAATGGCGGTCCGCGAGGAAGCGGTATTGCGCGGCCGACAGGTCGAGCAGGCCGCGCGTCTCGTCGAGCACGACGAAATCATTGCCGGCGCCCTGCATCTTGGAAAAGCGGATTCGCATGTCAGGGATTATCACCTCGTGGATGAAGCCCCGGCTGCCGATAATGGTGCGCATGGTCCGCCCCGCACAACTCCTGTACCCCTCACGCGAACCCGCACCCCTGCGCCCTGCCGCCACCGTGCTCCTGCTGCGCGACACGCCCGACGGCGTGCAGGTGCTGATGACCCGCCGCTCGATGACGGCCAGCTTCGCGCCCGGCGCCTATGTGTTCCCCGGCGGCGGCATCGACCCGGCCGACGAGCAGGCGCATGCGATCGCGGCGCAGCGCCCCACGCAGAGCGGCCTGCACCTGACGCAGGCCATCGCCGCCATCCGCGAAAGCTTCGAGGAACTCGGCCTCCTGCTGGCACGCCGCGCGGACGGCAGCGCCGCGAACGCGCAGGACATCGCATCGCTCGACCGCAAACCGCCCGCCGGCGAGACCTTCGCGTCGCAATGCCAGGCGCGTGGCCTCACGCTGGCGGCCGACACGGTGTACGTGCTGGCCCACTGGATCACCGACCGTGACCTGCCGCGCCGTTTCGACGTGCCCTTCCTCGTCGCGCGCATGCCCGAAGGCCAGGAGCCCGTGGCCGACGAGTCCGAACAGTTCGAACCCGTCTGGGTGCGCCCCGCCGACGCTCTGGCCCGCCATGCAAAGGGCGACTTCTTCATCATCTTCCCGACCATCCGCACGCTGGAGCGGCTGCAGCATTTCAGGACCGTGGACGAGGTGCTCGCCGCCTGCGCCAGCGAGAAGCCGCTGTGGACCAGTTGCCCGCGCGCCGGTTTGCTCGACGGCAAGGAAGCCCGCTTCATGGAGCAGGACCATCCGTATGGTGAACTTGCGCTGGTCTGCCCCGACGGCCAGATCATCCATGCACTGGACTGGCAGAACGAACGGCCTGTCCCGCTGCTCAAGAACGTGCAGCGCCTGACCGCCGCCAACGCCGGCATCATGACCGGCCCGGGAACCAACAGCTATCTGGTCGGCGACCCGGACAGCGGCTACATCGCCATCGACCCCGGCCCGGTCGATGATGAGCATCTGGAGCGCATCTGGCGCGCCGCGGGCGGCAACATCCGCTTCATCGTGTGCACGCATTCGCATCCGGACCATTCGCCCGGCGCGCGGCCGCTGCAAGCGCTGTGCAAGGACAAGCCACCCATCCTCGGCGTGCCGTCGGCCGACACCGCGCGACCCGACAGCCGCTTCGCGCCCGACCGCGAGCTGGTCGACGGCGGGGAGCTCGCGCTCACCGGCCGCGACGGCACAACACACACCTTGCGCGCCATCCGCACGCCTGGCCATGCGGCGAACCACGTGTGCCTTGCGCTGCTGGAAGACGGCCTGCTGTTCTCGGGCGACCATGTGCTCAACGGCAGTACGACGGTGATCAACCCGCCGGACGGGGACATGAGCGACTACCTCGATTCGCTCGACAAGCTGTCGGCCACCTGCGAAGCGCTCGGCCTCGAATTCATCCTGCCGGCGCACGGCTATGCCATCAGGGCTGCAGGCGAGGTAATTTCCCACCTGAAGGCCCACAGGCTCAAGCGCGAGGCCAAGGTGGCAGCGGCCATGCGCGCCATGCCTCAAGGAAGCACGCAGGACTGGGTCAGGCTCGCGTATGACGATGTGCCGGAGCGGATGTGGCCCGTTGCTTCACGTTCACTGCTGGCGCACGTGAAGCGCATCGAGGCGATGGGGTTGGCGAACCTCTGATTCCGTTCTCCGCGAATGTACGCCTTCGCTCAGGCCGTCCCATCGCCGCCAGACACAACAAGCCTGTAACCCACTGCCGTTTCAGTGAGCAGGTGCCGGGGCTGTGCCGGGTCGGCCTCGAGCTTCTGTCGCAGGTGGCCCATGTAGATGCGCAGGTAGTGGCTCTGTCCGGTGCTCGATGGTCCCCACACTTCCCGCAGGAGCTGTCGGTGCGTCATCACCCGGCCCGCATTGCCGATGAGCACGCCCAGGAGGCGGTATTCGGTCGGCGTCAGGTGCACTTCCTGGCCCGCCTTGCGCACGACGCGGGCATTGCGGTCGATCTCGACATCGCCGAAGCGGAACACGGGGTCGGCCGGCGACTCACCCGCCCCGGCCGTGGCAGCCCGGTTGCGGCGCAGGTTCGCGCGCAGCCGCGCGAGGAGTTCGCCGGTGCCGAACGGCTTGGCCAGGTAGTCGTCAGCGCCGGCATCCAGCGCCACGATCTTGTCCGCTTCGTCGGTCCGGGCGGACAGCACCACGATGGGCACCTGCGACCACGCACGGACATCGCGGATCAGGTCGACGCCATCGCCATCGGGCAGGCCCAGGTCGAGCACGATCAGCGTCGGCTGGCGCGTGCCCGCCTCGATCAATCCGCGCTGCTTCGTCGCAGCTTCGAACACCTGCCAGCCTTCTGCCTCCAGCACGGTGCGGACGAAGCGCCGGATCTGCGCTTCATCTTCGATGATGAGGACGATGGGTGCCGAGGAATTCATTCCGGAAGTGCGGCGATCAATGCGGGCGGCTCGCGCCGGGGCAGGTGGATCGTGAATTCTGCTCCTCCCGCCGGCGCGTTCGCCGCCGCGATGCGGCCACCATGCGCCTCCACGATGGTCTTGCAGATCGCCAGCCCGAGCCCCACGCCGGGGCGCGACGACTCCGGCTCGCCCCGCGTGAATTTCTCGAACAGTTCGTGCTCGCGGCCACGCAATGCGGCGGGAAGCCCGGGCCCGTGGTCGCGCACGCTCACGACGAGTTCGCCGGGCGTGGTGTGCGCGCGCAGTTGGATCAGGCCTTCGCCGTGCTTGACCGCGTTCTCCACGAGATTGGCCAGAACGCGCTCCATCAGCGTGGCGTCGAACTCCACCAGCGGCAGGTCCGCCGGGATGCCGATCTGCACCTTGCGCTCGCCCAACACAGCCTGCAGGTTGCGCAGCGCGGTACCGACCACTTCCTCCAGCGATTGCCATTCCATGCGCAGGTTGATCCTGCCGCTTTGCAGGCGCGACATTTCGAGCAGGTTGTTCACCAGGCCCGAGAGCGCGCGGGCCTGCTTCACCAGCGCCCGGGCCGATTCGGCCTGCGCTTCGGTGAGCGGCCTGGAGACAGCGAGCGTTTCCGCCAGGCCCATCAGCGCCGTCAGGGGCGTGCGGATGTCATGCGACATCGACGCCAGCAGCGCGTTGCGAAGGTGTTCCGACTCCATTTCCACCAGCGCGCCCTGAGACACCTCGACGTAGTGCACACGCTCCAGCGCAATGGCGATCTGGCGCGCCAGCGTCTCCAGGTGCTGGCGCTGCTCGGGGATCGACAGCCACCGCGGATGCGCAGGTTTCACCGCGAGCACGCCGCGCACGCGCATCGGGGCACGCAGCGCCACGTAGTGCCATGTATGCGCCGACAGCGTTCCGGTGGCCAGCCCCGCCGGCTGACCGTTGCGGAACGCCCAGTCCGCCACGCTGGCATCGAACCCTTCGGACGCATGACCGGCCACCACGAGTTCGTCGCGCGCGTCGGTGCACAGCACCAGGGCCTGCCCGCCGAAATGCGCCTGCACCGCCGCCTCCCCCTGCTCCACCACCTGCGAGACCATCAACGCCCCGGACAATTCCCGTGTGAGCGCAAACAGCGATTGCGCGCGCCGCTCCCGGCTTGCGGCCACGTCGGCCTGGAAGCGCAGCCCCGCCGTGAGTTGCCCGGTGATCAGGCCGACCGCCAACATCACCGCGAACGTCAGCAGGTACTGCACGTCGGCCACGGCGAACGAAAAGCTCGGCGGCACGAAAAAGAAGTCGAAGGCCGCGACGTTCAGCACGGCCGCCCATGCCGCCGCGCCGCGGCCGAAGCGCAGCGCAACCAGCACCACGCCCAGCAGGAACAGCATGGCGATGTTGGCCTGGTCGAGCCGGCCATGCAGCGGCGAGGCAAGCAGGGTGATGGCCGCGCTGGAGGCCACCGCCCACAGGTAGCGCGGCAGATGGCGCGTCCAGCCGGTTGCGGTCGCTTCGACCGCCTCGTCCACTTCGCTCGAAGCGATGCGGCCCAGGCGGCGCGTGCTGCCCTCTCCGCCCACGACGACGACATCGACGTCCGGCGCGAGCGCGAAAAGGCGGCTTCGCACGCCCCGACCCGGCCACAGGAAACGCCCGCGTCGCGGACGGCCGGTGATGACGATCGAGCAATTGAGACGCTGCGCGTGCGCCACGAGTTCGCTCGCCGCATCGGCGCCGGCAAGCACGGCGTTGCCGGCGCCGAGGTCCTCCGCCAGTTTCAGCACGGCGAGGATGCGGTCCCGTTGCGCGGCGGGCAGCCGTCGAAGCGCAGGCGTCTCGACATAGGCGGCATGCCAGTGCACGTTCAGCCGCCCGGCAAGCCGCGCAGCGGCCCGCACGACCTGTTCGTTGCCCTCGTCCGGCCCGACGGCCGCGAGGATGGCGCCCGCCGTGTTCCACACCGGCGAAATCGATTGCTCGACGCGGTAGCTGCGCACGTCGTCCTCGACGTGCTCGGCCGTGCGGCGCAGCGCGATCTCGCGCAGCGCGATCAGGTTGCCCTTGCGGAAGAAATTCTGCGTGGCGCGCTCTGCCTGCTGTGCGATGTAGACCTTGCCGGCTTTCAGCCGCGCGATCAGCTCGTCGGGCGTCACGTCCACCAGCACCACTTCGTCGGCACCGTCGAGCACCGTGTCCGGCACGGTCTCGTGAACGCGGATTCCGGTGATCGCGCCAACCGTGTCGTTCAGGCTTTCGAGGTGCTGGACGTTCAGCGTGGACCACACATCGATGCCGGCGTCCAGCAGTTCCTGAACGTCCTGCCACCGCTTGGCGTGGCGCGAACCCTGCACATTCGAATGCGCCAGCTCATCGACCAGAAGGATGTCGGGCCGACGCTGCAATGCGGCGTCGAGGTCGAACTCCGACAACTGGCGACCGTTGTAGTCGACTTTCCTGAGTGGCAGCGTGGGCAGGCCTTCGGTGAGTTGCACCGTCTCGCTGCGTCCATGGGTCTCGACAAGACCGACGAGGATGTCGCGCCCTGCCTGGTGTTCGCGGCGGGCGGCGCCCAGCATGGCGAAAGTCTTGCCAACGCCCGCACTCGCCCCGAAGTAGATGCGCAACCGTCCCCGACGGGCCTCGTCCGATTCCCGGCGCAACTGCTCGAGCAGCGCGTCGGGGTCAGGGCGTTGGAGGTCTTCCATGTTCGTTACGATCTCTGCGTCGCGCGTCCCAGGCAATGCAGGCCCATGCTATCAGCATGGGGGTGAACATGGCGGCCAGCGCAAGCAGCGCGCTCAGCAGGTCGGGAAGCATCACATCGTCGCCCGCTTACTTTGCAGCCAGCTCATCCAGCGCCAGGTTGAGCTGCAGCACGTTGACGTGCGGATCGCCCAGCACCGCGAGCCACGGCTTCTGCACATGCTGCTCGACCAGCGCCATCACCCGGCCCTGGTCGAGACCGCGCGCCTTCGCCACGCGCGCCGCCTGATAGCGCGCTGCCGCCGGGCTGATGTGCGGATCCAGCCCGCTCGCGGAGGCGGTGACCAGGTCGACCGGCACCGGCGCCGTGTTGCCCGGATCGGCGGCGCGCAGCGCCGCGACGCGCGCCTTCACGGCATCGAGAAGCGCGGGGTTGAGCGGGCCGAGGTTGGACCCGCCGGACGCGGCCGCGTTGTAGGGCGTGGGCGCCGTCGCCGACGGCCGGCCCCAGAAGTGGCGCGGGTCGGTGAAGTTCTGCCCGATCAGCGCAGAGCCGACGGGCTTGCCGTCCTTCACCACCAGGCTGCCTGCGGCTTCGTGCGGGAACAGGGCCTGCGCCGCGCCGGTGACGGCCAGCGGATACGCCACGCCGGTCACGAGTGTGAGGGCGGCGAACAGCACGAGTGCCGGCCTCAGGATGGATTCGTTCTTCATGGGTTTCTCCTTCAGGCGAGCCCGATGGCCGCCAGCACGATGTCGATCAGCTTGATGCCCACGAAGGGCACCAGCAGGCCACCCAGGCCGTAGATGGCCAGGTTGCGGCGCAACAGCGAGGCTGCACCGATGGCACGGAAGCGCACGCCCTTCAACGCCAGGGGAATCAGCACGACGATGATCAGCGCATTGAAGATCACCGCCGACAGGATGGCGGACTGCGGGCTCGCCAGTTGCATCACGTTCAGCGCGGACAGTTGCGGATAGGTGGACACGAAGATCGCGGGGATGATGGCGAAGTATTTCGCCACGTCGTTGGCAATCGAGAAGGTGGTGAGCGAGCCGCGCGTCATCAGCAGCGCCTTGCCGGTCTCGACCACTTCCAGCAGCTTGGTCGGGTCGGAGTCCAGATCCACCATGTTGCCGGCCTCCTTGGCCGCCTGCGTGCCGCTGTTCATCGCCACCGCGACGTCGGCCTGGGCCAGTGCCGGTGCGTCGTTGGTGCCGTCGCCCGTCATGGCCACCAGGCGGCCGCCGCTCTGATAGTCACGGATCAGCTTGAGCTTGTCTTCGGGCGTCGCCTCGGCCAGGAAGTCGTCCACGCCGGCCTCGGCAGCGATGGCGGCAGCCGTGAGCTTGTTGTCGCCGGTGATCATGATCGTGCGGATGCCCATGCGACGCAGCTCGGCAAAGCGTTCGCGGATGCCGGTCTTCACGATGTCCTTGAGTTCGATGACGCCGAGCACGCGATCGCCTTCCGCCACCACCAGCGGTGTCGAACCGCGACGCGCCACTTCGTCGGCCGTGCGCGTCACTTCGGTGGGCATGGCGCCGCCCAGCGCTTCGACATGACGGCGGATCGCGTCGGCGGCGCCCTTGCGCAGGGCACGCGGTCCGGCAGCACCCTCGGCGGGAAGATCCACGCCGCTCATGCGCGTCTGCGCACTGAAGGGCACGACCTGTGCGCCTTCCACCGGCCGGTCGTCCACGCGCTGGCGGCGCGCGAATTCGACGATCGACCGGCCTTCGGGCGTTTCGTCGGACTGCGAAGCCAGCAGCGCGACGCGCGCGAGGTGCACATCGGTGATGCCGGGCGCGGCAACGAAGGCCGAGGCCTGGCGGCTGCCATGCGTGATGGTTCCGGTCTTGTCCAGCAGCAGCACGTCCACGTCACCGGCCGCCTCCACCGCACGGCCCGAGGTGGCGATCACATTGGCCTGCATCATGCGGCTCATGCCCGCCACGCCCACGGCCGACAGCAAGCCGCCGATGGTGGTGGGGATCAGGCAGACCAGCAGCGAGATGAGCGCCGTGAGCGTGACGATCTGGCCCGCACCGGATGCCTCGACGCTGAAGATGGAGAAGGGCAGCAGCGTCACGGTGACCACCAGGAACACGATGGTCAATGCGATCAGCAGGATGTGCAGCGCCACTTCGTTCGGCGTCTTCTGCCGCTTCGCGCCTTCGACCATGCCGATCATGCGGTCCAGGAACGATTCGCCCGGGTTCACGCCGACACGGATCACCAGCCAGTCGGACAGCACGCGCGTGCCGCCCGTCACCGAGGAGAAGTCGCCACCGGATTCACGCACCACCGGTGCCGACTCGCCGGTGATGGCGCTCTCGTCCACCGAGGCGACGCCCTCGATCACCTCGCCGTCCAGCGCGATGGTGTCGCCAGCCTCGACCAGCACGACGTCGCCCTTGCGCAGCTGCGCGCCCTCGCACGGCAACCAGCGCTGGCCATGGAACGCCTTGCCCTGCGCGACCTGCTGCACTTCAAATCGCTTGGCCCAGACGGACTTCTTCATGCCGCGCAGCGACGCCGCCTGCGCCTTGCTGCGACCTTCAGCCAGGGCCTCGGCGAAGTTCGCGAAGATCACGGTGAACCACAGCCACAACGCGATGGTGAAGGTGAAGCCCGCGGACCCGCTGCCGCCCTGCAGCGCCTGCACCCAGAGCAGCGTGGTGACGATGCTGCCGATGTAGACGACGAACATCACGGGGTTGCGCCACTGCACCTTCGGGCTCAGTTTGGCCAGGGCACTCCACAGCGCCGGTTTGACCAGTGCAGGGTCCAGAAGCCGCAGTTGCTTCGATTGCGGCTGGATCGATGTCTTGTTGTTCATGATTCCTTCTCCCTCACTGCACATGCCAGAGCATCAGGTGCTCGACGATCGGACCCAGTGCCAGGGAGGGCACGTAATTGAGAAGACCCACCAGCAGCACGGTGCCGACCAGCAGGACGACGAAGAGCGGCCCATGCGTGGGCATGGTCCCGGCAGTGACGGGCAGGCGCTTCTTGGCCGCCAGCGCGCCGGCGATGGCCAGCACCGGAACGATCACGCCGAAGCGGCCGATCCATACCGCGATGCCCAGCAGCGTGTTGTAGAACGGCGTGTTGGCCGACAGCCCCGCGAACGCGCTGCCGTTGTTGTTGGCCGCAGAGGTGAACGCATAGAGGATTTCGCTGAAGCCATGCGCACCCGGATTCGCGATGCCGGCCTTGCCCGCAGACGCCAGCACGGCCAGCGACGTGCCCAGCAGCACCACGAGCGGCGTCACCAGGATCACCACCGACGCGAGCTTCATTTCATAGGCCTCGATCTTCTTGCCGAGGTATTCGGGCGTGCGACCGATCATCAGGCCCGCGATGAAGACCGCGAGGATCGCGAACACCAGCATGCCGTAGAGACCCGAACCCACGCCGCCGAAGACCACTTCGCCAAGTTGCATGAGCATCATCGGCACCATGCCACCCAGCGGCGTGAACGAGTCGTGCATGGCATTGACCGCACCGCAGGATGCCGCAGTCGTGATGGCCGCGAACAGCGTGGACGCGGCAATGCCGAAGCGGACTTCCTTGCCCTCCATGTTGCCGCCCGACGTGTCCACGCCGAGCTGTGCCAGTTGCGGATTGCCCGCCTGCTCGGCGGGAATGGCAACCAGCACCGCAGCGACGAACAGCACGGTCATCGCGGCCAGTACGGCCCAGCCCTGGCGGATGTCGCCCACGCCACGGCCGAAGGTGAAACACAGGCCGGCCGGAATGGCGAAGATCGCCAGCATCTGCAGCAGGTTGGTCCAGGCATTCGGGTTCTCGAACGGATGCGCGGAGTTGGCATTGAAGAAACCGCCACCGTTGGTACCCACCATCTTGATGGCCTCCTGCGATGCGACCGGTCCCATTGCCAACTGCTGTGTCGCGCCCACGGCCTGCACGTCCTTGTAGGCGTCGAAGTTCTGGATGACACCCTGCCCGGCCAGCACCAGCGCGACCACCAGCGACAACGGAACCAGCAGCCACAGCGTGGCACGCACGAGGTCCGCCCAGAAATTGCCCACACCGGCAGCCGAGCGCTGCGCGAACCCGCGGATCAGCACGAATGCCACGACGATGCCCGTCGCAGCGGACAGGAAGTTCTGCCCGGCCAGCGCCACCATCTGCGTCAGGTAGGCCATGGTGGATTCGCCGCCGTAGCCCTGCCAGTTGGTATTCGTGACGAAACTCAGGGCCGTGTTGAACGACGAATCGGGCGACACAGCGCCCATGCCTGCCGGATTCAACGGCATCAGTTGCTGCATCCGCTGCATGCCGTAGACGAACAGCGCGCCGATGCCGTTGAACGCGAGCAGTGCGAATGCATAGCGGGTCCAGGGCATCGAGGCGTCCGGGTCCACACCCGCAGCGCGGAACAGGGGCGCCTCCACGCGGCGCATCCAGGCCGCATGCCTGCCTTCGAGCAGCGCAGCCATCCAGCGGCCGAGCGGCCAGGCAATGACGGTCGTGAGACCGAGGAACAGGGCCAGCAGGCCCCAGGCGGATGCGTCCATGTCAGAACTCCTCCGCGCGCCACAGCGCATACACGAGGTAGGCGAGCAGCGCCAGCGCGCTGAACGCACCGAAACCGTAGAGCGTGGCCATGTCGATCATGACCGCTCTCCCTTGCCCGGTGCGAGCGCTGCAAGGCCGCGCACCAGCAAAGCCATCAGGGCCCACAGCCCGATACCGAGAAAAATAAAGACGATGTCCAAGGGACCTCCTGCTTTTGTCCAGACCCGACCGGCCGTCCGGCTGCGGTCCAGGGTGTGGGAAAAGTATGGAAGTGCCCGCGAAAAAACAGGATCAAAACTGCAGGGGGCGGTGTAAAAAATCCGTATATGTGCGCATGGCGTTCGTGCCCCCGCCGACGGCATTGCCACCAACGCAAGAGCGAAAAAATGTGAAGCCCGCCGATACGCCGGATTCTGTGCATCGAAACCAGCTTGCGCCGACTTCAATGTGACCGCCATTCATCTGGGCCGTGGGTTGCCCACACGGCTCGGTGCTACCTACCCGCCAACAGCCTGCGGAACCACAGGATGGAGCGTTGCCGCTCCTTGCTGGCCTACTTGGTATTGCTGCGCGCAGAGATTGCCCGTTTCACCCGGACCGGGTTGCCCCGGCCCGACTCGTCTCTGTTGCTCTGATCCTCACCTCGCGGTGGAGAGGTGTTACCTCCTGCGCTGTCCTTTGCAGTCCGGACGTTCCTCCAGTGCCGCGTTTCCGCGATTGCACCAGCGACGGCCTGGCGGGCTTCACGGGGCGTATTATCGGCGCTCTCTGCTTGATCGACACGAGCCGAAACCATGATCCGGATCTCCGAACTCAAACTGCCGCTGGAACACGCGGCCGACGCACTCACTGCCCTCGCCGCCAGCACGCTCGGCGTCGAGCCGCAGGACATCACCCACCTGCACGTGCACAAGCGCAGCTTCGACGCGCGCCGCGCCGAACTGCTGCAGGTCTACATCGCCGACGTCACGCTGGCCGACCCATCGCGTGAAGCGGCGCTGCTGGCGAAGCACGCGAAGAATCCGCACATCCAGCCCTCGCCGGACATGGCGTACCGCCTGCCCGCCGTGACGCAGCCATCCGGTGCGCTGCGGCCCGTCGTCGTGGGCTTCGGCCCCTGCGGCATCTTCGCGGCGCTGATGCTGGCGAAGATGGGCCTCAACCCCATCGTGCTCGAACGCGGCAAGACCGTGCGCGAACGCACGAAGGACACGTGGGGCCTGTGGCGCAAGAGCGAGCTCACCCCCGAGAGCAACGTGCAGTTCGGCGAAGGCGGCGCGGGCACGTTCTCCGACGGCAAGCTCTACAGCCAGATCAAGGACCCGCGCTTCCTCGGCCGCAAGGTGATGGAGGAGTTCGTGAAGGCCGGCGCGCCGCCGGAAATCCTGTACGAAGCGCATCCGCACATCGGCACCTTCAAACTGGTGAAGGTGGTGGAGACCATGCGCGAGGAAATCATCGCGCTCGGCGGCGAGATCCGCTTCATGCAGCGCGTGACGGACGTGCTGCTCGAAGGCGAGGTGGCGAACCTGCGCATGCGCGGTCTCGTCGTGCTCGACCAGGCCACCGGCCAGACGCACGAACTGCGCGCCGACCATGTCGTGATGGCGCTGGGCCACAGCTCGCGCGACACCTTCACCATGCTGCACAAACGCGGCGTGCACATCGAGGCCAAGCCGTTTTCGATCGGCTTCCGCGCGGAGCATCCGCAAGGCGTCATCGACCGCGCGCGCTGGGGTCGGCATGCCGGCAACGCGTTGCTCGGCGCGGCCGAATATCGCCTCGTGCACCACGCGAGCAATGGCCGCTCGGTCTACAGCTTCTGCATGTGCCCGGGCGGTACGGTGGTCGCCGCCACTTCCGAGCCCGGGCGTGTGGTGACCAACGGCATGAGCCAGTATTCGCGCAACGAGCGCAATGCGAATGCAGGCATCGTGGTCGGCATCGAACCCACTGACTACCCGACCACGTACCAGCACATCGACGTGCCCGAGGAAGCGCAAGGCAAGCCGCATCCGCTGGCGGGCATCGAGCTGCAACGGCGACTCGAGTCCCTGGCATTCGTACTGGGCGGCAGCACGTACGAAGCGCCGGGGCAACTGGTGGGCGATTTCGTGGCGGGCATGCCATCGACAGAGTTCGGCTCGGTCATGCCTTCGTACAAGCCGGGCGTGCGACTGGGCGATCTGTCGCAGGCCCTGCCCGGCTATGCCATCGAGGCGATGCGTGAGGCCTTTCCTGCGTTCGGCAAGAAGATCAACGGCTTCGACATGCCCGACGCAGTGCTCACCGGCGTGGAGACGCGCACCTCGTCACCCATCAGGATGGCGCGCGGCGCCGACCTGCAGAGCGTGAACGTGCGCGGGCTGTTCCCGGCGGGCGAAGGCGCGAGTTATGCGGGCGGCATCCTGTCGGCAGGCGTGGATGGCATCAAGGTCGCAGAAGCCGTGGCGGCGAGCCTGAACCTTCACGCATCGGCGACGACCTGAAGCGCCGCAGGAATTTCGCGGAAGTCATGGCGTCGTCAACGCCAGCGTCATGAAGGCGCTGTTCGGATCGTCGGTGTAGTCGCCGAACGGCCCGCACGGCACGAAGCCGGCGCTTGCGTACAACCGGCGCGCGGGCGCGAAGCCGTCCTGCGAGCCGGTCTCCAGGCTCAGCCGCGCGTAGCCGCGCCTGCGCGCCTCTTCAACGATGTGCACGAGCATCGCTCGCCCCGCGCCACGGCGGCGCAAGGCATCGGGTGTGCGCATGGATTTCACTTCTCCATGCGTTTCGTCCAGCTCGCGCAGCGCGCCCGTGCCCAGCAGCAGGCCGTCGGCGTCGCGCGCCGTCCAGAAAGTGATGTCGGGTGTTTTCAGCTTTTTCGGATCGAGCGCGTGCACGCTCTCCGGCGGCGACAGCGCATGCATGTGCCGTAGGTGTTCTTCGAGCAGCGCCAGCACGTCGGCGCGTTCGGGGTCGTCGGTCTGGATCTGCATGCGGCGGATGATGCCACGCCGCTGTCTAGACAATATTTTGGTGCATGCCTGTCCGGAGACGCACCAAGTCGACACAGAGCTTCGCACCCGCTTGTGCATGCGCTGCCGGGGCCAAGGGTTAATCTGTATGTACAGGTTGCCTTCGGACGCGAAAACTGGGAGACGTCACGAAACGGCCAGGCAACGGCGAACAGTGGCACAGCGATTGCTAGTCTTGTCTAGACAGAGTCCACCGGAGCACCCCAGGTATGGTTTCCGCAGCTTCCCTTCCCGTCACCGACGCCGACGTCGAGGCCTTCCAGCGCGATGGCGTCATCGTCGTGCGAGGCGTGTTCAGCGACTGGGTGGAGCCGCTGCGCGAGGGCATCGCCCGCCTGATGGCCAATCCGAGCCCGCTGGAGCGCTCGGTGGTGCCGGCCGACGGGACCGCTCCTTTCTTCCAGGACCTGTGCAACTGGCAGCGCATTCCCGAGTTCGAGCGCTTCGTCTGGGAGTCACCCGCCGCCGCACTGGCCGCCCGGCTGATGAAATCGCAGAGCGCGCGCTTCTTCCACGACCACGTGCTGGTCAAGCAGCCCGGCGGCAGCACCGTCACGCCCTGGCACCAGGACCAGCCCTATTACTGTGTCGAAGGCCGGCAGAGCGCGAGCTTCTGGATTCCGCTGGACGAGGTCTCGCGCGAGGTCGTCATGGAATGCGTGCGCGGCTCGCACCGCTGGGGCAAGGACTTCCGGCCCATGCGCTTCAATGGCACGCGCCTGTACGAGAACGACAACTTCGAAGTGATGCCCGACATCGCGGCCATGCGCAGCGAGCTCGACATCGCCGGCTGGGACATGCAGCCCGGTGACGCCATCGCATTCGATTTCCGCACCGTGCACGGCGCACCGGGCAACGCTTCGCCACGTTCGCGGCGCGTCTTCTCGGCGCGATGGGTGGGTGACGACGCCGTCTACGCCGAACGGGCCGGCAAGGGGTCGCCCCCCTTCACCGGCCTGACGATGAAGGACGGTGACCCGTTCGATGCGCCGATCTTTCCCGTGGTGCACGGAGCAGGCACGGCGCGTGCTTGATGTCTTTCTTTCCTCCCCTTTTTCAATGGAGCGTTCCATGTCCCTTCTGAAGCACAAGTTCTCCCGCGTCATCGCTGCAGCAGCCATCGCTGCCGGCCTGTCCGCGCCCGCCTTCGCACAGGAAACGCCTGTGGCCATCGGCATTTCCGGCTGGACCGGCTTCGCGCCGCTCACGCTGGCCAAGGAAGCCGGCATCTTCAAGAAGAATGGCCTGGACGTCACCATCAAGAAGATCCCGCAGATCTCGCGCCACCTGGCCATCGCCTCGGGCGACATCCAGTGCGCCGCCACCACGGTGGAAACCTGGATCGTCTGGAACGCCAACGGTGTCGCCGGCACGCAGCTGTTCAAGATGGACCAGGGCATGGGCTCGGACGGCATCGTCGCGCGCAACAGCATCACCAGCGTGGCCGACCTCAAAGGCAAGACCATCGCGGCGTCCGGCCCCGGCACCAGCCCCTACTTCTTCCTGTCGTGGGTGCTCAAGAAGAACGGCATGTCGATCAAGGACATCAAGCACGTGACGCTCGAGCCCGCACCGGCGGCCAACGCCTTCGTCGCCGGCACGGGCGACCTGGACGCCGCCGTGACGTACGAGCCCTACCTCAGCCTGGTCAACAGCAAGCCCGAGTCCGGCAAGCTGATGGCCGACTCGCTCAAGTACCCCGCCGTGTTCGACACCTTCGGCTGCACGCCCAAGTTCATCAAGGACAACCCGAAGGCTGCCAAGGCACTGACGGAAAGCTACTTCGAAGCGCTCGACATGATCAAGGCCGACAAGATGAAGGCCTTCGGCATCATGGGTGCCGACGTCAAGCAGACCGCGGAAGCCTTCGAGAAGTCGCAGTCCAAGATCATGTGGGCCGACCGCGAAGAGAACATGAAGTTCTTCAACGGCCAGATCCAGGCCTTCAACGCAGAAGCCGCCCCGCTGCTGCTCGAAACCGGCGTGATCAAGGCCATTCCGGCCAACCTGAACGCGCTGTTCGACACCAGCTTCCTGAAGAAGTAAGCACGCGATGCAGGCGACACCCTCTTACGAAGAATCCAAAGCCGTGCCGGCCGCTGTGCCGGCGGGTGCGGCGCCTGCCGTGCCCGCCGCGCCGCGGCGCCAGCGCATGAAACTGTTCACGCCCGTGTCGCCCACTGCTCGGGTGATGCTGGGCATTTCTTTCTTCGTGTTGTTCCTGTGCGTGTGGACGCTGATCACCGTCACGGGCTGGGTGCCGCAACACTTCCTGGCCACGCCGCTGCTCACGCTGCAATCGGGCTGGGAACTGTTCGCCAGCCAGAACTTCATCCATGACGTGGGCATGACCGTGTGGCGCGTGGTGGGCGGCTTCGTCATCGCGGCGGTCATCGCGGTGCCGCTGGGCATCATGATGGGCGCGTACAAGCCCATCGAGGCTTTCTTCGAACCCTTCGTGTCGTTCGCGCGCTACCTGCCCGCGTCGGCCTTCATCCCGCTGCTGATCCTGTGGGTGGGCATCGGCGAGAAGCAGAAGCTCTCTGTCATTTTCCTCGGCTGTTTCTTCCAGCTCACGCTGATGGTGCTCATGATCGTGAGCGCCACGCGCCGTGACCTGGTGGAAGCCGCCTACACACTCGGCGCCAAGGATGCCGGCGTGATCCGCCGCGTGCTGCTGCCGGGTGCCGCGCCCGAGATCGCCGAAGCATTGCGCCAGGTGCTCGGCCTGGGCTGGACTTATGTCATCGTGGCCGAGCTCATCGGCGCGGCCTCGGGCATCGGCCACATGATCGTCGACAGCCAGGCCCTCATGGCCACGGACCACATCATCGCGGGCATCGTCGTGATCGGCCTGGTCGGCCTCGCATCGGACCTGCTGTTCAAGAAGGCCAACCAGATGCTGTTCCCCTGGAGCCTCATCCGATGAGCCGTTTATCGATCCGCAACGTCGGCAAGACCTTCCCCGGCCTGCGCGGCAAGCCGTCCACACAGGCGCTGCAACCCGTGAGCCTGGAAGTCGCCGACAACGATTTCATCACCGTGCTCGGCCCGTCCGGCTGCGGCAAGTCCACGCTGCTGCGCCTGGTGGCGGGACTCGAGACGCCGAGCGAAGGGCAGATCCTGCTCGACGGCCAACCCGTCTACGAGCCGGGCGCAGACCGCGGTGTGGTGTTCCAGAGCTACACGCTGTTCCCCTGGCTCACCGTTCGGCAGAACATCTGCTTCGGCCTGCGCGAGAAGAACATGCCGGCCGCACAGCAGCGCGAAATCAGCGAGCACTTCATCGAGAAGGTGCGCCTGCGCGGCTTCGAAGACCACTATCCCAAGCAGCTGTCGGGCGGCATGCAGCAGCGCGTGGCCATTGCACGCGCGCTCGCCAACGACCCGAAGATCCTGCTGCTCGACGAGCCGTTCGGCGCGCTGGACAACCAGACCCGCGTGCTCATGCAGGAGCTGCTGCTCGGCATCTGGGAGTCGGCGCGCAAGACCGTGCTCTTCGTCACGCACGACATCGACGAAGCCATCTTCATGGCCAGCCGTGTCGCGGTATTCAGCGCACGGCCCGGCCGCATCAAGGCGGATGTGCCCGTGAACCTGCCGCATCCGAGGCACTACACCATGAAGACCACGCCCGAGTTCATGGAACTCAAGGCGCGGCTCACCGAAGAAATCCGCGCCGAGACGCTGGCCTCGGCAGAACACTGACACACCGCTCAACCGGCGAACCATGTCCACCGCAACCTCCAGCGTCAGAAGCGCCACGACCGGGAAGTCCAGCACTCCGTCGGCGCTGTACCAGCAGGTCAAGGACTTCATCGCGCGCAAGATTTCCGATGGCTCCTGGAAGCCCGGTGATCGCGTGCCCTCCGAAGCCGACCTGGTCGCCGAGTTCGGCATCGCGCGCATGACCGTGAACCGCGCACTGCGCGAGCTGGCGGACCAGGGGCGCATCGTCCGCGTCGCCGGCGTCGGCTCGTTCGTCGCGCAGGAGAAGCCGCAGTCCACACTGCTGCAGATCGCCAACATCGCCGACGAGATCCGACAGCGCGGACACGACTACCGCTGCGAGCTGATTTCCCTCGCACGTGTGGCAGCGCCGCTGGACGTGGCCGCCGCACTCGACCTGCGCACCGGTGAGTCCGTCTACTCCGTGATGTGCGTGCACTTCGAAGACGACGTGCCCGTGCAGTTCGAAGACCGTTACGTCAACCCGCGCATGGCGCCGGATTTCATTCATGAGGACTTCGAGAGCGCCACGCCTTCGGAATACCTCGTGAAGCATGTGCCGTTCGACCAGATCGAGCACGTTGTCGACGCCGTGCTGCCGACGCCCGAACAGGCAGCGCATCTGCAGATGCCTGCGAACCAGCCCTGCCTGCTGCTCACGCGGCGGACCTGGTCGGCGGGCGTGCCCGTCACGCTGGTGCGCTGCCTCCACCCCGGGCAGCGGTATCGCCTGGGCAGCCGCTTCCGCGCAGAAAAGCTACCCGCGCGCGGCTGAGCGCCGCATGCACATTGAAGAACACAGAGCCATTCCGTCGACCCGATATCTTGTATAGACAGGAGCAGACCATGAACACACCACGCCGCATCGTTCTGGAGTCGCAGGGCCTGTCGCTCGTGGACCTGCGCGCCATCCATTCGGGCGAGGCGGTGCTGTCGCTGGGCGATGAAGTCCGCAGCGGCGTGGCGGCGGCGCAAGCCGCCGTCGCCAACATCGTGGCCGGGGGCCAGGTGGTCTACGGCATCAACACGGGCTTCGGCAAGCTGGCGCAGACCGTCATTCCGCACGAGCGGCTGGCCGAGCTGCAACGCAACCTCGTGCTCTCGCACAGCGTCGGCACCGGCGAACCGTTGCCGGACGCGGTGGTGCGCCTCGTCCTGGCGACCAAGGCGGTGAGCCTGGCGCGTGGACATTCGGGCGTGCGGCCGGAAATCATCGACGCACTGCTCTCGCTGCTCGAAGCGGGCTTGCTACCGCGCATCCCGTCGAAGGGCTCCGTGGGCGCTTCAGGTGATCTCGCGCCGCTCGCGCATCTGGCCTGTGTGCTGATCGGCGAAGGCCGCGTTCTCACGCCCGAAGGGGAAGTGGTGACGGGCGCTGAAGCCATGAAGCGAATCGGCCTCGCGCCCTTCGTGCTCGGCCCGAAGGAAGGTCTCGCACTGCTCAATGGCACGCAGGTGTCGACCGCGCTCGCGCTGTCGGGCCTGTTCGGCGCGGAGAGCGTGTTCGCAGCCGGCATCATGTCGGGCACGCTGTCGCTCGAGGCGATCCAGGGGTCGGTGAAGCCGTTCGACGAACGCATCCACGCCGCGCGCGGCCAGCCCGGGCAGATCGCCGTGGCTGCTGCGCTGCGCACGCTTCTCGACGGCAGCGAGATCGTGCCATCTCACGCCGACTGCGGCCGCGTGCAAGACCCCTATTCCATCCGCTGCGTGCCACAGGTCATGGGCGCATGCCTGGACAACCTGGTGCACGCGGCGCGCGTGTTGACCACCGAGGCCAACGCCGCATCGGACAACCCGCTGGTCTTCACGGACACGGGCGAAGTGATTTCCGGCGGCAACTTCCACGCCGAACCCGTGGCCTTCGCGGCCGACATCATCGCGCTCGCGGTGAGCGAAATCGGTGCGATCGCCGAGCGCCGCATTGCGCTGCTGCTGGACACCGGCCTCTCCGGCCTGCCGCCCTTCCTCGTGCGCGATGGCGGCGTGAACTCCGGCTTCATGATTGCGCAGGTGACCGCTGCGGCACTCGCATCAGAAAACAAGTCGCTCGCGCACCCGGCCAGCGTGGACAGCCTGCCAACCTCGGCCAACCAGGAAGACCATGTGTCGATGGCCACCTTCGCGGCGCGCCGCCTGGCCGACATGGTGAACAACACGGCCGTCGTCACCGGCATCGAGGCCATGGCGGCCGCGCAAGGCATCGAGCTCAAGCGCGGCACCAACGGCGGCCTGCGCTCCTCCGACATCGTGGAAGCCGAATTCAGCGGCATCCGCAACAAGGTCGCCTTCATCGAGCAGGACCGTTACCTCGCCGACGACGTCGAAGCCATGCGCCTGTGGGCGCTGCGCAGCGAATGGCCGGCACCGGTCGCAGCCATCCTTCCGAGCCGCGCTGCGGCTCCCATCCACTGAACCAAAGGACTTCAACATGAACGCTCCCGAGAAGCTCCCCGCCACGGCCGACGCCGATCCGCGCCACGACCCGACCCGCGTGATCCGCGCACCGCGCGGCAGCCAGCTCCACTGCAAGAGCTGGCTCACCGAAGCGCCGTTCCGCATGCTGCAGAACAACCTCGATGCAGAGGTCGCCGAGCGCCCGCAGGACCTCGTGGTCTACGGCGGCATCGGACGCGCCGCGCGTAACTGGGAATGCTACGACCAGATCATCGCGTCGCTGAAAGACCTGAACGACGACGAGACGCTGCTCATCCAGTCGGGCAAGCCGGTCGGCGTGTTCCGCACGCATGCGGATACGCCGCGCGTGCTGCTGGCCAACTCCAATCTCGTGCCCAAGTGGGGCAACTGGGAGCACTTCAACGAACTCGACCGCAAGGGTCTGTTCATGTACGGCCAGATGACGGCCGGCAGCTGGATCTACATCGGCAGCCAGGGCATCGTGCAGGGCACGTTCGAGACCTTCGTCGAAGCCGGCCGCCAGCATTACAACAACGACCTGTCGGGCAAGTGGATCCTGACCGCAGGCCTGGGCGGCATGGGCGGCGCGCAGCCGCTCGCGGCCACGCTGGCCGGTGCGGTGTCGCTCAACATCGAATGCCAGCAGGCGAGCATCGACTTCCGCCTGCGCACGCGCTACGTGGACAAGCAGGCGAAGGACATCGACGACGCGTTCGCGCTCATCAAGCAGCACACGGCGGCGAAGGAAGCCGTGTCGATCGCGCTGCTGGGCAACGCGGCGGACATCCTGCCCGAACTGGTGAAGCGGGCAAAGGCTGGCGGCCTCAAGCCCGACCTTGTCACCGACCAGACCTCGGCGCACGACCTGATCAACGGCTACCTGCCGATGGGTTGGTCGCTCGAACAATGGCGCGCGGCGATGAAAGATCCGTCGCAGCATGCCACGCTGAAAGCCGCTGCCGCGAAGTCCTGCGCGGTGCACGTGCAGGCCATGCTGGACTTCCAGGCCATGGGTGTGCCGACCGTGGACTACGGCAACAACATCCGCCAGGTGGCCTTCGACGAAGGCGTGAAGAACGCGTTCGACTTCCCCGGCTTCGTGCCCGCCTACATCCGCCCGCTGTTCTGCGAAGGCAAGGGCCCGTTCCGCTGGGTCGCGCTGTCGGGCGATCCGGAGGACATCTACAAGACGGATGCGAAGATCAAGGAACTGTTCCCCGAGAACAAGCACACGCACCGCTGGCTCGACATGGCGCGTGAACGAATCAGCTTCCAGGGCCTGCCCGCACGCATCTGCTGGCTCGGCCTGGGAGAGCGCCACAAGGCAGGCCTGGCTTTCAACGAGATGGTGAAGAACGGCGAACTCAAGGCGCCCATCGTCATCGGCCGCGACCATCTGGACACCGGCTCGGTCGCCAGCCCCAACCGCGAAACCGAAAGCATGAAGGACGGCACCGATGCCGTGTCCGACTGGCCGCTGCTCAACGCGCTGCTCAACACCGCCGGCGGCGCCACCTGGGTCAGCCTGCACCATGGCGGCGGCGTGGGCATGGGCTACTCGCAGCATTCGGGTGTGGTGATCGTCTGCGACGGCACCGACGCGGCAGCAAAGCGCATCGAGCGCGTGCTCTGGAACGACCCGGCCAGCGGCGTGATGCGCCATGCGGACGCGGGCTACGAACAAGCCATTGCCGCATCGAAGAAACACGGCCTGAAGCTGCCGATGGTGAAGTGAATATGTCCCGAGAAATCAACCTCACGTATCTGAACCATCCCGACGTGCAAGCGCTCCAGCTCACCGACGCGGAGATCGTCGCGGCGGTGGAAGAAGGCCTGCGCGCGCAAGGCCTCGGCCAGACCACCATCGCGCCGCGCATGCACCTCGTGCCCGAGAAGGACTACCCGGGCCACTTCAACGTGCTGCGCGGCTACATCCGCACGCTGGGCGAACACGGCGTCGCCGGCGTGAAGACGGTGGGCGACTTCTACCGCAACTACGAGCACGGGCTGCCGTCCGAGCTCGCGATCCTCAACCTGTTCGATCCGAAAACCGGGGTGCCGCTGGCGATGATCGACGCCTCCGACATCACCGACATGCGCACCGGCGCGGTGACGGCCATCGGCGCGAAACATCTCGCCCGCAAGGACTCGAAGGTGCTCGGCCACATCGGCGCGCGCGGCACGTCGTACTGGAACGTGCGGCTGCTTGATGCCATCTTCGACTTCGATGAGATCCGTGTTCACTCGCGCCGCCCCGAAAGCCGCGATGCGTTCGGCGCGCAGCTGGAGAAAGACCTGGGCAAGAAGATCGTCGTCACCACCGACTGGGAATCCACCGTGCGCGGCGCTGACATCGTGGTCGAAGCCTCGCGCCTGGAGAAGCCCACGCCGATGCTCAAGACCGAGTGGATCAAGAAGGGCGCGTGCGTGATTCCCTACGGCACGATGAGTGCCGTGGAACTCTCGCTCACCGACATCATGGACAAGATGGTGATGGACGACTGGGGCCAGGCGCGCTCGGGCCCGTACGGCGCGTTGCGCGCACACGTGGACGCAGGCAAGTTCTCCGAGCAGACGCTGCACGCCGAACTCGGCCAGATCGTCGCCGGTCTCAAACCCGGACGCCAGAGCGATGACGAGACCAACCTGTTCTGGCACCGAGGCCTGTCGCTGTCGGACATCGCGCTCGGCCACGCCATGCTGGAGAAGGCGAAGAAGCTGGGCATCGGCCAGACGCTGCGCTATCGCTGAGGTCATGACCATGAGCACGCCTGTCGCCAACGCCCGCATGTATTCGGCCACGCCGCAGGTGCGCGCCGACTGGAAGGAACTGCTGGCCTGGGTGCTGCGCCGGGCAAATCTCGACTGGCCCGTGATCGACTACGACCCGCCCGCGCCGCTCAATGCGCTGTGGGCGCGCGACGATCTGGGCATCGCGATGATGTGCGGCCTGCCGTTCTCGCTGCGCGAAGCGGGCACAGTGCAGCTGGTCGCCGCGCCGGTGCCCTCGCCCGCCCGTTTCGACCGCAAACCCGTGTACTTCACCGACATCGTGGTGCGCGCGGACTCCCCCTTCCAGCGGCTGGAAGACACGTTCGGCGGCACGGTCGGCTACACGCTGGCGGATTCGATGTCCGGCGGCGTGGCCTTTCGTGCACATCTCGCGCCGTATCGTGCGCAACGCGGCAGTCGTCTCTATGCGCGCGCGGTCGGCGACCTGATCCACGCGCGCGGTGTCATCGACGCGTTGGATCGCGGCGAGATCGACGTCGGTCCGCTGGACGCGTACTACCACGAGCTGCTGCGACACAATGACCCGGCGTTCGCATCGCGCGTGCGCATCATCGCGTCGACGCAGCCCACGCCGATTCCGCCGCTGATCGCCACGGCGTCGCTCGACGATTCGACGCTCGCATCCCTGCGGTTCGCGTTGCAGGCGTCCATGCAAGCGGCGGAGCTGGCAGCCATCAGGGAACGATTGTTGCTTGCTGGCTTCGCCGTGCCCGATGCCCAGGACTACCAGTTGCTTGCCGCAATTTCGCGGCGCGTCGTACCCGCGTTCGAGGAGCTCTGAGCCGTGTCTACGCGTACCTTCGTTTGCCCGGCACAAAGTTTCAAGGCGCTCTGCGTCAGGGTGCCGGTGCTTGCCCCTGCTGCGCAGGGGTGCCCTGCGATGCTCGACGGGACGGCCACGCGGCGCAACTCACTGCGCGCTCTTCGAGCGCTTCGTTCAGACAAGCGCCGCAAGTATGAAATTGAAGCGCGCTGCGCGCGCTGGCCGTCCCACCTGCGCTTCTCGGCTGCGCACAGGCACCCTGACGCAGAGCGCCTTGAAACTTTCCAATGTGTATGGGCCCACCCTGCCTCACGGCAGTCCACTGTACGCCGGTGCGCGCTGTGTGGCGCCGAGCAGCACAGCCTTGGGGGTGGCGCGCACAGCGCGCTTCGACAACTGACTCATGGCGACTGTCTGAGCGCAGCGCTTGAAGAGCGCGTAGCGAGTTTCGCCATGCACCCCCAAGGCGAGCAGCGCAGGGAAGTCGATGCACAGCATCGACCGCCACACCGCGCGCACCGGCGTACAGTGGACTGCCGTGATGCGCGCACCACAGAGCGGGAGACTTGAGCCATGGATCAGCAAAAATTCTGGGATCGCTACGAACTGCCGACCGTCGTACTCGGCCTCGCACTCTACGCATCGTGGCTCGCCCTCACCTGGTGGCATGCCTCCATTCCGGGCATCGTGCTCTTCCTGGCCGGCGGCTATGTCGTGCAGTGGCACTTCTCGCTGCAGCACGAAAGCATCCATGCCATGCGCAACTGGCCCGCGTGGCTACGCACCGCCTTCGTCTGGCCGCCGCTCGGCCTGTGGATGCCCTACCCCATCTACAACAAGAGCCACAGCACGCACCACGTCAACTTCCACCTCACGCACCCGCAGCGCGACACCGAGAGCAACTATCAGATGCAGGGCATGTGGCCGCCGAAGAACCGGTTGCAGTACCACATCGTCATGCTCAACCAGACACTGTGGTTCCGCCTGGTCTTCGGTCCCTTCATACGCCTGTGGAAACTTGCGAAGAAGGAAACCCTGCGTGTCATGTCCGGTGACTACTCCCATCTGCCGCACTGGGGTGCGCACGTAGTGAGCCTCACCGTCATCCTGTACTGGGTGCTGGTGGTGTGCGACATGCCGCTGTGGAAGTACCTGGTGTGCTTCGCATGGCCCGGCATGTCGCTGGGCATGCTGCGTACCTTCACCGAGCACCGCTGGGGCGAGAAGCCGATGGAGCGCGTGGCCATCGTGGAGTCGAACACGGTCATGGGCGTCCTTTTCCTCTACAACAACCTGCACCTCGTGCACCACCGCCAGCCGACGCTGCCCTGGTACCGCATCCGCCGCAGGTTCATCGACAACCGCGAGGAGATGCTCGCGACCAACAGCAACTTCTACTACCGTGGCTATCTGCAGATCGCCCGGCTCTTCATGTTCAGGCCCGTGTTCGACCCCGCGCATCCGCACTGGTAGCCGCACCGGCCTTCCCGTTCCATCCCCGTCCTCCCGTCCCTTCGTCCTCAACTTTTTGCCGGAGTCTCCCGTCATGAAATTTCCCTCCACCCGCCTCGCCGCCGCACTCGGCGCGCTGCTCGTCGCCGCTGCAGCGCACGCGCAGGACTATCCCGTGAAGACCATCCACCTCGTCGTGCCCTACCCTGCCGGTGGCATCGCCGACAAGGTGGCGCGCGAAACTGCGGATGAGCTCGGAAAGCGCCTCAGCCAGCCCGTGGTCGTCGAGAACCGCTCGGGCGCTGCCGGCAACATCGGCTTCGACTACGTCGCGCGCCAGCCGGCCGACGGCTACACGCTGCTGCTCGCACCCGCGTCCAACCTGACGGTGCAACCCGCGCTGTTCAAGACGCTGTCCTATGACCTCGAGAAGGACTTCACGCCCGTCTCGCTGCTGGTGCTCACGCCGCAGGTGCTGCTGGTGCATCCGAGCGTGCCCGCCTCGAATCCGAAGGAACTCATCGAGTACTCGAAGAAGAACCCCGGCAAGGTCAATTTCGGCGTGAGCCTGGGCGCTTACTCGCACCTCGCCGGTGAGCTGCTCAAGACGCAGGCCGGCGCCGACTTCACGGCCATCCCCTACCAGGGCGCGGCTCCGGCCATGAATGACCTGCTGTCGGGCCAGACGCAGTTCATCTTCAACGAAGTGATCACGGCCATCCCGAACGTGCAGGCCGGCAAGCTCAAGCCGCTGGCCGTCGCCTACAAGACGCGCGCGCCCTGGCTGCCGAACGTGCCGACCTTCGCCGAGGTGGGCTTCCCCGGTTTCGAGGTGACCTCGTGGTACGCCGTGGTCGCACGCAGCGGCACGCCCAAGCCGGTGATCGACAAGATTTCCAGGGAAATGGCCGCCATCATGCAGAGCCCCGAATTCAAGAAGCGCTATGACGCCATCGGCGCCTTCACCGTCGGCAGCACGCCGGAGGAACTCGGCACCTTCATCAAGTCCGAGACGGTCAAGTGGACTGCCGTGGTCAAGCAGGCAGGGATTCAACCTAACTGATCGCGCCATGAACCTGCGATCATGGACGGCATGACCGTCCACCACTTCGACGCTGCCGCCATCGACCCGACCCCCTGGAAAAACGGCGGCGGCGATACGCGCGAGGTGCTGTGCTGGCCGTCCGGCGCAGGCTTCGACACGTTCGACTGGCGCGTGAGCCTGGCCACCATCGCAAGCAGCGGGCCGTTCTCCAGCTTCCCGGGCATCGACCGCACGATCATGCTGATGGACGGGCAAGGTGTCCGGTTGCGTTCGAAGGACGACGGCATCGACCACCGGCTCGACACGCCGTGGGAGCCGTTCGCCTTTCCCGGTGAGGCGGCGATCTTCGGCAAACTGATGGACGGCACCACGACGGATTTCAACCTGATGGTGCGGCGTGGCCGTCTGCAGCCCCGGATCGAGATCCACCGCAAGGCCTTCAAGCTCGACGCGTCGAAGCACGGCTTCCTGATGTCGCTGTCGGGGACATGGCGTCTGGTGGTCGGCTCGGGCGACCTGCTCTGCCCGCCGCAACAGGGGCTGTGGTGGGCAGACACGCGGCATCACGTGAAAGCCGCGCCCGAAAGCAACGACGGTTCTGCAGCCATGCTGTCGATCCGGCTGGAGCCCGTCACATGACCCACCATTCGACGCGCCATTTTTCCGATGCGCCTTCCGCCGATGGCCTGTGGACCGGCGTGAACCTGCATGACGCGGGCAGTAGCGGCAGCTGCGCCATTGCCGTGCAGGACGGCCGCGTTGCATGGGTCGGCACCGAAGCGGCGGTGCCGCCGGCTTTCGCCGCCATGCCCCGCCAGGATGCGAAGGGAGCCCTCGTGACGCCGGGTCTCGTGGATTGCCACACGCACCTCGTCTACGGCGGCCAGCGTGCCCATGAATTTGCGATGCGGCTGGCCGGCGCGAGCTACGAGGAAGTGGCGCGCGCTGGCGGCGGCATCGTCTCGAGCGTGCGTGCCACGCGCGAAGCGGGCGAAGACGAACTCTTCGACGCCGCATCGGCACGCCTTGCGAGCCTGCTGGCCGAAGGTGTGTGTGCCATCGAGATCAAGTCCGGCTACGGCCTCGCGCTGGAACATGAGCGCAAACAGTTGCGCGTAGCGCGCCGGCTGGGCGAGGCACATGGCGTCACGGTCCGCACGACCTTCCTCGGTGCGCATGCGCTGCCGCCGGAATATACCGGGCGCAGCAGCGATTACATCGACCTCGTGTGCGAGCAGATGCTGCCCGCGCTTGCTGCCGAGGAGCTCGTCGATGCGGTCGACGTGTTCTGCGAACGCATCGCGTTCTCCCTCGAAGAAACCGAGCGCGTCTTCAAGGCCGCGAAGGCGCTCGGCCTGCCCGTCAAGCTGCATGCGGAACAGCTCTCCGACATGGACGGCGCTGCACTGGCCGCGCGCTACGGCGCGCTGTCGTGCGACCACATCGAGCACCTGTCGCACAAGGGCATCGACGCGATGCGCGAGGCCGGTACCGTGGCCGTGCTGCTGCCGGGCGCTTACTACACGCTGCGCGACACGCAGCTGCCGCCCATCGACGCGCTGCGCGCTGCCGGTGTGCCGATGGCCGTGTCCACCGACCACAACCCCGGCACCTCGCCCGCGCTCAGCCTGCTGCTGATGGTGAACATGGCGTGCACGCTGTTCCGGCTCACGGTGCCGGAAGCGATTGCCGGTGTCACGCAACACGCCGCGCGCGCGCTGGGGCTGCAGGACACGCACGGCCGCATCGAAGCCGGCATGCCCGCCAACTTCGTTCTGTGGAACCTGAAGGACGCCGCCGAGCTCGCCTACTGGTTCGGCCAGCGCCCGGTACGCGCCGTGGTGCGGCAGGGTCGTATCGCGGAGGGCGCGCTGTGACGCAGTCCATCTTCGCCGCCGACGCCCTGCTGCCCACCGGCTGGGCGCGCAATGTGCTGATCGAATGGGACAACGCCGGCCACATCACGGGTGTCCGTGCAATCGGCGATGTGCCCGCCCCTGCAGGCGTCACGCGCGCTATCGGCCCGCTGCTGCCCGGCATGCCCAACCTGCATTCGCATGCCTTCCAGCGCGGCTTCGCGGGCCTGACGGAATTCCGCGGCCCCGGCAACGGCGCGCAGGACAGCTTCTGGAGCTGGCGCGAGCTGATGTACCGCTTCGCGCTGCGGCTGGACCCGGCGCAGATGGAAGCCATCGCCACCTGGCTGTATGCCGAGATGCTCGAAGCCGGCTACACCGGCGTGTGCGAGTTCCAGTACGTGCACCATGCGCCCGACGGCATGCCGTATGCCGACGACGCAGCGATGAGCCACGCGTTGCTGGCTGCCGCGCGCAACACCGGCATCGGCCTCACGCTGCTGCCCGTGCTCTACCAGACCAGTGGCTTCGGTGCGTTGCCGCCGACCGAAGGACAACGCCGCTTCATCCGTTCCACCGAATCGATGCTGCGCCTGCTCGACACCTTGCATCCGGTCTGTGTCGCACAAGGCGCGCGCCTCGGCCTCGCACCGCATTCGCTGCGGGCCGTACCGCCCGATGCCCTGCGCGAAGCGCTGGCCGGGCTCGACGCCATCGACAACACCGCGCCCATCCACATCCACATCGCCGAACAGACACGCGAAGTGGACGATTGCATCGCCTGGAGCGGCCAGCGCCCCGTTGCCTGGCTGCTCGACCACGCACCGGTGAACGCACGCTGGTGCCTCGTGCATGCCACGCACATGAGTCCCGGCGAATACCTGCGGGCAGGCAAGAGCGGTGCGGTCGCCGGCCTGTGCCCGACCACCGAAGCCAACCTGGGCGACGGGTTGTTCGACTTCTCCGCCTGGCGTGCAGCCGGCGGCGTGTGGGGCATCGGCTCGGACAGCCACGCCACCGTCAACGCGGCCGAAGAACTCATGCTGCTCGAATACGGCCAGCGCCTGCTGACCCGGCGCCGCAATGTCGCGCCCGCCACGCGCGACGACGCGCACCCGCAGACCGCCACCGAGCTCACGCTGGGTGCCGTGCAGGGTGGCGCGCAGGCCTCGGGCCGTGAGACGCGCGGCATCGCGCCCGGCCAGCAGGCAGATTTCGTCGTGCTCGACGCGAACCATTGCGCGCTGGCGGGACTCGAAGCGCCCGACATGCTCTCCGCACACATCTTCGCCAGCCACCGCACCTCCGCCATCGACAGCGTGTGGGTGAATGGCCGGCCGCGCGTGCAGGGCGGGCGGCATGCGCTGCACAATGAAGCCAAGGCCGCTTTCGTCGCGGCGCGTTCGCAACTCCTCGCGTCCCCGAACCCATGAGTTTCTCCACCACCGAGCCGCCGTTCCGCTTCCGTGCAGGCACGAGTCCCCTGCTCATCTCGATGCCGCACGTCGGCACGCATGTGCCGTCCGCTCTGGCCGCGCGCTTCACACCCGAGGCGCGCGAAGTGCACGACACCGATTGGCATCTGGAGCAGCTCTACGATTTCGCCGACGAGCTCGGCGCATCGGTGCTCGTCGCCACGCATTCGCGCTATGTGATCGACCTGAACCGGCCGCCCGACGGCGCAAGCCTCTACCCCGGCCAGAGCGTCACGGGCCTGTGCCCGGTGGACACCTTCAACGGCACGCCGATCTACGCACACGGGCAAGTGCCTGGCGAGGTGGAGATCGCACAGCGCCGGGAAGCGATCTGGGAACCGTACCACCGCAAGCTCGCGCTCGAACTGTCGGTGCTGCGTGCCGCGCATGGCATCGCGCTGCTGTGGGACGCACACTCCATCCGCTCGGTGGTGCCGCGCTTTTTCACCGGCACGCTGCCGGACTTCAACCTGGGCACCAACAAGGGCGCCAGTTGCGACACCCTGCTGGAGCAGGTGGTGTTCGATGCCGCGCAACAGGCCGCGCCCGGCTACACCTCGGTGCTCAACGGTCGCTTCACCGGCGGCTACATCACGCGCAACTACGGCGTGCCGGAAAAGGGCGTGCATGCCATCCAGCTGGAGATGACACAGTCGAGCTACATGCAGGAGCGCATGCCGTTCAACTACCTCAAGGGCACGGCGCGCGGCGTGCAGGTGCACCTGCGCCGCATGCTCGAAACCGCGCTGGGTTTCGCGTACGCCAGCAAGGGTTGAAGATGTTTCTTGCTGAACTCGTCGAAGCCCTCGGCGCCGACGCCGTCTCCACCGGCGAAGCCATCGCACCGCGCCATCGCACCGACTGGAGCGGCGTATCGCCGGCCCTGCCGCTGGCGCTCCTGCGGCCGCGCAACACCGGACAGGTCAGTGCCGCACTGCGCCTCTGCACGAAGCACGGCGTGCCGGTGGTACCGCAAGGGGGCCTGACCGGTCTGGCGGGCGGCGCCGTGCCGCGACCGGATGCCGTCGCACTGTCGCTCGACCGCATGAATGCCATCGAATCCATCGACGTCGCCGCGTCCACCATGACGGTACAGGCCGGCGCCACATTGCAGGCCGTGCACGAAGCGGCTGCAGCCAAAGGCCTGCTGTTCGGTGTGGACCTGGGCGCGCGTGGCTCCTGCCAGATCGGTGGCAACCTCGCCACCAACGCGGGTGGCAATGGCGTGCTGCAGTTCGGCATGATGCGCGAGCAGACCCTCGGCCTCGAAGCCGTGCTGGCCGATGGCCGCGTGCTGCCGATGATGCGGCCCATGCAGAAGAACAACACGGGCTACGACCTCAAACAACTCTTCATTGGTGCCGAGGGCACGCTGGGCGTGATCACGCGCGCGGTGTTGCGCCTGCATCCGCTGCCCCGCACACGGGCCACCATGCTGGTGGCGCTGCCCACGTTCGACGCGGCGCTGGAGCTGCTGGGCCGCCTGCATGCACGCTTCAGCGGCTCGGTGTCGGCCTTCGAGCTCATGTGGCGCGACTTCGTCGCCGCATCGCTGAAATGGCAGTCGCTGCGCGAGCCATTCGATGACGTGCACCCGTTCATCGTGCTCACGGAAATTTCGGGAAGCAATGAAGCGGCGCTTGCAGCCGCGCTGGAAGAAGAACTCGGCTCGGCCATGGAAGCGGGCCTCGTGCTCGACGCGGCCATCGCGCAATCGCAGGCACAGGCACGCTCGTTCTGGAAGATCCGCGAAGCCACCGCCGAACTGCCGACGAACATGCACCCGCCACTCAACTTCGACGTGAGCCTGCCCATGGCCGACATCGGCCGCTTCGCCGCCGCCTGCCGCGCGGCGCTGGACGCACGCTGGCCCGGCAACATCTCGGTCTTCTTCGGCCACATCGGCGACAGCAACCTGCATCTCTCCACCGACATGTCCACGGTGGACGGCAGCGAGCACGACGTCGAAGCCATCGTCTACGGCGAGGTCGAGAAGTTCAGCGGCAGCGTGTCTGCAGAACACGGCATCGGCCTGCACAAGAAACCCTGGCTCGGCGTGAGCCGTACGCCAGATGAGCTTGAAGCCATGCGCTCGATCAAGCTCGCGCTCGATCCGCTCGGGCTGATGAACCCCGGCAAGGTGTTCGACTGAACCCGCGCCAATGAAAAAGCCCCGGGCTTTCGACCGGGGCTTCCATCGGCGCACAACGCGCCGGAGCAGCGTGCAGCACTTACTGCCGGCCGGCCCCCGCGCTTTGCAGCGCGGCAATGCGCTCTTCGATCGGCGGGTGCGTCGCGAACAGCTTGCCGATGCCACCCGTGATGCCCATGGCTTCCACCGCCTTGGGCAGTTCACCCGCCGGCAGGCCACCCAGACGGGCCAGGGCGTTGATCATCGGCTGGCGGCGGCCCATCAGCTGCGCGGCACCTGCATCGGCGCGGAATTCGCGCTGGCGCGAGAACCAGGCCACGATCATGGCGGCGACAAAACCGAGCACGATGTCCAGCACGATGGTGGTCACGTAGTAGCCGATGCCGGGGCCGGAGTTGTTGTCGCTGCCGCGGCGCAGGAACGAGTCGACAAAGTAGCCGATCACGCGGCTGAGGAACACGACGAAGGTGTTCATCACGCCCTGGATCAGCGTCATGGTGACCATGTCGCCGTTGGCGATGTGCGCGACCTCGTGGCCGAGCACGGCTTCGACTTCCTCACGCGTCATGCCCTGCAGCAGGCCGGTGGACACGGCGACGAGCGCCGAGTTCTTGAATGCGCCCGTGGCGAACGCGTTCGGTGCGCCTTCGAAGATGCCGACTTCGGGCATGCCGATGTTGGCCTGGTTGGCCAGCTTCTCGACGGTCTGCACGATCCAGGCTTCATCCGCGTTCTGCGGTTGCTGGATGATGCGCACGCCAGCCGTCCACTTGGCCATGGGCTTGCTGATCAGCAGCGAGATGATGGCACCACCGAAGCCCATGATGGCCGCGAACCCCAGCAGTGCGGTGAGGTTGAGGCCGTTGGCGGTAAGGTAGCGGTTGACGCCCAGCAGGCTGGCGACGATGCCGAGCACCACCACCACCGCGAGGTTGGTCATGACAAACAGGACGATGCGTTTCATAGCGTTGGAATTCTCCGTGGGTCAAAAAGGGAATCACCCTGGCCGGAAGATGGGAGCGATCCGCTCCGAATCAAGCCGTGCCGTCCGCAGAATTTGCCTGTTGTGCCTGTTTTTCCGGCGCCCTGCGAGGGCGGAATACTGAAGAGTCATCATAGAACGAAAAGTTCTGGTTTCCGTGACACCAGCCGGGGATGCCCAGCACCGGCAACGGGGTGAAAGGTTTGGTGCGCAGCCAGTCGACATCGGCAAGTCTTTCGGCGAGCCACGCGTCCGTTGCCGGAGCGTCGGCCGGCGCATCCGACAGCAACACATGCGCCGTGAGCGGCTTGCGCGGCGAAACGGCCAGTTGCTCCAGCAACGCGTGCCCGAAGATGGTGAAGCGCGCCTCGGCCCAGAGCGGACGCAGGTCGATGAACAGCTTTTTCCATTCGCGCGCTTCGAGCGCGTTCCATAGCGCCGGCGGTGCATGCAGCACCGCGCCGTTCTCGTCGAAGAGCGTCAACGCGTCGCGAAGCGGCCCGCGCGCGGAGCCCACACCGTGCCGTTCGATCTCGCCCGCCTGCAGAAGGTTGATGCATTTCTTGGTCTGTGGCGACGTGAGCCAGACAACGCCATTGAAAAAGTCGTGGAGGTTTTCTCGGGTAGGCACAGTTCCGGTCCGATAGATGAAGCCCTCATAAGACTCATCGGCCGGCAACAAGGATTGGGAAACAAAGCGAACGCGCGTCTGGGAATCGTTCAATGCCACATGCAGCGGGATATCCGACGCCCATGCTGAAGCGATTTGCTCTCCTGCTGCAAACGGTCTCAGCCAGGCAGGAGACTGCGATGTCTTGAACAACGCCGACAAATCCACATCACGTTGGGGGCAAGATGTACCGGACACGATTCGGCTGCTTCGATGGCATCAGTTCGAAGTGGTGAGGAAACTTGCTGAACAGCTTCGTTGAGCTTCCGGTCTTTGAAAGCAGCTTGTGGTCGTGCAAGGCTTTGACAACCTCGCCGAGGGAGTGCTCATTCCCAGCTTTCAGCGAAGGGACGGCGCTCAGGATTTGCTGTACTTTCACTTGGCCGCTTGCCGCCGTGCTTTTCACTGGTGCCGTCTTTTTGGCTGGCACCTTCTTTGTCGCTGCCTTTTTTGCAGGGGCCGCTTTTACGGAAGCTTTTTTTACGGCAGCCTTTGGCGCGGGCGCGGGAGTCGAGGTTGCCGAATCGTCGAGAGCAGCATCGGGCGACGCATCCTCGCCAACGAACATCACGTCATCGTAGGCATCCACTGCTTCAGCGGCCATCTTGCCTCGCTCGGATACACAGATCACGCGAATACCACGTTCGCGCAGACGCACGACCAGCGGAACAAAGTCCGCGTCACCCGACCCGATCGCGATGGTCGCCGGGCAAGGAGATTGATATGAGAGCTCCATCACATCGACAGCCAAAGCAACATCCGTCGTGTTCTTTGACAAGGACATGTTCAGGAAGGGCCGTACCAAGTGCAACTTGAGTACATCGGACAGGTGCCTCAGATTTTCGGCGCTGCCGTATGCACGCCGCCAACCCACAGGGCCAACTTCGGCTTCCAATAGGCGAAAAGCCTCTTCCACAGAGGCCGCAGCACACAAGTTATCCGCATCTATGACAAATGCAAGCACTTCTACCTCCCTCATCAACTCCAGACGACGGAACTGCGGTCGCCCTTTTCACACAGTAGATCCCGCCTTCAGTCCACCAGCTTCCAATGCACCTGCTCACCCCCGCGCAGCGGCTTGAGTTCCGCTTCGCCGAACGGCACGGTCTCCGGCACGGTCCAGCTTTCGCGGCGCAGGGTGATCTTGTCGGTATTGCGCGGCAGGCCGTAGAAGTCCGGGCCGTTGAAGCTGGCGAAGGCTTCGAGTTTGTCGAGCTTGCCGACGTTGTCGAAGGCTTCGGCGTACAGCTCGACGGCAGTGAGTGCGGTGTAGCAGCCGGCGCAGCCGAATGCATGCTCCTTCAGCAACGCGGGGTGCGGGGCGCTGTCGGTGCCGAGGAAGAAGCGGTCGCTGCCGCTGGTGGCGGCTTCGACCAGCGCGACGCGATGCGTCTCGCGCTTGAGCACGGGCAGGCAGTAGTAGTGCGGGCGGATGCCGCCGGTGAAGATGGCGTTGCGGTTGTAGAGCAGGTGATGCGCCGTGATGGTGGCAGCGCTGTACTTGCCCGCATCACGTACATAGTGCGCGCCCTCTTTCGTCGTCAGGTGTTCGAAGACGACCTTGAGCTCGGGGAAGTCCTTGCGCAGCGGAATCATCACGCGGTCGATGAACACGGCTTCGCGGTCGAACAGGTCGATGGACGGATCCGTCACTTCGCCATGCACCAGCAGCAGCAGGCCGTGCTTCTGCATGGCTTCGAGCGTCTTGTAGGTCTTGCGGATGTCGGTCACGCCGGCATCGCTGTTCGTGGTCGCGCCCGCCGGGTAAAGCTTGAGTGCGACGACGCCGGCCGCCTTCGCATTCGCGATCTCTTCGGGCGGCAACAGGTCGGTGAGATAGAGCGACATCAGCGGTTCGAACTTCACGCCTTGTGGCACGGCGGCGAGGATCCGCTCGCGATACGCCGTGGCCAGCGCGGCGGTGGTAACCGGCGGACGCAGGTTGGGCATGATCAGTGCGCGACCGAACTGGCGTGCGCTCGCGGGCACGACCGAGGCCATCGGCGCGCCGTCGCGCACGTGCAGGTGCCAGTCGTCGGGGCGGGTGAGGGTCAGCGTCTGGAAGTCGGAAGTCATGAGGCCGGATTGTCCCACTGTCGCTGGATGGGACTTTTTTCGTGACATGCGGCAAAGCCGCTTCCGTTTCCCTAGAATCGATAGTCGATTCCGTGATTGACGACTATGGCGACCCGCAAATCCAACACCAAGAGCACCGCCGCCGCGACACGTGACGCCGATCCGCTGTTCAACCAGTCCCTCGAGAAAGGGCTGGCTGCGCTGCAGGCGTTCGACGCGGCGCATCGCAGCCTGACCCTGTCCGACGTGGCCGAACTCGCCGGCATGACCAAGGGCTCGGCCCAGCGCACCATCCACACGCTGCAGAAGCTCGGCTACGTGGCCAAGCACCCGCAGACCAAGCGCTTCCAGTTGCAGCCCAAGGTCATCGGCCTGGGCTTCAACTACATCGCGGGCAACCCGCTGATCCAGGCCGCCAACCCGTACATGGCGCAGCTTGCGAATGCCAGCGGCGAAACCGCGCACGTCACCGAACCGGTGGGCACCGACATGGTGTACGTCGCGCAGCTGCTCACGCCGAAATTCATCCCGGTGCTGACGCCCGTGGGCATGCGCATCCCGATGTACTGCACCAGTTCGGGCCGTGCTTACCTGAGCCGCCTCCCGGCGGCCGAGGCGAAGGCGATCCTGGAAGCCTCGCACCGCGAAGCGCGCACGCATGCGACCCTGACCAGCGTATCGGCCATCATGGAACGCATTGCCGAGTGCCGGCACATGGGCTACGCGTACAACCAGGAAGAGCTGTTCCTCGGCGACCAGGGCATTGCCGCGCCGATCGTCTCGCGCTCGGGGCAGGCGGTGGGTGCGGTGCACCTGTCGCCACCGACGAGCCGCTGGACAATGGACGAGGCCAGGAAAAAGCTCGCGCCGCTGGTGATCGAGTGCGCACGGGCGATCTCGAGTTCGCTCGCGCACTGAAGCGCACGGCGGCGCACGGCGCGAGCTAACCCCGCGATTCCACACCGGCCATTGCCAGCATTGCGCGCAGCAACACGTTGCCGCCTGCGGTGATGTGCTCGGGCAGCGCGTCTTCTATCTCGTTGTGGCTGATGCCGTTCTTGCAGGGCACGAAGATCATGCCGGCCGGCGCGACCTGCGCGACATACACCGCGTCGTGGCCTGCG
The DNA here is from genome assembly GCF_049445855.1 of Variovorax sp. VNK109. Lineage (NCBI taxonomy): Bacteria > Pseudomonadati > Pseudomonadota > Betaproteobacteria > Burkholderiales > Comamonadaceae > Variovorax > Variovorax sp. VNK109. The sequence continues at coordinate 499,597 of NZ_JBMSDV010000003.1, read as the reverse complement.
CCGCTGACGACATCCATGTGCGCAAGGCCCAGCTCCTGCGCCGCCTGGCGCACGCTGCTCACGCATGCGGCGTCGAAGGCGCAGGGTTCGAACTTGACCACCTGTTTGATCTCCACGTCGCACTTGCAGCCCGCGGCGATCGCGGGGAAAGACGCGCGCATCGCCGCGTCCATGCGGTCGAGCCCGTCCTGCGCCGCGTTGCGGAAGTCGACGCTGAACGACACTGCGCCGGGAATCACGTTGCGTGAGTTGGGCTTGACGTTCACATAACCCACCGTGCCGCGGCCGTGCGGCGCTTCGGCAAGCGCAATGCGGTTGACCTCATCGATCATGCGGGCCGAGGCCAGCATGGCGTCGTGGCGCAGCGGCATCGGCGTCGGTCCGGCGTGTGCGTCCATGCCGGTCACGGTCACGTCGTACCACTGCTGGCCCAGGGCACCGCTGACGATACCGATGGGCAGTTGCGCATCCTCGAGCACCGGGCCCTGTTCGATGTGCGCCTCGAAGTAGCCCGCGTACATGCCGCCGGGCACATCGCCGCAGGCCTGCTCACCCCGGTACTGGATGCGCGCCAGCTCATCCCCGACGGTCGCGCCGCCCACATCCTTCTGGCTGCGGATGAAGTCCGGCGCGAACACACCGGCAAAGGCGCCCGAGCCCATCATCACAGGCGTGAAGCGCGAACCTTCCTCGTTGGTCCACACCACGACCTCCAGCGGCGCGCGCGTGCGGATGCCCTGGTCGTTGAGTGTGCGCATCACCTCCAGTCCGGCCAGCACGCCGAAATTGCCGTCGAACTTGCCGCCTGTGGGCTGTGTATCTATATGACTGCCGGTGGCCACCGCGCGCGCGGCGGGGTCGGTGCCATCACGGCGCGCAAAGATGTTGCCGACTTCGTCGATGCGCACGGCAAGGCCTGCGGCCTTGCACCAGGCGACAAACTGGTCACGGCCTGCGCGGTCGCCGTCGGTCAGGGCGATGCGGCAGACACCACCTTTGGGCGTCGCACCAATTTGAGCCAGATCCATCAGCGACGCCCAAAGGCGCGCACCGTCGATGCTCGGAAGAAGGGAGGAAGCGGCTTCGGGTTTCATGGGGTTACCTCGGATGGCGCTGCCAAGCAATTTCCGGGCTCAAACATTCAGAACAAATCGATTGAACACCCTATCGAATCGATTATCGATTTGTTTAGCAGCATAAATTATCAATTTACTCGCAAATTAATTTTATTGAATCGCTTATCGATATCAAGTGGCTGATATGGCATACCGCTTGCTAGAGGCTGGCACCCGGGCTTTTCATTTCTACAACCACCTCAGGAGCTGCCGTGAATCGTGCCATCGTCCGCCCCCTTACGTTGAAAAAGGCCACTGCGGCCAGTGCCATCGCCCTCGCCATCGCCGGCGTCTTCGCACCCGCCCATGCGCAGGAAAAGACACTGCGCATCGCCATGACCGCTGCCGACATTCCCCGTACGCTGGGCCAGCCTGACCAGGGCTTCGAAGGCAACCGCTTCACCGGCATTCCCATCTACGACGCGCTGACGCACTGGGACCTGTCCAAGTCCGACTCGGCCAGCGTGCTGATCCCCGGCCTCGCCACCTCGTGGGCCGTGGATGCCAAGGACAAGACCAAGTGGGTCTTCAAGCTTCGCCCCGGCGTCAAGTTCCATGACGGCTCGGCGCTCAACGCCGACGCCGTGGTGTGGAACGTCGACAAGGTGCTCAACAAGGATGCCGTGCAGTTCGATGCCAGCCAGGTCGGCGTGACGGCCTCGCGCATGCCGACGCTGCGCACCGCGAAGAAGATCGACGACCTCACCGTCGAGCTGACGACCAGCGAGCCGGACTCGTTCCTGCCCATCAACCTCACCAACCTGTTCATGGCTTCGCCCGCCGCATGGCAGAAGAAGTTCGATGCCGCTGCAGGCGCCACGCCGGCCGACAAGTCCAAGGCTGCATGGACCGCTTTCGCATCCGACCCGTCGGGCTCGGGCCCGTTCAAGGTGACGCGCTTCGTCGCCCGTGAACGCCTCGAACTCGCCGCCAACAAGACCTACTGGGACGCCAAGCGCGTGCCCAAGATCGACAAGGTCGTGCTGATGCCCATGCCCGAAGCCAACGCCCGCACGGCCGCGCTGCTCGGCGGTCAGGTCGACTGGATCGAAGCCCCTGCCCCTGACGCGATGGCACAGATCACCCAACGCGGCTTCAAGCTCTACAGCAACGCCCAGCCGCACGTGTGGCCGTGGCAGCTGTCGTTCGCCGACGGCTCGCCCTGGCTCGACAAGCGCGTGCGCCAGGCCGCCAACCTCTGCGTGGACCGCGCCGCCCTCAAGCAGCTGCTGGGCGGCATGATGGCCGAGCCCAAGGGCGTGGTCGCACCGGGACATCCGTGGTGGGGCAACCCCAAGTTCGACATCAAGTACGACGTGAAGGCCGCGCAGGCCCTCATGACGGCTGCCGGCCACACCGCCGCCAAACCGCTCAAGGTCAAGGTGCAGATCTCTGCATCCGGCTCAGGCCAGATGCAGCCGCTGCCCATGAACGAGTTCGTGCAGCAGTCGCTGAAGCAGTGCTTCTTCGACGTCGAGTTCGACGTGATCGAATGGAACACGCTGTTCACCAACTGGCGCAAGGGCACCAAGGATCCGTCGGCCAACGGCGCCAACGCCACCAACGTGAGCTTCGCCGCCATGGACCCGTTCTTCGCGATGGTGCGCTTCGTGTCGACCAAGACCTTCCCGCCGGTGTCGAACAACTGGGGCTACTACGGCAACGCCGAAGTCGACAAGCTGGTGGCCGATGCACGCACCGCCTTCGACGACAAGGCACGTGACGCCGCGCTCGCCAAGCTGCACGCCCACGTGGTGGAAGACGCGCCGTTCGTCTTCATCGCACACGACGTCGGCCCGCGCGCCATGTCGGCCAAGGTGAAAAACGTGGTGCAGCCGCGCAGCTGGTTCATCGACATCGCCACGATGACGATGGACTGACGTTTCGCGTCACCCACCGTGGGGCCGCATTGCTTGCGGCCCCACGGGCTCCTCTCATAGCCAGCAACCCGCCAGCCAAACCCCATGCTTGCCTACCTGTTGCGCCGCTTCGTCTACACGCTGCCGATCATGCTGGGCGTGGCACTCGTGTGCTTCGCGCTTGTGCACCTGGCACCCGGTGACCCGCTCGTCTCGATCCTCCCGCCCGACGCTTCCGCGGACCTGCAGGCGCAGTTGCGTGAACTCTACGGATTCAACCGCTCGCTGCCCGAGCAGTTCGGGTTGTGGATCTGGCGTGCGCTGCAGGGTGACCTGGGCACGTCGATCGCCAGCAGCCGCCCTGTCGCGGCCGAAGTGTTCAAGGCCGTGGGCAACACGCTGCGCCTCGCGGTGATCGCCACGTTCATCGGCTTCATCCTCGGCAGCTTCTTCGGCTTCGTCGCCGGCTACTTCCGCAACTCGATCCTGGACCGTGCCGCCTCGCTGCTGTCGGTGCTGGGCGTGAGCGTCCCGCACTACTGGCTGGGCATGGTCATGGTCATCGTGTTCTCCTCGCTGCTGATGTGGCTGCCCGCCACGGGCGCCGGCCCCGGTGGGTCCGACCAGTGGAAGTGGGACTGGGAACATGTGCAGTTCATGATCCTGCCCGCGCTCACCATGTCGGTGATTCCCATGGGCATCATCGCGCGCACGGTGCGCGCGCTGGTCGCCGAGCTGCTCGACCAGGAATTCATCATCGGCCTCAAGGCCAAGGGGCTCACGCAGTTCGGCGTGTTCTGCCACGTCGTGAAGAACGCCGCGCCCACCGCGCTCGCCGTCATGGGCCTGCAACTGGGCTACCTGCTCGGCGGTTCCATCCTCATCGAAACCGTGTTCTCCTGGCCAGGCACCGGCTTCCTGCTGAACTCGGCCATCTTCCAGCGCGACCTGCCGCTGCTGCAGGGCACGATCCTCGTGCTGGCGCTGTTCTTCGTTCTTCTCAACCTGCTGGTCGACGTGCTGCAGACGCTGCTCGACCCGCGCATTGCGAGAAGCTGATGAGCGCCGTCCTCTCCCCCTCCCCCATGCCCGACGTGCAGCCCCTGCCGGCGCAACGATCGCGCGGCTACTGGACCTCGGTGGTCATGCGCTTCACGCGCGACCCGGTCGCCATGTTCGCGGCTTTTCTCGTGCTGCTGCTGGTGCTCATCGCCATCTTCGGTCCGTGGCTCTCGCCGGCCGACCCCTACCAGTCGTCGATGATGAAGCGGCTGCGTCCCATCGGCACCGACGGCCTGCCTCTGGGCAGCGACGAGCTGGGCCGCGACATGCTGTCCCGCCTGATCGTGGGCACACGGCTTTCGCTGTTCATGGGCATCACACCCGTCATCTGCGCGTTCGCCATCGGTGCGGCCATCGGCATCGTCGCGGGCTATGCGGGCGGGCTGACCAACACGATGATCATGCGCACCATCGACGTGTTCTACGCGTTCCCGTCGGTGCTGCTGGCCATCGCTTTGTCGGGCACGCTGGGCGCGGGCATCGTCAATTCGCTCATCTCGCTCACTATCGTCTTCATCCCGCAGATCGCGCGGGTGGCCGAGAGCGTGACCACGCAGGTGCGCGGGCGCGACTATGTCGAAGCCGCGCGCGCGTCGGGCGCCAATGCGTTCACCATCGTGCGCGTGCATGTGCTGGGCAATGTGCTCGGCCCGATCTTCGTCTACGCCACCAGCCTCGTGGCGGTGTCGATGATCCTGGCATCCGGCCTGTCGTTCCTGGGCCTCGGCGTGAAGCCGCCGGAGCCGGAGTGGGGTTTGATGCTCAACACGCTGCGCACCGCCATCTATTCGCAGCCGCTGGTGGCCGCACTGCCGGGCCTGATGATCTTCATCACCTCGATCTCGTTCAACCTGCTGTCGGACGGCCTGCGTTCGGCAATGGACAACAAGGGCTGATGCCATGACTGCAACCAACCCGGACATCGGCGGACCGGCGCAGCCCCTGCTCACCATCAAAGGCTTGCAGAAACTCTTCCCGCTCAAGAAGGACATGATGGGTCGTGGCGGTGGCGTGGTGCGCGCCGTCGACGGCGTGGACTTCGAAGTGCTCAAGGGCGAGACGCTCGGCGTCGTCGGCGAATCGGGCTGCGGCAAATCGACCACCGCGCGCCTGCTGATGCAACTGATCAACCCGACGGCCGGTGAAGTGGTGTTCGACGGCCGTTCGGTCGGCACCCGCGACCTGCCGCTCAAGGAATTCCGCCGCCAGGTGCAAATGGTGTTCCAGGACAGCTATGCATCGCTCAACCCGCGCCTGACCATCGAGGACTCGGTGTCGTTCGGCCCGATGGTGCACGGCGTGAGCCGCAAGGAATCTGTCGCGCGCGCGCGTGACCTGCTGGCGCGCGTGGGGCTGGAGCCCTCTCGCTTTGCCGAGCGCTATCCGCACGAGCTCTCTGGCGGCCAGCGCCAGCGCGTGAACGTCGCGCGTGCGCTGGCGCTGCAGCCGCGCATGGTCATCCTCGACGAAGCCGTGTCCGCCCTCGACAAGTCCGTCGAGGCGCAGGTGATCAACCTGCTCACGCAGTTGAAGGCGGAGTTCGGCCTGACCTACGTCTTCATCAGCCACGACCTGCATGTGGTGCGCTACATCAGCGACCGCGTGATGGTGATGTACCTCGGCCAGGTGGCCGAACTCGGCCCGGCCGACACGCTGTACGAAACGCCGGCACACCCCTACACGCGCGCGCTGCTCACGTCGATGCCATCGATGGATCCGGACAACCGCACGGAGTCCGCGCCGCTGGCAGGCGACCCGCCCAACCCGATCAACCCACCCTCCGGCTGTCGCTTCCATCCGCGCTGCCCCGCGGCTGCGCCGGTGTGCAGCGAACGCGCACCGTCTCTGATTCCCGTCGCGCCGTTGCACCGCGCGAGCTGTCTCATCCACGAAGCCGGCAGCGGTCACCCGCAGGCGCTGGCCCGGGCTGCATGAGGTACGAACGATGACGACAGACACCAACCTGCAATCCGGCGAACCGATGGTGCGCCTGCGCGACCTGTCCGTGGTCTTCACCGGTGGTCGCAAGCCGGTGCAGGCCGTGAGCGGCGTGAGCCTGGACGTGCAACGCGGCGAGACTGTCGCCCTGATCGGCGAATCGGGTTCCGGCAAGAGCGTGACCATGCGCACGCTGCTGCGCCTGCACCCGGAACGCCGCACGCGCATCGGCGGTGAAGTCACGGTCGCCGGCCGCAACGTGCTGGCCATGTCGGGCCGCGAGCTCGCCGATTTCCGCGGCAAGGTCGCCTCGATGATCTTCCAGGAACCGCTGCTGGCACTCGACCCCGTCTATACCGTCGGCGCGCAGATCGTCGAGTCCGTCCAGCGCCACGAGAAACTGGACAAGGCCGCAGCCCATCAGCGCGCGCTGGAACTGTTCGAGCGCGTGCGCATTCCGAGCCCCGAACGTCGCCTGGCCGCGTACCCGCATGAAATGTCCGGCGGCATGCGCCAGCGCGCCATGATCGCGCTCGCCCTCGCCTGCCGCCCGCAACTGCTTCTGGCCGACGAGCCCACCACCGCGCTCGACGCCACGGTGCAGATCCAGATCCTGCTTTTGCTGCGCGAGCTGCAGCGCGACCTCGGCCTTGCGTCGATCTTCGTCACGCACGACATCGGCGCGGCCGTCGAAGTGGCCGACCGCATCGCCGTGATGTACGCGGGCCGCATCGTCGAGGAGGGCACCGTGCGCGAACTCATCCGCAACCCGCGCCACCCCTACACCATCGCACTGCTCAAGAGCCGCGCGCACGGCTCGATGTCGCGCGGCACGCCGCTGGAAACCATTCCCGGCTCGCCACCCGATCTCGCCGCACTGCCGCCGGGCTGTTCGTTCGCCGCACGCTGTCCGTTGGCCACAGATGCGTGCCGCGCAGCCCAGCCCACAGTCGCCGAGTTCGAACCCGGCCATCGCGCGCGCTGCATCCGCACCGATGACGCGGCAGCGCTCGCGCCCCCGACCACCACCCACGCCCGCGACGCCGTCGCCGCCTGACGCCACACCACCGCGCTCCTTCCGTCGATTTCCGCAATGCCCCTGTACGACCCCGCCCACGCCTTCGTCCCGTATCCCGATGCGCCCGTCGCCAATGCCTCCACCGGTCCGCTGAGCGGCCTGTCATTCGGCGTGAAGGATCTGTTCGACGTCGCCGGTTATCCCACTGGCGGCGGCAGTCCGTTCATCCTCGCGATGTCGGGCATCAAGACCACCACCGCGCCTGCCGTCCAGAAGTTGCTCGACGCCGGCGCGCGCTTCGCCGGCAAGACGGTGACCGACGAACTCGCGTTCTCGATGAACGGCAACAACGCGCATTTCGGCGCGCCGGTCAACGGCGCCGCGCCCGACCGCATCGCGGGCGGCTCCTCTTCGGGTTCGGCTTCGGCGGTGTCCAGCCGCCTGTGCGATTTCGCGCTCGGCAGCGACACGGGCGGTTCGGTGCGCGCACCGGCCAACCACTGCGGGCTGTACGGCATCCGCCCGACGCACGGACGCATCAGCCTCGACGGCGTGCTCGACCTCGCGCCCAGCCTGGACACCTGCGGCTGGTTCGCGCGCGACGTCGGCACCTTCGCGCGCGTCGGCTTCATCCTGCTGGGCGCCGACAGCAATCCGCTGCCCGATCGCCCGCGCCTGCTCAAGCCCACCGATGTGTGGTCGCTTGCCGTGCCTGAAGCCGCCGAAGCGCTGCTTGCGGTGCTCGCGCGCATCGAAGACGTGACGGGTTCGTCCACCGAAGTCACGGCGGCGCTCGATTCGTTCGACGACATGTACTGGAATTTCCGTTATGTGCAGGCACGCGAGTCGTGGATCACCGACGGCCCGTTGATCGAACGCTTCGCGCCACCGCTCGGCCCGGGCGTGAAGGAGCGCTTCGAATGGTCGCGCCAGGTGACGGACGCGCAGGGCGCGCAGGGCTATGCATTCCGCGAGCGCTTCCGCGCACACCTCACGAGCCTGCTCGGCAACGACGGCGTGCTCGTGATGCCGACCATGCCCGACATTGCGCCGCTGCGCAGCGAGTCCGAGTCGGCGCTGGAGGACTACCGCAACCGCGCAATCCAGATGCTGTGCATCGCCGGCCTGTCGGGCTTTCCGCAGATCTCGCTGCCGCTGGCCTCGCGCGCGGCGGCACCGCTGGGCATCTCGCTGCTCGGTCCCGCAGGCTCGGACCGCTCGCTGATCGCGCTCGCCCAGCGCATCGGCCTGTCGTGACCTAAGCTGGCGGCAACACGGCGACGGATGTCGCGAGGTTGCACACATCGCAATCGACCTCTGCGGCGCTGCCGGCCCGCTCGATCACCGCGAAGTCGCCCGCATCGACGGCGAGCAGCGCATGGTGCCATGTGCCGGGCGCGAGCATCACGCCCTGGTGGCCATTGCTGAGGAAGGCCGCGAGTTCACCGGCTCCGGGTGCGTCGCCGGCACGCGCCACCACCACGATGAAGCGACGCTCCCCGAGCGGGATGAAGCTCTGGCTGCCGTGCCGGTGACGCTCCATTTCCGTCACTGTGTGCGGAAAGCGCCGCGCCTGCGCGCGGAAGATCGCCAGCATGGGCTTGCCGCCCTGCGCCTCGAGCTGCATGTCGCCCACGAGATCGAAACGCTGCGACGTGCCGTTGTTGATCGGCCTGCCCGTCGTGGCCGCCGGCACTTCGATCACGCGTCCATACGGCGCGAAGGCTTGTGCATCGAGCGGCAAGACCGGCAGCACTGGCACGGCCGGGGCGGCCGGTTGCGGTGAATTCACGGCGAGGAGATGGAGGTTCATGTCCATGGCAGGCGGGTGAGCATGAAGCATGCCGCGCCGGTGCCGTCAGCCGCTGTGCGCTGCGCGCAGCGCCTCGACGAAAGCCTGCGTGAGCCGCGACGGCGTGGCCGCACGGCGCGTGATGGCGACGAACTGCACGTCATAGCGCATGCCCGCCGCGTTCGCCGGCCTCATGAGCCCTTGTTCGACGAACTGCGCCGCGTAGTGCTCGGGCAGGAAACCCAGATGACTGCCGGAGAGGATCAGCAATGCGATCGCTTCCTGGTCGGTGGCCGTGGCGGTACGCTTCAGGCCCAGGCGCCGCGTCGCCTCCATGTTGGGCGAATGGAACGCGAGGCCGGCGAACGCGCAGGCGCGGATATCGTCTGCCGGTATCTGCGCACCGCGCCTGCGGCCGAAAAGCGGATGCTCGCTGCCCATGTAGAGCCGCATCTGCTCGTCGAACAGCGGCAGGTAGTCCAGGCTCTGCGAGCGCCGGTGGTCGGGCACGATCGCCACCTGCATCTGGCCGTCCATGATGGCCGGCTCGATCGTGTTGAGCGCACCCACGGTGATGGACAGCGTCACCTGCGGCGCCGCCTGCGTGAACGCGCGGATTGCCCGGTCCACGCGCGACACGGGATTGGTCACCATCTTGTCGAACAGGCCGATCTGCAGCGTGCCCGCCAGTTCGCCATGCATCTGCCCGACGTTGGCGCGGAACGCGTCCAGCGACTCCATGAGGCGCAGCGTGTCCTCATACACCCGGCGGCCTTCATCGGTGAGCTGGAAACCGCTTCGGCCACGCCGGCACAGCACGAGGCCCAGCCGCTCCTCCAGATCCTTCACGTGCCGGCTGATGGTGGACCGGCCGACATTGAGCTCGAGCTCGGCAGCCGCCATGCCGCCGCAATCGACCACCGAGCGAAAGACACGCAGGAGCCGGATGTCGGTGTCGCCGACCTGACCGAGCAGGGCTGGCGGATGGGAATGTTTCATTATTATGCAACTGAATAGCGTGATGTTGCAGTTTAATGAATCTGGAATGGAAGACAGAATCTGCTGCTGCACTCTGCCGTATCACGGAAAGAAAAGGACACGACGCCATGGACATGACCGACCTGAAGGCCACCGCCGGCCTCACCGCCGCGCAGCTCGACGCCCACTGGATGCCCTTCACCGGCAACCGCCAGTTCAAGGCCGACCCGCGCATCATCGTGGGTGCCGAGGGCACGCATTACATCGACGCGCAGGGCCGCCGCATCCTGGACGGCCTGTCGGGACTGTGGACCTGCGGCCTGGGGCACGGACGCAAGGAAATCGCCGAAGCCATCGGCAAGCAGGCGGCCACGCTCGACTATTCGCCGGGCTTCCAGTTCGGCCACCCGGGCTCGTTCCAGTTGGCGGAGAAGATCGTCTCGCACATGCCCGAAGGCCTGAACCATGTGTTCTTCACCGGCTCGGGCTCCGAAGCAGCCGACACCTCGATGAAGATCGCACGCGCCTACTGGCGTCTGAAGGGCCAGGCCGGCAAGACGCGTTTCATCGGCCGCGCCAAGGGCTACCACGGCGTGAACTACGGGGGTATCAGCGTCGGTGGCATCGTGGGCAACCGCAAGGTCTTCGGCCAGGGCGTCGAGGCCGACCACCTGCCGCACACGCAGCTGCCGGGCAACGAGTTCAGCAAGGGCCAGCCCGCCACCGGCGCGCATCTGGCCGAGCACCTGCTCGACCTGATCGCGCTGCATGACGCGTCGAACATCGCAGCCGTCATCGTCGAGCCCTTTTCGGGCTCGGCCGGCGTGGTGGTGCCGCCCGTGGGCTACCTGCAGCGGCTGCGCGAGATCTGCACGCAGAACAACATCCTGCTGATCTTCGACGAGGTCATCACCGGTTTCGGACGCTCAGGCGCGTGGACGGGCGCCGAAGCCTTCGGCGTGACGCCCGACCTGCTCAACTTCGCCAAGCAGATCACCAACGGCGTGGTGCCCATGGGTGGTGTGGTCGCCACGTCGGACATCTACAACACCTTTCTGCAGAACGGCGGCCCCGACTACATGGTCGAGTTCGCGCACGGCTACACCTACTCGGCCCACCCCGTGGCCTGTGCCGCCGGCCTTGCCACGATGGAACTGCTGGAAAAGGAAAATGCGCCCGCGCAGGTCAAAGCACTTGCGCCGTACTTCGAGAACGCGGTGCACGGCCTCAAGGGCGCGAAGCACGTGACCGACATCCGCAACTACGGCCTGGCCGCCGGCATCACGCTCGCTGCCGTACCGGGTGAGCCCGCCAAACGCCCGTTCGAAGCGGCGATGCATCTGTGGAAAAAGGGCTTCTACGTGCGCTACGGTGCCGACACGCTGCAGTTCGCCCCGGCGTTCGCGATGAAGCGCGAAGACATCGACAGCATCGTCAATGCGATCGGTGAGGCGCTGAACGCCACCGCCTGAAAAAAGCACAAACGCCAAAGGAACCGGCTTTGCCGGGCCGTCGGTGTCGCCCCCTTGAGGGGAAAGCGCCGCAGGCGCTTCGGGGGTGGGCTCAGTGTCAATGCGCCAGGATCTTGTTGAGGAAGTCCTTGGTACGCGGCTGGCGTGCTTCGGGGTTGCCGAAGAACTCGTCCTTCGAGCAGTCTTCCAGGATCCGGCCACCGACGTCGATGAAGATCACGCGGCTGGCCACCTTGCGCGCGAAGCCCATTTCGTGCGTGACCACCATCATGGTCATGCCTTCCTTCGCGAGCGTCACCATCACATCGAGCACTTCGCCGACCATCTCGGGGTCGAGCGCGGAGGTCGGCTCATCGAACAGCATGACGATCGGGTCCATCGACAGCGCGCGGGCGATGGCCACACGCTGTTGCTGACCGCCCGACAGCTGGCCGGGGAACTTGTCCTTGTGCGCCATCAGACCCACGCGGTCGAGCATCTTGAGGCCGCGCGTCTTGGCTTCGTCTGCACTGCGGCCGAGCACCTTGATCTGCGCGATGGTCAGGTTCTCGGTCACCGAGAGGTGCGGAAACAACTCGAAGTGCTGGAACACCATGCCCACACGTGAACGCAGCTTGGGCAGGTTGGTCTTCGGGTCGTGCAGCGGCACGTTGTCCACGAAGATCTCGCCCTTCTGGAAGGGTTCGAGCGCGTTCACGGTCTTGATCAACGTGGACTTGCCCGAGCCCGACGGGCCGCACACCACCACCACGTCACCCTTGTTGATGCTCACCGAACAGTCGTTGAGCACCTGCACCGGGCCATACCATTTGGAAACGTTCTTGATTTCAATCATTTTCGGTTCTCCGGATTCGATTCATTCGATGCGATTGCGCGCGTCGTTCAGCGGATGATCGCAATCTTCTTCTGCAGCATCTTCACCAGATACGACAGCGCGAAGCAGATCACGAAATAGAAGACGGCCGCCAGGATGTACGCCTCACGCGGATGGCTCAGGTTCGCGCCCGCGGTCGAGAAGCCGTGCAGCATGTCGTGCGCGGTGATGATGTAGACCAGCGACGTGTCCTGGAACAGGATGATGGTCTGCGTCAGCAAAATCGGCAGCATGTTGCGGAAGGCCTGCGGCAGGATGACGAGCTTCATGTTCTGCCCGTAGCTCATGCCCAGCGCCTGGCCCGCGAAGACCTGGCCGCGCGGGATGGACTGGATGCCCGCGCGCATGATCTCGCTGAAGTACGCCGCTTCGAAGGCGATGAACGTGATCACCGCCGACCATTCGGCGCCGATGGGCCGGCCGATGATCATCGGCACCAGCAGGAAGAACCACAGCAGCACCATCAGCAGCGGGATGGAACGCATGCCGTTGACGTAGATGGTGGCCGGCACTTCGAGCACCTTGCTGCCCGACAGGCGCATCAGCGCCAGCAGCGTGCCGAAGAAGATGCCGCCCAGCGTGGCGACGGCCGTGAGGCCCAGGCTGAAATAGAGCCCGCCCAGCACGTAGCCGCGGAACACTTCCCAGGTGAAGAAGGAAAAGTCGAGTCCGAGCATGTCAGTGTCCTCCGCCGCCGGTTGAGGCCACGAAGCCCGGTACGCGCACCCTCTTCTCGATGAAGGCCATGATGCGGTTGATGGTGAAGGCCGAGATGATGTACAGCAGGGTCACGCCCATGTAGATCTCGATGCCGCGCGACGTCTCTTCGCCGGCCTGTTGCGCAAAGAACGTCAGTTCGGTGATGGACACGGCGAACGCCACCGACGAGTTCTTGAAGATGTTCATGCTCTCGCTGGTGAGCGGGGGAATGATGATGCGGTAGGCCATGGGCAGCAGCACGTGGCGATACGTTTGCCACGTGGTGAATCCGACCGCCATGGCTGCGTAACGCTGGCCGCGCGGCAAGGCCTGCACACCGGCACGCACCTGCTCGGCGATACGCGCCGACGTGAAGAAACCCAGGCCGAACACCACCAGCGCCAGCTTGGGCATGCCGGCGAATGCGGGGAAAACGACGGGAACGACGTGGTACCAGAGGAAGATCTGGACCAGCAGCGGGATGTTGCGGAAGAACTCGACCCACGCATTGCCCAGGCGCACGAGCCACGGGCTGTTCGGCAGGGTACGCAGGATGCCGATGATCGAGCCGATGATCAGCGCGACGATGAGCGAGAGCACCGCGACCATGAGCGTCTGGCCCCAGGCTTCGATCAGCCACCCCAGATAGGTCTGGTTGTCACCGAAGGCCAGACAGCCCTTGACGGGCTCCTTGTCGATGGTGTCCAGACAGAAGACCTGCCACTCCAGATTCATTTCTTCTCCATGTTGTTATGCAAACGCCCGCCAGGCGTGAACCGGGCGGGCGCCATCTAGGGAGCCGTGATTACTTCTTGTTGTAGTCTTCAGCGGGCTTGTCGGACGGGTTCTTGACCAGGTCTTTCAGGATGCCGCCCATGGCCAGGTTCACACTCGTGTTCTTCGGCGGGATGGGCGCCTGGAACCACTTGGCGTACAGCTTGTCGAGGTCACCGCTCTTCATCTGGGCCTTGATGTAGTCGTCCACGGCCTTCTTGAAGGCCGGATCGTCCTTGCGGATCATGATGGCGATCGGCTCGACGTTCAGGGTTTCGCCGACGATGGCGTAATCAGCGGGCGACTTCGACGAAGCGATCAGGCCGGCCAGGATGTTGTCGTCCATCACGAACGCGTCAGCGCGGCCGGACTCGAGCAGCAGGAAGCTGTCGGCGTGGTCCTTGCCATACACCTCGTTGAAGTTCACGCCGGCGCCACGCTCGTGCTTGCGCAGCAGGGCCACGGAGGTCGTGCCGGTGGTGGTGGCGACGCTCTTGCCGTTCAACTGGGCGATGGAGTTGATGCCCGACGACTTCTTGACGGCGGTGCGCACTTCGGTGACGTACGTCGTCACGGCGAAGGACACGTCCTTCTGGCGTGCGGTGTTGTTGGTGGTGGAGCCGCATTCGATGTCCACGGTGCCGTTCTGGACCAGCGGGATGCGGTTGGCCGACGTCACGGGCGTGTATTCGACCTTGGCGGCAGGGGCCAAGGCCTTGATGATGCGTTCGCACAGTTCGACGTGGTAGCCGGTGAACTTGCCATCGCCCAGCGTATAGGACAGGGGCGACGAAGATTCGCGCACGCCCATCACGATCTTGCCCGAGGCCTTGACCTTGGCCAGCGTGTCGTTGGCCTGCGCAAATGCGCTACCGGCTGCGACGGCTGCAACGGTCAGGACAAACAGGTGTTTTTTCATGAAGAGATCTCCTAGAGATGAAGTACTGGGGACGTTGTGGAAGCTGAGAATCCGGCCTTTTGCAAGGCGCTACTACCCGGCCGTGGCTCGCATTTTCGCCCCACGAATGGGCAAATCTGCTGCAATGGCCCCCAACCGGGCCAAGACCGCACCCTTTTGGAGGAGGGCTCTGAATTGGTGCATTTCTTGTGGATTCGTCATGCGGTACCCAGAGTAAGCAGTCTTTGTGCCTGACGTGGATAGGGTAACTACGGAGCGTCAGCCGCTGTCAGTAGCACCTGCCGGGCAGGCGCCGCTTCCAGCGGTGGCCGCACTGTAGGTTTCCCGCGTTTTGCAGGCCAATGCAAAATGGATTCCAGTTCATGCGTTTTTTGCATGTCGGCCAGAAGCGGGGGTCAGGCCAGCGTCAGCCCGCAGGCTTTCTTGCAGCCTGCAGGAATTCCCACAACGCTTGCGCTGCACGCTTGGGCGCAGACGCTTCACGGCCATTCACGGCCACCGGCTTTTCGCGGCAGATGCGGATTTCGAGCGGCATCTCGAGTTCGGCGAGACCCGGCGCGGCATTCACGAGCTTGCGGGCGCGCACTTCCTTCTTCACCGCACTCTGCGGCAGGAAGGCGATGCCGTGCCCCTCCAGCGCCATGGCCTTCAGGCCTTCGGCCATGTCGGTCTCGTACACACGGTCCAGATGGATGGGCGTGCCCGAATCCTTGAGCAGCTGGTCCACCATGCGGCTGAGGTAAGCGCCCGGCGCATACCCCAGGTATGGCAGCGGATGGCCGGGCCGCCCGGGCAGGCGGTACTGGGGTTCACCCTCCGCGTCCGGCTTCACATAGGGCGCCAGCACCTCATGACCAAGCGTGAGCATCTCGTAGCGGTCGGCGTCGAGCTGAAAAGGCTGCGACACATGGTGGAAGGAAATGAGCAGGTCGCAGTTGCCTTCCACCAGCCGCATCACCGCGTCGTGCACGTTGAGCGCGATCAGCCGGCTCTTGATGGGGCCGAAGGTCTCGCGCAGGCTGCTGACCCATGCGGGGAAAAAGGTGAACGCCAGGCTGTGAGGCACGGCGAACTCGATGACATCCTGCGCCGCCGCCGAATGGCCGCGCAGCATGGCCCGCGTGCTCTGCAGCGACTGCAGGATTTCGAGCGACTGCGCGTAGAGCGTTTCACCCGCCGGCGTGAGGCTGGTCGGGTACGAGCTGCGGTCCACCAGGTCCGTGCCGGCCCAGGCTTCGAGCGCCTGGATACGCCGGCTGAACGCGGGCTGCGTCACATGCCGCAACGTGGCAGACCGGCTGAAGCTGCGCGTCTCGGCCAGGCTGACGAAGTCTTCGAGCCATTTGGTTTCCATGACGGGCGATTATGGGCCGCGCCATGAGGTCGCATCGCGTCAGATCGGCGACACCACGCCCCGGCCTTCGAAATGCCCCTGTGCGTTCGCAATGAACCGGTTGATGCTGTTCTGCGTGGCCTCGGGCGACCAACCCGCCAGGTGCGGCGTGATGATGAGGTTGTCCAGCCCGATCAGCTGTTGCGGCGGGTGGGGTTCGCTCTCGTAGACATCGATTGCGGCTCCCGCAATGCGGCGGTCGCGCAACGCGGCAGCCAGGGCGTCGGTATCGACCAGGCTGCCCCGGCCCACGTTGACGAGATAGCCCGTGGGCCCGAGCGCGTCCAGCACCTGTGCGTTGATCTTGTGGCGCGTCGCGGGACCACCGGGCGCCACGCACACGAGGATGTCCGCCCATTCGGCCAGTTTGACGACATCGTCGAAGTACGTATCCGTCGAGCCTTCCATCGGCTTGCGGTTGTGATACCCGATCGGCATGTCGAAGCCCGCCGCGCGGCGCGCGATCTGGCGACCGATGCTGCCCATGCCGAAGATGCCCAGCCGACGGCCCGACACCTGTGGCGGCTGCGGCACGGCGTCGCGCCAGATGCCGGCGCGGCATTGCTGGTCCAGCAGCCGGATGTTGCGCACGATGCCGATGATCAGCCCGAAGGTGTGGTCGGCGACCGTGTTCTCGTTGGTGCCGGCCCCGTTGGCGGTGACGATGCCGCGCGCGCGCAATGCCGCCATCGGCAACCCTTCATAGCCGACGCCCATGCAGCACGCGAGCTCGAGCGCGGGCATCGCGGCGATTTCTTCCTCACTCACGGGGATCACCCCGATGGTGAGCAGTGCGCGGAATCTCGCGCCGTCCCTGGTCAGCGCGGCAGCGCGCTTGTCCGGCGTAGGCGCATAGGTCAGGTCGAACAGGTCGGCCAACCTCGCCTCGTGTTCGGGCAACAGGGGGCTGATGACCAGCAGGGGGATTTTTTCAGTCACTGGGGTACCACTCCGGAAGATATTGGATGGGCCGGTGAACCCGTGCTGCTCGAACCCGTGCCGTTCTTCTGCACGCGCCACATCTGCGCGTAGCGGCCGTCCAGCGCCAGCAGTTCATCATGCGTGCCGCGTTCGACGATGCGGCCGACGTCGAGCACCAGGATTTCATGCGCGTCCACCACGGTGGACAGGCGGTGCGCGATGACCAGCGTGGTCTTGTTGCGCGCGGCATCGCGCAGCTCGGCCTGGATGGCGCGTTCGTTCGCGCTGTCCAGCGCGGATGTGGCCTCGTCGAAGATGAGGACGGCGGGGTCTTTCAGCAGCGTGCGCGCGATCGCCACGCGCTGCTTCTCGCCGCCCGAAAGCTTGAGGCCGCGCTCGCCCACCATCGTCTCGTAGCCCTTGGGCGTGCTGCTGATGAAGCCGTGGATGCGCGCAGCCCCTGCCGCCTGCTCGATCTCCTGGCGCGTCGCACCGGGCTTGCCGTAGCCGATGTTGTAGGCCACCGTGTCATTGAACAGCACGGTGTCCTGCGGCACGATGCCGATGGCCGCGCGCACGCTGCCCTGCGTGACGCTGCGGATGTCCTGTCCGCCGATGGTGATGCGCCCCTGCTGGATATCGTAGAAACGGAACATCAGCCGCGCCAGCGTCGACTTGCCCGAGCCCGACGGGCCGACCACGGCCACGGTCCTGCCTTCGGGAATCTCGAAGCTCACGTCGTGCAGGATGGGTCTTGACGCCTCATAGGCGAAATCGACATGTTCGAAGCGCACTGCGCTGCCGCGCGTCGCGTCCAGCGGCTGCGCGTCCGGCGCATCGGCCACCTCGCGCTCGCGTTCCATGAGCGAGAACATCTTCTCCAGGTCGGTCAGGCTCTGCTTGATCTCACGGTAGATCACGCCCAGGAAGTTGAGCGGTATGTAGAGCTGGATCATGAAGGCGTTGACCATCACCAGGTCACCCAGCGTCATGGTCCCGGCCACCACGCCCTGCGTCGCGCGCCACAACATCGCGACCAGCGCAATCGCGATGATGAGTTGCTGCCCCGTGTTGAGGATGGACAGCGTGGTCTGGCTCTTGAGCCGCGCGATGCGCAGCCGCTCCAGGCTTTCGTCGTAGCGCCGCGCCTCGAAGCCTTCGTTGTTGAAGTACTTGACCGTCTCGTAGTTCAGCAGCGAATCGATGGCGCGCGTGTGCGCGGCCGAATCGAATTCGTTGGCCTGCTTGCGGAACTGGGTGCGCCATTCGGTCACCGTCACGGTGAAGACGATGTAGACCGCCAGTGCACACAGCGTGATCCACGCGAACCAAGCGTCGAACTTCACCGCGAGGATGGACAGCACCAGCGCCACTTCCACCAGCGTGGGAACGATGCTGTAGAGCGAATACGAGATCAGCGATTCGATGCCGCGCACGCCGCGCTCGATGTCGCGCGTCATGCCGCCGGTCTGGCGTTCCAGATGGAAGCGAAGGCTCAATGCATGCAGGTGCTCGAAGGTCTGCAGCGCGATGCTGCGCGCCGCGCCCTGCGTGGCCTTGGCAAAGACGAGTTCACGCAGTTCGGTGAAGAGCGAGGTGGACAGGCGCAGCAGACCATAAGCCATCAGCAGGCTGACCGGCACGACCAGCACCGCCGTCACGTCGCCGGGTTTGATGCTCATCGCATCGACCAGGCTCTTCAGCAACAGGGGCACGCCGACGTTGGCCACCTTGGCCGCCACCATGAAGGCCAGCGCGAACACCACGCGCCATTTGTATTGCCACAGGTACGGCAGCAGGCGTGCAAGCGTCGCCCAGTCGGAGGCGGGCGCAGGGGCAGGCGCGGCAGCAGAAGGCTGCATGCTGGCTGACGGGGAAGTGGAGGAAAGTTCGCCGGAACGGCTCATTGCGGGACAATCGGGGGTTTTCTTTCCAGATTGTGCCCATGTCCGACGCTTCAAGCCTGCCCACCACTGCCTTGCCCATCGACAAGGAACTGGTACTCAAGGTCATCCCCATGCCGGCCGACTGCAACGCCAATGGCGACATCTTCGGCGGCTGGGTGATGGCGCAGGTCGATCTGGCAGGCTCGGTCATCCCCGCGCGCCACGTCCAGGGCCGCATGGCGACGGTGGCAGTCAAGGAATTCATCTTCAAGCAGCCGGTCCGCGTGGGCGACCTGCTGTCGTTCTTCTCGTCGATCGTGCGCATCGGCAATACCTCGATCACCGTGCTGGTGGAAGTGTTTGCAGAACGCATCGGGTTCCAGGGCCAGTTCGTCAAGGTGACGGAGGCCACGCTGACCTACGTGGCCATCGACGACGAAGGCCGCCCGCGCACGATCCCGCGCTGAACCCGTCCGAATGGCGACGCCCGCCCGAGGCCGCCACCCCCAGTTGCCCGTTTCCGCGCTGCCACAGGCGACGTTGGTGTTAATCTGGTGCCCCGGCCGAAGCGCCGCATCCTCCTGCATCGATACATGGCCGACCCACGCAACCCCGACAACGGCGACCCCAGAGACACGGACCGCCCGCCCCGCAGGCGCCGCCGCAAGCCGCCGCAGGAAACGCAGGGCTCCGCGGACGCCAAAGTCATCGTAGCCCCGGTGAAGACCGATCCGCTGTTCGAATTCAAGTCGTTGCTGTGGGTGGTGCTGGGCGCCAGCCTGCTGTTCGCACTCATCCTCTGGCCGTTCTTCGGCGCGGTGTGCTGGTCGATCTTCATCGCCATCACCTTCTGGCCCCTCCATGCCAGGCTGCTCGCGCGCTGGCCACGCCAGCCGACACTGGTGGCGCTGCTCTCGCTGCTGGGCATCCTGGTGGTGGTCATCCTGCCCCTGGGGCTGGTGGCCGCCTCGGTGGTGACCGAGGGCGCGGCGCTGGCCGAGCGGCTGCGCGCGGGCTCGGTGCAGCCGGCCCAGTACTTCCAGCAGGCCGTGAACTTCCTGCCCGACTGGGTGCGTTCGCTGCTCGACCGCTTCGGCCTGGGCGACCTCGCGCTGCTGCAGCAGAAGGTGATAGCCAGCCTCGCCCAAAGCGGCCAGGCGCTCACCGCGCGCGTGCTCACGATCGGGCAGAACGCGCTGGACTTCATCGTCAGCTTCTTCGTGATGCTGTACATCCTGTTCTTCCTGCTGCGCGACGGGATCTCGCTCACCGCTTCGGTGGAGCGCGCCATCCCGCTGCGGCGCGACGACACCCAGCGCCTGCTGACGCAGTTCGCCACCGTGGTTCGCGCCACGGTGAAGGGCAACGTCGTCGTTGCGCTGGTGCAGGGCATGCTCGGAGGCCTGGCCTTCTGGGCGCTGGGCGTTCCCGGCCCGCTGCTGTGGGGTGGCGTGATGGCGCTGCTGTCGCTGTTGCCCGCGGTGGGTGCGGCGCTGGTGTGGGCACCTGTTGCCATCTACTTCCTGGCCACAGGCGCCATCATCCAGGCCGTGGCGCTCACGCTGTGGGGCGTGCTGGCCATCGGGCTGGTGGACAACGTCCTGCGCCCCATCCTGGTGGGCAAGGACACGCGCATGCCCGACTACCTGATCCTCATTGCCACCCTGGGTGGCCTGGCGATCTTCGGGCTCAACGGCTTCGTCATCGGCCCGGTGATCGCAGCCATGTTCCTCGTGAGCTGGGACATCCTGGCGCGCGCGCGCGCCCGTGCCGAGGGCGGAAACGACGAGAAGCAGCAGCCGGATCAGGAGACGATGTAGGCGCCGGCGCCGACACACAGCAGCTTGCCGTCGGCACCCAGCAACTCCATGCGCGTGGACGCCACGCGCGAACCCAGGCGCAGCACTTCGGCACGCACCTCGAAGTGGTCGCTGATGGCCGGACGCAGGTAGTCGATGCGCAGGTCGATGGTGCCCAGCTTGGCGAAGCGCTGCAGCCGATGCGCCGGACTTTCGTCGAGGTGGCGGCCGCCGATCGCGGTCATCACTGCGAGACCCGCCATCGCATCCATCGCCGCGCTCGACACCCCGCCGTGCAGGCGGTTGTAGGCGAAGTGACCCACCAGTTCAGGCTTCATGTCGATGCGCCCGGCCACACGGCCATCCGGCGCCATCGACACGATCTTCAGGCCCAGCGTGCGGTTGAAGACGATCTTCTGTTCGAACATCTCGGTGATGCCCTCGATGAACTCGGGCTCGAACGATGCGCTGCTTGCGTTTTTCTTCAATCCGGATCCCCAGTTGGTACGCGGTCGACAAAGGTCTTGCAGGTTCAGGCCGGCTGCCGGGGCATGAGGCTGCGCACCGTGCGCAGCATGCTGTTGACAGCAGCGAACAGTTCGGCCGACTGGCGCTCGCATTCACGCATTTCATTGAGCGACACCTTGCCGTCTTCCAACGCGGCATTCACCGCCGTGAGCACGTCGCCGAATTCCTTGACCATGGCCAGCACTTCGCTGATGGTCGTGCCGCTGGCCGTGTGACCCAGCGACAACGCGATGAAGCCGTTGGACGCCGCCATCGCATGCAGCACGCGGAAGTCCTGCGTGATGGCCTGCATCTCCTGCGCTTCCCTCAGGCTGAGCTTGTGCGTGGTGTTGCGGGGGTCCAGCTTGTGCTGCAGCGTGTTCGGGCTCATCGCCATGCGCTGCGCGAGCGCCGGCACGCCGCCGGGGAAGTCGTGGCCGGTGTGGTACGCCGCGTCTTCGAGGCTGATGCCGCCGTGCGGGCTGGCGTTGCTGTCTGTCATGTCGGGTCCCGTCCCATGGAATTCACGACATTAGACCCAAGCCGGCAGATCGTTACAACAATCGCGCAGACGATCCGGCGCGCGCCAGCAACAACTGCTTCTCCTGCGCATTGCGCGCGAGGCCCGCCGCGCGCAGGAACTCGTCGCGCGCCTCGGCATGCCGGCCGAGTCTGGCCAGCAGATCGCCGCGCACGCTGGGCAGCCACTGGTAGTTTTTCAGGTGTTTGTCGTCGTTCAGCAAGTCGATGATGTCCAGCCCCGCCTGCGGTCCGTCGGCCATGCCCACGGCCACCGCCCGGTTGAGCTCCACCACGGGCGATGGCGCCACGTGCGCCAGCGTGGCGTAGATCGCCGCAATCTGCCTCCAGTCCGTGTCGCCCGCCTCGGCCGCGCGCGCATGGCAGGCGGCGATGGCGGCCTGCAGCGTGTAGGGGCCCGCGAGCGCGGATTGCTGCTCCAGCAGCACCAGCGAACGCTCGAGCGCCACGAGGCCGCGCTGGATCAGCGTACGGTCCCAGCGGCTGCGATCCTGCTCGAGCAGCAGCACCGGCTTGCCTTCGGTGTCGATGCGCGCCTCGGCGCGCGAGGCCTGCAACTCCATCAGGGCACAGAGGCCATGCACCTCGGACGCCTGCGGCGAAAGTCCGGCCAGCAGCCGGCCCAGTCGCAACGCCTCCTGCGTGAGCGCCGGGCGCATCCACTGGTCGCCCTCGGTGGCCGTGTAGCCCTCGTTGAAGACCAGGTAGACCACTTCGAGCACCGAGGCCAGGCGCTCGGCGAGCGCATCGCCGTGCGGCACCTCGAACGGCACCTTCGCTTCGGTCAGCGTGCGCTTGGCGCGCACGATGCGTTGCGCGATGGTGGGCTCGGGGACAAGGAAGGCCCGCGCGATTTCGTGCGTGGTCAGGCCCCCCATCAACCGCAGCGTGAGCGCCACGCGCGCCTCGGTGGACAGCACCGGGTGGCAGGCCGTGAAGATCAGCCGGAGCAGGTCGTCGGCAATCTGGCCGGGCCGGTTGTCGTCGAGCGAATCGACGAAGTCGGGCACGCGGTCGAGTTGCTGTGCCTGCATGTCCTGGCCGAGTTGCTCGATCTTCTCGTCCAGCGACTTGTTGCGGCGCAGCCGGTCGAGCGCGCGGTTCCTGGCGGTGGCCATCAGCCAGGCGGCCGGGTTGTCGGGCACACCGTCCTTCGGCCAGTGCTCCAGTGCGGCGACCAGCGCGTCCTGCGCGAGTTCTTCGGCCAGGCCAACGTCGCGCACCATGCGGGCGATGCCCGCGATGATCTTCGCGGATTCGCGTCGCCAGGCCGCATCGATCGCATGGTGGGTGCTGGAGTGCATGGCCGGAGTATCGCGCGACGGCGTTGCCGCGCGACGTCAGGCTCCGGGGAAGGCGGCCATGTCCATGTAGGCCAGTTCCCAGATGTGGCCGTCCAGGTCTTCATAGCCGTGGCTGTACATGAAACCATGGTCTTGCGGCGCATTGGGCGTCTTCGCACCGGCTGCCACCGCCCTGGCGACGATCTCGTCGACTTCGGCCCGGCTGTTGCAGGACACGCACACCAGCACTTCGGTGCTTTTCGTGGCGTCGGAGATGGGCTTTTTCGTGAAGGTCTGGAAGAAGCTTTCCACCAGCAGCATGACGAAGATGTTCTCGCCCACGACCATGCAGGCGCCCTGCTCGTTGGTGAACTGCGGGTTGAAGCTGTAGCCCACCTTCTCGTAGAAGGCGCGCGTGCGGGCCATGTCACGGATGGGCAGGTTGACGAACATGTTCGAGTGCATGGAAATCTCCTTCGTTTCGGTTGGTTGACATACCCACGACGAAGCAGCCGGGCCGGACTCGACACGCCCGGAGAAAATTTACATGAAACAGGGCCCCAGGCCGCGCACTTCCACCGTGGCCCATTCGGCCGCCGGGCAGGTACGGGCGATGGCCTCGGCTTCCTCGCGCGTGGCGCAGTCGATCAGGAAGAAGCCTCCCACCATTTCCTTGGCTTCGGCGAAGGGGCCGTCCAGCCGGCTGGCCTTGCCCTCGCGCTGCTGGATGCGGGTGGCATCGCCCTCGGAGGTGAGCGATTCGGCGGCCAGCAGCAGGCCACGCGACTTCAGATCAGCGCCAAAGGCGAGCATCCGGTCGTAGACGGCGCGCCCCTCCGCTTCGGTGCGGGTGGCGCGCTGGCCGGTGGGCTCGACGATGAACAGCATGTAGGGCATGGCGTGCTCCGCGCCCGAATCAGGGCTTGGACAGATAGTAATAGGCGCCGGGTACGGGCTGCGCCTGGTCCTGCCGCAGCGGCGCGCGGTGCATGGCACGCACCTGCAGACCGGCATCGGCCGCCACGCGGCGCACATAGGCTTCGGGGTGCGCGTACCGCAGGCTGGGCATGAGCTGCAGTTCCTGCGGGTTCACACCCGCGGTGCGCGTGTTCTCTTCGACAGTGAAAGCGAACATGCCGCCCGGCTTGAGCAGACGCCCCACGTCGGCGAAAACGGATTCGAGTGCGCCGACGTAGATGAAGACGTCGACCGCCAGCACCAGGTCGTACGGTTGCCTCGCGGTTTTGAGCCATTCGACGATGTCGGCATGCACGAGTTCGCTGTAGACGCCGAGTCCGCGTGCCTGCGCCAGCATGCGCGCGGACAGGTCCACGCCATCGATGCGGCTCGCCATGCCCTTGAGCAGAGGTCCGCACAGGCCCGTGCCGCAGCCCAGATCGAGCACGTCGTCGAACCAGCGTGCGCCCAGCGGCGCGAGGCCATCGATCAGCTCTTCCGGCGCGCGGTAGCCCAGCACCTCGACCAGGTGGTCGCTGAAGTCGTCCGCATAGCGGTCGAACAGGTTCTCGACATACGCGCGCGGCGGCGAGGGCGGCGCCTCGCCGCCCTGCATGGACGCGAGGAAATAGCCGATGACATGCGGGTCTGCCCCGTGCTCGCGTGCCTGCTCGAAGCTCTTCACCGCTTCGGGCAGATGACCCATCTCGCGCAATGCCGTGCCGCGATGCGTCCACAGCACGGCGCTCTTGCCGTCGATGCCGAGCGCCTTGTCGAAGCTGACCACGGCCTGGTCGAGATCGCCCGTTTCCGCCTGTGCGATACCCAGGTGCGCCCAGGCCTGCAGGTTGTCGGGTTCGAGCGCCGTGGCCTGGGCGAGCAAGGGCACGGCCTCTTCGGGCCGGCCGAGCTGCAGGCGCACGGCCCCCAGGTTGGTCAGCACGGAGGGTCGGTCCGGCACCAGCTTGTGCGCCGCGGAGAAGGCACGGTCGGCTTCTTCGAGGCGTTTGGCCTCGAAGTGCGCCACGCCCTCCAGGAAGTGCTTCTTTGCGGCCTCGATCGCGTCACTCATGAATGTCCTGCTGCTCCGTTTGGAGGCCGCATTGTCGGCGATCGGGAAGACAGCGACCGTTCAGTCCGCGTAACTCAATCCACGAAGAAGTCGGGGATGAAATTCCGGTTGCCCGGCGTCACGGCGTACTTGTCCAGGTCGGTGATGCCGTGCTGCGCAAGCAGCGTGTCGTCGATGTGGAAATTGCCCGTCTCGGACGACGGGCCGGTGAGGATGAGGTACGCCGCATCCGACAGGATTTCCGGCGTGCGGCAGAGCTTCAGGTCCACGCCCGGGATCATCTGCAGCGCAGCTGTGGCGATGGCCGTGCGCGGCCACAGGCTGTTGACGCCGATGCCGTAACGCCGGAACTCGCCCGCATGGCCGAGCGTGCACATGCTCATGCCGTACTTGGCCATGCTGTAGGCCGTGTGCGGTGCGAACCAGTGCGTCTTCATCGACAGCGGCGGCGACATGGTCAGCACGTGCGGGTTGCGCCCGGCGGCGGCCGATTTCTTCAGCTCCGGCAGACAGGCCTGCGTGCAGGCGAAGGTTCCGCGCGCGTTGATGCCGTGCATCAGGTCGAAGCGCTTCATCGGCGTCTGTTCGGTGTCGGTGAGGCTGATGGCGCTGGCGTTGTTGACCAGGATGTCGATGCCGCCGAAGGTCTTCACCGCTTCGGCAACCGCCGCAGCCACGGCTTCGTCGTCGCGGATGTCGACCGCCAGCGGCAGCGCCTGCCCGCCTGCTGCACGGATCTCTTCCGCCGCGCTGTGGATGGTGCCGGGCAGCTTGGGGTTGGGGTCGGTGGTCTTGGCGACCACCACGATGTTGGCACCGTCAGCTGCCGCGCGTTTCGCGATCGACAGGCCGATGCCGCGCGACGCGCCGGTGATGAACAGGGTCTTGCCCTTGAGCGAGCGCTGCGGGGTGGTCATGTCCTTGTCTCCTTGTTGTTGTCGCTGTCGTCGTTGCGGGTCAGATCTTGCTGAAGTCCGGCTTGCGGCGCTCCATGAACGCGCCGAAGGCTTCTTTCGCCGCGGGCTCGCGCAGCATGCGGCCGAAGCTCTCCGCTTCTTCCATCATCTGGCGTTCCACCTGCTGCGCGCTGCCCTTCTTCATGAGCCGCTTGGTTTCCACCAGCGATGAGAGCGGCTTGGCCGCGAGCTTGCGCGCGGTGGCAAGTGCGAGAGTCGTGGCTTCCGCCGGTGCGACGACGCGGTTCACCAGCCCGACCTCGAGCGCGGCCTCGGCCATGAACGGCTCGCCCAGCAGCAGCGCTTCGGCCGCGCGGTGGTAACCCATCATCTGCGGCACCAGCAGGCTGGACGCGGCTTCGGGACACAGGCCCAGGTTCACGAAGGGCATGGAGAACGCGGCGTTGTCGCCGGCATAGACCAGGTCGCAATGGAACAGCAGCGTGGTGCCCACGCCCACGGCCGGACCGCACACCGCCGCGATGAGCGGCTTGGGGAACGACGCGATACCACGCAGGAAGCGGAACACCGGCGCGTCCTGCCCGGCGGGCGGGCTGTTGAGGAAGTCGCCGATGTCGTTGCCCGCGCTGAAGATCGCTTCGTGGCCCTGGATGATCAGCACGCGCACGGCCGGGTCCTGCTCGGCGGCAGCGAGTGCGTCGGCCATTGCGCCGTACATGACGGCGGTGAACGAGTTCTTCTTGTCCACGCGGTTGATGGTGAGGGTGGTCACACCGGCTTCGGTGTGGACGAGGATGTCGGTGTTGTCGCTCATTGCAATGCTTCCTTCACGAAATCGAGTCGGTCCTGGCCCCAGAACATCCGGCTGCCGACGAACATGGTGGGTGCGCCGAAGACGCCGCGCGAAACGGCCTCGGCGGTGACGGTCTTGAGTTGCTCCTTGACTTGCGCGTCCTGCGTGAGCGCGAGCAGCGCCTGCGGGTCGAAGCCGGCCTTGTGCAGTACCTTGCCGACGATGGCAGGGTCGTTCATGTCCAGCGTGTCCACCCACATCGCCCTGAACACGGCATCGAGGTAGGGCAGGAGCCTGGCTGGCTGCTGCGCCTGCAGTCCCGCTGCGCCGCGCATCAGCATGAGCGTGTTCACGGGGAAATGCGGGTTGTTCCGGAACGGCACACCGTACCGCTGCGCGAACAAGGTGAGGTCTTCGAACATGTACTTGCCCTTGGCCGGAATCGTCGCGGGCGAGTGATTGCCCGTGGCCTGGAACACGCCGCCCAGCAGCATGGGCTTGTATGACAGCGCAGCGCCCGCGTCGCTGCAGATCGACGGCAGTTGCGTCCACGCCAGGTACGACGCGGGGCTGCCCACGTCGAACCAGAACTCCACTGTCTTGCTCATTGTTGTCTCCTTGCCTTTCTTGTCGGGTCGTCAGAACTTCTCGGACCACGGCCTCAGGTCGAGCTCATGGGTCCATGCGTCGCGCGGCTGCCTGTGCAGCATCCAGTAGTTCTCCGCGATGTGCTCCGGGTTGAGGATCCCGTCCTGATCTTTCAGCGCATAACGTTCGGGAAAATTCTCGCGGATGAATTCCGTGTCGATTGCGCCGTCCACCACCACATGCGCGACGTGGATGCCACGCGGCCCCAGTTCGCGCGCCATGCTCTGCGCCAGCGCGCGCAAGGCGTGCTTGGCACCGGCAAAGGCCGCAAAGCCGCTCGCGCCGCGCAACGAGGCCGTGGCACCGGTGAAGAGGATCGTGCCTTTGTGCCCGTCGCCCTCGCGCGCCACCATGCGTTTTGCCACCTCACGCGCATTGAGGAAGCCCGAGAGGCACGCCATCTCCCAGATCTTGAAATACTTGCGTGCGGTTTCATCCAGGATGCTGCTCGGTACGTTCGCACCGATGTTGAACACCAGCACTTCGATGGGTCCGACATTCGATTCAATCTGCTCGATGAGCGCCACGACTTCTTCCTCCTGGCGCGCGTCGGATGCGAAACCCTGCGCCTGCCCGCCTTCGGCGCGGATCTGCTCCACCAGCGGCTGCAGCTTGTCCAGGCTGCGGCGCGTCACGCAGGCCGTGTAGCCGCCGCGCGCGAAGCGCCGCGCGATCGCGCCGCCGGTGGCGTCGCCCGCGCCGATGACCAGTGCAACCGGATTGCGCGACGCCATGCTCACTCCTTGTAATAGACGATCTGGTGCGAGGTGACCAGCAGGTCGCCCGCCTCGTTCCACAGTTCGGCTTTCTGGTCGAAGAAGCCGTTGTGCATGCCTTGCGCCTGCGCCTGCCCGAGCAGCCAGCCGGTGCCGGTGCGTTCGAGCGCCGCCGCATCCGCGTGGAAATACACCGTCATCGACACCGTGCCCGCCGGCACGCGCTGCGCGCGCCGCAACCACACACGCGGATAAAACGCATCGGCCAGCGACGCGAGCGCGAGATGATCGACCGGGCGCGGCGGCACGTCACGCAGCCACATGCGGGTGCGGCTCGCGTCGCCCTGGCCTTCCCACGTGGTGGGCAGCGCACCTTCGACGATGCGCAGGTCGAAGCGGTTCACCCATTCGACGCCGGGTACCAGAAAGCGCTTCACGCCATCTGCTGGCGGAATGTCGGGCATGTGCAGGTCGTCGGCGCTCCAGGTCCCGCGGCGTGCGGCGGTGACGGCCGTTCCCGTGAGTGCCACTTCAGGCTTGCCGTCAGCGTTGGCCTGCATGAGCATGATTGTCCAGTGCTGCGTCGAGCGGTTGGTGCGCGCGGGCTCCGCACGCAGCGTGAACGGACCGGGCGCGATGGCACTCGCATAGTTGACGGTGAGCGAGACCGGCGTTCCCAGCAGCGCCGGATGCTTGAGCACCGCGTTGAGTGCCGTCGCGGCGGTGATCCCACCGAATGGCCCCACCATGTTGTTCCAGGCCGGGTGCATGGCACCGAGCATCGACCCGTCGCCCGTGGTTTGCAGCGCCACGGCTGCGTCGACGGGGTGGAGTTCGCCGGATGGATCGGAAATGGTTGTCATGTTGCGCAGTGTGAGGGACGCACCCGGATCACGCAGTCCGTTGCGCGACCATGCCCGCCAATTGGCCGAGCGATTCGACCGCGCGCGGCCACAGGCTGCCTGAGAACTGCTCACGGAAGAACCCGAAGTGCCCGATGCGCCGCGCCTGCACGTCGGCCGGCGCGATGCGCTGCACTTCACGCGGCGCGTTCGCGTACAGGCCGACCAGCGTCTGCGTGCCGCGCAAGGTCATGAGCTCGTCGTCGGTGATGGACAGCGCCAGCACCGGGAAGCGCACCGCGCCGTAGCTCGCGCGCACCGGCTCTCCTTCTGCGCCCACGCTGTACAACGGGTCGAGGCACCACTTGCGCCACTGCAGCATCACGCCGCTGGGCAGGTCGCCCACCTTGCGCAGCTTGCGGCCGGGGAAATAACCGAAGAGGCGCGTGGCGATGGGCACCAGCACGTACCAGAAGTAGAGGATCGAACGCCTCAGTTGCGGCGCGTTGTCTCGCCAGTAGCCGCTGCCCGCCGCGATGCTGATGAGGCCCGACACGCGCTTGGGATCGCGCAGCAGGCCTGGCAGCTGCGCGCCGAGGCTGTGGCCGAACAGGTAGAGCGGCGCGCCGTTCAACTGCGCATGCGTTGCGCCGATCACCGCTTCGTAGTCATGCGCCCAGTCGAACAGATCGGCCCGCACGTCGCGCATCGACTGGCCATCCGGCAGCGAGTCGCCCGTGCCCCGGTAGTCGAAGGTCGCAACGAGGAAGCCCTGCGCCGCGAGCCACTTTGCGAAGGTTTCGTAGAAGCCCTGGCGCACCCCCATCGCACCGCCGATGACGATGCCGGCGCGCGGCGCGGCCGAATCGGCCGGACGGTAGAGGCGCATGGCGAGCGTCGTGTCGCCATCCGCGCGGATCTGCAACTTCTCCATGCGAACCTCCCGGGTTGGTTCAGACGCGTTCGAAAATGCCTGCTGCACCCTGCCCCATGCCCACGCACATGGTGACCATGCCGTACTTCAGCTTCTTGCGCTGCAGCGCATGCACCACGGTGGCCGAACGGATGGCGCCCGTGGCACCCAGCGGGTGGCCGAGTGCAATCGCGCCGCCCATCGGGTTGACCTTCGACGCGTCGAGGCCGAGCGTGTTGATGACGGCCAGCGACTGCGCAGCAAAGGCTTCGTTCAACTCGATCCAGTCGATGTCCTGGTGTTTGAGGCCTGCATAGCGCAGCGCCGCCGGGATCGCCTCGATCGGGCCGATGCCCATGAGGTGCGGCGGCACGCCACGCGATGCGTAGCTCACGAAGCGTGCGAGCGGCTTGAGGTTGTAGCGCTTGATGGCCGCCTCGCTGGCGAGGATGAGCGCGCCTGCACCGTCCGACGTCTGCGAGCTATTGCCTGCCGTCACCGAACCCCGCGCAGCGAACACGGTGCGCAGCTTGGCGAGGCCCTCGGGCGTGGTGTCGGCGCGCACGCCTTCGTCGATGTCCACCGTGCGCGACTTCGCGATCGGCTCGCCGGTCTCGAGGTTGGCACTGCGGTCGGTCACTTCGATCGGTGTGATTTCGTTTGCGAACTCACCGGCCTTGATGGCCGCCATCGCCTTCATGTGCGACTGGTACGCGAACTCGTCCTGCGCCTCGCGGCTCACCTTCCACTGCTGCGCCACCTTCTCGGCGGTAAGGCCCATGCCGTAGGCGATGCCGTAGTCGTCGATGTTCTCGGTGTCGCGGAAGATCGTGGGCGACAGCGAGGGTGAGTTGCCCATCATCGGCACCATGCTCATGCTCTCGGTGCCGGCGGCGATCATCACGTCGGACTCGCCGACGCGAATGCGGTCCGCCGCCATCTGCACGGCCGACAGCCCCGATGCGCAGAAGCGGTTGACGGTGATGCCGCCCACACTCTTCGGCAGCCCAGCCAGCACCGCACCGATGCGCGCCACGTTGAGACCCTGCGCGCCTTCGGGAATCGCGCAGCCACTGATCACGTCGTCGATGGAAGCCGGGTCGAGCGACGGCACCTGCGCCAGCGCAGCGCGCAGCGTGGCGGCCAGCAGATCGTCGGGCCGCATGTTGCGGAAATAGCCCTTGTGCGAACGGCCGATGGGCGAGCGCGTCGCGGCGACGATGTAGGCGTCCTGGATTTGCTTGGTCATGTCGATTACTCCTTGCGCCTGATCAGTTGCGAACGGGTTTGCCGGTCGAGAGCATGCCCAAAATCCGCTCTTGCGTTTTCGGATGCGTGACGAGCGCGCAGAACGCCTTGCGTTCCAGCGTCATCAGGTATTCCTCGTTCACCATCGTGCCGGCATCGACGTCGCCGCCGGTGACGACGCCGGCGATCAGGCTGGCAATGTGGAAGTCGTGCTGGCTGATGAAGCCACCGTCGCGCATGTTCACCAGCTGGCCCTGGATGGTGGCCTTGCCGCTGCGGCCGGCCACGGGGAACTGGCGCGGCAGCGGTGCACGCCAGCCGGCGTCGGCCATGGCCTTCGCTTCGGCGAGCGCCACGTAGAGCAGTTCGTCCTTGTTCGGCACGATGATGTCGCTGTCCAGCAGATAGCCGAGCTTGCGGCTCTCGATGGCGCTGGTGCCCACCTTGGCCATGGCCGCGGCGGTGAAGCCTTCGGTCACGAACTTGAGCAGGTCCTTGTCGGTCGAGTACTGCGCGTTCTCGGCGGCGCGGCGTGCGATGTAGGTCAGACCGCCGGCACCGGGCACGAGGCCCACGCCGACTTCCACCAGACCGATGTAGCTTTCCATCGCTGCGACGCGACGGTGTGAATGGATCGCGAGTTCGCAGCCGCCGCCCAGCGCCATGCCCCGGATCGCGGAGATCACCGGCACCGACGCGTAGCGCAGGCGCAGCATGGTCTGCTGCAGGAACTGTTCGGCGTCTTCGACGGCCGTCACGCCCACGGCGATGAACGCGGGCAGGAT
The DNA here is from genome assembly GCF_049445855.1 of Variovorax sp. VNK109. Taxonomy (NCBI): domain Bacteria; kingdom Pseudomonadati; phylum Pseudomonadota; class Betaproteobacteria; order Burkholderiales; family Comamonadaceae; genus Variovorax; species Variovorax sp. VNK109. Next base: position 467,877 of record NZ_JBMSDV010000003.1, on the reverse strand, counting down.
CGCCTGAAGGTCCGCACCCACACTGAAGGGCTCGTCACCCGACCAGATCACCAGGCCCTTGTAGTCGCTCTCGGCCAGATCGGCCGCCTGCATCAGGCCTTCGGCCACTTCGGGGCTGATGGCGTGCATCTTGGACTTGATGCTGGCGATGAGCACTTCATCGTCGAGCGTCCACAGGCGGATGCTGCCGTTCTCGTGCAGCGTCTTGCCGGCGGTCTCGAAGCCCTGCGCCTGGCTGCCCAGCACGCTCTCGGGGAACAGCTGGCGGCTGTACACGGGCAGCACGCGCTTCGCCTCGAATTTCTTCGTCGTCGGATTGAAAGAGCCTTCGGGCGTGTGCACGCCGCCGGCCTCGGCCACCGGGCCCTTGAACACCCAGTCGGGCAGCGGCGCTTTCGACAACGCCTTGCCCGCGTCGATGTCTTCCTGGATCATCTTCGCGACTTCGAGCCAGCCGGCTTCCTGCCAGAGCTCGAACGGGCCCTGCTTCATGCCGAAGCCCCAGCGCATCGCGAAGTCCACGTCACGCGCGGTTTCGGCGATGTCGGCCAGATGCACGGCGGCGTAATGGAAGCTGTTGCGCAGGATCGCCCAGAGGAACTGGCCTTGCGCACCTTCGGCGTTGCGCAGCAGCTTGAGGCGCTCGGCAGCGGGCTTCTTCAGCATGCGGGCATAGACCTCGTCGCTCTTCTCGCCGCCGGGCACATAGTCCTTGCTGTCGAGTTCGAAGCGCAGGATGTCGCGCCCGACCTTCTTGTAGAAACCCGCCTTGGTCTTCTGGCCGAGGTTGCCCAGTTCCAGCAGTGCCTTCAGCACCGGCGGCGTGGCAAAGCTCGAATAGAACGGATCGCTCTTCTCGTCGAGGTTGTCCTGCAGCGTCTTGATGACGTGCGCCATCGTGTCCAGGCCCACCACGTCGGCGGTGCGGAAGGTGCCGCTCGATGCACGGCCGAGCTTCTTGCCCGTCAGGTCGTCGACCACGTCGTAGGTCAGTCCGAAGTTCTCGACTTCCTTCATCGTCGCCAGCATGCCGGCGATGCCGACGCGGTTGGCGATGAAGTTGGGCGTGTCCTTGGCGCGAACGACGCCCTTGCCCAGACCGCTGGTGACGAAGGTCTCCAGGTCGTCGAGGATGTGCGGCTCGGTCGTCGGTGTCTTGATCAGCTCCACCAGGTACATGTAGCGCGGCGGGTTGAAGAAGTGGATGCCGCAGAAGCGCGGCTTGATTTCCTCGGGCAGCGCTTCACTCAGCTTCGTGATGGACAGGCCCGAGGTGTTCGACGCGACGATGGCGTGCTTCGCAACGAAGGGCGCGATCTTCTTGTACAGGTCGAGCTTCCAGTCCATGCGTTCGGCAATGGCTTCGATGATCAGGTCGCAGTCCTTGAGGAGATCCATATTCTCCTCGTAGTTGGCTTGCTGGATGAGCACCGCGTCGTCTGCCACACCGAGCGGCGACGGCTTGAGCTTCTTCAGGTTTTCCACCGCCTTGGTGACGATGCCGTTCTTCGGGCCATCCTTGGCCGCCAGATCGAAAAGGATGACCGGCACCTTGACATTGACGAGGTGCGCCGCGATCTGCGCCCCCATCACGCCGGCGCCCAGCACCGCGACTTTCTTGACTTGGAATCGGGACATGGAAACTTCCTGTTTGGTATGTTGGTTTACTGCACGCGCACCCAGGTCTGCGTGCGGCCGATGAAGAGGATGGAGCCGCGCACCTCGAGCTTGCTGCCGTTGTCGACGGGCGTCATGCGAAGTGCGTATTCCTTGCCGTTCTCGGGGTCGAGGATCTTGCCGTTCTCCCACACGTCCTTGCCCTCGGCCTTCTTCGCCCCGCGGATGATCTCCATCCCCACCACGCGCTGGCCCTTGCGGTCGTCGGTGCATTCGTCGCAGGTCTGGTCCTGCTTGACATGGGTGCGCAGCAGTTTCTCGATGCGGCCGTTCAGCGCGCCGCCGGATTCGAAGATACGGATCTCGGCCTTGAACTCGCCGGTCTTGTCATCCACGCTGCGCCAGGTGCCGACAGGCGACATCTGCGCGAACGCATGCCCCGCGAACATCATCAGGGCCAGGGCAATCGCGGAACCGGCTCTGCCGGGCCGCAGATTGCGCCCCCTCGAGGGGGAGGCGCCGAAGGCGCTTCGGGGGTGGTCGTATGTCATGCCAGTGCTGCGTCGGTGTCCATCAGCACCTTGCTACCCGCGCGCGCGGTGCGCATCAGCGTCGAGGTTTCGGGGAACAACTTGGCGAAGTAGAAACGCGCGGTCTGCAGTTTGGCCCTGTAGAACGGGTCGGTGTTGCCGGCGGCGATCTCACGCAGCGCGACCTGTGCCATGCGTGCGAACAGGTACGCGAACACCAGGTGTCCTGCCACACGCAGGTAGTCCACCGCAGCGGCGCCCACTTCGTCCGGATTCTGGTAACCCTTGAAACCGATCTCGGTGGTGAACTTGGTCATCTGCTCGCCAAGGTAGCCCAGCGGGTTGATGAACTCGGCCATCTTCTCGTTGACGCCCTCTTCTTCCACCAGCCCGGCGATCAGCTTGCCGAACTTCTTGAGCGTCGCACCGTTGTTGCCCAGGATCTTGCGGCCCAGCAGGTCCAGCGACTGCACGGTGTTCGTGCCTTCGTAGATCATGTTGATGCGGTTGTCGCGCACGTACTGCTCCATGCCCCATTCCTTGATGAAGCCGTGGCCGCCGAAGACCTGCATGCAGGCGTTGGTGGCGATGTGGCCGTTGTCGGTGATGAAGGCCTTCACGATGGGGGTGAGCAGCGCAACCAGCTCGTCGCTGTCCTTCTTCACCTTCTCGTCGGGGTGGTTGTGCGCCTTGTCCAGCAGCAGCGTGCAGAAGATCTGCAGCGCGCGGCCGCCTTCGGCATACGCCTTGGCGGTGAGCAGCATCTTGCGCACGTCGGGGTGCACGATGATCGGGTCGGCTTCCTTGTCCTTGGCCTTGGGACCCGAGAGCGAACGGCTTTGCAGGCGGTCCTTGGCGTAGGCCAGCGCGTTCTGGTAGGCCACTTCGGTCAGGCCCAGCGACTGGTTGCCCACGCCCAGGCGCGCGGCGTTCATCATCACGAACATGGCGGCGAGGCCCTTGTTGGGCTGGCCCACCAGCGTACCCACCGCGCCGTCCAGCGCGATCTGCGCGGTGGCGTTGCCGTGGATGCCCATCTTGTGCTCGAGGCCCGTGCAATAGATCGGGTTGCGTGTGCCGATGCTGCCGTCGGCCTTGAGATTGAACTTGGGCACCACGAACAGGCTGATGCCCTTGCTGCCCTTGGGCGCATCCGGCAGTCGCGCGAGCACCAGGTGGATGATGTTCTCGGTCATGTCGTGCTCGCCGGCCGAGATGAAGATCTTGTTGCCGGTGATCTTGTAGGTGCCGTCGGCCTGCGGCTCGGCCCTGGTGCGCAGCATGCCGAGGTCGGTGCCGCAGTGCGGTTCGGTCAGGCACATGGTGCCGGTCCACTCGCCGCTCACCAGCTTGGGCAGGTAGGTCTTCTTCTGCTCGTCGGTACCGTGCGCCACCAGCGCCTCGTATGCGCCGTGCGACAGGCCCGGGTACATCGTCCACGCCTGGTTGGCGCTGTTGAGCATCTCGTACACGCACTGGTTCATCACATAAGGCAGGCCCTGGCCGCCGAACTCGGGCAGGCACGACAGCGCCGGCCAGCCGCCTTCGACATACTTGGCATACGCCTCCTTGAAGCCCTTGGGCGGCTTCACTTCATGCGTGGTCTTGTCCAGCACACAGCCTTCGGTGTCACCGCTGATGTTCAGCGGAAAGGTCACTTCGGCGGCGAACTTGCCCGCCTCTTCCAGCACTGCGTTCATGGTGTCCGCGTCGGTCTCGGCATGCACGGGCATGGCCTTGAACTCGTCTTCGACCTTGAAGACTTCGTGCAGCAGGAACTGCATGTCACGCAGCGGCGGGTTGTAGGTAGGCATGTCTTACTCCTTGATATAGGGATGGATGATGTTGTCGAAGCCGCGCACGCCGCGCTCGATGGAGCCCGGCGTCTTGAGGAAGCGCGCCTCGTAATGCAGGCCGAGGATGAGGCTGTGGATTTCGAAGAGCAGCTGGTCTTCGTCCAGCGTGGCCACCAGATGGCCCTCGGCCTTGGCCTGCACCACGGCACGGCGCATGGCGGCCAGCCAGGTCTGCACCGAACTCGCCAGCGCATCGCGCACGGGGCCGGTGCGGTCGTCGAACTCCACGGCGCCACTGATATAGAGGCAGCCCGAGTCGATCTCGACCGAGGTGCGCTTCATCCAGTTGGCGAACAGCGCGCGCAGTCGCGGCAGGCCGCGCGGCGCCTGCATGGCGGGGAAGAACACCTCCGCCTCGAAGCGCGTGTGGTATTCGCGGATGACGGAAATCTGCAATTCCTCGCGCGAGCCGAAGTGGGCGAACACGCCCGACTTGCTCATGTTCGTCACCTCGGCCAGCGCGCCGATGGACAGGCCTTCCAAGCCGATCTGCGTGGCCAGCCCCAAAGCGGCATCGACGATGGCAGCCTTGGTCTGCTGGCCTTTCTGCATGGCACGGCCCGTGTCGCTGGCCGACGTACGGCGCGAACGCGTGGCTTTGTCAGGACGGTCAGAAACGGGGGTGGCGGACATGCTCGAAAAATAAAACGAACGGTCGTTCTATTTTGCGGCATTTCATTGCAGGAGGTCAAAGCGAACTCACACCAAAGTCCTAGGGTTTACACCTAATTCGTAACGACTCACCTATTTGTGTGATGCTGACGACACCGACTGCTGATAGTGTGAGAACTAGTTGCAAAATCTTACAACTGGCATTCCGCCGGCCCGCGATGGGTCCGCACAAGCACCGAGAGGGAAGAGAACTTATGGCCGCCATCAATGGAACCTTCGGCAAAGACATGCTCATTGGCGAGGTCGGAAATGACACCCTGATGGGTTCCGGGGGTGAAGACACCCTGATCGGTCTGGCAGGCAATGACCTGATCAATGGGGGCGACGGTTTTGACACCGCCAGCTATGGTGGCGCCACCGCCGGTGTGAACGTCAACCTGGCGAGCGGCGTCGTTTCTGGCGGCGCAGGCACGGACACGCTGGTCAGCATCGAGGCGGTAGTGGGCTCGTCGTTCAACGACACCCTCACTGGTAACGCCGACGACAACGACTTCGAAGGCGGCCTGGGGAACGATGTCATCACCGGCGGCGCGGGCTTCGACGTGGCGATCTACACGCATGCCAACGCGGCCGTGAACGTGAACCTCGCCACCGGTGTGGTGAGTGGCGGCGACGGCAACGACACGCTATCGGGCATCGAAGCAGTGTTGGGATCGGCCTACAACGACACACTGACCGGCGGCGCGGGCGAAGACGCCATGGGCGGCGGTCTGGGCAACGACGTCATGGACGGCGGCGGCAGCAATTTCGACGAGGTCTATTACGGCAACGCGAACGGCAGCGTGCAGGTCAGCCTGGAGACCGGCGTCGTCACGGGTGCGGACGGTAACGACACGATCAGCAATTTCGAGATTGTGACGGGCTCGCGCTTCAGCGACATCCTGCAGGGCCACATCACCAACACCGGGATCTTCGACTGGGTGGGCTACGACAACTCCACCACGGGTGCGAACGTCAACCTGGCCACCGGGCTGGCAACGGGCGGCGGCGGCAACGACACCATCAGCGGCTTCGAGGGCATCATCGGCTCGGAATACAACGACACGCTGGTCGGCGATGCCGGCAACAACGTGCTGATGGGCGGTGATGGTGCAGACACGCTCATCGGCGGCAAAGGCAACGACACGCTGGACGGCGGCGAGGTCTTTGACCGCATCAACCTGGATGACCGAAACCTCGTCACCTACGCCAGCAACACAACGGCCGGGGTGAACATCGATCTGTCGGGCATCACCGGCAATGGTGGCCAAGGCCAAGGCACAGCCACGTCCGCCGACAGCGGGAGTGACGTGCTGATCAACATCAGCTTCTTGCAGGGCTCAAACTTCAACGACACCATCACCGGCAGTTCGGCCATGGTGTTCGAGCAGTTCGAGGGCGGCGCGGGAGACGACACCATCAACGGCGGGACGATCACCGACACGCTCAACGCAGTGAACGGCAATCGTGTGAGCTACCAGAACGCCGGTGCAGGCGTGAACGTCACCCTCACCTTCGACGAAGTAACCAAGGCCGTCGGTGGCACCGCGAGTGGAACTGCGACCGGCAACGACACGCTGGTCAACATCAATCAGGTCCGTGGCTCCGCGCATGCAGACTCGATCGTCGGCTCAAGCCGTTCCGATCTGACCGAGTTGTTCGAGGGGCGTTCCGGCAACGACTACATCAACGGCGGCGGCGGTTACGACATCGCGCGCTATGACTCCGCCTCGAGCGGCGTGAATGTCAATCTGGTCACGGGCATCGGTCTGGACGGGGACGGCGGCACCGACACGCTGGAAGGCATCGAAGGCATCTACGGCAGCGACTGGAACGACACGCTGATCGGCGGCCTGGCTGCCAACGGCGTGACGGTGTCCGATGGTCTGTCCGAGAACTTCAGAGGCGGCCGGGGCAACGACCTCATCAACGGCGGCCAGGGCTACGACCGCGCCGACTACAACAGCAGCACCAGCGGTGTGTTCGTGCAGCTCAACGACACCGCGGATGGCATCGGTTACGACGGCTTTGGCGGTGTAGACACACTGATTGGCATCGAGGCCGTGCGCGGCTCCGCCTATGACGACACGCTGATCGGCAGCAACACCGCCCCATTCGAATCGTTCGAGGGCCGTGAGGGCAACGACTCGATCGACGGCCAGGGCGGCACCGACCGTGTGGACTACCAGAACTCCACTGGCGCCGTGAACGTCAACCTGGCCACCGGTGTCGCACAGGATGGCTACGGCGGAACCGACACGCTGAAGAACATCGAGAACGTGCGTGGCTCACGCGATTTCAACGATTCCATCACCGGCAATTCAGCCAACAATTCATTGCAAGGCCTCGGCGGCAATGACACGCTGATCGGCGGTGCGGGCAACGACACGCTGGACGGGGGGGACGGCAACGACTCGCTCGACGGCGGCACGGGCAACGACTTGCTCATCGGGGGACCTGGCAACGACACACTCGTTGGCGGGGATGGCGACGACACACTCATCGGTGGTGCCGGCAACAACAGCATTGTCGGCGGCAACGGGCGCGACATTGCCTACTATCTCGCAGCCACCAGTTCGGTCACCGTCAACCTGCAAAACGGCACGGCGACTGCTTCGGCCGGAGCCGACACCCTGAGCGGCATCGAGTTCGTGATCGGCTCGAATTTCGACGACAACATCATCGGCAGTACAGCGGCCGAGACGATTGGCGGTGGAGGCGGCAACGACATCCTCAACGGCGGCGCAGGCACATACGCAGCCGGTACACAGAACACCGTGTTCTACGGTGATGCCACTGGCGCGGTCACCGTTAACCTGGCCGACGGCACCGTCACAGGCGCAGACGGCAATGACACCATCAGCAATTTCGACAACGTCGTGAGCTCGAACTTCAACGACACGTTCTTTGGCAATGCCAATTTCAACCGCGTGTCCTACGAAGCCTCAGATTTCGCAGTGACTGCCAGCCTGGCAACCGGGCTTTCGTCCGGTGGTGGCGGCAACGACACCTTCATCGGGTTCGAAGGCCTGAACGGCTCCGGCTTCAACGACTCGCTGACCGGCGACGGCAACGACAACGAGCTGGTCGGCGGCGGGGGCAACGACACATTGATCGGCGGCGGCGGCAATGACTTGCTGCGCGGCGGCGCGGGCTCGGACTTCCTGATCGGCGGCACCGGCAACGATACGCTCGACGGCGGCGCGGTGACCGACATCAACCTCAACGACCTCAACACGGCGTCCTACACGGGCAACGCCGCAGCCGTAACGGTCAGCCTGGCAACCGGCACAGCAACCTCGGCCGACAGCGGCACCGACACGCTGATCAGCATCCAGGTGGTGCAGGGCTCGAACTTCGACGACAGCATCACCGGCAGCACCACGGCCATCCTCGAACAGTTCGAAGGCTTCGGCGGCAACGACACCATCGACGGCGGTGCCATCACCGACCTGATCAACGGTGACAACAGCAACCGTGTCACTTACCAGAACGCGGGCACGAGCGCGAACCTGAACATCAACCTGGGCGCCAACGGCATCAACAGCGGCATGGCCACCGGCACGACCGGCACCGACACGCTGCTCAACATCAACCAGGTACGCGGCTCTGCCGGCGCCGACACCATCATCGGCAGCGACCGCACGGACGTCACCGAATCCTTCGAAGGCCGCGGCGGCAACGACAGCATCGACGGCATGGGCGGTTTCGACGTCATCCGCTACGACCAGACCAACCTGAACACCGGCGTGGTGGTCAACCTGTCCACCCACACCGCGTCGGACGGCCTAGGCGGCACCGACACCATCTTCAACATCGAAGGTGTCTTCGGCTCGGCATACAACGACTACCTGACGGGCGGCGACACGCTCAACGGCGGCGCCTTCATCGGCGACCGCAACCTCATCGAAGTCTTCCGCGGCGGCGCGGGCGACGACACCATCGACGGCGGCGTCGGCTTCGACCGCGCCGACTACAACACGAGCAACTTCGGCGCCTATGTGCAGCTGGGCGGCAGCGAGGTCGGCTTTGCCTATGACGGCCTCGGCGGTTACGACACGCTGCTGAACATCGAGGCCGTGCGCGGCTCCGAGTACGACGACACGCTGATCGGCAGCAATGCCGACCTCGAGTCCTTCGAAGGCCGCGCGGGCAACGACTCCATCGACGGCCGCGATGGCTTCGACCGCGTGGACTACCAGACGGCACGCAGCGGCGTGAACGTCAACCTGCTGACGGGCCTGGCGTCCGACGGCTACGGCGGCATCGACACGCTGGCGGGCATCGAGAGCATCCGTGGTTCGGCTTTCAATGACACGCTGACCGGCGGCGACGGCGACAGCGAAATTTCCGGCGGCTTCGGCAACGATTCCATCGTGGGCGGCACGGGCGAGACGCTGATGGAAGGTGGTGCCGGCAACGACACACTGGTCGGCAATGCTGGCGGCATGAGCATTGCGAGCTATGCCAACGCAGCAAGCGCAGTCACCGTCAATCTAGCGACGGGTACGGCCACCAGCGCGACCGAAGGCAACGACACGCTGAGCAACATCAAGGCGGTCATCGGCTCCAGCTTCAACGACACCATCACTGGCGGCGCGGGCAATGAAACCATTGCCGGCATGGGAGGCAACGACTCGCTCAACGGTGGACTCGGCAACAACACCGTGTATTACGGTGACGCGTCTGGCGCGATGTACATCGACCTGCTGGCTGGCTCGGCCTCGGGCGCGGACGGCACCGACACGCTGGCGAATTTCAAGAACGTCATCGGCACCGCGTTCAACGACACGATGGTCGGCACCACGGCGACCGACAACATGCTGGACTACAGCTCGGCCGACGCCGGCTCGTTCAACAGCGGCGTGAACGTCAACCTCGCCAGCGGCATCGCCACGGGCTCGGCAGGCAACGACAACTTCTCGCTGTTCGAAGGCGTGGTCGGCTCCGACTACAACGACACACTCATCGGCGACAGCGGCCACAACATCCTGCTGGGCGGCAAGGGCCTGGACCTGATCAACGGCGGCGCGGGCAACGACACACTGGACGGTGGCGCCGTGACCGACCGCCTCGGCTATCTGGACGCCAACACCGTGAGCTATGCCGCAAGCACGGGCGGTGTCACCGTCAACCTGTCCGGCATCACCGGCGACGGCACCACCGGCCAGGGCACCGCGAACGACGGCATGGGCGGCACCGACGTGCTGCGCAACTTCAACTTCGTCACCGGCTCCGCCAACAACGACACCATCACCGGCAGTTCAGCGCTGATCTTCGAGAACATCGAAGGCGGCCTGGGCGACGACTCGCTGAACGGCGGCGTCATCACCGACCTTGTGAACGGTGACAACGCCAACCGTGTGAGCTATCTGTCTGCCAATGGTGCGGTTACCGTCAACCTCGCAACGGGCCTGTCCAGCGGCGCGGCCGGCAACGACACGCTGACCAACTTCAACCAGATCCGGGGCTCCAACTACGGCGACACGCTGATCGGTTCCGACCGCACCGACATCAGCGAAAGCTTCGAAGGCCGCAACGGTGCCGACTCCATCGTCGGCGGCGGCGGCATCGACATCGCGCGCTACGACAACACGACGTCCGCCGTCCATGTGAACCTGGCCGATCAACGCGCCTACAACGACGGCTCCGGCGCTGTCGATACGCTGGAAGGCATCGAAGGCGTCTTCGGCTCCATCTACGGTGACTCGCTGGTCGGCGGCAATGCCCAAGGCGGCGTGGTCACGAGCGACGGCCTGATCGAATTCTTCCGCGGCGGCGCGGGCAACGACACCATCGACGGCGGCCAGGGCTACGACCGCGCGGACTACACGAACAGCACGTCCGGTGCCTACGTCCAGCTGAATGGCGCGCTGGACGGCTTCGCGAACGATGGCCTGGGTGGCAACGACGTATTGCGCAACATCGAAGCCGTGCGCGGCTCCGACTTCAACGACACGCTGATGGGCAGTTCCGCCGAATTCGAATCGTTCGAAGGCCGCGCCGGCAACGACCTGATCAACGGCGGGGGCGGTGTGGACCGCGTCGACTATCAAAGCGCGCGCGGCGCCGTGAACGTCAACCTGGGCACTGGCATCGGGCTCGACGGCGAAGGCGGCGTGGACACGCTCATCGGCATCGAGAACGTGCGCGGCTCGACTTTCAACGACGCCATCGTCGGTGACGGCGGTGCCAACTCGCTGCAGGGCAACAGCGGCAACGACAACCTGGCCGGTGGCGGCGGCAATGACACGCTGGACGGCGGTGCGGGTGACGACACCATGGCCGGCGGTGACGGCGACGACATTTACATCGTCGACAGCGCGGGTGACCGCGTGTTCGAACAGGACCAGACCGGCGGAACGGACTCGGTATGGACCAGCTTGTCCAGCTACGCCCTCACCGCCAACGTCGAAAAGCTCCTGTACACCGGCACCGCCGCCTTTACCGGTACCGGCAATGCCGGCGCGAACTCGATCAGCGGCGCCAACGGAAACGACACGCTCATCGGCGCGGAGGGTAACGACACCCTCGCGGGTAACGCAGGGGACGACTCGCTGTCGGGCGGAGCGGGCGCAGACCTGCTTGTCGGCGGCGCCGGCAACGACACGATCGACGGCGGCATCGTCACCGACCGCATCAACTACACGGACGTCAACACTGTCTACTACGCGAACTCCACTGGTGCCGTCACGATCGACCTGTCGGGCATCACCGGCATCGGCAACACCGGGCAGGGCACCGCCAGCGATGGCATGGGCGGCACCGACGTACTGCGCAATGTGTCGTTCGTGCAAGGCTCCAGCTACAACGACTTGATCACCGGCAGCTCAGCGTTGATCTTCGAGCAGTTCGAAGGGGGTGCCGGCGATGACACCATCGACGGCGGCGCAATCACCGACCTGATCAACGGCGACAACGCCAACCGCGTGAGCTACCAGAACGCCGGCGCCGGCGTGCTGGTCAACCTGGGCTCCGAATATGCCGTAGGCACGGCCACCGGAACCGACACGCTGCTCAACATCAACCAGGTGCGCGGGTCCAATTTTGCTGACACGATCACCGGCTCGGACCGCACCGACGTCACCGAAAGCTTCGAAGGTCGTGCGGGTGCCGACTCCATCAATGGCATGGGCGGCTTCGACTTTGCGCGCTACGACAACGCCGCGAATGGCATCAACGTCAGCCTGGCCGCGGGTCGGGCCTACAACGACGGTCACGGCTCGGTCGACACGCTGGTGGGCATCGAGGGCGTGTACGGCTCCAACTTCGCCGACTCCATCGTCGGCAGCGACGCGGAATACGAGTTCTTCCGTGGCGGCGCTGGCAATGACACCATCGACGGCGGTGCGGGCTACGACCGTGTGGACTACACGTCCAGCACCGCAGGCGTGAACGTGAAGCTCAACGACTCGCTGGACGGTACGGCCGCCGACGGCCTGGGCGGTACCGACGTGCTGCGCAACATCGAAGCCGTGCGCGGCTCGGCGTTCAACGACACGCTCACCGGCAGCGACACGGCGGCGATCGAATCATTCGAAGGCCGGGAAGGCAACGACTTCATCGACGGCCGTAGCGGCATCGACCGCGCCGACTACCAGGCCTCACGCGCCGGCATCAGCGTCAACATGGGTCTGGCCACGGTGACGGTCTCGGACGGCTACGGCAGCACCGACACGCTGGTGGGCATCGAGAACATCCGCGGCTCGGCGTTCAACGACACCATCACCGGCAGCGCCGGCGCCAACTTTCTGGAGGGTGGCGGCGGCAACGACAGCATTGCCGGCGGCGCGGGCAACGACACCATCAGCGCAGGCACGGCTGGCCTGACCGGCAGCGACACGGTCGACGGCGGCGCAGACACCGACACTCTGCAGGTCCTTGGCGCGAAAGCCGACTACATCGTCACGCGGCCCAACGCGACCGACACCACGCTCGTCAACACGACGACCGGTGAAAGTATCCTCCTGCGCAACATCGAGAACATCGCCTTCAGCGACGGCACATTCTCGGTTCCCGATGTACAGGCAGGCAATCCCAGCCCGTTCGCCGACTCCCTGACCGGCACCACCGGCAACGACACGCTCAACGGCCTGGCCGGCAACGACACCCTGGTCGGGCTGACCGGCGACGACACCTATGTGGTGGATACCCCGAACGATGTGATCGTCGAAAACGAGGGCGAAGGCATCGACAACGTGCGCGTTGCATTCGCTGCGGCCGGCACGTACGTCATGGCAGCGAACGTGGAGAACGCTGCCATCGTCGCGGCCGATGGAACCGCACTGGCGACCGCCGGAGTTGGCATCACCGGCAATGCGCTGGACAACGTCATCACTGGCAATTCCGTTGCCAATACCCTGCTCGGCCTGGAAGGCAACGACACACTGGACGGCGGCGCGGGTGCGGACTCCATGGCTGGCGGCATCGGCAACGACACCTACATCGTCGACTCCACCTCCGACATCGTGACCGAGGCGCTGAATGCGGGCACCGACACCGTGCTCACGAGCACCACGTCGCTCACCCTTTCTGCCAACGTCGAGAACCTCGCGTACACCGGCACGGGGGCGGTTGCATTCACCGGCACCGGCAACCTGTTGAACAACAGCATCGCTGGCGGTATTGGCAACGACACGCTGTCCGGACTGGATGGTGACGACACGCTCGCGGGCGGCGCTGGCAACGACAGCCTGCTTGGTGGCAATGGCAACGACAGCCTGCTGGGCGGCGACGGCCACGACACACTGGTGGGCGGCGCGGGTGTCAACATCCTCGAAGCTGGTGATGGCGACGACGTGTACGTCGTTTCTTCAGCTGACGACACGGTGATCGAGGCCAATGGCACCGACCGCGTCGAGACCACCCTGACGACTTACACACTTGCCAATCTTGTCGAGAACCTCAGCTTCACCGGCACCGGCAACTTCACCGGCACCGGCAACAGTGGCGCCAACAGCATCGTCGGCGGCGCAGGCAATGACTCGCTATCCGGCGGCGGCAACGTCGACACACTGATCGGCGGTGGCGGAAATGACACGCTGGACGGCGGCATCGGCGACGACGTGATGATCGGCGGTGCAGGCAACGACACCTACATCGTCGATTCGACACTCGACACAGTGACCGAACTCGCCGGCGGAGGCACGGACACCATCGTCACCTCGCTCACCAGCTACACGCTGGGTGCTGAAGTGGAGAACCTGGCGTATGCGGGGAGCGCAGACTTCACAGGCAATGGAAACGCACTGGCGAACTCCATCACCGGCAGCACCGGCAACGACACGCTCAACGGCGGTGCTGGCGTGGACACGCTGGCGGGCGGCCTGGGCGACGACACCTATACCATCGAAGCGGCCACCGATATCGTGCAGGAAGGCGTGGGTGCGGGCGACGACACCGTCAGACTCAACTTCACTGCGGCGGGTAGCCATACGCTTGCGGCCAACGTCGAGAAGGCAGTCATCGTCTCCGCCAACAACATTGCCATGACGGTCACCGGCAACGAACTGGGCAACGACATCACCGGCAACGCCGGAAACAGCACGCTCAACGGCGGCGCGGGCAACGACACGCTGCGCGGCATGGGCGGAAACGACCTGCTGGACGGTGGCGCGGACGTCGATACGGCATTCGTGCTAGGCACAAAAGCCAGCTATACCATCTCCCGCACGTCCCTGACCGATACCACGCTGGTCAACGGCGTGACCGGCGAGAACATCATCCTGCGCAACATCGAGAACGTGCAGTTCTCCGACGTCCTGGAAACCATTGGTCAGGTCAACAACAACCAGCCCAGCATCTTCAATGACGTGCTGACAGGGACGAGCGGCAACGATACGCTCAACGGCCTGGCCGGTGCCGATACGCTGGTCGGCCTGGCAGGGGACGACACGTATGTCATCGACAACGTGGGTGATGTGATCACCGAGGCGTTTGACGAAGGCACAGACACGGCAGAGGTCGGCCTGACCGCGGCGGGCAACTACGTTCTGGGCGCGAATGTCGAGAATGGCACGATCACCAATGCAACGGCAGGCGTGACCCTCACCGGCAACGCACTGAACAACCGCCTGACCACCTGGACACCAGGTGCCAACAACACCCTGGCCGGCGGCCTGGGCGACGACACCTACTTCATCGACTCCACCGCAGACGTCGTGGTGGAAGGCCTGAACGCCGGCACGGACTCCGTGTCGCTCGTGCTGACGACAGCCGGCACCTACACGATGACGGCCAACGTCGAGAACCTGTTCATCAACTCGGGCGCGAGCCTCGCGGTCAACGCCATCGGCAACGAGCTGGGTAACCAGATCTACGGCGGCGCGGCGGCAAACAGCATCTCTGGCGCGGGCGGTGACGACGTCATCCTCGGCGGTGGCGGCAACGACACCCTTGACGGTGGCGCCGGCAACGACCAGTTGCGCGGCGAAGCAGGCAACAACAGCCTGATCGGCGGATTGGGCAACGACACGCTGTACGCCGGCACCGGCAACGACACCATGGACGGTGGCGCGGACAGCGGCAGTCAGGGTGACTGGCTGGTCATGGCGGGTCTCAAGAGCGACTACACCATCAGCCGACCGAATGCGACGGACACGCTGTTGGTGCACAAGACGCTTGGCACTACCACGCTGCTGCGCGGCATCGAGACCATCGAGTTCCTGAGTGAAGGCACCTTCACGCTGGCGGAAGTGCAGGCGGGCAACCCCAGCCCGTTCGCCGACCTGCTGACCGGCACGGTCGGCAACGACACCATCGACGGCCTGGCCGGCATCGACACCATGGTCGGCCTGACGGGCGACGACACCTACGTGGTGGACAACCTGGCCGACGTGGTCACCGAAGCCCTCAACGAAGGTACGGACCTCGTCAACGTGGCACTCATCGCGTCCGGCTTCTATACGCTGGGCGCCAACGTCGAGAACGGCACGGTCACCGCATCTACCGCACTGACGGTGGGAATCACCGGCAATGACCTGGACAACGTGCTGACCGGCAACGCCGGCGCCAACTCGCTGTCGGGCGGGCTGGGCAATGACTCGCTCTCCGGCGGTGCGGGTGTGGACACGCTGGTCGGCGGCGACGGCAACGACACGCTGGACGGCGGCGTGGGCGCGGACAATCTGGCTGGCGGCTTGGGCAATGACGTCTACATCATCGACTCGGCCTCGGACGTGGTCACGGAAGCACTGAATGCAGGCACCGACCGCGTCGAGCTGGCTTTCACCGCGGCAGGCTCCTACACGCTCACGGTCAACGTGGAAAACGCCACCGTCACGGCGGCGAACACCATCGCCGTCAGCGTGACCGGCAACGACCTGGCCAACAACATCGCGGGCAACGACGCAGCCAACACCCTGCTGGGCGGCATCGGCAATGACACGCTGAGCGGCAACGGCGGCAACGATTCGCTGGACGGCGGCGTGGGCGACGACAGCGTGGAGGGCGGCGCGGGCAACGACACGCTGGTCAGCAGCGCCGGTGTCGACACGCTGATCGGCGGTGAAGGCAACGACGTCTACGTCGTCAACATCGCGACCACTACGGTGACGGAACTCGCCGACGAGGGCACTGACCGCGTCGACACCAACCTGACAACCTACACGCTGGGCAGCAACCTCGAGAACCTCACCTACACCGGCACGCTGGCCTTCACCGGCACCGGCAACGGCCTGGACAACAGCATCACGGGTGCGGGCGGAAACGACTCGCTGACCGGCGGCGACGGCAACGACACGCTCGTCGGCAACGCCGGCAACGACACGCTGGACGGTGGCACTGGCAACGACAGCATGGTCGGCGGCCTGGGCAACGACACCTACATCGTCGATGCCGTCGGCGATGTGGTCGTCGAGGCGGTCGGCGGCGGCATCGACACCGTCCTGACCAGCCTGACCACCTACACGCTCGGCACGGAAGTCGAGAACGTCACGTACACGGGCAGCGCGGACTTCGTGGGCACCGGCAACGGCCTGGCGAACGTGATCACCGGCAGCACGGGCGATGACACGCTGGTCGGCGGCGTCGGCAACGACACGCTGCTGGGCGGCGACGGTGCGGACTCGCTGGACGGCGGTGCGGGCATCGACAGCATGACCGGCGGCCTGGGCAACGACACCTACGTGCTCGATGTGGGAAGCGACATCGTGGTCGAAGCAGCAGTCTCGGGCGACGACACCGCCCTGCTGGCATTCACAACTGCAGGCGCCTATGTGATGGCAGCCAACCTCGAGAACGCGACAGTCACCGCCGCGAACACGATTGCCGTGAACGTGACGGGCAACGACCTGGCGAACACCATCACCGGCAACGGCGCGGCCAACAGCATCTCGGCCGGCCTGGGCAATGACACGGTCGATGGCGGCGCAGGCAACGACACCATCGACGGCGGCGCAGGCAACGACAGCCTCACCGGCGGTCTGGGCAACGACAGCCTGCAGGGCGGCGCGGGTGACGACACGCTGGACGCAGGCACCGGCATCGACATCGTCGACGGCGGTGCCGACAACGACCGCTTGGTCATGACCGGCAACTACGCCCAATACACAGTCACGCGCCCGAACGCGACCGACACGCGTCTGGTCAGCGTGGCACTGGGTCAGGACGTGACGCTGCGCAACGTGGAACTGGTGCAGTTCGCCGACGGCGTGCGCACCATGGGCCAGGTGTGGGGCAACTTCCCCAGCATCTTCGACGACGGCATCTCGCTGGGTGCGGGCAACGACTCGGTCGATGCGCTGGCAGGCAACGACACCGTCTTCGGCGGTGACGGCAACGACACGCTCATCGGCAACGCGGGCAACGACTCGCTGGACGGCGGGACGGGCGACGACAGCCTGGTCGGCGGCCTGGGCAACGACACCTTCGTGGTGGACTCGGTGGGCGACGTGGTCGTCGAACTCGCGGGTGGCGGCACGGACACCGTGCAGACCACGCTCGCGGCGTATACGCTGGGCACCGAGGTGGAGAACCTCACCTACACCGGCAGCGGCAACTTCACCGGCACCGGCAACGCAGGACTGAACGTCATCACCGGCGGCACGGGCAACGACAGCCTGAGCGGCGGTGCCGGCAACGACACGCTGCTAGGCAACGCGGGTAGCGACACACTGGACGGCGGTGCCGGCGTGGACAGCATGCTCGGCGGCGAAGGCGACGATGTCTACGTGCTCGACGTCCCGACGGATATCGTGTCCGAGGCGGTCAACGCGGGACGCGACAGCGTGGTGATCAACTTCGCGACGACCGGCGCCTACACGCTGACGGCTAACGCGGAGGATGCCGTGGTGACCTCAGGCATCACCGTGCAGGTCACCGTCAACGGCAACGAGCTGGCCAACAGCATCCTCGGCCACGCCGGTGTGGACATCCTCTCTGGCGGCCTGGGCGATGACACGCTGGATGGCTCGGTGGGCAATGACACGCTGGACGGCGGCGCGGGCAACGACAGCCTGATCGGCGGCACCGGCAACGACAGCATCCAGGGCGGCACCGGCAATGACACGCTGGTGGCAGGCAACGGCACCAGCATCCTGGACGGCGGCGCGGATTCGGACATCGTCCGTGTGCTGGGCAACTTTGCCGACTATGTCGTGACACGCACCACCGCTACCGACACGGTACTCACCAGCGCGAGCTACGGCACGGTCACCCTGCGCAACATCGAGCAGGTGCAATTCGCCGATGTGCTGATGGAGATGTATCAGGTCCAGAACAACACCGCCTCCAACTTCGCGGACACGCTGGTCGGCACCGGCGCGTCGGAATCGCTGGACGGGCTACTGGGCAACGACAGCATCACCGGCCAGGGCGGCAACGACACGCTGAACGGCGGCGGCAGCAGCGACACGCTGGTCGGCGGCATGGGCGATGACCTCTACATCGTGGACATCGCAACCGATGTGGTGGTGGAAGCCGATGCGGAAGGTACCGACCAGGTGAATGTCGCCTTCACTGCGGCAGGCACCTACGTGATGACGGCCAATGTCGAGAATGCGACCATCACCTCGAACGTGACCGGCGTGAACGTCACCGGCAACGAGCTGAACAATCTGATCATCGGCGGTGCAGGCGCGAATGCGCTGGTTGGCGGGGCGGGCAATGACACGCTGATCGGCGGCGCGGGCAGCGACGTGATGACCGGCGGCGACGGTGACGACGAATACGAACTGGATGTCGCCAGCGACTCGGTGGTCGAAGCGGCCACGGCCAATTCGGGCATCGACACGGTCAAGCTGGCCTTCACCAGCACCAGCAGCTACACGATGACGGCGAACGTGGAGAACGCGGTGGTCACCTCCACCGGCAGCTTCGCGGTCAACGTCACCGGCAATGCGTCGAACAACACCATCACCGGCCACTACGGTGCGAACAACATCTCCGCGCTGGCGGGCGACGACACGATCTACGGCATGGGCGGCAACGACACCATCGACGGCGGCATGGGCAACGACCTGCTGCAACTCGACGGTGTGCTGACCGACTACGCGATCACCCGTCCGAGCACGACCACGACGCTGTTCACGCGCATGGCAACAGGCGAGGTGATCTCGGTCAGCAATGTGGAGAACATCGAGTTCACATCCGCGCCCGGCCCGGTCACGCTGGCCTCGCTGCTGGCGCAGATCGGCTCACCCGGCGCCGACACATTGAGCGGAGGCACTGCAAGCGACACGCTGTCCGGCGCAGCCGGCAACGACTCGCTGGCAGGTGGCGCAGGCGACGATGACCTGCAGGGCGGCGACGGCCTTGACACCCTGTGGGGCGGCGCGGGCAACGACATCCTGGACGGCGGCGCCGGCAACGACACCTACCTCTTCAACATCGGCGACGGCGACGACATCATCGACCAGAACGATGCCCTCTCCACCGGCGACGTCGTGCTCATCGGCTCGCCCGTTGGCAACTACGCCTCCGGCGAGACCACCCTCACCCGCGGCTGGCACAGCTACAACGACCTGGTCATCACCGTCTCCTCCGGCTCCCCCGGCGCCGAGCAGGCCGATCACATGGTCATCAACGACTTCTTCCTCAACGACGCCCTGAACAGCGCCGGCGCCATCGACCTCATCCGCTTCGCCGTGGACAACTCCACCTTGAGCCAGGCCCAGATCATGGCCGAGCTGCTCAAGGGCACCTCGGGTGACGACTGGCTGCGCGGCTACGAGGCCAGCGCCGACAGCATCAACGGCGGCGCCGGCAACGACACCATCGGTGGCGCAGGCGGCAACGACACCCTCATCGGCGGCCAGGGCAACGACATCCTCTACGGCGACGCCGGCAACGACAGCCTGGACGGCAGCTCCGGCAACGACAGCCTCTTCGGTGGCGAGGGCAACGACATCCTCGTGGGCGGCACCGGCAACGATGCCCTGGCCGGCGGCAACGGCAACGACACCTACGCCTTCGCCCTCAGCGGCACCAGCGCCCTGAACAGCAACCACGACGTCATCACCGACTCCGCAGGTGACGCCGACGCCGTCACCTTCAGCGCCGGCATCCTCGCCTCGGCCACGCAGGTCGCACGATCAGGCAACGACCTCGTCGTTCGCTTCGGCGCCAGCGCCCACGACAGCCTGACCATCGAGAACTACTTCTCCTCCCCCGGCTCCGGCGCCACGGCCACCGGCTCCGGCCTCATCGAGAAGTTCAACTTCGCCGATGGCACGAGCTGGGCCTCCACCAGCGTGCTGCAGAAGGTGCTGGCCGCCACCGACGGGGACGACTTCATCTCCGGCTATCTGGGTGGCGAGAACCTCTCGGGCGGCAACGGCAACGACACCCTCTACGGCAACGAGGGCAATGACTCGATCCTGGGCGGTGCGGGCAACGACCAGCTCTTCGGTGGCATCGGCAACGACACGCTCTCGGGCGGCGCGGGCAACGACACGCTCTCCGGCGGTGACGGCGCCGACCGCTTCGTGCTGGACTCGGCCACGGGTGTGGACGTGATCACCGACTTCGTCTCGGGCATCGACAAGATCGCCATCAGCAAGTCTGTCTTCTCCTCCATCTCCGGCTCCGTCGGCTCCTCGGCCACGCTCGCCTCGCTGGGCTCGGCCGTCTCCTACGACTCGGCCACCGGCGCACTCACCTATGACGCCGATGGCGCCGGTGGCTCAGGCCCCCTCACCATCGCCATCATCGGGCAGTCAACCCACCCGGCTACGCTTTCTTCGGACTTCCTGATTTTGGCTTGACGGCCGATGCGGCCTTCGCTGGCTTTGCCGGCTTGACCGCAGGTGTTGCAGGTGCCGCTTCGCCCGTGACGAAACGAATCAGCGCCGGCAGGCAGTGCTGCTTCAGGTCGTAGCCGTCGACGATGGTCTTGCGTGCATTCGTGCGCAGGTGCTGCAGGCTCTCGCGACGCTCGAGCGTATCGGCCACGGTGCGTGCGAGGGCGGAAGGATCGAAAAAATCCACGAGGATGCCGTTGTGCCCATCGCGGATCACCTCTTCCACCGGCGCGGTCTTCGAGCCGATGATCAGGCAGCCGACGCTCATCGCCTCCATCAGCGACCACGACAGCACGAACGGATAGGTCAGGTACACATGCGCGGCCGACACCTGCATCAGCTGCGTGAGTACCTCGTGCGGAATGCGGCCCACGAAGTGCACCCGCTTGCGGTCGACGCGATCGGCCACGCTGCTCCAGAAAGTTTCCTTCCAGGTGGTGCCCGCCGGCGGTGCACCGCCGTAGCTCACGCCGTCGCCACCCACGATGACGACGTGTGCGGACGGACGCGCTGCCAGCAGTTCGGGCAGTGCTCGCATGAACACGTGATAGCCGCGGTACGGTTCGAGTTCACGCGCAACAAAGGTGATGACCTCGTCACCGGGCCTGAACACCAGCCCTGCCGAACGCAGCGACACGCTGGCTTTCGGATCGGGCCTGAAGCGTGCCGTGTCGATGCCGTCGTGCACGACGGTGATGCGATCACGGAACCATGCGGGGTGCTGGTCGCGCTGGAACTTTGTCGGCGACAGGCCGGCGTCGCTTGCTTCCATGGCCTGCAGCAGATGGGTATTCTTGATACGCACACGCTTGCGGCTGACTTCATTGGCCGAAGAAAACTCCGGATCGAACCCCACGTCGCCGCTGTCAGAACCGTAGTAGTACTCGGCATACATGAGATGCCGCGCCTTGGGAAACACTTCGCGCGCGAAGATCGCTTCGCCCCAGCCCGGATGCGCAAACACCACGTCGGGCTCGAAGCCTTCGCTCCTGATTTTCTGCATGGCCTGTGCAGCGGACTCGCCCCGTGCGTACTTGCTCAGGTACTCGTTCATCTTGTCGTCCACGCCCTGCGTCACGCTCTTCGGGTAACCCTTGGGTGCGTGGACAACATGACGCACGCCCGGCATAGCCGGGCTCAGCGCGCTCACGCCCAGCGCAACGACTTCGTGCCCCTGCTGCGCAAGCGCAGGGGCCAGATGGCGGAACTGCCCGGGGAAGTTCTGGTGGATGAACAACACCTTCATTTCTTCGCGTCCTCGAAAGCCTTGTCCAGCCGCGCGACATCCGCATCCGCCAGAACGCCGGCCGTGCTGCGCAGCTTGACCCAGGCACGCAGGTGCTCGGCACGCACGCGCACCAGATCGCGTTCGACTTCGTAACGCTGGCTTTCCGCATTCAGCACATCCAGCATGACGCGGATGCCGCCCTTCACGCTCTGGCGTGTGGCATCCACCTGCAATGCAGCGGCTTCGCGTGCAAGACCCAGGGCCTGGATGCGCCCTGCCGTGCTCGCCACCTGGCTGTGGAAGAGCCGCACGTCGGCCAACGCGCTTTCCTGTGCATCCAGCAATTCGGCTTCGGCCTGCGAAGCCTGCGCCACGGCCAGCCGTGCGGCGGAATCGAGCCGGCCGCCGTTGAAGATCGGCACCGTGAGCTGCACGCCGATGGAGGCTTGCGTGTTGGTCTGGTTGAGCGTGTTGACTGAATCCGAATCATTGCGCGAGAGGCTGCCGATGGCATCCACCCGCACCTTCTTCTGTGCATCGTTGCGCTGTGCTTCGGCCCGCGCGACGCTGGCGGCGTGGCGTGCCACGCGGATCTGCGGGTTGTTTTCAAGTGCCAGCGCTTCCCATGCCGACAGCGGTTCGGGCTCGAGCCTGAGCGGCTCGAAGCCAGGCGACAGCGATGCGGCGTCCGCTGGCTCCTGGCGCCCCGGCTGTGCAGGCGCGCCGCCCACCATGGTTGCCAGGCGGCGGCGCGCATCGCGCAGCGATTCTTCGGCTTCGATGCGCTGCGCACGTGCCAGCTGGAGGCGCGAGCGTGCCTCCAGGCTGTCGGTGCGTGTGCCTTCGCCGAGCTGGATCATGCGTTCCGCACCGCGCGACTGCTGCTCGAGCGCCTGGATCAATGCGTCGACGGACACCAGCTGACCGCGTAACACGGCCGACTGCAGGTAAGCGTCGATCACGCGCAGGCTGAGCTCCGCGTCGCGTACGGCCAACTGCGCTTCGCCCTGCAGCGAGCGCGCCTCGCCAATGGCCACGCGGGCCTGCAGTTCGGGGGCATAGAGGGGCTGGCGCACCTGCAGGGCCAGCGAACTGCTGGTGTAGGCAGAGTCACGCGACACGGCGCCCACCCGTTGCTCCAGCAGATTGCGGTAAGCCGAAGCCGATGCGGTGGCCTCGGCAGAAGTTGCCGCCTTGCCGGCGATGCGGTATTCGCGGCTGCCTTCGAATTCACGCAGGGCGATCTGGTACCGCGGGTCGTGGGTGCGCGCCGCCTGCAGTGCTTGCGACAGCGACAGCGTGGTCTGTGCATGCACCGTGCCCGCCGCGATGAAGGCGAGCCCCAACACGAGAAGCAAGGGCCGCGCGCTATTCCTCACGCAGGCCCCCATGCACCCGGTCGGCCAGCGGTTTGAAGAGATAGCTCATGAGCGTTCGCTCGCCGGTCTTCACGAAGATATCCACCGGCATGCCGGCTTTCAGCTCGACACCCTGCAGCATCGACGCGCCCTGCCGGTCCACGATGGCCGTCATGCGGTAGTAGGGAATGCCGCTGCGCTCGTCCACCACGCGGTCGGCCGAGACGACCGTGACCTGGCCTGGCACCACCGGCGTGCTGGTGCGGTTGAAGGCGGTGAACATCAGCTCGACTGGCAGGCCCGCCTGGACGCGGTCGATCACATTGACGGGCACCTGCCCTTCGACCACCAGGGGTGCCGCTTCGGGAACGATGTCGAAGAACTTGTGGCCGGGCTGCACGATGGCGCCCTGCGTGAACACCGTGAGCCCCTGCACGACACCCGCCACAGGGGCACGCACATTGAGGTTCTTCAGGTCGAATTCGTACTGGATCGTGCGCTCACGCACTTCTCCGATCTGCCGCTCCGCCCGGCCCAGCGTGCCCTGGTCGGCCGCTGTTTCGCCTTCGAGTTGTGCCACCTGTCGCTGCAGCTCGATCACGCGGTTGCGCGGCACATAGCCTTCCTTCGCCAGCTGATCGAGGTTGTCGGCCTGCGAGACCAGCAGCTTCATCTGCGACTGGCGCGACTGGATGGACGCGCGCAGGCCGCGCACCTGCGCCTGCAGGCCGCCGGTCATCTCGCGCGCCGCGTTGAGGTTGGCCTGCACGGCCACGGGGTTCATCTTCACGACGACCTGGCCTTCCTTGACCACATCGCCATCGCGCACCAGTACCTGGTCCACCATGCCGCCCGTCAGGTGCTGCACGGCCTTGCGATTGCCTTCGGCCACAAGATAGCCCGACACCGGCACGCCACGGTCCAGCGGCGCGAGCGAAGCCCAGGCGATGAAACCTCCGACGCCCGCCACCACGATGAACAGACCCAGCCAGATGAAGCGCCAGATGGCGCGATCGTCAACCTGCACGGATGCCTGCTGCCCGCTCATGCCTGCACCCCTTGTGCAGGTTGTACCGGTTGCACGGCCTGCGCCTTCGCCTTGGCCGCCGCGTTGGCCTGCGCCATCTGCGCGATGACTTCGGCACGCGTTCCCGACATCTGCACCGCACCTTCGTGCAGCACCAGCAGCCTGTCGCACGCGGCCAGGGTGCTGGCGCGATGCGTGATCAGCACGACGGCGGATCCGGCCCGGCGCATCTGCGCCATGGCGGCAAGAAGCGCGATCTCGCCGGCGTCGTCGAGGTTGGAATTCGGTTCGTCCAGCACCAGCAGCTTCGGCATGCCATAGATGGCGCGCGCCAGGCCCAGCCGCTGCTTCTGCCCGCCCGACAGGCCACCACCGCCATCACCGAGCACCGTGTCGTAGCCCTTGGGCAGACGCAGGATGAGGTCATGCACACCGGCCATCTGTGCGGCGCTCACGACAGCTTCAGGTGCGGGCGTGCCGAACCTTGCGATGTTGTCGGCTACGGTGCCGGCGAAAAGTTCCACGTCCTGCGGCAGGTAGCCCAGGCTCGGGCCGATCGCATCACGCGAGAGCTGCTGGATGTCCGCGCCGTCAAGCCGCACCACACCGGCCTGCGCCGGCCAGATGCCAAGCAGCGCGCGCGCCAGGCTCGACTTGCCCGAGCCGCTGGCACCGACGACGCCGAGCACTTCACCCGGCGCGATCTCCAGATCGATGCCCTTGAGCACCGGTGACTCGCGGCCCGGCGGCACCACGCTCACCCCCTTGAGCGACACCTGGCCCCGGGGCTGCGGCAGCGGCAGGCCCGTGGTCTGCGCCGGATGCCGCGCCAGCAACTCGCGCAGTCGCGCATTGGCGCCGCGTGCCGACGAGAACTGCCGCCACGAGGCAATGACCTGGTCCACCGGGCTGAGTGCACGGCCTGCCAGGATCGAGGCCGCCACCATCATGCCGGGCGTGAGCTCGTTGCGGATGACCAGCGCGGCGCCGATGCCCAGCACCAGTGACTGCTCCGTCATGCGGATGAACTTGCTGAGCGCCGCGACACCGGCTGAGCGCTCGCTCGCAGTGGACTGGCTGGCCAGGAATGAACGATGCACGTCGCGCCAGCGCGCGCGTACACCGCCGAGCATGCCCATGGCGTGGATGGCTTCCGCATTGCGCAGCGTATTCGTGGCCAGGTTGTCGGAGACGATGGCGTTCTGCGCGGCCTGCTGCATCGGCGCGTGCGTGATGCGTTCGTTGATCCAGGCCAGCAGCACGAGGACCACGGTGCCCGCCGTCGCGAACCAGCCGAGGATGGGGTCGAACGCGAAGATGACGGCCAGGTAGACCGGGAACCACGGCGCATCGAAGAAGGCGAACAGCGCGCTGCCGGTCATGAACTGCCGCAGGCTGGTGAGGTCCGTCACGGCCTGCCCGGCCGACTGCCCGGGCGAAAGCAGGCCGCGCCGGAAGGCCGCTTCGTACACCCGGTCGGAGAGGCGCCGGTCGAACTGTTCGCCCAGCGCGATGACCACGCGCGAGCGCACATATTCGATGAGACCGGAAAGAACATAGAGACCGACCATGATGCCGGTCAGCATGATCAGCGTGGTCTCGTTGCGGCTGGGCAGCACGCGGTCGTAGACCTGCAGCATGTAGATGGAAGGAACGAGCAGCAGCAGGTTGATCACTGCGCTGAACAAGGCCACGATGACGAAAACGCTGCGGTAGGCGCGCAGCGCCGCCGAGATTTCCCCCTGCCCCGATGTTGTACTTGCGGACATCGACAACCTGGCTGATACAGCCGCCCTGACCCTGAAGCAACTGATTGTAACGAGGCCACTCCCTCCGGAAATGACCCGCTCGCACTGTTACGCGTCAGCGTTTGAACGCCACCACAGTCTGCTTCTGCTGGCCTAGGCCCTCGATGCCCAGTTCCATCACGTCGCCCTTCTTCAGATAGAGCGGCGGCTTCTGGCCCAGGCCGACGCCGGGCGGTGTGCCGGTGGTGATGATGTCGCCGGGCATGAGCGTCATGAACTGGCTGACATAACTCACCAGCTTGGCGACGCCGAACACCATGGTCTTCGTGTTGCCGGTCTGCACGCGCTTGCCGTTGAGATCGAGCCACATGCCCAGCTTCTGCGGGTTGGCGATTTCGTCGGCGGTGACGAGCCACGGACCCACCGGGCCGAAGGTGTCGCAGCCCTTGCCCTTGTCCCACTGCGGACCGCGTTCGAGCTGGTACTCGCGCTCGCTCACGTCATTGACGACGCAATAGCCGGCCACGTGGCTGAGCGCATCCTTCTGCGAGACGTAGCGCGCCCTGGTGCCGATGACGACACCGAGCTCGACTTCCCAGTCGGTCTTGACCGAACCGCGGGGCAGCATCACGTCGTCGTCCGGGCCCTGCAGGCACGTGGTGGCCTTCATGAAGACCACGGGTTCCTTGGGCACCGGCACGCCGGATTCGGCGGCATGGTCGGCGAAGTTGAGACCGATGGCGATGAACTTGCCCACACCCGACACCGGGCAGCCCATGCGGGGCTTGCCCCGCACCAGCGGCAGCTTGTCGGTCCTGATCTTCGCGATCTTCTTCAGCGCCGCCTCGCCGAGCTGCGCGGGTCCGATGTCGGGCACGACGCCGGAGAGGTCGCGCAGCTTGCCGTCTGCATCGATGAGGCCCGGCTTTTCCTTGCCCGGGTTGCCATAACGTACGAGTTTCATTGTTGTCCTTCGGTTGGTTTGATTGGTGGATGCGCTGCGGCTCAGATCATCATGCCGCCGTCGACCGAGAATACCTGGCCGGTGGCGAATACCGATTCGTCGCTGGCCAGGTACACGATGATCGGCGCGATTTCGTGCGCCTGCGCGAGTCGCCCCATCGGCTGGCGCGCGATGAAGTTCCTGCGGGCTTCTGCCGGGTCCGCGTACGAATTGATGCGATCGCCGAGGGAAGGTGTATCGACCGTACCGGGGGCGATGGCATTGCAGCGGATGCCCTTCGCCACGAAGTCGGCTGCGACGCTCTTCGTGAGCCCCACCACCGCCGCCTTCGATGTCCCGTAGATGAAGCGGTTGGGCAGGCCCTTGAGGCTGCTGCACACGCTCGCCATGTTGATGATGCTGCCGCCGCCATGGGCCAGCATGCCGGGCAGCGCCGCCTGGATGGCCCAGTACTGCGCCCGCACGTTGAGGTTGAAAGCGAAATCCCAGTCGGCGTCGGTGGCATCGAGGATGCTGCCGTTGTGCACGAAGCCCGCGCAGTTGAACAGCACATCGAGTTTCGGGATGGAGGTGATGAGCTTGCCGATCGCCGCCTTGTCCAGCACGTCGAGCGTGACGGCGCGCACGTTCTGCACGCCGTCGTAGCTGTCCAGCAGTTTCGGGTTGACGTCTGTCGCCCAGACTTGCGCCCCTTCGGCCGCCATCGCCATCACGGCTGCGCGGCCGATGCCTTGCCCCGCCGCCGTCACCAGCGCGGTCTTGCCCTTGAGTCTCACTGCGGTCTCCTTGTGTTCTGTGTTGTTCTGTGCCCCCGGGTTTTGCCGGATGTGGCGCACGGGCTTGGCATGGCATTCTGAATTGGTCTGACCACTTGTCCAATTCTGGTTTCTCCTCATGCCGCTTCAAACCGTCGAGCCCCAGCGCCTGTACCGGCAGATCGCCGAGCAGGTGCGCGCGCTCATCACGCAGGGCGAATTCAAGCCCGGCGAACGGTTGCCGGCCGAGCGCGACCTGTCCAAGCAATTGGGTGTGAGCCGGCCCTCGGTGCGTGAAGCACTCATCGCGCTGGAAGTGGAAGGCTGGGTGGAGGTTCGCACCGGTTCGGGCGTTTACGTGCTCGAACGGCAGGCCAGGAACGGGGCGTCCAATGGGCACCTCAACGGCAACGGGCACGCGGAAGCAGCGCGTGACGAATGGGGTCCGCTCGAGCTCATCCGCGCGCGCCGCGTCGTGGAAGGCGAGATCGCCTTCATGGCCGCGCAGCAGGCCAAACGACGCGACATCGATGCGATGGCCCGCGCCATCGACAGCATGCGCGACGCGGCGGACCAGGGTGTGCTGCCGCTGGACGGCGACCGCGCATTCCACTCCGCCATCGTGCAGGCGAGCGGCAACGTGGTGCTGGTTGAAACAGTACAGAGCTTCTGGGACT
Organism: Variovorax sp. VNK109; assembly: GCF_049445855.1. Classification (NCBI taxonomy): domain Bacteria; kingdom Pseudomonadati; phylum Pseudomonadota; class Betaproteobacteria; order Burkholderiales; family Comamonadaceae; genus Variovorax; species Variovorax sp. VNK109. Next base: position 439,228 of record NZ_JBMSDV010000003.1, on the reverse strand, counting down.
CGCGCCGCGGACCCATCTTCACGCGCCTGGGCGGCTACTTCGAGACCGAGCAGTCGTGGCGCGCCGCCATCGCCGAGCACGAAGCCATCCTGCAGGCCATCCGCGCGAAGGACGGCGAGGCCGCGCGCGCGGCCATGCACACCCACATGGACAAGTCACACCAGAGATTCAGCGCGAGCTGGCGCCGCGCGAAGCGTTCCTAGGCCAGCAACTTCAATTCAACGACACGGAGACAAAACCATGCAATCGAAACGCTATGCACTGAAGACCCTGGCGGCCTGCGCGCTGCTGATGGGTGTGGTCGCCAGCCCGCTGGCCACGGCCCAGACCAAACTCAAATGGGCGCACGTCTACGAGACGTCGGAGCCCTACCACACCGCCTCGGTGTGGGCCGCCGACGAGATCAAGAAGCGCACCAGCGGCCGCTACGACATCCAGGTGTTCCCGGCCTCCACGCTGGGCAAGGAGTCGGACATCAACCAGGGCCTGCAGCTGGGCACCGTGGACATCATCATCTCGGGCGCGTCGTTCGCGGCACGCAGCTTTCCGCGCATCGGCGTGGGCTACTACCCGTACACCTTCCGCGACGCGGACCACCTGCTGAAGTTTGCCAAGAGCGACGTGTTCAAGGAGCTGGCCGACGGCTACAAAGCCAAGACCGGCATCCAGGTGACGGCCGTTACCTACTACGGCGCACGCCACTCCACCAGCAACAAGCTCTTCACCAAGTGCGACGACATGAAGGGCCTGAAGATGCGCGTGCCCGACGTGCCGGCCTACATGGCACTGCCGCGTGCCTGCGGCGCAAACCCCACGCCGATCGCCTTCGCCGAGGTCTACCTGGCGCTGCAGAACGGCACCGTGGACGCGCAGGAGAACCCGCTGCCCACCATCGAAGCCAAGAAATTCTTCGAAGTGCAGAAGAACATCATCCTGACCGGCCACATCAACGACTCGCTGATCACGCAGATCGCACCGCACCTGTGGACCAAGCTCACGCCAGCCGACCAGAAGATATTCACCGACGTGATGCAGGAAGCCGCCGCGCGTGCCACCGAACAGATCCGCAAGCGCGAAGCCGAACTGGTGGACGAGTTCAAGAAGAAGGGCATCAACGTCGTCGATGTGAACAAGGACGAGTTCCGCGACCGCATCGTCAAGGCCATCGACATGAGCACGATGGGCTACGAGAAGAAGGACTGGGACCGGATTCAGGCGATCAAGTAATCCCTCCCCCCACCCAAACCCTCCCCTCCGGGGGGAGGGCTTCATGTTTGCTTCTTGCGGATGTTTATGGACGACAACCACACTGAAAAAATCGTCGGTGACGACGGCGAGTTCCATGTGCAGGACGAGGCCGTGGATTTTTCGGAGACGACGCCCGAGGCCTGGGCTGCGCTCGCGCTGTTCTGGGCGCTGGGGCTCACGGTGTTCTACCAGTTCGTCACGCGCTACGTGTTCAACGACTCGGCTGCGTGGACCGAGGAAATCGCGCGCTACTTCCTGATCGGGACGGTGTTCGTCGGTGCGGGGATCGGTGTCGCGAAGAACAACCACATCCAGGTGGACTTCTTCTACCGCTACATGCCGGCGGCCATGGGCCGCGTCATGGCGATCGGCGTGGACATCGCGCGCACGCTGTTCTTCGGGGCCGCCGTGTATCTCACCATCGAGATGATGCGCAAGATGGACAACTACAAGATGACCATCGTCGAGCTGCCGATGAACATCGTCTACGGCGTTTGCCTGATCGGCTTCGCCGCCATGCTGGTGCGTTCGGTGCTCGTCACCCGCATCCACTGGAAGCGCGGCTACAGCGTGCTGGAACGTCCCGAAACCACGATGGCCGACCGCTGAAGGATTCGACCCCATGCTCAAGATCCTCTTCCTTTTCTTCATGGGTGCCGGCATCCCGGTGGCCGTGGCCATGGCCGGCGCGTCGCTGGTCTACATCTTCTTCTCGGGCAACCTGCCGCCCTTCGTCGTCATCCACCGCATGGTGTCGGGCATCGACAGCTTCCCGCTGCTGGCCGTGCCCTTCTTCATCCTCGCCGGCAACCTGATGAACAACGCCGGCATCACCACGCGCATCTACAACTTCGCGCTCGCGCTGGTCGGCTGGCTCAAGGGTGGCCTGGGCCATGTGAACGTGCTCGGCTCCGTGATCTTTGCGGGCATGAGCGGCACGGCGATTGCCGATGCGGCAGGCCTGGGCACCATCGAGATCAAGGCGATGAAGGAGCACGGCTACAGCTCGGAGTTCGCCGTCGGCGTCACCGCCGCTTCGGCCACGCTGGGCCCGATCATCCCGCCGAGCCTGCCTTTCGTGATCTACGGAATGATGGCCAACGTCAGCGTCGGTGCACTCTTTCTCGCAGGCATCCTGCCCGGCGTGCTGCTGGCGATCCTGATGATGATCACCGTGGCCTATTTCGCGCACAAGAACGGCTGGGGCGCGGACATCCGCTACTCGTGGGCCAAGATCAGCAAGGCGCTGGTCGAGACGGCCGTCGTGGTCGGCTGGCCGCTCGCGCTGTGGGTGCTCATCGCCAGGCTCGGCGCCCCGCCGCACGCCACGGTGATCGGTGCACTGATCGCCCTGTTCGTCGCCGACAAGCTCTTCAGGTTCCAGGCCGTGCTGCCCATCATGACGCCAGTACTGCTGATCGGTGGCATGACCACGGGCGTGTTCACGCCCACCGAAGGCGCCATCGCCGCGTGCGTGTGGGCGATGATCCTCGGCTTCGCCTGGTACCGCACGCTGTCTTTCCGCATGTTCGTGAAGGTGTGCCTGGAGACGGTGGAGACCACCAGCACGGTGCTCTTCATCGTGGCCGCCGCCAGCATCTTCGGCTGGATGCTCACGGCCACCGGCGTCACCACGGCCATTGCGTCGTGGGTACTCGCGTTCACAAAGGAACCCTGGGTCTTCCTGCTGCTGGCCAACATGCTGATGCTGTTCGTCGGCTGCTTCCTGGAGCCGACGGCGGCCATCACGATCCTGGTGCCCATCCTCGTGCCGATCTGCCAGCAACTGGGCATCGACCTGGTGCACTTCGGCCTCGTGATGGTGCTGAACCTCATGATCGGCCTGCTGCATCCGCCCATGGGCATGGTGCTGTTCGTGCTTGCACGGGTGGCGAATCTTTCGGTGGAACGAACGACCATGGCCATCCTGCCATGGCTGATACCGCTGCTCGGGTCGCTGGCGATCATCACCTACTTCCCCAGGCTCGTGCTGTGGCTGCCGAAGATGTTCTATTGATCCCACTATTCCCACGAACGAAATGACGCCCTTCATCCGACTCCATCCCGCCGACGACGTCGTCATCGCGCGGCAGCAACTGCTCTCGGGCACCAGCGTCGAGAACGTCCCAGTGAAAGGCCTTGTTCCGCCGGGCCACAAGATCGCCGTGCGCGCCATCGCCCAGGGTGCGCCGGTGCGGCGCTACAACCAGATCATCGGCTTCGCGAGCAAGCCGATCGCACCGGGCGAGCACGTGCACACGCACAACCTGGACATGGGCCCGGACAAGGGGCACTTCGACCGCGACTACGCGTTCGGCGCCGACGTGAAGCCGGCACCCCCGAAACGCGAGGCGACGTTCATGGGCATCAAACGGCCCGATGGCCGCGTGGCCACGCGCAACTACATCGGCGTGCTGACCAGCGTGAACTGTTCGGCTACCGCGGCCCGTGCGATCGCGGACCATTTTTCGCGGCAGACCAACCCGTCGGCGCTGGCGGCGTACCCGAATGTGGACGGCGTGGTCGCGCTCACACATGGCACGGGTTGCGGCATGGACGGCGACGGCATGGGCATGCGCATCCTCGAACGCACGTTGACCGGGTATGCGACGCATGCCAACTTCGCGGCGGTGCTGGTGGTGGGCCTGGGTTGCGAAGCCAACCAGATCAACGCGTGGCTGGCCACCGGCAACCTCCATGAAGGCGAGAACCTGCGCGTGTTCAACATCCAGGACACGGGTGGCACGCGCAAGACGGTGGACAAGGGCATTGCGCTGATCCACGAGATGCTGCCGCGCGCGAACGCGGTGAAGCGCGAGCCGTGCAGCGCGTCGCACATCACCATCGGCCTGCAGTGCGGCGGCTCTGACGGCTACTCGGGCATCAGCGCCAACCCGGCGCTCGGCGCGGCGGTGGACATCCTGGTCGCGCACGGCGGCACGGCCATCCTGTCGGAGACACCCGAGGTCTATGGTGCAGAGCACTTGCTGACGCGCCGTGCCGTGCGCCGCGAGGTCGGCGAGAAGCTGGTCGAGCGCATCCGCTGGTGGGAGCACTACACCGAGATCAACCAGGGCGAGATGAACAACAACCCGTCACCCGGCAACAAGGCGGGCGGGCTGACCACCATCCTCGAGAAGTCGCTGGGCGCGGTGGCCAAGGGTGGCACGACGAATCTGGAAGCCGTGTACGAATACGCCGAACCGGTCGATACGCACGGCTTCGTCTACATGGACACGCCGGGCTACGACCCGGTGAGCGCCACGGGCCAGGTGGCCGGCGGCGCCAACATGATCTGCTTCACCACCGGACGCGGCAGCGCCTACGGCTGCGCGCCCTCGCCCTCGCTGAAGCTCGCGACCAACTCCACGCTGTGGCAGCGGCAGGAGGAAGACATGGACATCAACTGCGGCGAGATCGTGGACGGCACGTCGGACACCCAGGCGATGGGTGAACGCATTTTCCGGCTTGTGCTGGCCACCGCATCGGGTGCGCAGAGCAAGAGCGAGAAGCATGGCTATGGTCAGAGCGAGTTCGTGCCCTGGCAGGTCGGCGCGGTCATGTAGGACGGTTGACAAGGCGATCCATGGCAGGCAGTTCCATCACACTCGATGCCGCGCGGCTGCGCAGCGTCCTCTCGAAGATTTTCGTGGCAGCCGGCAGCAGCGCGCAGGAAGCGCAGCAGGTGGCAGACAACCTCGTCATGGCCAACCTGAGCGGCCACGATTCGCACGGCGCCGGCATGACGCCGCGCTATGTGGACGCCGTGAAGGAAGGCGGGCTGAAGCCCAACACCGGCGTCAAGGTCACGCTCGACAGCGGCGCGCTGCTCGCGCTCGATGCGCAGCACGGTTACGGGCAGGTCACCGGTCCGCAGGCGATGGAACTGGCGATGGCACGCACGCGCGAGCACGGCAGCTGCATCATGACGCTCGCGCGCTCGCACCATCTGGGCCGCATCGGCCATTTCGCCGAGATGGCGGCGGCGCAAGGCTTCGTGTCCCTGCACTTCGTGAACGTGATGTCCAGACCCGTGGTGGCACCCTGGGGCGGCGGTGACGGCCGCTTCGGCACCAACCCGTGCTGCATCGGCATTCCACTGGGCACGCCGGAGAAGCCGCGCGCGCCCTTCATCCTCGACTTCGCGACCAGCCGCGCTGCACAGGGCAAGATGCGCGTTGCCCACAACAAGGGCCAGCCAGTCCCCCCGGGCTACCTCATCGACGCGCAGGGCCGACCCACCACCGACCCCGGCGTGGTGGTGGTGCCGCAGCCGCCGAGCGGGATGTTCGGCGCCATCCTCGCGTTCGGCGAGCACAAGGGTTACGGCATGGCCATCGCATGCGAGCTGCTCGGCGGCGCGCTGAGCGGCGGCGGCACTTGGCACCAGCCGGCCAACACGGCGCGCGCGGTGCACAACAGCATGCTCAGCGTGCTCATCGACCCCAGGCGCCTCGGCACGCAGGCCGCTTTCGAATCGGAATCCGCGGCGTTCCTCGAATGGCTGAAAAAGAGCCCACCCGGCACGGGATTCGACGCCGTGCAGATTGCCGGTGAACCGGAGCTTGCCGCCCGTGCGCAACGCGAGCGCGATGGCATCGTGATGGATTCGCAGACATGGGCCGAGATCGTCGCAGCCGGCGCCAAGGTCGGCCTGACCGTGGAGGACAGCGCATGACGACCGCCGACATCGCACCCGCAGCGGTGAAACCGCGATCCGCGCCCGCCATCCACGACCAGGTGGCGCTGGTGACCGGCGCCAACGCGGGGATGGGACTCGCAACCGTCCGGGCGCTGCTGGCTGCCGGCTACCGTGTCGCGGCGACGGACCTCGACACGTCGGTGGTTCAAGCCGAAGCAGCAGGCGAACGGCTCTTCTGCACGCGCATGGATGTGAGCTCACGCGACGAGGTTCACGCCGCCTGCGATGCCATCGAGGCGCACTTCGGCCGCATCGATGTGTGCGTGAACAACGCGGGCTTCCTGCAATATGCCAACTGCGAACAGACCACGCCCGAACTGTGGGACAAGACGCTGCGCATCAACCTCGACGGCGTGTTCCATGTGAGCCAGCGTGTCGCGCCGGGCATGAAGTCACGCGGCTTCGGGCGCATCGTCAACATCGCTTCGTACGGGGCGAAGACGGGTGGTCTGTCGCCACTGCCGGCCTATGCGGCCAGCAAGGGCGGTGTGATCTCGCTGACCTTCAGCTTTGCGCGTGAATACGCGCCCTTCGGTGTGACCTGCAACGCACTGGCGCCCACTTTCGTCAAGACGCAGATGCTGACGGAGCAGGTCAGCGCCCAGCGGCAGGCGGAGTTGCGCCGGATGATCCCGGTCGGGCGCTTCTGCGAGCTGGAAGAGCTCGCGCATTGCGTGCTGTTCCTCGCGCATCCGATGAGCGGCTTCATCACCGGCGAGGTGCTGGACCTCAACGGCGGGCTGCAATTCGATTGAGCACCGGGCGAGCGCATCCCATGGAAAGACTGCAGAACCGCACGCTCGATGTCGCCGCCGCCAACGGCGCAGCCGTCCCGCGCTACGAACGCGGCGGACTCATCCCCGGCGTGGTCCACCTCGGCCTGGGCGCATTCCATCGCGCCCACCAGGCCATGGTGTTCGACGCCCTGCTCTCACGCGGCGACACGCGGTGGGCGGTGCTGGGTGTGGCGATGCGCAGCACGCACGTGGCTGATTCGCTCGCTGCGCAGGACGGCCTCTATGCTGTCCAGATCGCCAGCCGGGATGGCACGCACTGGCAGGTTCCGGGGGCGATCGTGGAAACCTGTGTCGCTGCGCGTGAAGCGCCACGCGTGGTGCAGGCGATTGCCGCGCCATCGACCCGATGGATCACCCTCACCGTCACCGAGAAGGGCTACGGACCCGGGCTCGCGTCGCTCATCGTGCAAGGCCTGGTTGCGCGGCGCGCCGCAGGGTTGCCGGGGCTCACCATCGCATCGTGCGACAACCTGAGCGGCAACGGCCGCAAGCTGCAGGCGCTGTGCGAACAGGGCGCGCCCGATGCCGAAACCGCGCTCTGGATCGGTGAGCGCTGCGCCTTCCCCAACAGCATGGTGGATCGCATCGTGCCTGCCGCGACCGACGAACGCCTGAGGGCCGCACGCGAGTCGCTGGGGCTGAAGGACGACAGCGCGCTGGGCACCGAGGCATTCTGGGAATGGGTGATCGAGCGCCGCTTCGTCGACGCAGCCGACGGCGACTTGTTGGCCGACGCCGGCGTGAACGTGGTGGACGACGTGCGCCCTTTCGAGGAAGCCAAGCTGCGCATGCTCAACGGCAGCCACACGGCCATGGCCTGCATGGGCGCGGTGGCAGGGCTGGCGGTCATCTGCGACTGCATTTCGCAGCCGGCGATACACACCTTCGTGCACGGCCTCATGACGCATGAAGTCGCGCCGCACGTCACGCGGCCCGACTGGCAGGCGTACCGGGACGCCCTGCTCGCGCGCTTCGCCAACCCGGCGCTCAAGCACAGCGTGCACCAGATAGCGACCGACAGCACGCAGAAGATTCCGCAGCGCTGGCCGCCATCGATCCTCGGGCAGATCGGCAAGGGCCAGCCGTTCGAGCGCCTCGCCTTCGCCGCCGCCGCATGGATGCGTTATTGCACCGGCGAGAGCGAGAACGGACATTCCTACGCCCTGCTCGACCCGATGGCCGAGCGCGTCCAGGCGCTGGCACTCGCGCACGCGGGCGATGCCGTGCGCACGGTGCATGCACTCGGCAGCCTGGTCGAAGTGTGGGGAGAAGCAATCGCGCGCAACGATGCATGGCAGGCCCGTGTGGAGCACTGGCTCGCGCGCATCCATGCGAGCGGTGTACTGGCGGCGGTGGAACAACTCAACAGGGAGACAAGCGAATGAAGATCACAGCGGCACGCGTCATCGTCTGCTCGCCGGGACGCAACTTCGTCACGCTGAAGATAGAGACAGACCAGGGGCTCACCGGCATCGGCGATGCGACACTCAATGGGCGCGAACTGTCGGTCGTGAGCTATCTGACCGAGCATGTCATCCCCTGCCTGATCGGCAGGGACGCCCATCAGATCGAGGACATCTGGCAGTACCTCTACAAGGGCGCCTACTGGCGGCGCGGCCCGGTGACGATGAGCGCCATCGCGGCGGTGGACACGGCGCTGTGGGACATCAAGGCCAAGGCTGCCGGCCTGCCGCTCTACCAGTTGCTCGGCGGGCGCAGCCGCACCGGTGTGATGGTCTACGGCCACGCCAACGGCCGCGACATCGCGCAGACGGTGGAAGAAGTGCTCAAGTACAAGGAGATGGGCTACCAGGCGATCCGCGCGCAAAGCGGCGTGCCGGGGCTGGAGAAGGTGTACGGCGTGGGGCGCGGCACCATGTTCTATGAACCGGCCGACGCCGACCTGCCGAGCGAGCACGACTGGAGTACCGAGAAATACCTGCTGCACACGCCGCGACTGTTCGAAGCCGTGCGCGAAGCCGTGGGACCGGACATCCACCTTCTGCACGACGTGCACCACCGCCTGACACCGATCGAGGCCGGACGGCTGGGCAAATCGCTGGAGCCGTATCACCTGTTCTGGATGGAGGACAGCACGCCGGCCGAAAACCAGGAGGCGTTCCGGTTGATCCGCCAGCACACGACGACGCCGCTGGCCGTGGGTGAGATCTTCAACACGGTCTGGGACTGCAAGGACCTGATCCAGAACCAGTTGATCGACTACATCCGCGCGACCGTGGTGCATGCGGGGGGCATCACGCACCTGCGGCGCATTGCGGACTTTGCAAGCCTGTACCAGGTGCGCACCGGCTGCCACGGCGCGACCGATCTTTCACCCGTGTGCATGGGCGCTGCGCTGCACTTCGACACCTGGGTGCCCAACTTCGGGGTGCAGGAATACATGCGCCATACCGACGCGACCGACGAAGTCTTCCCGCACGACTATGTGTTCAGGCAGGGCTTCATGCATTGCGGCGAGAAGCCGGGCCACGGCGTGGAGATCGATGAGAAGCTCGCCGCGAAGTACCCGTACCAGCGCGCCTACCTGCCGGTGAACCGGCTGCAGCACGACGGCACGTTGTGGAGCTGGTGAGCCGGTTTGTTTGAACCGGCTTAGAGGAGCAGGCCGAGACTCGCGTCGAGGTGCTCGGACGGCATGCGCTTGAAACCGGAGCGCGCGAAGCGCTGCAGGCGACCGACGATGAACGCGGTGAGCGCCGAAGCGCGCACCTGCGCATCGGCCGTGGGTGTGGCCGAGCCCCGGGATTCCGCCTGCACGCGCAGCGACTGGCGGAAGGTGGATTCGATCTTGTCGAAGAACTGGTTCATGCGCTGCTGCAGGCGCTCGTTCTCGTAGACCAGCGCGTCGCCCACCATCACACGCGTCATGCCGGGGTTCTTTTCGGCGAACTGCAGCAACATGCCGGTGATGCGCGCGGCCTGCGCGGCGCCGTCGGCTTCACGTTCGGTGATCTGGTTGATCAGCGAGAACACGCTCTGTTCGATGAATTCGATGAGGCCTTCGAACATCTGGGCCTTGCTGGCGAAGTGCCGGTACAGGGCCGCTTCACTCACTTCCAGCCGTGCAGCGAGTGCCGCAGTGGTGATGCGCTCCGCCCCCGGTTGCTCCAGCATGGTGGCCAGGGCCTGCAGGATCTGGACGCGGCGTTCGCCCGGCTTGGGCCGCTTGCGCACCGGCGCGGAGGCGTCGGCGTCGGAAGTAACTTGGGAGGTGCTGTTCTCTGCGTCTGACATGGTGTAAGTACGGTGTGCAAATGATTCTCGCACAGCAGCATGGCCCCGGGTCAAACCACGGGGAGCGGCCCGGAAACCTGGGCCGGGAAATCCAGCCTCACGCGCAGTCCGGCACCGCGTTGTCCGGTGAGCAACTGCAGGTGGCTGCGATGGCTGTGCGCGATTTCGTCTGCAATGGCAAGACCCAGGCCATTGCCCTCGCCTTCGGCGCCGGGCGAGCGGTAGAAGCGCTCCAGCACCCGGCCACGCTCGGCTTGCGGAATGCCGGGGCCGTCGTCCTCCACTTCCAGGAAATTCGTGGGGATGGCCTCGCTGCCCTCGGGCGCCGGCTCACTCCCGCAGCGGATGGTGACCGAACCTCCCTCCTGCGTGTACTTCACCGCATTTCCCACGAGGTTGGCCAGTAGCTCGCGCAGCAACCATTCCTGTCCGGGCACCTGCACCGGTACGACATCGAGCCCGAGGTCGATGTGCTTGGCGGCGGCCGAGTCCAGGAAGGTCTGCAGGATGTCTTCGCACAACGGCTTGAGGTCGACCATGCGGCGCGGTTGCGCGTCGGTGGCGCGGGCGTCCGCGCGCGAGAGTGCCAAAAGCTGGTGTGCCAGTTGCGAAGTGCGTCGCGTGGCATCGCGCAGCTTGAGGATTTCCTCGTTGCCGAGGTCGAGCGGGCCGGTGCCCGCAGCCTGCGCCCAGGCTTCCACCTGCGCCTGCAGGCCCGCCAGCGGCGTGCGCAACTGATGTGCGGCGTCGGCAACAAAGCGGCGCTGGCTGTCGGCCTGCGCGTTGACGAGGCCGAAGAGCCGGTTGAGCGATTCGACCAGTGGCCGGACCTCGTCCGGCGTCGCCTGCACGTCCAGCGCAGTCAGGTCACGCGGCGAGCGATGTTCCACGTCTTCCTTGAGCGTCAGCAGCGGCCCGAGCGCGCGCCGCACCGCCCAGCTGACGGCCAGCGCTGCTGCGACGATGAGCACGATGTTGGGCAGCAGCACGCGGAACAACACCGACTGCAGCCATTGCTGGCGCGAGCCCGAACCGTCGGCCAGCACCATGATCAGTTCGCCGGCCGGCGTGGTGATGCGTTGCGTGGCGATGCGGTAGATGACGCCGTTGTATTCCTCGCTGTGGAATTCGGGCTGGTCGGTGTTGGGGTCCACCCCGGAAAGCCAGGGTTCGCCGATGACGATGCGGCCCGACGCGTCGCCGATGGCAAACACCGTGAGGCCGCGTCCTTGCTTCAGGAACTCGTCGAGCGGCGGGGCCAGCAGCATGACCGGCGGATCGGTGGCCGTCTCGCCGGGCCCGACGACCGAGTCGACCAGCAGCGGCAACAACGCGGCGAGCTGCCGATCCTGCTGCACGGCGGCGTTGCCTGCAGAGCGGTAATCGAACCACGCGTTGACAAATGCGAGGATGAGCAGGGGCAGCAGCAGCAGCACCACCAGCCGCCGCTGCAGCCCCGTGGTGATGCGGGTGGACCTCGTCACGAAGCGCCGAGGAGTTCCAGGCGGTAGCCGAAGCCCCGGATCGACCGCAGCGCCAGGCCGTGCGGCTCGAGCTTGGCGCGCAAGCGCGAGATGTAGACCTCCACCGCGTTCGGTGTGATCTCCTTGTCCCAGCCGGTGAGCGCGTGCAGCAGCTTTTCCTTGCTGGCAGGCTTGGGTGCGTTGATGAGCAGGTATTCCATCACGGTCCACTCGCGCGGGCCGAGTTCGAGTGTCTGCCCGCCGACGGTGGCGCGGCGGTTGGCGGTGTCCATCTCCAGCGGACCGAAGCCCAGCACCGCCGTGGTGGCCGCCTGCGAACGGCGAAGCAGCGCACGCAGGCGTGCCAGCAACTCCGGCAGCTCGAAGGGCTTGACCATGTAGTCGTCGGCCCCGAGGTCCAGGCCCTGCACGCGGTCCTGCAGCGCGTCGCGCGCGGTGAGGATCATCACGGGCAGCGCATGGCCGGCCTTGCGCAGCCGCTGGGTGAGTTCAAGCCCGTCCATGCGTGGCAGGCCGATGTCGATGACTGCGGCGTCGAAGGTTTCCGTGGCGAGCACTTCTTCGGCGCGCTCGGCGCTGGCCACCCAGTCCACCGCATAGCCGGCGTCACTGAGCCCCAGCTTGATGCCGCTGGCGACCATCACGTCATCTTCGACGAGCAGCAGGCGCATGGGTGTCGATGTCCCTTGTCTCAGTGCGAGCGGATCATCGTGCCGAACGCCTGCTCGGTCAGAATTTCCAGCAACATGGAATGAGGCACGCGGCCGTCGATGATGTGCACTGCGTTGACGCCGCTCTTGGCCGCGTCGAGCGCGCCGGCAATCTTGGGCAGCATGCCGCCGGAGATCGTGCCGTCGGCGATGAGTTCGTCGATCTGCTTCATCGTGAGTTCGGTGAGCAGGTTCTTGTCCTTGTCCAGCACGCCGGGAATGTTGGTGAGCATGAGCAGCTTCTCCGCCTGCAGAACCGTGGCCAGCTTGGCGGCCACCACGTCGGCGTTGATGTTGTAGCTCTCGTTCTGCTCGCCGAAGCCGATGGGGCTCACCACAGGGATGAACTGGTCGTCCTGCAGCGCCTTCACCACCGACGGGTCGATGCCGACGATGTCACCCACCTGGCCGATGTCGTGTTCCTTCGTGGGGTCGGCGTTGTCCAGCATGCGCAGCTTGCGCGCACGGATCATGCCGCCGTCGCGCCCCGTCAGCCCCACGGCCTTGCCGCCGACCTGATTGATCAGGCCCACGATGTCCTGCTGCACCTCGCCGGCCAACACCCATTCGACCACTTCCATCGTCTCGGCATCGGTCACGCGCATGCCCTGGATGAACTCGCCCTTCTTGCCCAGGCGCTTGAGCGCGGTCTCGATCTGCGGCCCGCCGCCATGAACCACCACCGGGTTGATGCCCACCAGCTTGAGCAGCACCACGTCTTCGGCGAAGTCCTGCTGCAGGGCGGGGTCCGTCATGGCGTTGCCGCCGTACTTGATGACCATGGTCTTGCCATGGAACTTGCGGATGTACGGCAGCGCCTGCGCAAGGATTTCGGCCTTGTCGCGCGGGGCGATATTGAGGAGGTCGGTCATGGGCGGCGTCGGGAAAAGGGGCTTTTCCCGGATTGTGACGCAAACTCAGGGGCGGGTTGCCAGCGCCAGGTGATCGACCGTCTCGGCCTCGGGCTGATAGCCGCTCACGATTTCCTGGAGCACCGCCTTGGCCGCAGGCACATCGTTGGTGGCGATGGCGGCCCGCAAGCGCTCCAGCGCCGCGTCGAGCTGCGGCCAGTCGAGCATGCTTTCCCGCGCCTTCATGATGCGCGGGTGCGTGGTGGGCTGGGGGTCGTCGCCGATCAGCAGCTCTTCGTAGAGCTTCTCGCCCGGGCGCAGGCCGGTGATGGCGATCTCGATGTCGCCGTCGGGATGTTCAGCGTCGCGCACCGTGAGACCCGATAGCCGCACCATGCGGTGCGCGAGATCGAGGATACGCACGGGTTCACCCATGTCGAGTACGAAGACCTCCCCGCCTTCGGCCATGGCGCCGGCCTGCAGCACGAGTTGGGCCGCTTCCGGGATGGTCATGAAATAGCGCGTGACTTCCGAATGCGTGACCGTCAGCGGACCACCCGCGGCCAGTTGCCTGCGGAACAGCGGCACGACACTGCCCGAGGAGCCGAGCACGTTGCCGAAGCGGACCATGGCGAAGGTTGTGCCGGACGCGCCGTTGGCCGGCTGCACCGACGCGGCCGATTTCGCGGCCAGCGCCTGCAGCACGAGTTCCGCGACGCGCTTGCTTGCGCCCATGATGTTGGTGGGGCGGACTGCCTTGTCAGTGGAAACAAGCACGAAACGGCCGACGCCATGGCGCAAGGCTGCCTGCGCGGTGATCAGCGTACCCGAGATGTTGTTGCTCAGTCCTTCGCCGGCGTTCTGCTCGACCAATGGGACGTGCTTGTAGGCGGCGGCGTGGTAGACGGTGTCGGGGCGGAAGGCGGCGAACACGTCGTCCATGCGGGCAGCGTGCATGACGCTGACGAGAAGCGGCAACAATTGCACGCCCGAATCCGAGGCTTGCGAACCCAGTTCCTGATGGATCGCATACAGGTTGTACTCGCTGTGATCCAGCAGCAGCAAACACCCCGGCCGCTGGAGGAGTATCTGCCGACACAACTCGCTACCGATGCTGCCTCCCGCTCCAGTCACCAGTACTGTGCGCCCGGTGAGGTGCCTGGACAATAGCTCCGGATCGGGTGCGACAGCGTCGCGGCCCAGCAAGTCTTCAATGTCCAATTCCTGAAAGTCCTGCACGGTCACGCGGCCGCTGGCCAGGTCGCCCAAGCCGGGCAACGTGCGAATGTGAACGGGTAGCGACCGCAGAGCGGCGAGGATTTCGTTGCGGCGCTGGCGTGTCGCGCTGGGCACGGCGAGCAGGATGTCGGTAATCCCGAGCCGCTCCACCGCCTCGGGGACCTGTGCCGCGGACAACACGGTCACACGATTGATACTGCGGCCGATCTTCGATTCATCGTCGTCAATGAACCCCATCAGGTCGAACTGGCCCGTACCGACCGCGTTGGCAGTTTGCACGCCCGCCGCGCCAGCCCCGTAGATGAGCAGGCGTGGCCGTGCACTCCGTGACCCGGATTTGGCCACCAGGTCGAGGAGCCAGAACCGGGCCAGCGCACGACTCATCGCCACGAGAAGCAGGAAGATGAGTGGCTGCAAAACGCCCAGGCTTCTCGGGACCATAGGCCAGCGCATGGTCACGAGAATCACGAACAGCAGCGCACCGTACAGCGCAACGGCTTTGACAGTTGCCGCCATTGCCGCGATTCCGGTGTAGCGGAAGATGGCCCGATACAGGCCGAATCGCAGAAAGACCGGAAGGGCCAGCACGAAGGACAGCGCATACGCCTTCCATTGATCGCCTTCCGGCCAGTGAAGGACGTCCAGCCGCAAACTGAACGCCAGCCAGGTGGCCACAACGGCAAGCGCCGCGTCGAGCAGCATCACGGTGAACTGCTTGACGCGACGCGGAAGGCCAATGAGCCGCTGAGAAATCATGTGCTCAATGTGCCACACCATCCCGGCGAACTACACGCCAGAAAGTCAGCCAGATGATGCGAATATCGAAGGCCAGCGAGCGGCGCTGCAGGTACTCCTCGTCCAGCGCCACTTTCTGAGGAATCGGCAATTCGTCCCGACCGTTGATCTGCGCCCACCCCGTGAGACCGGGAAGAAGAGAGTGAACGCCTTTTTCGGTGCGCAATGCAATCAAGTCATGCTGATTGAAAAGCGCAGGGCGGGGCCCGACGAAACTCATGTCACCCCGGAAAATGCTCCACAGTTGCGGGAGTTCATCCAGGCTGCTCTTGCGGAGGAAAGATCCGATGGGCGTCAGCCACTGGGCGGGGTTTTCAAGCAAATGGGTCGCGACGGCGGGAGTATCGATTCGCATACTCCGGAATTTTGGCATGCGGAAAACCGAATTGTTCCTGCCGACACGATCCGACCAATAAAGTGCAGGACCGGGTGAAGTCATGCGGACAGCAAGCACAACGAAAAACAGCGGGATTGCCAGAATCACGGCGGCCATGAGCGCCAGCGCCAGATCGAGTAATCGTTTCATCATCGATGCCTCGTCATTCAAGACCTGCAGCGGCACGACGTAAACCTTCGGCCACGGCAACTTGCGGTGTCCATGACAGCACGCTTTCCGCCTTGCCAATATCCACTTGCAGATTCCCACAAAGGCGTTGAACGGCTTCGCCGCGTCCTGCCATCGCGCCTCCAACTCGCAACAGCAACGGCGGCACAGGAATCAATCTTGCCGGGCGAGCAATCGCCTCGGCGATACCGCGAACCAGTTCAGTCGTAGACAGGTCCTGACCGTCACTGACCATAAACGTCTCGTTGGCAGCCTTCGGGTGTACGGCGCATAGCGCCAGAAGATCGACCAGATTGTCCAATGCGACAAGGCTGCGCTGGTTGTTCACTGCGCCGAGCGGCAAAGGCCAGCCACGTCTCACGGCCCGCATCAGTGCAGCAAAATTACCTTTCACACCCGGGCCATAGACGAGTGGCGGACGTACGATGACAAGCTCAATCCCCGTGCGCCCAGCGAGCTCGCGCAATGCCGACTCCGCTTCATGTTTACTGTATCCGTAGGAGTCCTGCGGAGCGGGAACATCTGTTTCGCGGAATGGGCGCCCCGGCAGCGTCGACTCGCCATTGACCTTGACGGAACTGACGAAAACGAAACGTCTGACACCGCATTTCGCCGCCTGACGAGCCAACGCCAATGTGCCGTCGACATTCACCCGACGGAACTCGGCAAGTGGATCAGCCGCTGACTCCTTCATTACATGGACGCGAGCTGCAGCATGCACCACGCAGTCCACATGGGCTAGCAGGCCGGACCAGTCAGTGCCACCGGCAAGTTCCGGCCCCTTGCGTGACCGGGAGGTCTCGACAACCGTGTTCGTCGGGTCCTCCCGCAAGCGGTTCGACAGGGCTTTGCCAACAAAGCCGGTGGCGCCGGTAACCAGAATCTTCATGGCGCCACACTCACACGTCGAACGTTCACAAGCCGTACGTACTCATCCAGCACCGTGGCGTTGACGACCTTGCTGTCGAACTGCGCCTCCACACGCCGGCGTGCGGCCGCTCCCATCGACTGACGCAACGGTTCATCATTCAACAAGCGCCGGAGCCCTGAACAAAGACCGTCTACTTCCTTTACGGGAACGAGCAGCCCCGTGACGCCATCGACCACGGCATCGCACAAGCCCGTGATATCAGTTCCGACGGAGGGCACGCCCATCGCGGCGGCTTCGATCACAACGATCGGGAAGCCCTCCCGATAACTGGGAATACAAAAAATGTCTGTCATGGCCAGATAACGCTCTGGTGCTGCGCAATAGCCGATGGATCGGATGTGAGGATCCGTCTTGATCGCCTCCAGCGTTTCATTCGGCAGCGGATCGTGTTCAGGTTCGAAAGGCCCGATCAGCAACAGCAGCACATCGAAGCCTTCGGTCACCAACTGGCGAATGGCCGCGACCAGTTCCCGCACACCCTTGTCGACGGTCGCACGCCCGATGAACGTAATGATCCGAGTGCTTGAAGAAGCCCCCAGCGTCGCCCTGTCAACCTTGACGGACTCTCCAATCGAGGCTACGCAGAAGCGTTGGAGATCAACGCCCGCCAGCGATCCCGCACCCAGTGTGCTCAACCGCGACGCTTTGGAGATGCCCTGGTCGATGAGGAAATCACGTTGGGACAGGCTGTCGGTGTAGCCATGGGTGACAAGACGCGCGGTGAGCCAATCACCCGTCTTTGCAAGTACGCGTACCGCTCCGCCCAACTCCACCCATGGCTGCCCCGTGAACGTATGCAGCCGCACGGGCACACGCACCAGCCAGCCAGCGATTGCGGCGAGCATGCCCGCCTTGGGGGTAGCAGAATGCACAACGTCGAATTTCTCGCGACCGAAAAGTCTGGTGAGCAAGAACAAAGCAACGATGTCGCGCCACAACGAAATTTTGCGGGGTATCTCGATCTCGCAGATGCGCACACCTGCGATGTTTCGCAAGTCGGCAATTTCCGGCCCCGGGCTGCAGACGAGCGTGACTTCATGCCCCGCACGGATCGTGGCAATCACCTGCTCACGAAGATGGTTCTGGAAAAAAAAGGGGACGGTCACGACGCGACAGATCTTCATGTCGCAGGGGCCTTCATGGTCGCGGCCCGAACATGCAGCCATTGAGTTTGCAATGCCGGATCGAGCCGCGATTCGCGGCGCACGTCAGATCCGCCGATCTTCCATCCAAGCTGTGTTGCCGCGTCGACTGCAACGCGCGCAACAAGCATCAGCGTCGCCAATAAAAGGTTGAGCCACTGCCGCCGCTTCGCAAATTGCGCTTGCTGCACCCGCCATACGGCAAGGCGGGTGCGAAACTGCTTGTGCGGATTGAACCGTCGGCGCACCCGATACGCAAACAGGACCTCGTCCACGATAGCGAAGCGGCTTGCAGGGTAACTGCGCAACAGCAATTCCTGATCTTCACAAAAATAAGGACCAGGCGTGGCATAACGGTGGTCTCGAAACCACTGCACTCGACCAGTCCAGCTGGGATGGGGCATGTGGAAACCTTGCCAAGGCCGCGCAGCAATCTCACTATCGCTTTCGGGCGCGGGAAACAGGTCTATGGCCTCACTGCTCTCGTCGATACGGATCGCTCGCGTTGCCACAAGGTCCAACGCGGCGTCCGCGCGCAGCCGCGCCACCTGCTTCTCCAGCCGCTCGGGATACGAGATATCGTCCTGGTCCATCCTGGCGAAGAACTCGCCTCTGGCCATGTCGATGGCTTCGTTGAGTCGTGCAGCAAGGCCGCGGTTGAATCCGTCACGAATAACCCGGACGCGCTTGTCATCGAGGCCTGCAAGGCAGGCAATCGCATTGTCTGTAGAACCATCATCGATGATCAGCAACTCCCAGTCCTGCAGGGTTTGCAGACGAATGGAGTTGACAGCAGCGCGCAGATACCCGCCGGCGTTGTAGATCGGCATCGCCACCGTGACGACAGGCAGGTCAGAAGCCATTGTCGCGAAGCCAACGGTAGGTTTTCTCCAGGCCCGACTCGAATTTCACGCCAGGCGCCCAACCTGTCAGTGAACGCATGCGGGTCGAATCGAGCACGTTGGCCCGAACATCGAATGAGCGTTCGGGCAGATGCTCGACGCGCAGCGTGTGGCCGTTTGCACGCAGCAATGGCTCCATCGCATCGATGACATCCATATTGGAGCGGCCCTCACCCGAACCGAGGTTATAAGTTTGCGACAACGCCCCCTGATACAGCAGCTTTGCAATGCCATCTGCGAGATCCTCGATAAAAATGTAATCCCGCACCGTCCCGCGTTCGCCGAATATGCGGACAGGATCACCACGCATGGCCGAGGCCATCGCCGTGGAGATAAAGCCTTGCCCGATGAAAGGCCTCTGACCCGGCCCATAGGCATTGGCGGGACGCACGCAAACGTAGCGCAAACCGTGAGTGACTGCGTAGACATGCGCGTAGTTTTCGAGGGTGAGCTTGGTAACCCCATATGGCGAGATGGGGCGCGCGGGCTGGTCTTCCGTAATGGGCAGGCGCAATGCCTCTCCATACACCGTACCACCTGACGATACAAGCACCAACTTCTTACCTCGCGCTGCGATTTCGGTGAACAGGCGAACGACTGGCGGAAGATTCTGCTGAAGATCGGCCAACGGATCGTCGAACGACGTGTTGGGCACCGTGGCGTATGCCAGATGAACGACGACATCGTGCGAATCGAGCAGCGACTCAAGCACGTGGGTATCGGCGTAATCGCCTTGCAAATATCGCAGCCCAGAATTTCCGCCTGTAGGTGCCATGGCCGAACGGCCCAGCAAAGTCACTTGGCCTGCGCTCGCCGCCAAGCGCTCCGCGAGGTGGCGACCAATGTATCCGTTACCCCCGATAAGCAGTATGCGGGGAGGGTCTGCTTGTGTCATGGCTTCCGTCGGTCTGGGCTGACTTCAAAGCATCTTCGCATAGTGGGCGTCATTCGCCGCTACTTCAAACAGGTTTGAAATCATTCAATACATAGTCGCTGATACTTATGAAATCGAGCTTCATCGTTTCCGTCAGCCGGCCAGTATCAGCCCGCGAGTATTCAGCCTCCTGAGTCACGGTCTTCGCGTATTCGACCTTCAGCTCCGGGTGGGCCCGTCGCGCCCATTCAACGAGCGACGAGATGCGTGTAGCCACACCGGTGCCGATATTGAGGTATGCATGGCGCACCGGCATTCCCAGTAACCCCAGAACAATCGTTACCACGTCTGCGACATGGATGAAATCCCGCTGCGCAACCCCGTGATTGTTCAATACGAAGGACATGTTCCCACGCACTGCCTGCTCAAGGCGACTCACGATCGAAAATCCATCACGCCCACCGTACATATTAAAGATTCGGAGTATCTGATACTCGATCCCATGCGCACTACAAAATTCCGAGATCAGCTTTTCATTGAGCAATTTTCCAACACCGTTGATGCTGATGGGACTCAGGGAACTGTCTTCGGCGGTATGCATGTCCTCGCCATAGACCGCGCAGCTACTCAAAAAGACAAAGCGCTTCACGCGAAGGCGACGCGCCTCCTCGAGAAGGCGCGCCGTCGCCATGACATTGGACTCCATCAAACGCGCTGGCGATACCGAAGCAGGCGACCGCAAGTCGCTCGCAGCATGTATAACCACCGCCTCGGGCAAAGACGGCATACGGTTCAGACTTTCCCACGCATCCCGATCGATGCCGATCACATTGTGCCCGGCCCGCTTCCGGAACTCGCTTCCGAAATTACCTTGCGAACCTGTCAGAACAATGTTCATATGACGCCATTCTGCCTTTTGGACCCGACAGCAAGATCATGACGCTTCATCGTTGCAATCATGTGCGTGTCCAGTAGGCCGGCTTGCCCGAGACCCGACGCCCCGCATCGAGCACATATCGGCCTAGACGTTCACCCACAATGCCCCACAGTATCAGCCGGACGTAGGCTCGGAGCCTAGCCTTCGTCAGCGCGGCTCCGGGCCACCGAACGCCGTATTTGCGCTGGATTCGACGAAGCTCCTGCAGCGATCGCAACACATTCGAAGGTTTACTGCTGATGCCGCCCTGCCTCATCCCAGCAATCACCAGGTCAGGCACAAACCGCGCAGTGGAATGCCGCAACTCACGAAACAGTAAATCCGCGTCACCGGCGATCCGAAAGCTTTCGTCGAATCCACCATGCTGCTCAAATATTGCGCGTCTATGCATCAGGCCAGGGTGAGGGGGAAGCTTCATGACATCCAAGTGACGATCTAGGTCGGAGTTACAACGTGTACCCACGGCATACAGCGGCGCATCATCCCGCCCTAAAAGCATGACCTGCGCATAAGCGATTCGCACATCAGCCGGCAAATCGCGTAGCGCAACAGCCATGCGGGCCATTGCGTCGCTGCTCCACAAATAGTCATCTGCCCCCAGAAAACAAACCCACTCCCCATTGGCATGGCGCAGCGCCTTGTTCCACGCGTTGTAGATACCGGTGTCGGCAGAACTGCTCCAGTAGTCGACGACATCAGAACTGGACTGCAGGATTGCGATGGTGCCGTCTGTCGACTCCGCATCCATCACTATCCATTCAATGCCGGAATATGTCTGCTGGCGAATGGAGGCAACCAAGGTGGGCAGATATAGGGCCGCATTGTAGGTGGCAGTTATGACTGTGATCAGCGGCGCCTCGACCGAGGACGACCTTGTTCCACGCAGCAGCCTACCGCCACCAGCTCGATCCGACAAGACCGCCGAACCTTCGTAGCTCAGCATTTTTTTTTTCGAGCGCGACGACCCTCACGCCGGACTTTTAGAACCGCAGCCGTCTCAGAACCCCAGTGAATATCCAGATCGTGTGCAGCGCCGCAGTAGAGCTGTAATCCGCCATCAACGCTTCTTTTCACGCGTCGTAGATCAGGTAAAACCATAGGAGACCCCAAGCCTTTAACAAGTGACGTCATATCATTTCCGGTCGATCGTCATCCGTCAACCGCATACAAAGACGGCGCAGTTCGCGTTCATGCTCGAGGCGTTCACGGCGCCTATTAGCCATCACGTACCTTCGCACAATCGTGTCACCAAACCCGATATGGTTTCGGCTTTTGACGACGAAATGCGCCGCAAGACAGGCCGTGCTCACTGTCAAAGTGCGCAGGGATGCCACCACGGGCTTGAGATTGAGCAGGAGCACCTCGATGGGAAGATAAGCACTTCCCAAAAAATCGGCAGACCACACTTCGCCAAACTGACGCCGGAGCCTTGTTTCCAGCAATTCACGTTTACCGCGGCGATCCCTTGGATGAGACTTGATTAGCAACACCGTGTCGGGTGATGGGAGCAAGCCTTCAATCCACTCACAGTACGCATCAAGCTCTTGCTCCAGCGTCATCAGACCCTGCTCAGAGAAGTTGCTACCCATTAGCACCCACACCGATCGGTCAGCAACTCGCACATACAAGTCATCCATCGCGGTCGCGTTAAGCAGCGGCGAAAGAATGTGGAATAAATCCCGGAGTACCGCTGCCTCTGTGCGCACAACGTCACCGCTGGGAGGGAGACTAAAGGCTTCAGGAAGCAGCAGGTAACTCACATCTAATCGCGGACTGGCAAGCAGCGCAGGAATTGGCGACATGACGTGCCGCAGCCATAGCGCGATCCGCGACCTGAGGCTCGGCGGCGGGGCCATGAATCCTTTTGGCAGGTACACGCCGACACTATCCCCATAGCAGACATGCAACGCATCCGGATAGGCGCTGAGCGCAAGCACATTGCACGACTGCCAATCGCGCACTGTGAACACCTCGTCAATTTCTCCTATGCCAGTCGCCTGATGAAGGAGCGCAGCTATTCCAGACGCGCTGGACGCACTTCTGGCTTCAGCGAGCAGTTGCTCCAGCCGTTTATCTGCAAGCCGGGTGATTGTGGCAAAGGGATGCAGTAACGCCGCCATCTTTTCGATCACGGTCGCGAACTCCTCAGCCTGCGACTCGTCGGCAACAGCCAGCCCGCATATCAGTAAATGTTCACGCGATTGCTGCGATTCTGACCTGGCAGTGCTTCTTGCCATATGTGCGCGGAGCGCCGCAACCGCCGTCACCAATTGGGCAGTGCCTTGGCAGACAATCAGCCGCTCGATTGTCATATCAGCGCCTACTGATCGCCGCGCGCATGCAACGCAGTTCCGACTTCAAATCGCGCGCCATCTTCCGTAGATACGAAGTCACTGTCCAGCGATTGCCTTCCAGTAGATCCTGGCGCGCGTAGGCGCGCACAAGCGCCAGCTCGATGTCGCGATCCGTGACATAACCCGCCTTTCGAGCCTCCTCGAAGTACTGGAACCATAGGTCCCCGTATGGATGACTTCGAAACTTCCATGGCTGCGAATAGAGGTTCGTGTAGTGGATTAGCCGGGAGTCCCGATCGCAACGGTCGAATTCATTCCAGCGGGGGTCTATCCGGCCCACCTTCAGGGGATGGCGTGCAAGGAAACCCGGACGCAACTGATGCAAATCACTGTAGCTGTATATGCCAGCCTCGATCTCGGAGAAATACTGGTCGAGTGTCCAGCGCGTGCGAGCGCAATCGATCAACATCACGCTCAACCCCCATTGCTCGTCAACCGTATCGCCGTACGCCGCGGGTTTTGCCAGCAGATCGCTGTCACCCATATCGGCATCGAACAGCTCGCCAATGTCCCCCAGCGCAATCACATCGGAGTCCATGGAAATCGCCCGGCCCTGATATCCGCAAACCTCAGGAACCAGGAAGCGGTAATTGCTGAACTCCGTCACGTTCTGATACTTCACCCTGAGCGACATGGGAGCAGGCTCAGGTGCGCGCCCTTCTCGTTCGATGGTGTTGTGTGTGCCATTGAAGACGCGTATATCCAGATCGCGCCGGGAGTTGCGTCGCAAAGAATACATCAGCACCTTGCGCTCAAGAACGCTCGCTTCGCCAGAACTGATGAAGACCGTAACGGGCGTGTTTGACAAGGCTGTCATATTTACCCGCCCAAACTTTCTCGCTTGATGATGACGCCTTGACCCGTGGTGAGACAAAGTACGGGGATGCCCCTTGGATGGCAGTATTCGTCCAGCGCCTTGCGAGCCCCCGGCCAGTGCAGGTGCGCGTAGTCGTCACACACAATGACTCCCCCTTCACAAAGGCGTGGATAAAAGTATTCCAGAGAATCCCGCGTTGGCTCGTAAAGATCTACATCAATATGAACAAAACGGTACTGCCGCTCCCGCAAATCCTTGAAACTGGCTGGTATCCAACCCTGATGGAACTCGATCGCCGGGAACTCGCGCAGAGCATGACGTACATGCTCCAGCCCGCCATGGAAAGATCCTGCTCCCATGTAAGCTTGCCCTGCCGAACCGACGCGGGCATCCTCAATCACATCCTGCGCGACTGGCTCGCTCAGCCCTTCGAACGAATCGAATATCAGAAAGTCTTTACCGTCATACGACGGATCCGACTGGCGCAGCGTATGGCAGAACATGAAACTGCCGAGTCCCTTGAAAGCTCCGCATTCTGCAATGCTGCCTTTCATCGCCACCACCAGTCGCAGAAACTGGATCGTGTTGTATTGCTTTTCAATGCTTCTGATCTTGCCGTCCGGACTTCCCGTCATCGCGAGCCCCTTAGCCCGCAATTCATGGTAACGAACGTCCGCCTCATACATAACGTTCTTCTCGTATCGGGATCCCGGCGCACTCACCCGTCTCACCTCCAGCCCGAAGAATCGAAATGTCCTGCGTACGATCTCGCGAAGTTTCAACATCATTGCACCTACCTAGAAGAATCGAGCGCATCCAGCACCAGCGCGGCAACGATCCGTTGTCCGCGGTCAGTCAGATGGATGCGGTCCACAAACAGATGTTCGCCTGTGAGCAGCGAGGGTTGAACATTCAAGTCAAGAAAGTCTATCTGGTGCTTGCGACACAGAGCGCTGATATCCAGTGCAAATCGGGATTTCCATGGCACGATCACTTCAGGCCTATGCGTTGCACGAAACCCGCTGGAAACAAGATCCCACCTCTCACACATCGCTGCCTCGTTCACATGCAATGGCTTGTCCATCCAGGCAAGCAATGGTTGAAGCGCGAAAAGTATGCGTGACTCCCTGTTTACGGCGAAGCGCGCAAGAAGAAGAAAAGCGCGATCAATGCTCGCAAGTGCATGCGCGTAGCGCTCATCAAGCGATAGCTTCAGTCTGCGATCATGCGGCTCGATTGCGCTGATTTCATTCAACTTCGAGAATTGATCATTGCCCCAAAAGACCGGGAAATGAGGGTCCGCACTTTCAAAATGCAGGGCAAACAGCAAATCATTGACGCCCGACATCAGGACGATGTCATGATGTTGCGACGCGCCCAGCAGCAGCAAGGACATGACGTCCTGCATGATGTTGGATGCCCGGCTGGACAAATTGAACCAAGGACGACCAGAGATCAGCGCGAGCTGACTCGCAAGCGATGCCTCGTCACTTGAAGCCCCTACGCCAAATGCAACGGAGTTACCCAGCAGAACAGATGCGTCACCTCGACTTGTGTACTCGGCAAAGCAAAATTCTCTTGCGCCGTGGTGAGAAACACGAAAACCCATGGCATCTGTCGCAACTGCCGCTGTCTTCTGGTTGGGGCGATTCAAACGCATCACATAAGGCCGCCAGACAAAACCGACCTTTTCGTAGTCTGCGACAGGGAGATCTACGAGGGAAGCCGACTTTCCGGCGTGTCTACGGAATACGCCCAGACGCCGGTACAGTCTCGACAAGACATCTCTCGACTTCAGCAAATGCCTTGCCCAGGATTGCATCTCAAGACCAACTCAGATTGACTCGATGTTGACAGTCAATGTCCGTCGCAACACATCGTGCGGCCCTGTCATGGGTTTGACCGCATGCAGGGAGTTGAACGTCTTGATGAAAATGACGCACTGGTTCGGTTCGTACGCCATAGTATCGATCGTCTCAACTTCATCGAAACGCAGATACCGGTTGCGGAAATTGAAATTGTCGCTCAGATCGACGGGACGCATGAGATCTGTTCCTCCGCCCCACGCCTGGTCCCACTCGCCTGGCTGGACCATACTTACCACCAAGGTAATGTGCTTCTGAGGTGAGTCCGTATGCGGGAGAATGTGTCCGCCCCCAGCCCTCATCATCGAAAATTCAAACCGCGATTGCAATGCGCCAGGAACATGGCGACCCCGTAAAGCATTTCGCAATCTCCGCAATACGTTCGTCTCTGGCATCGACCTGAGGCCAAGGTCAATCTTGGATTTAGCCAACACATCAATCACCTGATCGATGAAGTCAGTACTCGTCATCACCTTGTGCAGGTGATTCCAGTCCGCATTGGAATCCAGGAACTTGTAGTACTGGTCTGGATGATTGAACTGCGACAAGGACCATTTGTCACCATGATCCTGCATGAAGCGAAAGAGTTCGACTGGTGGAAAAGTTTTCACCAATCTTCCGTAAAAAGAAGGCTCGAAGATGTCGCGGATGATTCCAATCGGAAAAGGCTCATACCTGAAATTGGCACGTTCAAGGTTCAATAAACGCCCCCGGCCACTCGCACCAGTAACGCCCTCAGGTTTGGCCAAGTCCGTTGCAATGGTCGATTCAAGCATGTTTAATTACTCCCAGATGTTTTCAACAAGGACTTGGCCGAATGCAGGATTCAACACCAACCCATCGGCAAAACTTTGCGATGGGACAACTTCGAACTCCAGCGCGCGATCAAGCTTGTCCGCATTGACGCCGCCGATCAACACTGCAGCAGTCAACCAATAGGTGTCTGAAACCAATGGCAAGCCCCCAGGAACGCGACAGCGGAACCTGTGGAGTTCGCCCGAGACCTCGAGATCACTTTGGGCCCATTCTGTATAGAGCGGGATTATTCGATTGTCGCGGCCATCGCAAACGATCAGGATCAGATCCACCTTCTTGCCGACGGCTTCGGCAGTCATTGATACTGTAACGATGAAGCTGACGCTTTCCATCGAAGCTATTCTGAAGGTCTGCTCGCCCGAGTCCGCCTCCATGACAATGGATTCGATTCTCGCTCGCCCAGTCCCACTTCGATCATGGCGATCATTCAGGTCAACAGCCTTTCGCCACGTCTCCGAGTAGGCCTCGACGATCCTCCGGGTCTCGCCGACATCCACAAGCCTGCCGCCAGCCAAGAGCACCGCGCGATTGCAAAGTGTTTCGACCGCTGCCATGTTGTGACTCACAAATAGCAGCGTGCGTCCCTCCCGTCCCACGTCATCCATCTTGCCAAGGCATTTGCGCTGGAATGCGGCATCGCCGACCGCCAGCACCTCGTCAATGATCAGGATGTCGGTTTCTAGATGAGCCGCTACAGAAAATGCTAGTCTCGTATACATGCCGCTGGAGTAGCGCTTGACGGGCGTATCCAGGAATTTCTCGACATCGGCAAAGGCAACAATTTCGTCGAACTTGCGATCAATCTCCGGGCGGCCCATTCCGAGAATCGCGCCGTTCAGGTAGATGTTTTCCCGCCCTGTCAGCTCTGGATGAAAGCCGGTTCCGACCTCGAGCAGGCTGGCCATGCGCCCACGCAACCTCGCGCGTCCGCACGTTGGTTCCGTCACACGACTGAGTAGCTTCAGCAGCGTTGACTTGCCAGCGCCATTGCGCCCCACAATCGCCAACCGCTCCCCTTGCTCGATCTGCAGGTCAAAATCCTTCAATGCCCAGAACTCCTCGCGCGCAGGATCAGTATCAGATCCCATCCCGCCCATCAGGCGGCGGACAGCCTGTGCGGCGTGTTGCGCCCGTTCTGTGATGGTGTCGCGCAGCGAGTGGTATCGCGCCTTCTGCTGATGTGACAGCAGATAGCGCTTGCCAAGGCCTTCGATTTTGATCGCGTAGGACATAAGGTCAGATATTGTCGGCGAACGAACGCTCAGTGGCGCGGAAATACAGCACCCCCATTGCCAGCAACGCCAATAGCACACACAGCGACAAACCCACCCCCGGCCACCATGGGGTGAACTCACTGCCCAGCACTGTCCAGCGAAATGCGTCGATAAGGCCCGCCATTGGATTGAGGTAATACAAAGTTCGCCAGCTTTCGGGAATAAGACTGGTGCTGTAGGCAACAGGCGAGACGTAGATGCCCATCTGGACAATGAATGGGACGACGTACCGGAAGTCTCGGTACTTCACGTTCAACGCAGCCAGCAGCAAGCCCGGGCCTAAGGCAGCGAGTATGGCAAACAGAAGCACCACGGGTAGAGCAAGCAAATGCCAGTCCGGGATGAATCTGTAGTAAGCAAATATGCCAGCGAGAATGACAAGCGAGATCAGGAAATCGACCGCACAAACGGCCAAGGCGCTCACGGGAATAACGAGCCTGGGAAAGTAAATCTTGCTGACGATCTTCTCGTTATCGATAACACTGCCTGCCGCATCGGAAAGGCCGGCAGCGAAGAACTGCCAAGGCAACAGCCCGCACAACACCAGGAGCACATAGGGCGCGCTTCCTTCGGAAGGCAGACGGGCGATCTTGCTGAAAACAATCGTCAGGATGGCCAGGGTGAGCAAAGGACGCAACAGCGCCCAAGCCGCACCCATGACGGTTTGCTTGTAACGTACCTTGATATCACGCCATGAAAGTATGCGCAGCAAACCCCGGTACTGCCAGACAGTGCGGGCGTACTGGCGAGGCGAACTTCCAGCTTCAATGACCAATTCGTCCTTGGAAGATTCAGATGCCCTCATTCCTTGCTCTCCAGTTCACAGCAATCGTCAATGGCGCTCATCACAATTTCCTCATAGGCTTCGCCGAACTGCCGGATCCGACAGGGAAGCGCCACTGCGGCCGATTGGCGCGCCTCTTCAAGCAATAGCGGATCGCGCTCCCGCATGGTCCTCAGCATGACATCCGCAAGATCTTCAGGCGATCCCGCCTTGAAATACTGTCCCAGGCGGGGGGCCTGCTCGACATGGACAGCAATGTCCGAAAGAATGATCGGCAGGCCGAGTGACTTGGACTCTTCGACGGTCGTGCTCCAACCCTCGAAGTTGGATGGATTGATCAAGGCAAGTGCGTTCAGCATCAGCGACTGTAGTTCCGGCAGCTTGACGACTCCCAGCGGGCGGAAGTTGTCCTCGATACCAAGTTCCTTGACACGGCCCATCAACTGCAAGAAATGACCTGCTTTTCGGTAGTCTTCGGTTTTTCCGGTGGCCAGCACTAACACATTGACGCCACGCCTTTGGAGAATCCCGATCGCCTCGATGACCACCTCGTGGTTTTTATGCGCCCAGAACTGATTGGGCAAATGAAAGTAAGGTCGATCAATCCCGAAGCGGGCCTCCAGTTCCTCCCGAGAGAGAGCAAGACCGATGTTTTCGAACCACGAAACAAAATGCAGCACTCTGGCTTTTTGCTGCGCATGAGGTGCAAAAGAGGCAAAGTCACGTTGCGCATCATTGCTGCTGAGAATGACACGGCTGCTCTTGCTGGCGAGTTGAGAGAAATGATTGTTGCGCGCATCGAGTTCACGCCGGGAAAAGTAATCCGGCATACGCAAGTGCTGGAAATCAGGAATCCAGCTTATTGCGGGGATTTCGCTTCGCGAACCGATGACGCCTGAGTGCGATAACGCCTCTATGCCTCTCCTTTGCAGGAGCGATTCCAGTGCGAGATCACGACCCAACACGTTCGACGCGATCCTGCCCGCCAATCGGGTAGGGTGCCGGTGGCTTGCCAGCGGCGTTGTTATGGTTTCAGCTTCAGGGAATCCGGCCAAGGTCTCTCCAGGGAAAACTGGCGGCAACAGCAGTACCGGCTCAATGCCGCGTCCCGGGTTGGAGAAAACTGCCCGCAACAAATTGCGGAAGTAACTGAGCCCGCCAAGCCAATCATTCTGGTTGGCGTGAAGAATGAAACCAATGCGCTTCACACTGCACCTGCCTTGAACCATCGGACATAGCGCTCAAGTTCTATCTCCAGTACCTTTTCCGGCTTCCAGTCCAGCGCTCGGCTTGCGTCGATGTCACCGACGAGGTGCAAGGGATCGCCCGGGCGATTGACGCCAGAAAACCGCACTGACCCGTAAGCACCAAATTCGTCGGCAATAAGCTGGATGATTCTTGCGGTAGGCACACCGACGCCCGTGGCACCGTTGAGAAAAAGTGGACTGGTTTGCTCGTCCTGTCCCACTGCGAGTAGCAAGCGAGCAGCATCCTCCACGTGCAGCCAATCCCGCATCTCCTCCCCTGTCCCACCGAAGGTCGCAGCGCCCCGTGAAAGCTTGGTGCACGCGTCCCACAACAACTGTTTGCGAAGTCCAGCGCCGTATATCGAGAAAAGCCGAACCACAGCAACCGAAATGCCAAAATGACCGGCATAAGAACTGCACAGTTCCTCCGCTATTTTCTTGTGTACCCCATAGGGCGACACCGGAATCAGCGGGGCACCAATGCTGATGGGAATATCCCTCGCGTCGCCATAAACACTCGCGCTCGACGGGAGCACGACCCGGGTCCGGCGACTGTGCAAGCGCACATATTCGAGAACATCGCGCGTTGTTTCAACGGTACGCTCGAAATCCTGTACGGGATGCGATATGGAAAATCCGACCGAACCGCTGCCAGCGCAATGCATGATTACATGCGGGTCGCCCGCGTACGAGACGAGAGCTTCGAGCGTCACGTCTGAAGCTCGCCATTCGCTCAATCCCCACTGGCTCCATTCCGATCGCGCCCAAGTTCCATGGCCAATGCCGCGCACACTGTGACCGGCACGCGCGCAAGCTTGGGAGACATATCGCCCCAGAAATCCGAACGCGCCAGTAACAAGAACGTTAAGTACCATCACGGTGTCGGCAAGCGGCCGCAAAGCAGCGCCTGCCAATGAGGTGAATGCAGTTCGCCCGCCTCTCCGAGCGGAATGCGGATCTGCGTCGAAACATCGATGACAGGGAGATCCGCCAAGGCTTTTGACCGATCAGCGGGACGCGTGAAACCCAGCGCACCATCCGTGTCACGGCCCTCCCTGAAGCGCGACGGCCGGACAATCACAGAGTCGAGCCGGCGAAGAATTTCCGCCGCCTTGTCCTGACGCACAAAGAACGCGTTGCTACCGGCCGTGTTCGTGCCTACCAGCTTGTATCCTCGTCTGGTCGCCAAGTGCTCTGCCGCGCGGATGGACAGCCCGTAATAAAGGTTACTGAAGTGAGCATGAGCCCGGACAAAATCCGACGCATAAGGGACAGTCAAGGGCAACAAGTCCCCAAATGCCGAGTTGTACTCAACAACGATGATTTGCGGACTCACACATTCAATCGCCTCCCATACCCAGTAATCGACACCGTCGATATCGACGCTGAGGATTCCGATGTCACCTGAGAAACCGGCATTGACAATAACCGCGTTGATGTTTTCGCGCGTAATGAAAGAGGCGACTGCCGTGAGGTCATGACGCCAACTGATCGAATCGCGGCGTATGAAATCCACATTCCTGTCGCTCCCATCGATCACGAGTCCACGCCAGTTTCGGTGCTGGAGCAGAAAACGCGTGTTGGACTCCCTGTAGTTCTCAACACCGAATTCGATGAAAGTTTCTGGAATCCCGTCCAGATGGTGAACGAGCCATTCCAGGATACCGTCTTCGCCCCATTGCGAGGACACTCGAAACTCGGCATCACACAGACTGCTCAGTCTATCCAGCGCCCGCACCTGGCGCGCGGCCATCTCACCCGACAGGAAAGCAATGCCATCCAACTGCGTCTGGACGGGAAACAGCCGATTGGCGGCGGTCCGCTGGAGCTTTTCCTTGAGTTTCTCGATGCTCATGCCTACCCCGCGCTCACGTTGACCTGATAACCATTGGCCTTGAGCAACGCATGTTGTCTTGCTTGAGCGAGGTCGTTTACCACCATCTCCCTGCACATCTCCTGCGCGGTGATCTCCGGTACCCAGCCGAGCTTCCGCTTTGCCTTCGCGGGATCGCCGAGAAGGGTTTCCACTTCCGAGGGGCGGAAGTAGCGAGGATCGATGCGAACGATCGGATGACTAGGGCATGCGATGCCATCCCCACGGGAATGACAGAAGGCGACTTCCTCGATTCCCGAGCCCTCCCAACGCAATTGCATTCCCAGCGCTTCTGCCGTCCAGTTGATGAACTGGCGCACGCTGTACTGCAAGCCGGTGGCGATCACAAAGTCTTCGGGCTGGTCCTGCTGCAGCATCAACCATTGCATGCGCACATAGTCCTTGGCATGGCCCCAGTCACGCAGGGCATCGATATTGCCCATGTACAGGCATTCTTCCAGCCCTTGGCTGATATTGGCCAGGCCTCGGGTGATCTTGCGGGTGACAAAGGTTTCACCACGTCGCGGGCTTTCGTGGTTGAACAGAATCCCGTTGCATGCATACATGCCGTAGGCTTCGCGGTAGTTCACACAAATCCAGTAAGCATAGAGCTTGGCGACGGCATACGGGCTGCGCGGATAGAACGGCGTGGTCTCGCGCTGCGGGGTCTCCTGCACCAGCCCATAGAGTTCGCTCGTACTCGCCTGATAGAAGCGGGTTTTTTTCTCCAAGCCCAGAATGCGGATGGCCTCCAGCAGCCGCAATGTACCCATGCCGTCGACATCGGCCGTGTACTCAGGACTCTCGAAGCTGACGGCGACATGGCTTTGCGCGCCAAGGTTGTAGATTTCGTCCGGCTGCGTTTCCTGAATGATGCGTGTGAGATTGCTGGAATCGGTCAGGTCACCGTAATGCAGCTTGAACCTTGCGTTGTCGACGTGCGGATCCTGATAGATGTGATCGATACGCGAGGTATTGAAGCTGGAGGCACGACGTTTGATGCCGTGAACCACGTACCCCTTTTCCAGAAGAAATTCTGCAAGGTACGAGCCATCTTGGCCGGTGATACCGGTGATAAGTGCTACTTTGGGGGCGACTTGCGATGAATTCATGATTGGCGGGCGAGGAAGTCTTGGTAGGCTAGGCTGAGGCCTGTCGAAAGGCTCACTGCAGGCTTCCAACCAAGTGCATGGATGCGCTGGCTATCCAACAGCTTGCGCGGGGTGCCATCGGGTTTGCTGCGGTCAAAAGTGATCGGCCCGGTGTATCCGACGACCCGAGCGATGGTCTGCGCCACCTGGGCAATGCTTACGTCATCTCCATAACCCACATTGATGTGGCTGAGCATGGGGCTCGTGTGCTGATCGTATGTGTCCTTGGACAGGTTCATGATATGGACGCTCGCAGCAGCCATGTCATCCACATACAGGAATTCCCGCATCGGGGTGCCGGTGCCCCATATAGCTACACTGGGTAAATCCGCCACTTTGGCCTCATGGAAGCGACGGATTAGCGCAGGGATGACGTGGCTATTCTCCGGATGATAGTTATCGCCCGGACCATACAGGTTGGTAGGCATGACGCTCCGGTAGTCTCGTCCGTGCTGGCGCGAATAGCTTTCGCACAATTTGATGCCAGCGATCTTGGCCACCGCATAAGGCTCGTTGGTCAGCTCAAGCTTGCCCGTCAGCAACGCATCCTCATTCATGGGTTGGGGCGCCATGCGCGGGTAGATACAACTGCTGCCGAGAAAAAGAAGCTTTTGCACCCCATGGGCATGCGCAGCTCGAATGACATTGGCCTGAATCATCAGGTTGTCATAGATGAAGTCAGCAGGGTACGTATTGTTGGCATGGATGCCCCCCACGCGCGCCGCAGCCAGATAGACCTGATCGGGCTGTTCTCTCGCGAAGAAATCATCGACGGCCCGCTGGTTTACAAGATCGAGCTGCGCGTGTGTGCGAGTGATCAGTCGGACGGAACCTTCCGCCTGCAGCGCGCGCACGATGGCACTGCCGACCATTCCACGATGACCTGCCACATAAATGCGAGGTTGCTTCGACGTCATTCTCACTGTCGCCCGTAGACATCGTCGAATCGGACGATGTCGTCCTCACCGAGATAGGTGCCGCTCTGAACTTCCACGATCTCGAGCATCGTTTTCCCCGGATTAGCCAAGCGATGCTTGCGACCCGCCGGGATGTAAGTGCTCTCGTTCTCCCCAAGTGTCAGAACTTCATCTCCGTTCGTTACTTCCGCTGTGCCCGAGACAACTACCCAATGTTCTGCCCTGTGGCGATGCAATTGCAGCGAAAGTGCCGCGCCAGGCTTGACCGTAATGCGTTTGACCTGGTGTCGCTCACCGGCGTCCACGCTGTCGTACCAGCCCCATGGCCGTGCCACGCGCCGATGATGGAGCGCTTCTTCAGCATCCAGCGACTCGAGTCTGGCGACAACCTGTTTGACGGACTCGACATGGTCTTTTCCGGCCACTAGGAGCGCATCTGGCGTATCGACGATCATCAGGTCGTCAGCACCTAGCGCCACCACAGGTCGCGCACCGCCCGCGTGGATGTATGTGCGGTGGCTGAGCAGATGGTGTGCTTGCCCAGCCTTCCCACTCGCGCGATTACCCTCCGCATCGGCGACCGATAGGTCAGCTACCGCATTCCAGCTGCCAACGTCGCTCCAGGCGCCGAGAAATGCGAATACCGTGACGTTTTGGGCTTTCTCCATGACCGCATAGTCGATCGATTCGCTGCGACACTCTGCAAAAGCTTGGGGATCCGGCCGTAGGAACAGGCCGTCATGTTGCCGGCCTGCATACGCTTGCCGGCAGCTGGAAAGGATATCCGGCGCGTACTGCTCCAATGTTTGCAGCCACGTGTTGGCACGCGCCAGAAAGATGCCGGCGTTCCAGAAGTAGCCCCCTTCAGCAATCATCTGCAACGCCCGATCCGCAGGCGGCTTTTCCACGAAACGCGCTACTGAAAAACCTCCACGGGCATTCGCAGTTCCCCGCTGGATATACCCATAAGCTGTACTGGGAAAGGTTGGAGCGATGCCGAATGTGATAATTTCCCCCGCGCTGGCAGCCGGCTCGGCCTTGCGCACCGCATCAGCAAACGCATGACTATCCGGGATATGGTGGTCAGCCGGGCAAATCAGGAGTGAGGATTCTCCAGGCGCGGCCAGTGCTGCCAGAGCGATCGCCGCAGCCGTGTTCCGAGCAGCAGGCTCGAGGATCTGCGAGACAGCAATACCACACTGGGCTCCGACGTCCGCCACCAGAAATCGATGTTCCTCAGCACCAACACACGTGATCGTCGCGTCAGCCCCAGCAACAGCCCGCACGCGCTCCAGCGTGAGCTGAAGCAGGGACTTATCGCCCAACAAAGGAATGAACTGCTTCGGAAACGCCTTGCGCGACAGTGGCCACAACCGCGTGCCGCTACCGCCGCATAGGATGACGGGATGAATCATGGATCGACGATTATCCTTTCACGCAGGAATGTCGGCCTGCGAGAAGGCCACGCCCGCTTGGTCTTTGGCAGAGACCAGCGGTGGGCCATCCAGCGGCCAATCGATCGACAACTCTGGATCGTTCCACGCGATGCAGCGCTCGTGCTGCGGCGAGTAGTAATCGGTTGTCTTGTAAAGGAAATCGGCGCTCTCGCTGATCACGAGAAATCCGTGTGCCATACCAGGCGGAATCCACAACTGGCGACTGTTCCCGTCGGACAGTTCGATTCCGACACAGCGACCGAACGTCGGTGAGTTGCGCCGCAAGTCCACCGCCACGTCCCACACCGCGCCACTTGTCACCCGCACCAGCTTCCCCTGGGCCTGCTGCATCTGATAGTGCAAGCCGCGCAGCACCCCTTTCGCCGAGCGAGAATGGTTGTCCTGAACGAATTCGACATCCACGCCCGTCGCCTCGGCAAAACGTAGCCGGTTGTAGCTTTCCATAAAAAAACCGCGGCTGTCCCCGAACACCTGGGGCTCGAGAATCAGCACCCCCTCGATGGCGGTCTGCGTCACTTTCATGCACGCGCCCCCTCTTTGAGCAGCCGCACCAGATACTGTCCATACCCACTCTTCGCCAGCGGCGCCGCCAGGCGCTGCAACTGCGCCTCATCGATGAACCCCGCCCGCCATGCAATCTCTTCCGGGCAGGCGATCTTCAACCCCTGGCGGTGCTCCAGCGTGGCAATGAACTGGCTGGCTTCCAGCAGGCTTTCGTGTGTTCCGGTATCGAGCCACGCATAGCCGCGCTGCATGATCTGGACGTTCAGTTCTCCGCGGTCCAGATAGGCCTGGTTCACAGCTGTAATTTCCAGTTCGCCGCGGGCACTGGGTTTCACGGACTTGGCGATGTCCACCACCTGCGCGTCGTAGAAGTAGAGGCCGGTCACGGCGTAGTTGCTTTTCGGGGTCTTTGGCTTCTCCTCGATGCTCACGGCCTTGCCCGCCGCGTCGAAGGCCACCACGCCGTAACGCTCCGGATCCTGCACGTGATACGCAAACACCGTGGCGCCTGTATCGCGTGCATCGGCGGCGCTCAGCAGCGACGTGAAGTCATGCCCGTAGTAGATGTTGTCCCCCAGCACCAGCGCACTCGGCGCCCCATCCAGGAACTTCTCGCCAATGATGAACGCCTGAGCCAGCCCGTCAGGGCTCGGCTGCACGGCGTATTCGATGTGGATGCCCCATTGCGAGCCGTCGCCCAGCAGCTGCTCGAAGCGCGGGGTATCTTGCGGCGTGCTGATGACCAGGATGTCGCGGATGCCGGCCAGCATGAGCGTGGTCAGCGGGTAGTACACCATGGGCTTGTCATACACCGGCAGCAGTTGTTTGCTGATGGCCAGCGTGGCCGGGTGCAGCCGCGTACCGGAGCCTCCGGCCAGGATGATGCCTTTGCGTTGGGTCATGGATGGGGTTCAGTTCATTTCTGCCAACAGGCGCGCGACGCCCTGCTGCCAGGGTGGAAGTATCAGGCCAAAGGCGTCCCTCAGGCGCGTGGTGTCCAGCCTCGAATTGGAAGGGCGGCGGGCAGCCGTGGCATAGGCCAAGCCCGGGATGGCCTGCACAGCGTCCGCGTCGACCCTGAACGGCCCCGCCGAAGCAGGCGCTTGCCGGAGCACGAAGCGCGCATATTCGTACCAGTTGGTCTCGCCGGAAGCCGCCACGTGGTACGTGCCCGCCAGTTCCGGCCGGACCATCGCCGACCGCAAGGCGTGGGCGGTCACGTCGGCCAGCAGGTCGGCACCCGTGGGCGCGCCGATCTGGTCGTCGATCACGCGCAGTTCGTCGCGCTCGCGCGCCAGCCGCATCATCGTGCTGGCAAAGTTGTTGCCGCGGGCGCCATAGACCCAACTGGTGCGGAAGATGAGATGTCGCGAGGCCTGTGACCGGACCAGCATCTCGCCCTCCAGCTTGGTGCGCCCGTATTCGTTCAGGGGTCCGGTCGCGTCGGTTTCCTTCCACGGTCGTACGCCGCCGCCGTCGAAAACGTAGTCCGTCGAGAAGTGGATCAACCACGCCCCCAATGCCTGCGCCTCGCGCGCCAGCACGCCGGGGGCTTGCGCATTCACCACGCGCGCCAGTTCGGGCTCCGATTCCGCCTTGTCCACGGCGGTGTAGGCCGCGGCATTGACGATGACCTGCGGCGCCAGCGTCCGCACCTGCGCAGCCAGTGCTTCGGGCTGGCCCAGGTCGCCGCCCACATCGTCGCGCCCCAGCGCGACCACGTCACCCAGCAGCGCCAGGCTGCGCTGCAGTTCCCAGCCTAACTGGCCGTTCTTGCCCAGCAGGAGGATCTTCACGCCCGCCTTCATCCGGCAACGGGCTCAGCGTCGTAATGCACGCGCACCCAGTCTCGGTAGGCACCGCTTTGCACGCGCGCCACCCACTCCGGATGATCCAGGTACCAGCGCACCGTCTTGCGGATGCCGGACTCGAAAGTTTCCGCTGGCTTCCAGCCCAGTTCATCGTGAATGCGTGTGGCATCGATGGCGTAGCGGCGGTCGTGGCCCGGGCGATCCTTCACGTAGGTGATGAGGTCGGTGTACGGCTTGCCATCTGCCGCTGGTTGCAGTTCCTGCAGCAGCGCACAGATCGTCTGCACGATCTCGATGTTGGGTTTCTCGTTCCAGCCGCCCACGTTGTAGGTCTCGCCCACGCGGCCTGCCTCCAGCACGCGGCGGATGGCGCTGCAGTGGTCCTTCACGTAGAGCCAGTCACGCACCTGCATGCCGTCGCCATACACGGGCAACGGCTTGCCGGCCAGCGCATTGACGATCATCAGCGGGATCAGCTTTTCGGGGAAGTGCAGCGGTCCGTAGTTGTTGGAGCAGTTGGTGGTGAGCACCGGCAGCCCGTAGGTGTGATGCCAGGCCCGCACCAGATGGTCGCTGGCCGCCTTGCTGGCCGAATAGGGGCTGTTGGGTTCATGCCGGTGCTGCTCGCTGAATGCAGGCGCGTCCGGCGCGAGCGAGCCATATACCTCGTCGGTGGACACGTGCAGGAACCGGAAACCCTCACGGTCCTGCGGCGCCAGCGCGTTGAAGTAATGCCTCACCGCCTCCAGCAGGCGGAAGGTGCCGACCACATTGGTCTGGATGAAGTCTTCCGCGCCGTGGATGGAGCGGTCTACATGCGACTCGGCAGCGAAATTGATGATGGCGCGTGGCCGATGCTCCGCCAACAGGCGCTCGATCAGCCCGGTGTCGCCGATGTCACCCTGCACGAACACATGCCGCGCATCGCCATCGAGGCTGGCCAGGTTCTCCCGGTTGCCGGCATAGGTGAGCTTGTCCAGATTCAGGACCGGCTCCGCGCCAGGCTGGGCGAGCCAGTCAAGCACGAAATTGGCGCCGATGAAACCAGCGCCGCCAGTGACCAGAATCATGGTGCTCCCCTCGCGTATGGACAGCCGGCGATTATCGCACCGGGGCCGCTGCCTTTCCCTTCGTTGCATGCCATCGCAGGGCGTCGTTCATCACTGCCGCCAGTCCGCGGAATGCGGACCATTGCAACTCGCGCGCGCATCTGCCCATGTCGGCGACATAGCTGGCCAGATCGCCCGGGCGCGGGTCCGCGCAAACCCATGGAAGCGTTTGGCCACAGGCCTGTTCGAACATACGCAGCGCTTCCAGCACCGTGCTCCCCCGGCCCGAGCCCGCATTGAAGATGTGCAGGCCCGGCCGGTCGCCCAGCCAGTCGGTCACCCGCACGTGCAGCCCGGCCAGATCCTGCACATGGACGTAGTCGCGTTCCGCCGTGCCGTCACGCGTTCCGAACGCCATGCCATGGACCCGGAACGGAATCCCCAGGCTTCTCGCGCGCAGCAAGGACGAGACGACGTCGTCCCCCTGAGGGGTGAATGCGTCGCCGAGCGCACCGCTTTCATGCGCGCCGCTTGCGTTGAAATAACGGAGGATGGCGACTGCCATGCCGTCGACCGCAGCGCCCTGCAACAGCCGTTCCGCCTGGAGCTTGCTCTGGCCGTAAGGACTGCACGGGGCCAGCGCGGCGTCCTCGCCGACAGGCCCGGTGGCCGGCGCATAGACCGTCGCGGACGAAGAGAAAATGATGCGCCGCACGCCAGATCGACGCGTCACATCCAGCAACGTCTGCACGCCTCGGACATTGGCGTCGTGGAACTCGCCCGGCATCAGGAACGATTTCGGCACGGACTTCATGCCGGCCAGATGGATCACGCTGGTCGCGGACGTGCGTTCGATCGCATCGGAGAGCGCCGCGGCATCGCGGACGTCGCCCCGGAACACAGCGGGGCGACGCCCTGCCACGGCGGCAATGCGATCGATGGCGGCGGGTGTGCTATGGCTGAAGTCGTCGAACACGGCAACGGTGCGGCCCGCGCCGAGCAATTCGGCGCAGACATGGCTGCCGATGAACCCTGCCCCACCCGTCACGAGGATCATGGCTGCCGAGTTTAGCGAGCTGAGGCTCTAGGCCACAACATCTACAAAGGCCGGGGCGGGACCGGTAAAGTGGACGTTTTCACGCATCATCCGCGGGAGATTTCAATGCCGAGAAACCCGAAAGACACCGGCCCTGCCGACGCCACCCAGTTCGCCAGCAACATCCGCGACTCCGCCCAGCAGATCTGGCTGGCCGGCCTCGGTGCCTTTGCCAAGGCGCAGGAAGAAGGCAGCAAGGTGTTCGACACATTGGTGAAGGAAGGCGTGTCGATGCAGAAGAAGACGCAATCGACAGCCGAGGAAAAATTCACCGAGGCAACAGCCCGCATGTCCAGCATGGCCAACGACTTCGGCGCGCGCGCCGCCGGCCAGTGGGGCAAGCTCGAGGGAATCTTCGAGGAACGCGTCGCCAAGGCGATGGGCAAGATGGGCATGCCGACCGCGGAGCAGATCGCCAAGCTGGAAGCCCGGGTCGCGGCGCTGGAGCAGGCTGCTGCGGCTCCGGCGAAAAAAGCCCCGGCCAAGAAAGCAGCCCCCAAAGCCAAGGCTGCGGCAACTTCGCTGCGCAAGCCGCCCGCAAGCCGCAGCAGGAAGCGGTCGGCCTCGGCCGACTAGGAGCCTTCCCTAATTCCCCCGCCCGCGCGGCGCCGCTACATTGCCTCTCAAAGCAAGAGAGGCAGACAACATGGCGAAAAAGGCGCCGCGCCGCACGGCCGAGCGTATTCTTGAAACCACACTGGACCTGTTCAACCGGTTCGGTGAGCCCAATGTCTCCACCACGCTCATCTCGGCCGAGCTGCGCATCAGCCCGGGCAACCTCTACTACCACTACCCGGCCAAGGACGAGCTGATCAACGCCCTGTTCGACCGCTACGCGATCGGGCTGGACGAACTGCTGGCTGCCGCGCCCGGCGTGCGCGACGTGGAAGACGCCTGGTTTTTCATCCACAGCCTGTTCGAGCGCATCTGGCAGTACCGCTTCCTCTACCGCGACCTGAACGACCTGCTGACCAAGAACCGGCACCTCGAAACCCAGTTCCAGCGCCTGCTGAACGACAAGACGCGGGCCGTGCGCGACCTGCTGGAGGGTCTGCGCCGCTCCGGCGCGCTGCAGATCGACCCGCGCGAGGCCGAAGCCAGCGCCACCAGCATGATGGTCGTGCTCACCTACTGGCTGAGCTTCGAGTACGTGCGCGACCCCCGCCACGCGCTGGAAGACGCCAACGCCCAGCAGGCGCTCATGCGCGGCGCGCGCCACGTCCTGCACCAGCTGGCACCGTATCTCGAGCCTGGCCAGCGCCGCCACCTGATCACGCTGGCGGGCGCGTATGACGTCGAGGTGACCCCGTGAGGACTGCAGCATGACCCACGACGACGGCGAATTCCGCTACGACAGCGTCGCCGTGAGCGAGAACTGGGCGCGGCTGCACGCGGGCGATGCCGAGCCGCTGCCCGAAGACCCGGCAGTACTCGAGGCGTGGACGCTGTTCCACAACGGTCATTTCCACCAGGCGGCAAAAGCCGGCCTCCACGCGGGCGGCGCCGGCATCACCGTGGCCAACAAAGCGACCTGCCTGTACGCCAACTACCTGGAAAAGCGCGAGAAAGTGCGCCTCGAACTCTTCATGGAAGTCGCCGAACGGGCCCGTGCGCAGGCAGCCGACCACCCGGACAACGCCAATGCCCACTATTGGCTGGCGTATGCGCTGGGCCGCTACAGCCAGGGCATCAGCGTGGCCAAGGCGCTGGCGCAGGGCCTGGGCACGCGGGTCAAGGAAACGCTGGAAACGACCATCCGCCTGGAACCGCGCCATGCAGACGCTCATGTCGCCCTGGCCGCCTTCCAGGCCGAAGTCATCGACAAGGTCGGCGCGCTGATCGGCGGCATGACCTACGGCGCCCGCAAGGACGCCAGCCTGAAGCTGTTCCACCAGGGGCTGCAGCTGCATCCGGAGTCTGCCATCGCCCTGATCGAATACGCCAACGGGCTCGTCATGCTCGAAGGCGACGACATGATCCTGGAAGCCACGCGCCTGTACGAGCAGGCGGCCATTTCCCGCCCCGCCGACGCGGCCGAGCGGCTGGCGGTTGCCCTGGCGCGCGCAGAATTGGATGACGGCTGACAGACGGCCCTTGCTACGCCGCGTAAAAGACCGGCATGGCCTGGCAACAAATCACCGAAACCATTGCATCCGAATTCTCGGATGTCCCTGATCTTGCACAGGCGACGCGGATCGTCGTGCGGCTGACGCTGGCGGCCGTTCTCGGCGGCATCCTCGGTTACGAGCGTGAGCAGAAAGGCAAGGAAGCCGGCGTCCGCACACACATGCTGGTTGCGCTGGGCGCAGCACTCTTCGTGCTGGTGCCGCAGCAGGCCGGCATCCTGCCGGCCGACATGAGCCGGGTGATCCAGGGCGTGGTGGCCGGCATCGGCTTCCTCTGCGCAGGCACCATCCTCAAGAGCCAGGACGAGCGGCATGTGAAGGGCCTCACCACCTCGGCCGGTCTCTGGATGACCGCCGCCATCGGCATCGCCGCCGGCCTGGGCCGTGAGGCCACGGCCGTGCTGAGCACGCTGCTGGCGCTGGCGGTGTTTGCCGTGGTGCCGCTCATCGTGAAGCCGGAGCCGGACGACGATGAGCGTCCGAAGAACGGACAGGATGGCAAGAACGCCGGCTCCGGGGACGCGAGCTCGCACTAGCCTTTCACCGTCCGCTTTCACGGTCCGCGCCCGCATCAATCGGCGCGCCATCAAGCATCAATCGCCGGCGGGCGCAGCAGTAGCATGGCAGTCTCAACCGGAGGCCCCATGCTCAAGCTCTACATCGGCAACAAGAACTACTCGTCCTGGTCCATGCGGCCGTGGGTGACGCTCAAACAGGCAGGCATTCCCTTCGAGGAAGTGAAAGTGCGCTTCGACTCGTTCGACGCCGATTCGGAATTCAAGCGCGTCATCGGCAAGGTGAACCCGGTGGGCAAGGTGCCGGTGCTGGTGGACGGCGATCTGGTGGTGTGGGACACGCTGGCGATTGCCGAGTACGTGGCAGAGAAATTTCCCGACAAGCAACTCTGGCCCGCCGACGCGAAGGCCCGCGCCCGTGCGCGCAGCATCTGCGCGGAGATGCATACCGGCTTCAGCGCGTTGCGCAACCACTGCGGCATGAACATCGAGGCGTCGCTGGGTGACACGGGCCAGTTGATCTGGCGTGACCAGCCCGCCGTGCGGGCCGACGTGGCCCGTCTGCAGGACATGTGGAGCGCCCTGCTGGCCGAACATGGCGGGCCCATGCTGTTCGGCGGGTTCTCGATCGCCGACGCCTACTTCGCCCCCGTCTGTACGCGCCTGAAAACGTATGCGCTGCCGGTCAGCGAAGAAATCTCGGCCTACATCGACCGCGTTTACGCGCTGCCCGGCGTCAAGGCGTGGGTGGACGACGCGCTGGCCGAGAAGGACTTCCTCGCCT
Organism: Variovorax sp. VNK109; assembly: GCF_049445855.1. Taxonomy (NCBI): domain Bacteria; kingdom Pseudomonadati; phylum Pseudomonadota; class Betaproteobacteria; order Burkholderiales; family Comamonadaceae; genus Variovorax; species Variovorax sp. VNK109. The sequence continues at coordinate 396,356 of NZ_JBMSDV010000003.1, read as the reverse complement.
TCGAAGACCCGTACCGGCTGGGCCGCTGACCCGCGCGGTTCAGGTCCCCCTGAACCGCCCTGCCGACACGCTGTCCTGCAGCGGCCGGCGCTGCGACGGCAATTCACGCGCACGCAGGTTGAGCGGCAGCTTGTCGATCGTGCCCTGACGGCCGACGGCGACGATGGCCTCGACCACGAAGGCGGGCGGCACGCCCAGCGCGCCGCGCGTGCGCTCCATGTCGAAGCCGGCCATGCAATGGGCGGCCCAACCGCTCAGGTGCGCCTGCAGCGCGAGATAGCCCCAGGCGCAGCCCGCGTCGAACGAGTGCGTGCGCGACACCGATGCCTCGCCGTTGGGCGCCACGATGAAGCGGGACGAAAGGATCACCACCAGCGCAGCCGCCTTGTCGGCCCAGCGGCGGTTGTTGTCATTCAGCAGGCCGAGGTACTGCGGCCAGAACGTGTCGCCACGCATCGAATAGGCGAAGCGCCAGGGCTGCGCATTGCTGTTGGAGGGAGCCCAGCGCGCCGCCTCCAGGATGCCCATCAGGTCGGGTTCGGAAATCGGCTCGTCCGTGAACGCGCGCGGCGACCAGCGGTCCAGGAATTGCAGGCTGACGGGAAATTCGGACCGGCGCGAGCGCGCACCGCCCATGTTGTTGCTGGTAGCACCGGGCAGGCCGGGCACGGCAGGGGCATTCATTCTTTGTCTTCTCCGGGGCCGGCCGTGTGGCCGGAAAGCCCGCAGCATAGCCCCAGCCAGGGGTGGCCTACACTTTGGCGATGGAGATTTACAAAGTCGGTGGTGCGGTGCGCGATGCCTTGCTGGGCCTGCCCGTGCGCGACCACGACTGGGTGGTCGTGGGCGCCACGCCCGAAGAGATGACCACCTTGGGCTACCTCCCGGTCGGGCGCGACTTCCCCGTCTTCCTGCATCCCCGAACCCGCGAGGAATACGCGCTGGCCCGCACCGAACGCAAGACGGCGCGCGGTTATCACGGCTTCGAATTCCACACCCGGGCGGACGTGACGCTCGAGGAAGACCTGGCGAGGCGCGACCTCACCATCAACGCCATGGCGCAGCCTGGCGAAGCCGCGGCGGGCGAACAACTGATCGACCCCTTCCACGGCCTGGCCGACCTGCGGGCGAAGGTACTGCGTCATGTCACGCCCGCGTTCCGCGAAGACCCGGTCCGCATCCTGCGCGTGGCGCGTTTCGCCGCGCGCTTCGCCGATTTCTCGCTCGCGCCCGAAACGCTCGCGCTCATGCGCCAGATGGTCGAAGACGGCGAGGTCGACGCGCTGGTGGCCGAGCGCGTCTGGCAGGAACTCTCGCGTGGCCTGATGGAGCCGCGTCCCTCGCGCATGTTCGAGCTGCTGCGCGAGTGCGGCGCGCTCCAGCGCCTGCTGCCCGAAGTGGACCGGCTGTTCGGTGTGCCGCAGCGCGCCGAATACCACCCCGAGGTCGACACTGGCATCCATCTGATGATGGTGCTCGACATGAGTGCGCGGCTCGGCGCATCCCTGCCCATTCGCTTCGCCTGCCTCACGCACGACCTGGGCAAGGGCACGACGCCCGCCGACGTGCTGCCCCGTCACATCGGCCACGAAGCACGCAGCGCACGACTGCTGCAGGACGTCTGCAAACGCCTGCGCGTGCCCGTGGATTGCCGCGAACTGGCCGACGTGGTGGCGCGCGAGCACGGCAACATCCACCGCAGCGGCGAATTCGGTGCGGCTGCGCTGGTGCGGCTGCTGGAACGGTGCGATGCCTTCCGCAAGCCCGCCCGCTTCGAGGATGTGCTGCTGGCCTGCGAGTGCGACGCGCGCGGCCGCCTCGGGCTGGAGGAGGAGCCGTATCCGCAGCGAGAGCGGTTGCTGGCGGCGTTGCGCGCCGCGCAAACCGTCGATACCGCCGCAGTTGCGGCGCTGGCGCAGGCGCAGGGGCTGGGCGGCGAGAAGATCGGCAACCGGATTCACGACGCGCGCGTTGGCGCGCTGGAAACCGGTGCGTCCCCGACAATGCTGGATATCCCTCGCTAATTCCGTAACGAGATATTTCTTGAAGCTGACGGAGGTCGCCCGCTCTGGTAAGGTCGTTACAGATGCAGCTTTTACCCCTTCTCACACCCGAGAACGCCCTCTTCCTCGACTTCGACGGCACCCTTGCGGAGATCGCCCCCCTGCCGGATGCCGTCCGCGTGCCCTCGGGGCTCGTGCACACCCTCGCCTCGCTCCAGTCCCAGCTCGGCGGGGCGCTCGCCATCGTCACAGGTCGCCGCGAAGCGGACATCGACGGCTTTCTTTCGCCCCTTCGATTGACGCTGGCCAGTGAGCACGGCGCGCGCTATCGCCTGTCGGACGGCTCGCGGCTCGAACTGCCGCCGCCGGATCTGTTGCCGGTGACGATTGCCGCGCAGGCGCTGGTGGACCGCAACACGGGCCTCGTCATCGAGCGCAAGAACGCGAGCGTGGCCCTGCACTACCGGCTGGCTCCGCAGCTGCAGGCCGAATGCCGGAATGTGCTTGTCAGCGCCATGGCCGGCATGCAGGACGTCGAACTGCTCGAAGGCAAATGCGTCTACGAGGTCAAGCCTGTCGGCGTCAACAAGGGCCGTGCCATCAACGCGTTCATGTCCCAGCCACCGTTCGCCGGACGCATTCCGGTTTTCGTGGGTGACGACGTTACCGACGAGGCCGGCTTCTTTGCCGTGCGTGAACTCGGTGGTGCCGCCATCAAGGTCGGCGAAGGCCCGACCCATGCCCAGTACCGCTGCCTCAGCCCTGCCGCGTTGCGCGGATGGCTGGCCTCGGTACGCACTGCACTACCACCCGCCCAAGGCCCGAGGAGCCACGCCGCATGAACACCGCTGCCCAACCGCCGGTTGCATCGCCCGGGGATGCTTTCCCTGCCCCGCTGGCGCCTTCGCTGGGCCTGGGTGTCATCGGCAACTGTGCGTTCAGCGCGCTGGTGGACGCACGCGCCCGCATCGTCTGGAGCTGCCTGCCGCGCTTCGATGGCGACCCGGTGTTCAACGCCTTGCTGCAGCCCGAGGGCGGCAGCGAATTCGCCATCGAACTGGAAAACCTCGCGTCTTCGCGCCAGTGGTACGAGCCGAACACCGCCGTGCTGCGCACCCAGCTGTTCGACCATGCAGGCCACGGCATCGAGATCACCGACTTCGCGCCGCGCTTCTTCAGCCGCTCGCGTTTCTTCCGGCCGCTGACGCTGGTGCGCCGCGTGCGCCCCATCAACGGCTCGCCGCGCATCCGCGTGAAACTGGACCTGCGCTACGACTGGGGCCGCGCGAAGCCCACCATCACGCAGGGCAGCAACCACGTGCGCTTCGTCGGCGACGGCATGACGCTGCGGCTGAACACCGACGCGCCGATCACGCACGTGCTCAACAGCCAGCCCTTCGTGCTCTCGCGCGAGCACAACTTCCTGCTCGGCGCGGACGAGACGCTGACCGATGGCATTGCCGACACGGCGCGTCTGTTCGAACAGGAAACCGTGTCGTACTGGCGCAAGTGGAGCCAGCGGCTTCACCTGCCGCTGGAATGGCAGGATGCAGTCATCCGCGCCGCCATCACGCTCAAGCTTTCGCTGTTCGAGGACACGGGAGCCATCGTCGCGGCGATGACCACCAGCATCCCCGAAGCGCCGGACAGCGGCCGCAACTGGGACTATCGTTTCTGCTGGCTGCGCGACGCTTTCTTCGTGGTGCGTGCGCTCAACAGCCTGTCCGAAGTCGGCACGATGGAGGACTACCTGCGCTGGCTGAGCAATGTGGTCGTTGCCGCGGGTGGTGAGCATATCCAGCCGCTGTACGGCATCGGCCTGGAGCGTGAATTGCCCGAGGCGATGCTCACGCACATGGGCGGTTACCGCGGCATGGGTCCGGTGCGCGTGGGCAATCAGGCGCAGGAGCATTTCCAGCACGACGTGTACGGCAACATCGTGCTCGGCGCCGCGCAGGCCTTCCACGACCACCGGTTGCTGCGGCGCGGCGGCGTCGCGGAATTCACGCAGCTCGAGCACGTGGGCGAACAGGCCATCCGCGTCTACGGCACGCCCGACGCCGGCATGTGGGAGCTGCGCACGCGCGCGCGCATCCACACCTCTTCCGCGCTGATGAGCTGGGCCGCCTGCGACCGGCTCGCCAAGATTGCCGTGGCATTGGCGCTGCCACACCGGGCCGACTACTGGCGCGGTCATGCCGACCGCATGCGCGACGAGATCCTCGAGAAGTCATGGAGCGAATCGCGCCAGGCCTTCGCCGAAAGCTTCGGTGGCAAGGAACTCGACGCCAGCGTGCTTCTGATGGCCGAAGTGAACCTGCTCGACCCGAAAGACCCGCGCTTCGTCAGCACCGTCGAAGCCATGGAGAAAACGCTCTGCGACGGCCCGTACATGCGCCGCTACGAAGCCGCCGACGATTTCGGCAAGCCCGAGACGGCCTTCAACATCTGCACCTTCTGGCGCATCGACGCGCTCGCGCGCATCGGCCGCAAGAAGGAAGCGCGGGAGATTTTCGAGACCATGCTCGCCGCGCGCAATCCGCTGGGCCTGCTGTCCGAAGACACGCATCCCGTCACCGGCGAGATGTGGGGCAATTTCCCGCAGACTTACTCGATGGTCGGCATCATCAACGCGGCGACGCGCCTGTCCGCTCCCTGGGATTCCGTCATATGAGCGGTCGTCTCGTCGTCATTTCCAACCGCGTGGCCGACCCGCGAAAGGCTGCGGCCGGCGGCCTGGCCGTCGCACTGGGCGACGCGCTCAACCAGACCGGCGGCCTGTGGTTCGGATGGAGCGGCACCATCGTCGAAGGCGGCACGCCCGGCGAAGGCGAACTGCATACCCAGCAGGCCGGCAGCGTCACGCTGGCCACGGTGGACCTGTGCCGCGAAGACCACGACAGCTACTACCTGGGCTACAGCAACGGTGTGCTGTGGCCGGTGTTCCACTACCGGCTCGACCTGGCGGACTTCGATGCGGGCTACATCAGCGGCTACCGGCGTGCCAACCAGATGTTCGCGCGCAAGCTGCTGCCGCTTCTGAAGGACGACGACATCATCTGGGTGCACGACTACCACCTGATCCCGCTGGCAGCCGAGTTGCGGGCGATGGGCTGCAAGCAGCGCATCGGCTTCTTCCTGCACATCCCGCTGCCGCCACCGCTCATCCTGGCCGCGATCCCGCAGCACGAGTGGCTGATGCGTTCCCTGTTCGCCTATGACCTCGTGGGCCTGCAGAGCGAAGCCGACGTGCAGCACTTCGCCCGATACGTGCAGACCGAAGCCGGCGCCGAAGACCTGGGCGACGGCCGCTACCGCGCCTTCGGCAGCACCGTGTGCACGCGTGCTTTTCCGATCGGCATCGACGTGGAGGAGTTCTCCGAGCTCACCCATGCCAAGGAAGCCAGGGACACCTACGAACGCATGTGCGAGGAATACGCCCGCCGCCGCCTGCTCATGGGCATCGACCGGCTGGACTATTCCAAGGGCATTCCGCACCGCGTGCGTGCCTTCCGCGAACTGCTGGCGCACTACCCGGAGAACCAGAAGAGCGCGACGCTGATCCAGATCGCCTCGCCCACGCGCGAAAGCGTGGACGCGTACGGCGACATCCGGCGCGAGCTGGAAAGCCTGTGCGGCGCGATCAACGGCGACTACGGCGAACTCGACTGGATGCCGATCCGCTATATCCACCGCACCGTGGCGCGCAAGCGCGTGCCGGGCCTGTGCCGCGCCGCGCGCGTGGGCCTGGTGACACCGTTGCGCGACGGCATGAACCTGGTCGCCAAGGAATACGTGGTGGCGCAGGACCCGGGTGATCCCGGCGTGCTGGTGCTGTCGCGCTTCGCCGGCGCTGCCGAGCAGTTGAAGGAAGCACTGCTGGTCAATCCTTACGACACGCACGGCACGGCCGAGGCCATCCAGCAAGCGCTGCAAATGTCGAAGGAAGAACGCCAGCGCCGCCACCAGGCGCTGATGGCGCGCATCCGCGCGCAGGACATCCACTGGTGGCGCAAGACCTTCCTGCAAGTGCTGGAGGAAGCCGGTTCTGACTGACGGGCCCAGGCCCTAGAATTGCCCGCGGGAGTTTCTGCCATGACGCAAGACATCGTCGTTACTGTCGTTCATCGGGATCGCGCCGGCCGCGAGGACATGATCCGTCTGCGGGCGCGTGAGAACAACCGTGCCGCGCCCGGCAAGGAAACGGAAGCCCCACGCGAGAACAAGAGTGCCATGTCGCACGACGTGAAGCGCCGCATCATGGAATTCATCCTGGCCAACGACACCGACGGCGCCATCCGCGACAAGCTGAAGGACACGTCCAACCCGGCCGTCTTCCAGCAGGGCGGCAAACTCATCCTGCGGCCGCTGCAGATCAAGGCGCGCAAGATCCCGACCTCCATCCTGATCGGCTCGCTGCCCGACAACCTGGGCGATTCGGTGCCGCCGCTCAAGTTTTCGCGTGACGCCGACCTGTCGCTGGACGTGATGAGCGAGTCCCTCGTGTGCTTCGGCATCCGCCGCTCGGAAGCGCAATTCCTCGCGCTCTACGTGAGCGATGTCGTGGACGAGTCCGAAGCCACGGGCAAGTCACGCGCAATCTCGCTGAGCCTGGACACCATGAGTGTGGTGGCGCGCGTCGAGCGGACCGGACCCGAAGACAACATGCATCCGAACCAGCTGCGCATCCTGGTCGTGGCAGCGGAAGCGCAGCCGGCCGCGAAGTAGGGCTTGCTGCCCTCTCAGTCGAGCAACGCCAGCGCTGCGTAATCGCCCACGCGGTCCTTCAGGCCGGCAGGCACCAGTTCCACCCCGTCCGTCAGCGCGGGCAGATGGCCCGCCAGTTGTGCCTTCAGGCGCGGCAGCAGGAAGTCGCGGTGATGCCAGAACACGCTGCCGCCCAGGCTGATGCGCTGCAGGTCGCCCACGATCACCAGGTTGTAGAGCATGCGGCCCATCACGCGGCACAGGCCGTCCACCTGTGCCAGCGCCCCGGATTCACCCTGTTTGGCAGCTTCCAGCAATGCAGCGGCATTGCGGCCGAAGCGGCGCTCGATGGCATTGCCCGCGACGAGTGCTTCCACGTCACCCCGGTTGCCGCAACCGCACAGCGCACCTTCGGAATCGTCGTTCACGAACATGTGGCCCGCATGTCCGGCATTGCGGTTCTTGCCGCGCAGCACCTGGCCGTCCACGCACAGCGCAGCGCCGACGCCCGTGCTCCACGTCACGTAAGCGCAGTGCGGCGTATCGCGCAGGGCGCCCCAGCGCCGCTCGGCGTGGAGCGCGCCGATGGTGTCGATCTCGACACGCACACCCACCTGGCTGCCGTAGCGTTCGCGCAGCGGCGCTTCCAGCGTGGCAGACATCCAGTCGTTGGGCAGCCCGCGGGCGGGCCCTGCGATGCCACCGCAGATATTCGGCGCCGCAACTTCGACCAGCCCGCCGTTCACCACGAACGGCCCGCACGAAGAAACGCCTACTCCCCGCAGCGCCGACTCAGGGGCGCCGGCCTCGGCGCAGGCTTCGCCGATCATGCGGATGATCTGTTGCGCCAGCGCGTCGCGGGTGCCGGTCTTGGCCGTCGGCTCGCTGCGACTGGCCGACAGGCGGCTTTCGGTTCCCGCATCACCGGAGAGCGCCTTCACATCGGCCAGGCTCACAGCGACCTTGGTGCCGCCCACGTCCACACATGCTTTCATCGGTCTGTCTCTTCCTTCCCGTTTTCCGGTTTGCTAGATCAGGTGCGAAATCAGGCTGGCCACGAAGCTCAGCAGGACGGTGCTGCCCAGCGGCAAGACCCATTCGCGTCCGCGAACGCGAAAACGCATGTCGCCCGGCAGCCGCCCCAGGCCCAGCCGCCGCAGCAGCGGGCTCAGCCAGCTGATCAGCATCAGTGCCAGCAGGATGACGAGGAACCAGCGGATCATGGTTTCAGAGTGTATGGGTGCGGTCGCCGGCGGCGAAGCCCAACGGGTCAAAGCCCCCCGGCTCGCCGGGTTCTGCCGTGCCCAGCGCGATCACCTTGAACAGCTCGCCCATCTCGTGTTCATGGATCAACTTCGCGGCGTTGGCACGCTCCACCGTGCCCGACGCTTCCATCGCCTGCGCGATGCCGCAGTTGAGCAGGAAGCGCGCCTGCGACGCATAGCCCAGCACATGCAAGCCCGCGTCCTGACCAGCGAGCGCGATACCGGTGAAGTTGACGTGCGCCGTGATGTCCTTGAGTCCCACGTCGGCCAGCGCGTCGGCATCGGCCCGGTGTGCACGGTGGCACATCACCGTGCCCATGTGGCGCTGCGGGTGGTAATACTCGCTTTCGGGGAAGCCGTAGTCGAGGAAGAAGAGCGCGCCACGCCGCCCTGCGAAATGCCGCGCCAGCGTGGCGACGAATGCCTCGCCCTGCGGATGGATTTCCGTCAGGTAGTCGTGCGGGCCCTGAATCTCCACCGGTGGCCGCAATGAGGTCGGCAGGTCCTCGTGCACGAAACCTTGTGCTCCCAGCACGACACCGCGCTCGTGCCATTGGCCCGAAACGCGCGCGATCAGCTTCACAGGCATGGCGTCCAGCACTTCATTGCCGACCACCACGCCTTCCATCGCATCAGGCAGGGCCGACAGCCATCGCACGCGATCCCCGTATGCCGCCAGTCGGGCCTGCTGCCGCAGGCGCAGGGTGCCCGACAGATCGACGATGTTGTAGCGCTCGACACGCACGGCCCCTTCGTCGAGCGCCGCCAGCAACTGCGCAGCCAGCGCGCCCGAGCCAGCACCGAACTCCCAGATGGTGGACGTTCCCGTGGCCTGAAGCGCCTGCGCCAGCTGTTGTGCGAGCGCGCGGCCGAACAGGGGGCTGAGTTCCGGCGCCGTGACGAAATCGCTGCCTCCCGCGTCATCCGTTCCGGGCACGGTGCCGAACTTGATGCTGTCGTTGGCGTAGTAACCCAGCCCGGGTGCGTAAAGCGCCAGCTCCATGAAACGGTCGAAGCCGATCCAGCCGCCGGCCTGCCGGATGGCCTGCGCAATGACCTCGTGAAGGCCGGAGACAGGGGGGATCGTTAAACTCTCGGGTGTCGTCGTCACCCTTCCGATTGTCCCCGAATGTCTACTGCCAGCCCCGTGCGGGACGTGCGCACCGTTCTCGTGACCGGCGCAGCCAAGCGGCTGGGCCGGGAGATCGCGCTCGCCCTCGCCGCCGATGGCTGGCAAGTCGCCGTGCACTACCGGCAGTCGGCCAGTGAAGCGCAGCAGACTTCGGCCGACTGCGCCGTGCTCGGCCCCGCCAGCGCCGTGTTCCCGGGTGACCTGACGGATGAAACCGAAGTCCGCGCCCTGCTGCCTGCCGTCGTCGCGCATTTCGGCCGGGTGGACGCGGTGGTCAACAATGCCTCGCTGTTCGAGCACGACACGGCGCAGACCTTCGGCTTCGCTGCGCTGGACGCGCACATGCGCAGCAACACGGCGGCGCCCATCGTGCTCGCGCAGGCACTGCATGCGCACCTGTCGCAACGCGATGCTGCCGGTGCGGTGATCAACCTGCTCGACCAGAAGCTCTGGAACCAGAACCCGGACTTCCTGAGCTACACGCTTTCCAAGGCCGCACTCGAAGCCGCCAACACGATGCTGGCGCTCGCCCTCGCCCCGCGCCTGCGCGTCGTCGGTGTCGCGCCCGGCCTGACGCTCACCAGCCACATGCTCAGTGACGAGAAATTCCAGCATCTTCACAAGCTCAGCCCGCTGGGCCGCTCGTCCAGCGCGAAGGACGTGGCCGGTGCGGTGAAATTCGCGCTGGACAACAGCGCCATCACCGGCACCACGCTGCTGGTGGACGGCGGCCAGCACCTGATGAAGTTCGACCGCGATTTCTCGCTGATGTAAGCACCCAGGACATCGACATGGCCACCAAAGGCACCCAGATCCTCACCCTCACCGGTTTGCGCTTCGACGCGAACCTGGGCATCCTCGAGCAGGAAAAGACCGCACCGCAACCCATCCAGGTGGATGCCGAACTCAACCTCGGCACGCAGCCGCTGCTGCCGCGCGACGACGACATCACCCACGTGCTGGACTACCGCAAGGTGCGCCGCATCATCATCGACGAGTGCACCGCCGAGCACGTCAACCTGCTGGAGAGCCTGATCGGCAAGCTCGCCAGCCGCCTGATGCAGTTGCCCGGTGTGCTGGGCGTGCGGGTGAAGATCGCAAAGCTGGAAATTTTTGACGACTGCGAAGTGGCGATTCGCGTCGAGACAGGACAATGGTCATGAGCGCACAGTGGATCGAGAACGAGGTCGTTCCCCTCGAGAAAAGCCTGAAGATCGAGCGCGAGACGCACAAGCTCGAGAAGCGGCTGTGCCGCCAGATGGGCCAGGCCATCATCGACTTCAACATGGTGGAAGAAGGCGACAAGGTCATGGTGTGCTTGTCCGGCGGCAAGGACAGCTACGCCATGCTGGACATCCTGCTCAAGCTCAAGGCCCGTGCGCCGGTGCACTTCGACCTCATCGCGGTCAATCTGGACCAGAAGCAGCCGGGCTTTCCCGAACACATCCTGCCCGAATACCTGCAGCGCATCGGCGTGCCCTTCCACATCGAAAACCAGGACACGTATTCCATCGTCAAGGACAAGATTCCCGAAGGCAAGACGATGTGCAGCCTGTGCTCGCGCCTGCGTCGCGGCATCCTGTACCGCGTGGCGGGTGAACTGGGCTGCACCAAGATCGCCCTCGGCCATCACCGCGACGACATGCTGCAGACCTTCTTCCTCAACATGTTCTTCGGCGGCAAGCTCAAGGGCATGCCGCCCAAGCTGGTGAGCGACGACGGCCGCAACATCGTGATCCGCCCGCTGGCCTACGTGGCCGAGAAGGACCTGATCCGCTGGGCCGAGCACCGGCAGTTCCCCATCATCCCGTGCACGCTGTGCGGCAGCCAGGAAAACCTGCAGCGCAAGCAGGTCGGCAACATGCTGCGCGAGTGGGACAAGAAGTATCCGGGCCGTCTCGAGAACATGTTCTCCGCGTTACAAAAAGTCGTGCCTTCTCACCTGATGGACGGAACACACTACGACTTCCGCGGTCTCACGACGACCGGCATCCCCAGCGAGGATGGCGACAAGGCCTTCGACACCGAAACCTTCGATCCGCCCACGCTGCCAGGGCTGCAGGTCATCCGGACCTGAGCATCTTTACCGCCGCCGGGGCGGTTTTGTCGAGGAGGCGCGATGAAGCGCGTGGCATTGTGGTTGATGACGGGCGTGACCGTCCTGCTGGCGGGCTGTTCCGGCCTGCGTATCGTGGACAGCGAGGTCAATTCCTACTCGACGCTGGTCAGCATGCCCTCGCCGGCCTTCGCCACGTATCGTTTCGAGCGGCTGCCCTCGCAGCAACCGGGCGGCGAGCCGCAGGCGCGGCTGGAGTCCATGGCCACCCAGGCGCTGGAGAAAGTCGGCATGCGCCGTGACGACGCATCGGCGCGCTACAGCGTGCAGCTGGCGCTGCGGGTACAGCGCTTCGAACGCGGCCCGTGGGACGACCCGTTCTGGCCGGGCTGGGGCATGCGGGGCCCGGACTACGTCGTCACGGCCAACGGGCAGGTGGTGTTCATCCCCTCCTTTCCGCGCATGTCCATGAACACGCCCTGGTACGAACGCGAGATCAGCATCGTGATGCGCGACCTGTCCACGAATCAGGTCGTCTACGAAACCCGCGCCGCCCACGACGGCCGCTGGTCCGACACCCCGGCCGTGCTGCCTGCCATGCTGGAGGCCGCGCTGCGCGGCTTTCCCACGCCACCCCAGGGTCCACGCCGCGTGGACGTCGAAATCGCCCGCTGAGGCACTGCCAGCGCCACTTCCGCCCCCGTGTCAGCGCGCGCGCCTAGAATCGCGCGTCATGGACGCCACCCGCCTCATCGTTCTCCGCCACGGCGAAACCGCCTGGAACGTGGACACGCGCATCCAGGGGCATCTGGACATTCCCCTGAACGAGCGCGGCCGCTGGCAGGCCGCCCGTACGGCACAGGCCTTGATCGACGAGCCCGTGCGCGCCGTCTACGCCAGCGACCTGTCCCGCGCCCATGAAACCGCGCAGGCCGTCGCCCGGGCGTTCGACCTTCCCGTCACCACGCATCTGGGCCTGCGCGAGCGCAATTTCGGCACCTTCCAGGGCCGCACCTTCGCCGAGATCGAAGCCGAACTGCCCGAGCAGGCCATGCGCTGGCGCAAGCGCGACCCTCTTTTCGCGCCCGAAGGCGGCGAATCGTTGATCGAATTCCGCCGGCGCGTGACCGACGCGGCCCACGACATCGCCGCCCGGCATCCGGGCGAGCTGGTGGTGATGGTCGGCCACGGCGGCGTGCTGGATGTGCTCTACCGCGCCGCCACCCGCCAGGAACTGCAGGCCCCGCGCACCTGGGAACTGGGCAACGCCGCCATCAACCGGCTGCTGTGGACGCCCGACGGATTGACCCTGGTCGGCTGGGCCGACGCTGCCCACCTCAACGATGAATCCCTTGACGAATTCAGCACCTGAAACCAACGCTTTCGCGTGGCCGGCGGACACGCTGGCGAACCACCGGCTCGTCGGGCTCGGCGTCGACGACATCGACACGCCCGCGATCGTGGTCGATCTGGATGCCATGGAGCGCAACCTGACGCGCATGGCCGCGTTCGCGCAGCGCCACGGCATCCGCCTGCGCCCGCACGCCAAGATGCACAAGAGCGCGGTGCTGGCCGAACTGCAGGTGCGCGGCGGCGCGGTCGGCGTCTGTGTGCAGAAAACGTCCGAGGCCGAAGCGCTGGCTGCAGCCGGCGTGAACGACATCTACATCTCCAACGAGGTGATCGCGCCCGCCAAGTTGCGGCGCGTGGCGGCGCTCGCGCGCACGCTGTCGCTGCGCGAGGGTGGACGGCTGGCGCTGGCAGTGGACAGCGTGCAAGGCATCCAGCGCCTGGCGGAAGTGCTGGCCGGCGTGCTGCCCGATGCTGCGGCAGTGCTCGACGTGTTCGTGGAAATCGACGTCGGCCAGGGCCGCTGCGGCGTGCCCCCGGGCGACAAGGCCGTGGCGCTGGTCCAGGAAATACAGCTTTACCCGGCCCTGCGCTTTGCGGGCCTGCAGGCCTACCACGGTCGGGCACAGCACCTGCGCAGCCCGGCACAGCGTCGCGAAGTGATCGCACGCGCAGTGGCAGACGTGGTCACCACGCGCGAACTCATCGAAGCCGCAGGCTTCACCGTTCCCCTGGTGACCGGCGCGGGCACCGGCACCTTTGCGCAAGAAACCGCGAGTGGTGTGTATGGCGAACTGCAGGCCGGCTCGTACCTGTTCATGGACGCGGACTACGCGAGCAATGAACCCGACGCCGCACAACCGGTGTTCGAGCACGCGCTGTTCATCAAGTCGCAAGTGGTGAGCGTGCGCGCCGGTCACGCCGTGTGCGATGCGGGTCACAAGAGCCATGCCATCGATTCCGGCCTGCCGCGCGTACACGCGCTCGAGGGCCAGCCGGATCTGGAGTACGCCAACGGCGGCGACGAGCACGGCCTGTTGCGCCCGGCCGGCGTGGATGACTCGCTGCCCATGCTCGGCGACACCGTGTGGCTGATTCCCGGCCACTGCGATCCGACGGTCAACCTGCACGACACGATGATCGGCGTGCGCGGCGGCCTGGAAGCAGGCATCGTGGAGCGCGTGATCCGTGTGGATGCGCGCGGCGCGCTGACATGAGCACGGCAGGCGCACCCCCGGAGGGCTCGCCCGCCGGCTGGGACTGGCCGTATCAGGTGACGCTGCCTGAAACCCAGCAGGTGATGGATGCCCACGTCGTGCGCGTCCTCGAACAATCGCCGCGCAGCTTCCAGATGGCCTGGCAGACGCGGCAACTCTGGCGGTTACTGCAGTTCACCTACGAGCGCAGCGCGCGCTGGCGTCAACGGCTACCCGCCAAGGCCGACATCCAGGCCGGGGATCTGAGCGCGCTGCCGATCCTGTCGCGCGCCGGCTTCCGCGACGGCGTGGAAGCCGAAGGCGCACTGGTGGTGCCGCCCCGGCACGGCAAGATCACCGAGGCCTCGACATCCGGCTCCACCGGCATGCCCGTGCGCTTCTTCCGCACCGAATATTCACAGCGGCTGGTCCGCAATCACTACTGGGCCGACCACGCCCGCGTGGGCCGCAACCTGCGCGAGCTCTGGGCATCGTTCGGCCCGCACGTGCCGGCGCACCCGGGCGAGCCCCAGAGGCGCATTGCCGGACATGGCTGGCTCGGCGAAAGCGACGGTGTCGCGCGCAACCCGGGGGACAGCACGCTCGCAGAAAGTGCGGCCTGGTTGGCGGACATCGGCCCGGTGTACCTCTTCACGAACCCGACACTGCTGTCGGCACTGCTGGATGCGTATGAGTCCGATGTCACGCCACCAAAAGGCCTGCGGCAGGTCGCCACCTTCGGCGCCACCGTCGAGCCCGCACTGAGGGAACGCGCACGCCGCGTGCTCGACGCCCGCATCTGCGATCGCTACAGCTGCGAAGAAGCCGGACCGCTGGCCTGGCAGTGCCCGCACGACGACGAGCGTTACCACGTTTGCGTCTCGAACGTGATCATCGAAGTGGTGGACGACGACGGCGCACCCTGCGCCGCCGGTGAGCCGGGCCGCGTGCTGGTGACGGCATTGCACCATTGGGCCAGCCCCGTCATCCGCTACGACATCGGCGACGTCGCCGCGCTTCATCCGTATTGCAGTTGCGGCGCGCGCGTGCCCTCGCTCAGCAACCTGCTCGGCCGCAAGCGCAGCCTGATCCGCACGGCCACCGGAGCGTCACGCTTCGTGCGCATGACGGCACTGGACTGGCTGAAGATTGCGCCCGTGCGCGAGCACCGGATCATCCAGCAGAACCTTTCCACGCTGCGCGTGGAACTGGTGCTGGAAGAGCCGATGTCGTCAGGCCAGTACGAGGCGATCCGCACCCTGCTGCGCGACAAGATCGACCCCGAGCTGCACTACGAGATCGTGCAGCTCACCGCCATCGACTGGCCGGCCGGACGCAAGAAGCAGGACGTGGTCGGGCTGACCGATCTGACTTGACGTTGCGGCAGGCTGCTGCTTCGCGGCGTCAGTTGCCCGCAGCGAAGAGATCCGCCGGGTTGCCGGGCGGCGTGACGCCCAGATGGCGGAACGCCGCAAGGGTGGCCACGCGGCCGCGCGGCGTGCGCTGCAGATAGCCCTGCTGGATGAGATAAGGCTCGATCACATCCTCGATGGTGTCGCGCTCCTCGCCGATGCTCGCGGCGATGTTGTCCAGCCCGACCGGCCCGCCGTCGAACCGATGGATCACGGCTTCGAGCAGTTTGCGGTCCATCAGGTCGAAGCCCTGCGGGTCGACGTCGAGCATGGCGAGCGCGCGATGCGCGATGTCCTGGCTGATCTGCCCGTCTCCCTTCACGTCCGCATAGTCGCGCACGCGGCGCAGCAGGCGGTTGGCGATGCGCGGCGTGCCACGCGAACGGCGCGCGATCTCGGCAGAGCCTGCGTCGTCGATCGGCGCCTTCAGCAGCGAAGCACTGCGCCGCACGATGCGCGTGAGTTCCTCCGGCGTATAGAACTCCAGCCGCGCAACGATGCCGAAGCGGTCACGCAGCGGATTGGTCAGCATGCCCGCGCGCGTGGTCGCGCCCACCAGCGTGAACGGCTGCAGGTCGAGCTTGATGCTGCGTGCCGCCGGGCCTTCGCCGATCATGATGTCGATCTGGTAGTCCTCCAGCGCCGGGTAGAGGATTTCCTCCACCACGGGCGAGAGCCGGTGGATCTCGTCGATGAAGAGCACGTCGTTCTTCTCGAGGTTGGTCAGCAAGGCGGCCAGGTCCTTGGGCTTTTCGAGCACCGGGCCGCTGGTCTGGCGCAGGTTCACCCCGAGTTCGGCCGCGATGATGTGCGAGAGCGTCGTCTTGCCCAGGCCCGGCGGGCCGAACAGCAGCACATGGTCGAGCGCCTCTTCACGCTTGCGCGCCGCACCGATGAAGATTTCGAGCTGCTCGCGCACCTTCGCCTGACCGACATACTCGTCGAGCAGCTTGGGACGCAGCGCCCGCTCGATCGCCTCTTCGTTGGGCGACGCGGGGGCGGCGGACACCACGCGGCGCTCGGGCGCGGGGGCAAAGTCGTCGGTCTGGATGCTCATGGCATGAATTCCATCACTTGGCCAGCGCCTTCAGCGCCTGCTTGATGCCGTCGCTCACGCCCACGCCCGCCGGCAGCGATTTGAGCGCCGCCGCGGCCTCCTTGTCGCTGTAACCCAGCGCCACGAGCGCCTGCAGGATGTCGGCCTGTGCGTCGTTGACCGCGTGCACCTGCGCGCCCATGTCCGCACCCAGCTTGCCCTTGAGTTCGAGCAGCAGCCGCTCGGCCGTCTTCTTGCCGATACCCGGCACCTTGACCAGCCGCCCGGCCTCCTGCAGCGTGATCGCCTGCGACAACTCGGCGACGCTCATGCCACTGAGGACCGCCAGCGCCGTGCGCGGACCCACGCCGGAGATGCGGATGAGCTGGCGGAACGCTTCGCGCTCGGGCCCGGAACCGAAGCCGTAGAGGATCTGCGCGTCTTCCCGCACCACGAAGTGCGTGAGCAGCGAAACTTTCTCGCCCACGCCCGGCAGGTTGTAGAACGTGCTCATGGGCACATCCACCTCATACCCCACACCATGGCAGTCCACCAGCACCTGGGGCGGGTTCTTGCTGTCGAGTATTCCTGTCAGTTTGCCTATCATTGCGGTTCCACGGGCCCGCACCGGACCCCTCGCCGGATTATCAGCTTGATTCTCAGACACCTCTTCTCGCCGCCCAACAACACGCGGCTGGCCAACCTTTGCGGCCCCGCCGATGAAAACCTGCGTCGCATCGAGGACGCGCTGGGCGTGAAGATCGCGCACCGCCACGAACAATTCAAGGTGGACGGACCCAAGGCTGCCGCCAAGCGCGGCATGGAAGTGTTGCAGGCGCTCTACGAAATGGCCGCGCGGCCGGTGGACGCTGCGAAGCTGCAACTCATGCTGGCCGGCGACGCGTCGATGAGCGAAGCCGAAGACGGCAGCATGACGCTGCACACCCGCCGCAGCGACCTGCGAGCGCGCACGCCCAACCAGAGCGTGTACCTGGAGCACATCGCCAACCACGACATCACCTTCGGCATCGGTCCGGCCGGCACAGGGAAGACGTACCTGGCGGTGGCTTGCGCGGTTGACGCACTGGAGCGCAGCGCCGTGCAACGCATCGTGCTCACGCGCCCGGCCGTGGAAGCCGGCGAGCGCCTGGGCTTCCTGCCCGGCGATCTGAGCCAGAAAGTGGACCCGTACCTGCGCCCCCTCTACGACGCGCTGTACGACCTGATGGGCTTCGACCGCGTGCAGAAGGCGTTCGAGCGCAACGCGCTCGAGATCGCCCCCCTCGCCTTCATGCGCGGTCGCACGCTCAACAACGCATTCATCATCCTGGACGAAGCACAGAACACCACGCCCGAACAGATGAAGATGTTCCTCACGCGCATCGGCTTCGGGGCCAAGGCCGTGGTCACCGGCGACGTCAGCCAGATCGACCTGCCCAAAGGGCAGCTCAGCGGACTCATCGATGCCGAACGTGTGCTGCGGCGCACGCCGGGCATTGCGATGACACGCTTCACCAGCGCGGACGTCGTGCGTCATCCGCTCGTGGCGCGCATCGTCGATGCCTATGACAGCGCGCGCAAGCCGTCGCGCGAAGCCTGAGTGTGCTTGCGATGAGGCACGATCTGCCTGCGCTGGATCTTGCACTCCAGTTCGGTCGCTTCGACGATGTCGCGGAACACCGCGCCGCCTTGCCGAAGGCAAAAGTCCGGCAATGGGTTGCCCACGCGCTCGCGCTGCCGGCCGAACTGTCCATCCGCATCGTCGGTGAGGACGAAGGCCGGGCGCTGAACCTGCAGTACCGGGGCAAGGACTACGCCACCAACGTGTTGACCTTCGACTATGCGGCGCAGCCCGTCGTCATGGCCGACCTCGTGTTGTGCGGCCCCGTCGTCGCCCGCGAAGCACGCGAACAAGGCAAGACCCTGCAGGCACATTACGTACACCTGCTGGTGCACGGAACCTTGCACGCGCAAGGCTACGACCATGAAACCGGCGACCGCGACGCTCTGGAAATGGAGACGCTGGAGATCCTGCTGCTGGGTGCGCTGGGCCTGCCGAACCCTTATTGAATCCGCAGTCAGGAGGATCGGACAACCCGGAAAACGACCTGGCGTGCCCGGGTGATCATGAAAGCCAGCGCCCTCGACCATGCGAAACGCCAGCCATGCCGCCGCGCCTGGACAAAGAATTCAGCAACCAGATTCCTGCGCCTTGCATCGCCATCAGCCGACAGGCTACCATCCGGCCGCCAGAAGTCGGCAATGGTTTCGTGCTTCGAATGGCTGATGCTCCGATCGTGGGGTATGGGTCCCAACCGAAGACGTTCGAACAGATTGGGGGTTCTGACCAAAGTCGCATAAACATCGCGCAACATGGGGAGCGCGGCGCTCACTTCAGGACCATCCCATGGCAGACGGGCCGCTTCGGTAGCAAACGCCACAATCTCGTTGCGGATTTCCCGCGCCACCATCTGCCGTTCCTTTTCAAGAACGCTGGTTTCCCGCAAGACGAAATTGCCATCGCGGATGGCAATCACCTGCTGTTCGCAAGACAGGAAAGGCAGTTCGAGCAACTCCACGCCATGGTGGAAGATGTGGCTCCATTGCGCATCGTCTTCCCTGTCGAACAGGAAGGATTCGATGCCCGGATGACATGCCGCGTTGCGGGACGTGCCCAGATAGAGCCCATTGACCCTGCCGCCGCAGATGGCCTCAATGGCTTTCTGGCTGTTGAGCGACCATCCCACATCGACAACCGCGGTTTGCGGACTGCGAACACCGGCCTGGAGCAGGTATTTCCGCGTTTCTTCGAACTCCCGCCGAATCTGATCGGCAGCGATACGCCGACTCCCGACGAGGAATCGCCCCCGCTCCGCCTCATCCATGTCATGAAAACTCGTGGCTTCCGGATCGAAGCCCATGTCCAGCGCAAAAGAGCGAATTTCATCCGCACGATCGAGATACATGCCGTCGATCACATCACCGAGCGTGCGAGAGGGGTCAGAACTGAAGAAAACCGCCCACGGCTTCTCTTCGAGATGAGACGCCGGCAGCATGAGACTTCGACGTGAGCAGAAAAGCAGTTCCGTTTCAAGATCAGGACATGCATGCTTCATCACGGCATCCAGCGTGTGGCCATCGCGCGTCATCAGCAAGACCCGCTTGAAGCCACGCTCGCGCGCCTTTTCGTGAATCCACCGGGAAAAAAGGAACACGAGCGGAGCGGCGTAAACCGCACCGAAGTGCTGCGCCGCAGATTCGAAAGTCATATGATCCAGCCGGTTGGCCAGCCATGCCAGATGCATTCGACCGAAGTACGTATTGCTTCGATGAATGGCCGCGATCGATCCCAGATTCAATGCGCTGTTCAAGAACAGATGTTCCACCGCTTTCGGAACGTGGCTGGCCCGGATACCGAGTTGGACCGCCATCCGGTAGTCCGCGTGCAGGTTGTCACCGATGTGCATCACCTCCGGCGGTCGCAAACCTTCGGATTCGAGGAACTGCAGGAAAAGTTTTCTGTCGTACTTCCCTCCTTGCGATTCCGATGACACGTACACACCGTCGACGGCAATGCCGTTGATCGCCAGCAGCTTGCCAACCTGCTGTGAGGAGAGGTAGATGTCAGAGATCGCGTAGATGCGTTTTCGCTGGCGTTTCGCAATCTCGTAGAGCTGAAAAATCCATTCCCGGCGCTGGAGGTGTTCGGTCTCGAAGTCCAGCTCGTCACGCGCAGAAACGCCGGCGCATCGGGAGCCCATGCCTTCGTAGATTTCGTGGATGCCTATTTCCGAATGGTCATGGCGGATTTTCTTCACGTCCCGCCTCAGTGCTTCACTGCGGATGCGGATCGAACGGAACGCCTCGGCTCTTTCGGGGCTGTGCCCCCGGGACCGCGCCAGGAAATAAAAGGTGTCGACGGGCTCAATGCTGGTGCGCCTCACCAGCAAGGTGTCGAAAACATCGAACGTGATCGCGGCGTATTCGCGCATTTCCTCTTCGAGCGCGCGATGACTGACAAGGTTGTGCATGTGGGAAATGATGTTGGACGGTGCAATCCGGCGTTGTCACAGTTTGTTCAGGACTGCCGCACCTGCCAGGCCGATATTGCCCAGCGCCGTCTGGCGATAGACGCCACTGATCTGCAACAGCGCAAGCCGTTTGAGGAAGGCGCTACGGCGAGCACGCGCAAAATCGTGCAACGCCCAGCGGTTCTCTTCCGACAGCAAATGCTGCACCTTCTGCAGCCCTGCGATATGACGCTCGTTCCAGCCACGGATCTGCCCCGCGAGCAACGCTCGCGCCCGACCCAGCGTCGAGACAAGGTTGCTACCTGCCCCGATCACGTTGGCACCGTGCTGGCGATACCGCAGGGACGGAAGCGGGTCGTAGAAGACATAACCTCCCGCACCCGCGACAAGGATATAGGTCCACCAGTCATGAAATACCGCGTCCACGCCGGCGCCCGCCTGGCGTAGCAATTCACTCGCCGCACGGTTGAACATCATCGTGTTCCCTCCCGCGATGTTCTGAACGAGCGCATTCGCGAACGTCGGCGGTTTCACGAACAGTCGTGACGTTCCAATTTTCACGTTGTCCTTGTCCACAAGCACTGTCCGTGAGCAATAGAGCGCAGGCATGCCTTCGGGCACACAACGCAACCACGCTAGGCTGCGCTCAACCTTGTCGATATTCCAGATGTCGTCCTGATCGCAGAAAGCGTAGTAATCCGCCGCTATGTCCGTCGCACATGCGAGTGAAAGGAAGTTCGCCGCGAATCCACGGCGGGGGCCACACTGGATATGCGTGCGTCCCTGACCAGCTGTGCTCGCAAACCGGTCGAGGACTTCCAGCGTCCCGTCACTGGAGCCGTCATCGGAGGCAAAGAGACGCCAGTTACGGTATGTCTGCTGCAAAATCGAACGAAGTTGTTGCTCAAGGAAACGCTCACCGCCGTAGGTGGCCAGAAGGATGGCGACAGTCGGCTGCATCACGCGAACTCCCCGGCGTCAACCACGACGCCGCGCTCGAGTCGGATGTAGCGCTGGCAGAATTGCGCAGCCTGTTCAAGGGAATGGGTGACCAGCATGAGTGCCATGCCTTGCGTCTGCAGTGCTCGGACCCGATCCAGGCAACGTTGCTGGAACTCCGCATCGCCCACGGCAAGTATCTCGTCTGCCAGCAGCAAGTTCGGTGCTGTATGAATGGCGACAGAAAAACCAAGGCGCATGTACATCCCGGATGAATAGTTCTTGACCGGAATGTCGATGAACGTATCGAGGCCTGAGAAGGCGTGGATTTCACCGAACAGGTTCGCGGTCTGCCGGTTGCTCATTCCCATCAATGCCGCGTTGAGGAAGACGTTCTCCCGACCCGAAAGCTCCGGATGGAATCCGACACCCAACTCGATCAATGGAGCCAGCCGCCCGTTGACACGGACATGGCCGGTGGTGGGGGCCAGGATGCCTGCGACCAACTGAAGCAACGTACTCTTTCCGCTCCCGTTGGCGCCCAGCAAGGCGACGGACTCGCCGGACCGCAATGACAGGCTGACGTCACGCAGTGCCTGAAAGGGCTTCGGCTTGTCTGGAGAGTGCCCCCGCAATGGCGAAACGATCCGGTGCTTGAGCAATGTGTGACGGCCGGGGTGGATGTGGAATATCTTGCCCACACCCGTGACTTCGAGGACGGGTGCGGGCATCAGAGACGCTCCACGAGGTCGTACTCACGTGCTGCAAGCAGGATCTGTCCGCAGCAAAGTGCAATGCTGCCGGCACCCACGCACATCAACAGATCCGCATTCGAAGGGACAACTCCCTGATGCAGGATGGTTGAGAAGCTGCGGAAGAAGGCGCCGAGCGGATTCAGCGCCAGCCAATGTGCAATGTCCTGCGGAAGTTGCTCTGGTACCCAGATGATGGGGGTCATCCAGAACAGGAGCGGCAGCGCCACATCCAGCAAGTGGCGGGTGTCGCGAAAGTCGACATTCAGCACCGCCAGCACCATGCCTGCGCCCATGGCAAACGCCATGAACGTACAGAGCACCAAGGGATACAGGAAAAGAGCTTCGCCGAAATGTCCCCCCAGCGGGCGCCATGCAATCGCCACTACCAGCAGACTCGAAAGCCAGGCCATGAAGATTGCGCCGCCGCCAGCGACAGGCAGCAGCAGTTTCGGAAACGAAACCTTCCTGAGGAGCGCCGCGTTGCCCGTGAACCATTCGCAACTGGCGGTGAGGATCTGCGCCAGCAGAATCCAGTGCACGACGCCCGTGACGATGTACAAAGCGAAATCCTTCACAGGCGGCGTGAATATCCTCGAGAAGACAAACCAGTACACGAGCACCGTCACCAACGGCGCACCGAGCGACCAAAGATAGCCCAGTGCAGATCCCATGTAGCGGACGCGAAGATCCTTGCGGATCAGGTTGAGGAGAAGATCGAAATGATGCCGGCGCATTCTGGATTCGCGATGCAACTGGCTTGCTGCACGACGAAGAAAAAAGAATGCGCGATCCTAGAGAGGACTGCACAACCGGGAAAGCACTTTCACACTATTTGACCTTCACGATTCCTGTGCAATCAAGGCGTGCGCATCGTCACCGGAATCGTCACCGGTCCGTCGTTCACCAGATGCACTTTCATGTCGGCGGCAAAGCGGCCGGTCTCGACCTGCGGATGTGCAGCCCGCGCCTGCTGCACGAAATGCTCGTACAGCCTGCGGCCCTCATCCGGCGGCGCGGCCTGCGTGAAGCTCGGCCTGTTGCCGCCAGACACATCGGCCGCCAGCGTGAACTGGCTCACGATGAGCAGGCCGCCGTGCACATCCTGCACGCTGAGATTCATCTTCCCGGCGTCGTCGGAAAAGATGCGCATCTTGAGGAGCTTGGCGAGCAGCCTGTCGGCTTGCGCTTCGGTGTCGCCGCGTTCGGCACACACGAGCACGAGCAGGCCACGACCGATCGCGCCTGCGACGCCCCCATCGATCACGACACGCGCTTCGCTGACACGCTGGATCACGGCAAGCATGGAGGCATCTCCGTGCGGGTTGTGCAACGGATCGGCAGCATCCGCGTGCAAAGTTTGCACATGTCTTGATGGAAACAGTGCGGTGGGTCGTATTGATACATCTTCATGAAGCTTCTCGCGTATATTGGCCCGCGGGGAAAAAAGCTTTACACGGAGCAGGTGCGATGTATCACTTTTTCATCACGGCAGCGATGGTGCTGTCATCGACGTGCGCCATCGCACAATCCACGCAATCCGCGCAGTCCCCGGCACCGCAGTCGGCGGGCACACTCAAGAATGTATCCGGTGACGTGCGCGTCGTCGGCACGGACTACGAGGAACGCAAGGTCCAGCCAGGCGACACGATCGCGCCGTCCGAGCGCATCCTCACTGGCAAGGACAGCCATGCGAGCCTCGTGCTGCGCGATGGCACGGTGATGTCGCTGGGCGCACGCACCAATGTCGACTTCCGCAAGTTTGCCTTCGACGCGCAGACGCAGAAGGGCAACCTGCTGGTCTCACTCGTGAGCGGTTCGTTCCGCATGATCACCGGGCTCATCGGCAAGTCCGACCCGAAGGCCATTGCCATCCATACACCGACTGCATCCCTCGGTATTCGCGGCACCGATTTCATCGTGAGTGTGGATGAGGTCCAGCAGTGACGGCGCTGCGTCGATGTGGCGCGGCCGGCTTCGCGCTCGCATTCGTCTTGCTGTCGGGTTGCGTCACCCAGCCGCCGGCACGTACCGGTACGCAGGTCATCCTGTTGCCGCAGGCAGACGGCACGCCCTCGTCGGTCATTGTGAGTACGGCAGCCGGCGAAAGCGTGATTGCGACGCCCTATCAACGAGCGACGGTTCGCGAGGGACAAAAGGCGGCCCCGGTGATCGACCAGACCAGCGAGGCGCGCACGCGCGACGCTTACAAGGCCATCATCGACGCGACGCCGCCACCACCGGCAACCTACGTCGTGTACTTCCAGACGGGACGCACCTTGCTGACGCCCGATTCGCAGGCCGTGATCACGCGCGCGCTCGAAGAGACGCTCAAGCGCAATGGCGCGGAGATCGTCATCACCGGACATACCGATACGCGGGCCAGTGCCGCGTCGAACGAGGCGCTGTCGTTGCGCCGCGCCGAGGAGATGCGTGACCTGTTCGTGCAGCGCGGCTTCGCGGCCCGCCGCATCACGACGGTCGGCCTGGGTGAGCGCCAGCTGGCCGTGCAGACGCCCGACAACGTGGACGAACCACGCAACCGGCGCGTCGAGATCCAGGTGCGCTAGGAAGATTTGCGGCGTCTCGCCGCGCACTCAGCCCAGCACGACCCTGGCGAACTTGCGCTTGCCCACTTGCACGACATAGGTGCCGGCCTCGAGCTTGAGGCCCTTGTCGGACACGACGTTCGAGTCCACGCGAACGCCGCCGCCGTCGATCAGGCGGTTGGCTTCGCTGGTCGACGGCGCAAGGCCTGCTGCTTTGAGCAGCGCGCCGATGCCCAGCGGCGCCCCCGCGACCGACGCCTCGGGAATGTCGTCCGGCACGCCACCCTTGCTGCGGTTGATGAAATCCTGCTCGGCCGAGTCGGCCGCCTGCGCACTGTGGAAGCGTGCGGTGATCTCCTTGGCGAGCATCACCTTCGCATCCTTCGGATTGCGGCCGCCTTCGACCTCGGTCTTCAGCTTCGCGATGTCGGCTTCGGACTTGAAGCTCAGCAGCGTGAACCAGCGCCACATCAGTGTGTCCGAAATGCTCAGCACCTTGGCGAACATGGTGTTGGCGTCTTCGCTGATGCCGATGTAGTTGTTCTTGCTCTTGGACATCTTGTCGACACCATCGAGCCCCTCGAGCAGCGGCATGGTCAGGATGCACTGCGGCTCCTGCCCGTATTCCTGCTGCAGGTGACGCCCCATCAGCAGGTTGAATTTCTGGTCGGTGCCGCCGAGTTCCAGGTCGCTCCTGAGCGCTACCGAGTCGTAGCCCTGCATCAACGGGTAGAGGAACTCGTGCACGCTGATCGATTGGCCCCCATGGAAGCGCTTGTGGAAGTCGTCGCGCTCCATCATGCGGGCGACCGTGTACTTGGCGGCGAGCTGGATCATGCCGCGCGCGCCCAGCGGGTCGCTCCATTCGCTGTTGTAGCGGATCTCGGTTTTCGCAGGGTCCAGCACCAGGCTGGCCTGGCGGTAGTAGGTTTCGGCGTTGGCCTTGATCTGCTCCGCAGTGAGCGGTGGGCGCGTCGTGTTGCGGCCCGACGGGTCACCGATCATGGTGGTGAAGTCGCCGATCAGGAAGATGACGGTGTGCCCCAGATCCTGCAGCTGGCGCATCTTGTTGAGCACAACGGTATGGCCGATGTGGATGTCGGGCGCCGTCGGGTCCAGTCCCAGCTTGATGCGCAGCGGCACGCCGCTGGCTTCCGAGCGGGCCAGCTTTTTCACCCATTCGTCCTGCGGCAGCAGTTCGTCGCAGCCCCGCAGGCTGACGGCCAGGGCCTCACGCACCCGGTCGGTGACGGGGAAAGATGTAACAAGCTCTTGATTCATAAGGGTTTTTCAGATTCCGGACAGATGGCGGCCGCTATACTCTGCACCGTTTTGTAGCGGCCGATTCTAATTGGCGCGGTTATTGCAAACGCGTAAACTCGCGCTCTTGTCCTACGCCGGGCCTGGCCCGCTGCCGACAGACCAGTTTTTCAGCCTTGACCTGTTTTCCGGAGACACCCGTTTTGCTTCGTGGCCTGATCGACATCGGTAACGCTGTTCTGTCCTCCCTCCAACGCCATCCCCGCCGGGTGACCGCTGCCATTGCCGCCGCGCTGGTGAGCGGCGGCGGCGCGGCTTTCGCTGTTGCATCGCTCGGCCCCGACGCGGCCGACCTGCCCGTGCACCAGATTTTCGAAGCCGTCGACACCCTGCCGGTCGACGCGCAGGCGCTGGCCCTGGACACGCACAGCTTCAACCTCTTCCGTTCCGAAACCACCCGTTCGAGCGACACGCCCGAATCGCTGTTCCAGCGCCTCGGTATCGCCGACGCACCGGCTGCCGCCTTCCTGCGCCGCGACGCACAGGCGCGCCAGGTGCTGTGGGGCCGCGCCGGCCGCAACATTTCGGTGGAAGCGGGTGACGACCATTCGCTGGTTCGCCTGAGCGCACGCTGGAGCCCGTCCGAAGGCGTGTTCAACCGGCTCGTGGTCGAGAAGACCGCGACCGGCTTCGTCTCTCGCGTCGAGGCCGACACGCTCAGCAAGAACACGCGCATGGCAAGCGGCACCATCTATTCCTCGCTGTTCGCCGCAGCGGACGACGCGCGCATCCCCGATGCCGTGGCCACGCAACTGGCCGAAATCTTCTCGGGCGATATCGACTTCCACAGGTCGCTTCGCAAGGGTGACCGGTTCGCGGTGGTCTACGAAACGCTCGAAGCCGACGGCGAGCCGCTGCGCAGCGGTCGCGTTCTGTCCGCCGAGTTCGTTAACAACGGCAAGACTTACCAGGCCATGTGGTTCCAGGAGCCAGGCGCCAGCAAGGGTGCTTACTACACGCTGGACGGCCAGAGCCTGCGTCGCGCCTACCTCGCTTCGCCCATGGAGTTCTCGCGCGTCACCAGCGGCTTCAAGATGCGCTTCCACCCGATCCTGCAGAAATGGCGCGCCCACAACGGTGTGGACTATGCAGCACCCACCGGCACGCCGGTGCGCACCGTGGGTGACGGCATCGTCGAATTCGCCGGCGTGCAGAACGGCTTCGGCAACGTGGTGTTCATCAAGCATCGCGGCAACCACACCACCGTGTACGCCCACCTGAGCCGCATCAACGTCAAGCGCGGTGAGCGTGTGGAGCAAGGCCAGAACATCGGCGCCGTCGGTTCGACCGGCTGGGCCACCGGCCCGCACCTGCACTTCGAATTCCGCGTCAACGGCCAGTTCCAGGATCCGATGACGATCGCCCGCCAGAGCGAAGCCGTGCCGGTGTCGCCGCAGGCGCGCGCGCAGTTCGACCGCCAGGCGTCTGCCTTCCGCATCGAACTGTCTGCAGCGGGCTCGCTGCAGCAGGCCAGCGCGCAGTAACCCCGCATCCACGTGTCCGGCCTCTACATCGGCCTGATGTCCGGCACTTCGCTGGACGGGGTCGATGGCGTGTTGGCCGACTTTTCCGCCGCGCAGCCTCGCGTGCTGTTGCACGCCCACCAGCCGTTCGACCCAGCGTTGCGGGCTGAACTGCTCGCGCTCAATTCGTCCGGCACAGACGAAATTCATCGGGCAGCGCTCGCAGGCAACCGACTGGCGCGCGCGTACGCCGCCGTCGTGAAGCAGTTGCTGGAAGAAACCGGTACAGCCCCGGAGTCCGTCAACGCCATCGGCGCGCATGGCCAGACCGTGCGCCATCGCCCTGGCGAGTTCGATGGCACAGGCTACACCGTCCAGCTCAACCAGCCGGCGTTGCTGGCGGAGTCGTGCGGTATCGACGTGGTGGCAGACTTCCGCAGCCGCGATGTCGCTGCAGGTGGCCAGGGAGCGCCGCTGGTTCCCGCTTTCCACCGCGGCGTCTTCGGTGAAGCAGGCAGCACGGTCGCCGTGCTCAACATCGGCGGCATTGCCAACCTGAGCGTGCTGCACGCCGACGGTTCGACAACTGGCTTCGACTGCGGCCCTGGCAATGCGCTGATGGACTACTGGTGTCAGCAGCACACCGGGCAGCCGTATGACGCCGACGGTGCATGGGCCGCGCAAGGCCACGTGCATGACGCCCTGCTCTCGGCCCTGCTCGACGAGCCTTTCCTGCATCGCAGGCCGCCCAAGAGCACGGGCCGCGACCTGTTCAATCCTGCATGGCTGGCGGCGAAGCTGGAACCCTACCGCACCGTACCCGCTGTCGAAGTGCAGGCCACGTTGGCGGCATTTACCGCGCGCGCCTGCGCCCAGGACGTAATCCGCCACGCAGGCGATGCCGTCCGGCTGTTGGTATGCGGTGGCGGCGCACTGAACAAACACCTGATGGCGGGCATCGGACACGCATTGCCGGACATCGCGGTCACACCCACCGATGCCCATGGTTTGCCGCCGCTGCAGGTGGAGGCCTGCGCTTTCGCCTGGCTGGCGAAGCAAGCCGTGCAATGCTTGCCGGGCAACCTGCCAGCCGTCACGGGGGCGCGCGGCGCGCGCGTGCTCGGCGCGATTTATCCGGCCTGACCACAGAACAGCTCAACCGGCCGGATCGGTCGGGTCGCTGGCCTTCACCACCCGTTCCTCCGCCCGCAACTGCCAGAAGATGCTGGCCGACGCCAGCGTGATCAGTCCCATGCAGGCAAACGTGGCGTGGAATGCGTTCAGCGTCTGGTGTGGCTCGCTGTTGCCGAACACGCCGGTGAAAGCCGCCAGCACCGCGCCCGCCGTCGCGACGCCCATGCCCATCGCGAGCATCTGCACCATCGACAGCAGGCTGTTGCCGCTGCTGGCGCGCGCGTGATCGAGATCCTTCAGCGACAGCGTGTTCATCGCGGTGAACTGCAGTGAATTGACGGCGCCGAAACAGGCGAGCTGGATCGATTGCAGCCACCACGGCTGCGAGGGCGACGTCAGCGCGAAGCTGGCCATCGTGAGGCCCACCAGTGACGTGTTGACCACCAGCACGCGCCGGTAGCCGGCCTTGCGGATCAGCGGCACGGCCAGCCGCTTGACAGCCATGCCTGCGATGGCCACGGGCAGCATCATCAGCCCGGCACGCAGCGGCGAATAGCCCATGCTCACCTGCAGCAGCAACGGCACGAGGAATGGCATGCACGAACTGCCCAGGCGCGAAAACAGATTGCCGAGCAGGCCGATGCTCAGCGTGGGGATGGAAAACAGTTCAGGTGAAAAGAGCGGATCCTTGTGGCGCACGGCATGCAGCCAGTACGCCGTGAGGCTCGCCAGCCCGAAAACCAGCAGCACGAGCACGCCTGCCTGTCGAAGACCCAGGCCTGATAGCCCGTCCAGCGCCAGCGAAATGCACACCATGCCGACCGCAAGCAGCATGTAGCCGGCAACGTCGAAACGCGCCACGCGCTCCATGGGTGCGCCCTGCATGAACACCAGCGTGGCGATGCAGCCGGCCAGGCCGACGGGTACGTTGATCAGGAAGATCCAGTGCCACGACGCGGCCTCGACCAGATAGCCGCCCAGCGTAGGGCCGATGAGGGGGCCGATCAGGCCCGGGATGGCGATGAAACTCATCGCCGGCAGGAACTGCTCGCGCGGGAAGGCGCGCAGCACCGACAGCCGCCCCACCGGCAACAGCAGTGCGCCACCCATGCCCTGCACCACACGCGCGGCCACCAGTTGCGTGACGCTCTGCGACATCGCGCACAACACCGATCCGACCACGAACAGCACGATCGCTGCAATGTAGACGCGCCGCGTCCCGAACCGGTCCGCGATCCAGCCGGAGGCCGGGATGAGCATGGCCATGGTGAGCGAGTAAGCCACGACCACCGACTGCATGCGCAGCGGGCTTTCGCCCAGGCTGCGCGCCATCGAAGGCAGCGCGGTGTTGACGATGGTGGCGTCCAGCGTCTGCATGAAGAAGCCCACCGCCACCAGCCAGAGCAGGGCATTGAGCGAGCGTTGCTGTTGTGCGTCGACCTCGGGAATCTTCATGTTGTTCGCTGGACCCGGTGGAACGTAAAAAGCCGCCCGAGGGCGGCTTGTGGAACTCGATCAGCGGCCAGCCGCTGGAGCGCTGCAGGTCAGACCGAGAAGCTCGAGCCGCAACCACAGGTGGTGGTGGCGTTCGGGTTCTTGATGACGAACTGCGCGCCCTGCAGATCTTCCTTGTAATCGATCTCGGCACCCACCAGGTACTGGTAGCTCATGGCATCGATGAGCAGCGACACGCCGTTCTTGGTCATGGTCGTGTCGTCTTCGTTGGTGATTTCGTCGAAGGTGAAGCCGTACTGGAAGCCAGAGCAGCCACCACCCTGCACGAAGACGCGCAGCTTCAGGTCCGGGTTGCCTTCTTCGGCAATCAGGTCGGCCACCTTGGCCGCCGCACTGTCGGTGAACAGGATCGGCGACGGCATTTCGGTCTGGATGTTTTCGGCTACGGCGCTCATGAGGTACTCCAACTGGAACGTGTGGATGTCGGGCTCTTGACCCGTGTGTCCCAAATAGTACTGCAAACCTGTCAGGAATTCCTGTCAGTTGTTGTTTGCCGCCAGTTTGAGTGTGGGCTTTGCTTCCGCGCCCGCCGGGCACAGATGGCCGGAGATGATGGCTCCCTGGTGCATTTCCAGGGCCTTGTAATGGACGTCGCCCTCGATGCGCGCCTTGGGCTGCAGCTCGAGCAGTTCGGTGGCATGGACGGGACCGGTCACCTGCCCGTTGATGATCACGTGGTCGGCGTGGATGGCGCCCTGGATGCTGGCCAGCTCGGACACCACGAGGATGCTGGGCTGGTCGTCGCTGGCGCGTACGTCGCCCACTACCGTGCCATCGACACGCAGGCCATCCGTGAAATGGAAGTTGCCTTCGATGCGGCTGCCCTGCGCGATCAGGCTTTTGATGGGGGGTTGTTTCCGTTTGGCAAACATGTCGGACTTCCTGCAACGACGTTGTTCTGGTGGCCTGGACTACAGCCGCACGGCCTGCGTCGCCCGGGTGTTGTTTCCCTCCATCACCCGCGCGGACACGCTTTGTACCACGGCCTGGGGGGGCAAGTCGACCAGCCCCTCCACCCGCCGGTACTGGCGGAATTGCAGCGCCATGGCCCCGCCGGGCAGCTGCATCGTCCACGGTTTGCCATTCTGGTGGCCGGACAGGGTCAGTTCGAGGCGACCGTTGAACTCGGGCGCGTTGCGGGCCGGCTGGATGACCAGCACCTGCCAGCGCATCTGCGCATCGCTCATCAGCTCGGCCTGCAGGCCGCGGATGGCCATGCCTTCGCCGGACGACGGGATCAGCCGCTCGAAGAAACCGAGGTCGTCCCGCAGCGTGCGGTTGTCGGCCTCCAGCTGCCGCATCTGAGCTGCAAGGCGCTCCTGGGCGGATTTTTCCGCGGTCAATACGCTTTCGGATGTGTTGGCCACCTGCTGAGCGGCGTCACGCTCCTCGCGCAAGCGCTGGTTCTCGACCCGCAGAACGGCCAGTTCTTCCTTGGCGTTCTTCTCGAGCCCGGCGATCTCCTTGCCGAACTCGAAGGCCCACAGCGCGATGGCGGCGCAGAAGCCCAGCACGATGGCCGCCCCGATCCAGCGGATAGGCCAGGGCAGCGCACTGCGCACGGCCATGCGCGGGGCGCTGATTGTCAGGCGGCGACGGAGCAGGCGAAAGCGCATGGGACAGCAGTGCGCAGGCAGTTTTGAAGAGGGGCGAGTCTAACGCCACGTCCGGCTGGGTCCAAGCAAAACGCGCCGAAACCAATGAAAAAGCCGCCGTCGCACGGGGCGAGGGCGGCTTTTTGCCGGGAAGCAGTAAGAAAGGCTTAGCGCTTGCTGAACTGCTTGCGGCGGCGTGCGGAGTGCAGACCGACCTTCTTGCGTTCCACTTCGCGCGCGTCACGCGTGACGAAGCCAGCCTGGCTCAGCACGGGCTTGAGGCCTGCGTCGTAGTCGATCAGGGCACGGGTGATGCCGTGGCGCACGGCGCCGGCCTGGCCGGACTCACCGCCACCGTGCACGTTGACCATGACGTCGAAAGCTTCGGCGTTGTTGGTCAGCAGCAGCGGTTGCTTGGCGATCATGATGGACGTCTGACGGCCGAAGAAGGCCTGGATGTCCTTGCCGTTCACCGTGATCTTGCCGGTGCCCTTCTTGATGAACACGCGCGCGACGCTGGATTTGCGACGGCCCGTGCCATTGTTCCATTCACCAATCATCTCAAGGCTCCTTAGATTTCGAGCAGCTTGGGCTGCTGAGCGGTGTGGGGGTGCTCGGCACCGCCGTACACCTTGAGCTTCTTGATCATGGCGTAACCGAGCGGGCCTTTGGGCAGCATGCCCTTGACGGCCTTCTCGATTGCGCGGCCGGGATGCTTGGCCTGCAGATCGCGGAAGTTGGTTTCGCGGATACCACCGGGATAGCCGGTGTGGCGGTAATACATCTTGTCCTGGTTCTTGGTGCCAGTGACGCGGATGTTGGCCGCGTTGATGATGACGATGTAGTCACCGGTATCGACGTGAGGCGTGTAAATGGCCTTGTGTTTGCCGCGCAAACGGAGGGCAGCTTCGCTGGCAACCCGTCCGAGCACCTTGTCGGTGGCGTCAATCACAAACCACTCGTGCGTCACGTCAGCGGGTTTTGCGCTGAACGTCTTGGTCATGAGTTTTCTCTTCTGAGAATGGTTTGGCCAACCAGCAGGGGTTGGCGTCCTTCGAGCCCTTTTCCACGGTCGGTGTTCCTCTGTCGGGAACCTCTTAGGTGGGGTTTGACATTCGCCGCGGGGCCACAAAAGCGCTGCGAAGCCCAAGATTATATGCAAAATCAAGGACTTGGCGCAAGTGCGGGGCGCAGGCGGGTTACCATCGGCGCACCATGTTCAGTTATCGCCACGCATTTCACGCCGGCAGTCACGCCGATGTGCTCAAGCACACCGTCCTGATTGCCCTGCTGCGTTACCTGACGGAAAAGGAAACGGCGCTCACCGTGGTCGACACCCACGCCGGCGCAGGCCTGTACCGGCTCGACGGGGATTACGCCCAGACCAGTGGCGAGGCCGCTGAAGGCATCCAGAAGCTGACCTCGGGCGTGGCGCCAGCCGACCCGCTGATCCTGGACTATCTGGACGTCATCGGCAGTTTCAACAAGGGCGCACAAAAGCGCGTGTACCCCGGCTCGCCCTTCATCGCCCAGGCCCTGCTGCGCGGCCACGACCGCCTCAAACTCTTCGAAATGCACCCGACCGACGCCCGGGCACTGGCGGGCAACGTCGCCCAGCTCGAAGCCGGCCGCCAGGTCACCGTGGCGCGTGATGACGGCTTCAGCAGCGTACGCAAACTCCTGCCGCCGCCCTCGCGACGCGGGCTCGTGCTGTGCGATCCGAGCTACGAGCTCAAGAGTGACTATGGCCAGGTGCTGGATTTCGTGGCGGAAGGGCTGAAGCGATTTGCCACCGGCACCTATGCGGTCTGGTATCCCATCATCCCGCGCCCCGAGGCCCACGATCTGCCCCGCCGGCTGAAGACCATCGCCACCCGGGCCGGCAAGCCGTGGCTGCACGCCACGCTGACCATCAAGCGTGCGCGTCCCACCATCGCTGCGCGCGTCGATGCCGAAGGCGGCCGCGCCAAGCGGCCGGGCCTCACGGCCAGCGGCATGTTCATCGTGAACCCGCCCTACACGTTGAAGGCGGCGCTACAACCCGCGCTGATCGAAATGGCCGCGCTGCTCGAACAAGACAAAGCCGCCGGCTACACGCTGGAAGCCGGCGGCTGAATCAACTTCTGGCAACTGCAACCAGCCCATCCCGCAGGACCGGCCAGTGAAAGATCAGAAGCGGTGGCGGATGCCCACGCCGAAGCGTGAACCACTGCCAAGAACGTCGATCTTGTCATGCAGGTACATGGCATACACATCGGTGCGCTTGGACAGGAAATAGTCATAGCCTACGCTGAAGGTCTTGCGATCCGCGCCGGCG
The DNA here is from genome assembly GCF_049445855.1 of Variovorax sp. VNK109. Taxonomy (NCBI): domain Bacteria; kingdom Pseudomonadati; phylum Pseudomonadota; class Betaproteobacteria; order Burkholderiales; family Comamonadaceae; genus Variovorax; species Variovorax sp. VNK109. Next base: position 362,584 of record NZ_JBMSDV010000003.1, on the reverse strand, counting down.
TCGACATCGGTGTCCGCGTAACCGAGAAGGACCTTTCCGGCACCGACGGGAATGGAGGCGCCCAGGGAAGTGGTCTTCCAGTCGACCGCGGCCGTTTCGGCCTGGCCATAGGTCAGGAAGGCCTTGACGGGACCGAAGTCGTACGCGCCGCCGACCATCCAGTTCTTCTTCGCCACTGCCAGCGCACCGCCCGTGGGGTTGGCCACTTCAGCGTCTTCGTAGAAGCCGGTCAGCGTCAACGGGCCACCGAAGTACAGGACGTTGAAGCCAATGTTGTTGGTGCCGGATGAGTTGGCGATTTCACCGAACTGGTAGTTGATGTTGGCCGACAGACCGCCGAAGCTGGGCGTCGTATACATGATCTGGTTGCTCCAACCTGTATCTGCCGGGTTGGTGCCGATCCAGGGCGCGCCAACAGCAGGGAAGACTGGCACGGCTGCATGCAGTACCAGCGGCGCGAAAGTGAAGGAGTCCCCGAACGGGTTGGAGAGGATCGTTGGCAGGAAGTTCGGTGCGAGGGCGCGGCCCAGTGTGACGGTACCGAAGCCGCCCGACAGGTTCACGCTCGCGTCGCGCGAGAAGAAGGTGTCGCCGGGGATCAGGCGCGTGTTGGCACCGGAGTCCGCCTGGAAGAAGCCCGTCAGCGCGAAGCCCGCCTTGAGGCCGCCGCCGAGGTCTTCCGTACCCTTCATGCCCCACCACGAGGTCGTCATGCCCCCGCTGTTGACGACAGTCGCACGGGCAGAGCCGGGGTTGCGGATCGAACCGACGAAGGAATCGACGGTACCCATGAGCTGAACGCTGCTTTGGGCCTGGACGCCCGAACACAGCGCCGCGACGCCGAGGGCAAGGAGGGTTTTCTTCATGTTTCTCTTCTCCGTAAAACGAGTTTGGTAATGCCTGGAATCGAAGCGACCGTCATCAGAATGTCGCAATCCGTTACCGTTTAGCAAAACGTGTGCCCGCTCCGACCGGCCTGCCCCCAACCCTTCTGCGTTCGGAAAACGCAAAGAAAAACAAGATGGCACCACGACGGGGAACGGAGTTGACCAAATGATCAGGAAATTAACCGACCGATCGGTCGGTTAATGAGTACAATGGTGCTTCGCACCCGCACGGTGCGGGGAGACACGCATGTATACGCAAGCGCTCGATGTACCGGATCGCACAACACCCCACGCGCGCAGCAAGGCGACGGTCGAACCGCGCGAACTGAAGGACGCCTTCGACGCCCGCATCGCTGCCGACCGCAAGATCGAGCCGCAGGACTGGATGCCCGAGGCATACCGCAAGACGCTGGTGCGCCAGATCAGCCAGCATGCGCACAGCGAGATCGTCGGCATGCTGCCCGAGGGCAACTGGATTTCGCGAGCACCGAGCCTCAAGCGCAAGGCCATCCTGCTGGCCAAGGTGCAGGACGAGGGCGGCCACGGCCTCTACCTCTACAGCGCCGCCGAAACACTGGGTACCAGCCGCGACCAGCTGCTGGACGCCCTGCACACCGGCAAGGCCAAGTACAGCAGCATCTTCAACTACCCCACCCTGACCTGGGCCGACGTGGGCGTGATCGGCTGGCTGGTGGACGGCGCAGCGATCATGAACCAGGTGCCGATCTGCCGCTGCTCGTACGGGCCGTATGCGCGCGCGATGATCCGCATCTGCAAGGAAGAAAGCTTCCATCAGCGCCAGGGCTTCGAAAGCCTGATGGCGATGATGGGCGGCACTCAGGCGCAGCGCGACATGGTGCAGGACGCGGTGAATCGCTGGTGGTGGCCGGTGCTCGCGATGTTCGGCCCGCCCGATGCCGACAGCCCCAACAGCGCACAGGGCATGGCCTGGGGCATCAAGCGCATCGGCAACGATGAATTGCGCCAGAAGTTCGTGGACGCCACGGTGCCGCAGGCAAAGATCCTCGGCGTGACGCTGCCCGACCCTGACCTGAAATGGAACGAGGAACGTCAGCAGCATGACTTCGGCGCGATCGACTGGGACGAATTCCGGGCCGTGGTCAACGGCAACGGCCCGTGCAACAAGGAACGCCTGGCCACGCGCGTGAAGGCGCACGAAGACGGCCAGTGGGTGCGCGATGCGGCCCTCGCGCATGCCGCAAAACAACGGACCCGCCAGATCAAGGAGGCCGCATGACGCAAACCCGGCAAGGTGCGGCCAACGAATGGCCGCTGTGGGAAGTATTCGTGCGCTCCAAACAGGGCCTGGAGCACAAGCACTGCGGCAGCCTGCATGCCGTCGACGCCCAACAGGCGCTGCAGATGGCGCGTGACGTCTACACGCGCCGGCAGGAAGGCGTGAGCATCTGGGTCGTGCCTTCGGCCAACATCACCGCCAGTGAACCGGACGACAAGCCCGAGTTCTTCGACCCGATGGCCGACAAGATCTACCGCCATCCGACGTTCTACGAAATTCCTGACGAAGTGGGGCACATGTGAGCCCCGCGGCAGTTCCCGCTCCCGTTTCCGCGTCGCAGGACTACCTGCTGCATCTCGCCGACAACGCGCTGGTGCTCGGCCAGCGCAACGCCGAATGGTGCGGCCACGGGCCTGTGCTGGAAGAAGACATCGCGCAGGCCAACATCAGCCTGGACCTGATCGGCCAGGCGCGTCTTCTCTATCAGCACGTCGCTGCGCTGCGGGGCGACGGCAGCACCGAGGATTCGCTCGCGTACTTTCGCGACCCGCGCGAATTCCGCAACTTCACGCTGCTCGAATTGCCGCATCGCGGACCGCTGGCCGGGCCGGCTGCCGCCGACCGCGACTATGCCGTCACCATCGTGCGCAACTTCCTCTACAGCGCGCTGATGCTTCTATGGTGGGACGCGCTGCAATCGTCGAAGGATGAACAGCTGGCCGCCATCGCCGCGCGCTCACTCAAGGAAACGCGCTACCACCTGCGCCACTCGCGCGACTGGCTGGTCCGGCTGGGCGACGGCACCGACGAATCGCATGCACGCATGCAGTCGGCGCTCGACCATCTGCTGCCGTACACGCGCGAATTCTGGTCCGGCTCCGCGATGGAGGCGCAGGCCCTGGCCGATGGCACGGGCGTGGCGCTCGACGCGCTGCAGGATGCGTGGAACGAACTCGTCAACGACGCGCTGCTCGAGGCCACGCTGTCGCGCCCCGATGCAGCGGGCCATCTGTCACGCGGCAAGGACGGACTGCACTCCGAGCATTTGGGCTTTCTGGTCGGCGAAATGCAGAGCCTGGCGCGACAGCATCCGGGAGCGACATGGTGAGTGGAGCGCTGGAAGCGCGCATCCACACCGCGCTGGACGGTGTGTACGACCCCGAGATTCCCGTGGTGTCGATCCGCGAACTCGGCATCCTGCGCGACGTGCGCATTTCGGGCGATACCCTGGAAGTGGTGATCACGCCCACCTACAGCGGTTGCCCCGCGATGGAACAGATCGGCGATGACATCCGCAACGCGCTGGCCCGGGAGCATGTGCAGGTCCGCGTCGTCACGCAGCTTGCACCGGCATGGACCACCGACTGGATCACGCCCGCCGCCCGTGACAAGCTGCGCGGATACGGCATCGCACCGCCCAGTCATGCTGCAGCCCAGCCGGAGGGACTGCACGCTTGCGGCAAGGTGCTGCAATTCAGGCGCCCGACCGCGACACCGCCTGTACCCTGCCCGCTCTGTGGCTCCGACGACACGACGGAGACATCGCACTTCGGCTCGACGGCCTGCAAGGCACTCTATCGCTGCCTTGCCTGCATGGAGCCGTTCGACCACTTCAAACCGTACTGAGCCTCGCAGCCCATGCCAGCCGCCCGCCATTTCCACGACCTTCCCATCCGCCGTGTGACACCCGAAGCAGCGCGCGCCGTCGCGCTCACGTTCACAGTGCCACCGGAACTGCGCGAAGTCTTCGCGTTCGAGCCCGGCCAGTTCCTCACACTGCGTGCCGACATCGACGGACAGCAGCAGCGCCGCAGCTATTCCATCTGTTCGAGTCGCGCACGCTATGCGGATGCGGGCGAGCTCGACATTGCCATCAAGCCGGTCGAAGGCGGCGTGTTCTCCAACTGGGCTGCCACCAACCTGCGCGCCGGTGATCAGATCTCGGTGATGCCGCCGGACGGCCGGTTCACGCCGCGCCTGCCGGGCGCGATGCATCGCGTGGGATTTGCCGCAGGCTCCGGCATCACGCCGCTGCTGTCGATCATCGCCAGCACGCTGGCGGCTGACCCGGACTCGCGCTTCACGCTTGTCTATTCCAACCAGCGCGTGGGCACCATCATGTTCCACGAGGCGCTGCAGGATCTGAAGGACAAGTACCCCGCGCGGCTCACGCTCATCCACCTGCTCTCGCGCCAGCCGCAGGAAGTGGCGCTCTTCAACGGGCGTCTCGATGCTGCCAAGGTCGGCGAGCTGCTTGCCACCGTGCTGCCTGCAGACAGCATCGATGAGGCCTTCATCTGCGGCCCCGAAGGCATGATCGATGCGACGCAGGCCGCACTGCAGGCCGCGGGCATCGAGCCTGCGCGCATCCATGCCGAGCGCTTTTTTTCGGCCGGTGCCACCACCTTGCAGCGGCCCGCCCCGCAAACGGCACCGGCAGCCGCTACCTCCACCGCACCCACGCCCGGGCAAGACTTCGAGCTCGACGTGGTGATGGACGGCAAGACGCACCGCTTCGGCATGCAGGACACGGATACCGTTCTCGACATCGCGCTCGAAGGCGGGCTGGACCTGCCCTATTCGTGCAAGGGTGGTGTGTGCTGCACCTGCCGCGCCAAGGTGCTGGAAGGCCGCGTCGAGATGGCGCGCAATTTCACGCTCGAGCCCTGGGAAATCGACAAGGGCTTCGTGCTCACGTGCCAGGCGCGGCCGCTCACGCCGCGCGTGGTGGTGAGCTATGACGAACGTTGAGCATCGCGGGCTCTGGCGTCACGTCATTCCGGCTTGATGTTCAGGTCCTTGACGACCTTGGTCCACTTCGGCACTTCGCGCGTGATGAAGGCGCGGAACTCCGCCGGCGTCGTGCTGCTGGGCAGCATGCCCTGCGACGTCAGCGAGTCCTTCACGTCCGGCGAGTTGACGCCCGCCACGGCCGCGGCGTTCAGCTTGTCCACGATGTCCGCCGGCGTTCCGGCAGGCACCATCAGGCCTTGCCAGACCGTGTTCTCGAAACCGGCGAAACCGGACTCGTCGAGCGTCGGCACGTTGGGCAGCAGCGGATGGCGCGTGCGCGTCGTGACAGCCAGCGGCACCAGCTTGCCTGCTGCAATGTGCGGCAGCACCACCGGGATGTCGGAAAAGACGGAGTCGATCTGCCCGCCCAGCAGGTCATTGACGGACGGCGCATTGCCCTTGTAGGGCACATGCAGCAGCTTGGCACCGCTCATGCTGGAAATCACTTCACCTGAAATGTGCATGGTGGTGCCCGCGCCCGAAGTGCCGTAGGTGATGGTGCCGGGCGCGGCCTTCGCCTTCTGGACGAACTCCGCAATCGTCTTGTACGGCTTGGCAGGACTGGTGACCAGCACGAGCGGCGACGTCACGAGCACGGTCACGGGGGCGAGGTCGCGCAGCGCATCGAGGCTGTGCTGCGGATTGAACAACGGATTGATCACCACCGGACCGGCCAGCGCGACGAGGACCGTGTAGCCATCGGCGGGCGACTTGGCGACGAAGCTCGCTGCCAGCACGCCACCGGCACCGGGCCGGTTTTCCACGACAACGGGCTGGCCGAGTGTCTGGGCCATCTTCTCGCCGACCTTGCGGGCCAGCATGTCCGTCGCGCCGCCCGGCGGGTAGGGAACGATCAGCTTGATGGGCCTGGACGGGAAGGCCTGGGCCCATGCGCCGCCTGTCGCTGCCATCGCTCCCGCAGCCACGGCAATCAGAACGGCCCGGCGCGAGAAGCCACAAAGCCGTGAAAAGTAAGTGCTCATAAACGCTCCGCAAAGAAAAGAGGAATGAACAGGAGCCAGCCGCAACTGGCTACCCTCGTTTCTAACGAAGCAAAGATCGAGCCAAAATCGATTTAAACCCTAATATCGATGAATCATATGCTTATGGATTCGACTCAACCTAATCGATCACAAAGATCCAGCGTCGCGGCGCTCTGGTTCATCGTGTAGAAGTGGATGGCAGGTGCACCGCCGGCGCGCAGCCGCTCGCACAGATCTGCCACGACATCCAGCCCGAACGACTTGATGGACGCCGTGTCGTCGCCGAAAGCCTGCAGGCGAAGACGGATCCAGCGCGGTATCTCGGCGCCGCACGCATCGGAGAAGCGCATCAGCTGCATCGAACTGATGATCGGCATGACGCCCGGCACGATGGGAATCGCCACGCCCTTGGCCCTGGCTTCATCCACGAAGCGGAAATACGCATCGCTGCTGTAGAAATACTGCGTGATTGCCGAATCGGCGCCCGCGTGCACCTTCGCCACGAACGCCTGCAGGTCCGCCTCGGGCGAGCGGGCTTGCGGATGTGTCTCCGGATAACACGCGACTTCGATCCAGAAATCGCGGCCGGTCTCCGCGCGGATGAACGCCACCAGATCGCTCGCGTACTGGAACTCGCCGCCCGCGCCATACCCGCTGGGCAGATCGCCGCGCAGCGCGACCAGGCGCTTCACGCCCATTGCCTTCAGGTCGCCGAGTTGCTGGCGCACGCTCTCGCGCGTGGCGCCGATGCACGAGAAATGGCTGGCCGCAGGCACGCCTTCGGACAGGATCTCACGCACCGTGCTGAACGTGCCTTCCTGCGTGGAGCCGCCAGCGCCATAAGTCACCGAGCAGAATTCGGGCTGGAGCGCATACAGCTTCGCACGCACGGCGCGCAGCTTCTGTGCGCCTTCGGGCGTCTTGGGCGGGAAGAATTCAAGACTGACTGGAAGACCCATGGCCTCCTCCTCAAGATTGGTTTGTTGCCAGAACAAAAAACTCACGGTTGCCGTCGCCCCCTGCGATCGGACTGTCGAACCAGCGCTGCACCTGCAAGCCCAGGCCGGCGCAGCAGTCGCGGATGCGCCGCTCGACCACCGCATGGCTCGCGGCGTCCTTCACGATGCCGCCCTTGCCGATCTGCGCGGGTTGCAACTCGAACTGGGGCTTCACCAGCATCAGCAATTCGCCGCCACTTTTCACGAGCGGAACGATCGCCGGAAGCACCAGCGTCAGCGAGATGAACGAGAGGTCACCCACCACCAGATCGAACGCGACAGGCCACGCACCCGGCTCAGGCGCAGCGGCATACGCCTGCTGCAAGCCGGCTGCAGACAGTTCGCGAGCGTTCACCCCCTCGATGCACAGCATGCGCGCGGCACCGCGCAGCGATTCGTTCAACTGGCCGTGCCCCACGTCCACACCCACCACGCGTGCCGCGCCGTGACGCAGCAGACAGTCGGTGAAGCCGCCGGTGGACTGCCCGACATCGAGGCAGTCCCTGCCGTCCACCGTCACGCCGCTGGCCGCCAGCGCACCTTCGAGCTTCAGTCCGCCGCGCGACACATAGCGCGCCTCCGCGTCGTCCAGCAACTCGACTTCGGCATCTTGCGGCACCTCGTCGCCATTCTTCGCAGCCTTGCGCCACTCGCCCCCGGCCAGCCGCCAGCGCACGCCGCCCGCAATCAGGCGCTGCGCCTGCGAGCGGGACGTGGCAAGACCTCGTTCAACGAGCATCTGATCAACACGCATGGCGATGGTGTCAGCAACGATGCAGCCCAGGACGCCACGGAACCGGCGCCGCAGGCGTTTCGGGGGTGATCAATACCTGTACGTGTCAGGCTTGTAAGGACCGTTCTTGCTCACGCCGATGTACGCAGCCTGCGCATCCGTCAGCACCGTCAGCTCGGCACCGAGCTTGGACAGCTGCAGGCGCGCGACCTTCTCATCGAGGTGCTTGGGCAGCACGTAGACCTGGCCGACCTTGTATTCCTTCTGCTTGGTGAACAGCTCGATCTGCGCGATGGTCTGGTTCGCGAAGGACGACGACATCACGTAGCTGGGGTGGCCCGTGCCGCAGCCCAGGTTCACCAGGCGGCCCTTGGCCAGCAGGATGATGCGCTTCTCGGGCTTCTTGCCCTTGGCCGGGAAAATCACGTGATCGACCTGCGGCTTGATCTCTTCCCACTTGTACTTCTCGAGCGACGCGACGTCGATCTCGTTGTCGAAGTGGCCGATGTTGCAGACGATGGCCTGGTCCTTCATGGCGGCCATGTGCTCGTGGCGGATCACGTCCTTGTTGCCCGTGGTCGTCACGAAGATGTCGGCCTTGTCGGCGGCGTATTCCATCGTCACGACGCGGTAGCCTTCCATGGCGGCCTGCAGCGCGTTGATCGGGTCGATCTCGGTTACCCACACCTGTGCGCTGAGGGCACGCAGTGCCTGGGCCGAGCCCTTGCCCACGTCGCCGTAGCCTGCGACAACCGCAACCTTGCCGGCGATCATCACGTCGGTGGCGCGCTTGATGCCGTCCACCAGCGACTCGCGGCAGCCGTACAGGTTGTCGAACTTGCTCTTGGTCACCGAGTCGTTCACGTTGATGGCGCGCATCTTCAGCGTGCCCTTGGCGGCCATTTCGTTCAGGCGGTGCACGCCGGTGGTGGTTTCTTCGGTCACGCCGATGATGTTCTTCAGGCGGCGGCTGTACCAGGTCGGGTCCTGCTTGAGTTTGGCCTTGATGGCAGCGTGGAGGATCTTTTCTTCCTCGCTGGTGGCCTTGCCCAATGCCTTGATGTCCTTCTCGGCCTTCGCACCCAGGTGCATCAGCAGCGTCGCATCACCACCGTCGTCCAGGATCATGTTCGGGCCTTCGGTCTTGCTGCCCTTGGGGCCGAACTCGAAGATGCGGTGGGTGTAGTCCCAGTAGTCTTCCAGCGTTTCGCCCTTGACGGCGAACACCGGCGTCCCGTTGGCAGCGATGGCCGCGGCCGCATGGTCCTGCGTGGAGAAGATGTTGCACGAGGCCCAGCGCACATCGGCGCCCAGCGCTTCCAGCGTTTCGATGAGCACCGCGGTCTGGATGGTCATGTGCAGCGAACCGGTGATGCGCGCGCCTTTGAGCGGCTGCTTCTTCGCGAACTCGTCGCGGATGGCCATCAGGCCGGGCATTTCGGTTTCGGCAACGCGGATTTCCTTGCGGCCCCAGTCGGCGAGCGACAGGTCGGCGATGGCGTAGTCTTTGGCAACGGGTTTGAGAACGGCGTTCATGGTTGGCTCCTGATTGAGAGTTCACCACGGCCCGGGGCTGCATGCTGGAAGGACAAGCTCACGCCACAGGACCGTGGGTGAGCGCAGTTGGGACTGTTCCGAGCCTGGCCCTGTTGGGAAGGGGTCGCAGCGCTCCTCGGAAGATCGGCATTGTAGCGCCGGACTCGCCGGCCCGCATTCAGTGGCGCGACCGTCGCACGCGCGCCACCTCGGCGGGCAGATCGCGCCATGCGGGCTTGCCCGGCGCGTACCGCGCGCGCATGTAGCCTGCGAGTTCGGCGATCTGCGCATCGCTCATGGCGTCGCGGAAGCCCGGCATGAAACCGATGTCGCGCGTCGCCGGTTCACGGATGCCGTCGAGGATCACACGCAGAAGGTTGTCGGGCCGGTCGCTGTGCAGGTTGGTGTTGAGGGCCAGCGGGACATTCGCGCCCAGCAACGTGGGGCCGTCACCGTCGTGATGGCAGGCTGCGCAGGCACCGTCAAAGAGTCGTTGCGCAGCGCCCGGCGGCGGCGCGCTGCGTTGTGCGGCGGCGTGCGCCGGTGCATCGCCAGGCGCATTGAACGACGCGAGGTAGGTGGACATCGCGCGGATGTCCGCGTCGGGCAGCGCAGCGAGGCCCTGGATCACGGGTGCCATCGGCCCCGAGGCGACACCGTGGTTCGCGCTGTAGCCCTTGCGCAAATACGAGAAGAGATCGTCCGCCGTCCACGGCATCGGTGATTTCGAGAGCGATGTGAGCGCGGGCGCTTCCCAGCCATCGATCAGCGTGCCCGACAGCCATGCGGGCTCGCCGCCCTTTTCTGCACCGAACGCGTTGCGCGGCGTATGGCAGGCGCTGCAGTGGCCGAGGCCATTGACGAGGTAGGCGCCGCGGTTCCACTCGGCCGTCTGCGTGGTCACCGGCTGGTAAGGCGTCGCGTCGTGGAACATGCCGTTCCACACGGCCATCAGCGGCCGCACGTTGAACGGGAAGCGGAGCTCGTTGGGCGGTGTCTGCGCACGCACCGCCGGCTGCGACATCAGGTAGGCGTAGATCGCCTCGAGGTCTTCGTCGCTCGTCTTTGCGAACGCGGTGTACGGGAACGCCGGGTAGAGATGATGGCCGTCGCGCGAGATGCCTTCGCGCATCGCGCGCTGGAAAGCGCTGAACGACCAGCGGCCGATGCCGGTTTCCGCATCGGGCGTGAGGTTGGTCGTGTAGATCGAGCCGAAGGGCGTTTGCATCGCGCGTCCGCCGGCATTGGGCGTGCCGCCGGGCGCGGTGTGGCAGACCACGCAGTCGCCGGCAGCGGCGAGCTGGCGACCCTTCTCCAGCGTGGCGGTGCTGTACGGTGACACGGCCGTCGGCGCAACAGGCGCGATGGCAGGGCGCCAGCCGAGCAGCGCGGCGCCCAGACCGAACACGCCTGCCGTGATGGCGAGACCGCGTGACCACCAGGGCCGTGCGCGCGGCGGCTCGGCACTGGCGGGCCAACGCGCGGGGGCGGGGTCGAGCACGGGATCGACCGCGTGGAGAGGCGTTGCCGGCGGTGCGTCCGGCGCCGGAAGCGCCTGCTGGTCGAGCGCTGCCCGCACCACTTCCGGCGTGAACGGCGGCTGGCGCAGGCGCACACCGGTTGCATCGAAGATGGCGTTGGCAATCGCCGCCGTGCCCGGCACCGACGACGACTCGCCCGCGCCGAGCGAAGGTTCGCCCTGGCGCGGCATGTGCATCACCTCGATCACCGGCACTTCGCGGAAGCTGAGGATCGGATAGCTGCCCCATTCGAGGTTGTGCACCGGTGAGGGCGGCTTCGTGACGGCGGTGCTTCCGGTGACGGTCGGTCCGCCGGGCGCACTGCTGAACGTCACCTGCTCCTTGAGCGCGCGGCTCGTGGTCTGCAGCACGTTGCCATGCACCTGATGCTCCACGCCGGCGGGGTTGATCATCATTCCCGCATCGTGGCCCACGACCACGCGTCGGACGTGCACCTCACCCGTTCTGCGGTTGACGTCCACATCTGCCACCCACGCCGCCCACGCGGCACCGAAGCCCGGCCACTTGCTGTGGATGTAGCGCGCGTAGGCGAAGCCCTGGCCGCTGACGATGTCGCCCTCTTCTCCATCGGCCGGCTTCGGACCTGTGCGCACGCGCCAGCCCGCGCGGTCCGCCGTGGCGCGCACGAGATCGGCGGCACGTTCGTCCTGCAGGTACTTCAGGCGGAACGCGACCGGATCCTCGCCCGCCGCTGTGGCGAGTTCGTCGAAATACGACTCGTGCGCGAAGCTGTTGGGCAAGGCAGAAACGCCGCGCAACCACGACGCACGCACGATCGGCGCCATGTCGTTCACGGTGACGCGCAGGTTGTCGACCGCATACGGTGGACGCGCGGTGCGGTCGCCCATCTCGTAGGCCTGCGCATGCGGCTCGATGGTGCGCGTGAGCAGCAGCGCCAGTGTCGGTGAGCCGTTCGACGGATACGAGGTCTCGAAGTCATAGGCCGCGACCGAGCCGTCGGCATTGAGCCCGCCACGCACCTGCATCAATTGTGCAGTGCCCTTGGGCTCCCACGCGTGCTCCTGTTCGCGCGTGAGCTGCACGCGCACCGGCGCGCCGACCGCGCGCGACAGCAGTGCGGCATCGGCCGCCACGTCATCGGCGCAGTTGCGGCCGTAGCAACCGGCCGCTTCCATGCGGATCAGGTCGACCGAGACGTCAGGCATGCCCATGAGCCGCGCGAGATCGGCGCGCAGCACGTGCGGGTTCTGCGTGCCGGCCCAGACGGTCATGCGCGCATCGCCGCCTTCGGGGGGCGCGCGCCAGTCGGCCACCGCGCACGACGGTCCGATGGACGCGTGCATCTGGTAGGGCCAGACGTAGGTGCGCGGCATGGAATGCGCAGCGCCGGCAACGCCGGCATCCACATCACCTTCGTCCACGAGTCTGCGCGATGTGGAGGGATTCGTTCGCAAGGCCTGCGCGAGGTCATCGAGCGGCGGCAGGCCCGGCCAGGCTTTCCACGCGACACGCAATTCACGCATCGCCTGTTCGGCATGTTCTTCGCGCTCCGCGACGACGCCGACGAAATCGCGGATCACCACCACGGCGCGGATACCCGGGATGTGCGCGATCGACGACTCGTCCACCGACTCGAGCGTGTTGCCGATGAAGTCACCATGGTCCGCACCCGCATACGGCGGCCGCACCACCCGCCCATGCAGCATGCCGGGCACGCGCATGTCATGCACGAAGACAAGCTCGCCGGTTGCCTTGGCCGACAGGTCCACGCGCGGCGCGCTGGTGCCGACCAGCGTGTAGTCGGCCGGGTTCTTTGCGTTGGTCTTCGGGTCGAGCTGGAGTTCGGTGTGCCCGTCACCGACGAGTTCGCCATAGCCGATGGATCGTGCAGACGCTGCATCGATCACCGCGCCCTCGCGGACCATCAGCGTCGCCGCCTCGACACCGAACCGGTCCGCCGCGCGCGCCACGAGCCAGTGCCGCGCCTGCGCCGCCGCCAGTCGCAGCGGCACCGAGTGGATCTGGATCGACGCGCTCGCGATGGTCGCACCCTGGTTCGGCGCACGCGTGGTGTCGCCCAGCACCATGTTGACCCGCTCCATCGGCACGTCGAGCTCTTCCGCTACGATCTGCGCAAGCGCCGTCCGGATGCCGGTGCCGAGATCGACGTGCCCGTTCAGCGCGGTGACACTGCCGTCGTTCCACACCGCAACGAGGATTTCGACACCTTCGGCCGGATTGGCCGGCACCGCAGCAGGCTGGCCGGGAACCGGCGCGGGCGGCGGTGGCGGATCGCGCACGACCACGACCACGCCGCTGGCCGCATGGAAGTCCGCGCGCGACAGCGGCGCATCCGCGCGCCGGTTCATGTGGCGTTCATCCGCGATGCGGCAAGGCACGCGGCCTTCATGATTTCCACATGCGTGCCGCAGCGGCACAGGTTGCACGACAGTTCGCGGCGGATCTCGGCCTCGCCGGCCTGCGGGTCGCGCGCGAGCAGCGCGGCGGTCATCATCACCATGCCGTTGAGGCAATAGCCGCACTGCGCAGCCTGCACTTCGATGAAGGCCTGCTGCACCGGGTGCGGCGCGTCGCTGGTGCCCAGCCCTTCGAGCGTGGTGATCTCGCGGCCCACGACACCGCCCGCCGGGATGACGCAGGCCCGCGCCGCGACGCCATCGACCAGCACGGTGCAGGCCCCGCATTCGCCGAGCCCGCAGCCGTACTTGGGACCGTTGAGCGCAAGGTCGTTGCGCAGCACCGCCAGCAGCGACGCATCGGGCGACGCCGGCACGTCATGCCCGACTCCATTGACACGGAGCCTGAGTGTCGGCGCGACGGCTTTTTGCATCCGCTGGCGATGGCTCGCAGTGATCGACGTCTCAGACTTCGATGTCGGACGACTGGATGCGCTTCACACCCTTGGCCTGCATCTGCTTCCAGGCAGCAGCGAGCGAGCCGTTGAGGTCGATGGCGCGCGTGGCGTCCTCGATCACATAGGTTTCGAAGCCGAGCTTGCGGGCATCCATGGCCGTCCACGCCACGCAGAAGTCGGTGGCAAGACCTGTGACGAACACGGTCCTGATGCCACGCGCCTTGAGGTAGCCGGCCAGGCCGGTGGTCGTCTTGCGATCGGCTTCCTCGAAGGCGGAGTAGCTGTCCACCCCCTTGTGGAAACCCTTGCGGATGATGAGCTGCGCAGTAGGCAGCTTGAGGTCTTCATGCAGCGCGGCGTCTTCGGTGCCCTGCACGCAATGGTCGGGCCACAGCACCTGGTTGCCGTACGACAGCTTGGTGGTCTCGAAGGGCTTCTTGCCGTTGTAGGTACTGGCGAAGGACGCATGTTCCTCGGTGTGCCAGTCCTGCGTGACGACGATGTTCTCGAACGCGGCCGACAGCGAGTTGATGACAGGCACGACTTCCGCGCCACCCTTCACCGGCAGCGTGCCGCCGTCGACGAAGCAGTTCTGAACGTCCACGACGATCAGCGCCGAATTGCCCTTGGGCTTGATCTTGCCCGCTGCCAGCAAAGGCGCGGCGACGCCGAGGCCGCCGACCGCGCCGAGTGCGCCGGCCGTCTTGAGAAGGTTTCTGCGATTCATCCGGTTCAGGGTATTCATGGTGTGTGCTCCTGGTTGAAGAAAAAATCGCCGGACGCCGGTGTCACACGCTGAGATAAGCGCGGCGCACCTCGTCGTTGGCAGCCAGCTCGGCCATGGAGGCCTCGTAGCGGATCTGGCCTTTCTCGAGCACGTAGGCCCGGTCGGAGACCAGTTCCGCGAAATGCATGTTCTGCTCGGACAGCAGGATGCTCACGCCCTGCGACTTGAGCTCGAGGATCATCTGCGCCATCTGTTCCACGATGACGGGCGCGACGCCCTCGGATGGCTCGTCGAGCAGCACGAGGAACGGGTTGCCCATGAGCGTGCGTGCCACGGTGAGCATCTGCTGCTCGCCGCCGCTCATGCGGCCGCCGGGACGATTGGGCATCTCGCCGAGATTCGGGAAGAGCTTGAACAGGCGCTCGGGTGCCCACAGCGGCGCCTCGGTGCCGTCGGGCCAGCGGCGCGCGGGCTGCTTGCCGACCTCGAGGTTCTCCATCACCGTGAGGTCGGTGAACACGCGGCGGTCTTCCGGCACGAAACCGAGGCCCAGTCGCGCTGCATGGTACGGCTCGCTGCGCGAGATGTCGTGGCCCATGAATTCGATGGCGCCCCGCCGGCGCGCCAGCATGCCGATGATGGCCTTGAGCGTCGTGGACTTGCCCGCGCCGTTGCGGCCCATGAGGGCCACGACTTCACCGCGCCGCACTTCGAGGTCGACGTCGAACAGGATCTGCGCGGCGCCGTACCAGGCCGCCAGGCTCTTTGCTTTCAGCAGCACGTCGCTCATGCGGTGGCCTTTTCGAATGTCTTGCCGGTGCCGAAATAGACCTCCTGCACCTTCGGATGGTCCCGGATCTCGAGCGGCTTGCCTTCGGCGATGAGCCGCCCGCGCGCCAGAACGATCATGCGGTCGGCGTAGGCGAACACCACGTCCATGCTGTGTTCGGTGAAGAGCACTGCCATGCCGCGGCTCACCACGAGCTGCTTGGTCAGCGCCATGAGTTCGTTGCGTTCCTTGGGTGCCATGCCGGCCGTGGGCTCGTCCATCAACAGCAGCTTGGGCGCATTGGCCATCGCGATGGCAAGTTCCACGCGCTTCACGTCCCCGTAGGCGAGCACGCTGCACGGCCGGTCGGCCTGTGCCTTCATGCCGACCTGGTCGAGCAGTTCGAGTGCGTCGTCGCGCCGGTAGTCCGCCGCGCGACGCCACATCGAGAACAGCTTGCTGTCGTGCGACAGCAAGGCCATCTGCACATTCTCCACCACGGTGAGCGAGGCGAAGGTTTCGGCGATCTGGAAGGTGCGGCCCACGCCGAGTCGCCAGATGTCGCGCGGCTTGCGGCCCACGAGTTCATCGCCGGCCAGGCGGATGGAGCCCTGATCGGCCGGAAGCTGGCCATTGACCATGTTGAACGTCGTCGTCTTGCCGGCGCCGTTGGGGCCGATGAGCGCCAGCAGCTCGCCGGGCGCGAGATCGAAGTTGATGCCGTCGACGGCCTTCACGCCGCCGAAAGATTTGCCGAGGTCGCGGACCTGCAGCAGGGGTGTGATGGTGCTCATTGCTTCACCTCCGCGCTACGGCCACGGAGCTTGTCGAACGCCTGCTTCGCGAAGCCGGCCAGGCCCTGCGGGAACAGCAGCACCAGGATCAGGATGACCGCACCGAGCATCGCGCGCCAGTAGTCCGTGTTGCGGGCGACGGTGTCGTGCAGCCAGGTGAAGGTGAACGCACCGACCACCGGACCTGCCAGTGTCTGGATGCCGCCGAGCAGCACCATCACCAGGCCGTCGACCGACTTGCTGACCGACAGGCTTTCAGGGGAGATGCTGCCTTTGGAGAACGCATACAGCGCACCCGACAAACCGGCGACGGCCCCTGCGACGACGAACGCTGCCCACTGCATGCGCTTCACGTCGATGCCGATCGCGTCGGCACGCAGCGCGGAGTCGCGCCCCGCACGCAGCGTGTAGCCGAACGGCGAGTAAAGGATGCGCCGCAGCAGCCACACGCCGAGGCCCACGAGCACCAGCGTGAGCCAGTAGTACGCACGCTTGTCGGAGAGCCATTCTGAAGGCCACACACCGGTCAACCCATTGCTGCCGCCGGTGAACTTGTCCCACTGGTAAGTGATGCCCCAGGTGATCTGCGCGAACGCCAGCGTGAGCATGGCGAGGTACACGCCCGACAGGCGTACTGCGAACCAGCCGAAGACGAGCGCGCCGATGGCAGCAGCGACAGGTGCGACGACGAGCGCCAGCTCCATCGGCATGCCGCTGGACCGCACCAGCAGCGCAGCGGCGTAGGCACCGAGGCCGAAATACGCCGCGTGGCCGAACGAGTGCATGCCCGCCGGTCCCATGATGAAGTGCAGGCTGGCTGCGAACAACGCGGCGATCAGCAGGTCGATGAGCAACACCAGCGTGTAGGGCGAATCGGGCATGAGCACCGGCACCGCCGCCAGTACGAGCGCGAAGACGGCAGCAGCGACGAGGTAGGCATTCGTCGGCGCGCGCAGCGGCTCTTCCTGCATGCCGACATAGCGGCTTGCGGCCTGCGGGCGACCCATCAGACCCCACGGACGCCACACCAGCACGACCGCCATCACCAGGAAGTCCACCACCAGCGTGAGCTTGGAGAAGGAGATTTCGAGGCCGAACAGGTTCACGACGCCGAGCCAGATGCACAGCGCCTTGATTTCGGCAATGAGCAGCGCGGCCACATATGCGCCGGGCAGCGAGCCCATGCCGCCCACCACCACCACCACGAAGGCCGCGCCGATGGTGTGCAGGTCCATCTCGAGCGTGGCCGGCTCGCGCGGCAACTGCAGCGCACCGCCGAGACCTGCGAGGAACGCACCGAGCGCGAACACCGCCGTGAACAGCCACGCCTGGTTCACGCCGAGTGCGCTGACCATCTCGCGGTCCTGCGTGGCAGCGCGCACCAGCGTGCCGAAGCGCGTGCGTGTGAGCAGCAGCCACACGAGGCCGAGCACCACCGGACCGACGACGATGAGGAAGAGATCGTAAGAAGGGAACTGCCGGCCGAGGATCGCCACCGAACCGCGAAGACCCGGCGCGCGCGGACCGAGCAGTTCTTCAGGCCCCCAGAACCAGAGCACCGCATCCTTGATGACCAGCACCATGGCGAAGGTGGCCAGCAGCTGGAAGAGTTCGGGCGCCTTGTAGATGCGTCGCAGCAGCAGCACCTCGATCAGCGCGCCGAGCACACCCACCACCAGTGCCGCCACCACCAGCGAAGGCCAGAAGCCCAGGCTGCCGGCGAACTTGTCCACCAGCGAGTAGGCGACGTAGATGCCCACCATGAAAAAGGAGCCATGCGCAAAATTGACGATGCGCGTGACGCCGAAGATCAGCGAGAGCCCTGCCGCGACCAGGAACAGCGACGACGCGCTGGCCAGGCCGTTGAGCAGCTGGACGACGAAACCGGAAAAACTCATGCGGGCATCCGTGGGCGATGAAGAAAACCGCCGCGCTCAGGAGGGCCCGGGCGCGGCGGTCGTGGGACGGGTCAGTCGGTGGAGCGCGACTTCTTCACGTCGGCGGCGGACGGCTGGAAGCGTGCGTCGGCGCCGTCGTAGTAGACATAGTCGACCATGATGCCCTTGCCGCCTTCGTTCTTCGTCTTGCCGACGAACGCGCCCATCGTCGACTGGTGGTCTTCGGCACGGAAGGTGACCTTGCCGAACGGCGAGTCGAATTGCAGGCCCTTGAAGGCAGCGGCGAGCTTGTCGGATTCGGTGCTCTTGGCCTTTTCGATGCCCGCAGCGGCGGCCATGATCATGCTGTAGCCGACGACCGAGCCCAGGCGCGGGTAGTCCTTGAACCTGGCCTGGTAGGCGTCGAGGAAGGCCTTGTGCGCCGGGATGCTCACGCCGTTCCACGGGTAGCCGGTCACCAGCCAGCCGTTGGGCGCTTCGTCCTTCAGCGGGTCGAGGTACTCGGGCTCGCCGGTCAGCACGCTCACCACCGTGCGGCCCTCGAACAGGCCACGGGTGTTGCCTTCACGCACGAACTTGGAGAGGTCGGCACCGAACAGCACGTTGAAGATCGCGTCGGGCTTGGAGTCGGCCAGCGCCTGCACCACCGGGCCGGCTTCGATCTTGCCCAGCGGGGGCGCCTGCTCGGTAACGAACTCGACGTCGGGTTGCGCAGCCTTGAGCAGCGTCTTGAACGCCGCCACGGCGGACTGGCCGTATTCGTAGTTGGGGTACACGATGGCCCAGCGCTTCTTCTTCATCTTCACGGCTTCGGGCACGAGCATCGCGGCCTGCATGTAGGTGCCGGGGCGCAGGCGGAAGGTGTACTGGTTGCCACCTTGCCAGGTCATCTTGTCGGTGAGTGGTTCGCCTGCGAGATAGAACACCTTCTTCTGCTTGGCGAAGTCGGCCAGCGCCATGCCGGTGTGCGAGAGGAAAGCGCCGGCGAGGAAGTCCACCTTCTCGCGCGAGACCAGTTCTTCGGCGGCGCGCACCATGTCGCCGGGGTTGGCGTTGTCGTCACGCGTGATCACTTCGATCTTCTTGCCGAGCACGCCGCCCCTGGCGTTGATCTGCTCGACCGCCAGATCCATGCCCTTCTTGTAGGGCTCGAGGAAGGCGGGCTGTGCCTTGTAGCTGTTGATCTCGCCGATCTTGATCTGCGCATGGACCGGCAGCGTGGCGGCGGCAAGCACCGCCCAGCAGGCGGCAAAGGTCAGAGGCTTCGAGAGTTTCATGATGGAAAGGCTCCTGGCTGGCTTCGGGTTGAGAAAGGGTTGAGGGAAAACCGGATGGACGTCTCGCAAGGCTGGCAGGAAGCGCGCATCAGCGCAACCCGTCCTGCCCCTTGATTTCATGGACCTGCAGCCCGCCGATGCGGGGCAGCGGGCGGCCACTGTCGGTGACAACGACGGCCACCACGATTTCGTTGGCACGCGGCGCGTCGGACACGCGGGCTTCCATGGCGTCGAAATGACTGCGCACGAAGGCGGCATCCTTGTGGCCCAGCGGCACGTCGATGGCCGTGCCCATGCCGCCGCGCTTCTTGGCGGACGGCACGAGGGCTGCGCCCTTCTCGACGGCCACACGCAGCGGTGCGCCGAGCTTGGGGTGCAGGATGGCGGCAGCGTGCTCGAGCTCGCCGGACTCGCCGACGATCGCGGCCTTGCCGTAGCTCTGCGCCTGCGCCGGCGCGATGCCCAGCGCCTTCACACATTTGTCGCCCAGCAGGCCACCGAGTTCTTCACCGATGGCGATGAGCTCGTCGAGGTTTTCGGAATAGCTGCCTGCGTACGGGTTGGCAATGACGGCCATGGCCAGCGCGCGACGCGTGGGCGGGTCGATGGGCTTGCCCATTTCGACGCGGGTTTCGTCGACCTGGACGATGATCTTGCGGATGTTGGCGCTCATGTGGATCTGTGCTCCTGTGTTCTTCTGCGGTACTGCGCCTTCAGCGCTGGCCGTCCCATTGGGCGATGTTCTCGGCACGCAAACCGCCGACGCGCTCATGTACGCGGTAGCCCGTGGTCATGACCAGCACGTAGACCACTTCGTCGGGCAGCGGCGAGCCCGGTACGCGAACTTCCATCGCATCGAACTGGCCACGGACGTAGGCGGCGTTGATGTTGATGAGCGGTACGTCCAGCGTGACACCGGGCGGACCGACCTTCTTGGTCGACGGCACGATGGACAGCGCATTGCCGGGCTGGCCCGTCTTCTTCTCGGTGACCGTACCCGACTTGTAGGCCGCACGGTCGCCTTTCCAGCCGAGCAGTTCGCGCATGGCGTAGCCGCCGGGCACATGCCACAGCGCACCATGCTCGAGCTCGCCGCGCTCGCCGACGATCGCACCCTTCCCATAGGTACCGATGCGTTCCTTCGGAACATCCATCGCCGCGAGCAGCTTGTTGGCCATGTCCACGCCGACGTCCTGCAGCGCATCCATCATCGGGAGGATGTTCGGTTCGTAGCGGCCGGCATAGGGGTTGGTCAGCACGGCGCAGATCGCGCCGCGCACGAGCGGCGTCGCCGCCGGCGGGCCGAACTCGTGGCGGATTTCTTCCACCTGCGTGACGATGCGTCGTATCTCGATCATGGGTTGTAGGTCATGGAGCGGGCTCCACCAGTTTCGTTAAGCAAATACTGAACCAACTTGATCTTTCTGCATGGACGAATGACCAATCATCATGGTGCCCGACAGTCCACCGTCAGTCACCATCACCTGCCGCTGGCACACCAGCACCGCCGATGCGATGAGGCCGGATGCCTTCAAGGCCTGTGCACGCGCCAGGCCCGACGCCAGCGCCTGCGCCACCTTGTACGCGGGCAGCGTGGGCACGTCCACCGTCACCGGAATCCCGCCAAGGTCACTGTCGTCCTTCACTTCGTTCGCGGGCAGGCGGACGATGCGCGCATCGTCCACGTCAACCGCATTGGCGATGATGGTAGCCGCCGCGTCGGCCGCCGATGCCGTGGCCGCGAGCACCGTCACGCTGTCTGCGATGCCCAGCGAGAAACTCCGGCCCCGCCAGCCACTCGTCGCAACGCCACGCACCGCCATGGCGTGCCGAACCTCGAACAGGCCATCCACCGAAACGCCCTGCATGACTTCATGCTCGCTCAGGCGCGCGATGTCGGCGTAGAGACCGATGCGCGTGGACGCACCGGGCGCGAGATGCAGCGCGATGTCGCCGCCGTTGTTCACCCATGCGCGTGCGATGCCTTCGCGCTGGTAGAAGCCGATCAGTTCCTGCGCCACCGAGCCGGCGACCGCGGCCATGGGCGTGATGTACGTGTCACGAAACGGTGCGCACGCCTGCCACATCCGGCGGGCGACAGCGCCGCGCACCGGGCATCCACCAGACACCACCGGCCGCTTCAGCAGCGGGAGTTCGTCCACCAGTTCATCCAGGAGGACCTCGAAACGCTGCCACGCTGTCGCATTGGCTTCGATGATGGCGCGCTCACCCGCTGCGTCGTTCGCCTCGGCATCGATGACGATGTCCATCGGGCCGTGCTGGAAATGCCAGCGACCGTCGGGAAGGAGTGAGCGTTGCGCGGGCATTTTTTCTTCGGCAACAGGTCAGCCCAGCAGCGGCCCATTCGACAGCGGCCACGGGTTCGTCGCCCCACCTTTTTCCCACTGCAGCGACGTGGGCGCCCCGTCGTTGTGCCACGCGCCGCTGCGCAGCACTTCCTGCAGCTCGCGCACGTATTCCATGTGGCCGCCCAGCGCCTCGTAGTCGTCGCGGCGCATGCTGAATTCGATGGGCGCGACGATGGCCGGCGTGGGTACCGTGCCGAAGCTGTTGAGCGGCATGCGCGTCACATCCGCCATCACCGTGATACCGCCACCGGGCCACACATAGGCCGGCGCGCCGCCGCAGGTGACGTTCACCAGCGCATTCTTGATGGCGCGCGTGAGCAGCACCGGGTTTTCCGTGACGCCCGCGCGCAGCGAACCGCCCGCACCGCCGAGGAACAGCACGGTGCACAGCGAAGGTTCGCAGTTCTCGCCGATGCGGTCGACGATGACACGCACGTCGGGCGGCATTTCCTGTTCGACAGGTTGCAGCGCCTCGTCCAGCACATACCAGGACGCATGCTCGCCCGTGGTCGACGTCATTAGCAGCTTCAGCCCGGGCCTGGCGACGCCTGCGTCCCAGCCTTCGATGATCGACAGCGGATCGGCGATGTCGGTGCCGCCCCAGCCGGTGCCCGGATTGGCCACCTGGAAATAGCGCCCCGGCGTGGACTTGCGGCCGCGCATCTGGATGCCCGAGCGCGGCATGTCCAGGCAACGCCCGGCCTGGTGCTCGGTGAGCACGCCGGTGATGTGGTCGTCCACGACCACTACTTCGTCGGCCAGGCCCGCGAACTGCCGCGCAAAGATGCCGACCGCCGCCGAGCCGCAGCCCACACGCATGCGCTGTTCTTCAACTCCGTTGACGATGGGCGCCTTGCCGGCCTGGATGACCAGTTGCGAGCCGCCGTCGATGGTGAGCTCCACGGCCTGCTGGTTGCCCAGCAACTGCATCATCTCGGCGGTGATGCGGCCTTCCTTCTTGCTGCCGCCGGTGAGGTGGTGCACGCCGCCTAGCGAGAGCATCTGCGAGCCATACTCGGCCGTCGTCACATGCCCGACCACCTCACCCTTGCAGCGCACGTTGGCCTGCTCGGCGCCGAGGAAGCGGTCGGTGTCGATCTTCACCTTGAAGCTGCAGTAGCTGAAGATGCCTTCGGTGACCACGGTCACCATGTCGACACCTGCGGCCCTGGACGACACGATGAAGGGCGCGGGCTTGTAGTCGGGATACGTGGTGGAAGAACCGACGCCGGTGACGAAGACCTCTTCGGCCAGCAGCAGGTCGCCGTTCCAGGGTGCGGTGGTCGAAGGATCGTTGGCCGCAGCCGCCTGGACGCCGCTTTCAGCCGTCGTATCGGCGGGCCCTGCGGCGAAGGGCACGAGCTTCGCCTCGCCGTCCTGCAGGCTCTTGCGCAGCAGGATCACCGGATCCACGCGGATCAGCAGGCCGTCCCGGTTGGCGTAACGATCGCAGGCGCCGGTGCGGCCCTCGGAGATCTGGCACAGCACCGGACAGGCGTTGCATTCGACCTTCTCGCTGTTCATGCGCTCGTTGCGGGGCTTCGAGCGCTCGAGCACCTGCGGCAATGTGGAAGAATCCATGCCTGGAAGCCCATCCGTCTTGGTGTGTTCGGTCATGTCAGCGGTATTCCGTGGGGTGGTTCGCACGCCAGATGATTCCAGCTTGTGCGACCGTTTCGTTCTGTGTAGCATTCACCTAACGAAAATGTTGCGTTCACTACATTTCTTTTTTTCAATGTAGCGTATTCAACAGCCACGCGCAACGGTGTTTTTGTGCCCAAGTCTGGGGCATGCCGGTGCGCGTGGATGCCCCAGAACGAGGCTTCCGGTCCGAATCGATTCCGTCTGATTTACTGAAACTCTCCCGAGCTGAAACCATGAGTGCATTCAATGAAGAAAAGGTCCTGAGCGTCCATCACTGGACCGATCGCCTGTTCTCCTTCACCACCACACGCGACCCGGCGCTGCGCTTTTCCAACGGCCACTTCACCATGATCGGCCTGCGCGTGAACGACAAGCCGCTGCTGCGCGCCTACTCCATCGTCAGTGCCAACTACGAGGAGCACCTCGAATTCCTGAGCATCAAGGTGGAAGAAGGCCCGCTCACCTCGCGCCTGCAGCACATCAAGGTGGGCGACAGCATCATCGTGGGCAAGAAGCCCACTGGCACGCTGCTCATCGACTACCTGCTGCCGGGCAAGCGCCTGTACATGTTGTCCACGGGCACGGGTCTTGCACCCTTCATGAGCATCATCCGCGACCCGGAAACGTACGAGCGTTTCGAACAGGTGATCCTGGTGCATGGCGTGCGGCAAGTGGATGAACTGGCCTACCACGACCTCATGACCGATCACCTGCCGCAGCATGAATTCCTGGGCGACATGATCCGCCAGAAGCTGCTGTACTACCCGACGGTCACGCGCGAAACGTACCGCAACATGGGCCGCGTGACGGACCTCATCACTTCCGGCAAGCTGTTCGAGGACCTGAGCCTGCCTTCCTTCAAGCGCGAAGAAGACCGCGTGATGATCTGCGGCAGCCCCGGCATGCTGAACGACCTGAAGGCCATGCTCGAAGAGCGCGGCTTCCACGAAGGCAACACCACGATGCCAGGCGACTTCGTCATCGAACGCGCATTCGTCGAGAAATAAGGCAAGCGCCTCCGTTCATGGCTACGTCCGCCACCGCTACCCGCAAACCGAGAGCTTCCGGCAAGACCGCCGCCCGGAAGACCGGCAAGGTCGTGGCGCCCAGGAGCAATACGGCGAAGAGCAGCACGGTCAAGCGCGGCACGGGCGTGCGCGAGCAGAACGCGCAGAACACGCGCGACAGCATCCTCAAGGCGGCGATCAGGATCTTCGCCAAACACGGCTACGACGGCGGCAGCGTGGAGAAAATATCCCGCCAGGCCAAGTCGTACGACCGGATGATCTACTACTACTTCGGGAGCAAGGAAGGGTTGTTCATCCAGGTCATCGAAGAAATCTACCGCCGCATGAACGAAGCCGAGGCCGAACTCGACCTCGACTTCAGCCAGCCCGTCGAAGCGCTCACCGCGATGACGCACTTCGTGATGGACTACTACCGCGAACACCCCGAGTTCGTCACGCTGCTCAACACCGAGAACCTGCACAAGGGCAAGCACATCGGCAAGTCCGACCGTGCACGCGAGTATTCGTCGCAGCTGATCTCGCTGCTCGGCCAGATCCTCGAAAGCGGCGCGGCCAAGGGCCTCTTCCGCAAGGACATTTCGGCGCGCGACCTGTACCTGCTGATCGCGGCCAATGGCTACTTCTACATGTCCAACCGCTACACACTGGCGAGCTTCCTCGGCGAGAGCATCGACACACCCGAAGCCGTCGCTCACTGGCGCAGCTTTGTCATGGACACGGTGCTGCGCGCCGTGAGCCCGCAAGGCAAACCCGCGGGCTGATGGGCGAAACAACACGAATCCCACGAACAGGAACACCCCATGGCAGAAGCAGCAGTGGCCGGCAAATCCGGCAAGGTCGTCATCCGCAACATCGGTCTCCTGTTGTCGGGTGACATCGACAAACCCATCCTGGATGCCGACACCATCGTGGTGCACGATGGCCTGATCACGGCCTTTGGCAGGGAGAAGGATTGCGACACCGAAAGTGCGACGACGACCATCGACGTGCGTGGCACCGCTGTGGCGCCCGGCCTGATCGACAGCCACGTGCATCCGGTCTTCGGTGACTGGACGCCGCGCCAGAACCAGCTCGGCTGGATCGACTCCACCATGAACGGCGGCGTGACGACCATGATCTCTGCCGGTGAAGTCCACCTGCCCGGCCGGCCGAAGGACATCGTCGGCCTCAAGGCATTGGCCATCACCGCGCAGCGCGCGTACGACAACTTCCGCCCAGGCGGCGTGAAGGTGCTGGCCGGTGCGCCGGTCATCGAGAAGGGGATGGTCGAAAGCGACTTCAAGGACCTGGCCGATGCGGGCGTGGGCCTGCTCGGCGAGATCGGCCTGGGCACCGTGAAGGGCGGCACCGAGGCGAGCCAGATGGTGGCGTGGGCGCGCAAGTACGGCATCCAGAGCACCATCCACACCGGTGGCCCGTCCGTGCCGGGCTCGGGCTACATCGACAAGGACGTCGTGCTCGAAGCGGACGCGGATGTCATCGGCCACATCAACGGCGGCCATACTTCGCTGCCCTGGAAGCACGTGTGCGAGCTGTGCGAGAAGTCCACGCGCGCCATCGAAATCGTGCACAACGGCAACGAAAAAATCGCCATCGAGGCCGCGCGTGCCGCCATCGAACTCAAGTGCCCGCACCGCGTGATCCTCGGCACCGACGGGCCCGCAGGCTCGGGCGTCCAGCCGCTGGGCATGCTGCGCATGATCTCGCTGATCTCCAGCTTCGCGAACATCCCCGCCGAGATCGTCTTCGGCTTCGCCACCGGCAACACCGCGCGCATGCGCAAACTCAACTGCGGCCTCATTGAAGCCGGCCGCGCCGCCGACTTCGTCTTCATGGACCGCGCGCAGCACACCGCCGGCAAGACGTTGCTGGAAAGCGTGCAGCTCGGCGACATCCCCGGCATCGGCATGGTGATGATCGACGGCATCGTGCGCTGCGGCCGCAGCCGCAACACGCCGCCGGCGACGGAGATTCCGGTGGTGGTGGGCGCGCACTGAGCGAGCGTTCGCAGTCTGATTTTTTAAACATTGTCAGAACCATTGAGTCGCACGGCGGCCCGTGCGACAACCCATGGCTTCATCCTCAGCGAAAGAAGACCATGGGCATTCTCGACACCCTGTTGGGCGCGGCCACGCAAGCCAATGCCCAGAACTGGCCGGATGACGGCACCCAACCCGGCGGTGCGCCACCCCCGGCGCTGATCGACAGCCTCACCGGCCTCATCTCCGGGCAGCAGGCCGACGGCGGCCTCGAAAGCCTCGTGCAACGATTCGCCCAGGCCGGCCTGGGCGACGCGATGGCCAGCTGGATCGGCCGCGGTGAAAACGCCACCGTGAGCGGCGAGCAGATGCGCGGCGCGCTCGGCGACGATTTCATCGCCCCCCTGGCCGGCAAGCTCGGCATCGACCCGCACCTCGCCAGCCAGCTCGTCGCGCAATGGCTGCCGCGCCTGATCGACACCTTCACGCCCAACGGACAACTGCCGGACCCGACACAGGTGAAGGTCGATTCCGGCCTGCTTTCCGCCGTTGCCGGCGCCCTGCTGAAGCCACGAACCTGAACTTCCGACGAGCCGGCCAACGCCACCGGCACGCCCCTGCGTTGACTGGTGTTCACTGGGGTTCGATCCAGGCCTTCTTCACCAGCGACGCGTATTTGGCGAGTTCGCGGCGGAATGCCGCCTGCGCCTGCTCGGGCGTGCTGATCGCGATGGTGTTGCCCTGCTTGTCCATCGCCTCCTTCGCCGCCGGGTCCGCAAACGCGGCAACGATCACGTCGTGCGTCTTTTTCACCGTGGCTGCAGACAGGCCCTTGGGACCGATGACGGCGAACCAGGCCTCGACCACGAAGTTCGGCAGCGCCGCAGTGCAGCGAAATCCTAGGCCTTCAGTCGCTCTTCCAGAATCGTGGCTTGCGCGGCGAAGTGATCGGGCTTCGCTGTTCGCAGTTCTTCCAGATTTGCGATTTTCCAGCGGATGGCAGGGAGATGCGGTAGTGACTTGAACGGCATCTTTTCCCACTCGGGTTCCAAGCGCACCAGCGAAAGCAGGAAGGCTTTGTGGTCTGCAGTCAGGGCCTTGGGCAGTTCGGCTTTAAGCCGCGCGCGGGTTTCCTCCAGAGCGACGAGCGCGACATCGTCGGTCGTCATGCCTTGGAAGTGCTGCTCGAAAACGTTCCCCAATGGAACATCGTTGCTGAAGAGAACTTCGTGGACCGGCCTGCCGTGGCCTGCGAGGTAGGCCACAAAGCAATCGACAAAGGCGGGGTCGAGCCCGTATTTCTCATACATCTTCAAGACATCGAAGATGTCCCGGGGATGCTGGCGGTCCATGGCGGCCACCAGTTTGCTTCCGTAGATTTCCCGGTAGTCCAGCATGGGAACGCTGAGGCCCGAGGTAAACATGTCCTGTGCAGAAGGCGCAAGCGGCGTGTTTGAGGTCGACATGAGGACGCCGCGAAAGATGTGATTGACTTCGACCTTCACTTCCGCCAACTCGCCCTGTACGAAGAGCTTCACGTCCTCGCCGCCTGGCTTGCGCGGGCGATTGATCTTGTAGCCGCGACCTTCCAGCGTCTTCGCGGCTTCGGCGAGGTCGCTTTCGATGGCCTTCAGGGCGTCATCACGCGACAGGGTGTGATCGGTGAAAACGACATCGATGTCCACAGACAAGCGGGGCATGTCCTGCAGGAACAGATTGAGCGCCGTGCCCCCCTTCATCGCGAACCGGGGCGACTTGAAGATGGTCGGGGCAATGTCGATCAGGACGCGAACCGTGTCGATGTAGTCTTGTGTCATCGCTTGAGTGCCAGCCTTTCACCGCTTTTGGAAACGGCTATCCAGCGCGTTCCGCCGCCCTTCTTCTCACTGACCGTACGGGCGAGCGCGGCCCACGGCAGATTCAGATCCTCCGCGAGCGTGCGGGCGAGGCGCACGACCTTGATACGCTGCGTGCTCTGAAGCAGGTTCTCCAGCACAGATGTTCTGAGACTATGCAGGCTTTCCACGATGGAGCGGGCGTCCTCCAGCGTGACCAGCTTTCCCACGTCACTGAGCATCTCCAGGAGCGCGCGCTCAGGGACCGACACCATCACATCGGGATGTCCGTTCGGCAGTGCCTTGATGGTCGCGTCATGTGGTCGGTCAAACAGCCTGGTGCACTGGTAGGTGCAGGGGACGCGCTCCGACAGCCAGGCAGGGACCTGGACTTGCCCCTCGCCCCAAAGATTGACCGACTGGCGAAAGCTGATGTTGTGACGTGTACCGCGCCAGTCCAACGCAGTCTTGCCGCCGACATGCAGGCCCGGATAGCGGCGCATCAGGAGGGCAAGGCACCCATCGCGCGTGAGGGTGTCGCCGGGCAGCATGTACGCGCCTCGGCCCAGATGATCCAGCCAGCCAGCTTTGGCGAGATGGGAGGCATGCGCCGGGCTTAGCCCTTTCTCCTTCAGAAAGGTCACATCGAGCGGCTCTCCTCGGGGGAGAGTCGCCAGCAGAGCTTTGAATGAAAAATCTTCGATTGTTGATCCCATAGATCAACTATTTCACATTTTTCATTCAAATTCAAGGCAGGCCTCAGCAATTCTGTATGTTTTTTTCTGAGTAAGTGGTCCATGAAGTCAATTACTCAGAAAAAAACATTCGGAAAACAAACTAGGCGGCCCAAGGGCCGCCCGCTCGATGCCGCCACGCCTCTACCGGTCGCTGGTGGGCGTGACCTTGACCGGCGCCCGGGTGTGCCCCGGCTTGGTCGTCGACGGCAGAGGACGGTTATCCGCCATTGTCTGGCTGAAGAAGCGCGAAGCCGTGCCCAAAAATACGCCCACCTACGCCTTCAATCAGAATCCGGGCAACGTCACCGAAGGCGAACGTACTGAGGAAACCTCAAATCTCCAGTATTGGTTTGGGGGACAGCGAAGCCTTGAAATCAGCGAGGACATCATTGGCCTGGGTCGGTACGGAAAGACTTCGATAATTGAGAGTTTCGCCAGCACGCACTGGCACCCACTCACGGTGTGTACATAGCCGTGTAAATAATCCAGAAAAGACACCCATGTCGAGCAGTAACTTTCTAGAAGAGACGCGGCGTAGACGCACCTTCGCCATCATCTCCCACCCCGACGCGGGCAAGACCACGCTGACCGAGAAGCTGCTGCTGTTCTCCGGCGCGATCCAGATCGCCGGCTCGGTGAAGGCGCGCAAGGCGTCGCGCCACGCCACGTCGGACTGGATGGAGATCGAGAAGCAGCGTGGCATTTCGGTGGCGTCGTCGGTGATGCAGATGCTCTACCGCGACCACGTGATCAACCTGCTCGACACGCCCGGCCACAAGGACTTCTCGGAAGACACCTACCGTGTGCTCACCGCTGTCGATTCAGCACTGATGGTGATCGACGCGGCCAACGGTGTGGAGGCGCAGACGCGCCGGCTGATCGAGGTCTGCCGCCAGCGCGACACGCCCATCATCACCTTCGTCAACAAGATGGACCGCGAAGTGCGCGATCCGCTGGACATCCTCGACGAAGTCGAACGCGAGCTCGGCATGCCCTGCGTGCCGATGACCTGGCCAGTCGGCCAGGGCAAGGCCTTCGGCGGCATCGTGAACCTGCGCACGCAGGCGATGACGGTGTTCGAATCCGGCAGCGAACGGCTGCCGCAGGACTTCGAGTCGATTCCCCTTGCCGACCGGGACACCCTGCTCAAGCGCTTCGGCCACGAGTACGAAGCCGCCGAGCAGAGCATGGAACTGGCCACCGGCGCATCGCCCGAGTGGGACCGCGAGGCCTTCCTCGCCGGCAAGCAGACACCGGTGTTCTTCGGCTCCGGCGTGAACAACTTCGGTGTGATGGAAGTGCTGGATGCGTTGGTGGATCTGGCCCCGTCGCCGCAGTCGCGCACGAGCACCACGCTGGTCAACCGCCAGCCGGTGGTGAAGGAGATCCAGCCCGAGGACAAGGACTTCGCCGGCGTGGTGTTCAAGGTGCAGGCCAACATGGACGCCAACCACCGTGACCGCATCGCCTTCGTGCGCATGGCCTCGGGCAAGTACACACCGGGCATGAAGCTCAAGGTGCAGCGCACCGCGAAAGAACTGCGCCCCACCAGCGTGGTGACCTTCATGAGCCAGCGCCGCGAGGCGGTGGACGAAGCCTATGCGGGCGACATCATCGGCTTCACCACGCACGGTGGCGTGCAGCTGGGCGACACTATCACCGACGGCGCGTCGCTGCAGTTCACCGGCCTGCCCTTCTTCGCGCCCGAGCTTTTCATGACCGTGGTGCTGAAGAACCCGCTGCGCACCAAGCAGTTGCAGACCGGCCTCGAGCAGCTCGGTGAAGAAGGTGCGATCCAGGTCTTCAAGCCCGAGATCGGCGGCCCGATGCTGCTGGGCGCCATCGGCCAACTGCAGTTCGAAGTGGTGCAGCACCGCCTCAAGACCGAGTACGACTGCGACGTGCGGATGGAGAACTCGCAGTACACCGGCGCGCGCTGGATCACGGCCGACACGCCGGCGGAACTGCGTGAATTCACCAACGCGTATCCGCAGCGGCTCGCGCTCGATGCGGCGAACACGCTGGCCTATCTGTGCACGTCGCCCTACGACGTGCGGCTGGCGCAGGAGCGCTTCCCGAAAATCCACTTCCATCCGCTGCGCGAGCACGCGGGTCTCGCGCTGCAGAGCGCGGGTTGATCGCCGGGCGGTTCAGGCCGCTTCGTACACCGTCTCACCGCCGACCACGGTGCGCTCCACGCGGATGTCGCGCAACCTGAGCGGCTCGCACGCATACGGATCTTCCGAGAGCGCGACCCAGTCGGCCAGCAGTCCGGGGCGGATCATGCCGCGCTCTTTCTCGGAAAACGCGATCCACGCGGCGTCGCGCGTGTACATGCGCAGCGCCTCGTCCACCGACACGGCTTCCTGCGCGCCGATGGTCTCGTCGATCTTGTCAACATAGCGCGTGACCGCATGCCAGATGCCCAGCAGCGGCGGGTAGTCATTCACGGGCGAGTCGGAGCCGCCCCCCACCTTCACGCCGCCGTCGAGCCAGCTGCGGATCGGCGTGGCCTTGCCGAATGCATCGGCGCCGAAGCGACGCACCAGCAGCGGCGCGAAGTTGTACTGCATGGTCGGCTGCGTGGCCACCGACACGCCCAGGCGCTTCGCGGTCTTGATGTTCTCCGCCGACGGCCAGAGGTAGGCGTGGATGATATGGAAGCGCAGATCACGGATCGGATGCCGCTCGTTCACCTCGGCCATCACCTGCAGCACGATGTCGATGGCCTTGCCACCCACTGCATGCACGCCGAGCGACCAGCCGCTTTGCGCGCAGAACTCCACGATGCGGTGGAACGTCGCCGTGTGCGTAACCTGGATGCCGCAGTTGCAGCGCATGTCCGGGTACGGCTCGCGCATGAGCGCGGTGCCGAGCGAACCGCCCCCGTCCATGAACACCTTGATGCCGCCGAGCTTGAGCCGGTCGTTGCCGAAGCCGGTACGCACGCCCCAGGCTTTCAGGTTGGCCATCAGCACGTCGGGGTCGTCGGCGGTCTGCGCGAGCGGCATGGTCACCGTGCGCAGCGACAGCTCGCCCGCCATGTGCAGTTCCTGATAGATGGACAGGTCGTCGTTGGTGAGACCCGGGTCGATCACGCCGGTCAGGCCGGCTGCGTGATAGAGCTTCTGCACATCGCGCAGAGCCGCGAGGCGGTCTTCGCGCGAGACGTCGGGAATGTGATGCTCCACCAGCACCATGGCGGGCAACTCGAAAAGCACGCCGGTCGGCTCGCCATCCGCGCCCTTCACCACGCGGCCGCCCTCCGGATCCGGCGTGTCGCGCGTGACGCCGCCGATTTCCAGCGCGCGGCTGTTGGCCACGATCACGTGGCCGCCACGGTTGAGCGCCACCGGCCGGTCGGGGCACACCGCGTCGAGCTCCTGCCGCGTCGGGTAGCGCGGGTCCGGGAAATGGTCGATCTGCCAGCCGGTGCCCGACGTGATCCACGCCTTGTCCGGGTGGCGCTGCGCGAAATCGGCCACGGCCGCCAGCATGTCCTCGATGGAGTTGCAGGCCGACAGGTCCACCAGCCGCTTCTGGATGCCAGTGGAGAGCATGTGGTTGTGCGTGTCGATCAGCCCGGGCAGCACGACCGCGCCGGGAGTGCGCTCCACCGGCGTACCCGGAGCGCAGGCGGCACTCACTTCCGCCAAGGTTCCGACGTGGCCGATCCTGTCACCAATCACCGAGAACGCTTCGGCACGCGGGCGTTCGGGATCCATGGTGAGGATGTTTCCTTGAATGATTTTTTCGCGCATGGGTGTTTGTATCGCAGGTTACTGACAGCCGTATCTCGGTCGGTTAATGGCAAATATATCGTTTATTGGAATTTAAATATTATGTTGACGCTTTAAATCGATCTCTTCTATATTATCGATTAAAGGCGTCCGAACTTGTTCCACGCCCATGAACCGGGCGCGAGACGCTCCGGATGTCCGGTCACCGCTCCATGGAAGGAACTGCGATGAGGGAAATTCGATGAGCGCATTGAAGACGGGCGCCGACACCATCGTCATCGGCAATGTGCTGACGATGAACGACGGGCAAGCTGCAGCCGAAGCAGTGGCCATCTCGGCCGGAAAGGTCATTGCCGTCGGCAGCCGTCAGGCGATCCTCGAAACCCGGACTGCCGCAACGCGCGTCCACGACTTTGGCAAGGCCACGGTCATCCCGGGCTTCAACGACTCCCACGCCCACATGGACGGCGTCGGCCTGAAGTTCATCCGCCCGCCCATGGAAGGCCTGAAATCGATTGCCGACGTCCTCGCACGGATCCGGCAGCTGGCAGCGACCACGCCGAAAGGCGAATGGATCGTGACCATGCCGCTGGGTACGCAGCCGTATTACTTCGACGCGCTCGAGGGCCTGGCAGAAAAGCGCGTGCCGACCCGGCAGGAGCTCGACAGCGCAGCGCCGGACCACCCCGTCTACATCAGCAGCCCGAACGGTTTCTGGGGCCATCCGCCGAGCCACTCCGCGATGAATTCGCTGGCGCTGCAACGCAACGGCGTGACACGCGACACGAAGCCGGAGTCGCCCCACATCACGATCGTGAAGGATGCGTCCGGCGAGCCGACCGGCCAGTTCATCGAGTACAGCTATGTCAGCGTGATCGACGCCGACATCTTTCCAGCCGTCCCGCGTTTCACCTACGAAGACCGCCGCGACGCCGTCGTGCGGGCGATGAAGCTCTATCACGCGGCCGGCACCACCAGCGTCTACGAAGGCCACGGGTTCGGCCCCGAGGTACTGTCCGCATGCCGCGAGGTCTGGGAGCGCGGCGACATGACGATGCGCATGAGCATCGTGGTCAGCCCTGCCTGGCGCACACCGGAAGAAGCCGACCAGGTCATGCGCGACTGGATGCCGTTGCTCCGCGGCCGCGGCACGGGCGACGCGTACTTCAACGTGTCTGGCGTCTTCATTTCCTATGGCGGCGAGTCCTGCGTCACGCACATCCAGCACAAGGACGTCAGCAACGTGGGCTGGAGCGGTCTCGTGCAGCAGACCAATACGCCCGAGAACTTCGAAGCACTGTGCATGCTCGCGGGCAAGCACAACATCCGCGCCAACGTGATCATTTCCGACAAGCTGCACGAGATCGCCCCGATCATGCAGCGCGTGGCGCGGCACTTCCCGCTGGCCGAGCGGCGCTGGGTCATGCAGCACGTCAGCCGGTCCAACGCGGCCAACCTGCAGGTACTCAAGGAACTCGGCATGCCTGTCACGCTGATCCCGCCGCATTACCTCTGGAAGGCGGGCGTGCGCTTCCTGGACCTCGACAACGAGGCCATGGACTACCTCTCGCCGGCGAAGCAGCTCCACGAGATGGGCGTGCACGTTTCCGCGGCCACCGACGCGGTGCCCTACAACCCGCTGTTCTGCATGTGGGCCATGACTGCGCGGCGCGAGCGCACCACCAACCGGCTGATGGGTGAGGGCGGCCTCGTGTCCAACGAAGTCGCCCTGCGGCTGCTCACCCGCGCAGGCGCCTACCTCACGTTCGAAGAAAGCGTGAAGGGCCAGCTCGCGCCCGGCTTCTACGCCGACCTGGCCGTCCTGTCCGGAAATCCGCTGGAGACCACGGGGCTTGCGCTCACCGACCTGCAATGCAAGGCGACGATGGTCGGCGGTCGCTGGGTGCACGGGGAGTCGCAGCCATGATCTACCTGCAGTTCCTTGTCAACGGCCTGCTGCTCGGCGGGCTGTATGCCTGCATCGCCGCCGGCTTCTCGCTGGTGTGGGGTGTGCTCCACATCATCAACATCCTGCACGGCGCCTTCATCGTGCTGGGCGCGTACATCGCCTTCTACAGCTACACGCTGCTCGGCATCCATCCGTTCGTGTCCGTCATCAGCGCCGGGCTGATACTGGGCGTGATCGGTTACGTGATGCAGGCCACGCTGATCAACCGTGTTGTCACCAAGTCGGTACTGATCACCCTCACCCTGACCTTCGGGCTCGAGCTGATCCTCAACAACGCGATGCTGCTCGCGTTCACGGCTGACTTCCGCAAGGTCGTACTCCAGAATCCGTTGGGCAATGCGTCGTTCGGCGGCGTGTTCGTGCCGCTGGACCGGCTGGCTGCGATGGTGCTGTCCCTGCTGGTGATCGCCGCCGTCGGCATCACACTGAAGATGACGCGCATGGGCCGCGCCATCGTCGCCGTACGGACCGACCGTGAAGCCGCCTCGCTGATGGGCGTGAACGTGGCGCGCACCTATGCACTCACCTTCGCCATCGGCGCGATGATGGCCGGCGCAGCCGGCAGCCTGATGAGCGTGATCTTCCCCGTCTCGCCGCTCACCGGACACCTGTTCCTGGGCAAGGCCTTCGTCATCTGCGTGCTCGGCGGCATCGGCAGCGTGGCCGGCGCCGTCATCGGTGGCCTCGCGCTCGGCCTGATCGAAAGCTTCGGCGGTCTGGTCTTCGGCCCCGAGAACGCACTCATCCTTTCATTCGTCCTGCTGCTCGTGCTGCTTGTGGTGCGTCCGCAGGGAATCATGGGCAAGAAGGAGCACTGATGAAACGGTCTCAACTCATCATGCTGCTGGCGGCGGCCGTACTGCTTGCGCTGGTGCCGCTGATGGGCACCAACTACCTGCTGCGTGTCGGCACCACCATGCTGATGTACGCCGTGCTGGCCATGGCGTGGAATTTCATCGGCGGCTTCACCGGCTACCCGTCATTCGGTACTGCCGCATTCTTCGGACTCGGCGCCTATGCAGGTGCCGTCATGCAGGTCAAGGGCATGCCCGCCATACCGGCCTGGATCCTGGCCGGGCTCGTCGCGGCAATCTTCGCCATGGTGCTGGGCTTTGCCGTGCTGCGCCTGCGGGGCCATGCCTTCGCCATCGCCACGCTGGTCGTTGCGGAATTGCTGCGCGAAATCGCTGTCGTGTGGGAATCTGTGACCGGCGGCGGCATGGGCCTGAACCTGCCTTTCTCCAGCCTGTCGCCCGAAGCCAGCGCGCGGTTCTACTACTACGCGATGCTCGGCCTGGCACTCATCACCTTTGCGGCAATGTATGCAGTGGCCGTCAGCAAGCTGGGATTCGGCCTGCGCTGCATCAAGCAGAACGAAGACGCCGCCAACATGGTCGGCGTGAACACGACGCTGTTCAAGACGCTCGCCTTCACCTTCTCCGGCATGTTCGCCGCCGCAGGCGGCGCCATCTATGGTTCATGGACCGCCTACCTCGAACCAGGCGATGCGTTCGACATCATGTTCTCCATCAAGGCCATCGTCATGGTATTGCTGGGCGGTGCAGGCACGATCCTCGGGCCGATCCTCGGCGCCGTGTCCTTCCTGGTGCTGGACGAACTGGTCTGGCGCAACTTCCTCGAACTGCACACAGGCATCCTGGGCGTGCTCATCGTCGCACTCGTGCTGTTCCTGCCGCTCGGCCTGTCGTCGGTCGGCTGGCGCGGGCTTGCCGGCAAATGGGGGCGTCCATGAGCGTTCCGCTTCTCGAACTCTCGCACGTCACACGCTCGTTCGGGGGCGTTCACGCCACGCGCGACGTCTCTCTGACGCTCAAGCAGGGTGAGGTCATCGGACTGATCGGTCCCAATGGCGCGGGCAAGTCCACGCTCGTGAACGTGATCACCGGCGTGCACCCGCCTTCTTCCGGCCAGATCATGCACAACGGCGAACGTATCGACGGCATGAAGCCCTTCCAGGTCGCAGCGCGCGGCATCGCGCGCACGTTCCAGGTGGTGCAGCCGTTCCCCGCCATGACCGTCATCGAGAACGTGATGGCCGGTTCGCTGTTCGGATCGCGCATACGCTCGATGTCGCAGGCACGCGAAGCGGCGGCCGAGCACCTGCGCTTCACCGGCCTGCTGACACTGGCCGAACGGCCCGCGTCCGAACTGACGCTGGCCAACCGCAAGCGGCTCGAACTCGCCAAGAGCCTGGCCATGAGCCCGAAGCTGTTGATGCTCGACGAAGTCAACGCCGGGCTCAATACCGCAGAGGTCGACCAGGCACTCGAGCTGATCCGCAAGATCGCGGCCACAGGCGTGACGGTCCTCATCATCGAACACCTGCTGAAGGTGGTGCTCACGCTGTGCAGCCGCGTGATCGTCCTGCACCACGGCGAACTGATTGCCGATGACACGCCGTCGAACATCGTCCGCAACGAAGCCGTGATCAAGGCCTATCTCGGCGCGCGCTTCGCGGAGAAATACAGGGACAGCCATGAATGAGCCCCTCCTGAAAGTCGAGTCTCTGGTCTCCGGCTATGGCGACATCACGGTTCTCCACGACATCGGCTTCGAGATCGCACAGGGCGAAACCGTCTGCCTGGTCGGCTCGAACGGCGCGGGCAAGAGCACGCTGCTGCGTACGCTTTCAGGCCTGCTCGCGCCCAAGGGATCGATCCACTTCGACGGGCAGGACATCACGCGCTGGACACCGCAGCAGATCCTGGCCGCAGGCATCGCACACGTCCCCGAAGGCCGTCGCCTCTTCGGCCCGATGAGCGTCATCGACAACCTGCGCATGGGTGCGTACCTGCGAACCGACAAGGCCGAGATCGAGCGAGACCTCGAGAAGATGCAGACGCTCTTTCCCATACTCGCGGAGCGCCGTTCGCAGGCAGCGGGCACCATGTCCGGCGGGGAGCAGCAGATGTGCGCCATTGCACGCGGGATGATGAGCCGCCCCCGGTTGCTGATGATCGACGAACTTTCGCTCGGCCTTGCGCCGCAGGTCGTCGAACTGCTCGGAGACGTCATCCGCCGCATCGCCAGCGAAGGGCTTGCCGTGCTGCTGGTCGAGCAGGACGTGATGACAGCATTCGAGCTCGCGACCAAGGGCATCGTCCTCGACACAGGCCGGATCTCCCTGGCCGGCCCGACCTCGCAACTCTCGCAGGATCCCGCGGTCCGGCATGCCTACATGGGCCTGGCCTGACGCCCCGCCGCATCCGCACATCCAGATCCCTGTCCTCCCTCGTTCAACCTCTCACCCCAGGAACCTCACCATGCACGGGAAACTGAAGAAACTGATTGCACTGGCTGTCTCGGCAGGCCTCGTTGCCATGTCGCTGGTCATGCCGGCCCACGCCGCAGAAAAAACCATCAAGGTCGGGGCAGCCCTCCCTCTGACAGGCCCGCTTTCGCCCGAGGGCAACCACCAGCGCAACGGATACCAGATGTGGGCCGACACGGTGAACGCTGCCGGCGGCATCAAGGCCGGCGGCGACACCTACAAGGTGGAGATGGTCTACGTGGACTACCAGTCCAATACGCCACGCGCCGTGCAATCGGCCGAGCGCCTGATCACACAGGACAAGGTGGACTTCCTGTTCGCGCCCTTCGGCTCGGGCGCTACCAAAGCGGTCAGTGCCATCACCGAAAAATACGGCGTGCCCCTGATCGCGCCCAATGCAGCGTCCGAACAGGTGTACGACCAGGGCTTCAAGTACCTGTTCGGCGTCTACTCGCCCAACCACACGCTGACGGACCCGGTGGTTGAACTCATCACGAAGCAGCATCCCACGGTGAAGAAGGTTGCCATCCTCTCGCGCAACGACCTCTTCCCCACCGCGATTTCCGACGAACTGCAGAAGTCTGCCAAGGCACGCGGTATGGATGTCGTGTACTACGAAAAATTCGCGATCGGTACCGTGGACTACAGTGCCGCGTTCACCAAACTCCGCAGCACGAATCCGGACTGGATCTTCTTCGCGGGTTACACCAACGACCTCATCCTCGCCCGCAAGCAGATGGCCGAACAGGGCGTGAGCGGCAAGCTGCTGACGATGGTCGTCGGGGCTGCCGAAGTCAACTTCCGCAATGCCGTCAGTGCCGACCTGGTCGACGGTGTGACGACATTCGCATGGTGGGACGCTGCCGCGGGTTACCAGGGCAAGGACATCTTCGGAACGCCCGATCGCTTCGCGCAGCTGTACCAGGCCAAGCACAACGAATACCCCGGCTACCCCGCCGCTGGCTCTGCCGCATGCGGCGTGGTGCTCCAGCTGGGCATCGAGAAAGCCGGTTCCGTCGACAAGGCCAAAGTACGCGACGCCATCGCATCGCTGGACGTGATGACGTTCTGGGGTCCGATCAAATTCGGTCCGACCGGCCAGATCAGTTCGCTCAAACCGCCGATGTTGCAGATGCAGGGCGGCAAGGTCGTCGTGGTGCACCCGGCCGAAATCAAGCGCGGCGACCTTCGCCTTGGCTTCAAGTAAACACGGTCTGTCCCAAGGCCTGCTGCGGGCTGGCTACCTCCTGCCCAGCAGCGCGTCCGAGCGCACCCTGGCAAACGCCAGGGTGCGCTTTTCCGCGGACGGCATCCTGTCGATCCAGGAGGATGCCGATACGTCCGGAGCGAACCCGGAGCGGACCCTGATCATGTCCCCGCTCGCCAATGCGCATGACCACGGACGTGGCTTGCGAACGCTCGACTACGGCGCACTCGACACCGCAGTGGAGGCATGGGTGCCGGCAACCTATGCGCTTCCGCCCGTGGATCCGTATCTCGTTGCCGCATCGGCTTTCGCGCGCATGGTGCGAAGCGGCATCGGCAGCACGGTCCACTGTCATCTTTCCAATGACATCCAATCGCTGCTGCGCGAAGCGCGCGCAGTGCGCAGGGCTGCCGACGACGTCGGCATCCGTGTCGCTTTCGTCGTGCCGCTGCGCGACGGCACGCGACAGGGTTATTCGGCCGCAACGTCGGCACTGGCCGGGCTGCGTCCCGCCGATGCAGATGCCATACGCGCGCAATTGCTCAAGCCATCCGCACCCGTCACGGAGCAGCTGGCACTGGTGGAACAGATCGCCCGCGAATGCGAAGGTCCCTTGTTCCAGGTGCAGTACGGACCTGTCGGTCTCGAATGGTGCAGCGATGCACTGATCGAAGGCATCGCGAACGCATCGCGTGCGTCGGGCCGCCGTGTGCACATGCACTTCCTCGAATCCCGGTACCAGCGCGAGTGGGCAGATGCTGCATTCGCGCGTTCGCCCGTCGGGCACCTGCATTCGCTCGGACTGCTGGGTGAACGGCTCACGCTCGCCCATGGCACCTGGTTGCGCCGCGACGAATGCGAGATGCTGGCCGCATCGGCACGATCGTGTCCGTCAACACGAGTTCCAACCTGCGCCTGCGTTCGGGCATTGCGCCCGTGCAGGACATGCACAGTTCCGGCGTGAAATTCGCTGTCGGCATGGATGCGCTGGCGCTCGATGACGACGATGACCTGTTGCGGGAAGTTCGTCTCATACGACTCCTTCACGCGGCACTCGGCTTCGAAGAGAGGATTCCGCGCGAGACGTTCCTCGACGCGGCCACGCGTATCGGGGCGGCGGCTTGCGGTTGCGTGCACGGTGGCCAGGTCGCGGAAGGAATGCCTGCGGACCTGCTGCTGCTCGACCTCGATCGTGAAGGACAGGGCACATCACTTGCAACGATCCCCACAGTGCTGCATGTGCGCGCCACTGCGGCGTGTACGAAGACACTCGTCATCGACGGCCGCGTGATCTTTGACGAAGGAAAGGTCACCGGCATCGATGAGCCCGCGACCGCGCGCGAACTGATGTCGCAGCTACGCGCTC
Organism: Variovorax sp. VNK109; assembly: GCF_049445855.1. NCBI lineage: Bacteria > Pseudomonadati > Pseudomonadota > Betaproteobacteria > Burkholderiales > Comamonadaceae > Variovorax > Variovorax sp. VNK109. Next base: position 322,388 of record NZ_JBMSDV010000003.1, on the reverse strand, counting down.
ACGAGCATGGAGTGGCACGATTCCTGCCACTTGTGCACGACTACCAGCAACTGGTCGCAACGCATTTCAAGGAAGGCCGGCACGTCGCCGGCGCCACCTGATCCAACTCCTCCAGAAAGGTCCATCCCATGCCAACGTTCAAATCGCTTGCCAGATTCGCGGCTCCAATCGCCGCGGTTGTCGCCATCTGCGCACCCTTGCATGCCACAGCGCAGGCGTTCCCCACCAAACCCATCCGCTGGATCGTGCCCTTCACGGCCGGTGGGCCTGCCGACATCATCGCGCGCGCGATGCAACCCAAGCTGCAGGAAAACCTGGGCCAGCCAGTCATCATCGACAACCGGGCCGGCGCCAACAGCAACATCGGGCACGACTTCGTCGCCAAGGCCGCGCCGGACGGCTACACCATTCTTTATGTCGTGCCCAACGTCGTCACCAACACCCTGCTCTTCAGGAACATGGTGGACCCGATCAAGGAACTCGCGCCTGTCATCCAGATGACCTCGCAGTCCTACATCCTGTTGACCAACCCGAACTTCCCCGCGAAGACCGTGCCCGAAATCATCGAGGCGGCGAAGAAAGGCGGCGTCAACTGCGCATCCGGTGGCGGCCTGCCCGGCTTCGGCTGCGAATGGTTCAAGTCGGCAACCAAGGCCGACTTCACGCATGTCCAGTACAAGGGCAACGCACCTGCGCTCAACGACCTGATGGGCGGTCAGGTGAACGTGATGATCGACCTGTTCAACACAGCGCTGCCACAGGTGAAGGCCGGCCGCGTGCGCCCCATCGCACTCACCGCGCCCAGGCGCGGCAACCCGCTGCCCGAACTTCCGGTGATCGCCGAGACATTGCCCGGCTTCGTGCTGCAGGGCTGGCATGGCGTGATGGCGCCGCCCGCCACGCCCGCGCCCATCGTCGAGCGTATCAACCAGGCCATGCGCGCCGCCCTGGCCGATCCGGACGTCGCCAAACGCATCACCGATTCGTACATCGAGGTCACGCCCTCCAGTGCTGCAGAATTCGGCCGTGTCCTGAAGGAAGACGTCGCCAAGTACACGCGCATCACGCAGGACGCGGGCATCAAGCCCGAATAAGCCAAGAGAAAGCACAGAACGCGAAAGCACAACTGACGAGTGAGCGACACGACAACAGCCGACCGCCTGCTGAGAGGCGGCCACATCCTCACGCTCGATGGCGCGGGCCGCACGGCCGACGCCATCGCACTCAAGGGCGACCGCATCCTCGCCGTCGGCAGCAGTGCAGACTTGTCCGCGCTCGCGGGTCCGCAAACGGAAATCACCGAGCTTGCGGGCCGCACCGTGATGCCAGGGCTGATCGACGGCCATGCGCATCTGGACCGCGAAGGCCTCAAAGGCCTGCTGCCGTCACTCGCGGGTTGCAAGTCGATCCGCGAGCTCGTCGAGCGCCTGCGCAAGGTGGCGGCCGACACGCCCGTCGGCCGGTGGATCGTCACCATGCCACTGGGCAGCCCGCCCGAGTTCGCGGTGTCGCCGACGATGTTCGAGGAAGGCCGCCTGCCGGACCGGAACGACCTCGACGCGGTGACGAAGGACCATCCGCTGCTGATCCGCTGCGCGTGGGGCTACTGGCCCGGCGTGATGCCCACCGTCTCGATCGCCAACACGGCAGCGCTCCGCGCGGCGGGCGTGCAACGCGGCACCGCCTCGCCGTCACCCAAGCTCGTCATCGAAACCGATGGCAGCGGTGAGCCCACGGGCCGCTTCTTCGAAAACACTTTCCAGCCGCTGGCCGAATTCACGCTGTTCCGCGCTGCGCCGCATTTCACGGCCGACGACCGGCTGCGCACACTCGAAGCATCGATGCGCGCGTACAACGCGTTCGGCACCACCGGCGTGTTCGAAGGCCACGGTGTCGCAGGTGAAACGCTCGAAGCCTGGCGCCGTGTCCGTGATGCAGGCCGCGCCACGATGCGCGGGCATCTGGTGATGAGCCCCGGCTTCAGCGGCGCAAGCGTGGCCGATGTGCAGCAATGGGTCGCACGCGAAACACGCGCGCTTCAACCCGACGCAGCCGGCAACGACGACTGGCTGCACCTGCAAGGCATCTACGCCGAACCGCTCGTCGATGCCGAAGAGACACGCCTGCGTGCGCTGTGCGCACCGCAGACCGGCTGGGCCGGCTTCAACTACGACGCGGGCCTGCCGCTGGCTGAACTGCGCGCGCTGCTGGTGGCCGCTGCGCGCGAAGGCCTTCGCGTCTGCGCGATCCAGACGAACATGGTCGACATGTTCATCGACGTCGCGCGGGAGGCGCCCATCGACAACTTGCGCTGGACTGTCGCGCACCCGGCCACGCTCGACGCATCGCAGCTCGACGGCCTCGCGGCCAACGGCATCTGCGTGACCACGCTCACCAACGCCTACATCTGGCGCAGCGCGAGCAGCCTTCTCAAACGCATCGGCCCTGAACGCGAGAACGAAATCTGCCCGATCGCCTCGCTGCTCGAGCGCAAGGTGCCGACGGTGCTCGCCACCGACAACGTGCCGGTGTCACTGTGGCCCTGCGTATGGCATGCCACCGAGCGCATCGATCGCGCGACCGGTCAGGTCATCAATGCCGCGCAACGCGTGTCGCGCGAAGAAGCGCTGCGCTGCGCGACCGTCAACGGCGCGTACCTGTGCGGCGACGAAGCGCTGCGCGGCACGCTCGAGCCTGGCAAGCTGGCCGACCTCGCCGTGCTGCCGGACAATCCACTCACCATGCCCGCAGATGCGCTGCGCGCGCTGTCGGCCGACATGACCATCGTGGGTGGTCGAACCGTGTTCCAACGCGACGCCGTAACCTGAACCAAGAGACATCGAGAGAGATTCATGGACTGGAGCTTCCCCTTCCGTTCGCAGCGTATGCCGGTGCTGGCGGACAACATCGTCGCCACCTCACAGCCGCTCGCCGCGCAGGCCGGCGTGTCCATGCTGGCGCAGGGCGGCAACGCCATCGACGCCGCCATCGCCACCGCTGCTGCGCTCACCGTCGTCGAGCCGGTGATGAACGGGCTGGGCAGCGATGCTTTCGCGCAGGTGTGGGACGGCCAGAGGATGCACGCGCTCAATGCGTCGGGCCGCTCGCCGCTCGCCTGGACGCCCGAACGCTTCGCGGGCCGCGACCGCATGCCCACCGAAGGCTGGGATTCGGTCACCGTGCCGGGTGCGGTCGACGCGTGGATCACATTGTGGAAGCGCTTCGGCACGCTGCCGCTTGCCACGCTTTTTGCACCTGCAATCCGCTACGCGGAGCAGGGCTTCACCGTCTCGCCCATCGTCGCGCGCCAATGGGCGACGCTGGCGCCGCGGCTCAAGGACCAGCCAGGCTTTGCAGAAACCTTCCTGCCCGGCGGCGCGCCGCCGAAGGCGGGCGAGCGCATGAGCTTTCCGGCAATGGCTCGCACGCTCAGGCGCATCGCCGAGACGGAAGGCCGAGCCTTCTACGAAGGCGAGATCGCCGACGCCATCGCCGCGCACGCCGCGAAGCACGGCGGCGCGCTGACGAAGGAAGACCTCGCCGCACACACTTCCGACTGGGTGGAGCCCCTCACGCTCGCCTACCGCGGCGTCGATGTACTGGAGCTGCCCCCCAATGGCCAGGGTGTGGCGGTGCAGATCGCACTCGGTGTGCTGTCGCACTTCGACCTCGGTCCCGATGTACCGCTGGCCACGCGCATGCATCTGCAGATCGAAGCGATGAAGATCGGCTTCGCCGACGCGTACCGCTGGGTCACGCAGCCGGACCTGATGCCGCTCGCACCCGCGGACCTGATCGATGCGGGCTACCTGGCAAGCCGCGCGAAGACGCTGGACCCGAACCGGGCGCAAGCCTGGCAGCCGAGAACGCTGCCAGGCGGCAACACCGTGTACCTGGCCACGGCCGATGCAATGGGCCACGTCGTCTCGTTCATCCAATCCAACTTCCAGGGCTTCGGTTCCGGCGTGGTGGTGCCCGAGGTCGGCGTGAGCCTGCTCAACCGCGGCAGCGGCTTCTCGCTCGATCCATCGCATTCCAACTTCGTGGCCGGGGGCAAGCGCACTTTCCACACCATCATTCCGGCGATGCTGATGCAGGGCGGCAAGCCCCTCGGCGCACTCGGCGTCGTCGGTGCGGACATGCAGCCGCAGGGCCAGTTGCAGGTCATCAGCCACATGATCGACGGCGGACGGAACCCGCAATCGGCCGTCGATGCGCCGCGCTGGCGCATTGCCGAGGAAGACGGACGCATCAAGCTGGAAAGCGGCGTGCCACCAGAAGTGGCGACTGCGCTCGCGGCCATGGGGCACGATGTGGCCCCCATGAGCCCGCCCGGCGCACCCGAGTTCGGTGGCGCCCAGTTGCTGTGGCGCGTCGGCGATGGCTGGGCCGGCGCATCGGACCCGCGCAAGGATGGCTGCGCAGCCGGGTTCTGAATCAGCCGGCGTAGCCGTGCCAGCGGCCACGGTATGACACCGGGCCTGCGCCGACGCCGGCAGGCGGCTTCTGCCGCTCGACATGGCAGCAATGCGGTGCGGCAAAGTGCGTGGGCATCAACAGCGCGCCCGTCTCCACACAGTCTTCGAGCATCGCAAGGCGCACCTGCAGCGCCTTGTCCGGGTCCTCGTCGAAAACCGAACGCAGATGCGGGAACGGCAGTTGCAAGGGGTGGTGGATCGTGTCCCCGGCGAACATGCCCTGCTCGCCACGCGACTTGAGGCGGATCTTCACGTGCCCCGCCGAGTGGCCATAGGCTGCTTCGACGGTCAGCAGGTTGTCCACCGTGTGGCCGTCGTCCACCAGCACCATCTGGCCGGACTCGACGACAGGCAGGATGCTGTCCGCGAACACGTATTGGTTCAACGGCCGCGCCACGTAATCGGCGCGCCGGTCGTCCCAGCGGTCGAACTCGGCTTGCGTGAACAGGTATTTCGCGTTCGGGAACGTGGGCACCCAGCGCCCGTCGACCAGGTGGGTATTCCAGCCGACGTGGTCGGCATGCAGGTGCGTGCACATCACGAAATCGATGTCGTCGGGGCTGGCACCGGCCGCAGCCAGCCGCTCGATCCACGGCTCGTTGCGCATGTTGAAGCGTTCGATGCTCGGCCGGCGCTTGTGGTTGCCGATGCAGGCGTCGATCAGCACCGTGTGGTGTGGCGTCCGCACCAGCCACGAATGGATGCTGGTGCGCAGCCTGTCGGCTTGCGGGTCGTAGAAGGCCGGCACCAGCCAGTCGCGCTCGGCCTCCCACTGGCCGGGCTGGTAGTTGGCGAGCATCTCGCCCGGCATGAAGCCCAGGCCCTGGGAATCCTCGACGCGGGTGACGATGGCATCACCGATCGCGATGGTCAAGGCGCTCATCGACGCATCAGTCGTTCGAGCCGAGCGTCTTGCCCGCCTGCGCTTCCGCTTCGGCCAGCGCATTGGGCATGACGTGACCGCACTTCTTGCAGGTGCGGTGGTCTTCGTTGTAGAAGAAATTGCGGTAGGCCTGCGCCACCGGGTCGGTGCCGTAGTCGCCGACGCCGTAATGCTCCTCGTGCAGCAGGTTGTCGCACTCGGGGCAGAACCACTGGAAGATGTCGATCTCGCCGGGCCGGCGCTCGCGCTCGAGGATGAGCGCGTACGCGTCGGCCGCAAAGCGCGGTGAATGCGGGATGCCCGCAGGCGTGTGGATGGCCGAGCCTTCGGGGATCACCGCGATCTCTTCCTTGCCTTCGGGCGTGCGGTAGTGCAGCCGCATCTCACCCTTGATCTGGTACATGACCTCGTCGCTGGGGTTGATGTGGAACTCGCTGCGGTAGGTGCGCCCGCGCGCCACGAACACGAGCGACTCCGGCTGCTGCCAGAGCACGCTCACGTAATTGCCGCTGCTCGACAGGTGCTGCACGCGGTCCTGCAGGGCGACGATGGGCATCGTGTAGTCGGGGATCTTGCGTCCGGAGGCTTTCTGGTCGGCCATCTCGTTCATCCCAGGTAGGCAACGCAGTCGATCTCGACCTTCACGCCCTTGCGGTGCGGCGTGCCGCCGGTGCAGGTGCGAGTGACCTTCTCGCCGTCCATGAAGTCGCGGAAGGCTTCGTTGAACGCGGGAAAGTCCGCCGTGTCGCGCAGGCACACGCGCATGTTGACCACCTGCGACAGCGACGCACCGCCAGCGGCCAGCACCGCCGTGAGGTTGAGCAGCGTCTGGCGCGTCTGCATGGCGATGTCGTCGCTCACCACCTCACGCGTGGCCGGGTCCAGCGGACCCTGGCCCGACACGTACAGCATGTCGCCGGCGCGGATGGCCTGCGCCAGCGGCGAGGGTTTGCTCTTGTCGGTGAAGCCGGTCACCGGGGCCTTGTCGCTCTGGACGAGGATCTTGGGCATCTGTGGATCTCCTGGAAAGCCTGGATCAGTTCGCAGGCTTGATTGTCTCGAACTCCACGTTCTGGAGTTCGCCGTTCACGCGTTGCACACGGCGGATGTAGTGGTTCTGCACGACATCGCGCGTGGTGGCGCTGATGCCCAGCGGGCCACGCGGGCTGTCGATCTGCAGGCCCTTGAGCGCACCGATGATGGCGTCGCCGTCGGTCTTGCCGCCGGTCTTCTTGATCGCTTCGTAGATCACAGCCATCGCGTCATAGGCGGACAGGCCCATGACGGTGGGCAGTTCCTTCTGCGGGCTGATGTCCATGAAGTCCTTGACGAAGCGCGCGTTCATGTCGGACTTGTGCGCGGCCGAGTACGGGTACACGGTCACGGTGTCGAGCGCGTAGTCGCCCATGGCCTTGAGGCTGGCTTCGTAGGTGATGTCGCCGGTGCCGATGAGCTTGATGCCGGCTTCGGGCAGGCCGCGCGTGCGGAATTCCTTGATGAAGGCCGGGGCCACATCGCCCGCATTCACGTAGGCGAAGAGCACATCGGGCTTGAGGTCCTTCACACGCTGCAGGTACGGGGCGAACTCGGTGGTGGTCATGGGCACGCGCACGTTGCCGACGATCTCGCCGCCGGCCTTCTTGTAGGCCGCGAGGAACGAGGTTTCGACGTCGTGACCCGGCGCGTAGTCGGCCACCAGCACGAAGGCCTTCTTGTAGCCCTGGCGCACGGCCCAGTCGGCCATCGGCGGCACCACGTCGGGGAACGAGAACGACACGCGCGCCATGTAGGGCGAGCGCGCCGTCAGCCCACCGGCGGCAGCGTTCATCACCACCATCGGCACCTTGGCTTCGGTTGCGATGGGCGCGACGGCTGCGGCATTGGGCGTGAAGCCGAAGCCGGTGAGTACGCTCACCTTGTCGCGCAGCACGAGTTCCTGCGCGTGGCGCTTGGCGAGTTCGGGGTTCGGGCCGCCGGCGTCCTTGTAGATCACCTCGATCTTCTTGCCCGCGACGGTTTCGCCGTGCTGCTTCTGGAAGGTGCGGATGCCGGTCTGCATCTGGCGGCCGAATTCCGCGAACGGGCCGGACATCTCGCCGATGAAGCCGATCTTGATGGTGTCCTGTGCAAACGCGGCAGGTGGGGTGGCGAGTGCAGCGGCGGCCAGCAGGCCACCGAGCATCTTGCGGGGGAATCCATTCATGGCGAATACTCCAGTCGAAGGTTGAGGTTGGAAAAGGAAACTCTGCGTGCAGGAATCACGCCACTGCGCCCTGCTTCTTGAGCAGGTCGAGCGCGACGTCGACGATCATGTCCTCCTGGCCGCCGACCATGCGGCGCTTGCCCAGTTCGACGAGGATGTCCACCGTCTTGATGTTGTAGCGGGCAGCGGCCGCTTCCGAGTGGCGCAGGAAGCTGGAGTACACGCCTGCATAGCCCAGCGCCAGCGTCTCGCGGTCCACGCGCACCGGCCGGTCCTGCAGGGGCCGCACGATGTCGTCGGCCGCGTCCATCAGCTTGTACAGGTCGCAGCCATGCTTCCAGCCCTGGCGCTCGGCGGCGGCGATGAAGACTTCCAGCGGCGCGTTGCCCGCGCCCGCGCCCATGCCGGCCAGGCTCGCGTCGATGCGGTCGCAGCCCTCTTCGGCCGCCACGATCGAGTTGGCCACGCCCAGGCTCAGGTTGTGGTGGGCGTGCATGCCGGTGTGCGTCTCGGGCTTCAGGACGTCCTTGAAGGCGCGGAAGCGGTCGCGCACGTCGTTCATGCCCAAAGCACCACCGGAATCGACCACGTAGATGCAGGTCGCACCGTAGCTTTCCATGAGCCTGGCCTGCTGGGCCAAGTTCTGCGGCGTGGTCATGTGGCTCATCATCAGGAAGCCGACGGTGTCCATGCCCAGGTTGCGGGCGGCCTCGATGTGCTGGCGCGAGACGTCGGCCTCGGTGCAGTGGGTGGCCACGCGCACGATGCGGGCGCCGGCGTCGTAGGCGGCTTTCAGGTCATGGACGGTGCCGATGCCGGGCAGCAGCAGCGTGGCGACCTTGGCGTGCTTGACGGTGGAGGCAACGGCTTCGATCCATTCGAGATCGGTGTGGGCACCGAATCCGTAGTTGAAGGACGAGCCGGCCAGGCCGTCGCCGTGGGCGACTTCGATGGAGTCGACCCTGGCCTCGTCCAGCGCCTTCGCGATGTCGATGGCGTTCTGCACCGAGTACTGGTGGCGGATCGCGTGGCTGCCATCGCGCAGCGTCACGTCGGAGATGTAGAGCTTGCGGTCCTTGAGGTTCGTGGTCATGTGTGTGTCTCCCTTCAGGCCACGGCCGCTTCGGCACGCATCGTCGCGGCAATGCGCTCGGCGCAGGCCAGCGCAGCCGAGGTCATGATGTCCAGATTGCCGGCGTACGCAGGCAGGTAATGCGCAGCGCCCTCCACTTCGAGGAAGACGGACGTCTTGAGGCCCGACATGCGGCCCACGCCCGGCACGTTGAGCGGCTGGTCCGCCGGCACCACGTCGAACTGCACCTTCTGCTTGAGGCGGTAGCCCGGCACGTACTTCTGCACGCGGGCCACCATGTCCTCGATGCTCTTCTCGATGGCGGCGGTGTCGGCCATCTCGGACAGCACGAACACCGTGTCGCGCATGATGAGCGGCGGCTCTGCCGGGTTCAGCACGATGATGGCCTTGCCGCGCGTCGCGCCGCCCACGGTTTCGATGGCCTTCGACGTCGTCTCGGTGAATTCGTCGATGTTGGCGCGCGTGCCGGGCCCTGCCGATTTGCTCGAGATGCTCGCGACGATCTCGCCGTAATGCACCTTCGCCACCTTCGACACTGCCGCCACCATCGGGATGGTGGCCTGCCCGCCGCACGTGACCATGTTGAGGTTGGGCGCCGCGAGGTGTTCGTCCAGGTTCACCACCGGCACCACGAAGGGCCCGAGCGCCGCGGGCGTCAGGTCCACCAGGCGGATGCCGTGCTGGCGCAGCACCTCGTCGTGCTTCCTGTGCGCACCGGCCGACGTCGCGTCGAACGCGATGCGGATGTCCTTGAAGCCGGGCATGGCGAGCAGGCCCTCGAGCCCGCCCGGCGTGGTGGGCACGCCGAGACGGTCGGCACGCGCAAGGCCGTCCGATGCCGGGTCGATGCCGACCATCGCGCCCATTTCGATGTTGGCGCCGTGGCGCATGATCTTGATCATCAGGTCGGTTCCGATGTTGCCCGAGCCGATGATCGCGGCCTTGATCTTTCCTTCAGTCAATCGAGTCTCCTTGGATTTTCTGTCGTGCACCAGGTGCGGGCTCAGTGTTTGCCGAGCGCGAATGCCGTCTTGCCGCCGATGCCCCACTGGGTGCGCGGCACTTCGTTGATGAGCACGCGGATCACCTCGTGCGGCGCGCCCATGCTCTGGTGCAACGCCTCGGTGACGGCGGCGATGATGTCGGCCTTCTTCTGGTCGTCGTGGCCTTCCATGATGGAAACATGTGCGATGGGCATGGGTTTTCCTTCAACAGGTTTTCATCGCGTTGGCTTTGCGATGCGTGCCTCGATGGCGTCCGCTGCGCGGGTCGCGGCAATGGCGGCGGAAAGCAAGCCCTCGTCGCGCGTTGCGGCAGCCGGATCGCCGAAATAGCCCAGCGGGGTTTTCTTCCTTGCGCGCTCGAAGCCATGGCGCCATTCGGCGAGATCGTCGGGACCGTAGTCGGTGGACTTGAGACCGACGCGCAGCTCCTCGCGCACGAGTTCCGGATGGGCAACCATCATCATCGACGTCTCCCAGCAGCCGGCATGCACGTCGACATAGCGCTTGGCGCCGTCGATGGCCGCCGATGGCGATGAACTGTCGATCTGCATGAAGCGGAACGGTGCGTCTTCCACCGAGGCCTCGGGATGCAGCGCGACGCGCGGGTCGTCCCGCGAGAAGCCGAGCCGTGCAGCCAGCGCGTCCTCGATCACGAAGCCGATGTCCATCTCCGTGCGTTCGCGGCCCAGGCCGATCGCTTCCCAGATGGTGCGGTTGTGCAGCGCATCGCCGTGACCCGAGAAGCAGAACACGCGGCTGAAGCCGTCGGTCTCGAGGCTGCAGAACACGTCGGCGACGAGTTCGCGCATGATCTGCGGGCGCACGCGGTACGACGCCGGGAACGCGCCCGACACCACATTCACGCCCCAGTAGTACGGCGGCACGATCAGCGCCTGGATGCCGCGTTGCGCGAGCTCGGCCTTCACATCGCGCAGCCGCGAGGACGGCAGGTACACGTCGGTGCCCGTCGGCAGGTGCGGGCCGTGCTGCTCGATCACGCCGAACGCCCACAGCAGCACCGCGCCTTCCTTCGCCGCCTTCTCGACCTCGTACCAGGTCATCTCGGCGATGGTGCCGGCGAAGATGTCGCGCGCGGAATCGCTCATGCGGCCTCCGTGCCCTCGATGCCGACGCCGAGGTAGCGGTCGAGCGCTGCATGGTCGCTGGCGAGCACATCGCTCGCGGCTTCGTGTACGGCGCGCCCCTGCTCCAGCACCAGTGCGCGTGTGCTCATCGACAGCGCCACCACCGGATGCTGCTCCACCACAATGGCCGACAGGCCCGACTCCCGCACCATCGCGGTGATGGCAGCGGACAGCTCTTCCACGATGATCGGGGCGAGCCCTTCCATCGGCTCGTCCAGCAGGAGCAGGCGCGGATTCGTCATCAGCGCGCGGCCGATCGCCAGCATCTGCTGCTCGCCACCGGACAGCTGGTTGCCCATGTTGGCAGCGCGCTCACCCAGGCGTGGAAACAGCTGCAGCACTTTGGCCAGGTCCCAGGGACCGGGCCGGTGCACGACGGTGAGGTTCTGCGCCACGGTGAGCGACGGGAACACCTCGCGCTCCTGCGGCACCCAGCCGAGCCCGCGCCGCGCACGGCGCACCGGCGAGAGCGACGTGATGTCCTCACCTGCGAAGCGGATGCTGCGGCCATGCACGGTGGTCAGGCCCATCAGCGTTTCGAGCAGCGTGGTCTTGCCCGCGCCGTTGCGCCCAAGCACTGCGAGGCTTTCGCCCTCGGGCAGCGTCACCGAAATATCGTGCAGCGCGATCGCTTCCCCATGTCCAGCCACGAGATGGTCGACTTCAAGCAGCATGACGGCTCCCCAGGTAGACCTCGCGCACACGCGGGTCGGCGGCGATCTCCGATGGGAGCCCCTCCGTCAGCACCGCGCCGCCCACCAACACCGAGATGCGATGCGCAAAGCGGAAGACGAGCCGCATGTCGTGCTCGATCAGCAGGATCGCGAGATCGGCCGGCAGCTTCTCGATCACGTCGAAGAGACGGCGGCTCGCTTCGTTGGACACGCCCGCGGCGGGCTCGTCGAGCAACAGCACCTTGGGCTTGCCGGCGAGCGCGAGCGCCACCTCCAGCAAGCGCTGCTGGCCGTACGGCATCAGCGACACACGGTCGTGCAGATGGCTGCCCAGGCCCACGGCTTCGAGCAGTGCAGCGGCTTCTTCCCCCGCCGCCGCTCCGAACTTGCGGAACCCGAACAGCCGGAAGGCCTGGCCTTCACGCTGCGCAATGGCCACGGCCACCGACTCCAGCGGCGTGAACTCGAGGAACAACGAGTTGATCTGGTACGTGCGCGCCAGGCCCGCACGCGCGCGCTGGTGCGCCTTGAGCGGCACCATGTCTTCGCCCGCGAGCGTGATGCTGCCCGCATCCGGCCGCAGGTTGCCGGTGAGCAGGTTGATCAGCGTCGTCTTGCCCGCGCCGTTCGGGCCGATGAGCGCGTGGCGGGCGCCGGGTGCGAGCTTCAGGCTCACCGACTGTGTGGCCGCGAGCGCGCCGAAGTTCTTGGAGAGCTGGCTGACTTCAAGCATGGCCCGCTCCTTCTTTCTTCACGCTTTCCTTCTTCGCTGCCGCACCGCTGCGACGACGCCACAGCGCCTTCAGCCGCGACGAGGTACCCAGCAGACCATCGGGCATGAAGAGCATCACCAGCACCAGCGCCAGGCCCAGCCAGAACTGCCAGTACACCGGGTTGATGCCCGAGAGCGTGTCCTGCAGCACGATGAACAGCGCCGCACCGAGCGGTCCGCCATACAGGTAACCCGCGCCGCCGATCACCAGCATGGTCATCACGTCGGCGCTGCGATGGAAGGCCAGCACGTCCAGCGCCACATACTGCGTGCCCTGTGTGAGCACCGCACCTGCAAGCCCCGCGATACCCGCCGACACGGTGTAGGAGACCGTCAGCGCGCGGCTGTTGTTCACGCCCAGCGACGCCGTGCGCTTCGGGTTCTGGCGGACCGCGCGCAGGGTCAGGCCGAACGGGCTGCCGACCAGGCGGCGCGCCACGAGCACCGCGATGAGCAGCCAGACTGCGGTGTAGATGTACGCCGTCTTCGAGGCGAAATCGAAGCGGAACAGGCCGAGCACCGGCGCAATCGTCACACCCTGCATGCCGTCCACGCCGCCGGTGTATTCGGTGGCCTTGTTCGCGGCTTCGTAGAGAAGCAGGCCCAGGCCCATGGTCACCATCAGGCCCGACAGGTGCGTGCCCGCAGCGACGACACGCGCCGTCAGCAGACCCATCAACGATGCGGCGAGCACTGCGACGAGCGCGCCGCTCACCGGCTCCGTCCAGCCGTACTTGCCGAGCCAGCCGGCGACGTACGCGCCCAGGCCGAGGAAGGCCGCGTGGCCCAGCGTGACGATGCCCGCGTAGCCGAGCGCGATGTCCAGCGAGAGCGCGAAGAGCGCCGCCACCAGCACCTGCGTGCCCAGCGCGAGCCGGTCCGGAAAAGCAAACCACACGAGCACGATCAGCGCCCAGATGATGCCCTCGGACCAGCGCCAGCGCTGGTGGAAGGGGTCGAGCCGGGGGTCTTTCCCGAGTTCGTTCATTTGGCACCTCCGGCGCGGCGCAGGCCTTGCGGACGGATCAGCAGGAAGACGAGCATGAGCCCGTACATGGCGAACGAGCCGATGGCCGGCACGTAGTATTTGCAGGCGATGTCGAATACCGCGAGCACCATGGCGGCAATGAAGGTGCCGCCGATGGAACCCGCGCCGCCCACCACCACGACCATGAGCGCCATGATCAGATGCTTCATCGCGAAGGCCGGATCGAGCCCCAGCGCCTCCACGCCCAGCGCACCGCCGAGCGCGGCCAGCGCCGTACCGATGGCGAACGTGGCCATGAAGACCACCTGGATCGGGATGCCGAGGGCAGCGGCCACGCGCTGGTTGTCCACCGCCGCGCGCACCATGGTGCCGAAGCGCGTGCGCTCGAAGCCGATGGTCAGCACGATCAGCAGGATCACGCTCACGACGAGCAGCATCAGCCGGTAGCGCGAGACATCGAGCGGACCGAGGCTCATGCGGCCGCGCAGGGCGTCGGGAATCTCCACCATCTGCAGCGAGGGGCCGAAGAAATAGATCATGCTGGCCGACACCATCAGCATCACGCCGATGGTGAGCAGCACCTGCACCAGCGCATCGCGCCGGTAGGCGAGGCGGTAGACGCCCCGCTCCAGCGCGACACCGAGCACGGTGGCCAGCACGACGGCGATGAGGACGGCGGGCACGAACGGCAGGCCCGCCTTCTGCGACAGCATCACCATGAAATAGCCGCCCACCATCGCCAGCGCGGTGTGCGACAGGTTCACGAAACCCATCAGCCCCAGCGTGACCGAGAGGCCGATGGCCATGAGGAACAGCAACGCGCCGTACGACATCCCGTCGATCAGCACGCCCGCAAAACCCAGCATTTCTTCTCCCCTGTTGACCGCTGCGGCTTACTTGCCGGGGTCCTTGACGGCCGGAATGGTGGCGAACTCGACGTTGTAGAGCTTGCCGTCCTTCTTCTCGACGCGGCGGATGTAGACGTTCTGCACGACATCGCGGTTCTCGTCGAAGGCGATCGGACCGCGCGGGCTCTGGATCTTCAGCGACTTGAGGATTTCCACGGCCTTGTCGCCGTCGATGTTGCCGTTCAGGCGCCGGGCGACTTCGTAGATCGCACCCATGCCGTCCCAGCTGCCGACCATGTAGAAGTTGGTACGCGCATTCGCACCGTAGGCCTTCTTGTAGGCGTCGACAAAGGCCTTGTTCTCCGGCGAGTCGTGCACCATCGAATAGTGGTGGCTGGTGATGAGGCCGAGCGACGCGTCGCCGATGGATTCGAGGAACACATCGTCGGTCAAGTCACCGGTGGTGATCAGCTTGATGCCGTCCTTCTCGAGGCCGCGCTCCGCGTAGGTCTTGATGAACTGCACACCGATGTCGCCCGAGGGCACGAAGGCGAAGATCGCGTCGGGCTTCGCGTCACGCGCGCGCAACAGGTACGGGCCGAACTCCGGATTGGCCAGCGGCGCACGCACGCTGCCGGCGATCTTGCCGCCATTGGCCTCGAATGCTTTCACGAAGGCCTTCTCCGCATCCAGGCCGGGGCCGTAGTCCGACACGATGGTGTAGACGTTCTTGATACCGTTCTTCGCGGCCCATTCGGCCAGCGGCGCGGTGACCTGCGGCAGCGTGAACGACATGCGCACGATGTACGGCGAACGCGTGACGATGGACGACGTGGCCGCCGCGTTCATGATGATCATCGGCTTCTTCGCTTCGGTGACCACGGGTGCGGCGCCCATCGCATTGGGCGAGAGGCCGAAGCCGACGATGAAGTCCACCTTGTCGCGCACGATCAGTTCCTGAGCGTGGCGGCGTGCCACCTCGGGGTTCGGGCCGGTGGTGTCGCGGTACAGCACTTCGACCTTGCGGCCGGCAACGGTGTCGCCCTTTTCCTTGAGGTAGAGGTCGATGGCCGACTTGACCTGGCGGCCGTAGTCGGCGAATGCACCCGACATTTCGGTGATGACACCGATCTTCAGCGGCGGCTGCTGCGCATGCGCGCCGAAGTGGGCCAGCAACAGGCCGGCGCCGACGAGTTTGACAATCGACTGACCGAGGACACGACGTTTCATGATTGGAACCTCCGTTGATAAAGTTGTTCAGGCAAAACGCATCGCTGCGCTGCCCACCCCCTGCACGGTGACACGCACGCTGTCACCGGGCTGCACCGCAAATGCTTCCGTCACGCCGCCGGTCATCACCAGCGTGCCCGACGGCAAAGTCTTGCCCTGTGCAGCGAGCATGTTCACCAGTGCCGCGAGGCTGGCTGCCGGGTGGCCGAGAACCGCCGCGCCCGCGCCGGTGGCGAGCACGTCGCCGTTCTTCTCGAGCACCACGCCCAGCGTGCGCAGGTCGAGACCGTCAGGGCGGACCGCGTCGGCGCCGATCACATAGCGCGCGGCCGACGTGTTGTCGGCAATCACGCTGACCAGGTCGAAGCGGAAATTTCGGTAGCGCGAATCGATCACCTCGATGGCAGCAGAAACATGACCGATGGCGGCCATCGCCGTGGCCGCGCTGCAGTCCGGTCCCGCGAGTTCACGCGTGGTGGTGAAGGCGATCTCCGCCTCCACCTTCGGATGGATGAGGCCTGCCATCTGCACGACCGCACCGTCGGCCACGCAGCCGTCCGCCGTGAGGAAGCCGTGGATGGGATCTTCCACACCCATCTGCTTCATCTTCGCGGGTGAGGTGAGGCCCATCTTGCGGCCCGCCAGGCGCGCTCCGGCCTTCAGCTTGCGCTCGAGAATGGCGTTCTGGATCGCATACGCGTCATCGTGCGTGAGTGCGGGCAATTCGTCGGTGATCTTCTCGACTTCCCTGATGCCGGTCTCGGCGTCATGCAGGAATGCGGCGAGGCGTTCGATCTCGGCCTGGGCAATGGAGGGTTTCAATGCGTTCATGTGTTGTTCTTCTGCTGCGTCATTCGGTGAAGCGTGCGCGGCAGCTGCCGAGGCCGCCGAGCGTCATCGAGATGCTGTCGCCGGCTTTCACCGGGAACATGATCGAGAGCGAGCCCGAGAGGATGACTTCGCCTGCCTTGAGCGGAATGCCGAATGCGCCCAGCGTGTTGGCCAGCCAGGTCAGGCAGGTGAGCGGATGGCCCATGGCCGCCGCACCCGCGCCGGTGCCGATGACTTCGCCGTTCTTCTCGAGCACCATGCCGATGTTGCGCAGGTCCACATCGGCCGGCGCGGCCATGCGGTCGCCCAGCACGAAGGCGCCGGCCGATCCGTTGTCGGCGATGGTGTCGCCGATGGAGATCTTCCAGTCGCGGATGCGAGAGTCGACGATTTCGAAGCAGGGCATCACGTGCGACACGGCTTGCAGCACCTCGGCGTTGGTCAGGCCCGGGCCCATCACGTCGCGGGCCATCACGAAGGCGATCTCACCCTCGGCGCGCGGCGAGATGAACTGCGAGGCGGAAATCGCCGCGCCGTCGGCATGCGACATGCCCGACAGAAGGTGGCCGAAGTCCGGCTGGTTCACCTTGAGCATGTCCATCACCACCTTGCTGGTGACGCCGATCTTCTTGCCCACCACACGCTGGCCTGCCGCGATGCGGTGCGACACCATCGCGAGTTGCACCGCGTAGGCGTCGGCGATGGACAGCTCCGGATGCTCGACGATGAGCGGGTCGACGGCAGCGCGGTTCTCCAGCGCCTGGTGCAGTTTCAGGCCGAGGGCTTCGATCTTTTCCCTGGAAAGGCTCATGCTTGTCTCTTGTCGTTGATTGGTGGGTTGGTTGCCGTCAGAGCTTGATGCACACGTTGCGCAGCTCGGTGTAGAACTCCAGCGAATGCACGCCGCCCTCGCGGCCGATGCCCGAATGCTTGGTGCCGCCGAAGGGTGTGCGCAGGTCGCGCAGGAACCAGGAGTTCACCCAGCAGATGCCCACGTCGAGCTTCGCGCCCACGCGGTGCGCGCGCGACAGGTTGGTGGTGTGCACCGCTGCGGCCAGGCCGTAGGGCGTGTCGTTGGCCAGGCGGATCACCTCCTCTTCCGTGTCGAAGGGCGTGACGTGGCAGCAGGGGCCGAAGATTTCCTCGCGCACCACGCGGCTGGTTTCCGGCAGGCCGGTCCACACGGTGGGTTGCACCCACGCGCCTTGCTTCAGGTCATCGGGCATGTCGGGCACGCCGCCGCCGGCCACCACGGTTGCACCTTCCTGGCGGGCGAGCTCGTAGTACGACAGCACCTTCTCGCGATGCTCCAGCGAGATCAGCGGGCCGATCTTCGTGTCTTCCGCTTCGGGGCGGCCGGGCTTCATGATGCGCGCGGCATCGCCCAGGCGCTTCACGAATTCGTCGAAGATCGGGCGCTCGACATAGACGCGCTCCGTGCCCAGACAGACCTGCCCGCAGTTGGCGAACACCGAGCGTGCAGTCGCTTCGAGCGCAACGTTCATGTCCGCATCGGCAAACACGATGGCGGGATTCTTGCCGCCGAGTTCCATCGACGAGGCCTTGATGTCGCTGGCTGCGGCACGCAGGATGGCCGAGCCCGTGCGCGTCTCGCCGGTGAAGGTGATGGCATCGACATCCGGATGCGTGGTGAGGAACTCACCCGCCGAGTCCGGGCCGAAGCCGTGAACCACGTTGTAGACGCCGGGCGGCACGCCGACTTCGTTCATCACTTCGCCAAGCAGCGCGGCCGTGGCCGGGCTTTCTTCGGAGGGCTTCACGACGACGGCGTTGCCGCAGGCCAGCGCCGGGCCGACCTTCCAGGTCATCAGCAGCAGCGGCAGGTTCCAGGGGCAGACCACCGCCACCACGCCCTTGGGCACGCGGATGGCGTAGTTGATGGCCCCCGCGCCATCGGGCGTGGGCATCTCGAAGAATTCCGTGGCGACGTTCTTCACCGTGTCGGCGAAGATCTTGAAGTTCGCCGCGCCACGCGGGATATCGAGGTGCGAAGCGAGCGACACGGGCTTGCCGGTGTCGGCCACCTCGGCGTCGAGGAAGTCCTTGAAGCGGCGGTTGATGCCGTCGGCCACCGCATAGAGCATGGCGGCGCGCTCGGCCACCGGCATGCGGCCCCACGGGCCGGACAGCGCAGCGCGCGCCGCAGCCACGGCGGCATCCACCTCGGGTCGGCCGGCCTCGTGCACGCGTGCGATCACGCGGTTGTCCACCGGACTGCGGTCATCGAACAGCTTGCCGCTCGCCGACGGCACGTACTGGCCGTTGATGAAATGAAGGATCTCGCGCGCGCTCATTCCTTGGCGGCTCCGTTCGACTTGGCCTGCTCCTGCAGTTCGCGGGCGGCGATGTTGGCCATGATCTCGGCGCCACGGTT
Organism: Variovorax sp. VNK109; assembly: GCF_049445855.1. Classification (NCBI taxonomy): domain Bacteria; kingdom Pseudomonadati; phylum Pseudomonadota; class Betaproteobacteria; order Burkholderiales; family Comamonadaceae; genus Variovorax; species Variovorax sp. VNK109. The sequence goes on along the minus strand of NZ_JBMSDV010000003.1, from coordinate 303,844 downwards.
CGCGGCGGAAAGACCGCGGAACAGGAAGCACAGGTTCACCGTGTCCTGCATCTCCTGCCAGGTCGCACCGGCCCGGCGCGCGGCGATGGCATGCAGCACGGCGGCGTCGGACGCGTCCATGAGCAGCATGCCGAACAGCATGAGCTGCGCCGTCTTCACGTCGAAGCTCTTGGGGTACATGCCGTGCGTGCGCATCTGCTCCTGCAGGTCGACCATCCTGGGGTCGAGCGCGCCGGTGACGGACAGTCGCGCCTCGATGCGCGGGGGCAGGAAACCGATCAGCTCCTCGTAGATCTTGCCGCGCTCTTCATAGGAGACCGTGTCGGCGTACTCGCCGATGCTTTTCTTCACCGCTTCGGTGTTGACTCTGTTGGGAAGCATGTTTGTCTTTCGTTGTGTCGATGGATCAGGCACGGGGCGGCACGGCGCCCCAGGCATGGGTGACGTCGGCGACGTTGCAGACGTCACCGAAAAGGAACCGGACGTTGTTGAGCGTGGCCTCGTGCAGCGGCGGCGTGTGCGATGCCACGGCGTCCTGCGGGACCACGCAGAAGTAACCCTCGGAGTGCGCGTCGCGCACGGTGGACTCGACGCAGACCTGCGTCTGCACGCCGGCGAACACGAGCGTGCGCACATCCAGCTTCGCGAGCGTGTCGGCGAGCGTGGTGCGTGCGAAGCCGCTGTAGGTGTGCTTGGCCACCAGCGCTTCGCCAGGCTTCGGCTCCACGCCGAACCAGCCCGCGCCCCAGGTGCCGGGCTTGCAGCACTCGGCCGTGATGCCGCGCGCCTTGAGCTTCACACGCATCGAATCGGGCACCTTGTCGTGCGAGTAATCGGCATAGACCCAGACCACCGGCACGCCTGCGCCGCGCGCGGATTCGAGCAGCGCGGCCACCGGCGCGACGACACCCGAGGCCGCGCCCACCGACTTGCCCATCACCTGGTCGATGTAGCCGCCGGGCGCGCAGAAGTCGTTCTGCATGTCGATGACGACCACGGCGCAGCCTTTCGCCGCGAGCTTTTCTTCGAGCGTCGACGGCAGCTCCGTGTCGGGCGTGTGCAGGCGCGTCATGAGAGGTCCCAGAACGAGCCGCCCATGCCGCAGCGCATCGGTACGGAGGGCACGTAGAACACGCTCTCGGCCTTGGGCTTGCCCAGCTCGGCCGCCGCGCCCATGGCGACGATCCACGCCAGCAGTTCGGCCGCGCCGCCGTCACCGCCGGTGAGGAATTTCTCGAACGTCACTTCCCGCTTCACGCGTTCGGTATCGCCGCTTTCCAGCAGCTCCATGAACCAGCGGTCGAATTCCTCGTGCACGGTGAAGTAGTCCGGGCCGCCCGGGTCGTGCGAGAGGCCGCCCGTGCCCATCAGCACCACGCGGTCGTCACCGGGCATGGCTTCAATGATCTTCGCGATCTGCGCGCCGACCTGCAGGCAGCGTTCGGCCGTCGGCACCGGCGGCACGATCGGGTTCATGTGGATCGGCACGAAGCGCACGTCGTACTTCGGGAACAGGAACTTGAGCGGCACCGACCAGTTGTCGTCGAACAGCAGCTTCTCGGCGAACGCGTGGTTGATGCCGGCCTTCGCCGACTCGCGCACGAGTGCGCGGCCCAGGGCGCGGTCGCCCTTGATTTCATAGTCAGGCACGTTGAGCCAGCCGCGGAACCACGGGGCCGGACCCGCCCATTCGTCACCGATGCCCACGCAGAAATCGGGCAGGTTGTCCATCGGGAAGTTGAGCAGGTGATCGTTCGCGACGCCGATCACCACGTCCGGCTTGAGCGCGTCCATGCGCTTGCGGAATTCCTCATAGCCGGCAAGCACGGCGTCCTGCTCGTGCTGGGGGCTCTTGTCGATCCAGCCTGTCACGCCGGGAGCGTGGGCAATGCCGAGCGATGCGATGAGTTTGGCCATGGCGGCGGCTTCTCCTGTTTCCTTAAATTGCGGGTGCCGCGGCAGCGGGTGCGGGTGCCAGCGCGTTCGCAGCGGTCATGGCCGGTGCGTCTGCGTAGCGTGAAAGCAGCGATTTCTGGCCGGAGGCCAGCGCCACCTCGATATATGAATTGCCCTTCCAGGCCGCGCTCGGATAACGCGTGAAGAGCTGGATGTCGTGGCCGGGCACGAGGCGCTTGAGGTCATCGCCCGCCACTGCCTTCATCTTCTGGAACTCGCGGATCATGTTCCAGGTGTTGCCCTGCGTGTAGCCGGGCGGCCACATGCGCTCGAGGTTGTGGAAGGTGTAGCAGCAGTCGCCCGCCAGCGCGTACGGCCCGCGGTGCGTGGTGACTTCGAGCCATTGGCTGCCGAAGGTGTGCGTATCTTTCGCAAGCCGGCACGTCACGCCCGGCGCGATCTCCGCGTCGCCATCGAGGAACTCCACGCGGCCTTGCGCGATGGCCCGCTCGAGTGCGTCGAAGTCATTCACGTTGAGCGACGAGAAGGCCCAGTGATCCTTGGACTGGGGCGTGCCGCCGAACTCGGCGATCACCTGCTTCCACGCGTCGTACTCGTAACGTTGCAGGTAGATGCGCGCATTCGGGAATGCGTCGAGGTTGCCCGCATGGTCGAAGTGCATGTGCGTGAGCACGAGCTTGCGGATGTCCTTCGCGTCGAAGCCGAAGCGGGCGATCAGTTCGTCGCTGCGCACGAAATCTTCGAAGCCCCGGCCCGTCATCGATTTGCCCGTGCCGAAGCCGGTGTCCACGAGGACCAGCTCGCCCTCTGTGGACTTGAGCAGCGACACGATCATCGGCACGGGCACGAGGCCGCGGTTGCTCGCCACCGGCGAGCCGCTCAGGAAGTCGTAGGGCAGCTTGCCGGTGGCGTAGGCGAAGGCCCAGATGCTCCAGTCCATCAGGCGCCCGAACTCTTGGCGATGCCCATCTTCTCGGCATACAGCCGCGCGGCGTCGCTGTCGTTGTGGTTGTAGTCACCGCCTTTCACCAGGCGCGAGATCTGCGGCAGGAAGTAAGGGTGCACGCCCAGCTTCGCCAGCGCGGGCAGGTCGACGGTGCGCCAGGCGTTGCGTTCGGGCTCGGTGAGGCCGAACGCGGCCATCGAGGCTTCGAGATCCTGCTTGAACGCTGCATATTTCTCGGCGTCGCGGCGCAATTCAAATACCATCCGGTTGGACGGGAGAGTGCGGTCGGTGTCGCGGATTCCCATGATGAAAATCAACCTTTCATCGATATTTATATGTAAATCGATTATTAGCCCCGGACTCTAGGGGAACGTACAATCGATGTCAATACGAAAATCGATTTTTCGGAGGCGAGCTTGGAACAGATTGAAAACCGTGCGGAAACTGGCAGCCAGACACTAGCCACCAGCATCGCCAGCCGGCTGCGTGCGCAGATCACCGGCGGCGACATCCCGCCGGGCGAGAAGCTGCGGCTCGATGACCTGCGCGCCAGCTTCGGCGTGAGCCTGAGCCCGCTGCGGGAAGCGCTGTCGCGCCTGTCGGCCGAAGGCTTCGTGGTGATGGAAGACCAGCGCGGCTATCGCGTGGCCCCCGTCTCCGAGAACAACCTGCTCGAGGTGACCAAGCTGCGCTCGGAGATCGAGAGTTTCGCGCTGCGCGAATCCATCCGCCTGGGCAACGACAAGTGGGAAAGCGAGCTGGTCGCGAGCCAGTACCGCCTGTCCAAACTGGAAAAGACCGAGCCAGACTCGGGCCGCCTCGCCGAATGGGAGAACGCGCACCGCGAGCTGCACCAGAAGCTGCTGTCGGCCTGCCACATGCCGCTGCTGCTGCAGTTCTGCGCGACGCTGCATGACCTGAGCGACCGCTACCGACGCCTCTTCCTGGAAGACCATCCGATCGACCGCGACGTCTCGCAGGAGCACGACAACATCGTGCGCGCCACGCTGGAGCGCCGGGCCGACGACGCCTGCGCCATGCTGAAGGTGCACATCGAGCGCACCGGCAACAACGTGCTGGCCGCGCTGATGCAGCGGCGCACGCCTCAGGCCGCCACCGCATCGGCGCAGGCCGCAGCCGAACGCGTGTGATCGCGCTGGACCAGTGGCCTGCCGCGAGCCGGGCAGGCATCCGCGGCGTGTTCACCGACATCGACGACACGCTCACCACCGACGGCGCGATCACGCAGGATGCGCTCGATGCACTGGCCGCGTTGCGCGCCGCAGGCCTGCACGTCATTCCCATCACCGGCCGTCCGGTCGGCTGGAGCGTGCCGTTCGCGAGCGCCTGGCCTGTGGACGCCATCGTGGCGGAAAACGGTTCCGTCGCGCTCATCCACCAGGGCCAGGGCAAGCTCGACAAACGCTACCAGCAGGACGATGCCACGCGCACGGCCAACTTCGCACGCATGCAGCGGGCGGCGCAGCGCGTGCTGCAGGAAGTGCCCGGCGCCACGCTCGCGCGGGACTCAGCGGGCCGCGAGACCGACATCGCCATCGACCACAGCGAGTTCACGCACCTCCCGCAGGACGCCATCGACCACGCGGTGCGCATCATGCGCGGGGAAGGCATGAACGCGACGGTGAGCAGCATCCACATCAACGCCTGGTACGGCGCGCACAACAAGCTCGAAGGCGCGCGCTGGATCGTCCGCGAGCTGTTCGGCCGCGACCTCGATAGCGAGATCGCGCAGTGGGCCTACGTGGGTGATTCGACCAACGACCAGCTGATGTTCGAACGCTTCGCGCACAGCGTGGGTGTGGCGAACATCCGCCGCTTCGAGGCGCAGCTCGCCCACAAGCCGCGCTACATCACGCAGGGCGAGCGCGGCGCGGGCTTCGCGGAATTCGCGCGCCAGTTGCTCAGCGCGCGACGACCTTGAGCGAGCGGTCCGCCGTCTTCGCCATCACAGCGCCAGCGGGCGTGTTCTGCACCAGCTCCAGCTTCAGCGTGTAGTCGCCCGTGGGCGGTTGAAGCCAGGCTTCGGTCTGGCCACCGGTGAAATCCATCACTTCGGACTTCTGGCCCTTGCGATCCAGGGTCAGCCGGAAGTGGCCGGTGTCCGGCCCCTGCACGGCGCTGTGCGAGATGTTGTAGCCGCTCGCATGGAACTGCACCCGGAACGGCACGCGCAGCGCGGCACCGTCCGCAGGACTGAGCAACTCGATGCGCGGCGGACCGGTCACCGTCTCGGGCTTCACGCCCTTGTTCTGCTTGCTGATGGTGAGCTTGAGCGGTTTGCTGTAGACGAAATACGGGATGTGCCCCTGGTCGGCCAGCAGCAGGCGCAGGTTGTAGGTGCCGGGCGGCAGGTCGAGCACCGCCTCCATCTGCCCCTTGCCGAAGTGGATGTACTTCTCGGTGAAGGGCAGCGGCTTCTTGAAGTCGAGCGGCAGGTCCTGGTTGACCAGCAGATGGTGGTGACCGGCCGTGCCGGCCGTCTTGCCGGCAGGCACGATGCCGCGCATGGCCAGGCCGAAGCGCACGACCAGCGGCGACTCGCGCGTGTCGCCGGACTTCAGGTTGGTGAAATAGGTTTCGGCCGAACGCGACGGCGGCGGCACGACCCAGGGATGGGCCAGCTCCTGGGGTGGTTCGGGCGTGGCTGCGGCAGTGGATGCTGCAGGGGCTGCGGGCGCCGGTGCCTGCGTGTGTCCCGGCGGGTGCGCCGGCGCCGGGGCCTGTGCGAGCGCAGGCCCGGCCACGATGAAGAAGGCGAGCATCGCCGCAGGGCACCCGGCCCTCCGCACAAAAACCGGATCGGACTGCAGGCGCGATGACATGTTCTGGAAACCCCCTTCCGCTCGGCGAGCGGGAGCCCCGAGGGTAGCGCCATCCCTTGACCAGCGTCAAATCACCAGGATGGCGTATGCAGGGTGGGGTCAGCCCGGCTTGGCCAGGCCCAGCTTCTCGACGAGCGCCTTCTCGCGCACGAAGGTGTCCTGTGCGAATTTCAGGTACTGCGCGGAGTCCATGTAGTTGGGCAGCATGTCGTAGCGCGCCAGCGCCTGCAGGTAGGCGGGGTCTTCCATCGCTTTCTTGAAGGCGTCGTGCAGCTTGCGCGCGACGTCCGGCGGCGTGTCGCGCGGCGCGCCGATGCCGAAGGGCGAGTTCTGCACGATGTCCAGGCCGAGCTCATTGAGCGTCGGCGCATCGGGGAACTTGGCCAGGCGCTTCTCGCCCCAGGTGTTGAGCACGCGCAGCTTGCCGGCTTCCACCTGCGGCGCGAAGCCGGTCGAATCGGCCGCCGCCATGATGTGCCCGCCCACGATCGCCTGCATCAGGTCCGCGCTGCCCTTGTAGGGCACGTGGTTGAGCTGCACGCCCAGCTTCTGCGCGATGAGCTCGGTTGTCAGGTGCGGGCTGGTCAGCGCGCCGGTGGAGCCGTAGCTCAGCTTGCCGGGGTTGGCCCTGGCATAGGCGACGAAGTCGTTCCAGTTCTTGATCGGGCCATCCGCGGGCACGACGATGCCGAAGGCATAGCCGGTGACGTTGATCACGTAGTGGATGTCCTTCACCGGGTCCCAGCTGATCTTGGTGGTGTACGGCAGGCGGAACACGCCGAGCGGGATCTGTGCGACGGTGTAGCCGTCGGGCGCCGCTGTCTGCAACTGCTGCGCGGGCAGCGTGCCGCCCGCACCGGGCTTGTTCTCCACGATCACCGGCTGGCCCAGCACCCTGGCCGCGTTGTCCGCGAGCGATCGCATCGTGATGTCGGTCGGCCCGCCTGCGGGGAAGGCAATGACGAGGCGGATGGGCTTGTTCGGGAACGCGCCGGACTGCGCGCGTGCGCCGATGGCCGGTGCAGCCAGCGCGGCGCCGGCCATCTGCAGAAGCTGCCTGCGTTGCATGGATGTCTCCTCTTGGTTGAAGAGCCATTGAAGCCCGCAGGCAGGCCATGCGGCATCGGGACTTCCCGGGGGTGCTGTCACCTGCGCGGCAGCACGCCCTTCACTTGAGCGGCGCCAGCCTCTCCCGCACCTGCGGCGGCAGGAAGCCCAGCACCCAGGCGCGGCTCGGGTGCCAGAACGCCGACAGCAGCAGCAGGGCCGATCCGATCACGAGTGCCGTGAGCGCAAAACCCAGGCTGACCACGCCGTATTGCTCGAGCAGCGCATTGAAGGCGTACAGCACGTACGCCAGGGCCGACGCCATCAGCGCGCGCCGGTCGATGGACAGCGACACGGCGGCGATGGCCACGTACAGCAGCAGCACCGCAAACGCCTGCGCGATGCCCATGTCGCCATCGAGCAGGCCGAGCACGGCAAACGCCGGGTGCACCAGCAGCGGCGCGGCCAGCAGGTGCAGCCAGAAGGCGACATCGGACTTGCGCGTTTCGCGGCGCGTGTCCGCCGCGTCCCAGCGCAGCGCGAGCGCGAATACCGCAATGCCGGCCACCAGCGAGAACAGCGTGGCCCATTGCCGCGCGGCCGGAACCATTGCGATCAACAGCCCGAGCGCGCAGCCCACGGCGGCTGCCGCGCCCGCCGCGACGGTGATCGGCACCTGGAAGCGCCGCCAGTGGAGCCAGGCGGCGATCGCCGACACCGCGCCCGCAAACGCGATCCGCCAGCCTCCGATGCCCGGACCCGCAGCGGACGGCAACAGCGACAGCACCACGCCGCAGACCGCGCCGACGAACACGAGCAGCAGCAGGATGGCCGGCAGTGCCATCCGGCGTTTGCGCACGAAGAATTCGGCCAGGCCCCAGGCCGTGCCCGCAACACCGAGCAAACCGGCCCACAGGCCGGCCGTGCTGCCGATCCAGCCCACCGCCGACAGCAGCAGCGTGCAGGCAATCACCACGAAGATGTCGTTGAAGCCCGTGACGAGTCGGAAATGCTCTTCATCCACACCGGGCGCGTTCTGCCGCCCGGCCACGAAATTGCGGAACGCATTGGCGGTTTCCGCCGGAAGCACACCGGCGTCCACGGCTGCCGCGAGATCGTCTTCGCTGTACATGGGTTCACTCCTCGGGCGAAGGATAACGTCCGGACTCCAGATGCGCGTCGCAACCGCTGCCCGCAGCAATCCAGCGCCTCGCCATGCGGCGGATCAGCGGAGCGGCCCATCGCCAGTGCGCGCCCAGCACATCGGCCGGGTCGGCCACCATGCCGCAGACGTAACGCGATTCCGCCTCGCGCCAGCGCAGCGCGTCACACGCACCCCGCCGGCGACGCGACACGACGATGCCGACCGGACATGGCTCGGACAGGCAGCACAGGCCGCAACCGTTGCAGGGCGCGCCGAACACCGGCTTGGGCGGCGCGTCCGGGTGCACGTGCACGATCTGCCAGCCAGTCCCGGCGTCCTGCGTTGCGGGATCGTGCGGCTGGCTGTTCATCCGGGTGGCCTGGCGTGTTCTTCGCGTCAGCGCGCGAGCACGGGTTCGAGCGCGACGCCGGTGTGCGTCTTCCTGCGCACGACTTCGTCCGGTGGGGCTGCTGCCACGACGCGCCCGCCCGCCGCGCCGCCCTCGGGGCCGAGGTCGATGATCCAGTCGGCCTCCGCGATCACATCGAGGTCGTGCTCGATCACCACCACGCTGTGCCCGCCGTTCACGAGGCGGTGCAGCACATGGATGAGCTTCTCGACGTCGGCCATGTGAAGGCCGACCGTGGGTTCGTCCAGCACATACAGCGTGTGGGGCGCCTTCTGACCGCGCCGCGTGATGTCATCGCGCACCTTGGACAGTTCGGTCACGAGCTTGATGCGCTGCGCCTCGCCGCCCGAAAGCGTCGGCGACGGCTGGCCGAGCGTGAGGTAACCCAGGCCCACGTCTTTCAGCAACTGCAGCGGATGGCTGATGTTGGGCATGGAGGCGAAGAAGTCCACCGCCTCGTCCACTTCCATCTGCAGCACGTCGCCGATGCTCTTGCCGCGCCAGCTCACGGCCAGCGTCTCGGGATTGAAGCGCGCGCCGTGGCAGGTTTCGCACGGCACCTTCACGTCGGGCAGGAAGCTCATCTCGATGGTGCGCACGCCCTGCCCTTCGCAGCTCGGGCAGCGGCCTTCGCCGGTGTTGAACGAGAAGCGGCCCGGGCCGTAACCGCGCGCCTTGGCTTCGAGCGTGTCGGCGAAGAGCTTGCGGATGGTGTCCCAGAAACCGATGTAGGTTGCGGGGCAAGAGCGCGGTGTCTTGCCGATCGGCGTCTGGTCCACCTCGAGCACGCGGTCCACGGTTTCGTAGCCCGCAAGCGATTTGCACCCGGCCCAAGCGGGCCGCTTGCCTGCCGCGTCCGCGTCACGGCCGGCCTTGGTGCTGCGAAGTTGCACGATGCTCTGCACGTTCTGCAGCAGCACGTCGCGCGCGAGCGTGGACTTGCCCGAACCGGACACCCCCGTCACCGCGACCAGGCGTTGCAGCGGGACGTCGACATCCACGTCGCCCAGGTTGTGCAGGTTCGCGCCACGCAGTTGCAGCTTCGGCAGGTCGCTGGTGATTTCGCGACGCTGGCCGATGGGATGACGGATCGCTTGCAGCAGGTAGCGGCCGGTGACGGATTCACCCGCCGCCGCGACCTCGGCCGCGGTGCCCTGCGCCACGAGTCGCCCACCGCGCTTGCCCGCGCTCGGTCCGATGTCGATGATGTTGTCGGCGCGGCGGATGGTGTCTTCGTCGTGCTCGACCACCACCAGCGTGTTGCCCTTGCCGCTCAGTGTCTTGAGAGCGTTGAGCAGGATCTGGTTGTCGCGCGCATGCAGGCCGATGGTGGGCTCGTCGAGCACGTAGCAGACGCCCTGGAGGTTGCTGCCGAGTTGCGCGGCGAGACGGATGCGCTGCGCCTCGCCGCCGGAGAGCGTGGGCGCGCCACGGTCGAGTGTGAGATAGCCCAGCCCTACTTCTTCGAGGAATTCGAGGCGTGAACGGATTTCGGGAATCAGGTCGCGCGCAATGTCGGCTTCGCGCACCGTCATCTGCTGGTCTTTCACCAGCGCATCGATCCAGTCGCGCACGCCGCTGACCGACAGTCGCGCGATGTCGGTGATGGCCATGCCGCCGAAGCGAACCGCGCGCGCGGTCGCATTCAGGCGCGTGCCTTCGCAGGTCGGGCACACCGTGTCACCCACGTCTTCCACTTCGGGTTCGGCGAAGGTCTGTTCGCGGCCCTTGTTGTCCTCGTCGCGCTGCGTGTCGTCGAACGCACGGCGTTGTTCCTTCGTCAGCTTGACGCCCGTGCCCACGCAGTCGGGGCACCAGCCGTGCTTGCTGTTGTACGAGAACAGGCGCGGGTCGAGTTCGGCATACGAGGTCGCGCAGACCGGGCATGCACGCTTGACCGACAGCGCCAGCACGGCGCCGATGTCTGCCGTCGGCGTGCCGGCGATCATCGCGGCGCGCAGGCCGGTGAGCTTGCTCAACACGTGCACAACGCCCTTGCCGTGCTCCAGCGCCACGGTGAGCTTCTCGCGCAGCAGGCTTTCGTTCTCCGGCGTGACGTCCAGGCTCGCCACCGGCAGTTCGATCGTGTGTTCCTTGAAGCGGTCGATGCGCGGGAAACCCGTGGTCGGAAGGAAGTTGCCGTCCACGCGCAGGTGCGTGTAGCCACGCGGTCGCGCCCAGTCGGCGAGTTCGGTGTACACGCCCTTCCGATTCATCACCAGCGGGCTCATCAGGCCGATGTGCTGGTTGCGGAAGTTGCGCATCAGCTGCGCGGCGATGCTGTCCGGCGTCTGCGGCTGTACCGCCGCACCATCGTGGATGCAATGCTGCACGCCCAGCTTCACATAGAGCAGGCGCAGGAAGTGCCAAACCTCGGTGGTCGTGCCCACGGTGCTCTTGCGGCCGCCGCGCGAGAGGCGCTGCTCGATGGCCACCGTCGGCGGAATGCCGTAGACCGCGTCCACCTCGGGCCGGCCCGCCGGCTGCACGATGCTGCGCGCATAGGCGTTCAGGCTTTCGAGGTAGCGGCGCTGTCCCTCGTTGAACAGAATGTCGAACGCGAGCGTGGACTTGCCCGAGCCCGATACACCGGTGATCACGCTGAACTTGCCCCGCGGGATGTCCACCGACAGCGACTTGAGGTTGTGTTCCTTGGCGTTGACGATCTGGATCGCATCGGCACCCTGCGCCGGTTGCTTGCGCTTCGGTGCAACGCGGTACGCAGCCGGCCGCTCGCCGACCTTGCGCGCGCCTTCACCCATCACCTCTTCATAGTCGCGCAGCGCACGGCCGGTGTGCGAATCGACATTCAGGCGGACGTCTTCCGGCGTGCCCTCGGCCACCACCAGACCACCGGCCTCGCCGCCGTCCGGGCCGAGGTCGACGATCCAGTCGCTCGCGCGGATCACGTCGAGGTTGTGCTCGATGACGACGAGCGAATGCCCCGCCTCCAGCAGCTTGCGCAGCGCGCGCATGAGCTTGGCGATGTCGTCGAAGTGCAGGCCGGTGGTCGGCTCGTCGAAGAGGAACAGCATGCCCTTCTTCGCCGTGGCCTGGCGGCTGGCGGTGGCGCTGCGCGCAGCTTCGGCGAGGAAGCCCGCGAGCTTGAGGCGCTGCGCCTCGCCGCCCGAGAGCGTGGGCACGGGCTGCCCGAGCTTCACGTATTCGAGCCCGACATCGACGATGGGCTGCAGCGCGCGGATGACGTCACGATCGCTGGCGAAAAGCGCAGCAGCTTCGCTCACCGTCAGTTCCAGCACGTCGGCCACGTTCATCACGCGGCGGCCACCCGTCGCATCGCTGCCGCGCTCGATCAGCACTTCGAGGATTTCGGGCCTGTAGCGGCGGCCGTCGCAATCGGGGCAACGCAGGTACACGTCGGACAGGAACTGCATCTCGACATGCTCGAAGCCCGATCCGCCGCAGGTGGGGCAGCGGCCATCGCCACTGTTGAAGCTGAACTTGGAGCCCGTGTAGCCGCGCTGCTTCGCGAGCGGCGCATTGGCGAAGATCTCGCGCACGGCGTCCCACGCGCCGACATAACTCACGGGGTTGGAGCGCGCCGTCTTGCCGATGGGCGACTGGTCCACGAACACCACGTCGCTCAGGTGGTCGGCACCCAGCAGGCGGTCGTGCGCACCCGGCGATTCGGTGGCGCGGCCGAAGTGCCGCATCAATGCAGGTGCCAGCACGTCCTGGATCAGCGTCGATTTGCCCGAACCCGAGACGCCGGTCACGCAGACGAGGCGTTGCAACGGAAAGTCCACCGACACATCGCGCAGGTTGTGCTCGCGCGCGCCTTCGAGGATAAGGCGCGGTGTGCTGTCGGTCACCATGCGCTTGAGGCCCAGGCCGATGTGCTTGCGTCCGCCGAGGTACGCACCGGTCAGCGTGTCTGCGTTGCGCAGTGCTTCGGTGTCGCCATCGAACACGATGCTGCCGCCGCGCTCGCCGGGCCCGGGGCCCATGTCGATCACGCGATCGGCGGCCAGCATGACGGCCGGGTCGTGCTCCACCACGACCAGTGTGTTGCCCGCGTCGCGCAGGCGGTGCATGGCCTGCGTGATGCGCTCCATGTCACGCGGATGCAGGCCGATGCTCGGTTCGTCCAGCACGAAGAGGGTGTTCACCAGCGAAGTTCCGAGCGCCGTGGTGAGGTTGATGCGCTGCACCTCGCCGCCCGAAAGCGTGCGGCTCTGCCGGTCCAGCGTGAGGTAGCCGATGCCCACATCGCCCAGGTATCTGACGCGCGTGGTGATCTCCTCGAGCAGCAGCTTCAATGCCTGCGCATCCCCGCCCTGCATGTGCCCGGGCGCCGCCGGGCTCATGAGGCTGAAGAAGTGACGCAGCTTGTCGATGGGCAGCAGCATCAGGTCATGCAGGCACAGGCCGGGCAGCGATTCGAGTTGCTCACGCGACCACTTCACGCCGCGAGGCATGAACCTTTTCCCGGGGGACAACACCGCGTCCGCCGCCTGCTTGCTGCCGATGCGCCAGAGCAGGCTCTCGGTCTTCAGGCGCGCGCCGCCGCAGGTGTCGCAGGGCGTGTAGCTGCGGTACTTGGACAGCAGCACGCGGATGTGCATCTTGTACGCCTTGCTCTCCAGGTACGCGAAGAAGCGCTTGATGCCGTACCACTGCTTGCTCCACTGCCCCTCCTTGTAGGTGGGCGTGCCGTCGAGCACCCAGGCACGTTGCGCGTCGGTGAGCTTGTTCCACGCCGTGTCGCGCGGGATGCCGGCGGCCTCGGCGTGGCGCATCAGGTCGTCCTGGCTTTCGGACCAGGCCGGCGTCTGGATCGGCTTGATCGCGCCCGCGCGCAGCGTGAGCTTGTCGTTCGGGATGACGAGACCCCAGTCCACGCCGATCACGCGGCCGAAGCCCCGGCACACTTCGCACGCGCCCACGGCCGAGTTGAACGAGAACATGGAGGGAATCGGGTCGGTGTAGCGCAGGTCGCTGTCGGGGCAATGCAGGCCGGTGGAGAAGCGCCAGATCTCGTCCTGCCCGCCTTCGTCCTCGCTGCGCAGGCGATAGACGTTCAGCCGTCCGCTGCCACGCTTCAATGCGGTTTCAATCGCCTCGATGACCCGCACCTTCTCGGCGCTGCCCATGCGCACGCGGTCGGCCACGACGTCCAGCACCTTGCGCGGACCGGTGGGTGTGGCCACTTCGCGTTCGGCCTGCACGCGCGTGAAGCCGCTGGCCGACAGCCATTGCTCGACCTCCTGTGCCGTGGTGTTGGCTGGCAGTTCGACCGGAAAGGTGAAGACCAGGCGCGGATCGCCCTCCGCCGCCGCGCGCTGCAGCAGCTTCGCGTGGATGGTCTCCGCGGAATCGTGCTGCACGGGCTGTGCGGTGTCGCGGTCGAACAACTGGCCCGCGCGCGCGAACAGCAGCTTCAGATGGTCGTTGAGCTCCGTCATGGTGCCCACGGTGGAGCGCGAGGACCGCACGGGGTTGGTCTGGTCGATGGCGATGGCCGGCGGCACACCGTCCACCTTGTCCACCGCCGGCTTGTCCATGCGGTCGAGGAACTGGCGCGCGTAGGCCGAGAAGGTTTCCACGTAGCGCCGCTGGCCTTCGGCATACAGCGTGTCGAACACGAGGCTGGACTTGCCCGACCCGCTGGGGCCGGTGACCACCGTCAGCTCGCCGGTGCGGATGTCGAGATCCAGGTTCTTGAGGTTGTGCTGGCGCGCGCCACGGATGCGGATGAAGCCCTGGGTCATAAAGTCCGGCGGGAGAGGTTTTGTGGGGTGAGGCGGAACATTCTAGGCACGCATCCTGACCCTGGCTTGCGCCGGGCCATCGCCATCCGTTACAACCCCGGGTTTACATCAGGGGCCCTCCCCGGCCGCGACGGGACATTTGTCACGGTTGTGCATTACCATTGCGCTAGTCGAACCGGACCCCAGACCGTTGGAGAGGAACGGACACAACACATGCCGGAGTTCAGCCCCAAGTCCTACTTGCGCAAGACCGAACGCGGTGCGTCTGCCCTCAAGGCACGCGACCCCGCCATCACTCCCAAAGGTCGGGCACTCATGATCATGGCCAGCGGCGAAAAATCGGCGCAGGACATCGTGCGGCTGCTGCCCAACCCGGACGAGTCCACGGCCATCCTCGGCGACCTCGTCCTGGCGGGCTTCCTGGAAGTCGTCGCCCCGCCCTTCGGACCGGGCACGCCTTCCCCGGCGCCAGCCACCCCGCGACCTTCGGGCTTCGGCAGCTCCTCCCCGGCCCCGCTGGCCGCCCAGTCGGCGCCCGCACCGCTCGCCGCATCTGCGGCCGGCGACCTGAAGGGTTCCATCCAGAAGGCCAGCAAGCTGCTCTACGACATGCTCGGCCCCACGGCCGACAACCTGTGCACGACGCTGGAGCGCTGCAAGACCTACGAGGAATTCGAGGCACGCCTGCTCGACTGCCGCCGCGTGGTCGCGCAGGTCCGCTCCGAGAAGAAAGCCGACGAGTTCTACAACGCCTCGCAGTCCTGAGCGGACCCGCACCCGGCCCTTGCGGCCACCCCCCCAACAAAGAAAAAAGCCCGCCACTTCCGTGGCGGGCTTCAGTCTGGCTGACTGTCAGCGATCAGTGGATTGCAGCGCCGGGTGCCGTGCGACCATCCAGGCTCGGATAGCGCACGTGCTCCACGAGTTCCTGCGTCTCGCGATCGGGCGCAGCGGTGAGCAGCGACACGATGATGATCACCACGAAGCCCAGCGGAACGCCCCAGAGGCCGGCGGAAATCGGCTGGATGCCCCACCACGTGTTCGCCGCCAGGACGTCCGGCGTCAGCGTGGTGCCGTGGAAGATCTTGTACATCCAGGGCTGCGTCTTGATCATGTAGTAGAACGTGATGCCCAGGCCGGCGACCATGCCGCAGACCGCACCCCATTTGTTGGCACGCTTCCAGAAGATGCCCAGGGTGAGTGCCGGGAAGAACGCAGCTGCCGCGAACGAGAACGCCGCCGAGACCAGGAACAGGATGTCCGCCGGTTTCTGCGCCGCCACGGAGGCGGCGGCAAGTGCCACGGCCAGCAGCAGGATCTTCGACAGCATCACGCGCTTGGCGGTCGATGCGTTGGGGTCGATGATCTTGTAGTACAGGTCGTGCGACAGTGCGTTGGCGATCGTCAGCAGCAGGCCGTCGGCCGTGGAGAGCGCGGCAGCCAGGCCACCCGCAGCCACCATGCCGGAGATCACGTACGGCAGGCCACCGATTTCCGGGGTTGCCAGCACGATGATGTCGCCGCCGATGGTCATCTCGGCCAGTTGCAGGATGCCGTCCTTGTTGATGTCGGTCACGGTCAGCAGCGTCTTGTCCACCGCGCTCCATCGTGCGATCCACTCCGGCAACCTGTCGAATGGTGTTCCCACAAGCACTGTGTAGACCTCGTACTTCACGAGTACCGCGAGCGCAGGCGCCGTGAAGTACAGCAGGAAGATGAAGAACAGCGACCAGGTCACCGAGTCACGCGCTTCCTTCACGGAAGGCGTCGTGTAGTAGCGCATCAGGATGTGCGGCAGCGCAGCGGTACCCACCATCAGGCAGAACACCAGCGCCAGGAAGTTGCGCCGTGCAATGTCGCGCGCGTTGTCGTCGCGTCCGGGGAAGGCCTCCGCATGGCGCAGGGGCGGGCCCGAGCGCGCGGTGTTGGAGGTCCTGGCCGCCGTGTAGGCGGCCCGGGCCGCTGCTTCGTCCCTGGGCAGTGCCGCGAGCGCAGCTTCGGCTGCAGTGACTTGCGCCACGGGTGCGTTGGCGGCACGCGCGTCGTCGACAGCCTTCTGCGCGGCAGCGCGGTCGGCAGCCATGGCGGCGGGCACGTCCTTGAGCTTCGCATCGGCGGCGTCGGCGCGCTGCTTGAAGATGCCGCGGACTTCGAGTTCCTTGGGATCCTTGAGCAGTTCGGCTTCCTTGGCCGTGACCTTCTCCAGCTGATGGCCGTAGACGACCTGCGGGATCGGGAAGGTGGTGTGCTTCACCGACAGCCAGACCACGGGAATCATGTACGCCACGATCAGGATGATGTACTGCGCCACCTGCGTCCACGTCACCGCGCGCATGCCGCCCAGGAACGAGCAGACCAGGATGCCGGCCAGACCCGCGAAGATGCCGATCTCGAAGGCGAGGCCGGTCAGGCGGGTGGTGATCAGGCCCACGCCGTAGATCTGCGCGACCACGTAGGTGAACGAGCAGAGGATGGCGGCGAAGATGCCGATCAGGCGTGGCAGGTTGCCGCCGTAGCGCGCGCCCAGGAAGTCGGGAATGGTGAATTGCCCGAACTTGCGCAGGTAAGGCGCGAGGAACAGGGCCACCAGGCAGTAGCCGCCCGTCCAGCCCATGATGAACGCGAGGCCGCCGTAACCCGTGAGGTACAGCGTACCGGCCATGCCGATGAACGAGGCCGCGCTCATCCAGTCGGCGCCGGTGGCCATGCCGTTGTACATGGCTGGAACGCGCCGGCCCGCGACGTAGTACTCGGCGGCGTCGCTGGTGCGGCTCATCACGCCGATGCCGGCGTACAGCAGCACCGTGGCCGCGAGGAACAGGTAGCCGATCCAGTTCTTCGGAAGCCCCATCATCTCGAGGATGCCCAGGACGATCACGAAGGCCAGGAAGCCGCCCGTGTAGAACGCATAGACCTTGTTCAGGCTTTTCTTGAAGTCCTTCTGGGACTGTGTCTGGTTACCGAACATCACTCGTCTCCTTCATGGACGCCGTACTCCAGGTCCAGGCGGTTCATGTACCGCGCGTAGTACCAGATGATCACGACGTACACCACCAGCGCGCCCTGCGCCGCCATCCAGAAGGAAAACGGCCAACCGAAGAAATTGAAGCTCAGGTCGCGGGCCAGGAAGCCGACGACGTAGGTCACCACGAACCAGATGGCCATCAGGATGGCCGTGATCCGGAGGTTCTTGCTCCAGTACTCCTTGTGCTTTTCTGTCAACTGCATTTCATGTGCTCCTCTCGTATTGAGTTCACCTTACCCACCTCTCTCTTTCTCGGGCCGGCTATTCGCCGGCCTTCAAACCTGTCTCCCGCTCCAGCTGCGCAGCCACCTTGGGCTCGAAGCCCCTCAGATGCCGGATGACGTTCCGCGTCTCGTCCGGCTGGCCCTGCTCCATGTGGATGCGACCGATCTGGTACCAGCCGTACGGGCTCATCGGCTGCAGCTTCGTGTTGCGCTTGAGGGCCTTGAGCGCTTCGTCCAGGCGGCCCTGCCGGATGAGTACGAGCCCGAGCCCGTACCACGCGCGGTCCATTTTTTCGTCCAGCGCGAGTGCTGCGCGGAAGCCGGCCTCGGCCGCCTCCAGATGGCCCAGTTCCTCGTCGACGAAAGCCAGCGCGAACACGGCATTGACCGACGCCGGGTTCGCCTGCGCCGCCACGGTGAACCATTCCCGCGCGCTTGCGCGATCGCCGGCGCGCAGGGCTTCGTAGCCCAGGCTCATGCGCGCGTGCAGGTCATCGGGCCTGAGCTGGAGGATCTGGCGGAAGACCTGCATGGCCTGGGCGCGGCGTCCGAAGACGAGCAGCGCCTTGGCCTGCAGGTGCAGCCACCGCAAGGCCCAGGTCTGCGCGGGCGCGGGTTGCATGGGGTTCATGGTGCTCACTGACATGCCAGCGCTCCGGCCGTGAGGCAGAGATCGATCTTCATCTTCACGGTGAACAGCCAGGCCATCAGCAGCAGGCTCGCTGCCGCCAGCGGGATGTGCTGGTCGAGGATGAAACGCGGGCTGATGCGGCGTGTGACCCAGAGTGCGGGCTTGGCCGCAACGTCGAGCAGTTGCCAGAAGACGTTGGTCTCCTTCTTTGCCCCCGCCAGCAAACCCAGTACGAACCGGGCAATGATGAACATGAGCGAAAGCTCGATGAGGCTTTTCGCAATGACGACAGCCAACAGCATCTGTCTTGTCTCCTGTTTTATTCCGGAATCCCGCCGATGCAGGGCAATGTGATCGCCTGCTCTGACCCGACGCTGACTTCAAACTGAATGCAATCTGACAAACCGGGTGCTAACCCTGCCCCGTGATTTCGAATCGCAAAAAAAAGAGGCCTCAGGCCTCTTGTCTCGGGAAAGTACCTAGCAGCCGGTGTCAGCTCCGCGGCGGCCGTGCACGCGCGATGCCCGTCGGGATGTGCCGGGCCGCCTCCCATGCGGGGCCTTCGAACCAGGGGTCGCCGTGCAGGCAGGCACGCAACATCGGCAGCGCGTCGAAGCCCCAGAAATGACGGCCGTCCACCACGGCCGTCGGCACGCCGAAGAGGCCTTGCCGCACGGCGGCATCGGTCTGCCGGCGCAGCAGGCCTTTCACTTCGTCGCCCGCGGGGTCGAGCGCATCGGGCTTGTCCTTGAAGAGCTGCTGCTTCAACGCATCGAGGCGCGCGGCATCGGTTGCATCCGCGCCGCCGCGCCACACGTGGCGGAAGATGGTCTCGCATACATGCCGGTTCACCGCACCGTCCTGTCCACAGGCCAGGGCCAGGCGCAACAGCGCGAGCGGGTTGAACGGGTGCGCGGCCGGCATGGCCATCTCGATGCCTTGCTGATGCGCCTGCCACAGCACCTGCCGGTAGGTCCATTCGCGCTTGGGCGCGATCTCGGCCGGGCCGAGCTGGCCGTTCGCATCGAGCAGGCCCGCGAACAGCAGCGGCCGGTACTCGACGCTGTGCGTGATGCCTTCGAGCGCTTGCGGCAACTGCTCGAAAGCGAGGTACGCGTAAGGCGAGATGAAGTCGATGTGGAAGACGATGTGCTTCATGGTTGCGCCCCCGCCATCCTGCGCCGCTCACGCAGCAGCGTCCACACCTCGCGCTTGCGCGCATCGTCCATCGCGCTCCACGCCGCGATCTCGTCGAGCGTGCGCCAGCAGCCCTCGCACAGCCCGCTGCGCTCGCTCATGACGCAGACCGATACGCAGGGCGAACGCACCGCCGGTGGAACCGCAGGCGTGGACGCGTTGCCGCTCATGTCTTTCCAGCGGCGGCTTCCACCACCACGTCCTCCACCGGCGCGCCGGTCAGCCGCTGCAGGTCAGGCGGCGCGAGGCGGAACACGCCATGCGGATGGCCCGCCGCAGCCCAGATCTCGTCGAACCGGCCGAGCTCGCGGTCGATCAGCGTGACCGGCGGCGTGGCATGTGCCACCGGCGAGACGCCGCCGATGGCGAAACCCGTCTTCGCGCGCACGAAGTCCGCATCGGCGCGGCCGATCCTGCCGACGATGGCCTCGACCTTCTTTTCATCCACGCGCTTGTCGCCCGAGGTGATGACGAGCACGGCCGTGTCGTCCACCTTGCGACGGAAGATGATGCTCTTGGCGATCTGGCCGACGCCGATGCCCAGTGCATCGGCCGCCTGCTGCGCCGTGCGCGCCGCGTCGTCGAGCATCACCGGCGCATGCGGGTGGTTGAGGCGCTGCAGCTCTGCCGCCACGCGCTGCACGCCCTCAGGCAATGACTTCAGTTCGGCGCCACACATCGTTCGCGTATCCCTTCAGGCTGCACGCTTGTTGAGGATGGCCGTCGACGCACGCGAGTTCGGCTTGCGCTGCAGGTAGTCGCTGATGTACTTGCCCGCGTCGATCAGCTTGTCCAGGTCGATGCCGGTGTCGATGCCCATGCCGTGCAGCATGTAGACCACGTCCTCGGTCGCCACGTTGCCGGTCGCGCCTTTCGCATAGGGACAACCACCGAGACCCGCGCTCGACGCGTCGTACTGCCACACGCCCATCTCCAGGCTCGCGAGCGTGTTGGCCAGCGCCTGGCCGTAGGTGTCGTGGAAGTGGCCGGAGATGTCGTCGATGTCGTAGTGGCGCAGCGCGGCTTCCATGGCGCGCCGGACCCTGGCAGGCGTGCCGACGCCAATCGTGTCCGCCACGCCGATGTGATCGACACCGATCTCCTTCATCAGCTTCGCGACGAGTTCCACGCGCTCGGGCGCCACGTCGCCTTCGTAAGGGCAACCCACCGCACAGGAGATGGCGCCGCGCACGTGGATGCCCTTGGCATGCGCGAGTTCCACCACCGGTGCGAATCGCTCGATGCTTTCGGCGATGGAGCAGTTGATGTTGCGCTGGCTGAAGGCCTCGCTGGCCGCGCCGAACACCACCACTTCGTCGGGTCGTGTGGGCAGCGCCGCTTCCAGGCCCTTCATGTTGGGCGTGAGCACCGAGTAGCGCACGCCCGGCTTGCGCTGGATGCCGGCCATGACCTCGATCGCGTCGGCCATCTGCGGCACCCACTTGGGGCTGACGAAACTCGTGACCTCGATGTCCTTCACCCCCGCGTCCTGCAGGCGGTGCACCAGGCCGATCTTGATGTCGGCAGGGACGGGGTCCTTCTCGTTCTGCAATCCGTCGCGCGGGCCGACGTCGACGATCTTCACGCGTGGGGGCAGGTTCATGTCTCGTTCCTTGCTCGTTCTTGCCGTGGCTCTTCAGTATCCGCGTTCGCGGTCAACCACGCCGGCAACAGGTTCTCCCCTGGCCATGGCGCGGATCTTCTGCGCGATCTGCAGCACCGTGTCCTCGCGCAGGGTGCGCGCGGACGTGTGCGGCGTGACCGCGATTTTCGGATGTTTCCAGAACGCGTGACCAGCGGGCAGCGGTTCGGTCTGGAAGACGTCGAGCGCGGCGCCCGCAAGGTGACCGCTGTCGATCAGTGCCAGCAAGTCGTCTTCCACCAGATGCGCGCCCCGCGCCACGTTGATCACATAGCCGCCCGGTTTGAGCAAGGACAGCGTGTCGCGGTTCATGATGCCGCGCGTTTCCGGCGTGAGCGGCAGCAGGCACACGAGGATGCGCGTCGCAGACAGGAATTCGTCGAACGTCGCCTCACCCGAAAAGCAATGCACGCCGTCGACCTGCCTGGGCGAGCGGCTCCAGCCCAGCACCGGAAAGTCGAACATCGCGAGCGTTTTCGCGACGCGTTCGCCGAGCACGCCCAGGCCCATCACGCCGATGGGAAAGTCGGTGCGCAGCAGCGGCTTGCGGAAACGCCATTCGCCGGCCGCCACGTCGCGTTCATAGGCATCGAGTTCGCGGTAATGGCGGATGACCGCATGCGCCACGAATTCGGCCATCTGCACCGACATGCCGGCATCGTTCAGGCGCACCACCTGCATGTGTGGCGGCAGCGACAGCTTCATCAGCGCGTCCACACCCGCGCCGATGTTGAACAGCGCCTTCATCTGCGGCTGCTCGTCGATCAGTTGCTGCGGCGGCCCCCAGACCATCGCGTAGTCGGGCCGCACGCCGTCCTGCATGCTTCCCGGGGACCATTCCACGACTTCGGCTTCGGGCAATGCAGCCCGCAGGCTCTGCAGCCACGGGCGCGGGTCGGTGTTCATGCAGCAGAAGGCGATCTTCATGACTGCGGAGTCTGCCACCGTTCGGTGAATGCGATCAGGCCGCCAGCTTCAGCAGCTCGGCGCCCTCGGTCACCTGGTCGCCCGGTGCGAAGAGGAGTTCGGCCACCGTGCCGTCCGCCGGTGCGGCGATGGTGTGTTCCATCTTCATGGCCTCCATCACCGCGAGCGCCTGGCCCTTGGTTACCTTGTCACCGGCTTTCACGGCGAACGACACCACCTTGCCGGGCATCGGCGCGGTGAGCCGTCCGCCTTCGGCAGCGGAATCGCCCGCATGCGCGAGCGGGTCGATGCGCAGGATCTGCGTGGCGCCCTGCGGCATGAAGACGTGCACCGTCTCGCCGCGCGTGTGCACGTGCGCACGTGCGCGCTGGCCGGCGTAGCGCAATTCGATGCTGCCGTCCGCCGCGGGTTCGAAGGACAGCACGCCCGCTGCCTCACCGACCTCCAGCTTCAGGCTGCCGTCATGCAGGTAGTGCAGCGTGGCCTTCTGCGGCTCGCCATGGAAATCGAACTCGAAACGGCGGATGGTGTGGCCCCAGGCCTGCCAGCCGTCGCGCGCGGAGAAGGGGTCTTGCCAGCCGTGCGTCTGCGCAGCCCGCTGCTCCTGCATGAGGACACTTGCCACCGATGCGGCCACCGTCATCGGCAGGCCGACCTTCTCCTGTTCGAACAGCACGGCCTGCTCGCGCTGGATGAGTGCCGTGTCCAGGTCCGCCTGCGCGAACGAGCGGCTCTTCACCACATGACGCAGGAACTGCACGTTGGTCGACAGGCCCACGATGCGCGTGGCAGCCAGCGCCGCGTCCAGCCGCGCCAGCGCTTCTTCGCGCGTGCTGCCGTGCACGATGAGCTTGGCGATCATCGAGTCGTAGAACGGCGAGATCGCATCGCCCTCGCGCACGCCATCGTCGATGCGCACCGTGCCCGGCTCGAACGCCGTGGCCTGCGGACGCGCGTACACCTGCAGCGTGCCGGTGGCGGGCAGGAAGTTGTTGTCCGGGTTCTCGGCGCAGATGCGTGCCTCGATGGCATGACCGTGGATGCGCAGGTCGCCCTGCTTGAGCGGCAGCGGCTCGCCCGACGCCACACGCAGTTGCCATTCGACAAGGTCCAACCCGGTGATCGCTTCCGTCACCGGATGCTCCACCTGCAGGCGCGTGTTCATCTCCATGAAGAAGAAGCCCATGCTGCCGTCGGCCTTCTGCTCGACGATGAATTCCACCGTACCCGCACCCACATAGTTCACCGCACGGGCTGCGGCGACCGCCGCCTCGCCCATCTGCTGTCGCATGGCTTCGGTCATGCCGGGCGCAGGCGCTTCTTCCAGCACCTTCTGGTGCCGGCGCTGCACCGAGCAGTCGCGCTCGAACAGGTACACGTAGTTGCCGTGCGTGTCGCCGAACACCTGGATCTCGATGTGGCGCGGGCGCTGCACGTACCTCTCGATCAGCACCGCGTCGTCGCCGAAACTGTTGATGGCCTCGCGCTGGCACGAAGCAAGCGCGGCCGCGAAGTCTTCCGACTTTTCCACCACGCGCATGCCCTTGCCGCCGCCGCCCGCACTGGCCTTGATGAGCGCCGGGTAACCGATGCGGTCGGCCTCGCGTTGCAGCAGCGCCGGGTCCTGGTCCTTGCCGTGATAACCGGGCACCAGCGGCACGCCGGCCTTTTCCATCAACTGTTTGGACGCAGCCTTGAGGCCCATCGCCTCGATGGCCGAAGGCGGCGGGCCGATGAAGACCAGGCCTGCATCCGCGCAAGCCTGCGCGAACGCTTCGTTCTCGCTGAGGAAGCCGTAACCCGGATGGATGGCCTGCGCGCCGGTGGCCTTGGCAGCCTCGATGATCTTTTCCCAGCGAAGGTAGCTGTCCTTCGGCGCGCTGCCGCCGATGTGGATGGCTTCGTCGCACACCTGCACATGCTTGGCCTGTGCGTCGGCGTCCGAGTACACGGCCACGGTGCGCACGGCCATGCGTGCAGCGGTGGCCGCGACGCGGCAGGCGATTTCTCCACGGTTGGCGATGAGGATCTTGCTGAACATGTGTGTCTCCGTCTTCAGGACTTCGGTGATGTGCGGGCCGCCTGCTCCTGCTGGAGCATGTAGACCATGTCGAGTTCGGGGCCGCGGTCACCCATGGCGCTCAGCGCGGCGGTGATCTGGCCGCGGTGATGCGTTGCGTGGTTGAAAACGTGCGCGAGCGTCGCAGTGAACGGCAGAATGGCGCGCGCACCGCGCATCGTCGTGTAGTCGAGTTCGCCGTCGTAGCGATCGGGCGTGAAGCTTCCGATCAGCGAAGTCCAGCGCTTGCCGCTTTCGATGAGACGCTCCTTGAGCCGCACGCGGTCTTCCTCCACCACGTCGGACAGTTGCACGTCCTTCGGAGAACGGCCGTCCGCAAAGCGCGGGTACCAGAGCAGGTCGCCCGTCACCAGCAGGTGGTTGAGCGTGCCGTGGATCGACTTGAAGAACAGCCCGCAATCGCGCCGGTAGGCATCGTCCGGCAGGGCGTCCACGTGGTCGGCCACCAGGCGTTGCGTGGCCCAGAGGTTGTAGCGGGCCAGTGTGAGGAAATGATCGCGCGGGTTCATCGTGTACTTGTGTTCCCGCCGTTTATTGAGATACCCACGCCGGCTTGCGCTTTTGCAGGAAGGATTGCAGGCCTTCCTTGCCTTCGTCGCTCGCGCGGATGTCAGCGATGCGGCGCGCGGTCTCGGCACGCAGCTCGGCGGTGATCTCGCGACCCGCCACGTCGCGCACCAGCTGCTTGCAGGCGCGGCTCGCAGCGGGGCCGTTGGCGACGATGGCCGCGACAAGCTCGGCCACCTTCGCATCGAGCGTGTCGGGCGTGCACAGCTCGTGCACGAAACCCATCGTCTGCGCCTGCGCGGCGGTGAACCGCTCGGCCGTCACCATGTAGCGGCGCGCGGCCTGCACGCCCATCGCGCGGGCCACGTAAGGGCTGATGGTCGCGGGCAGCAGACCGAGCCGGGCTTCGGACAGGCAGAAGGTCACGTTGTCCGACGCCACCAGCACGTCGCACATCGACGCGAGGCCCATGCCGCCCGCGTAGCAATCGCCCTGCAGACGACCCACCAACGGCACGGGGCACTGATCGATCTGCCAGAGCATGTCGGCCAGCTTCTGCGCATCGGCTCGGTTCTGCTCCCACGAGTAGTCGGCCATCTCGCGCATGAAGTTCAGGTCCGCACCCGCGCAGAAGGCCTTGCCGTGCGCGGCCAGCAGCACGACACGCACATCTTCATCTGCCGAAAGCGCAGCGAACGCAGCGGCCAGTTCGGCGATCAGCGTGCCGTTCATCGCGTTGCGGATGTCCGGCCGGTTGAGCCACACCTCGGCCACTTGGGGCGTGGGGCGACGCAGTTCGATCGTGGTGGTCGTCATCTCTTCGTCCTTGTTCTTGCTTCAGTAGCGCTTGGCCACTTCTTCCAGCATCACTTCCGTCGCGCCGCCGCCGATGCCCAGCACGCGCGCGTCGCGCCACAGGCGTTCGATGGCCGTCTCGCGGATGAAGCCCATGCCGCCGTGGAACTGCTGGCAGGTCTGCACGACTTCGTTCACCAGTTCGCCGGTGAGCGCCTTGAGCATCGAGACTTCCTGCACGATGTCCCGCCCCTGTGTGACGCTCCATGCACAGTGGTACATGAACTGACGCGCCGCGCGGGTCTTCGCGTCCAGCATGGCGATGCGGTGGCGGATGGTCTGCTTGTCCCACAGCGTGCCACCAAAAGCCTGGCGCTGGCGCACATGGTCGAGCGTAAGGCGGATCGCCTGCGTGCAATGGCCCACGGCCATGGCCGCGAGCGCGATGCGCTCGGTCTGGAAGTTCTTCATCACCGAATAGAAGCCCTTGCCCTCTTCGCCCAGCAGGTTGCCGGCGGGAACGCGCACGTTGTCCAGCACCAGCTCGGCCGTGTCGGACGACAGCCAGCCGGTCTTCTTCAATGCGCGGCCCACGCTGAAACCGGGTGTGCCTTTCTCGACGATGAACATGGACATGTCGTGCCGCGCCGTGCCGGTCTTGGCCGCGATGAAATACAGGTCTGCATGCACGCCGTTGGTGATGAACATCTTCGTGCCGTTGAGCACCCAGTCGTCGCCATCACGACGCGCTGTGGTGCGGATGCCCGCAACGTCAGAGCCTGCGCCGGGCTCGGTGATGCCCACGGCCGTGATCAGCTCGCCCGCGGTCACGCGCGGCATGTATTTCTGCTTCTGCTGCAGGTTGCCGGCGTGATGCAGGTGCGGGCTCGCCATGTCGGTGTGCACGAGCACCGTGATGATGAAGCCCGCGTAAGTGGATTGCGACAGCGCCTCGGCAAACACGAGGTTCGTCAGCGCGTCGGCTTCACCGCCGCCGTACTCGCCTTCGTACATCAGGCCCAGCAACCCGGCCCGGCCCATGCTGCGCAACACCTCGCGCGGCACCATCCCCTGCTCTTCCCACTTGTCCGCAAACGGTTCGACCTCCCGCGCGATAAATCGCGCGATCTGGTCGCGCAGCAGTTCGTGATCGGGGGTGATATAGATGTTGTCCACTCGCTTGTCTCCTTCGTTCTTCTTTTCAGTGGTGCCAGGCGTGCAAGCCGCGAAGCTGCTCGAACGCCTCGAAGTCCCGGTCACGATGCAGCAGCGTGTAACCGCGCTCGATGCAGAAAGTTGCCAGCAGCACGTCGATGGAATTCCGCACGGTGACGCCCTGTGCGCGCAAACTGCGATAGTGCGCAGCGGCTTGCTGGGCCAAGTCCGTGCCGCCGGTCGATTCCACCGTCATCGAAAGCATCAGGCGCTGCGCCTGCAGGTAGTCGCGCTCCTGCCTGAAGCCCCTGAGAACTTCGTACAAGACGAGATCAGGAACGATGAGCATGACCTCGCCTTTGCGCAGCAATTCGCGGAGCACGCCGCGGGCAGGCGTCGCCGCACCGTTGAAGAAGTCGATCCACACACCGGAATCAGCGACGACCATGGCCCGCCTTCGGCGTCTTGTTGCCAGCACGCTTGCCGGTGATCGGCGTGGGTGCAGGTGAGTTCGCGACAAGGCGGCGAGCATCACTACCTGTGGTCAATGCCGTGGCAAGGCCCTCTTCATCGTCACCATCCCAATGGAGTTTCCCCTCCCATTTGAGTATTTCGCGATAGGCAGCCTGCCTCGCGAGAAGCTTGAGCCCTGCTTCCACGGCGTCCTTCTTGGTCTTGAACGGACCGGCCTTCATCGCCTCGTCCATCAGATCCTCATTGATATCGATGTTGGTTCGCATGATGTGTATAAATCATTGAAAACGTACACATCTTACACATCACATCCGGAACACGCCGAACTTCGCATCCGGAATCGGCGCGTTGAGCGAGGCCGACAGGCCGAGTGCGAGCACGCGGCGCGTGTCGGCGGGGTCGATCACGCCGTCGTCCCACAGGCGCGCGCTGGAGTAATACGGATGCGACTGGTGCGCGAACTGGTCGAGGATGGGCTGCTTGAAGCTCTTCTCTTCGTCCGCGCTCCAGCTGCCACCGCGCGCCTCGATGCCGTCGCGCTTGACGGTGGCGAGCACGCCCGCCGCCTGCTCGCCGCCCATCACGCAGATGCGCGCGTTCGGCCACATCCACAAAAAGCGCGGCGAGTACGCGCGGCCGCACATGCCGTAGTTGCCCGCGCCATAGCTGCCGCCGATGATCACGGTGAACTTCGGCACGTTGGCGGTGGCGACGGCCGTCACCATCTTCGCGCCATGCCGTGCGATGCCTTCGTTCTCGTACTTGCGGCCCACCATGAAGCCGGTGATGTTCTGCAGGAAGACGAGCGGCACCTTGCGCTGGCAGCACAGCTCGATGAAGTGCGCGCCCTTCTGCGCGCTCTCGGAGAACAGCACGCCGTTGTTGGCGACGATGCCCACCGGCATGCCTTCGATGTGCGCGAAGCCGCACACCAGCGTCGCGCCGAAGCGCGCCTTGAACTCATGGAATTCGCTGCCATCCACGATGCGCGCGATCACCTCGCGCACGTCGTACGGCTTGCGCGTGTCGGTGGGAATGACGCCGTAGAGCTCTTCCGTGGGATACAGCGGCGGGCGGGCGGCTTGCGTCTGCACCGGCAACGCCTTGTCCTTGTTGAGCGTGGCCACGGCCTGGCGTGCGATGGCCAAGGCATGCGCGTCGTTCTGCGCCAGATGGTCCGCCACGCCGGACAGGCGCGTGTGCGCGTCGCCGCCGCCCAGGTCTTCGGCCGACACGATCTCGCCCGTGGCGGCCTTCACCAGCGGCGGGCCGCCCAGGAAGATGGTGCCCTGGTTCTTCACGATGATGGTTTCGTCGCTCATGGCCGGCACATACGCGCCGCCCGCCGTGCACGAACCCATCACCACCGCGATCTGTGCGATGCCCTGCGCGCTCAGGTTCGCCTGGTTGAAGAAGATGCGACCGAAGTGGTCGCGGTCGGGAAACACGTCGTCCTGGTTCGGCAGGTTGGCACCACCCGAGTCCACGAGGTAGATGCAGGGCAGCCGGTTCTGCTGCGCCACTTCCTGCGCGCGCAGGTGCTTCTTCACCGTCATGGGGTAATAGGTGCCGCCCTTCACCGTCGCGTCGTTGCAGACGATCATGCAGTCGATGCCGTTCACGCGGCCGATGCCGGCGATGACGCCAGCGCATGGTGCGTCGGTCACGCCGTCCTTGTTGAGGTACATGCCGTGCGCCGCGAGGGGCGACAGCTCCAGGAAGGGCGTGCCCGGGTCCAGCAACATCTGCACGCGCTCGCGCGGCAGCAGCTTGCCGCGCGCCGTGTGCTTCTTGCGGGCGGCTTCACCGCCACCTTCGGCAGCCTTGGCAATCTGGGCCGTCAGGTCGTCCACCACGGCGCGCATGGCGGCGGCATTGGCCTGGAAGTCGGCGGAACGGGCGTTGAGTTTTGTCTCCAGGGCAGGCATTTTTTCCTCGGCTTTTCGCAGACCTGTCACTGTACGGAAAAGACGCGTCCAGGGGGCGCCGGGAAGGTTGCAAATCGTGCCAACGACGGCACGTTTTTCGCCGAAGCGGCGGCGGGGCGGCGTGCAGCCGCGGGTTAACCCGGCCCGCCCGCGAGTTCGAATGCCGCTTTCGCCAGTTCGGCGCCCGACTTCAGGCCGAGCTTGCGCTTGATGTTGGCGCGATGCGCCTCGACGGTGTGGACGCTGCGGCTAAGCGTCTCGGCGATCTCGCCGGTCTTCATGCCGCGGCCGATCAGGCGCAGCACTTCCAGTTCGCGGTCGGTGAGTGCAGGCAGCGGGGCCTGCTCATTTTCTGCCACGGCTGCGCTGCCACCGGACGCCAGCCGCGCCAGAAGATCGCTCGCGATCTCTTCCCCGAGATAGATGCGGCCCGCGCGCACCGCACGTAGCGCGGTGACGATCTTGCGCGTGGCTTCCTGCTTCATCACGTAGCCGCGCGCGCCCGCACGCAGCACGCGTTCGGCATAAAGCCGTTCGTCGTGCATCGACAGCACCAGGCATTTCACATGGGGGTGCGCTGTGCGCAGGCGCTTGATGAGGTCGAGGCCCGACTGGTCTTCGAGCGACAGGTCCACCACCACGAGGTCGATGGCCTGCGTGGCGACGACGGCGAGCGCCTCGTCCACCGTGCCGACGTCGGCGCAGACGGTCAGGTCGCCCTCGCGCGCGATGAGTTGCGCAATGCCATGCCGCAGGATCGGGTGATCGTCGACGATCAGCACCCGCGCGGCCGTTGCGTCCTGCAGGGTCATCCTTGTTCCTTTGCACCCGGTGCCCAGCGCACCGCCACGACCCAGATGTTGCCAGACGGCGCCATGGACGGGTGGGCCGCTTGCGGGCCGATGGCGATGTCCGCGTCGATCAGGTGTGCACGGTGCCGCATGATGCGCAGGCCGATGCCTGCGTCGTCCACACTGTCGGTGTCATGGCGCACGGCAGCGTTCCCGCCTCCGGGTGCGGTCATGCTGCTGCGGATCTCCATCGCCAGCCCGCCGCCCTCTTCCTCCCGCAGCGCCATCTCGATGTCCGAACCCGGCGCATGGCGGATCGCGTTAGTCACCGCTTCCTGCGCGATGCGATAGAGGTGGATGGCCGCCGCGTGGTCCGCGATGTCCACCGGTTGCGGGCAGCGCAGCGTGCAGTGCCGCCGTGTTTGGCGGCCGGTGGAATCGGCCAGTTGCTGCAGCGCGCCCATCAGGCCCGCACCGCCGATCTCCACAGGGAACAGCCCGCGCGCGAGCAGCCGCGTCTGCGCGACAGCGCCGCTGAGCATCAGTTCGATCTGCTGCGCGCTCTGCTGGGCCGCATCGGCACCTGCGGCCTCGAGGTCGCGCGCGAGCAGTTCGGCCTGCACCGCCGTTGCGGTGAGATGCTGGCCCAGGCCGTCGTGCAGTTCACGGCCCAGGCGCTGGCGTTCATGCTCGCTGATGCGGATCAGTTCCTGCTCCAGCCGCTGGCGCTCGATCATTTCGGCTTGCAGCGACGTGTTGGCCGTGGCGAGGTCGCGCGTGCGTTCGGCCACCCGCGCTTCGAGTTCGCGCCGCGCATGGCGCAGCGCATCGGCGGCCTGTACGCGCGCGCTCACGTCGACACCGGAAACGATGGAGTGCGTCATCGCGCCGTCCGGCCCGCGCAACGCGGTGGCCGTCCACGACACGGTGATCGGCGGCCCGCTGCGGCGGCGCAGCGGGCTGTCGTGCCGCGCGATTTCCGACAGCCGCAGGCGCAGCAGTTCGGCGTGCGCCTTCACCTTGTCGCGCTGCTCTTCGGGAATCAGCGCTTCCTCGAAGCGCTGGCCGGCGATGTCGGCGGAATCGAAGCCCGTGGCGCGTTCGAACGCGCGGTTCACCCTGACGATGCAGCCCTGTGCGTCCAGCACCAGCACGAACGCGCCTTCGGCGTCGAGCACGGCGGTGGAGAAGTCACGGTCGCGGATGGCCTGCGCACGCGCGCGGTCACGCTCGCTCTGGCTGGCCGCGAGCAGCAGGCCGGTGACGGTGATGACGTTGGCAAACACCCACCAGCGCGCGAGGCTGCCGGTCTGCCCCTGGTCCACGAACGGGCCCATGCCGTGCACGGTGCCCCACACCGCCGCGAGCGTGACGAGCAGCGTCACCAGCGTCGCGCCGCGCAGGCCGAAGCGCAGCGCGGCCCACACCACGAGCGGGAAGAGCGCAAGCGCTGCCGGGTAGTTGCCGGGCTCGGGCGACAGGCGCGACAGGCGCGAGAGTTCTCCGCCGAACACCAGCTCGCACAGCACGACGAGTACCGCCAGCAGCAATGCGGCTTCGATCTTGCGGCTGCGCGTCATGCCGGCAGACGCACCGCCGATGGCACCGCGTTGCCACCATGCGAGCAACCACGGCGCCAGCACCACGACGCCCGTCGCGTCGCCCATCCACCACTGCAGCCACGCGAGCGGATAGTTCTCCGCCGGCAACGTGCCGCCCAGCACCAGCGACGCCGGCCCGATGAAAGCAGACACCGCCGCGGCCAAAGTGCCCAGCGCCAGGATCGCCATCACGTCGCGCACGCGCTGCAATTGCGCGTCGAAGCCGACGCGGCGCAGCGCCCACCAGCACAGCCAGGTCTGCGCGATGTTGCCGATGGCAATGCCCAGGATCGCGCCCAGCGGCGCGGCAGTGCCCGCATTGGCGATCAGGTCGCCGATGAGAATGCCGGGCGCCAGGCGCGGCCCCCAGCGCAGGAAAACGAAGAGCGAAATGCCCGTGGGCGGCCAGATCAGCGTGACGTTCGGGCCCACGCTGGAATACGCCAGCCCGGCGCGCGCCGCCATGCCGTAGACCAGCCCGAACACCAGGCATTCGAACAGCAGCACCAGCGCAGGCGGCCAGTGCGGCTTGCTGCCGGCCGGGCCAGGTTTCACACCGCCACCTCGAACACCGCATCCACCTCCACCGCCGCGCCGCGCGGCAGGCTGGCCACGCCCACCGCCGTGCGCGCGTGGCGGCCCGCCTCGCCCATCAGGCCAACGAACAGGTCCGACGCGCCGTTGATGACGAAGGGCACCTGCAAAAAGTCCGGGTCGCAGTTGACGAAGCCACCCACGCGCAGCAGCCCGCGCACGCGCGACAGGTCGCCGTCGCACGCGAGCTTCAGGCAGGCCAGCAGGTTGAGCGCGCAGAGTTCCGCGGCTTTCTTGCCCGTCTCCACATCGAACTCGCGGCCGAGCTTGCCGATGTAGGGCACGGTGCCGTTCCACTCGTTCACCTGGCCGGCCAGGTAGACCGTGTTGCCCTGCCGCCGCCAGGGCACGAAGTTGGCCACGGGCGTGGGGGGTGTGGGCAGTTCGAGGCCGCGCTCGGCGAGCCCGCGTTCGATCGCACTCAATGACATCGTCGAATCACTTTCCGGTGAAGCCCGCCATCAACGAGGCGGAATCCGTCATGAAACCATACAGCAGCTTCACGTTGTACTCCGTCGCCTGCATGCAGTAGTCGGGCGACGTCGTGCCCACGCAGTCGCGCAGCATCAGCACGTCGTAGCCGAGGAAGCTCGCGTCTTCCAGCGAGGTCATCACGCACTGGTCGGCGTTCACGCCTGCGAAGAACAGCGTCGACAGACCCATGTTGCGCAGGATGCTGTCCAGCGGCGTGTCCCAGAAGCCGGAGAAGCGGTGCTTGGTCACGTGCACGTCGCCGGGCTCGGGCACCAGTTCATCGACGATTTGCGCACCCCAGCCGCCTTCGAGCAGTATCGGCGCGCCGCCGGGAATCGTCTCGCCCAGCCCTGCGCCTTCGCCGTCATGCGTGTGCGCATGCAGCAGCGAGGGGTGGATGTTGAGCAGATCGCGCCGCACGCCCCAGTTGAGCCAGACGATCGGCACGCCCTGCGCGCGCAGGAACGGCACCAGCTTCACCAGCGGCGCGATGGGCGCGCGGTCCGGCGTGATGTCGATGCCGCGGTAGTCGAGGTAGCCGCCCCTGGCGCAGAAGTCGTTCTGCATGTCCACCACCACCAGCGCGCTGCGGTGGGCGTCCACCACCACGCGCTGGGGCTGGGCGTCGAGGGCCACCGGCCGCGCGGGCCGGCGGTCCGCGCGCGACAGGTCGGCCGTGGCCGCGTCCACCCGCCAGCGGTTGGCGGCGTGGGAACCCATGTCTTTCATCGCGTGCCTCTTCTCTTCTTTTTACTTGATGGTGCCCACGACACCCTTGACGAAGAACTGCATGCTCTCCAGTTGCTCCATCGGCATCGGCTTGCCGGCGGCCAGGATCTCCTTGCCGTCCTGCCCCGTCATCGGGCCGGCCCAGACCTTGAACTTGTCCTTGAGGATGTCGTCCTTCTTCGCCAGCACCTTGGTGCGCACGGCCGGCGGAACCGCGGGGCCGAAGCCGTCCAGCACCACGGTGCCGTCCTTCATGTCGCCGCGCACGTGCGAGGGCTTCCAGGTGCCGGCCTGGATCTCCTTCACGATCTTCAGCATGGTCGGGCCCCAGTTCCACGACGCGCCGGTCAGCACCGCCTTCGGTGCGAACTTCGACACGTCCACGTCCTTGCCCACCACGTAGATGCCGCGCTTCTCGGCCGTCTGCGCGATGGTGATCGGGCTGTCCACCTGTTCACCGATGACGTCGATGCCGGCATCGACCAGCGCGTTGGTGGCTTCGGCTTCCTTCGGCGGTTGCAGCCAGCCGCCGGTCCACACCACGGTGGTGGTGGCGTTCGGGTTCATGGCCTGCGCGCCCAGCGTGAAAGAGTTGATCGAGCGGATCACCTGTGGAATCGGGAACGCCGCGATGAAGCCGAGCTTGCCGCTCTTGCTGACCGCGCCCGCTGCCATGCCGGCCAGGTACATCGCGTCGTCGGAGTTGGCCCAGTAGGTTCCGACGTTGTCGCCGGTCTTGAGACCGCCCGCGTGCAGGAACGCGACCTTGGGGTACTTCTTGCCGAGCGCGATGGCGTAGTCGAGGTAGCCGTAGCTGGTGGCGAAGATGATGCCCGCGCCCGACTGGATCATGCGCTCCATCACCTTCTCGACCTCGGCCGTTTCGGGGATGTTCTCGACGTGCAGCGTCTTGGTGCCGGGCAGGTTCTTCTCGACGAACAGGCGGCCATAGTCCATGGAGGTGTTGTAGCCGTAGTCCTTCTCGGGGCCGACGTAGATGTAGCCGAGTGTGGACTTGGATTGCGCGGCTGCGGGCAGCGCAACGGCAGCGGCGAGTGCGGCGAAGGCGACTGCCGCAACGCGGCGTGTCACGGTGGAACGGGTTTTCATGACGATGACCTTTCGGGGTTGAGTGAGAGGGTTGAGTGAGGAAGAACAGCGGGAAAATCTTTTGTGCGCATCTACCGCTCCAGCACGGCGCGCAGCCCGGCAGGCGCGCCGCCGGACGACGCGCCGCGCGCGCCCATGCGCGCACAGGTGAACGTGAAAACAGCGAGGCTCGCCACGTAGGGCAGCATGTGCAGCAACTGCGCGGAGACGCCGATGCCGGTGGTCTGCAGTCGCAGCGACAGCGCTTCGGCCAGCCCAAAGAGCAGTGCGGCCGGCAGTGTGAGCCACGGGTTCCAGCGCGCGACGATGACCAGGCCTACGGCCACGAGGCCGCGCCCCGCCGTCATGCCTTCGGCCCAGGTGCGCGTGTAGTCCACCGACAGCGCGGCACCGCCCAGGCCTGCGAGCAAACCGCCGACGAGCACGCCTGCGCACACCACGCGCCACGGCACGATGCCGGCCGCCGCTGCGCCCGATTCCGATTCGCCCACGGCGCGCCAGCGCAGGCCGGTGCGCGTGCGCATGAGCCACAGCGCAATGACAGGCACGAGCAGCAGCGCGATCAGCATCGTCGGCGTGATGCCGCCCGCCCACGGTGTGAAGCTCTGGATGGGAAGGCCCACGAGGCTCGCACCCGCATAGGCCGAGAGGCCGAAGCCCAGCATCCACACCGCCAGGCCCGCCGCGAACTGGTTGGCCTGCGCAGAAATGGTGAGCCATGCGTACACGCACGACAGCAGTGCGCCCGCCAGCGCGCCAGCTGCGAGGCCGACCCACGGGTTACCGGTGAACGCGGTCACGCCATAGGCCGTCACCGCGCCGACCAGCATCTCGCCCTCCACCCCGAGGTTGATGCGACCCACGCGCTGCGTGAGGCATTCACCCAGCAAGACGAAGAGCAGCGGCGTTGCGCTGCGCCACGCGGACACGGCGAGCCCGGCGACGAATTCATTGAAGAGCGCGTGCAGCTCAGCCACGGCGTGCTCCCTTCACGCGCAACCCCGCCGCGCCGAGCACTGCCACGAACAGCAGCCCCTGCACCACCAGCGTGGCCGACGACGGCACGCGCGTCATCATCTGTAGCCCGTCGCCCGAGGCGAGCAGCGCGCCCACCAGCAGTGACAACAGCACCGTGCGCAACACGCGGTTGCCGCCGAGCCACGCGACGAGAAAGCCCGACAACCCGACGCCGTTCGACAGGTTCGGCTGCAGGCGTCCCTGCACCACCGACGCTTCCACGATGCCCGCCAGCCCCGCGAGGGAGCCGCCGATCACCAGCGTCAGCAGCACCTGCTTCTTCATGCTGAGCCCCGCGATCGCTTCGAGCCGCGGGTTGCCGCGCAGCACGTCGAGCATCAGGCCCCAGCGCGTGCGGGTGAAAACAAAGTGCAGCACGGCGGCCAGCGCCAATGCGACGAGCAGGCCCGCGTGCAGGCGGCCTTCGTCCGTCAGCAGCGGCAGTCGCGCGGCCTCGGGGAAGTCGATGGTCGCGGGCCAGCCCTGGCTCTTCGGGTCTTTCCACGCGCCGTAGACCAGCCAGGTGACGGCGAGCGCCGCCACGTAGTTGAGCATCAGCGTGGAGATGGTTTCGTTGACGTTGGCGGCCGTGCGCAACAGGCCGGGCACGAAGGCCCAGAGCGCGCCACCCGCCACACCGGCCAGCAACACGGCCGGCAGCAGAACGGCCATCGGTGCGGTGGGCATCAAGAGCATCGCACCGGTGCCCGCGATGGCGCCCGAATAGAACTGCCCCGCCGCGCCCACCGAGATGAGCCCGAGCCGCGCAGGCACCAGCGTTGCCAGCGCGCACAGCAGGATGGGCGTGGCCCGCAGCAACGATTCGCCGATGGCGTAGCGGCTGCCAGCCGCCGCGTCGGCGATCTGCTGGAACATCTCCAGCGGGTTGCGGCCGATGGCGAGGAAGAACACGCCGGCCAGCAGCACGAACAACGTGACGACGCGCGCGAAGTTGGCGGAAGCCGTCATGCGGTGACCTCTTGCGGAACATGCCCGGTCATCCAAGCGCCGATCTGCTCCGCCGTCGCATCGGCGGCATCGACGACCGCCACGATGCGGCCCGCGTGCATCACCGCGATGCGGTGCGCATGCTGCAGCAGGTCGTCCAGGTCTTCGCTGATCCACAGCACCCCGCTGCCCTGCGCGGCCAGACCGAAGAGCGATTCGTACACCTGCGCGGTGGCCGTCACGTCCAGCCCCATCGTCGGGTAGCAGGCCACCACGGCACCGGGCATGCCGGAGAGCTCGCGCGCGGCCACCAGCTTCTGCAGGTTGCCGCCGGAGAGTTGACCAGCCAACGCGGCGGGGTCCGACGGACGCACCGAAAAGCGCGCAATGAGTTCCTGCGCCTCGCGCATCAACCCGTCCTGCGACGGCAGCAGCGGCAAGGTGCGCAGCTTCTTCACCGCGAGGTTGACCGCCAGCGACAAGCCCGGCGCCACCGCGTTGCGCAGCGGCTCGGGCGGTATGTAGCCGAGATTCGGTGCTGCGCGCACAGGCATGCGCGGTGCGCGCAGCAGTTCGCCGTCGAGGATGACCTCGCCCGCTTCCACCGCACGCATGCCCGCAATCGCTTCGGCCAGCGCCGTCTGGCCGCTGCCAGAGATGCCGGCCACGCCCACGATCTCGCCCGGCGCGATGGAGAGGCTCACGTCGTGCGCGGCTTCAGCGTCGTGCGAACCGTCTTCACCCACTGTGACGCCACGCAATTCAAGCCTCGGCGCTTTGCCCATGACCGGACGCGAGGGCGTACGCACCGGCGCAGGCTCTTCGCCCACCATCCAGCGCACGATCTGCGCATCAGTCGGCGCATCGGTGCTGCCCGTGGCCGGCACCTGCGCCACCACGCGACCGGCGCGCATCACCGCCACGTCGTCGGCGCAGGCGCGCACGTCCGACAGCTTGTGCGTGATCAGCACCACCGACAGCCCCTGCTGCGTGAGCGAGCGGATCAATTGCCACAGCCGCTGCGCCTCGGCCGGCGCCAGCACGGCGGACGGTTCGTCCAGGATCACGCAGCGCGCGTCGCGCAGCAGCACCTTGGCGAGCTCGATCAACTGCATCTGCCCCACGGGCAGCGAAGACACCGGCGAGTCCGGGTCCACGCCCGGTGCGAGGCGTGCCAGTTGCGCGTCCAGCCCCGACAGGCGGCGCGCACCGCGCCCCACCCACCACGGCGGCGCTTCGAGCGCCAGCGCCAGGTTCTCGCGCACGGTGAGCGCCGGCATCAGGCTGAACTGCTGGAACACCATGCCGATGCCGGCCGCCAGCGCCTCGCGCGGCGAACCGATCACCGCCTCGCGTCCGTTGATGGTGATGTGGCCTTCATCCGGTGCATGCACACCGTAGAGCACCTTCATCAGCGTACTCTTGCCCGCGCCGTTCTCACCCAGCAGCGCCAGCACCCGCCCTGCGCGGATGTCCAGCGTCGCGCCGTCCACCGCGCGCACCGCGCCGAACCGGCGTGAGATGCCTTCGAGCCGGATGTCCATGCCTTGATTCATGCATCCGACTTTAGGAACGCAAGGCTTCGGCGATGAGCGCGCGCCCCGTGGTTCGCGCGTGGTGGCGGCCGCTATTGGCGGCTAGCGGAATCCACTAGCACTCGACCCAATTGCGCGGCACGCTTGACATGCAGGCATTTACCTGCATATTATCCGCCTACGCATGACAAAGGCCGACGACACGGACAAGGTTTTCAAGGCACTGGGTGACCCGACGCGGCGCAAGCTGCTGGACCTGCTTTCCGAAGAAAACGGCCAGACCCTCGGCCAGCTGTGCGAGCAGCTGGACATGGCACGGCAGTCGGCCACGCAGCACATCGGCATCCTCGAGGCAGCGAACCTCGTGACCACCGTGTGGCGTGGGCGCGAGAAGCTGCACTTCATCAACCCGGTGCCGCTGCATGAGGTGTACGAGCGTTGGGTGCGCAAATTCGAACGGCAGCGGCTCAGCCTGCTGCACGACCTGAAGAAAGAGCTTGAAGGAGAGTGACCATGAGTAAGGAAAAGACGAGCTTCGTCTACGTGACCTACATCCGCTCGACGCCCGACAAGGTGTTCGACGCCATCACCCGTCCCGAGATCGCGCGCCGCTACTGGGGCCATGAGAACGTGTCGGACTGGAAGGTCGGCTCGGACTGGCAGCACGTGCGCGCCAACGAACAGCGCAGCGTCGAGCTGGTGGGCAAGGTGGTGGAGCACACGCCGCCCACGCGCCTGGTCATCACCTGGGCCAACCAGTCGCAGGCGGCCGACCCGTCGGCCTACAGCCGCGTGCAGTTCGACATCGTCGAGTACGAAGGCATGGTGCGCCTCACCGTCACGCATGACGAACTCGATGCCGACAGCGGCATGGCGCGCGGCATCAAGCAGGGCTGGCCGGCCGTGCTGTCCAGCCTGAAGTCGCTGCTGGAAACCGGTGAAGGCATCGACGTGTTCGCCAAGCCGAAGGCGGTGCAGCTATGAAAACGTCAACGATTGCGCCTTTCACCGGCGGCTGCGCCTGCGGTGCAGTGCGCTATGCCACGCCGCATGCGCCGGTCTTCCAGAACCACTGCCAGTGCCGCGACTGCCAGCGGCGCAGCGGCACCGGCCACGGGTCGTGGCTCACCTTTGCGGCACGCGGCGACATGGCCATCACCGGCGAGGCGAAGGAATGGCAGGTGGCCGGCGACAGCGGCAACATCAAGATGCACGCCTTCTGCCCCACCTGCGGCACGCCGGTGTACCTGCGCTTCGCGGCCATGCCCGACCTGATCGCCGTGCCCGCCGGCAGCCTGGACGCGCCGGAACGCTTCGCGCCGCACGTGCTCACCTACAAAGTCCGCGCGCAGGCGTGGGACCGCATCGACCCCACGCTGCAGACCTTCGACCGCATGCCTGTGGGCTGACAGCCGCGCCCACTCCCGCGCCCACGCTCACGCTCACGGGTTGCCAATCGTGCCACCGGGCGGCAGACTGTCACCCATGCCACGCACAGAGACAACGCGCAGCGCGTCACCCGTCAGCGCCCCGATTGCCGTTACCCCCGTCGCTTTCGCGCGCGCCATCGTCACCGCGTACAAGCGCCACGGACGCGATCCGGCCGGCGCATTGAAAGCGGCACAAATCACGCCAGCGCTGTTGAAGAAGGCCGACGGCCGCATGACCGCCGTGCAGATGGAAACCCTGTCCGCCACCGCCATGCAGGAGCTGGACGACGAATCGCTCAGCTGGTTCAGCCGGCCGCTGCCCTGGGGCAGCTACGGCATGCTGGCGCGCGCGTCACTCACCGCGCCTGATCTGGACGTGGCGCTGAACCGCTGGTGCCGCCACCACGGCCTGCTGACCGGCGACGTCACCATTTCCGTGAGCGTGCAGGACGGCGTCGCCACCCTCGCCATCGACGAACACACCGACCTCGGCCCCATGCGCGAGCTTTGCCTGGTCTACCTGCTGCGCAACGCCCACGGCCTGGCTAGCTGGTTCATCGACTCGCGCATCCCGCTCATCGACGCCGCGTTCCCGTACAAACCGCCGCCGCACCGGGATGTGTATGACGTGCTGTTCGGCGGCGCACCCACAAGCTTCGCAGCCGACCGCGCCCTCATCCGCTTCGACGCCCTCTACCTGCGCGAACCCCTGCGCCGCGACGAAGCCGCCATGCGCCAGATGCTGCGCCGCGCCCTGCCCATCGCCGTCATGCCCTACCGCCGTGACCGCCTGCTCGTGCAGCGCGTGCGCCAGATCCTCACCACCCGCCCCGACCAACCCCACACCGCCGACAGCCTGGCCCGCGACCTCAACATGTCCGCCCGCACCCTGCACCGGCAACTGAAGGAAGAAGGCGCGTCACTCCAGCAACTGAAAGACGAAACCCGCCTTCACCGCGCCAAGGATTTGCTGCTGCGCAGCGGCAAGCCGGTGAAGCAGGTGGCTGCTGCGACGGGGTTCCGCAACGAGAAGAGTTTTGTGCGGGCGTTCAAGGGGTGGATGGGGGTGGGGCCGGGGGAGTTTCGGGGGGCGACTTCGCAACATGCCCTTCCCCACGTTTCAGATTGAGATCGCTACGGGGTTTACGATTGTGCTTTCGTTGCAACACCACAGAAGTCCTGACTAGTGAAGACAAAAGTAGATATGCGCTCTCTTGAGGCTCAAGCTCTGACTCGCCGTAAAGGAGCCCCTGAATCCTTTGAATCAGAAGCACAGCTAGTAGAAGCCTTGAAAAAGTGCATCCGACGCGCAAACCTGCGCGAATGGACTACCGACCTTGAGGTGGATGCTGGTGTGGGAATCGCGGACATCGTCCTTTCGAAACGAAACCAAAAAACAACGCGCGAACTTCAACGACTTGCCTCAGTGCCTACACGTCTCGCGCCATTGCTGGCCCCCTCCACCTCGTCGAAAATTCGTTCCTCGGAAGAAATGGCAGCAGCTTTAGGTACGTCTAGCGCCGCAGCGACTCGCGTGCTTTCTATGTTCAAACGAATTGGCCTGCTACGACCAAACGCCAAAAGAATCGAAATTGCGGCTGTAGAAAAGGTGCCTTTCAACACCATCATCGCCGTTGAAGCGAAGCTCTCAGATTGGCCCCGCGCTTTAGCGCAGGCATACAGAAACAAGCAATTTGCTGATCAGTCATGGGTCGTTTTAGACCACTCATATCACCGCGCGGCATTGAAGAACTTGTCGAAGTTCTCTCAATCCGGAGTCGGATTAGTTTCGATTGACAGGAATTCTGGACTTTTCGTTCATCTTGACCCATGCGGAGGCGAGACAAGCACGATTAAGCGTTGGGTTGCTCAAGCAGCTCTAGCAAAACGAGCTGTCCGCAAGCACTAATCACTCATTACGAAATTGCTTTGATCCAAGAATCAATGTGATGGTTACGCCCGTGTTTTTCTAGTTTCACACCATGTTTTTCAAGTTTCGAGTACGCGAGTCGTGCTTTTGCCAGCTTTTCTAGAAGATAGCGTCTCCGATCTTCAGTTTTTAGTTTCTTGAGTACATTGAATTCGTCTGCCATGTTGATGAAGTAGTGCTTGTAAAGCTGAGGTTGATTAAACGTCGGCTCAACAGGAAGCTTCAGCGCCGCTTCTGAATAAGGTGTCGGCTCGTAAATAGTCTTCCATACCTCCGGCGCATCTTTACGTATCGTCCTGGCATCTTCGTACTGCACCCAGTTCATCAAGCCAGCGAGATAGATCCTGGCTTTTGGACCTCTCCTCTCCTCATCAGAAGAAAGAAATTTATCGATCGAGAAGATTCTCGTGTTCTCGAAGGATCCGATCGTTAGGGATATCTCACCCACAGTGGAAAACAATAGGCCTTCCACATTTGTGTATCCAACTATTAACTTTAATCCACTCTCGACAATCTCCCTGAAGAATAGTGAACACTCCTTCAAGAACAATGCATCGTTGATCATTTTTGTATCACGTGGATGCTGATACATGAGGTACAGCTCATCGACGTTAGGGTAGGCGGTTACCCAGTTAAGTAGCTTTTTTCTGAAACCGGCATCTTGAAGCATGGCATCCGTTACCGCCACCGAGAGGCACGATGGATGGTTCCCAGCGGCCTCCATAAATGCTTCAACGGTAAACTGCTTCTGCCGATCAAAGTAGTTTGAGTACATCTGATCTAGAAATCGCGTGGGAATTACTACCGAGCGGAATCCATTCGCCAACTGAAAGTCCACGCATGCTTTTGCTACTGACTTTGCTTGAGAACCAAAGGTTGAAGTCTGAAAGCCGCCATCTACGCTTTCAGGAAAGAACGGGTACGTCAACAGCTTCGGCTTCCTCGAGCTAGGCAGATAGAACTGCGGATCGAAGATCGAAACTGCTCTCGTCTTTTTGTCGAGCTTTTCCACTGAGCCCATGTTCTGATGAAGTGGGCTCAATATCAAACCTGCCCCACAGTTATCCTCTTCAAATGAAGCGACGTTCCAGTTGGCGTTGTGTCCGACTTGATGAAGTAGCTCTAAGGTCATTGCGTTTCCCTCTTCAGTTCCTCAAGTTTTTCAATCAACATCGATGGCGTTCTTGGCCTTGAATACGGGGTCTTTTTCATCAACCATTCAACCAACCCGGAGAATTCAGGAGACGCAACTCCGATCTCGTGAAGAGACTTCGGCTCGTTTTGCTCAATTGCAAGGGCAAGTTCGTGTTCGGCCATATGCCGGCTCGTTCTAAACGGATGTATTCCGGAGGCCAGCAGGTACATCAGAACACCGATTGCAAAGAAGTCTGTCTTGAACGAGATCGCCTCTTTGTCATTTGCAATTTGCTCAGGCGCTGCGAAGTCCAGAGTCAGGGGCGCATTCCCCCAACCTGCCTTAGTTATTCCGGTACCGCCCGTCTCCCTGACAATCCCGAGATCAATAACTACAACCTCTCCGTTTGGCCGGATTAGTATGTTTTCTGGCTTCAGGTCACGATGGACAAATCGCTTGGGGTGCATCCATAGAGGGAACAAGGCATTCGCGATTCCAAGGCAAAGATCAACGATTGCTTGGGGGTTAGCTCGGTATTCTGCTACGGCCTTTCCTAGCGTTTGGGAGACTACAAACGCCTCAATGCTCACGTACAGTTTTGAAGGAAGCGGCTCGTCAGACACTGGGTTGTCGACGAAGAGATTGCTGAAGCGCAACTCCGGGAAATTTTGCGGACGAACATCGGCCAGGATCGCAGTTTCCGCTTGCAGTCTGGTTAACGCTTCGGGCGAGGCGTTTTCAACAACCTTGATAACGACTCGCCCCCAATCCTCCCACCCGCGCAGGAATGTTGAGCCGCCCTCCTCATTGGGCGGCAACATGTCCGCGGGGATTAGCTGATCCTCAAAATGGCCGAAGTAAACCACTCGCTGTCCTGACTCGGCAGCGACCTCCTCGATAACGAGGCTTGGCATACATACCTTAAGGCTCTCGCGCAGAGCAGGCGAGTCATGCGGCACTTGTCCTCCGGCAACTATTTGTAGCCAGAAAGTATGCCTTATTTTTTGTTACAAGGATACAAATCCACGATGTAGAGGCATCCGCAGAGCCGAGCCTAGGGTCTCAATGTCCTCAGCCAACAATGAAAACTCACAACCATCAGGAAGTCGGCACTCGATCATCGGAATGAATCCGAAGTCGGTTCTTCGGGCTTTCAGTATCTGAGCTCTTTCCACAGAGAACAATGGAATTCCGGGCGCGCAGATCATCACCAGCCGTCGATCGGTCACTTGAACCTCACCGTGGCAGAAAAGTTCTCGCCCCATCATCAAGCAGGCCTGACCTTTGAAAAGAAGCTTTTCTCGTTGATGGCTGTCAAATGCTTGCATTGTTCTGGTCTTCTAATCCTGATATGGGATATTCTATTTCAGGATTCACATTCAGCGCGTGTCTCGCGCCATTCACTCGCCGCCGTACAGAAAGCTCCGTCAGTCCCTGATGGGTGCGCGCATTGAGTCCGGCCTGACACAGACGCAAGTAGCAGTGAAACTCAAGCGCCCTCAATCCTTCGTGTCGAAGTACGAAAGCGGGGAGCGCCAACTGGATGCGGTGGAATTCGCCAAGGTCTGTCAGGTGCTTGGTGTGAAGCCCGGCACAATTCTGGACACATTGTTCTAGGACTGTTCAATCCGACAAGGACGCAGCCGGATTCACCACCCCCGCCGCCCACAACACCCGCCAGAAATCCCCCGGCACCACTTCATCCAGCGCACCGGTGGTTGCAGGGCGCTCTGACAGAAGGCCGCGAGCTCACTCGTCCGCGGGCTCGAGTTCGCCACCGTCCTTCAGCACATCCAGCACCCGATCGCACATCGCATACATCTGCTGCACGAACTCCGGGCTGAGTTCGGCTTCGAGTTGCTTGTAGACATCTTCCAGGTCGTGGCTCACGTCGGCGAACATGCGTACAGCGCGCGGGGTGAGCGACACGTGCTGGCGACGCGCGTCGTCTTTCAGCCGCTCGCGCGTGACGAGGCCGATGGCCTCCATGCGGGCGAGCACGCCGGCCAGGCTGGGGCTGGAGATGTGGCAGATGGCGCAGAGTTCGCGCGGCTCCAGCGTGCCGTTGACGTCGAGCGCGCGCAGGATGCGGAACTGCTGCTCGGTGAGGCCTGTCTTCTTCAGCACATGGCGGAAGCGGCCGATGATCGCGCCGCGCACCTGCAGCAGCAGCAGCGGAAGGTTGCGGCGGGCGCGAAGGCGTGCGTTGCTGGTGGGCTTCGTCGGTGTCAAGACTAGAAGGGGTAGGCAGTGGGCTCGGTCTGGATGGTAATCGACCGCAGTTCGGTGAACTCGGCAATCGCCGCCTTGCCGCCGAAACGCCCATGCCCGCTGTCCTTCACGCCGCCGAAGGGCAGTTGCGGCTCGCTGCGCACGGTGGGCGCGTTGATGTGGCACACGCCGCATTCGAGGCGCTGCGCTACTTGCATGGTGCGGCTGATGTCGCTGCCGAAAACCGCGCCTGCCAGGCCGTACTCCGTGTCGTTGGCGACGCGGATGGCTTCTTCGAGGTCCGGCACGCGCACGATGGCGGCGATGGGCCCGAACGATTCGTCGCCGTACACCTTCATGCCGGGGCGCACGTGGTCGATGACGAGCGGCGCAATGCGCGTCTCGCCGTCGCGGCGCAGGGGCACGAGCAGCTTCGCGCCCTGCTGTACCGCGTCGTCCACCATGGCGGCCACCTGATCGGCCGCGTGGCAGCTGATGAGCGCGCCGCTCAAGGCGGGCACGCTGCCGGCGACGAGTTTCTCGGTCTTGGCGGCGAGCGCAGCGGCGAAGGCATCGGCAATCGGTTCTTCCACCACGATGCGTTCGGTGGACATGCAGATCTGGCCCTGGTTCATGAAGGCACCGAAGGCCGCAGCGTTGACGGCGGCGTCGATGTCGGCGTCTTTCAGGACGACCAGCGGCGACTTGCCGCCCAACTCCAGCAGCGCGGGCTTGAGGTGCCTGCCGGCCAGCGCGCCGATGATGCGGCCGGTGCGCGTGGAGCCGGTGAAATTGATGCGGCGCACGGCGGGGTGGGCCACCAGCGCCT
This sequence comes from Variovorax sp. VNK109, assembly GCF_049445855.1. Lineage (NCBI taxonomy): Bacteria > Pseudomonadati > Pseudomonadota > Betaproteobacteria > Burkholderiales > Comamonadaceae > Variovorax > Variovorax sp. VNK109. The sequence continues at coordinate 258,887 of NZ_JBMSDV010000003.1, read as the reverse complement.
CCACCATTTGCGGGGCAATGGCCGGGTCGTGTGCGATGACGTTGACCACGCCTTCCGGAAAGCCCGCGTCGTTCAGCAGTGCGCCGATGAGGCGGTGGCTGTCGGGGCAGACTTCGGACGCTTTCATCACCACGGTGTTGCCGCAGGCCAGCGGCGCGATGAGCGCGCGCAGGCCGAGCAGCAGCGGCGCGTTCCACGGCGCGATGCCGAGCACCACGCCCACCGGCACGCGCACCGTCATCGAGAAGCAGCCCGGCACGTCCGACGGGATGGTTTCGCCACCCACCTGTGTGGTCAGCGCGGCTGCCTCGCGCAGCGCGCCGATGCCGCCCTTCACGTTGAAATGCGCCCAGGCCTGCGACGTGCCGGTCTCGGCCACCATGCGCTCGACGAACACGTCGGCGCGCTGCTGCAGCAGGTCTGCAGCCTTGTTGAGCAATTCGCGGCGGCGGCCCGGCCCCGTGCGCGACCATGACTTGAAGGCTTGCGCGGCGCCATCGACGATGGCCTGCGCTTCAGCGACGGTGTGCTGTCTGGTGTTCATTCGATCTCTCTCGAAGAGGTACGTCAGAGGGGTGCGATGCGGGCGTGCAGCAGTGCGCTGCGCCCTTCGTCCAGCGCCTTCAGGCACCGGGCGATGGCGGCGTCGACGTTCGCTGGGTCCGTGAGGCGTTCGCCATGCGCGCCGGCGGCTTCTGCCACTCCCGCGAAGTCCATGTCCTTGGGCAGCAGCGACGCGTATTCGCTGGTGATGAAGGCACGGCCCTTCGGGTACATGCGCAGCGTGGATTCCTTCACCGCGGCCCAGCCGGTGTTGTCGAGCACGACGGTGAAGATCGGCACGTCGTATTCGCGAGCGACCGCGTAGGTGGACGTGGGGTTGCTGAAATAGAACGTGCCGTCGCCGACGAAATGCACCACGCGGCTCGAAGGCCGTGCGAGCTTGACGCCCAGCGCGGTGCCCGCAGAGAAGCCGAGGCCGCCGCCTGGCAGGCCCACCAGCGTGCCGGGTTCGTTGCGCGGCACCTGCTCGAACACGGTATTGGTGTTGCGGATGCCTTCGTTGAGCACGACGTCGTGGTCGGCCAGCGCGCGGTGCACGGCAGCGCACAGGTATGCGGGGTTGATTGCGCCCACCTCGCCCGGTGCGCTGGCGGCCGCTTCGATCTTCTGCTGGCGCTCTGCATGAGCCGCTTCGAGTTTCTTCATCCGCGCGGCGGCGCGCGCATGGAACTCGGGCGTGGCGATGGCCTTCACCGCACTGATGAGTTGCGCGAGCAGCAGTTCGCTGTCGCCCTCGATGCGCGCGTTGGTGGCGAATCCCCACATCGGCATGTCGCGCTTGATGGCATCGAGGTCCATCTGTGCCCACCAGGCCTTGGGGTTCACGCGCGTAGTCTTGGGAACCCAGGGCACGTCGACGTCGACCATGAGTCCCACGTCGGCTTTTTCCGCGAACGGGCCGGGCAGGTAGCCGCCGAAGCAGGGGCTGTCGCGGCGGATGTTCGTGTACACGCTGTTGAACTCGCACACGCGCATGCCCGTGAGCAGCGCCAGTTCTTCGACCAGCGCAGGCGTGCGGTGGTTGCGGCCGGCGTAGGCCGTGACGAGCAGCGGGTCTTCGCTGGCCACGAGCTTCTCGGCGATCTGGCGGATCAGCTTGGGCTGCGTGCCGCAGGCTTTCACCGGCAGGTGGCACGCAGCGGGGAATGGATGCAGCTCTTCCGGCGGACACGGTGCGGCCAGCACTTCGCGCGGCAGCATCAGGTACACCGGACCGGGCGGGTCGCTCTGCATGACCGAGTGCGCGCGCGCGATCACCTCTTCGGCCATCGACGGCCACGGCAACGTGTATTCCCACTTCACGTAGGGGCGCACGACGCTGGCCTGGTCGAACGGCTCCTGCACGAAATGCACATACGTGTCGCGTCCGCCGTCCACGCCGTTGAAGGTGGTGGCGGGCGCGCGGCCCGCCATCAGCAGGATGGGCACGCGCGCGCGGAACAGGTTGTGCATGGCCATGGCCGAGTTGGCCGTGCCGGCGTCCACATGCACCAGTGCCGCCTGCCCGCGCCCGGTGGCAATGGCGTAGCCGCCGGCCATGTGCAGCGCGGTGTTCTCGTGCGGGCACAGCACCACCTTCGGCAGCGGCCTGCCCTCCTCACGCCAGCGCGCCATCTCTTCGATGATCGGCGCGTGATCGGTGCCGAGGTTGCAGAACAGGTATTCGATGCCGTGGTCGAGCAGCGCCTGCAGCAGGTGGTGCGATGCGCTGCGTGATGCGGATGTCGCGGTGGCGCCGGTGGATGACTGGAGATCCATGAGGTAAGCGATGTCCTTGCGGATGTGTCAGTTGGTTGGTGCGGCGAGCCCGGCCGCGCGCACGGCCGGTGCGAACGCCTTCTGCTCGGTCTGGATGCGCTTGCGGATCACGTCGGGGCTGGCGTATTCGCTGTCGTGGCCCAGCTTGGCGAACGCGTCGCGTGCGGCGGGGTTGGAGAGCACCTTGTTCAGCTCGGCCGAGAGCTTGTCGAGCACGGCGCGCGGCGTCTTCGCCGGTGCATAGAGCGCGAGCCACACTTCGTATTCGGTGCCGGGGTAGCCGGCTTCAGCGAGCGTGGGCACATCGGGCATGAAGGGCGAGCGCTTCTCGGAAGCGACGGCCAGCGGACGCAGTTTGCCGTCCTTGATCTGCGCGTTGAGCGGCGCGAGATCGGCCATCACCATGATCACGCGGCCGGTCACCAGATCGGCAATGCCGGGCACGAAGCCGTTGTAGGGCACGTGGATCATCTTCGCGCCGGCGCTCTGCACCAGCATCTCGGTGCCGACGTGCGCCATCGACCCGACGCCGTTGCTCGCGTAGGCCAGAGAACCGTCCTTCACCTTCGGGTCGGAGAACAGCTCCTTCGCCGTCTTGTACGGCTGCGTGGCCGAGACGGTGAGGAAGAACGGCAGGCGCGACACCAGGCCGACCGGCGCGAAGTCATTCAGCGGGTCGAAGGGCAGCTTTGCCTGCGTGAGCGGCAGCAGCGTCATGGTGGAGCCACCAGTGAGCAGCAGCGTGTAGCCGTCCGGCGCAGCGCGCGCCACCATTTCGGCACCGATCACCGTGTTGCCGCCGGGCTTGGCCTCGACGATGAAGCTCTGCCCCATCGCCGTACCGAGCGATTGCGCCACGAGGCGCGCCGCCGCGTCCACACCGCCACCGGCCGCGTAGGGAATGACGATGCGCACGGGCTTGTTCGGATAGTTGTCCTGCGCATGCGCAGTGAAAGCGGCAGCGGACACGAGCGCCGCAGTCACCAGACGGAAGAATTTCATGCCTTGTCTCCTTTGATGTTGCCAGCGGCATCGGGGCCGCCGGTCAGTTCACTAACATGTGAGTGATTGATGCATGTTAGGCCCACGCCTGGGTGGTGGATCTAGGCAATTACCCTGACCCCGGAGAGAAAGCAACTACTGGAAGTCCGACTGGTGCGTCCTGCAGTACTGCACTCCACCAAAGCGTTGAGGTTTGCTCCAACAGAAGAGTCCTTCAGCTCTGGAAATTTTTTCGCCGCACTTTTCGCACACCAGCCGCTTCTTTTTCTCGCCTTCCACAACGCTGGGTGGAGTTCGCGTCTCGATTGGAGATGCCCTTGCAACATCTGGGGGCGCGGGAACAGGCGGCGCACTGGACGGCGGAGCCGTTTTGGGCTTCAGATATGCAGGAAGACTGAGAGGGTCAACAGGCCGGTGTTGCCGCGCGATCTTCTCGGCCATCTCTCTCAGGGTGCTGCTCGATCGCAGATTGATCATGGAGCCGAAGAGTTCTGCAACGCCAGCCTCCTTCTCCACCCACTCCGTATGCCAGCTGCGGAACTGGTCCGCCTTGATCACCATGCTGGTATCAAGGACCTTCGGTGAGGGTCGCTTGATGGTCGCCTTGGGGTCGACGAGGACGACATGACGGATCTGACGCGGCACACCGAGTCGGCCCTGGATACCAAGTTGATCGAGTACTTTCTCAAGAACTACAGCATGCCGCCTGCTTTGCTCAATGGGAGAGGGAATGCCGTAGGTCCTGCGGTTCGGGTAGGTGACAGAGAACTCACCCGCGTCCGATATGGTGATGCTGCCCGAGAAGTTCTTCGTTTCGAGCAGATAGAAGTTGAGCCCTCGGCTGATCAGCAAGTGATCGATTTGCGCTACTTCACCATCCATGGAAAGCCGCAAGTCGTGGATGACTGCATGGTTCTCGCCGTCTCGGTAGTAAGTGTCAATGTAATGCGCTGCGTCCCGCTCACCGGCGACGCCCATACGCAGAGCGAAAAGCTCATCCTTCAGCTTGTTCTTCTGCCAGTCGGCCAGAAGTGGCGAGCCCTGCAGGTTTTCGAGCAGCCCAATTCGCCGGGTTCTGTCGTCTGCTGTTTTGATAAGCACAGTGCCTTCTCCTGAAAACCAAAGTGCTCATGATTATCGGCGCTTCAGGTGAGTGGCGAATGCAAGGCAATGCAACCGCGCCCAAAAAAAAGGCCTCCCGGAGGAGGCCCTTTCCATAATGGCAATCGCAGTTGCGGTGCGTTCTTCAGTTGCTCATTTCTTGCGCTCGGCAATCGCCTTCTCGGCCGCATTCACCAGGTCGGCGCCGATGGTGGCCTTCCACTTGTCGTACACCGGGCGGGTGGCCTTGACGAAGGTGTCGCGCTCGGAAGCGGACAGGTTGGTCACAGTCACGCCCATGCCGGCGATTTCTTTCAGCACGGGCTTGTCGGCTTCGGTCAGGCCCTTGCGCGCGATGGCGATTTCCTGCTTGCCGGCGTCGATGGCGGCCTGGCGCACGATGTCCTGGTCGGCCTTGGACCACGAGTTCCACACGTCCTTGTTGACCACGAAGATCAGCGGGTCGGCCACGTAGCCCCAGGTGGTGACGAACTTCTGGCCCACGGTGTGCATCTTCAGCACGGTGAAGAGGAACAGCGGGTTCTCTTGCCCGTCCACAGCGCCGCTGGAGAGCGCGGGTTGCGCGTCGGCCCAGCTCATCTGCGTGGGGTTGGCACCCAGCGCGTTGAAGGTGTCGGAGAACAGCGGCGAACCGACCACGCGGATCTTCATGCCCTTGAGGTCTTCGGGGGTCTTGATGGCCTTCTTGCTGTTGGTGAGTTCACGGAAGCCGTTCTCGCCCCAGGCCAGCGGCACGGCGCCTGCGCGGTCCACGGTCTCGAAGATCTTCTTGCCCACGTCGCCTTGCGTCAGCGCGTCGATGGCAGCGTAGTCGGGCATCAGGAAGGGCAGCGAGAACAGGTTGAGTTCCTTGATCTGCGGCGACCAGTTGATGGTGGAGCCGACGGCCATGTCGATGACGCCCTGGCGCAGCGCGCTGAATTCGCGCGTCTGGTCGCCCTGCACGAGCGAAGTGCCCGGGTACAGCTTCATGTTGATGCGGCCCTGGGTGCGCTCCTTCACCAGGTCCATCCAGATCTGGCCGGCCATGCCCCACGGAGTGGGCGGGCCCAGCACCAGCGAGACCTTGTATTCGGCCTTGTAGTTGCCCTGGGCGATGGCGCCGGTGCCGAAGCCGAGTGCCGTGGCGGCGAGCGCCAGGCCGAGGATTGTGCGGCGAAGTTTCATTTGCTTTGTCTCCTTGTACGTGTGAAAAAAAGAACTGCCTCGTTGAAAAATCAATAGCCCAGCGCGCGCGGCAACCAGAGCGCGAGTTGGGGGAATGCGATGACCAGCACCATGACGATGGCCATGGAAAACAGCATCCACCCCACCCAGCGGATGGTGGACTCCATCGGCACCCTGGCGATGCGGCACGACACCATGAGGTTCACGGCCAGCGGCGGTGTGAACTGGCCCAGCGCCACCTTGAGCGTCAGGATGACGCCGAACCACACCGGGTCCCAGTTGTAGTGGCGCATGATGGGCAGCAGGATGGGCACGAAGATCAGGAAGATCGACACGCCATCGAGGAACATGCCCACCGTCACCAGCAGCAGGATGAGCAGCGCGAGCACGCCGTATTCGCCGAGGCCCGAATTGACGATGGCTTTTGTCACGGGGTCGATCACGCCGAGCGTGGACAGCGAATACGCGAAGATGCCCGCGAGCGACACCACCAGCAGGATGACGGCCGACAGCTCGCCCGACTCGCGCAGGATGACGAACAGGTCGCGCACCTTGATGGTCCGGTGGATCGCCATGCCCACGAAAAGGCCGTAGAACACGGCGACGACAGCCGCCTCGGTTGGCGTGAACCAGCCGGCGCGCATGCCGCCCAGGATGAGCACTGGCGCGAACAGGCCCCAGGTCGCTTCGCGCAGGCTCTTCCAGAACGGCGGGCGGGGCAGCGTGGCTTCGAGAGCGCCCATCTTGTGTTTGCGCGCCATCCACACGGCAGGAATCATGAGCGCGAGGCCGGCCAGCACGCCGGGCACCATGCCGGCCGCGAACAGCGCCGGCACCGACGCACCGGGCACGAGCACCGAATAGACGATGAACGCGATCGATGGCGGGATGAGGATGTCCGTCGCAGCGGCAGCGCCGACCACGCTGGCCGAGTACGCCGGCGGATAGCCCGCGCGGCTCATCGCGGCGATCATCACACCGCCCACGGCGGCCGCGTTGGCCGGCCCCGAGCCGGAGATGCCGCCGAGGAACATGGCCACCGCGATCGCCACCAGTGGCAGCATGCCCGACCCACGCCCCACGATGGAGATGGCGAAGTTGACGAGCCGCAACGCGACGCCCGACCGGTCGAAGATCGAGCCGACCAGCACGAACATCGGGATGGCGAGCAGCGGGTATTTGCCGAGCCCTGCGTAGAAGTTCTGCGGCACGGCGAGCAGGCCGAACCACTGCACGTCCGGGTTGGCGAGCGCGATGCAGACCGCACCGGCCAGGCCCAGTGCCGCACCGATGGGCACCCCCAGGAAGAGCAGCGCAAGGAAAGCGACGAAGAGCAGCGTGGCGATCATTGCGCGGCTCCGTCGTCTGCACCGCTGTCGTCCTTGCGGCCACGGCGGATCATGAGCCCGAGTGCGCGCAGCGCGATGGCGACCGACAGCACCGGCAGCCAGATCGTGTACCACCATTGCGGCACGCCGATGCCGGGCGACGTTTCGCCGAAGCGGATGTCGTCGTACACCGTGCGTACGCTCAGCACGGCGATCAGCGCGAAGAGCAGGAACACCATGAGCGCACCGAATTGCGCGAGCAGCTTCTGCCGCCACTCAGGGCCGTTGTCGGCGAAGTATTCGATGCGGATCTGCCGGTTGCGCGCGACCGAGGCCGAGCCCGCGACGAGCGCGAGCACGATCATCAGGAAGATCGAGAACTCTTCGGTCCACGCGAACGACTGGCTGGTGAAGTAACGCACGAGCACATTGGCGAAGGTGATGAGCGCGAGCAGGCCCATGACGATGACGGTGAGCCAGTCCTCGATCTTGAGAGGGACGATGGTGGTCTCGTCCTGCTCGTCGCCGGGCAGTTCACCGGGCACACCTTGCGGGATTTCCGCAGGCGCCGGCGCTTGGTTGTGGGGTTGGGACATGGGAAAACTCGAAGCTCGTTGTAATGTTTTTTGGAGGTGAAAATTTTCAGGCGTCGCTCACGCGGGCGTGGTGACCTTGCCGCGCACCATCGCGCGTGCAATGTCCGCAATCTGCTGCGCCGACACGCGCGACTCGGCTTCCAGCACGGGCGCATAGCCGACGGGAATGCGCGGGGCGCCCAGACGCTTCACGCGGCAGCCGGTCGCTTCTGCTGCGGTGGCGGCGATCTCGGCACCGAAGCCGGCGGGTTGCACGGCCTCGTGTGTCACCAGCAGGTGGCCGGTGCGGCGGCACGACGCGAGCACCGCCTCACGGTCCCACGGCCAGATGCTGCGCAGGTCGATCAGGTCGACCTCGATGCCTTCGTTCGCCAGTTGCTCGCAGGCCTGCGCGGCCACCTGCACCTGGCGGCTCCAGCTGACCATCGTCAGATGGTTGCCGCTGCGCACGGTGCGTGCCTTGCCGAGCGTGACTTGCAGCGATTCGTCTACCTCGCCCTGCGTGCCCCAGAGCGTCTTGTGCTCCATGTAAACGACCGGGTCGCCGCTGGCGAGCGCGGCGCGCAGCATGGAATAGTTGTCCTGCGGTGTGGCGGGGCAGACCACCACGACGCCCGGCAGGTGCGCGAACCAGCTTTCGAACGACTGCGAGTGCTGAGCGGCCGACGAGTCCCAGATGCCGATGGGCATGCGCACCACCATCGGCACGCGGCCCTGGCCGCCGAACATGAAGCGGTTCTTGGCGGCCTGGTTGACGATCTCGTCCATGCCGCAGAGTGCGAAGTCGACCACGCGCATCTCGACCACCGGGCGCAGGCCCGCGAGCGCCATGCCCACACCCGCACCGAGGATGGCGGCTTCGCTGATGGGCGTGTCGATCACGCGCTGCGCGCCGAAGCGCGCCTGCAGGCCCTTGTACTGGCCGAAGATGCCGCCCCGGCCCACGTCTTCGCCGGTGACGACGACGTTGGGGTCGGATTCCATCTCGCGCGCCACGGCGAGTGCGGCGGCTTCGGCATAGCTCATCACGGTTTTCGTCACACCCATTGACCTGCTCCCGTGGTCTGGATGTCGGTGTACGCGGCTGCGGCGTCGGGCCACGGCGCGGCGGCGGCGGCAGCCAGCGCAGCCTGCACTTCGTCAGCAGCCTCGCGCTCGATGGCGTCGAGCCTCGTCATGTCGGCTCCGGGCAGCGCGGCATAGGCCTGGCGCGCGCGGGCAATCGGGTCCGTCTTCAGCGCGGCCTGCAGTTCTTCGGGGTTGCGGTACGCGGCCGGGTCCACCGAGACGTGGCCCTTCACGCGGTAGGTGATGGCATGCAGCAGGCGCGGGCCGCTGCCGGCGCGCACCTCGCTCACGAGTTTCGCGGCGGCGGCATGCACGGCGAGCACATCGTTGCCGTCCACCTGTACCGAAGGAATGGCGAGGCTGCGCGCGCGCGCCGATGCGCCCTCGCCTGCCGTCATCGGGCCGCTGGCGGTCGTCGCGCTCCAGCGGTTGTCTTCGCAGACGAAGAGCACGGGCAGGCCATACACCTGCGCCCAGTTGAGCGACTCGAGGAAGGGGCCGCGGTTGATGGCACCGTCACCGAAGAAGCAGACGGTGATGGCATCGCGCTGCTGCAGCTTCTGCGCATGCGCCGCGCCCACCGCGATGGGCAGGCCGGCCGCGACGACGCCATTGGCACCGAGCATGCCGACGGTGAAGTCGGCGATGTGCATGGAGCCGCCCTTGCCGCCGTTGAAACCGGTGGCCTTGCCGAACAGCTCGGCCATCATGCGGGACAGGTCCGCACCCTTGGCCAGCGTGTGGCCGTGGCCGCGATGCGTGGAGGTGAGGTAGTCGTCGGCACGCAGGTGCGCGCACACGCCTGCGGGAACGGCTTCCTGCCCGGTGGAAAGATGAAGGGGTCCGCGCACTTGCGCGGTGCCGTCAGCGGCCTTGCCGTACGCGCTCACCCCACCCTGGCTTGCGGCCTCGGCCGCGTTCTCGAAGGCCCGGATCCGGACCATGGTGCGGTACAACGCCGCAACCGTATCTTCATTGGCGCTCAAAACACTTGTCTCCATCCGCCTTTTGATGTGTACACATTTTATTGGCGGACGGGGTGCGCGCCTCCTAGCGGAAACGCCTAGGGAAAACGCGAAGGAAACGACTGCACCAGCGCCTTGAACTCCGGCGATTCACGCAGGATGTGGCGCCCCGCCTCAATGAGCCGGCCCACATCCGCACGCGGGATCGAGAACGCCGTGGGCACCTGCAGCAGCGACGCACGCTGCAGAAGCTCGGGCGCATCGCGCAGGTTGACGGTGATCACGTGGATCTGCGCGTCGGGCGCGAACGCGTCGTTGCCGTCGCCCGCGCGGCGCGCGAGTTCACGCCGCCAGCCCTGCGCGGTGTCGGTGAGCAGCTCCAGCGTCTCCTGCGTGGCGCGCGCGCCGGCGCCGAACATCAGCGCGTCGAACACCTGGAAGGTGCTGGGCACGGTGTCCTGCGCGTCGATGCGCTCGGCCGGGTCACGCTCGGCATTCACCGCGACGATGACGAGCTTGCGGATGACGCCGGCGGGCAGGCTGCGCACGCTGCTGCGGATGCCGCCGCCAGCCAGCGAACGGTCGAGCAATGCACGCAGGCCGAGGTTGTCCGCGAGGCCTCCGTCGACGAGATGGATGTAAGGCCGCTCCTTCGCGTCGAGATAACTGCGCTGGCTGGAGCGCAGCAGGCGCACGCGGTAGTCGGTGGCGCTGGTGGCGGCGCGCACGTCCACCGATGGACGCTGGCAGTCGGCGCTGTAGTTCCGAAGCGTCGTGGGACTGAGCGCAATGGGCACGGCCGACGACGAAGCAACGGCGAACGAGAGCGGCACGCTCGCGAGGTCCGAGCAGATCAGTTCGAACTGGTCCCAGCTGAATTCGAAGCTCGAACCGAGCGACAGGTCCGTCGCCGAGATGAGCAGGCGCGGCTGGCCCGGCCGGTTGGCGAGGTCGCCGTAGGTCAGGCCTTTGTAGAGTTCGTCGAGTCGCCGTGCAAGCAGGTGCGTGCGGCCGAACCACGGCGAACTGAGGTCATGCAGGCTGCCCGGCCTGAACATGTTGCTGATGAGTGAGTCCTGGAAGTCCTGCCGCAGGAATTCGTTCTCGAAAGCAGGAAAGGTGTCCTTGCCAAACGCTGCGTAATAGGCCGACACGATGCTGCCACCCGAGACGCCGCTGATCACGTCGATTTCGTCGAGCAGCGAGATTTCATGACCGCGCCACTGCACCTGCGTGCGGCGCAGTTCGTCGAGCACGCCATAGCCGAACGCAGCGGCACGCGCGCCGCCACCCGAGATGGTGACGGCCAGCAGCATCGAGAGGTCGGCTGCTTCCGGGTTGTCCAGCCCCGCGCCGACGCGCATTTCGGGCAGCGTGGTGTCGGCGGGAAGCGGCTGGTTGATCCACGGCTTCACGCTGGAGCAGGCGGCCAGCAGCAGCGTGAGCGCCAGCACGACGACGCGGGTGACTGCGTGCGGAAAGTGGCGGGCGGGCGTGGCGTGATGGTGCATGGTGTGATATCAACCGGGCTGGCCGATTATCGACAAGGAAGCACACGCCATGCCTGACATCTCCGACATCCACCACATTCCCTCGCCCGGCACGTTCAAGGTGCCGCCGCTCTCCGCCGCTGCGCGCGTGGGCGACCTGCTGTTCGTTTCCGGCACGCCCGGGTATCACGACGACGGCAGCATCGACGAAGGCGACTTCGGCAAGCAGTTCGACCAGGCCGTCGTCGCGATGAAAAAAGTCCTGGAACTGGGCGGCGCGTCGCTGCGTTCGCTGGTCAAGGTGAACATGCTGCTCACGCGGCAGGAAGACGTGGCCGAGATGAACCGCCGCTACGCCGTGGCCTTCGGACCCGCCGCGCCCTACCCGGCGCGCACCACCTGCGTGGTGGCTTCGTTGCCCGATCCGCGCATGCTGCTGGAGATCGAGGGCGTGGCGCTGGTGACGTCGCCGAAGACCTGATTCAGCCCAGCAAGCCCGGCAGGTCCGCCATGTCGGTGAAGATGTGCGTGGCGCCCGCTGCGCGCAACGCACCCGGCGCATCGTGCCCGGCTTCGGCCGGGCTGTAACCGAACACCGTGCAGCCGGCTGCAACGCCGGCCGTCGCGCCCGTCACCGTGTCTTCGATCACCGCGCAGCGCTTCGGGTCCACGCCCAGCGCGGCAGCGGCGGCGAGGTACACATCGGGAAATGGCTTGGAGCGCGGCAGTTCGTGCCCGCTGAAGATGTGGCCCTTGAAGTAGGGCATGAAGCCGCATTTCTCGAGCTGCATCTCCACCTTGAAACGGTCCGCGCCAGACGCACAGGCGATGCGGCCCGCGTGCATCTCGTGGATGCGCGCCACCGCTGCAATGGCATTGCGCACCGGCAGCAACGAACGCATCAGGCCTTCATTGCGGCGCTCGCGGAATTCGACCATCCACTCTTCGGTGAGCGGCTTGCCGGTTTTCGCCTCGATGGTGGCGCGCTCGTCCTTCACGGCCTTGCCGACGAAGGTCCGCATGCATTCCTCGGGCGTCAGCTTCCAGCCGAGTTCTTCCAGCATGTCGCGCAGCACGCCGTTGGTGATGGATTCGCTGTCGACGAGCACGCCGTCGCAGTCGAAAAGAACGGCGTCGAAAGAAGCCATGGGTATTTCTGTCCTTTTGTTTGCTCAGGTCACAGCCTGCATGGGGATGACCCGGCGCTGTGTGCGCGCACGCAACTGGCCGCAGCCGCCGTCCACGTCCTGCCCCGCCGACTGGCGCAGCTTGGTGAGCACGCCCGCGCGATGCAGTTCACGCGCCATCTGCGCGGCACGTTCCCACGACGGACGTCGAAACGACAACTCGGGCACGCTGTTGTAGGGAATCAGGTTCATCACCGCATATTTGCCCTTCAGCAAACGCACGATGCCGGCGATTTCTTCGGCGCTGTCGTTCACACCGTCGATCAGCGTCCACTGGTACTGGATGGGGTAACCGGTGCTGCGCGCGTAACGCTCGCCGGCTTCGACGAGCTCGTCAGGGGTGAGCCGTGGCGCGCGCGGCAGCAGTTCGGCGCGCAGGTCTGCGCGCGTGGTATGCAGTGACAGCGCCAGCGCCGGCTTCACCGGGCCTTGCGGCAAGCGCTCGAAGACACGCTCATCCCCCACGGTGGACAACACCAGGTTCTTGTGGCCGATGTTGCCAGCCGTGCCAAGCAGTTCGATGGCTTCCATCACCGCGTCGAGGTTGTGCGCGGGCTCGCCCATGCCCATGAACACGACCTTCTGCACGGGCCGCATGCTGCGGGCCAGTGCCACCTGCGCCACGATCTCCGCGCTGCCGAGTTGCCGCAGCAGACCTTCGCGGCCCGTCATGCAGAACACGCAGCCCACCGCGCAACCCACTTGTGTCGATACGCAAAGCCCGGGAATACGACCGGGCGCAAGCAGCACGCTCTCCACCGATTGCCCATCGGTCAGATCGACGAGCAGCCGCGCGGAGCCGTCTTCACCGGGGTGTTCGGAGCGCAGTCTCGCCAGCGAGGCGAGTTCTTCGGTGAGCGCTGGCAATGCCTCCCGCAAGGTCTGCGGCAGGAAGTCCTCGATGTTGCGGCTGCCGCTGTCCTGCGGCAAGGCCTGCGACCACAGCCGCAGCACGCGGAACTCGTGCCCTGGCCGCGCGCCGAGCGCGCGCAACCGTTCGCGGATGGCGGCGATGGTGGACAGGGACGAGGCGCTCACGGAACTCAGAGCGCACGCTGGATGATGATCTTCTGCACGTCCGACGTGCCTTCATAGATCTGGCAGACGCGCACGTCGCGGTAGATGCGCTCGACCGGGAAGTCGCTCACGTAGCCGTAGCCGCCCAGCGTCTGGATGGCGGCGCTGCAGATCTGCTCGGCTGCTTCGCTGGCGAAAAGCTTGGCCATCGCAGCTTCCTTCAGGCACGGACGTCCGGCGTCGCGCAACGACGCGGCGTGCCACACGAGCTGGCGCGCAGCTTCGAGCTTTGTCGCGCAGTCGGCGAGGCGAAAGCCTACGGCCTGGTGGTTGATGATGGCCGTGCCGAAACTCTCGCGCTCCTTTGCATATGCCAGCGCCACCTCGAGTGCGCTGCGCGCCATGCCGACGCTCTGCGCTGCGATGCCGATGCGTCCGCCTTCGAGCGCCGAAAGTGCAATGCGGTAGCCCTCGCCTTCCGCGCCGATCAGGTTCTCTGCGGGAATGCGGCAGTTGTCGAAGTTGATCTGCGCCGTGTCGCTGCTGTGCTGGCCGAGTTTTTCCTCGAGCCGTGCGACGACGTAGCCGGGCGTGTCGGTCGGCACGATGAACGCGCTCATGCCTTTCTTGCCCGCTGCCTTGTCGGTGACGGCGATGACGATGGCCACATCGCCGTGCTTGCCGCTGGTGATGAACTGCTTCACACCGTCGATCACGTAGCCGTCGCCATCGCGCCGCGCCGTGGTCTTGAGCGCAGACGCATCGCTGCCCACGTGCGGCTCGGTCAGGCAGAACGCGCCGAGCAGTTCGCCTTGTGCGAGTCTCGTGAGCCACTTCTGCTTCTGCGCATCGTTGCCGTAGCGCATGAGGATGGCGTTGACCGGGCAGTTGGTCACGCTGATCGCGGTGCTGGTGCCACCGTCGCCGGCGGCGATTTCTTCCAGCACGAGGGCGAGCGTGAGGTAGTCGAGGTTGGCGCCGCCGAACTCTTCCGGCACGCAGATGCCGTACGCGCCCAGCGCGGCCAGCCCCTTGTGCACGTCTTTCGGGAAGTGGTGGTCACGGTCCCATCGAGCGGCGTGGGGCCAGAGTTCCTTCTGCGCGAAGTCGCGCACCGCGTCGCGGACCATTTCCTGATCGGGCGTCAGCAGCATGGGGTCGCCCGGATCAGACGAGTTCGATCGCCATGGCCGTGCCTTCGCCGCCACCGATGCACAGCGTCGCGATGCCCTTCTTCTTGCCCTTGGCCTTGAGCGCGTGGATCAGCGTCACCAGGATGCGTGCACCCGATGCGCCGATGGGGTGGCCCAACGCGCACGCACCGCCGTTCACGTTCACGATGTCGTGCGACACCTTGAGCTCTTCCATCAGCGCCATCGGCACGACGGCGAACGCTTCGTTCACTTCCCACAGGTCGACGTCGGCAACGCTCCAGCCGGTCTTGGCCAGCAGCTTCTTCACTGCGCCCACGGGTGCGGTGGTGAACCACTCGGGTTGCTGCGCGAACGTGGCGTGGCCGACGATGCGCGCGATGGGTTTCGCACCCAGCGACTTCGCGGTCGATTCGCGCGCCAGCACCAGTGCAGCGGCGCCGTCGTTGATCGACGAGCTCGATGCCGCGGTGATGGTGCCGTCCTTGCGGAAGGCGGGCTTGAGTTGCGGAATCTTGTCGAGCTTGATCTTGCCCGGGCCTTCGTCGGCAGAGATGACGACCTCGCCCGCACGGCCCTTGACGGTGACCGGCACGATCTCTTCCTTGAACGCACCGGATTCGGTGGCGGCCTTGGCACGCGTCACGCTGGCGGTGGCGAAGGCGTCCTGCGCCTCGCGCGAGAACTTGTACTTGTCGGCGCACTGCTCGCCGAAGGTGCCCATGGCGCGGCCGGGTTCGTAGGCGTCCTCCAGGCCGTCGAGCATCATGTGATCGAAGATGCGGTCATGGCCGATGCGGATGCCGCTGCGCCCCTTGGGCAGCAGGTGCGGTGCGTTGGTCATGCTCTCCATGCCGCCGGCGACCACCACGTCGCGACTGCCCGCGACGAGCTGGTCGTGCGCAAGCATCGCGGCTTCCATGCCCGAGCCGCACATCTTGGACAGCGTGACCGCGCCGGTGGCCGCTGGCAGGCCGCCCTTGAATGCCGCCTGACGCGCGGGCGCCTGGCCCTG
This sequence comes from Variovorax sp. VNK109, assembly GCF_049445855.1. Taxonomy (NCBI): domain Bacteria; kingdom Pseudomonadati; phylum Pseudomonadota; class Betaproteobacteria; order Burkholderiales; family Comamonadaceae; genus Variovorax; species Variovorax sp. VNK109. The sequence goes on along the minus strand of NZ_JBMSDV010000003.1, from coordinate 243,457 downwards.
GCCGGCCATCAGGCAGTTGCCGAACAGCACTTCGTCCACTTTCTCGGGCGCGATGCCGGCGCGTTCGATGGCGGCCTTGATGGCGGCGCCGCCGAGGTCATTGGCCGAGAGCGAGGCGAAGTCGCCCTGGAAGCCGCCCATGGGGGTGCGCGCCGCGCCGAGGATGACGATGGAATCGGACATGGAAATATCTCCTGGGAATCGTTGGAAAGGAATGGGGATCAGCTGCGCTTCTTCACCACGCGTTCGAGCGCGGCGCGGTATTTCGCATCCATCTCTTCAGGGCTGGACACGCTCATGCCCAGGTCCTGCAGCAGCCCGTCGTGCACGCCGAAGGCCCAGCCGTGCAGGTTGACCTTCTGGCCACGCGCCCAGGCGTCGAGCATGACCGTGCTCACGCCGACGTTCACCACCTGTTCGATGACGTTGAAGTCACACAGCATGTCGGCACGCTGCTCGTCGGCCACGGCGTCGATCCACGCGCGATGCCGGTCACGCACATCCTGGATGTGGCGGATCCAGTTGTCCGCGAGACCAATGCGCTTGCCGTCCAATGCGGCCTTCACGCCCGCGCAGCCGTAGTGCCCCACCACCATGATGTCTTCCACCTTCAGGTGCTCCACCGCGAACTGGATGGCCGACAGCGCGTTCAGGTCCGAGTGCACGACGATGTTGGCCACGTTGCGGTGCACGAACACTTCGCCCGGCTCCAGCCCGGTGATCTGGTTGGCCGGCACGCGGCTGTCGGAGCAGCCGATCCACATGTACTTGGGCGTCTGCTGCGCCACCAGGCCGGTGAAGAAGCCCGGGCGATCGCGCTCCATCTGCGCGGCCCAGTTGCGGTTGTGGACGAAGAGTTCTTTGATGGATGGTGTCATGGTGTGATTGTCGTCGCGAAGGGCGTTGCCCGTCGTCTTACATGGTCTCTGCGAACAGTTCCCGCCCGATCAGCATGCGGCGGATTTCGCTGGTGCCGGCGCCGATCTCGTAGAGCTTGGCGTCGCGCCACAGGCGGCCCAGCGGGTATTCGTTGATGTAGCCGTTGCCGCCGAAAATCTGCACGCCTTCGCCGGCCATCCACGTCGCCTTCTCGGCGCACCACAGGATGACGGACGCGCAGTCCTTGCGCACCTGGCGCACGTGGTCGGTGCCCAGCGAATCGAGGTTCTTGCCCACGGTGTAGCAGTAGGCGCGCGCGGCCTGCAGCACGGTGTACATGTCGGCCACCTTGCCCTGGATGAGCTGGAACTCGCCGATGCTCTGGCCGAACTGCTTGCGGTCGTGGATGTAGGGAATCACGTTGTCCATGACCGACTGCATGATGCCGATGGGGCCGGCCGCGAGCACGGCGCGCTCGTAGTCCAGCCCGCTCATGAGCACCTTCGCGCCGCCGTTCAGGTGGCCCAGGATGTTCTCCGCCGGCACCTCGACGTTCTGGAACACGAGTTCGCCCGTGTGGCTGCCGCGCATGCCCAGCTTGTCGAGCTTCTGCGCGATGGAGAAGCCTTTCATCGTCTTCTCGATCAGGAAGGCGGTGACGCCGCGCGCGCCGAGCTCGGGCTCGGTCTTGGCATAAACGACCAGCGTGTCCGCGTCGGGACCGTTGGTGATCCAGAACTTGCTGCCGTTGAGCAGGTAGTAGCCGCCTTTGTCTTCCGCCTTCAGCTTCATGCTGATCACATCGCTGCCCGCATTGGGCTCGCTCATCGCGAGCGCGCCGACGTGCTCGCCGCTGATGAGGCCCGGCAGGTATTTCTTTTTCTGCGCTTCATTGCCGTTGCGCTTGATCTGGTTCACGCACAGGTTGCTGTGCGCGCCGTACGACAGGCCCACGGAGGCACTCGCACGCGAAATTTCTTCCATGGCCACCATGTGCGCAAGGTAGCCCATGTTCGCACCGCCGTATTCCTCGGGCACGGTGATGCCGAGCACGCCCAGGTCGCCCATCTTGCGCCACAGGTCCATGGGAAACTGGTCGGTGCGGTCGATCTCGGCCGCGCGCGGCGCGATCTCCTCGTCGGCAAACGCGCGCACGGCGTCGCGCAGCGCGTCGATGTCTTCGCCCAGCTGGTAGTTGAGGCCCGGCAGGTTCATGCGTGTCTCCTTGGAATTTCTCTTTGTGTGAGTGCTCAGTGCTGGATGCCTTCGCGGCCCTGTACCGTCATGAGCGTGCAGCCCATGGTGGCGACCAGCTTCTCGCGCCCGTCGTCCAGCGCGATGGCGCGACCTTCGCATACGGTGACCGTCCGGCCCGGCTTGATCACCGTGCCCGTCATGCGGAAGCGCTGGCCCTTCGCGGGCGCCAGCAGGTTGATCTTGAACTCGATGGTGAGCACTGCGGCGTCGGCCGGCATCAGCGTGAAGGCCGCGTAGCCACAGGCCGAGTCGAGCACGGTCGCCACCATGCCCGCATGCAGGAAGCCATGCTGCTGCGTGAGCTTCTGCGCCCAGTCGAGCTCGATGCAGACGACGCCGGGCTCCACCGACACGAGCGATGCGCCGAGCGTGTCCATGGCCGCCTGGCGCGCGAAGCTGGCGCGCACGCGGTCGGCGTAGGCGGCGTCGGCGGTCTTGAAGTTCGTTGCGTCCACGCGTCCCCCGGCTTCAACGGCTCTTGTCCGACTTCGCCAGCAATGCGCGCGCTTCCTTCTCATGCGTGCGCACTTCGTCCAGGTTGGCCTGGATCTCGCCCATCTGCTCTTCCAGCTGCTTGCGGTGCGCGCCCAGGATGTCCAGGAACTTGCGCAGTTGCGGCGCGGTGTCGCGCGGGCTGTCGTACATGTCGATGATCTCGCGCGCTTCTGTGAGCGACAGGCCCAGGCGCTTGGCGCGCAGTGTGAGCTTCAGGCGCGTGCGGTCGCGCGCCGAATACACGCGGTTGCGGCCGCCCGGGCCTTCGCGCTTGGGCGAAAGCAGGCCCATGTCCTCATAGAAGCGGATGGCCCGCGTGGTGAGGTCGAACTCGCGAGCCAGGTCGCTGATGGTGAAGCTGCTGCTGGTGGCCATGGTTCCTGCACGTTGTGCGGCACATCCCTAGAATGGGCGGAATTACATCTGACGTTTACGTTAACGTCAATTCTCACACAACCGCCGGACGGCCCGCCATCCGGACCTGCATGACCCGTTTTCCCGCATGAACCCACTCGAACAGGAACTGACCTACACCCTTGGCGACACACTGCCTGCGTCCGGCGAGACCGTGGAGGTCGCACCCGGCATCCGCTGGATCCGCATGCCGCTGCCATTTGCGCTGAACCACATCAACCTCTGGTTGTTGCGCGATGCGATGCCCGGACCGGACGGCCTGGTGGAGGGCTGGACGGTGGTGGACTGCTGCATCTCGCACGACGAGCCCAAGGCGCACTGGGAGCAGATCTTCGCGACACAGCTCGAAGGCCGGCCCGTGCTGCGTGTGATCGTGACGCACATGCATCCGGACCACATCGGCCTCGCGCACTGGCTGTGCGAGCGCTGGAAAGCGCCACTGTGGATCAGCTCGACCGACTACCACTCGGCGCGGCTCGCGTCGCAGAGCACCATCGGCTTCGGCGGCGATCGCGCGGCGGACTTCTTCATGCTGCACGGCCTGGCGGACCCCGGGGCCATCCAGCAGATCCGCGGGCGCGCCAGCTACTACCCGAGCATGGTGCCCGACGTGCCGCGCAGCTTCCGTCGCATGATGGACGGCGACGTCATCACCATCGGCCACCGTCAATGGACCTGCATCGACGGCTATGGCCATTCGCCCGAACACATCGCGCTGCATTGCGCGGACGACAAAATCCTCATCAGCGGCGACATGATGCTGCCGCGCATCTCCACCAACGTGAGCGTGCAGGAGATGGAACCCGAGTCGAACCCGCTGCGCCAGTTCCTCGACTCGATCGACCGGTTCGCCCCGCTGGATCCGGCGACGCTCGTGCTGCCTTCACACGGCAAGCCGTTCACGGGCCTGCATGCGCGCATCCGCCAGTTGCACGACCATCACCGCGATCGGCTGGCGGAACTGCTGCAGGCCTGCACCGAAGCGCCGCAGAGCGCGGCGGACGTGCTGCCGCTGCTCTTCAGGCGCGAGCTCGACCTGCACCAGACGACGTTCGCCATGGGGGAATCGGTGGCGCACCTGCATGCGCTGTGGTTCGCGGGTCAGGTGCGGCGCACGCTGCACCCGGACGGGGTTTACCGGTTCGCGGTTTGAACCTGCGTGGGCAGGCCGCTCGACGCGGACGCCGCGCCGGTGGCCGCTTCGGGTTTGGTGCTTGCGTCCTTCACCGGCAGTGAGAGGTAGAAGGTCGCCCCCGACATCGGGGTCGACTCGGACCACACCTGCCCGCCATGTCGCATGGCCACCCGCTGCACGAGCACGAGACCCAGGCCAGCGCCCGGGAAGTCGGCCGACGAATGCAGCCGCTGGAATGCGGTGAACAGTTTGGACGAATAGGCCGGATCGTAGCCCGCGCCGTTGTCCGAGACGAACAGCACGCGCTCTTCGCGGTTCTTGCCCAGGGCCACGCCGACCTTGATCCAGGTCTGCTCCTTGCGGGAGGTGAACTTCCACGCGTTGTCCAGCATCGCCATCAACGCGGTGGTGACCAGCTCCTGGTCACCGAAAACGGTGAGGCCGGGCTCGATCTCCAGATCGACCACGCGCGACGGCTCGCGCTTCCGCAGGTTTTCCATCACCTGCAGGGCCAGCGCGGAAAGGTCCAGTTCCTGCGGATTCATGGCCAGGCGCGAGATGCGCGAGAGCATGCGCAGGTCCTCGATCAGCCGGGCCATCTTCTCGGTGCCCGCGCGGATGCGGTTGAGGTAGTGACGGCCCTGCTCACCCAGTGCTTCGCCATACTGGCTGAGCAGCACCTTGGTGAAGCCATCCACGGCGTGCAGGGGCGACTGCATGTCGTGCGACATGGCGTACTGCAGCGCGCCGAGTTCACGCAATGCGTCCTGCAGCGCGCGCGTGCGCTCCTTCATGCGCAACTCGAGCTCGGCGTTCTCGTTGCGCAACTGCGCATCCGACAGATAACGCGCCGTCACGTCGGCCAGCGTGACCAGCACGGCGCGCTTGCCGCTCCAGTCGATCACCATGCCGGAGAGTTCGACCATCTGCACCTGGCCGCCGCGCTTGCGCTGCTTGCACAGCCGCGTGCCCGCGCCGGCAGAGGGATGGGCGTCCATCACCGGGAGCGAGTTGCGCAGTTCCTTTTCGTCACTGTCGGGATAGAGCTTGTTGGCCGTCATGGCCAGGAAGTCGTCACGCGAATAGCCGTAGAAGCGGATGGCCGCGCGGTTGACCGCCAGGATCTGCAGCGACTCGGTGTCGAACACCCACATCACGTTCGGGTTCGCCTCGAACAGGCCCTGGCTGCGCCGCTCGCTCTCGCGCAGCAGGCCCATCAGGCGGTGGCGGTCGCTCACGTCGCGCAGGTGCACGACCACGATGTCGCCCGCCGGCATGAAGGCGTATTCGACCCAGCGGCCGGCGAATTCATCGTGGTGCAGCACGGTGTAGGTCTTGCCGGACTGCAACGCACGGTTCACGTGGCTCTGGTGCTGGTCGACCACGTCTTCGGGAATGACGTCCCAGAATTCAGCGCCTTTCAGCGTGGAAACGATGCCCGGTATGAGTTCATGTGCGCGGATGTTGGCACGCACGACGACGCCCGCACTGTCCAGCACGAGGATGCCTTCGCTGGCCAGCTCGCCCAGGTCTCCCTGCGGCGCGCCGTCGTCCTCAGTCCCCATTGCCTCTCCTCTTCAGCCCCCGCGTGCCGCACGGATGGCGGTGAGCAGCGCGGTCACGTAGCCTTGCAGCCAGTCGAAGTTCAGCGGTTTCTGGCGGAACAGCGTGCCTGCCGGCAGCCCCCCACGCGCGTTGACCGCTTCCTCGTTCATGCCGGTCACCGCCAGCACCTGCATGTTCGCAAGCGCGGGGTTGCGGCGCAAGACCTTGAGCATTTCCATGCCGTCCACGCCGGGCATGTCCAGGTCGGTGATCAGCAGGTCGGGCCGCAGCGTGGCGATGTCCACCAGCGCCTCGAGCACCGAGCCCATGAGCGACAAGTCCACCGGCAGGCTCCACTCCTCGAAACAGGCCTTGTAGAGCTCGCGTGTGTTCTCGTCGTCCTCGACGACCAGCACGTGCAGGCTGGTGGGCGGCTCGCTTTCGGCAAAGACGGATTGCGGCTGGTTGTCGCGAAGATACTGGTTGATGGACTTGATCGAGATGCGCCGGTGCCCGCCGCGGGTTTTCCACGCTTCGATTTCGCCGCGTTCCACGAGCGACTGCACGGTGGCCACCGACATGCCCAGCAGCTTGGCGGCGTAGGACGTGCCGCAGAAACTGTCTTCGCCTGCCGCGTCCGCCGGCAGGGCAGAGTCTTCCAGCTGGGAGTTACGGTTGGACATGGCAGCACTCGACGTAAGTCAAAAAATCAACAAAAAGCTGCGGCGATTTTAGCGTTTTCATCAGTTTCATCAAAAATCTCGCATCAAATCAGGTTGGAATATCAGGTTCGACCGGGCCCGCAGCCAGCAGGAGATCGCCCAGCGTCCAGAAGAACGTGGCTCCCTTCCCGATCTCCGAGTGCGCCCACACGCGCCCGTGGTGACGTGTGACGATGCGATGCACGGTGGCCAGGCCGATGCCCGTACCCGGGAATTCAGACGCCGCGTGCAGCCGCTGGAACATGCCGAACAGCTTGTTGGCATAGGTCATGTCGAAGCCGGCGCCGTTGTCCCTGACGTAGAAAATACGGCGGTCGTCCAGTGAACCGACGGTGATGCGCGCGTCCGGCGTGTGGGCCGTGAACTTCCACGCATTGCCCAGCAGGTTTTCCAGCACCACGCGCAGCAGGCGCGGGTCGCCCTGCACCAGGATGTCGCCTTCCACATCGACCGTGACGTCGCGCTGCGGCTCGGTCTGGCGCAGGCGATCGGCGATGGAGCGCGCCATCTCGCTCAGGTCCACCGGTTCGCTGCGCAGGTTGGCGCGCGAAACCTGCGCGAGCGACAACAGGTCTTCGATCAGTTGCCCCATGTAGCCGGCTGCCGCCTGGATGCGCTCGAGGTAATGCGTGACCTTCTGCGGCCCGTCCTGCCCCAGCTCGCGCGCCAGCAGCTTGCTGAAGCCGTGGATGGTGTTGAGCGGCGAGCGCAGATCGTGCGAGACGGAGTACGAGAACGCCTCGAGCTCGCGGTTCGATTCGCGCAGCTCGGCTTCCACCGTCTTCGATTCGGTGACATCGGTGTCGATGCCGACCCACAACATCACCTGCCCGTGCTCATCGAACACCGGCGCGCCCCGGTACGACATGATGTGATAGCGGCCGTACTTGTCGCGCAGGCGCCGCTCGCCCTTGTAGACCGTGCGCGCCTGCCGGGCCACAGTCCAGTTGGCGAGGCCTTCGTCGCGATCGTCGGGGTGGATGGCCTCCATCCAGCGGTTGCCCAGCCAGTAGTCGGCCGTGCCGCCGACGAGGTCGTACCAGGTGCGGTTGAAGTAGGTGACGCCGCGCCCGGGCTCGTAGCTCCAGATGATCTGCGGCGCCTGGTCCGACAGCGCACGGTAACGCGCCTGCTCGCGCGCCAGTTCACGCGTGCGCTCTTCCACCTTCTGCTCGAGGCCGGCGTTCAGCGCACGCACTTCTTCGAGCAGGCTGACGTTCTCCAGCGCGATGGACGCGAGCTGCGCCATTTCCATCGCCACGTATTCGTCCTGCAGCGAGAACTCGCCTTCGTATTTGTCGGTCAATTGCAGCACGCCGATGTTCTCGCCGTGCCGGTTGATCAGGGGCACGGCCAGCCAGCCGCGCATCGGCGGATGGGCCGCCGCATCGTTCCCGAAATTGCGCCAGCGCGGGTGCGCCTCGAGCTGCGCTTGCGTCATGCGCATCGGGCGATTCGTTTCCGTGACAACGGAATAGATGCCCTTGCCGTCGGGATCGCTCGCATAGTCACGGTAGTTCGCGTACTTGTCGGACATGGACACCGCATGCACGGCGTTGCCCCAGTTGCCACCGTAGACCAGCGAAACGATGGCCTGGTGGGCGCGGATGACGGCCCGCGACTGCTCCACCACCTCATGCAAGGTGCCCTGCAGCGTCTGGTGCGACACGACCATCTGGCTGGCATCGGTGGAACGCTGCAGCGTGAACATGTATTCCTGCAGGTTCTGCTCGGCCTGCACGCGTGCCGAGATGTCGTGCACGATGGCGAAGCGCGCCGGCATGCCGGCATACACCACCGGGCGTGACATCACATCCACCGGGAATTCCACTCCATCCTTGCGGCGGTGTGTCCAGCCCTGGGCCGTGCCTTCATAGCCTTCGGTGATGCGCTGTGTCATGCGCGCACGTTCGCGCGCGGGCCGCACGTCATACAAGGTGCGCGACATGAATTCCTCGCGCGTGTAGCCGTAGTGGGCAATGGCCGCCTCGTTCACCGCGAGGAACTGGCCGCCCTGCTCGTTGAACACCCACATGGGCAGCGGCGCCTGTTCGAACAGCGCCTGGTAGCGCTGCTCGCTTTCGGCCAGCGCGGATTCGGTGAGCTTGCGCCCGGTCATGTCGCGGCCCACGAGAATCCAGTGGCGCTGGCTGCCTGTGGTCTCGACGAAGGGCACCACGTCGAACTCCAGCCAGAGCTGGCCGCCGGTGCGCGTGCAGGCCAGCAGTTGCTCGCGCACCGGCAGGCCGCGCGCGAGTGCGTCGCGCATGCGTGCGAGCGTCTCTTTGTCGATGTCCGGTCCGTAGCAGCTCAGGGCGTCCCTGCCGATCACGCTGTCTGCAGGGTGACCGGTCAGCCGCTCCACGGCGGCATTCACGAACACCGTGCGCAGCATGGGCGCGTCGCCATCCTCGAGCTCCGCGATCATCACGATGTCGTTGATATGGTCCACCGCATTGCGCAGCAGGAAGAGTTCGGCTTCCGATTTCTTGCGCGAGGTGATGTCCTGCACCACGCCCGCGCGCGAGGTCGGGCGGCCATGCAGGTCGCGATGGAGTTCACCACGCTGCTGCACCCAGCGCACCGAGCCGTCCGGCATGACGATGCGGAATTCCACCTCCAGTGTGGCCTGGCGGCGCAGTGCGTCTTCGCGCCGGCGCAGGTAGACCTCGCGGTCGTCCGGATGGATGCGCTCGACGAGGCTCTCGTGGCGGCCGTCGAAACTGCCACGCGGGATTCCGAAGATCTCGTGCACCTCGTCCGACCACCAGAGCGAACCGCTCTGCAGGTCGAGCTCCCAGTTGCCGATGCGGCCGATGCGCAGCGCATCGACCAGCCGGCGCTGGATTTCCTTCAGCCGTTCGTGGGTCTGCGCCTCCTGGATCTCGGCCTTGCGCAGCTCTGTGATGTCCGAGAACACCACGACGCCACCGACGACGCGCCCCGCATCCGTCATGGGTCGGTAGCTGCAGCGCAGCACGCATCCTTGCGGCACGAGTTCGTTGCGGACCAGGACGTCGCTCTGTCCCGACTGACCTTGCAGCGCGCGCGACAAGGGCAGGTTTTCCGCGGCCATGTGGATCTCGGAGTCCGGCAGGTACACGCCGAAGTACGCCGGCCATTCCGGGGCCGGCCGCATGATGGGTTCGATCGGCAGCACGCGCGCAGCCGCCTCGTTGTACAGCAGCAGCGTGCCTTCGGTGTCCACGGCCCAGAGACCTTCCTGCATGCTGTTGAAGATCATCGTCTGCGTATCGCGCGCCTGCTGGCTGCTGCGCAGTTCGGCTTCGAGCGCGTGCTGGCGCTTCTGCAGCGCATCGGCCATGAAGTTGAGCGCATCGCCCATCTTCTGCAACTCCGACGCCGCCCCGCGACCGAGTTCGACGCGCCGGTTCACTGCGCCGTTGGCCACCTCCTCGGCCGTGTCGAGCATGCGTTGCACCGGGCGCACGAGCGCACGCCCGGCGAGCACCCATGCGACCGCCGAGCCCGCTGTGGCCAGGAGGAACAGGACCGCCATCTCGAGCAACAGGGCCTGCCGCGGCGCAGCCAGCACCTGGTCACGATCCATGCTGATCGTGACCGTCAGCCCGACACCGCCGCCACTCGTGCGCCCCGGCGCAAATGCGTAGATCCGCTCGCGGCCCTGTGTGTCTGCGGCTTCCACCACGCCGGCCTGCCGCTGCTGGATGGCCTGCAGCAATTCGGGGCTGGTGATGCGGTCGCCGACGCGCACGGCGTTCTCGGTCTGCAGGGCCAGGAACGTGCCCTTGTTGTCCACCACGCTCATGCGCCCACCGGGTGGCAGCCTGGCTTCGGAGACGGAGCGCGAGAAAATCGAGAGATCGATGGCGGCGTAGAGCACGCCGGTCATGCGCCCCCCGTCTTCGAAGATCGGCAGGCCGAATCCCAAGGCGTCCGCGCCGGTGACACGGCTCTTCACATGGTCGCCGATGGCGAAATCGCGGCTGGCCACCGCATTCTTGAAATAGAGGCGGTCGCTGACGTCCAGCCCGTCGTTGCCGCGGCTGCTGCATCGGATGCGGCCATCCATGTCGATGATGCCGAAGTTGGTGTACTGGGGAAATTGCTCGCGCAACTTGCTCACGTAAGCCTGGCAATGCTTCACGGAGCCGTCGCGCAGGTCGTTCGCGCGGGTCATGGCGGTGAGCAGGCCCTGGACGGAGTCGGTCGTCGCATTGAGGCCGGTAGCGGCCAGCGAGGCGGAGGTCAGCAGCGTGCTGCGCGCCTGCTCGACCGCCGAGCGCGCGTCGCGCAAGGCGGTGTAGACCGAGAAGGCAGCCAACGGCAGCACGGCCGCGATCACCAGCACGGCCACGCGCGCCTGCAGCGTGTGACGCAACTTCACGGGAAGACTCGCGTCAGCGCGGCGGGCGGGATTCGTTGACGAGCAGCCAGTAAACCTTGACCTGGCGGAGTTTGTCGGTGAACTCGCCGAAGTCCACCGGTTTGCGCACGAAGCTGTTCGCCCCGTTCTTGTAGCTGGCGATGATGTCTTCTTCTTCGCTGGAAGAGGTCAGCATGACCACGGGCACGAAGGCAGTGCGCGCGTCGGCTCGCACGCGTTGCAGCACTTCCAGGCCGGTCAGCTTGGGCAGCTTGAGGTCCAGCAGGACCACTTCGGGCTGCTGCGTCGTGTCGCGGCCGGCGTGCTTGCCTTCGCCGAACAGGTAGTCCAGCGCTTCCACGCCGTCATGCGCGACAGCGATCTGGTTGCGGATGCCGTTCTCCTGAAGCGTCAGCAGGGTGAGTTCCAGGTGATCCGGGTTGTCTTCGACGACAAGAATGGTCTTTTCTTTCATGTAACCCCCGATATGTCAGCAAATTTATCAGATTTATCAGATTTCGGTCAATACCCTCAATTTTGGCAATTTTTCACGAAATTCTCATCTTCGTGTGCCAGACGGAGGCGTGCGTGCAGTCTCTATCGGCAAATCGGCGCGCAACTTCACCAAGGCGGGATGGCGTCGTCCCGCAACTGCGCGCGCAACTGTTCGTAGTCGGGCATGACGGTCCGCACGGTGTCCCAGAAGCGGGGACTGTGGTCCATCACGCGAAGGTGGCTCAGTTCATGGGCCACCACGTAGTCGATGACGGATTGCCGGAAATGCACCAGCCGCCAGTTCAGGCGGATGGAACCGTCGGCACTGGCGCTGCCCCAGCGCGTGCTGGCGCTGGACAGGCTGAGCTTCTTCCACTGCACACCCAGCCGGGGCGCGAAATGATCCAGCCGCCCGGTGAAGATGCGGCGTGCCTGGCGCATCAGCCAGGCCTGCACCGCGTCCTGGATCTGCTGCGTGCTGGCATGGTGCGGCAGCCCGACATGCAGGGTCAGGCGCGGCACGCCAGGCAGCGCCTCGGCGTCGGTGTACAGCACGGCACCGACGCCGTCGAACGCATGGCGCGGGTCGAGCACGAGGATGACGGTTTCGCCAAGGAAGGGCAGCGTTGCACCGTCCTTCCATTCGATGCGCGCAGATTCGAGCCGTTCGTGCCGCTCGCGTGTTTCCGCCAGTTTGCGCAGGATCCAGCTGGATTTCTCGCGCAGCGCCGCGTCCACCTCGTACTGCGGCACCCAGCGCGGCGCGCTGACCACGAGACCGTCGGAGCCGACCACGAAACCGATGGTGCGCCGGCGCGCACGACGGAATTCGTAGGCAATGAACGTGTCGTCCAGCAGCACCTGCCGGTTGGCCTGGGGATGGCGGAACGCGACGGGCGAGACGGCCTGGTCGAGCGGAATGGCGGGACGGGTGTCGATCCCGGCAGCCGGCTCGGGCTTTGCCACCGGCTGCGGCGCAGCCACGGCTTGGGCGATCGGCTCGCTGTCCGCCAGCGCAGGTGGGGGCGGATCAAACAGGTCTAGGGTGAACTGGATGAACCGCTGCATGCGCGTCAGTTTATATAAGCCTCGGGATCGAGGCGACGCATTTCGGATTCAATCCATGCTTCCACCTCGGCCATCAGCTCTTCCGGGTTGCGGCCCTGGCTCGGGATCGGCTTGCCGATGGACACGTCCACCACGCCCGGGTACTTGATGAAGGCCTTGCGCGGCCAGCACTTGCCCGAAGTAACCGCGATCGGGATCACCGGCGCGCCGGTTTCGATGGCCAGCCGCGTGCCGCCGGTCTTGTACACACCCTTCTGCCCCCTCGGAATGCGCGTGCCTTCGGGGAACATGATGATCCAGATGCCCTGGGCGAGCAGTTTCCTGCCCTGCGCAACCACTTTGTTGAAGGCCTGCGCACGCTGGCTGCGGTCGATGTGGATCATGTCCAGCCGCCCCATCGCCCAGCCGAAGAACGGCACGTACAGCAGTTCCTTCTTGAACACGTAGGCCAGCGGGTGCGGCATCAGCGTCGGCATGAGGAAGGTTTCAAACGTGGACTGGTGCTTGACCAGCAGGATGGCCGCGCTGGTTTCGCCGGTGGGCAGGTTCTCCATGCCGGTCACGCGCGTGCGGATGCCCAGGATGACGCGCGCCCCGTCGATGGCCCAGCCGAGCCAGCGCGCAGCCATCCAGTACAAGGGAATGCCACGACGCCAGATCGAGGCCACCAGCATGATGATGGCCCACGGGATCACCGTGACGAACATCCAGAGCATGTGCAGCAGGGAGCGAATGACGGCCATGGGTGCTTGGGTTTCCTTGTCGGTTGTCAAACCGTTTCGATGCGGGACTCGGCGCGGGCCAGCAGGTCATCAGCGAACGCCGCGAGGTTTTCGTGCACGCGCGTGCCGGGCGGGAACGGCGCGGGCAGCTCGCGCCCGCGATAAACCGCGCCCTTGCCGGTGAGCACCAGATGCGGCGTGCAACCGACGGCCACGCCGGCCTGCAGGTCACGCACGCTGTCGCCCACGGACGGCACGCCTTTCAGTTCGATGCCGTAGCGGTCGCCGATCTGCTGGAACAGGCCGGGCTGCGGCTTGCGGCAGGTGCAACCGTCGTCCGGCGTGTGCGGGCAATAGAACACGGCATCGATGCGCGCGCCCAAGGCCGCCAGCGCCTTGTGCATCTTCGTGTGGATCGCATTGAGCGACACCACGTCGAACAGGCCGCGCCCCAGGCCCGACTGGTTCGATGCGATCACCACGTGCCAGCCGGCGTGATGCATGCGCGCGATCGCCTCGAGCGCGCCCGGCAGCGGGATCCATTCTTCCGGCGACTTGATGAAGTCGTCGCTGTCCTGGTTGATCGTGCCGTCGCGGTCGAGGATGACGAGTTTCATGACTGACCAGCCCCTGTCTGATTTTCGATATGGCGACGGCGCGCCCAGGCGACGATTTTTTCAATCGGATGCTTCGTCGCGTCCAGCAGGTGAATGCGCTCTTCGAGCGTGCCTATCGCCACATATCCGTCGCGCAGCAGTACCCGGACAAAATCGGCATCCTTGTCGCGACCGGCGGCACATTTCGAGACACAAAGATCATGCAGATCCGGGCAGATGGCCGTGATGTCGCCGAAGCAGCGGAAGATGGCCCGATCCATCCAGTCGGCAGGCATGACGGCAGTTTCAGGGCTCACGCCGTCGGCGTGATAGCCAAACTCGTCATGAAAAGCGGACAGTGCGCCGATTGCACCGTCGATCAGGTCTGCCTTCTCCGGTGCAAGCGACGGATACAGGTCCAGTTCATCGGACATGGTCAACACACCATCCGCCTCTTCGAGTGCGAGCAGCACAGCCTGGCTTCCGATCAGCACGAACGACTTCTCACCGGAAATGTCGGCAGACGCGCGCAACACATGCAGAAGCTGCGACAACTTCATTGCGACATGGCTTCGCGACGGATCTTCAGGCGTTCAGGCTCGTCGATGACGAAGCCCAGCGGAGACATGTTGCGCAATGTGGCCGCGCGCTCGTTCTCCGAGCACACAGCGTGCTCCAGCAACATCAGATCACCGGCGAGCAAGGAACGCCACTCGTCGCGATAGATCTTCCCACTGGCCGAAGCGCCACGCGATTCCCATCGATCGAGGACATTCAATGCCTGCCGCCCCAATTCGGAGTTCGCACGCAAACGACGCAAGGCTTCCTGATGGAAGGCGAGCGTGAAGCGGTCGATCTGTTGCTGGGTCGGCATGGCGTCAAATCATACGGCCAGGCGCGACAGGTCGGCCACCCGGTTCATGGCATCGTGCAACGATTTGAGAAGCCCCTGTCGGTTCAGGCGCAGGTCGGTCTGCTCGGCGTTGACCATCACACCATCGAAGAACGCATCGACGGGCGCGCGCAGCGCGGCCAGCGTGCGCAGCGATGCGGCGTAGTCGCCGGCATCGAACTGCGCGTCAGCCTTGGGCACCACATCCTTCAGGGCGGCGTAGAGCGCCTTCTCGGCAGGCTCCTGCAGCAGCACCTCGCTCACATGCGCATCGACCTCACCCGCCTTCTTGAGGATGTTGCCCACGCGCTTGTTGGCGGCGGCAAGCGCCGGCGCTTCGGGCAATGCCTGGAATTCGCGCACGGCCGAGAGGCGGCGCGGAATCGTGGACCACAGACCGAGCTGGTGCGCGTAGATGGCGGCGTCGACTTCAGCGGACGAATAGCCGCTGTCTTTCAGGTAGCCCTTGAGGCGTTCGATGAGGAATTCGTCGAGCTGCACCGCGGCGTCCTGCAGCATGCCGGCGGGGAAGACCGAGAACGCGAGGCGCGTGAGTTCGTGGAACTGCAGCTTGAGGTCGCCCTCGATCAGCATGCGCGCCACACCCAGCGCATGACGGCGCAGCGCGAACGGGTCCTTGTCGCCGGTGGGCAGGTTGCCGATGCCGAACATGCCGGCCAGCGTTTCGAGCTTGTCGGCCAGCGCGACGACCACGCCCACCTGCCCGCGCGGCAGCGTGTCGCCGGCAAAGCGCGGCTTGTAGTGGTCTTCGATGGCATCGGCCACTTCGGGTGCGAGCTTGTCGTGGTGCGCGTAGTAGCGCCCCATGATGCCCTGCAGTTCAGGGAACTCGCCGACCATGTCGGTCAGCAGATCGGCCTTGGCCAGTTGCGCGGCCTGGTCTGCCTGCTGCGCGAGCGTGGCACCGCCGATCTTTTCGCCAATCGCCTTCGCGATCGCGCGCACGCGTTCCACCCGCTCGCCCTGCGTGCCCAACTTGTTGTGATAGACCACCTTGCCCAGGCTCTCGACGCGCGAGGCCAGCGTCTTCCTGCGGTCCTGGTCGAAGAAGAACTTCGCGTCGGCCAGGCGCGGGCGCACCACGCGCTCGTTGCCGCCGGTGACCGCACTCGCATCCGCCGGGCGGATGTTGCTCACCACGAGGAACTTGTTGGTGAGCTTGCCCTGGGCGTCGAGCAGCGGGAAGTATTTCTGGTTCGCCTTCATCGTGAGGATCAGGCATTCCTGCGGCACGTCGAGGAACTGCGTTTCGAACTCGCAGATGAGCACGTTCGGGCGCTCGACCAGCGCGGTCACTTCGTCGAGCAGCGCGTCGTCGTCGATGGGCTTCGCACCGTTGCCAACCTTTGTCGCAGCTTCAGCCAGCTGTCGCACGATTTCGGCGCGGCGTGCATCGAAGCTGGCGATCACCGCGCCATCGGTTTCGAGTACGGCGTTGTAGCTGTCGGCATCCTTCACCGTCACGACCGGCTTGAGCGCTTCGAAGCGATGGCCTTGCGTGGTGTTGCCGGCCTTCAGGCCCAGCGCCTGCACCGGCACCACATCGCTGCCATGCAAAGCCAGCAGGCTGTGCGCCGGCCGCACGAAGCTCACGCTGCTCCAGCCCGGCAATTCGCAGCCAGACTCGAGCTGGTAGGTCATCACCTTGGGGATCGGCAGCTTCGCGATGGCTTCGAGCAGCGCCTTCTGCAAGCCATCGGCCAGCGCGGCACCGGCCACGGTGCTGTCGTAGAACAGCGCTTCGGCCTTGCCATCGGGTGCACGTTTGAGCGTGGAGACAGCTGACACATCCGCACCGAGCGACGCGAGTTTCTTGATGAGCGCGGGCGTCGCATTTCCCGATGCATCGAGGCCCACGGCCACCGGCATCAGTTTCTGCGACACCGCCTTGTCGGCTGCCTTGGCGGACACGCCGGTGATGTGCGCTGCCAGTCGGCGCGGCGACGCGAAAGGCGTCACCACCGAATCGGCAGCCGTCAGTCCCTGGGCCTTCAGCTGTTCGAACAGGACGGACGAAAACGCCTCGCCCAGTTTCTTCAGCGCCTTGGGCGGCAGTTCTTCAACAAAGAGTTCGACCAGAAGGTTCTTGCTTGTCATGCTCGTTCTCGTCCCTGCTTCAAGCAGCCTTCTTTTCGATCTCGGCAACCCACTCCCGCGGCGCCATGGGGAAGCCGAGCCGTTCGCGGCTCTCGTAATAGGCCTGCGCCACGGCGCGCGCCAGATTGCGGATGCGGCCGATGTAGGCGGCGCGCTCGGTCACGCTGATCGCGCCGCGCGCGTCCAGCAGGTTGAACGTGTGCGCGGCCTTGAGCACCTGTTCGTACGCGGGCAAGGCCAGTTGCTGCTCCATCAGGTATTTGGCCTGCTTCTCGTGCGCACCGAAGGCGGTGAACAGGAACCCGGCATCGCTGTGCTCGAAGTTGTAGGCCGACTGTTCCTTTTCGTTCTGGAGGTAGACATCGCCATAACTCATGGTGTCAGTCCACTTGAGGTTGTAGACGTTGTCCACGCCCTGCAGGTACATGGCCAGGCGTTCCAGGCCATAGGTGATCTCACCGGTGATGGGCTTGCAGTCGATGCCGCCGACCTGCTGGAAGTAGGTGAACTGCGTCACTTCCATGCCGTTGAGCCAGACTTCCCAGCCCAGGCCCCAGGCGCCGAGCGTGGGGTTCTCCCAGTCGTCCTCGACGAAGCGGATGTCGTTCTTCTTGAGGTCGAAGCCGAGCGCTTCGAGCGAGCCGAGGTACAGCTCGAGGATGTTGCCGGGCGCGGGCTTGAGCACCACCTGGTACTGGTAATAGTGCTGCAGGCGGTTGGGGTTCTCGCCGTAGCGGCCGTCCTTGGGGCGGCGGCTGGGTTGCACATAGGCCGCCTTCCAGGGCTCGGGGCCGATGGCGCGCAGGAAGGTGGCGGTGTGCGAGGTGCCGGCGCCGACCTCCATGTCATAGGGCTGCAGCAGTGCGCAGCCCTGCGCGTCCCAGTAGGACTGCAGTTTCAGGATGATTTGCTGGAAGGTCAACATGGCGTGTTCTGGGTGTGAAGCCCGCGTGCCGCCCTTGTGCTGGTGGGTCGCGCCGGCTTGCCGTGCGAGCCGTCCCGGCCCGCGCAAACCGTGCATTTTACGGTTGCGCCGCGTCTTGGGTCCGCATTCAGTCGGAAGGCAGCATCTGCGGATTCCAGGCGATTTCCCACAGGTGCAGGTCCGGGTCGCGGAAGTAGCCCGCGTAGCCGCCGTAGAACGTGTCGGCGGCAGGTTTGACGACGGTGGCTCCTGCCGCGGTCGCCAGCTTCATCACCGCGTCCACTTCTTCGCGCGACTTCACGTTGTGCGCGAGGCAGAAATCGGTGGCCGCCGGTGGTGTCTCCTTCAGCCCGCTGTCGTGCGCCAGGCTCGCGCGCGGCCAGAGCGACAGGCGCAGGCCGCCGGCCAGGTCGAAGAACGCGACCGCGCCGAATTCGAACTCCTTGCCGACGATGCCTTCGGTCGGCCAGCCCAGGCCGTCGCGGTAGAACGCCACCGCGCGCTCCAGGTCGGCCACGCCGAGGGTGATGAGGGTGATGCGGGGTTTCATCGCAGCAGCGCCGCCACCGCCGGGTCCAGCGATTTCAGGAAGGCCTCGACCGCGTCGGTGTACGGGCCGGGCAGGCCGAGTTCGTCATTGATCTGCGCGTGCGTGCGGTCCTGGCCGAGCACTTCGACACGGCCACCGAGCCCCGCTGCGTGACGCGACAGTCGTTCGGCCGCCGCGCACGGACGGTCGGGCCGCTGCGTGGAACACACGGCGAGCAGCGGAGGCACGCCGGCGGTCCATTGCTGTTGCGGCGACGCGGCAGCCCAGAACTTCGGGTCGCTGCCGAAGGCCTCGTCGTAGAAGCGCATGTGCCGCGCGCGCATGACGGGCGTGACGTCCATCACCGCGCTGTCCAGCGCCACGGTGCCCAGCCACGGCTGCGCGCCGAGGGCCGTGGCTCGCGCGGGCGCCGCATTCAGCAGTGCCACCAGATGAGCCCCCGCCGAATGCCCCATGAGGATGAAGCGCTTGGGGTCACCGCCCCAGCCGGGTGCCGCAGCTTGCGCAGCCGCGACGGCACGCGCCACGTCGTCAGCCTGCTCCAGCGGGTTGGCGTCGGGCAGCAGGCGGTAGTTGATGGACACGAAGATGAAGCCCTTGTCCACCCAGCGCGCGACCTTGTTGCGCGTGACCTTGCCCATGGTCTTGTTGCCGATGCGCCAGGCGCCGCCGTGCACCATGAGGATGACCGGCGCAGCAACAGACGCCGCTTTCGGTTGCGCGGGCAAATACACGTCCATGCGCTGGCGGCGGTCGGGGCCGTAGGGCAGGTCTTCGATGGTGCGTGCAGAAGCGGACGGCGCGATGAGCAGCCACATCCCCAACACCAGCGCCAGCAGGAGCAGCAGCCGCGGAACGCGGGCATGGGACGGAAAGAACGGACGGAAGAAGGGGCGCTGGAACATCGTGCAGACCTTCGGAAAGGGGCCGGGATGCGGCTTGAACGGAAGCAGGGCGTCACTCCCGTCGCAGGCAGTGTAGACCGCCTCGGAGTACCATGCCGGCAGTTCATCACCGATTGCCAGCCTCCCGTCATGAAAGTGGAAGCGCCCGCGAGCGCCACATCCCCATCCCAGGCCGCAGCCCAGGAAATGCCCGCGCCGGAAGGGCCGCTGTCGCGGGCCCGTCCGGGGCGTGAGCGCATCATGGCGGCCATCCGCGCGGCGGGCATCGCGGAGTTCAGCCTCAACGGGCTGAAGGGCACGTCCACCCAGGCCATCGCCGAGCGCGCCGGCCTCACCAAACCGCAGCTGCACTATTACATCGCCGGCAAGGAAGAGCTCTATGAAGAGCTGCTGATGCAGGTGCTGCACGAGTGGAAGGTGGTGTTCGCGTTCGAAGACAGCGTGAACGACCCGGCCCGCGTGCTGGACCACTACATCCGCAAGAAACTCGACCACGCGTTCGACAACCCGGAGATCTCGCGCATCTTCACACGCGAAGTGCTGGACGGCGGACGCAACCTCGAACAGTACTGGCCGAACGCCCGCCTGTGGACGCAGAAGAAGGTGGACATCATCAACGGCTGGATCGCGCGCGGGCTGATTCCGGCCATGGATGCGCGCCTGTTGCTGATGCACATCTGGGCGCTGACCCAGCATTACGCCGACTTCGCCCTGCAGGTACGCGTGATGCAGGGCCTGCCGCCCGACGCACCGCTGGACCGCGACGCCATCGCGCGCGAGGTCACCGGCTTCGTGCTGCGCGGCTGCGGCATCGATCCGGCTTCGGCCACCTGATCCCCCGGCTGGCGCCAGCCACCCCTCCCGCCAGTCAATCTGCCGAACTGCGCGCACCACATGCGTGCGCCGGATGTCCTTGATCCATGGCATGTCCTTTGCTTAATTTGACCGATTGCTCTGATTGGTTGGTCAAAAAGCAACAGAAGGACCCTCGATGCGTGTGCTCGTCATCTATTGCCACCCGGTGGAAACCAGTTTCCACGCGGCGCTGCACCAGGAAGTGGTGAAGAACCTCAAGGCCGCCGGCCACGAGGTGGACGATTGCGACCTGTACGCCGAGGGCTTCAACCCGGTGCTCTCGCGCGAGGAGCGGCTGGGCTACCACGACGTGCCGTCCAATCAGGAGCCGCTCAAGGACTACATCCGCCGCCTGCAGTGGGCCGAGGCCATCGTGTTCTGCTTCCCGACCTGGTGCTTCGGCCTGCCGGCCATGCTCAAGGGCTACTTCGACCGGCTGTTCATGCCGGGCGTGGCTTTCGACATCAGCGACCCGGCCAACGTCAAACCGATGCTCACGCACATCAAGCGCGTGTCGGCCGTGGTCACGTATGGCAGGCCGCGCTGGGTGGCCTGGTACATGGGCGACCCGCCGCGCAAGATCGTCACGCGCTACATGAAGCGCCTCACCGGCCAGACCGCGCGCGTGGACTACCACGCGTACTACCACATGAACATCGCCACCCGGCCGAAGCTCGAGCAGTTCCTCGCGCGCGTCGGCCAGGCAATGTCGCGCTTCGCGGCGTGATCGCGGCGTGACGGCACACGACGCGCGCAACACACACGGAACACCCCCGCAATGCATTTCTCTTCTGCCGCCACCGAAGTGAAACCGAAACTGCTGCTGGGCGCACGCCTGCCGCGCTGGCTGCTCGGTGACGCGTGGCCGCTCGACGAGCGCGGTTCACCGCAACTGGCGCGCATCGCCATGGCCGATGGCCAGGTCACGTCCGTGACGCCCATGACCGCTGCCGACACGGCGCGCCGCGACGACACCACCACATGGCATCTGGACGGCGCACTCGTGCTGCCCGGCTTCGTCGATGCCCACCTGCACCTGGACAAGACTTTCACGCTGCCGCGCATCGGCGACGTACAGCCCGGCCTGCTCGGCGCCATCGACGCGTCGCTGCGTGACCTGCCGAACTGGACCGACGAGGACATCCGCACGCGCGCATCGCGCGGCCTGCGATGGGCCTACGAAGCTGGCAGCGTGCACGTGCGCACGCACATCAACTGGGCCGACACGGCCACACTGCCGATGGCCTGGCCGGTGCTCGACGCGCTGAGCCGCGAATGGGCCGGCCGCCTGAAGCTCGAGCTCGTGAGCCTCACGCGGCTCGACGCGTTCGCCAGCATGGAGCCAGCGCGCGTCGTCGCCGCGCGCGTTGCCGAAACCGGCCCGCATGCGCTGATGGGCGGCTTCGTTCACTCGGTGAACTGGAACGCCGCCTATCTGAAGAACCTGTTGCTGGCCGCACAGGAAAAAGACCTCGACGTCGACCTGCACGTCGATGAAGAACTGAACGCCGCCGCCGAAGGGCTGCTGGGCACCGCGCGCGTGCTGCGCGAGATCGGCTTCGAAGGCCGCGTGGTCTGCGGGCACGTGTGTGCGCTGGCGGCCCAACCCGAAAGCGTCGCGCTCGCCACGCTCGACGAAGTGGCGCGCGCGCCGATCACGCTGGTGTCGCTGCCCATCACCAACCTGCTGCTGCAGGACGCCGCCACCGGCCGCACGCCGCGCATGCGCGGCATCACGCTGGTGAAGGAAGCGCGCGCGCGCGGCATCCCATTGCTGTTCTCCAGCGACAACGTGCAGGACCCGTTCTGCCCCGTCGGCAGCTACGACCCGATCGAATGTTTCGCGAGCGCCGCGCTGGCCGCGCAGCTCGATGCGCCGTTCGACAACTGGTCCGACACGATCTGCCGCAGCGACCTGATCACGCGCGATGTCGCCGGCAAGCCGGCGCTGCAGGGCGAGGTTGCCGACCTCGTGATCTTCCGCCGCGCCGACGTGACGAGCTGGCCCTCGCGCAGCGGCGCACGCACCGTCATCCGCGGCGGCACCGTCCTGCCGGACTGACCCCAGACACACACAAGACAACAAGGACATCACCATGCTGCACGGCTACATCCCGCCCCACCGCTTCCTGCCCTACCTGAGCTGGCCCGAGATCAACACGCTGCCCGACCGCGAGAACACCGTGATCGTGCTGCCGTGCGGCGCGATCGAGCAGCATGGCCCGCACCTGCCGTGTTCGGTGGACAGCGTCATCGCGTCAGGCGTGATCGGCAAGGCGCTCGAACGCCTTCCCGCCGAGATCCGCGCGTTCGCGATGCCGACCATCACCTACGGCAAATCGGAAGAACACCTGCACTTTCCCGGCACGATGACTCTGACCGGAACGACGCTGCTGTCCACCATCATCGAGATCGGCGAGTCGGTGTACCGCTCGGGCTTCCGCAAGCTGCTGCTGGCCAACGGCCACGGCGGACAGCCACAGGTGCTGGAGATGGCCGCGCGCGAACTGCGCCTGCGCCACGGCGACTTCGTCATCGTGCCCTACGGTGTGTCGCGCCTGCCCAATGCGTCGAGCAAGCAGGTAAGCGAACAGGAGAAGAGGCTGTCCATGCACGCCGGTCATTCCGAGACCGCGCTGATGCTCGCACTCGCACCGGACACGGTGCACATGGACCGCGCGGTCGCCAACTTCCCGCCTGCATTCCCCATCAAGCTGCTGTCGGCCGACGGCCGCCCCGCCTGCGCCTGGACCTCGCGCGACTTCGGCCCGAGCGGCGTGATCGGCGACCCCACCTCGGCCACGCGCGAGCAGGGCGAGGAAATCCTCGACACGCTGGCCGACAGCTGGGTGCAGGCGCTCACCGAGCTCTACCACCTGCAGTGGCTGGTGCGCGAGGAACCCACATGGGGCCGCGGCCACGAAACCGGCCACATCCAGCAGACGCTGCAATGAGTCCGGCCGCACCCTGTCCACGGCCCGTCTTTTGCTAACGGTTTTTCCCGTTCCCTTCCCTGACTGATTTGTCTGACCCTTCCAGGAGCCTCCGCATGAAGCTGCATCACTTCCTTTCTTCCCGCATCGCCCTCGCCGTGGGCGCCACCGTCCTCGGCCTGGCCGCGACCGGCGCGCACGCGCAGGAAAAGTTCACCTACATGACCAACTGGTACGCGCAGGCCGAACACGGCGGCTTCTACCAGGCGGTCGCCACGGGCATCTACAAGAAATACGGCCTGGACGTGACCGTGAAGATGGGCGGCCCGCAGGTCAACATCCTGCAGATCATGGGTGCCGGCCAGGCCGACTGCATCATGGGTTCGAGCGACCTGCAGATGATGCGCGCGCGTGACAACGGCCTGCCGGTCGTGACGCTCGCCGCCATCTTCCAGAAAGACCCGCAGGTGCTCATCGCGCACGAAGACGTGAAGTCGATGGAAGACATGAAGGGCAAGGACATCTTCATCGCCGCCAGCGCGCAGCAAGGCTACTGGGCCTGGGTGAAGTCGAAGTTCGGCCTGACCGACGCGCAGACCAAGCCCTACACCTTCAACATCCAGCCCTTCCTCGCCAACAAGAACGCCGTGCAGCAGGGTTACCTCACGTCCGAACCGTACGCGATCCAGAAGGCCGGCGCCAAGACCAATGTCTTCCTGCTGGCCGACCAGGGCTACCCGTCCTACGCCACCACGATCTCCTGCATGGAGAAGACCGTGGCCGACCGCACCAAGGCCGTGTCCGATTTCGTGAAGGCGTCCGCCGAAGGCTGGAAGAGCTACCTGGCCAACCCCGCACCGGGCAACGAGCTGATCAAGAAGGACAACCCGAACATGACCGACGACCAGCTGGCGCACAGCGTGGCCAAGCTGAAGGAAATGGGCATCGTCGGTTCGGGTGACGCAGCCAAGGGCGGCATCGGCATCATGACCGAAGCGCGCATGAAGGCGAACTACGACTTCCTGGTCAGCCAGAAATTCATCGACCCCGCGAAGGTGGACATCGCCAAGGCCTACCGCCTCGACTTCATCAAGGACGCCAAGGTCCTGCCCTGAGGTCATGCGCATGACGACTGAAACCACGAACGCCATCCCGGCCATCGAGGTCCTCTCCGCGCAGAAGACCTACCCGAACGGCACGGTGGCCCTGCAGCCGGTGGACCTCACCATCGGCGAGGGCGAATTCGTCACGCTGCTGGGCCCGTCGGGCTGCGGCAAGAGCACGCTGCTGAAGATGGTGGCGGGCCTGCTGGAGCCCACGGACGGACGGCTGCTGCTCTGGCGCAAGCCGGTGGCGCAGCTGGCCGACGCCGGCAGCGCGAAGAAGATGGCGTTCGTGTTCCAGTCGCCCACGCTCATGCCCTGGGCCAGCGTGCAGACCAATGTGCGCCTGCCACTGGACCTGGCCGGCGTGCCGCGCGCTGAAGCCGACGCGCGCGTGGCCGATGCGCTCGCGCTCGTCGGCCTGTCGAAGTTCGCATCCGCATTGCCCCGCGCGTTGTCGGGCGGCATGCAGATGCGCGTGTCCATCGCGCGCGGGCTCGTCGTCGAACCCACGCTTCTGCTGATGGACGAGCCCTTCGGCGCGCTCGACGAAATCACCCGCCACAAGCTCGACGCGGACCTGCTCGAACTCTGGCGCAAGAAGAACCTCACCGTCGTCTTCGTGACGCACTCGATCCATGAAGCCGTCTTCCTCTCCACGCGCGTGGTGATGATGGCCGCGCGCCCGGGCCGCATCGTGGAAGAGTTCCGCATCGACGAACCGTATCCCCGCAAACCTGAATTCATGGTCACGCCCGGGTTCGCGAAGTACGCGCGCCAGTTGCAGGACAGCCTGCACCGCGCCAGCCAGAACACCGACGAGGAGGTCGCGTCATGAGCACGACCCCTGCGGTCCGGAAAATTCCGCTGTTCCAGCAACCGCGCGTCCAGCGCGTGCTGTTCCCGGTGCTCGTGGCCATCGTGCTGCTCGGCGCGTGGCAGGGCATGGTCGTGGGTTGGGAATTGCCGCCCTATCTCGTGCCGTCGCCCGTGCTGATGATGAAGACCTTGTTCACCGACTGGAGCGCGCTGGGCACGGCACTGATGGTCACGCTCAAGATCACCGTGCTGTCGTTCATCGCCGCCGTGGTCATCGGTGTGCTGATCTCGTTCCTTTTCGTGCAGAGCCGCATCATCGAGACCGCGCTGTTCCCCTACGCCGTGCTGCTGCAGGTGACGCCGATCGTCGCCGTCGCGCCGCTGATCATCATCTGGGTGAAGAACCCCACTGCGTCGCTCGTGGTGTGCGCGGCGCTGGTGGCGCTGTTTCCCATCATCTCCAACACCACGCTCGGCCTGCGCAGCGTGGATCCGGACCTGCAGAGCTATTTCCGCATGAACCGCGCGACGCGCTGGCAGACGCTGATGCGCCTGCGCATCCCGAGCGCACTGCCCTATTTCTTCGGCGGCCTGCGCATTTCCAGCGGCCTCGCGCTGATCGGCGCGGTGGTGGCCGAATTCGTCGCCGGCACCGGCGGTACCGGCACAGGCCTGGCCTACCAGATCCTCATGGCTGGCTACCAGCTCAACATCCCGCGCATGTTCGCCGCGCTGCTGCTGATTTCGCTGACCGGCGTCGCGCTGTTCGTGCTGATGGCATGGCTCACGAGGCTGGCGCTCGGTTCATGGCATGCCAGCGAACTCTCACAAGACTGATATGAACGCTCCCGCATCCCCCATCGAGCAGTTGCACATGTCGCTGCCCGACATCGACTGGATCACCGATACGCCGCGCGTGACGCGCCTCTCGCAGGACTTCTCGTGGTTCAGCCCTGTGCTCAAGGGCGAGCTCAACGGCAAGCGCGCCGACATCGTCGCCAAGCCTCGCAACGAGGAAGAAATCCGCCAGCTCGTCGCCGCCTGCGCGCGGCTGCGCATACCGATCACAGTGCGTGGTGGTGGCACCGGCAATTACGGCCAGGCCGTGCCGCTGCAGGGTGGCTTGCTGATGGACATGAGCGGCTACAACGCATTCCTCTGGGCGAAGGACGGCGTGGGCCGCGCGCAAGCCGGTATCCGGCTCTCGGAATTCGACAAGGAAGCGCAGGCCAAGGGCTGGGAGCTGCGGTGCATCCCCTCCACCTTCCGCAGCGCGACCCTGGGCGGCCTGTTCGGTGGCGGCTTCGGCGGCGCGGGTTCGATCACCTGGGGCCCGCTCGCGTGCCCGGGCAACGTGCTGGGCGTGCGCGCCATCACCATCGAGCCGGAGCCGAACTTCGTCGAGCTGCGCGGTGCCGAGGCCTTGGCCATGCACCACGTCTACGGCACCAACGGCCTCGTGCTGGAAATCGAAGTCGGCCTCGCACCGGCCCATGACTGGCTGGAGAGCGTCGTCGTGTTCGACGACTTCGACAAGGCACTGGAATTCAGCGACGTCATCGCGCGCGCGCCCGGCATCCTGAAGAAGGAGGTCGGCCTGCTCGCCTGCCCCGTGCCGGACTACATGACGACGCTGGCCGATCACCTCGAACCCGGTTGCCATGCTGCGCTGCTGGTGGTGGCCGAATCGTGCGAGCAGCCGATGCTCGAGTACGTGCAGCGCTACGGCGGCAAGGTCACCTACCGCCAGACCGCCGCCGAGGTGAAGGCCACGCGCCGCACCATCATCGAATACGCGTGGAACCACACGACGCTCAACGCGCTGAAGGTCGACAAGACGCTGACCTACCTGCAAAGCTCGTTCACACCGGGGCAGCATCTGGAGCAGGTGCGCCTGATGGAGAAACTGCTCGGCGGCAAGGACGGCGAGGTACTGCTGCACGCCGAGTTCCTGCGCACGATGACGGGCGAGGTGACCTGCAGCGCGCTGCAGCTGGTGCGCTACACGACACCCGAGCGGCTCAACGAGATCATCGACATCTTCCGGGCCAACGGCGTGCGCATCAACAACCCGCACGTCTACCACCTGGAAGACGGCAAGGCGCAGGGTGAACTCGCGCCCGAGATCATCGAGACGAAGAAGCGCTTCGATCCGCAAGGCCTGCTCAACCCCGGCAAGATGCGGACCTGGAAAAACACATGACCCGCACACCGGCCGACAGCATGGGCCAGCCCATGGCGAAATACGCCGCCGCCAGGCGCGCTGGTGACTTCGTGTTCCTGAGTGGCGTAGTCGCGGTCAACCCCGCGACGAAGTCGGCAGTGAAGGGTTACGAAGACCTGCCCGACGCCGCGCGTGTGGCGCTGCGATCGGTCGGCTACGACACCGGTCAGATGAGCGTGGACGTTTTCGAAGCGCCCATCGTCGCGCAGAGCTGGTTCGTGCTGGAGCGCATCCGCCAGTTGGCGGCAGATCACGGCGGCACGATGGACAGCACCGCTCGGCTGGTGCAGTACTTCCGCCACCTGCATCACTACGCGCCGTACAACCGTGTGCGCGGCCTGTTCTTTCCGGGCGAACCGCCGGTCAGCACCGTGGTCGAAGTGAACCGCTTCCTGCCCGGCGACGAAGTGCTCATCGAAGTCGAAGCGACGCTTTACCTGCCGAAATAACGGCCGGACACCCGTAGCAACCCCGAGGCCATCGGTCTCCCGCCGCACCTATCATGGCCGGCAGGAGACAACGATGACGACACAACAACTGGTCCTGAGCCTGGTGCTGGCCACCATGGTGTTCTCGGTCGCGCTCGAACTCAGGGTGGACGATTTCCGCCGTGTCGCGCAGACGCCGCGTGCCGTCATCTGCGGCCTCATCCCGCAATTCATCCTGTTGCCCATCGGCACCTGGGCGGCGACGATGGTGCTGGACCTTCCAGCGAACGTCGAGGCCGCGATGATCCTCGTGGCCGCCTGCCCGGGTGGCAGCCTCAGCAATGTCATCACGCACTTCGGGCGCGGCAACACGGCGCTGTCGGTCAGCGTGTCGGCCGTGGCCAGCGTCATCGCCCTGTTCGCCACGCCGTTCAATTTCAGCTGGATGGTGGCCGCGAATCCGGATACGGCTTCGTGGCTGCGCACGCTGTCGATCGACGCGTCGGACATCTGGATCAGCCTGCTGGTGCTGCTGGCGATTCCCATGGCGCTCGGCCTGCTGTTCGCACATCGCATGCCGCTGGTGACGAAGCTCATCCAGAAGCCGCTGGCGAACTTCTCGCTGTTCGCGCTGTTCGCGTTCATCGTGCTCGGCCTCGTGAAGGAGCGGCAACTGCTGACGCTCGGCCTGCTGCCCACGCTGGCAATCGTGGTGGTGCACAACGCTTGCGGCTTGTTCTTCGGCTATGTCACCGCCCGGGCCATGCGCGTGAGCGAACGCGACCGCCGCGCCGTGATGATCGAGGGCGGCATGCAGAACTCGGGGCTCGCACTGGGCATCATCGCCGTGCAGTTCGGCAGCGACCTGGGCATGGTGATCGTGGCCAGCCTCTGGGGCATCTGGCACATCGTGAGCGGGCTTACCTGCGCGATGTGGTGGCGGCGGAAGGACGCGCGCGCAGTGCAACCTGCATGAACAGCGACAGCAGCAGCGGAACAAGCGCCAGCGCCCACAGCGGCCACAAACCGAAGCGCGAAGCCCACGCGGCATAGGCGGTGCGGCCCGACCGGCCCTGCACTTCACCCATCAGCACGCCGCGTGTGTGGCGCGGCAGCAGCTGCAACACCTCGCCGCGGTGATCGATGATGGCTGTGGCACCCGTGTTCGTGGCACGCAGCATCGGCCGCGCGAACTCCAGCGAGCGCATGCGCGAGATGTGCAGGTGCTGGTCGATGGCAATCGAGTTGCCGAACCAGCCGATGTTGCTGACGTTCACCAGCACGGTCGGCGCCGGTTTGCCGTCGGCGAAGTGCACGGCGATTTCCTCGCCGAACAGATCCTCGTAGCAGATGTTGGGCATGAGCCGCTGGCCCTGCCACTCGAACGGTGCTTGCGATGCAGCACCGCGGGCGAAATCACCCAGCGGGATGTTCATCAGGTTCGTGAACCAGCGGAACAGCGACGGCACGAACTCGCCGAAGGGCACGAGGTGGTGCTTGTCATAGCGGTAGTCCGGTGCACCGGCGCGCAGGCCGACCACGGAGTTCGAATAGCCGTCCTCCACGCTGCCCAGCGGCACGCCGATCAGCGCGGCGCGCTGGCCGCTGGCGAACTGCGACTGGATGCCGCGCCAGTACCCCTCGGGCAGCGCACGCGGCAGCAGCGGCAACGCGGTCTCGGGCGCGATGACGAGCGGTGCGTCGGTGGAGCCCAGTCGTGCCGCATACCAGGCAAGTGCCAGCGGCACACCGGTGCCGGGCTGGAATTTTTCGTCCTGCGGGATGTTGCCCTGCAGCAGCGCCACCTGCAGCGTGCCGGTGTTGCGACCGTCCTGCGCATCCAGTGTCGCGTCGTCGCCCGTGAACTGCAGCGCCGCGACGAGCAACACCCCCAGCGCGACGGGCAATGCGCGCGTGGCACGCGGCCCACGCACCAGCGCGAATGCAATCGCAAATGACAGCAGCGCACCGACGAAGTCGATGCCGTACACGCCCACGAGCGGTGCCAGCGGCGCCAGCGGCCCGTCCACATGCGCGTAGCCTCCCGCGCCCCACGGGAAACCTGTGAACCAGTGGCCGCGCAGCAGTTCCGCCAGCAGCCAGAGCGATGCAAACAGCCCTGCGCGCATCCACCATGCCGCGCCGGCGACACGCACGAAGGCCGCACAGGCCAGCGCGTAGTACAGCGAGAGCGCAGCCGCCAGCGCAAGCACGGCCACGGCCGCCAGCGGGGCAGCCATGCCGCCATAGGTGTGCATGGAAATGAAGAGCCACCAGAAGGTGCCGCACAGCCAGGCCGTGGCAAACAACCAGCCGAATGCGAAAGCGCGTCGCACGGAAGATTCGCGCTGGACGCAGACCGCCAGCACCGCGAGCGACGCGATCTGCAGCCACCACTGCGGCTGCCCGTCCCACGGCGATGCGATGGAGGCCGCCTGCCCGAGCCCCGCGAGTGCGACGATCGCTGCCAGCACGAAGAAGTTGCGGGAGACGGCGCCGTCGGTGCGCATCAGCCCGTCGCGTCGTCCTGGCTCGCGGGCGAGACCTTGAACCACTTCACTGCGCCACCGCGCGTGTGCAACACGACGAAGTTCAGCCCTTGGAGCGTGGTGAACTCGCCGCGCTTGGGCACGTGGCCCATCTCGTGCGCGATGAGGCCACCGATGGTGTCGAACTCGCGTTCGAGCTCGTCGTCGGGGTCGCTGGCGAGCTTCACGCCGAAGGCTTCGTTCACACGTTCGATCGGCGTGTCGCCGCTCACGCGGTAGGTGCGGTCGGCCAGGCCGAAGATGTCGCCTTCGTCCTCGGCGATGTCGAATTCATCCTCGATCTCGCCGACGATCTGCTCCAGCACGTCCTCGATGGTGATGAGGCCGGCCACACGTCCGAACTCGTCGATGACGATGGCCAGGTGGTTGCGGTTGCCGCGGAATTCGCGCAGCAGGTCGTTCAGGCCCTTGCTCTCGGGCACGAACACCGCCGGGCGCAGCAGCGCGCGGATGTTGAGCTCCGGCGCGCGCTGCAGCTTGAGCAGGTCCTTCGCGAGCAGGATGCCGATGATGTTTTCCTTCTCGCCCTCATACACCGGAAAGCGCGAGTGCGCGGTGTCGATGACCAGATGCAGCATGTCGTCGTAGGCCGAGTCGATGTTGATCAGGTCCATGCGCGGCGCGGCCACCATCACGTCGCCGGCCGTCATGTCGGCCATGCGGATCACGCCTTCGAGCATCACGCGCGATTCGGCGCCGATGACGTCGTTGTCTTCGGCCTCGGCGAGGGTTTCGATCAGTTCGTCCCGCGAATCGGGGCCGCGGTGAATGAACTCGGCCAGTTTTTGCAGGAAGGAGCGCTTGTCCTCCTTTTCAGGAGCATGGCGTTCAGGATGAGGGTCGGACACTGCAGCAGTGCGGAGTTGGGGAAACGCAAGGATAACGGATTGGCGTGACGGCGAGGCCATGCCCCGCAGATGCAACCCTCAGGCGCCCGATTTGCGCCGCGCGGCGCGCATGCCGCGACGCACTTCCTGGAAATTGGTGACGAAATCCCAGAACTGCTTGGACTGGACCTTGAGCTTGTAGTCCATCTCGGCGAACTGCTGCTCCACGATTTCCGCCATGCGGGTGTCGAGCGTAGGCTCGGCCAGCCGCAGCAACGCCTCGGACTCTGCGCCATCGCGCTCCACCGTCGCGCCGGCCTTGCGGGCGATCTGCAACATGGCCGCGTTCTCGCTCAGCGCATGGATGAGCAGGCGATCGACGCCCTGGTTGCGCGCGTGCATGGCCGCACGCTCGAACAGCCGCGAGCCATAGCCACGTCCGCGCGCGGCGGTGAGCACCGACACGCCGAATTCGGCGAAGTCGTCAGGCCCCGGCTCATCCGTGAAGGCCAGGTGCGCCATGGCGATGATGTCGAGGCGGCGATTGAAGATGCCGAAGATTTCGTCGCGCCCGAAGTCGAGCGAATCCACATAGCGG
The DNA here is from genome assembly GCF_049445855.1 of Variovorax sp. VNK109. NCBI lineage: Bacteria > Pseudomonadati > Pseudomonadota > Betaproteobacteria > Burkholderiales > Comamonadaceae > Variovorax > Variovorax sp. VNK109. The sequence continues at coordinate 212,055 of NZ_JBMSDV010000003.1, read as the reverse complement.
AGGATCTGTTCGTCATTGGCCGCATAACCGAAACGCAAATAGCGGTCCTGCGCGGTCAGCGCCAGCAGGTGCACGGCCACGCGTTCGCGCTGGTTGGGGCCGATGGAGCGGATGGGCACGAGCACAGGAGACAGGTGCTCCGCCGTACCTTTGTCCAGGATCCGGCTGACCGAGCTGATCGACGGGGCGCGCAGGAACTCCCGCCCGGCGCTGAGCGACGCCTTGAAGAGCTTGCGTGTGTCGACCATGGCTCGAATATAAGGGTTTACCCCAAGATTCCCAAGGCACATTGTCACCTTTGGAGAGGCTTTCCCAGCGACCGTCAGTCGGGCGTCAGACCGGGCTCAGACCGGCACGGCCGTCGTCGCCTTCACACGGTCGAGCACGAAACTGGTCTTGCAGTCCTGCACGCTGGGGTGCTTGAGCAGCGTGTCCATGATGAAGCGGCTGTAGTGCGCCATGTCGGCCATGACGACGCGCAGCAGGTAGTCCATGTCACCGGTCAGCGCGGCGCACTCGACCACTTCGGGCCAGGTCTGCACGGCGGCGCGGAACAGGTCCATGGGGTTGCGCTTGTGGCTTTCGGTGTGCTTTTCCAGACGCACATTGATGTATGCGGTCAGACCCAGGCCGACCGACTCGGGCTTGACCAGCGCGACGTAGCGGTCGATCACCCCTGATTCCTCCAGCCGCTTGACACGGCGCAGCACCGCGCTGGGTGAGAGATTGACCGCTTCGGCCACCTGGTCGTAAGTGGCCCGTCCATCTGCCTGCAGACTGCGCAAAATCAGGCGATCCAGCTTGTCGAGTGCTTCCATTCGGCGAATTTTGCATATTTCTTGCGTTTTACTCAAGCCACGCGCCTGAACTTGCAGAAAAAGTGAGGGCCACGCCCACTACAGTGGACGAATCTGCACAGGAGACCCTCGATGAACGCACCTCTCGCCGCACAGGCCACCGAAGAATTCAAGACCTGGGACAACCCCATGGGCACCGACGGATTCGAGTTCATCGAATACGCGGCGCCGGACCCGAAGGCGATGGGCGAAGTCTTCGAACGCATGGGCTTCCGCCCCGTCGCGAAGCACCGCCACAAGGATGTGACGCTGTACCGCCAGGGCACGATCAACTTCATCATCAACGCCGAGCCGGATTCCTTCGCGCAGCGCTTCGCACGCGCGCACGGCCCGAGCGTCTGCGCCATCGCCTTCCGCGTGCAGGACGCCAAGTTCGCCTACGAGCGCGCCGTCTCGCTGGGTGCCTGGGGCTATGCCGACAAGGCCGGCCCGGGCGAACTGAACATTCCTGCGATCAAGGGCATCGGCGACAGCCTGATCTACCTCGTGGACCGCTGGCGCGGCAAGAACGGTGCGCAACCGGGCGACATCGGCAACATCGGCTTCTATGACGTGGACTTCGAAGCCCTGCCCGGCCTGACCGCAGAGGAAGCGCTCGCGCCCGAAGGCAACGGCCTCACCTACATCGACCACCTCACGCACAACGTTCACCGCGGCCGCATGAACGAATGGGCCGGGTTCTACGAACACCTGTTCAACTTCCGCGAGATCAAGTACTTCGACATCGAAGGGCAGGTGACCGGCGTGAAGAGCAAGGCGATGACCAGCCCCTGCGGCAAGATCCGCATCCCGATCAACGAAGAGGGCAAGGAAAAGGCCGGCCAGATCCAGGAGTACCTGGACATGTACAAGGGTGAAGGCATCCAGCACATCGCCATGGGCTCGGACGACCTCTACAAGACGGTCGACAAGCTGCGCGGCAAGGGCGTGAAGCTGCTGGACACCATCGACACCTACTACGAGCTGATCGACAAGCGCATTCCGGGTCATGGCGAGCCCGTGGACGAACTTTTCAAGCGCAAGATCCTGGTCGACGGCAAGGCGGGCGCGCTGCTGCTGCAGATCTTCAGCGAGAACCAGCTGGGCCCGATCTTCTTCGAGTTCATCCAGCGCAAGGGCGACGACGGTTTCGGCAACGGCAACTTCAAGGCGCTGTTCGAGAGCATCGAGCTCGACCAGATCCGCCGGGGCGTGCTCGAAGCGAAGGTCTGAGCATGGCGGTCGAACCGGTTGTTTATGGCGCGAGCGATCGCCCGCCGCGCGGCGACTACTCGCGCGCAGGGGCGGACTACACCTGCGCGCAGGACTACGACGCCTACACGCCGGCGGACCACGACACCTACCGGCGCCTGTACGAACGCCAGAGCGCGCTGCTGCCGGGCCTCGCAGCGGATGAGTTCATCCGCATGCTGCCATCGCTCGGCGCGGTGGACCGCATTCCACGCTTCGACGAAGTGAACGAGCGCCTGTACAAGGCGACGAAGTGGGAGTTGGTCGGCGTGCCGGGGCTGATACCCGAAGTGCCGTTCTTCACGCTGCTGGCCAACCGCAAGTTCCCGGTGACGGACTGGATCCGCAAGCCGGAAGAGTTCGACTACATCGTCGAGCCGGACATCTTCCATGACCTGTTCGGCCATGTGCCGCTGCTGTTCAATCCGGTGTTTGCGGACTATGTGCAACGCTACGGCGCGGGCGGTCTCAAGGCCGACTCGCTCGATGCGTGCGAACTGCTGAGCCGCCTGTACTGGTACACGATCGAGTTCGGGTTGATCCGCCAGCCGGAAGGCCTGCGCGCCTACGGTGCGGGCATCCTGAGTTCTTCGGGCGAGCTGCGCTACAGCGTGACCAGCCCCGAACCGAAGCGTGTGCCGCTGTCGCTGGAGCGTGTGATGCGCAGCCGCTACAAGATCGACACGTTCCAGAGCACCTACTTCGTCATCGACAGCTTCGAGCAGTTGTTCGAAATGACGGCGCCAGACTTCACGCCGGTGTACGAGCGGGTGAAGCAGCTGGAAGAGATTCCGGCCTGAGCCGGAATCCCTTTCAGCGCCGCACTTCGCGCTGGAAGATCTCCAGGCTCAGCTTCTTGGCATTCACGAAGCTGGGCTGTGACAGCGTTTCCACCGTGCGCGGACGCGGGTCGTCGTAGCTCAGGATCTCGGCCACCTTGGTGGGACGCTTGGTCAGCAGCAAGACCTGGTCGGCGAGATACACCGCCTCCTCGAGGTCGTGCGACACCAGCAGCATGGTGGTGCCGGTCTTCATGAACACTTCCTGCAGCTTCTCGCGGATGAACAGCGTCATCTCGAAGTCGAGTGCGGAGAAGGGTTCATCGAGGAACAGCACTTCCGGGTTGGGTGCAAGCGCGCGCATGATCGACGCCGTCTGCTGCTGGCCCCCCGAGAGCTCATACGGATAGCGTCGCAGGTCGAACTTCACGTCGAAGCTCGCCACGAGTTCTTCCATGCGGCGATCGACTTCCGCCTTGGAGCGGCCTTCCAGCTTGAGCGGATACGCGATGTTGTCGATGGTGCGCATCCACGGGAACATCGCCTCGCGGTAGTTCTGGAAGACGTAGCCGATCTTCGTGTCCTTGAGGCTCTTGCCGTCGAACAGGATTTCACCCGAGTCGATGGGAATCAGCCCCGCGATCATGTTGATGAGCGTGCTCTTGCCGCAACCGTTGGGCCCGAAGACCGAAACGATCTTGTGCTTCGGGATGTCCAGGTCGAAGTTCTCGTACAGCGGCCAGCCCGCGAAGTACTTGGTCAGGCCACGGATGGTGATGTGCGTGCCGGCCGGGCCGGGCGCGAATTTCGGCGCGGGCACATCGGCGAACACAGGCGCGTTCAGGACAGCGGACATGGCGTTACCTCCCGGACCAATGGACGATCTTGCGTTCCAGCAGCAGGAACAGCACGTTGAGCGCATAGCCCAGCGCACCGGCGGCGAGGATGGACGCGTACATGCTCTTCACATTCAGCACCTGCTGCGAATTGATGATGCGGTTGCCCAGGCCCGAGTCGGCGCCGATGAACATCTCCGCGACGATCACGATCACGAGCGCCATCGACACGGCCGAACGCAGGCCGACGAAGCTCGGTTGCAGGCTCTCCCACACCAGCACGTCACGGAAGGTCTGCCAGCGCGTTGCGCCCATCACTTTCGCCGCCATCACACGCTGCTTGCGCGCGTTGATGACACCGTAGGCGCTGTTGAACACGACGATGAGCAACGCACCGAAGGCCGCGATCGCCACCTTGTTGACGTCGGAGGTGCCGAAGATCATCAGGAACAGCGGGATCAGCGCAGACGAAGGCGTGGAGCGGAAGAAGTCGATCAGGAACTCGACGCTGCGGTACGCCTTCTCGTTGCTGCCCAGCAGCACGCCCAGCGGCATGCCGACGATGGCGGCAATGAGGAAGGCCTGCACCGTGCGCCACACCGTGACCATGAAGTCGGAGAGCAGGGGCCCACCAGCCAGTCCGGTGATGAGCGTGGCGACGGTGTCGGCCGGGGCTGGCAGCAGGATGGGCTTGATGAAGCCCAGCCGCACCACGAGATCCCAGATGATGAAGAGCGCGATCGGCCCGATGGCGGGCAGCATGCGCTGCATGAACGGTGTCTTCGGCGGCGCGCTGGTGGGGGCAGCCGCAGGCGGCGCCCACGGCGTGCCGGTGGCAGCACCGGAAGGAGGAGTCGTCGTGGCGTCGGCCATGATGCTCAGCCCTTGTAGAGCAGGCCATCCACCACGACCTTCTTCTCGAAGATGCCTTTCTCGGTGAACAGGTCGTAGAACTTCTGGAAGTAGGCCGCGTCACTGGCCTTGAATTCGTTGTACATCATGTACGAAGCCAGCGGCACTTCATTGGTCAGCGCCCCTTCGATGGCGGTGTAACCCTTCATGTACTGACGTGCCTCGCCCGGCTGCTTGCGCACGAAATCGACACCCTTGGCGTAGGCGGCGATGTACTTCTTCGAGATCTCCGGGTTCTTCTTGATGAACTCCGTCGTGAGGCTGGCCGCGCCGCCATGCCACGGGGCCATCGGGTCGCCGAGGATGTAGTGGGCCACGACACCGGCTTCGAGCACGCGGGTGGTGCCGTTGAGGCGGCCGATGGTGCCGGTGGGTTCCAGCGTATAGGCAGCATCGATCTGGCCGGCCGCAAGCGCAGCGACGTGCTGGCCGATCGGCAGTTCGGTCACGTTCATCGGGCCCGCGCCTGCGCGCTCGAGCATCGTCTTGGCCAGCGTCACGTTCTGGATGCCGGGGCCGGATGCGACGCGCTTGCCCTTGAGATCGGCCACGGTCTTGACCGGGCTGTCCTTGGGCACGAGGAATTCTTCCAGCACGAACTTGGCGTTGCTCGGGTTGGTGCAGAAGATCTTGAAGAGGCCGGGTTGAGCAATCTCGCCGATGGCAAGGTTGGCAGAGCCGGTTCCGTTGGAACTGCCATCGCCTCGACCGGAGAGCATGGCCTCCATGACCTGCTGCGCGCCCGCGAACTTGAGCGGCTCGACGTCGAGTCCCGCTTCCTTGAAGAAGCCACGCTCCACCGCTGCGAAGAACGGCAGGCCTGCAGCGACAGGCCAGAAGCCGACGCGGATTTTCGGTGCGCCCTGCGCATTGACGATGGCGGGCGCGCCCATGACGCCCAGTGCCGTGACCGACGCAGCACCCTGCAGCAGCCGGCGGCGCGTCGCGCCCTTGTTGATGACCGTGGATGCCTCGGATGCAACCGCGCTGCTGGCGGTGACGGGGGTATCTGCCTTGCTCATGGAACGCTCCTGCAATGGTTGAAGAGAAGGGGTCATGCCGGCACCACACTGGGCAGGAAACTGCACCACTCTTGTGAATCCAAACATGTACACAAGATCGGACGCAACAAGCATGCCAAGAAAAAGCCGCCGGGGTTTGCACGCCCGGCGGCTCGATCCGAAACTCGAAGGCGGTGGGCGATCAGCCCGGCGGCAGCCAGCCTTCCAGCAGGGACTGTGTCTGCGGCCACAGCGCGTGCAGGATGGCGGCACGTTCTGCTGCGCCGTGCGGCATGACACCGTCACGTGCATCGGACTCCAGACTGGTGCAAATGGCCAGCATCGCGATCGCGCCCACATTGCTGCATGCGCCCTTGAGCGCATGCGCCGCACGCGACAGCGCCGGCGCATCGGCCGCCGCCACGGCAGCGTCGATGGCATCGAGCCGGCCTGGCGCATCGCTCTTGAACAGCGAAACGACTTCGCGCGTCATGGCCAGTGACTCATCGTCGAACTCGCGGAATTCCTCCAGCCGGCTGAAGTCGACGATGACAGGCTCCGGAGATCCGCCGGGCCCGGAACCGTTGTCGGGCGTTGCATCCGGAGCATCGGGCGGCCCACCGGAAGACTGCGACGCAGCAGTGCCGGCCGCCGCGATATCCGCGCGCACCCACTTTTCCAGCGCAACCGCCAGTGCCGCCACCTGAAGCGGCTTGGTGAGGTAATCGTCCATGCCTGCCGCAATGCAGCGCGCGCGGTCTTCGGCAGACGCTGCGGCGGTCAGCGCGATGATGGGCGGCGCGTCGTCGCCCCAAGCCGCCTGGATCAGGCCCGTCGCTTCCAGGCCGTCGATGTTGGGCATGCTCACGTCCATCAGCACTGCGCCGAGCGCGGGGCCGTCGCGACGCGCGCGATTGACCGCTTCCACCGCTTCGCGTCCATCGACTGCGGTCACGACGTCGTAGCCGAGTCGGAGCACCATGGCGCTCGCGACTTTCAAATTCACGGCGTTGTCATCGGCCACGAGGATGGGAATGTTCTTGCGCACGTCGGTCAGCAGGCTGCCGGGCGAAGCGATGCCACTGCCGACTTCGCCGGACACGCAGCGTGCCAGCGTGTCGAACAACTGGTTCTGCCGCGCCGGCTTGAGCAGGCGTGCATTGAAAAGCCGCGCACTGTCGTCCCCCGAAGGCATGAAGCCCGAGCTCAACAGCACGAGCGGCACGGTGCGCCACGCGTCGTTGGCGCGCAGCGTGCGTGCGAGCGTCACCCCGTCCATGCCCGGCATATGCATGTCGGTGATGATGAGGTCGGGCAGCACCGTCTGCAGGCTCATCCATTCGAGCGCACCGCCGCCCGAGTCGGCCGACGACACGTCCATGCCCCACAACTGCAGCTGCCGCGTGAGGATGCGTACGTTGGTCGCATGGTCGTCCACCACCAGCACGCGGCTGCCGCGCAGCATGCCGACCTGGGCCGGGCTGACAGCCGGGGCCATCTGCGCGATGGCCGCAGGCAAGGTGAACCAGAACGTCGAACCGCGCCCCGGCTCGCTTTCGACGCCGATGCGCCCTCCCATCAGTTCGACGAGGCGCTTGCAGATCGCCAGCCCCAGTCCGGTGCCGCCGTACTTCCGCGTCGTGGACACATCGGCCTGCGTGAACGCCTCGAACAGTGCACTGGCGCGATCGGGCGGGATGCCGATGCCGGTGTCACTGACGCGGAATTCCAGCTGCACGCGTCCGTCCGGCAACGTGCCGAGGCTGCGCACATGCACCGACACTTCGCCGTGCTCGGTGAATTTCACGGCGTTGTTGATCAGGTTGATCAGCACCTGGCGCAATCGCGTGACATCTCCTGCAACGGCCTCCGGCACAGCGTCCGGGCCGGCATCGGGCCCCGTGCTGGCAATCGGCACGTCGATGATGAGCTCGAGCCCTTTCTCACGGGCCCGGGGCGCGGCGATGTCGCATGCCTCTTCGACTGCGCCACGCAGGCTCAGCGGTTCGGCTTCGAGGTCGAGCTTGCCGGACTCGATCTTGGAGAAATCCAGGATGTCGTTGATCACCGCGAGCAGCTGGTCGCTGGACAGGCGGATGGTCTGCAGGTAGTCACGCTGCTCGGCATCGAGCGATGTCTCGGCCAGCAGCGTGCTCATGCCGACCACACCATTGAGCGGCGTTCGTATCTCATGGCTCATGGTGGCCAGGAAAGCGGCTTTGGCATGCGCGGCAGCCAGCGCTTCCTCGCGCGATGCAGCGAGTTCGGCGGTGCGCTGCTCCACGCGGTCTTCCAGCGTTTCGTTGGCGCGCTGCAGAGCGCGCGCATCCGATTCCACCTGCGCGCGGTACGTCTGCAACTGCTTCGCGCTGTCGTGCAGCACATGCGACAGCTTGCTGACTTCGGCGATACGGGTCTTCCCGTCCACCTCGGGTACTTCTCCACGCCCGATCTGCTCAGCCGCTGCGCTTAGCCGCTTCACACGGCGTCCGACCACCTGGGCGATCAACACGGCCAGCAACACCCCGGCGGCAACGAGCGCAGCAATCACGCCGAGCGAAGCGTGCAACGCGGCACGCGTGGTCGCCGTGAAATCGGACTCGGGTGCGGCCACCACGAGCGTCCAGCGCAAGCCGAGCATCTGGCCGAACGGGCGCTGCACCATCATCAGCGGGCCACCGTCACCACCCTGGAACGGGATGCGCTGCAAGGCCGTGTCATCGGCCACCGTGTCGGCGCTGCGCGCAGCGCGCAGGTTTTCGAACCCGGCGTAGGCGGCGCGGATCACCGGGTTGGCGCTGGTCGCCGGCGTGCGACGCTGCCATTCGTTGGCGCTCGCGCGAAAGAACAGCGGGTCGCCGGCAGAGCTGGCCAGCAATCGCCCCTGCTCGTCGACGATGAATGCCGCGCCACGCGAGCTGATGCGCTGCGTCCGCAGCATGTTGTCCAGTTGCCGGAGATGCAGGTCGACGGCAAACACACCTGCCGCGCCGCCATCGGGGTCGTACACCGGTTGCGACAGCGTCACGACCAGTTCGCGGCCGGACGGGTCGACCTGCGGCGATGTGAATACGCGCTCCTGCGACTTCAGCGCCTCCTGGTACCAGGAACGCGTGCGCGGCTCGAAGTTGGCGATTTCCTCGCCGAGCGGTCGGCTTCGATCGCCACTGGCCTGCGCCAGCCAGACCCGGCGCCCTTCACCGTCGGGCAGGCGATGCGCAACGCGCACGCCCTCCGGCGCTTTCTGGACGAGGAAGTATTCGCCGCGCATGTTGGCGAAGTAGAGCGAGGGCACATCGGGCCATTGGCGCGTGACGGCGAAGGCCATCGGCTCGAACGCCGAGCTGTCGCGAAGCCAGCGACGCGCGAGCTCCTGCTGCCTTGGCGACATGCGCGCGGGCACGATGGCGTTCAGCGCAGAGTGCGCCTGCTGCAGGTGGTTCTCTGTCTCGCCTTGCACACGCAACGCGACGTTGGACAGGATCTGCCCGGCGAGATCTTCAACCGCGCGCGCGCCGCCGCGGGACATGACCACGGCCACAAGCACGGCAGGCACGAGGGCGAGCAGCAGCAATGCCGCACCCAGCAGTTTGCGCAAGGAAAAGAGACGCATGTCCGGATCAGGCCGCCAGGCTGATCAGCTCGGCCGCATCGAGCGGCGCGGCGCGACCGGGCAAGTTGATGAGCGCGCGGTTGCCGGTCTTCACCGCGCCGGTGACGCCGCGCAGCATCGGCACACTGGCTGCGATGGTCCAGCCCATCGAATGGGCCTGCTTCTGCAACTGCATGGTTGCGACCACCGCGTCGCCCACCGGCAGCGTCTGCGCGGCTGCGCCGTGCAGCGGATCGTGCAGATGCGCCAGCGTGACCGGCCCGGTATGCAGCGCCACGTTCACCTCGAAGCGCGGCAGGTCCCGGTCAGGAAACTGCGTGGCCTGGTAATGGCGCATGCGTGTGGCGGAATCGATGAGGCCGAGTGCGGCGCGTGCTGCACGCAGGCCATGGTTGACCGACTTCGTGTCCGTGCTGTCGACGAAGACCGTGAGCAAGCCGTCGCCGATGAACTGCATGTGTCGCGCGCCGAAGAGATGGACCGTGTCGCCGACGCTCCCGTAGAACTTGCGCACCAGGTCACTGAGCTCTTCGCTGCTGAGCTTCTGTGCCATGGTCGCGTAATGCGGCATGTCGACGAACAACACGGTCGCGCTGCTGAAGCGCTCGTCCCCCGCCGCGCCATCACCGGTGGGCCAGCGTTCACTCAGCTCCTTGAACAGGCGACGTTCGTAGAGGCGCACCAGCTTGAGCTTCTGCTCGCTCAGCGCGGTCTGTACGGCCGTGTCCACCGCCAGGCTCTGCATGGCGCGGTTCATCTCCCGCCGGTTCAACTGGGCCTTGGCGGCTTCACGCAGTTCGGCAGGATGGAACGGCTTGGTGATGTAGTCGTCCGCGCCGGTGTTCATGCCCTGGCGCATATGGGCGCGCTCCTGCAGCGACGTGAGCAGGATGACGGGCGTGGAGGCGATGGCGGCGTTGGCGCGTACGGCAGCGAGCATCTCGAAGCCGTTCATCTCGGGCATCTGCACGTCGCTGATGACCAGCGCGGGCTTCGATTCCTCGACGATCCTCAGTCCTTGCGCACCGTTTTCTGCCGTGAGTACGTCGTACCCGTCTTTCTTGAGCACGGATGCCACGAGCATCCGAGTCCCGGCGTCGTCTTCCATCACGACGATCAGGGGCATTGCATGTCCTTCTGTATCTGTTCCGGCGCCACGATCATGCAACGCACATGTCCATGCAGCTGTAACAAACTGCGTAGCGTCTTGATATCTTACTGCGCGCGGATTTTCCCCAGGGCGTGCTCAATCACGCGGGGATGGAATGCCATGCCGACGTGTGGCGCGCCGGGTAGGAAGATGTTGTCCGCGCCCTCCAGTTTCGCCGTGGAGGCGGGAAACACGATGTTGTCGCAATTCGAGTACCAGCAGGTGAACAAGCTGCGGCGGGCGGGTGGTTCGGCGTCGCGCAGCATGCATAGCCAGTCGCTCGCCTCGCACATCTGGCGGCCGCTGGGTGCATGGCCGAAGCGGCCCATCCAGGTTCCGTTGTGCGGAGAACCGATGGTGATGACGTGGGCGGCGCGCGTATCGCCGTCGTGCGTGCGCATCCACGCGCGCGCCGCAAGCCCACCCATGCTGTGGCAGATGAGGATGGGGGGCAGCCCGGTGGCCTGCGTCACTTTCTGGACGGCCGCCTCGACGATGGGCACGTAATCGTCAATGTCGCCGAATACCGGCTCCAGGCTGACGGCTGCAAAAGGTACGCCGTCCGAGCGCAGCCGTTGAAGCCACGGCGTCCAGAACCCGCGGTTGCACACGAAGCCATGCACGAGGACCACGCCACGACGACCGGCCGAGGCGGGATCCGGCAGATGGTCGGGCACCGCCTGGCTGAAGAATGGCTGGCGCCAGCAGAAAACGGCGGGTGCCGTTGTCGTCTCCAGCCACCAGGCGCGGAGGACTTCTGACCATGAAGCGCGGGGAGCCGGATCGGCCCGGTTCACGCGCTGCATGAGGACGAACTCGATGGCCAGGAAGAATGCATATCCGAAAAGGATCGCCATGACGCCGGCAGCAGCCGCGAATGCAGACCGCTCCCACCAGTACGCCAGCCACAGCGCCGAAGCGAGCAGCGAGGACAGGGTGACGAACTGTTGGAGACGGGCAAGCATGAGGCGCCATTGTCGCCTGCGGGACGACGCAGGACGCAACCCTAGGACAAGCCCGGTAACACCCGGCCCCCGGCCCCTCCCACAATGTCCGCAAAGGAGTTGCGCATGGAAAAGTTCTGGCTCGCGAGCTACCCCGAGGGTGTGCCGCACGACGTGGACCCGGGGCAATACAGATCGCTGGTCCATCTGCTGGAGGAGTCGTTCCGCAAGAACGCGGCCAACCCGTTCTCGGTCTGCATGGACCGCTGGATGAGCTACCGGCAGCTCGACGAACTCTCGGAAGCGCTCGGTGCCTGGCTGCAGAACCTGGGGCTCGAACCGGGCGCACGCGTGGCCATCATGCTGCCGAACGTGCCGCAATTCGCCGTGACGATGGCGGGCATCCTGCGCGCCGGATTCACCTGCGTGAACGTGAATCCGCTCTACACCGCACGCGAACTCGAGCACCAGCTCAAGGATTCGGGTGCGACAGCCATCGTCATCCTGGAGAACTTCGCGCACACGCTGGAAGATGTGATCGAGCGCACGCCTGTGAAGCACGTGGTTGTCGCATCGATGGGCGATCTGCTGGGTTTCTGGTTCGGCATGTGGATCAGCTTTGCCGTGCGCCATCTGGCGCGCATGGTGCCGGCGTACAAGCTGCCACTCGCCAACGGGCGCACCGTGACGACGTTCAACCAGGTCCTCGAGGAGGGATCTCGATTGCCGCTCAGGCCCAGCCAGACAGGTCTGGATTCCATTGCCTTCCTCCAGTACACGGGTGGGACCACGGGCTTGTCGAAGGGTGCGGTGCTCACGCATCGAAATATCGTCGCAGCCATTCTGCAAGCCGAGGCGTGGTTCACTCCCGCGCTCAAGCGCGTGGGTGACGTGAGCCGCACGAACAGCATTGCAGCGCTTCCGCTGTATCACATCTTCGCGCTCACGCTGTGCCTGCTCGGCATCCGCTGGGGCTCGCACATGACGCTGATTCCGAATCCGCGCGACTTCGGCAAGTTCGTGGAAACGCTGAAGAAGCGGCCTTTTCATATGCTGCCCGCCGTGAACACATTGTTCAACGCGCTGCTGCAGCACCCACAATTCAAGAGCGTGGACTTCTCTTCGCTGTGCGTCTCCCAGGCCGGCGGCATGGCCGCTTCAGAAGGTACAGCGCGCAGTTGGCTGGATACGACGCACAGCCCGATGATCGAGGGCTGGGGCATGAGCGAGACCTGCGCCATCGGCACCAACAACCCGGTGACGAGCACGAAGTTTTCGGGGACGATCGGCCTGCCTCTGCCCGGCATCGAAATCGCCATCAAGGATGACGACGGCAAATCATTGCCTGTCGGCAGCTCCGGCGAGATCTGCATCAAGGGCCCGAACGTCATGACGGGCTACTACAACCAGCCGGAGGAAACCAGCAAGGCATTCACGGCGGACGGCTTCATGCGCACTGGCGACGTGGGCATCATGGACGAGCAGGGCTACACCCGGATCGTCGACCGCAAGAAGGACATGATCCTGGTGAGCGGCTTCAATGTCTTCCCCAACGAACTCGAGAACGTGATCTCGCTTTGCCCCGGTGTCGTGGAGTGCGCGGCCATCGGTATCCCCGACGAAAAGCAGGGCGAAGCGATCAAGGTTTTCATCGTGAAGAACGATCCGATTCTCACGGAAGACGATGTCGCGAAGTACTGCGCGCAGAACCTGACGGGGTACAAACGACCGAAGTACATTGAATTCCGCGATGAGCTGCCGAAGACAAACGTCGGGAAAATCCTCCGGCGCGAGCTGAGGACAGGAAAGTAAAGCGGCCGCCGGCATTCATCGTGAAGGTCTCCGATCTTTTACCCCCTGGCGTTCAGGTTTTCGAACGGGGGTGGTTGTCTGCGAACAATATCCTCTTCAGAGGAAGCGACTCGACGGCGTTGGTCGACAGTGGATATTTTTCGCATCGCTCGCAGACCGTCGCGCTCGTGCAGCAGGAATTGGATGGTCGGCCGCTCGATCTGCTGCTGAACACACATCTTCATAGCGACCATTGCGGCGGAAACGCTGCATTGCAAGCGGCATTCCCCGGAATTGAAACCTGGATTCCTCCCGGAGAAGCAGATGCCGTGTCGCGCTGGGACGAGGAGGCATTGTCGTACCGGCCAACAGGCCAGAACTGTGAGCGGTTTTCGTTCAGCGGACTGCTTCAAGCTGGCTCAACGATCTTGCTGGCGGGCCGGAATTGGGAGATGCACGCGGCACCAGGACATGACCCTCACTCCATCATTCTGTTCGAACCGGTATCGCGCACTTTATTGTCGGCAGATGCATTGTGGGAAAGCGGATTCGGCGTGATATTTCCCGAACTGCTGGGCGAGCCGGGTTTTGATGAAGTCGCGTCGACGCTGGATTTGATCGAGTCACTCGATCCAGCCTTGATCATTCCAGGGCACGGAGCTCCATTCACCGGGATTTCCGCTGCACTGTCCATTGCACGACATCGACTGTCCCAGTTTGCCGCAGACCCGCTGCGGCATGCCAATCATGCAGCCAAGGTACTCCTGAAATTCAAGCTGCTCGAGTTTCAATCGATCGAGTACTTGAGCTTTGAAAGATGGGCTGCTGCTGTTCCGTATCTGCGCACCCTGCACGCGCGCCACGCGGTCGGCAAAAGTATGTCCATCTGGATTGGCGATATGGTCCACAGCCTCCAGAAGTCTGGAGCGGCACAACTCGAAGGGACCATGCTTCGAAATGTCTGAATGACGTCTTGCCAATTCAGGCAAATCGATCAACCAAAAACAAAAGCCCGACCAGATAACTGGTCGGGCTTTCGGGCTGTAAGAGCCTGACGATGTCCTACTTTCACACGGGAATCCGCACTATCATCGGCGCAGAGGCGTTTCACTGTCCTGTTCGGGATGGGAAGGAGTGGTACCACCTCGCTATGGTCATCAGGCATAACTTGTCGTCACCAAGACCATGGTCTTGGCAACCAATTCATAGAGCTAAATCAGCATTTATTTGACTGCGTCACTTGGCATAACAACCTTGATTCGAGATCAAAGTTATAGGGTCAAGCCGCACGAGCAATTAGTATCAGTTAGCTTAACGCATTACTGCGCTTCCACACCTGACCTATCAACGTCCTGGTCTTGAACGACTCTTTAGGGGGCTCAAGGCCCCGGCAGATCTCATCTTGAAACGAGTTTCCCGCTTAGATGCTTTCAGCGGTTATCTCTTCCACACATAGCTACTCGGCAATGCCACTGGCGTGACAACCGATACACCAGAGGTGTGTCCACTCCGGTCCTCTCGTACTAGGAGCAGGCTTCCTCAAATCTGCAGCGCCCACGGAAGATAGGGACCAAACTGTCTCACGACGTTTTAAACCCAGCTCACGTACCTCTTTAAATGGCGAACAGCCATACCCTTGGGACCGGCTACAGCCCCAGGATGAGATGAGCCGACATCGAGGTGCCAAACACCGCCGTCGATATGAACTCTTGGGCGGTATCAGCCTGTTATCCCCAGAGTACCTTTTATCCGTTGAGCGATGGCCCTTCCATACAGAACCACCGGATCACTATGTCCTGCTTTCGCATCTGCTCGACTTGTCAGTCTCGCAGTTAAGCACGCTTATGCCATTGCACTATTAGCACGATGTCCGACCGTACCTAGCGTACCTTCGAACTCCTCCGTTACACTTTGGGAGGAGACCGCCCCAGTCAAACTGCCTACCATGCACTGTCCCCGATCCAGATAATGGACCTAGGTTAGAACCTCAAACACACCAGGGTGGTATTTCAACGTTGGCTCCATGCGATCTAGCGACCGCACTTCAAAGCCTCCCACCTATCCTACACAGATCTGTTCAAAGTCCAATACAAAGCTACAGTAAAGGTTCATGGGGTCTTTCCGTCTTTCCGCGGGGAGATTGCATCATCACAAACATTTCAACTTCGCTGAGTCTCAGGAGGAGACAGTGTGGCCATCGTTACGCCATTCGTGCAGGTCGGAACTTACCCGACAAGGAATTTCGCTACCTTAGGACCGTTATAGTTACGGCCGCCGTTTACTGGGACTTCAATCAAGAGCTTGCACCCCATCATTTAATCTTCCAGCACCGGGCAGGCGTCACACCCTATACGTCCACTTTCGTGTTTGCAGAGTGCTGTGTTTTTATTAAACAGTCGCAGCCACCGATTTTTTGCAACCTCATTGGGCTCCATCCGCAGGGACTTCACCTACTAAAGGCACACCTTCTTCCGAAGTTACGGTGTCAATTTGCCGAGTTCCTTCTCCTGAGTTCTCTCAAGCGCCTTAGAATACTCATCTCGCGCACCAGTGTCGGTTTGCGGTACGGTCGTGTGTAGCTGAAGCTTAGTGGCTTTTCCTGGAAGCAGGGTATCACTCACTTCGTCTGCAAGCAGACTCGTTATCACCCCTCATCTAAGCCCGGCGGATTTACCTACCAGGCACGACTACAGGCTTGAACCAACATATCCAACAGTTGGCTGAGCTAACCTTCTCCGTCCCCACATCGCACTACACATCGGTACAGGAATATTGACCTGTTTCCCATCAGCTACGCATCTCTGCCTCGCCTTAGGGGCCGACTCACTCTACGCCGATGAACGTTGCGTAGAAAACCTTGCGCTTACGGCGAGGGGGCTTTTCACCCCCTTTAACGCTACTCATGTCAGCATTCGCACTTCTGATACCTCCAGCAGCCTTTACAAGCCACCTTCACAGGCTTACAGAACGCTCTCCTACCACTTGCACTTGCGTGCAAATCCGCAGCTTCGGTAACTGGCTTAGCCCCGTTACATCTTCCGCGCAGGACGACTCGATCAGTGAGCTATTACGCTTTCTTTAAATGATGGCTGCTTCTAAGCCAACATCCTGACTGTTTTAGCCTTCCCACTTCGTTTCCCACTTAGCCAATTTTAGGGACCTTAGCTGGCGGTCTGGGTTGTTTCCCTCTTGAGTCCGGACGTTAGCACCCGGTGCTCTGTCTCCCAAGCTGTACTCTTCGGTATTCGGAGTTTGCATAGGTTTGGTAAGTCGCCATGACCCCCTAGCCTAAACAGTGCTCTACCCCCGAAGGTAATACTTGAGGCACTACCTAAATAGTTTTCGGAGAGAACCAGCTATTTCCAAGTTTGTTTAGCCTTTCACCCCTATCCACAGCTCATCCGCTAGTTTTGCAACACTAGTCGGTTCGGACCTCCAGTACCTGTTACGGCACCTTCATCCTGGCCATGGATAGATCACTTGGTTTCGGGTCTACACCCAGCGACTGGACGCCCTATTCGGACTCGATTTCTCTACGGCTACCCTATACGGTTAACCTTGCCACTGAATGTAAGTCGCTGACCCATTATACAAAAGGTACGCCGTCACCCTTGCGGGCTCCGACTTTTTGTAAGCATGCGGTTTCAGGATCTATTTCACTCCCCTCCCGGGGTTCTTTTCGCCTTTCCCTCACGGTACTAGTTCACTATCGGTCGATGATGAGTATTTAGCCTTGGAGGATGGTCCCCCCATATTCAGACAGGATTTCACGTGTCCCGCCCTACTTTTCGTTAGCTCAGTACCACACAGGTCTTTTCGCGTACGGGGCTATCACCCGCTATGGCCAGCCTTTCCAAGCTGTTCCGCTAAGTCTTGTGCTATCACTAACAGGCTTCTCCGATTTCGCTCGCCACTACTTTCGGAATCTCGGTTGATGTCTTT
>NZ_JBMSDV010000003.1:0-190000 GCF_049445855.1 Variovorax sp. VNK109 | reverse complement strand
GTGGCCAGTCAGCCTGCGGGCGCATCAGGTTCGGGATTTGCGTTGCTGGGGCAGGCAGACTCGGCCTACACCAGCCGCATCTCGATGGTCGATGCCGCGCAGAAGTCGCTCGACCTGCAGTACTACGCCATCAAGCAGGACGCGAGCACCGACGCCCTGCTGGCCCGCGTGCGTGCGGCGGCACAGCGCGGCGTGCGCGTGCGCATCCTGCTCGACGATCTGAACGCCAGCGGTCGCGACGCGCATGTGCTGCGCCTCATGGCCGACCGCAACATCGAGATCCGCATGTTCAACCCGCTGCCGGGCATGCGCGGATCGATGCTCGGTCGCATCCTGGGTTCGCTGGGCGATGTCGACCGGATCCAGCAACGCATGCACAACAAGGTGTTCATCGCCGACGGCGCGCTGGCCATCACGGGCGGGCGCAACATCGGCGACGCCTATTTCGGCCAGGGGCAGGATAGCAACTTCGTCGACCTGGACATCCTCGCTGCGGGCGCGATCGTGGGCGATCTGTCACGCAGTTTCGATGCCTACTGGAACAACAAGCTCGCCTATCCCGTCGAATCGCTCTTGAGCCAGTCCGAGATGGAAAAGCTCCTCGGGCCTGTGCCGGAAGTCGCCGTACCCAAAAAGGAAGTCAGTAGCGAGGCAGGCACCACCGCGCAGGACAAGACGCCCGCGCCCAAACCGCCTTTGCCGGACACGCCATCGACCATCGACGAAGGCATCCGCACCGGTCGGCTGGCCCTGACCTGGGCACCGGCGCTCATGCTGGTCGACAAGCCCGGCAAGCTCGACCCCGACAAGGAAGCCCCGCCCGAAGAAACGCAGGACACGCTGGTGGACGGCCTGTTGCGCCTGATGGCGCGGGCACGTGGCGACCTGCTCATCGTCTCGCCCTACTTCGTCCCCGGACCACGCATGATGGAAGAGTTCGCTGCACTGCGGAAACGCAATGTGCGTGTGCGCGTGCTGACCAATTCGCTCGCATCCAATGACGCCCCGATCGCCCACGTCGGCTACGCGCGCTACCGGCATGACCTCATCAGGATGGGCGTGGAGCTGTACGAGATGCGCGCCGAGTCGCAGGCGGCCGGCGGGGCTTTCGGTTCGTCAGGCCTGGGTGCCAGCGCGGATTCACGCGCCAGCCTGCACGCCAAGACCATCGTCATGGATGACCGCATCCTCGTGGTCGGCTCGATGAACCTGGACCTGCGCTCGCAGTTGCAGAACAGCGAAGTGGCCTTGCTCATACGCAGCGTTTCACTCTCGCGTGCGGCGCGCGACATGATCGAACCGACGCTCGAACGGGACGCCTGGCGCATGGCGCTCGACGGCAACGGCAAACTGCTCTGGCGGGCGCCGCCGAAGTCCGGCCTGGAAGACGAGCGGAGCGAGCCTGGCGCATCGACCGGCCTGCAGATCATGCTGAAGCTGGTCTCGCCGTTCGCTCCCGACGAAATGCTCTGAGGCAAACAGCCCACATCCGATGCGGCAACCCGGGCCCGGCTGGCCTATCATCGGCACTATGCCCTCGTCCGCTTCCGCGCGTCCCATCCGCATCCTTCACCTGGAGGACTCGGCGGACGATCATGAACTGGCGCAGCTGGCGCTCAAGGAAAGCGGCACCGAATTCCGGATCGTGCGCACCGACACGATGGCCGACTTCATGGCCCGCCTGCAAAGCGGCCACTATGACGTGGTGCTGGCCGACTACCACCTGCCCGGCTTCACCGCGCTGGAAGCCTGGAACGAAAGCAGCCAGTTGCCGCGCGTGCCGCCCTTCGTGCTGCTGTCCAGCGCCATCGGCGACGAGAACGTGGTCGATGCGCTGCGCAAGGGCGTGAGCGACTTCGTGCGCAAGGACAACCTGGGCAAGCTTGCGCATGTGGTGCACAGCGCCATCGAAGCGCGCCAGCGCCGCGACGCGAAGGAGCGCTCCGACGCCGAACTGGCCGACGCGGTTCGCCGCTCGACCGAGCTGTCCGAATACCTGCAGATGCGCATCGAGGAAGAGCGCACCTCCCTTGCGCGTGACGTGCACGACGAGATCGGCGGCGCGCTCGCTGCGGTGAAGTTCGACCTCGCATGGATTTCGCGCCACAGCAAGGAGCCGGGCACGAAGGAGCATGTGAACACCGCGCTCGAGATGCTGCGCCACGCCATCGACGCGAGCCAGCGCATCGTGCTCGACCTGCGCCCACCCATCCTCGACCAGGGCCTGGTCACCGCCATCGACTGGCTGGCCCGCAACTTCGAGAAGCGCACCGGCGTCGCCACCAGCTTCAAGTCGAGCCACGAGAAGATCCGTGCGCCGGACGCCATCCAGCTCGTGGCCTACCGGACCGCACAGGAAGCCCTGACCAACATCGCCAAGCACGCCGAGTGCAACAACGTCACCATCGACCTGTCCGACGCCGAAGGCGTGCTGACGCTGGAAGTTGCCGACGATGGGCGCGGCCTGCCGCGCGAGGCGCTGGACAAGCCCAAGGCCTTCGGCCTCAAGGGCCTGAGCGAACGCGCACGCATGGTGGACGGCTGGCTCGACATCTCCAACCGCGACGGCATCGGCACGGCCATCATCCTGTCCGTGCCGCTGCATCCGGTGCAGATTCCGCTGGCCGGCGTTGCGAAGGGCGCCGCATGATCCACGTCGTTCTGTGCGACGACCACGCCGTGGTGCGTCGCGGCATCCGCGACACGCTGGCCGAGGCGACCGACATCCGCGTCACCGGCGAAGCCGGCGGCTATGCCGAGTTGCGCGAAGTGCTGCGCACCGCGCAATGCGACGTGCTGCTGCTCGACCTGAACATGCCCGGCCGCAGCGGCCTCGAAGTGCTGGCCGCGCTGAAGGAAACCGACCCCGGCATCAAGGTGCTGGTGGTGTCGATGTTCACGGAAGACCAGTACGCCATCCGCTGCCTGCGTGCGGGCGCGCAGGGCTACGTCAACAAGGCCGGCAACCCGGAAGAACTGATCAACGCCACGCGCACCGTGGCGCAGGGCCGCAAGTTCGTCACACCGGAAGTGGCGCAGATGCTGGTGGAAAGCCTGCATCACCCGCTGCAGGAAAGCGCGCCGCATGCCGCGCTGTCGGAACGCGAACTGCAGACACTGGTGAAGATCGCCTCCGGCAAGAAGCTGTCGGACATCGCCGAAGAGCTCATGCTCAGCCCCAAGACGGTGAGCGTCTACCGCACGCGCGTGATGGAAAAACTCAACCTCACGTCCAACGCGGCGATCACGGCCTACGCCATCCGCAACAACCTGGTCTGAACGTGAAGGGCGCACCACTCGCAGCGCCCTCCCCCACGGTTTTCGCACCGGGCGAATTTCCTCCTCCCGGGACTTGAGCCATGCCACTGTTCGCACTGACGGTCTTCCTGTCGGCGTTCCTGCTTTTCCAGATCCAGCCGATCGTGGCGAAGATGATCCTGCCCTGGTTCGGCGGCTCGTCTTCCGTTTGGAGCGTCTGCCTGATGTTCTTCCAGCTCGAGCTGCTGCTGGGTTATGCCTATGTGCATGCGCTGTCGCGATTGCTGGCCCCACGCCGGCAGATCGCCGTGCATGGCGCGCTGCTGGCCGTCAGCCTGTTGGCCTTGCCGGTGGCCGCCAGCGCTGCGCTGCGCGATGCGTTCGGCCAGCAACCCGAGCTCGGCGTTCTGATGGTGCTGGCTGGCGCGGTCGGCGTGCCCTACCTCATGCTCTCGACCACCGGGCCGCTCATGCAGGCATGGTGGGGCCTCGTGCATCGCACGGGCAGCGGCGCCGCGCACACCTACCGGCTCTACGCGCTTTCCAACCTCGCATCCATGCTCGGGCTGCTGACCTATCCGTTCATCGTGGAGCCGGTCTGGCCATTGGAAACGCAGGCCTGGGCCTGGTCAGCCGGCTACGCCGTCTTCGTGTTGTCGTGTGTCGGCACGGCCGCCTATGCTGCGCCCCGCGTACCGAAAGCAGCCGATGCGCGAATGGCCGAAGCAGGCGCGGAACGCGCCGCGCCCGGATGGCAGCAATGCCTGCTGTGGATCGCGCTCGCAGCGACGCCCTCCATCCTGCTGATCGCGCTCACGCGCCACCTGACGCAGGACGTTGCGCCCGTGCCTTTCCTCTGGGTGCTGCCACTGGCCGTGTACCTGTCCAGTTTCATCCTGTGCTTCGATGCGCCACGCTACTACGTGCGACCCCTGTTCCTCGGTGCGCTGCCGGTGATGCTGGGTGTGGTGGTGTTCGTTTCCGTCACCGCGCTCGGCGTGCCGGCGATGGTGGCCCTCCTGTGCCTCGCGCTCTTCGTGTTCTGCATGGTCTGCCATGGCGAGCTGGTGCGCCGCAAGCCGCCGGTGGAGCACCTCACGCTCTTCTATCTGATGCTCTCGATCGGCGGCGCGGTGGGCGGGATCTTCGTCGGCCTGCTGGGGCCGATGTTCTTCCGTGGCGAATACGAACTTTCGATCGGCCTTTTCCTCTGCGCTGCGCTCACGGCCGGCATGCTCTGGCCTTCACTCGTGCGCTGGCAGCGCGTGCTGGTGCCGCTGGCGGTCTGCGGCTTCGGTGCCTGGCTCGCATTCGACGAATGGGAGGCGCTGCACGGGTACCGGGCCGTCATGCGCAACTTCTATGGGCAGTCGCGCGTCGTCGACACGCACTACGACGTGGCCGGTCCGGTGCGCATGATGCGGCACGGCGCCATCAGCCACGGCGAGCAGTACCTCGGTCCCGGCATGAAGAACCAGCCCACGGCCTACTATTGCGAGCTCTCGGGCGTGGGGCAGGCCGTACGTGCGCTGCAGCGTGAAGGCCCACTGCACATGGGCGTCGTCGGCCTCGGCGCTGGCACGCTCGCTGCCTACGGGCGCGCGGGGGACCGGCTCCGCCTGTACGAGATCAACGAGCAGGTGATGCATCTCGCGCGCACCGAATTCAGCTTCCTGGGCGACACACGCGCGACCATCACCGAAGCCTTGGGCGATGGCCGCCTTCTGCTCGAGCGCGATCCGCCGCAGGACTTCGACCTGCTGGTGATGGACGCCTTTTCCGGCGATTCGATCCCCGTGCACCTGCTCACGCTCGAGGCCCTGCGCGACGACTTGCGGCACCTCAAGCCCGATGGCATGCTCGCGGTGCACATCACCAACACCTACCTCGACCTGCGGCCCGTGATGGCCGCAGCGGCGAAGGACCTGGGATTGCAAGCGAAGCTCTACGAAATATCACCCGACGACAAGGATGTCTTCTGCCGCCACTCCTCATGGGTGCTGCTCATGCGGCCCGGGCGCGCCGCGCGCATGCCGCCAGGGCTTGCGGCCGGTGAGCCGCTCGTGCCCAGGCCCGGCTTCCGAACCTGGACCGACGGCTTCTCCAACCTGATGGGAATCCTGAAGTAGATCCTGAAGTTGCAGCAGCGCACTGGCGCTCAGCGCGTCGCGAACATGTCGATCGTGCGCTCGAGCAGCATCACGAGCGGCTGCTCCATCATCGGCAGCGTCGCCACCAGGCCGACCATGCCCATGACCAGCGTCACCGGGAAGCCCACGGCGTAGATGTTCATCTGTGGCGCAATGCGCGAGACGATGCCCAACGCCAGGTTGACGAACAGCAGCAGCGCCACCATCGGCAGTGCGATCCACAGCGCACTCGCAAAGAGCTCGGTGCCGAGTTCGTGCAGGCGCAGCCTGGTCATCGCCTCGATGAAGCTGCCGTCCGCCGGGAAGCTCTCGAAGCTGCGGATCACCGCCATCAGCACCATCAGGTGGCCGTTGATGACGACGAACATCAGCACCGAAATATTCCCGAGGAAGCGCGACACCGCATTGCTCTGCGCATTCGTGCCCGGGTCGAAGAAGGCCGCGAAATTCAGACCCATCTGCAGGCCGATGAGTTCGCCCGCGAGTTCCACCACCGCGAACACCACACGCACCGCGAAGCCGATGGCCACGCCGATGGCGATCTGCTGCACCACGGCCGACAGTGCCTGCGGGCCGTTGAGGCTGATCACCGGCTGGTTCGCCAGCGTGGCCTGCGCCGACAAGGCCACCAGGAACGCCAGCCCGATCTTCGCGCGCATGGGAATCGCGCGCTGCGAGAACACCGGGGCCACGCTGAACATCGCCAGCACGCGCAGGAACGGCCAGATGATCGGCGACAGCCACGCCATCAGTTGCGATTCGGAGAAGGTGATCACGGCAGCGGCCCGTTGCCGTCAGGCGACGAGCGAGGGGATGGATTCCAGCGTGCGGCGCACGTAGTCCACCAGCGTGCTCAGCATCCACGGGCCGGCGATGGCGAACACCAGCACGGCCGCGATGAGCTTGGGCACGAAGGACAGCGTGTTCTCGTGGATCTGCGTGATGGCCTGGAAGATGCTGACCACGAGGCCCACCACCAGCACAGCCAGCAGGATGGGCAGCGACACCATGAGCAGCATGACCAGCGCATCGCGCCCGACGGTCAAGACCATTTGTGCGTTCATGGTGGCGCTCCTAGGTGACGAAGCTGGCGGCCAGCGAACCGAGCAGCAGGTTCCAGCCGTCGGCCAGCACGAACAGCATGAGCTTGAACGGCAACGCCACCAGCACGGGCGACAGCATCATCATGCCCAGCGACATCAGCACGCTGGAGACGACGATGTCGATCACCAGGAACGGGATGAAGATCATGAAGCCGATCTGGAAGGCGGACTTCAGCTCGCTCGTCACGAACGCGGGGATCAGCACGCGCATCGGCGCGGTCTGCGCGGTGACGGTCGGCTCCAGCTTGGCCAGTCGGGCGAACAGCGCGAAGTCGGACTGGCGCGTCTGCTTGAGCATGAACTCGCGCATCGGCGCTTCGGCGCGCTCCATCGCCTGCTCGAAGCTGGCGGCGTTGGTGGTGTAGGGCACGTAGGCGTCGCGGTACACGCGGTCCAGCGTCGGGCCCATCACGAAGAAGGTGAGGAACAACGACAGGCCGATGATCACCTGGTTGGGCGGCGCGGACTGCGTGCCCAGCGCCTGGCGCAGCAGCGACAGCACGATGACGATGCGAGTGAAGCCCGTCATCATCAGCAGCACGGCCGGCAGGAAGGACAGCGCGGTGAAGAACAGCAGCGTCTGGATCGGCACCGAATAGCTGGTGCCCGACGGGCTGTTGGAGATGATCAGCGGCAGCTGGCCGCCGGCGCCCGGCGCAGCCTGCGCCCACACATGCGACGGCAGCAAGGCCAGCGCCATGGCCGGCACGGCCAGGGCGGACACCACTTTCAGCAAGCGACGCAGGTCAGGCACGCGGCGTCCCTTCAGGCAGCACGAAGACGGGCTCTTGCGGCGTGGTTGCCGGCGCGGTTGCCGGCGATGTGGCCGTGGGCGCAGCGGCGGCGCCCGCCGCCACCGGAATGCTGTGCAGGCAGCTGATGCCCTGGCCGGTCACACCCAGCACGAGCCAGGTGCGTGCATTCTCCGGACCGACTTCCACGGTCACCACGCGTTGCTGCGGACCGACCGCGATGGCCGACACCAGCTTCGCCGATGCCGGCACGGCACCCGTCACGCCGGCCTGCTTGCGCTGCAGCCAGCGCAACGCCACCGGAAAAAGTGCCAGCACGCCGATGAAAACGACGATGAGAAACAGCGACTGCGCCATGGAGCCGTTCATAAAAAAGGGGGGAGGGAAAAAGATCAGCCGTTGTTCACGCGACGCAGGCGCTCGGACGGCGTCACCACGTCGGTCAGGCGGATGCCGAACTTGTCATTCACCACCACCACTTCGCCCTGGGCGATCAGATAGCCGTTGACCAGCACGTCCATCGGCTCACCGGCCAGCGCGTCGAGTTCGACCACCGAGCCTTCGGCCAGTTGCAGGATGTACTTGATCGGCACCTTCTTGCGGCCCAGTTCGACCGAGAGTTGCACCGGGATGTCCAGCACGCGCTGGATGTCCTGCAGCGGCGCATTGGCCGGCGCGGCACCGCCGGGCTCCTGGCCGTCGAGCGGCTGGGCCCAGCCGGCCTGGGAAGATTGTTCATTCGCCATGGTTTTCTCCAGGAGCGCCCAAGCACTCGTCGACACGGATCGCGTACTTTCCGTTGTGCGTGCCGTACAGGCACTTGAATAGGGGAACGCCGTCCACGCTGGCTTCGATGCGCGGCTCGCGGTCCAGCTCGATGAAATCGCCCGGCTGCATGGTCAGCAGCTGCTCGATGGTGACATCCGCTGTCGCCAGCTGCGCGGACAGCGTGATCTCGGCGGACTGGATCTCGCGCGTGAGGCGCGACACCCAGCGGCGGTCGATCGCCTCCACGTCGCCCAGCGGCGATGCGTACAGCAGGTCGCGCATCGGCTCGAGCGCGGTGTAGGGCATGGCGATGTGGATCGTGCCGGTGAGCTCGCCCACGGCGATCTCGAATGACGTCACCACCACGATCTCCAGCGGACCGCATACGGCCGCGAACTGCGGCAGCGTCTCGGACCGCACGAAGGCCGGTTCGAATTCGTGGATGCCCTTCCAGGCACGCTTGTATTCCTCGCACGCCACCTTCAGCAGCCGCGAGAGCACGCGTTGTTCGGTGGCCGAGAGTTCACGCGCTTCCAGGTCACCCCGCAGGATGCCCGGGCCGCCGTACAGGCCTTCGACCATGCCGAACAGCAGCGGCATGCCGCAAGTCACGAGGCCATGGCCGCGCAACGGATTGAGCGTGATGATGTTCAGGTGCGTCGGATGCTCCAGCGAGCCCATGAACTCGCTGTGGCGCTGCACGCTCACCGCCCCGGCCTTCACATCGGCATGACGACGCAGCATGGTGAACAGGCCCGACTGGAAATAACGGGCGAAGCGCTCGTTGACGATGTCCATCGTGGGCATGCGGTCCGAGACCACACGCTCCTTGCTGACCAGGTCGTAGCGCTGCATGCCACCGGCCGCCGCAGGTGCGGGCGGGGAAGCGGCTTCTTCGGCAGCTTGTTGGGGGGCTTCTTGCGCTTCGCTCATGCCGGGTAACGTCGGTAGTTGGCGTCCGTCGATGGATTACTGGATGATGAAACTGGAGAACAACACGCCGCGTACGGGGTTGGCCTCGTCCTTCGCCGCTTCCCTGGCGACGGCCTTCTTCATCGGCACCTCGTCGGTGGCACCTTCCTTGGCAGCTTCCCTCGGCGCTTCCTTCACCGGCTCCGGCGGGATGAAGCCCAGCGGACGGCCGACTTCGCCGGCGATGTCGCGTGCGAGCTTTTCCTTGCCGGGACGCGTGAGCAGCTCTTCCGACGTGCGCTGCGACACCAGCAGCAGGATGGCGCTGCGGATGGAAGGAAGGAAACTCTTGATCTTGTCCGCCGCCTTTTCATCGGACAGCTCGACGGTGATGCCCAACTGGGCGAAACGTTCGCCGCCCGGGTCGGCCAGGTTGACCACCATGGTTTCCATGGCCATGTAGGTCGGCGCCTTCGCCGGTTCCGGCTTGGCGACGTGTTCTTCGGCGGTGGCCGGTTTGCG
The DNA here is from genome assembly GCF_049445855.1 of Variovorax sp. VNK109. NCBI lineage: Bacteria > Pseudomonadati > Pseudomonadota > Betaproteobacteria > Burkholderiales > Comamonadaceae > Variovorax > Variovorax sp. VNK109. Next base: position 180,535 of record NZ_JBMSDV010000003.1, on the reverse strand, counting down.
ACCCAGGAAATACCAGCCCCCGCCGGCGGCTGCTGCGCCGATGACGGCCGCGAGCACGCCGATCAGGACGACTTTGCTTCCGCCCTTCTTCGGTTTTTCTTCAGTGGTGGCATCAGACACGGTGGGGACCTTTCACGAGGGTAAGGGCGCATCCGCTAGTGGCACGGCGCCTGACCCCGTGCGCCCATTATTCGGGGAAGGCAAAAACTTTAGCGCCCGAATAAAGGCGGAAAAGCCCGTCTTTCGCCAGTTTGCCCCACATCAAACGTACAGGTCCACCGATCGCCCGGCGCTGCCGCCGATCAATGCCGACGGCCGCGCAGGCTGGGCCACCGGGATTTCCACGCGGCCGCTGCGGCCACGCTCCCCCGTTCCCGGGCCGCCGCCGCCGTCGTTGCCGTACCCCTGGCCGGCGTTCTGGCCCTGGGCACTGAATGAATCGACAGTGACGCCGGACAGCACCACGCCTTCGTTGCCCAGCAGTTCGCGCAGTTGCGGCAGCGCACTGCCCAGCAGCTCGCGCGTCGCGCCATGGCCGGCGCGGAAGGCGACGTGCGCCTCGTTGCCCGTCATGGAAACGCTCACCTGCACCTGCTGGCCTTCGTGGAGGTCCAGCGACAGCTCGGCGTTCTGTGTCTTCTGCGACAGCCAGTAGGTGACCTGCGCGGCCATGCGGTCTTCCATGCTGGCGCCGCCGGCGTCGATGTTCGCAGTGGCCACGGGCATGGCGGCGTCCGCGGTGAGCGCGTGGCGGCTCATGGCACTGTCGGCCGCACCGGTGCCGGCGGCAGCCGCTGCACCGAGCGCGCTGTACCCGCCTTCGCCCAGCCGTTCGAAGCGGCGCAAGCTGCTGAATTCCGTGGTGGTCGCCATGCCCATCGTCTGGGCCGCAGCGTCCTGCGCGAGCATCTGCGCAGCAGCGTCGACCGCCGTCATGCGGGCCTGGCCGGCGTCCTGCGCTGCCTGGGCCGTTTCCGACTGGGCGATCTGCGAATTGAAGGCCGCCTGCTGGTTGTGCCCCTGCACCTGAGCCTGGCCTTGCATGCGGGCCTGCGAGGCTTGCAGCGCCGCCTGTGCGTTGGCGCGTGCGGCCTGGGTCGCGTCCGCCGCCAGCGTGGCGGCGCTGGCAACACCGTTGCCCGCCGTCGTCAGACCACTGGCCTTGCCTGCGGCAAAACCGGATGAGCCCACCACGCCGCCCGCGCCGAACGCCGTCGCCAGCGTGGACTTGCCGTCCGTGCCGGTGATGACATCCACGCCGGATGCCGCATCTGCACCTGTGGCGGACGCATCGGCAGTCGCTGCATCCGCAGCCTGTCCGGTGGCCGCATCACGGGAGGCATCCGCATCCGTCGCTGGCCCGGACGACGGATCGGCGGGCACGGCGTTCGCCGCATCGGTCGCGCTTGCATCGCTGGCCGTCTTCGTCTTGCTGTCGCGCTTTGCCTTCGTGCCGTTCACGCCGTCACCCGCGTCCGCGTCAGCGGCCTGGACGGCGGCATCGCCCGCATCTGCACCTTCGTCCATCCTGCTGCCCAGCATCTCCTGGAAGCTGTTGCCTTCGCCTTCCCGCGCAGCGCCGCGCGGCCTGGCCGTGGGCTGGAGGATGGAAACCGCGTCGGTCGCGCGTGCCTGTTCGACTGCCATGATCAAAGCCCCCCTGCGAGTTGTCCGCGCGCGTTCCTGCGGTATTGCAGCGCGGCGATTTCGTCCACTTGCTTCTGCTCCCTGCGGCGCTCGACGACCTGCTGTTCGCGTGCGCGGCTCTTCAGGATCTGTTGCAGGCTGTCCAGCCGCGCCTCGGCTTCGCGCAGCGTGACGGCGCGTTCTTCCACCTGGCGGGCATGCGCGTCCACCACGCCGACCTGCATGCGGATGGCCTGGTCCAGGCGCTGCATGAACTGGTAGTGATGGCGCATGAACTCGGGCGTGGAAACGCGGCCGGCCGCGGGGCTCCAGCGCGCATCGGTGTCCTGCGCATAGGTCTGCAGCTGGTCCAGCTGCATCTGCATGGCCACCCATGACTGGCGTGCGAGCGCAAGCGCCTGGACGGCCTCGTCGCGTTGCCGCGTGGCCACGCCGATCGCGGCGTTCAGTCCATTCTGGGTCGACATGCAGGTCCTTTCATTCCGTTGTCTGGCTTCAGCCTTCGTCGGCCGTGAGCAGGTTCATCATGTCGTCCATGCTCTGCGCGAGCGTGGACGATTCGCGCATGTCCTGCTGCAGGAACGAACGCATCGAAGGCTGCAGGTGGATCGCCTGGTCCAGCGCCGGGTCCGAGCCCGCCACGTAGGCACCCACGCGCACGAGATCGCGGCTCTTCTGGTAACGCGAATAGATGGTGCGGAAGCGCCGCGCCATCTCGAACTGGCCGCGCGACACCACGTTGTGCATCACGCGCGAGGCCGACTGCTCGATGTCGATGGCGGGAAAATGCGCCTCTTCTGCCAGCGCGCGCGACAGCACGATGTGGCCGTCCAGAATGGCGCGCGCCGCGTCGGCGATCGGATCCTGCTGGTCGTCGCCCTCGGAGAGCACGGTGTAGATGGCGGTGATCGAACCCACGCCGTTCAGGCCGTTGCCGCTGCGCTCCACAAGTTGTGGCAGCTTCGCGAAGACCGATGGCGGATAACCCTTGGTGGCCGGCGGCTCGCCGATGGCCAGCGCGATCTCGCGCTGCGCCATGGCATAGCGCGTGAGCGAATCCATCAGCAGCAGCACGTGCTGGCCCTTGTCGCGGAAGTACTCGGCCACGGCCGTGGCATATGCCGCACCCTGCAGGCGCAGCAGCGGCGGCGCATCGGCCGGCGCTGCGACGACGACCGAACGCTCGCGCCCGTCCTCGCCCAGGATGTCCTCGACGAATTCCTTCACCTCGCGGCCGCGTTCGCCGATCAGGCCGACCACGATGACGTCGGCGCGCGTGTAGCGGGCCATCATGCCCAGCAGCACGCTCTTGCCCACGCCCGACCCCGCGAACAGGCCGATGCGCTGGCCGCGTCCGACGGTCAGCAATGAATTGATGGCGCGCACGCCGGTGTCCAGCACTTCACGCACCGGCGCGCGCTCCATGGCATTGATGGGGGCGCGGTCCAGCGGCTCGGCCACCACATCGGTGAGCGGGCCATCGTGGTCCAGCGGAACGCCGTGCGAGTCGACCACGCGACCCAGCAGGCCGTTGCCCAGCGGCAGGCGCAGCACGCCGACGCGCGAGGCCAGCCCCGGGGGATCGGCTTCGCCCAGCGTGGGCACGGGCAGGCGCGGCGTGGCGGGCACGACGCTCGCGCCACTCGACAGGCCATGCACGTCGCCCGCGGGCATGAGGTAGGCGCGATCGGAAGAAAAGCCCACCACTTCGGCGAGCACCGGCGACTGGCCGCTTTGCGTCACGGAGCATTGAGAACCCACGGGCACGCGGATGCCCGAGGCTTCGAGCACGAGACCCGTCAGCCGCGTGAGCGTGCCACGCACTTCGAGGGGGATGTCGTCGTGCAGCCGCGCACGCGCGTCCTGCAGGAATTGCGCCCACGACGCCGGGTCGGCGCCCGGCGTGAGGTCGGTGTAGTCGACGGCATCGAGGTCCATGGTCAGGGGCCGTCCTCGGGTTGGACGTCGTCGCGATCACCGTAGTTGTCGTCCCACGGCATGTCCAGCCCCAGGCTCGACACCGCGCGCAGCCAGCGTTTCTCGAGCGTGCCGTCGACGGTGGTGCCGGTGGCTTCCACGAGGCAGTTGCCCGGCTTGAGCGACGGGTCGGCCACCCAGTTCACGCCGGCGGAGCCGAACTCCTGGCGCAACGGCACATCCAGCACTTCGAGGTCTTTCGGATGCAAGCGCACCGACGCTGTCTTGCTGTCGGCCATCAGCACGCCCAATGCCTCGCGCACCACGGGCAGCAAGGCATTCGGGTTGATGGAGAGCTCGTGCCGGACGATCTGACGCGCGATTTCGCAGGCGAGTTCGAGCACGCCCTGCGCCGTCTGTTGTTCGTTCTGCGCGAGGCCGCGCTGCGCGCCCTCGACCAGTTGCGTCATGCGCTGCGCGATGCTGCGGCCCTGGTTGCGGATGTAATCGTCCAGCTTCTGCTGGCCTTCGCGCTGGCCGAGCAGGCGGCCGACGTCGTAGCCTTCGGCATAGCCTTCCTCGTGCGCGATGCGGTATTCCTCATCGTTGCCGATGCCGTGCACCGGCTCACCGGAATCGCTGCCCTCGCCGACGGCGCCGAAGCGCCACTCGGTCACTTCGCCGAGTTCCTCGCGGGGGATGAAGCGCCCGCCGGGACGCGACTTAGACGAGGTCACCGCCACCGCCGCCACCCAGCACGACCTGGCCTTCGTCGGCCAGGCGACGCAGGGTCTTCAGGATTTCCTTCTGCTGCGCCTCGACCTCGGTCAGGCGCATCGGACCGCGCGACTCGAGGTCTTCGCGCAGCGAATCGGCAGCGCGCGAGGACATGTTGCCCAGGAACTTCTCGCGCAGCGGCGGCGCCGCGCCCTTGAGCGCGATGATGAGCGTCTCGGACGCCACTTCCTTGAGCAGCGACTGGATGGCCTTGTCGTCCAGCTTCAGCAGGTCGTCGAAGATGAACATCATGTCCATGATTTCCTGGGCCAGGTCTTCGTTCTGCATGCGCACCGCTTCGATGACCTTGGTGTCCATGCCGCCGCCCAGCAGGTTGAGCATGTCGGCCGCCGTCTTGGCGCCGCCCATCGAGGCCTTGATCGGCTTCTCACCGCCGGCCATCAGGCGGTGCAGCACTTCGTTCAGGTCTTCCAGCGCCGCGGGCTGGATGCCCTCCAGCGTGGCGATGCGGTACATCACTTCGTTGCGCATTGCGTCCGGCAACAGGCGCGCCACGTCGGCAGCCTGGTCCGGGTCGAGATGCACGAGGATGGCCGCGACGATCTGCGGATGTTCCGAGCGCAGCATCTCGGCCACGGACATCGGCTCCATCCACTTGAGGTTCTCGATGCCGGTCAGCGAGTCGTCGTCCAGGATGCGCTCGATCAGCATCGACGCCTTGTCGTTGCCCAGTGCGCGCTGCAGCACACCGCGAACGTATTCGCCGGTGTCCGAACGGAACAGGCTCTGGCCCGAGGTGGAACCGGCAAAGCGCATGATCACTTCGTCCAGCCGCTCGCGCGACACGGAACGCGTGGAGGCAATCGTCTCGCCCAGCTTCTGCACTTCCTTGGGCGAAAGATGGCGCAGGATCAGCGCTGCATCTTCCTCGCCCAGCGACATCAGCAGGATCGCGGCGTCGGTGAGTCCCTGTTCATCCATGGTCTTGTCCTGCGGGCGCGTTCATCAGGCCGGCGCGTCGCCGTGCACCCAGTTCTTCACGATGTTGGCCACGGCCGCCGGGTTCTGGCGGGCCAGCTGGCGCGCGTCTTCGATGCGCATCTGCTCCTGCGCCACCTGCGCCGCCTGCTCGGGCGACAGCAGGGCCGGCCGCACCGGCGCTTCGGACAGCACGGCGCTCAGCTGCGTGCCCACCGGCGGCGCGGGGCGGCTGGCGGCCAGCGCCTTCAGGCCCGGGCGCACGAAGCCCATGAGCACGATGACGGCCATGGCGACCAGGCCCACCGGCCAGGCGAAGCTGCGCAGCAGATCCAGCAATTCGGGGCGCTTGTAGAAAGGCACTTCGGGCGCAGGCGTCGCTTCGTTCTGGAAGGGCGCGTTCATCAGGTTGACGGAGTCGCCACGGTCCTTGTTGAAGCCGATGGACTCGCGGACCAGCGCTGTCATCTGTTCCACCTTCTCCGCAGGCAGCGCAGCCGAGGTGACCTTGCCTTCGGCGTCGGTGTTCTTCTGGTAGTTCACCACCACGGCGGCGTTGATGCGGCGGACGGTGCCACTGCCGGCGCGCACGACGCGCGTGGTCTTGTCCACTTCGTAATTGGTGATGGTCTCGCGGCGACCCCCGGCTGCAGCACCCGCCGCAGCGCCTGCACCACCCGCACCGCCTGCGGTCTGCAGCGGCTGCGCCTGGCCGTTGATCGGGGCGGACGACTGGCCCGGAGGCTGGTTGGACGTCGCACCCGGAACGCCGCTGGCTGCAGCCGCGCCGCCGGCAGCGCCGCCGGGCGATTCGACGACCTGCTGGCTCCGCACGGCGCTGTCGGTCGGCGTGAGGTTGGGCTTGTGCTGTTCCGTGGTGGACTCGCTCTGCGAAAAGTCGACGTCGGCCGTGACCTGCGCCTTCACGTTGTCACGACCCACCACGGGCTCGAGGATGTCCAGGATGCGGCGCGTGTACTGCTGCTCGAGCTGCTGCACATATTGCAGTTGCTGCGCATCGGCACCGTTGCCGTTCGCGGCGTCAGGCGAGTTGGAAAGGAGCTTGCCCGTGTCGTCCACCACGCTCACCGCAGACGGCGACATCTCCGGCACGCTGGACGCGACCAGGTGCACGATGCCTGCGAGCTGCGCGCGGTCGAGCGTGCGGCCGGGGTACAGGCTTACCAGCACCGAAGCCGTGGGTTTCTGCTGTTCACGGAAGAAGCCGTTCTGGTTGGGCAGCGCCAGGTGCACCCGCGCGTTCTGCACCGACGACACCGCCTGGATGGAGCGCGTGAGTTCGCCTTCGAGCGCACGCTGGAAGGTGACCTTTTCCTGGAACTGCGTCATGCCGAAGCGGTTGGCTTCCATCAGCTCGAAGCCATTGACCGAGCCCTTGGGCAGGCCCTGCGATGCCAGGCGCAGGCGCACGTCGTGCACGCGGTCGGACGGCACCATGACGGCACCGCCGCCTTCGGAATATTTGTAGGGCACATTCATCTGCGACAACTGCGCGATGATGGCGCCGCCGTCCTTGTCACCCAGATTGGCGTAGAGGACGCGCCAGTCGGGCGTGCGGCCGAGCACGATGGCCGCCACGGCCAGGGCGACGAGCAACGCGGCGCCAGCCGCGAGCTTCACGCGCTGGCCCGTGTCCAGGCCCGAAAAACGGGAACCCCAGGAGGAAGCAGCAGCGGGCTGGGGTACGGCGGCGGCGGTGACTTCGAGGGCTGACATGGATGTTCCGTGAAGACGGGGAGGCAACACGCACTCCCTGCACGGAACCGATTATTCGAGGCGGGCGCCAAATCATTAGGTTGATAAAGCGCCTTTTTGCAGCCCATTTCCGGGGCATGGCTTGCCCGCGGCTGCCTACGATTCACCCCACGGACCTGATCAGTCCGCCTTCCTTCTTCGGGAGAACGATCCATGGACATGCGAATTTCATCCACGACCGCGTCGCCGATTGGCGCACGCCCCGCTGCGCGCGCCACCGGCGGCACGCAGGAAGCCGGCTTTTCCAGCGCGCTCAAGGGTGCGCTTCAGTCTGTCAGCGACACCCAGAACCAGTCGTCACGCCTGCAGACGCAGGTCCAGCTGGAGAACCCCAACGTCAGCCTCGAAGAAACGATGATCGCCATGCAGAAGGCCCAGGTGAGCTTTCAGGCCGCGCTGCATGTGCGCAACCGGATGGTCCAGGCCTATACCGACATCATGAACATGCAGGTGTGAAACTGACCCCCGCGGCCGCCTTGGGAGCGGCCCGGCAGCGGCCATCTCCTTCAATGCATCACCTGCAGTTTGGGGTCCATCATGTTCTCGAAGTGGGCGAGCCACGGCTCGGCCAGCAGGCGGATTTCGGCGTCGTTGCGCAGGATGCGTTGCATGATGCGCGTCTTCTCTTCACGCTCCACAGTGCCCATCTGCTCGGTCTGCGAGCGGTAGCGCAACTGCTCGATCAGCACGGCGCAGGCGCCTTCGTGGCGCACCATTTCGTCCCAGTCGCGGTCGCGCGCGGCCTGCAGCATCCTGTAGCTGCTGTCCTCGATGGCGCGGTAGTAATCCAGCAGGTGATCAGGCATGCAGCCCTCCGGGGCCCGGGACGGACTTCACGTCCATCTCTTTCCAGGCCTGCGCCACCGGCTGGATGAGCGCGGCCACTTCGGCCAGCGCGGCATCGTCGTTGTGCAGGTTCGCGTACGTCAGGCGGTCCGAGCAGTAGTCATACAGGCGGCCGAGGTTGGCGGCGAGCTCCCCACCCTCTTCCTCGTTCAGGCCGTCCTTCAGGCCCTCCTGCACCAGGCGCACGGCGCGCCCGACCAGGCGGCCCTTGCCGGCGATGTCACCGCGCGCCAGCGCACCCCGCGCCTGGACGATCGAGGCCAGCAGACCGTCGAACAGCAGGACGATCAGCTGATGCGGCGTCGCGCCCTCCACGCCACCCTGAACACTCAGGGTGCGATAGGCGCTCGCTGCGCGTGCACTGGCCGGGGTAAACATCGGGCGACTTCCTCTCGAACTTATGCATGTTTTATCGGCATCCGGTGCCGGAAATCAAGGGAGGAAACGTCGAAAGAAGGGCCGGTCCGCAACTATTTGGCGGACGGCCTCATGTGCTCACTTCGTGGACTTGTTCCACTGCGCCACCTGCTGCTCGATGTAGGTGTTCAGCGCGTTCAGCTGTGCCATCTGGGCGTCCAGCGCGGTGTACTGGCGGCGCAGGCGGGTTTCCACCCGCTCGGCCCGGTCGTTGACCTTGTCCTGGTCCTTGGTGTTCTGCTTTTCCTCGGACTTCAGGCCTTCCGTGCGGTTGTTGATCGTGCCATTCGTGGCCAGCAGCCCGCTCATGAGGCTCTTCAGGCGCACGCCGAAACCATCCGACGTGTCGTCTTCGGTCGCGTCGCCGGTGAACAGGTTGCGCACGCTGTCCAGGTCCTTCATGGCATTGGTGAGCTTGCTGTCGTCGATGGCGAGCGAGCCGTCCTGCTGCACCGAGACGCCGATGTCCGACAGGCGCTGGAACGCGCCGCCCGAGGCGGTCGCACCGACCAGGGCGCGCAGGGCGTTCTGCATGCTGATGGCGGCCGAGTCGCCCTGCAGCAGTCCGGCTTCTTCCGCGCCGGCGTTGTACTTGGTGGCTTCGGAGATGAAGGAGACGAACGCGTTGTAGGCGGTGACGAAGTCCTGCACGGACTTCTTCATCGTCGCCGTGTCCGAGGTGATCGACACTTCCACGGCGGTGGTGGTTTCCTTGGTCGCCGTGAAGCTCAGGCCGGGAATGACGTCGGTGAAGGTGTTGCTGGCCGAGGTGATGGGCACGCTGTTGATCGTGGCCTGCGCGTCCTGGCCGTACTGCACGGTGTTGGTCGCCATGCCGAAAGTGCCGGCCTCGGGGTCGAACGCCAGGCGCGAGAGGCCCGTGCCCGACGTATCGGGCATCGTGTCGCCGTCGTTCACGGCCTGGATGCGGAAACCCGACGCCTCGCCGGTGGCGGACGAACGCACCAGCAGGCGCTGGCCGGTGGAGTCGGTCAGCACGGTGGCGGTGACGCCCGCACCGGCTGCGTTGATCTTGGCGGCGATCTGCGCGGGCGTGTCGGTCGCGGCGACCGCGACGGAGATGGCCGAACCCGCACCGGCCGTGAACGAGCCGGCATTCCATTCGCCGAGCTGGATGTCCAGCGTGCCGAACCCGACGCCCGAGGCGGACGGAAAGCTTTCCGTCGAGGTGGACTGGGCCTTGGCCAGTTGCTGCACCTGGATGCTGAAGGCGCTGGCCACCGGCGTGCTGGTGCCGCTGCCGGTCACGGACACGGCCGAGGGGTCCGACGAAGAAGCGGCCACGGCCTTCCAGTTGGTGGAAAGGGAAAGCTTGAGCGCGGTGTCCGAGAGCGTGGACGCCAGCGACTTGATCTGGCTGTAGGTGGAGATGCGCGTGGTGATCAGCGCGGCCTTGGCCTCCAGCTGCGTGAGCGGCGCTTTCTCCAGCTCGACCAGCTTGGTGATGATGCTCTCGACCTCGAGACCGCTGCCGAGGCCGATGGATGAGATGGTGGCCATGAGGACTCCTGCGCGCAAAGAAAAAGGCGGCAGCGGGAATTGTCCCGCTGCCGCCTGCCTTTGAAGGGCACAAGTGGCCTGCGAACAGGCCCCTGTTCAGCGCTTAGGCTGTTCTTAGCCTTGCAGCAGCGTCAGCACCGATTGCGGGATCGAGTTGGCTTGCGCCACCATCGCCGTACCGGCTTGTTGCAGGATCTGTGCACGCGACAGGTTGGCGGTTTCAGCCGCGAAGTCGGCGTCCTGGATGCGCGAACGGGCTGCCGTCAGGTTTTCGGACGAGATGGCCAGGTTGGACACCGTCGTTTCGAAACGCGACTGCAGGGCACCGAAGGCAGCACGCTGGCCGTTGACGATGGCGAGCGCCGCGTCCACGATCTTCAGCGTGATGGTGGCTTCGTCGACCGTCGTGACGTCGATGGTGTTCACGGCTTGCAGCGTGGCGGTGAGGCCACCGGTTGCCAGCGCGGAAGTACCGGCAACGGTGTAGCCCTTTTCGGACGTGAACTCGAGCGTGCCGCGGGTCACGGCCTGCGCACCTGCAGCAGCAGCTTGCGAGGCGCCGAAGGTCAGCGTGCCGCTGGACAGCGTGGTGGGCGCGTTCTGCGCAGCCAGCGTGATGCCGGCGGCCGAGGTGGCGCCGTTGGCGACGGTGATGTCGGAGCCGCTTTCGCTGGTCAGCACGATGCCGCTGTTGGCGCTGTTCAGCTTGGCGGTGACACCGGTTTGCGATGCCACGTCGTTGATGGCCTTCACGGCTTCGGCCAGGCCGGCAGCCGTGCCGACGGCGGACACGTTGAACGTGACGTTGGCAGCCGTCGTGTTGGAGCCGGTCAGCGCCAGGGCGAAAGCACCCGTGCCGGCGAAGGTCAGTTGCGACACGTTGCGGGCAATGGCCGACACGCCGGTGGCTTCGGTCTGCGAGTTGATCGCGGCAGCGGCGGTCGCGGCCGTATCGGCAGCGACCAGCGTCACGGTGCGCGACTGCAGGCCGTTGATGATCACGGTGCCTGCCAGCGACGTGGCGGTGGCAGCAGCGACCACTTGCGCCGACTCGACCATCTGCGAACCGTACGTGGTCGTGCGGAAGTTGCTGGTCGTTGCGGTGATGGTCTGGTTGGCGTTGGCGCCGACCTGGAACGTGGCGGAACCGAAGGAACCGTCCAGCAGCTTCTGGCCGTTGAACTCGGTCGACACGGCGATACGGTCCAGCTCGGACAGCAGTTGGCCGACTTCCTGCTGCAGCGCCTTGCGGTCGCTGGCGGAGTTCGTCGCGTTGGCGGATTGCACAGCCAGTTCACGGACACGTTGCAGGATGGTGCTGGCGGAGCCCAGGGCGCCTTCAGCGGTTTGCGCCAGCGAGATGCCGTCGTTGGCATTGCGCGATGCCTGGTTCAGGCCGCGGATCTGCGAGGTGAAACGCTCGGCGATCGCGAGACCGGCGGCGTCGTCCTTGGCGCTGTTGATGCGCAGGCCAGAGGACAGGCGGGAAATGGAAGTAGCCAGCGACGACTGGTTGGCCGTCAGGTTACGTTGTGCCGTCAACGAGTTGACGTTCGTATTGATGATAGAGGGCATGTTTAGCTCCTTAAAGCTGTTCAATCCGGCATTGCTGCCAATCTCAACGCCAGCCTTTCGGCTGGCACCATGACCGGTGGCACGTCAGCGAGCCTTCCCGCCCGCATGCCAGCTTTACCGGACAACAGGTCCCGACCGGAACCCGTTGCACTGTTTTTCGGCTGCCCCATGCCACAACTTGAGGCCCTGCCCGAAATTTTTTCCAATTTATTTATTTGCCGTCCCGGCCTCAAGTTCCGCCGGGTGCTGCCGACACACCGCCTGGCCGCTGCGGCCCCGATTCCGTGACTTATGTCATGGAGCGGGGCCCGTCCCCGCCGCTTTGTCCCGGTCTTGTAGGAATAACTCCTACAAAGGTCTGGAAAAAACGAGACTCAAGTTACATCCATTCACCAATTCAGCGAATTGACGCGGATTGACACAATTAATCCATCGATTGAATGCGTGTCCACAAGGGGAATACACATGAACAGTGACCAGATCCTTTCCGAAATCCGTGAAGCCAACCTGACCTACCTCATGCTGGCCCAGACCCTGATCCGCAAGGACCGTGCAGAAGCCCTGTTCCGCCTGGGCCTGTCGGAAGAAGCGGCCAGCCTGCTCGAAACCCTCTCGCCGGCGCAGATCATGAAGCTGGCCGCCAACAACATCCTGCTGTGCCGCTTCCGCGTGAGCGACGACATGGTCTGGAACCTGCTCACCAGCCACAGCCAGCAAGGCGCCACGCGCCCGGTCAACGAAACCACCTCGCGCCTGCACGCCAGCATCCTGATGTCCGGCCAGTTCGCCGAAGCGCTGTAAGCCACCACTCAGGAGCCGGGCATGGCCACGAAAAGCATCCTCCAGGAAACGCAGCAGATCGAACGGGCCGTGAGCCTGATCCGCCTGGGCGCGCGTCTGCAGGTCCTTGAAAGCGAGACGGATCTTTCCTACGAACGCCTGCTCAAGCTCTACAAGGAAGTCGCAGGCCGTTCGCCGTCCAAGGGACAGTTGCCCTTCTCGACCGACTGGTTCCTGACCTGGCAGCCCAATATCCATTCGTCGCTGTTCCTCAATGTGCACGGTTACCTGTCCAAGACTTCGGACCTGGATGGCATTGATATCGTCATCAAGGCGTACAAGCTTTACAGCGAACAGATTTCCGCCTGCGGCCTGGAGCCGCAACTGTCCATCACCCGCGCGTGGCGCCTGGTGAAGTTCGTGGACAACAAGATGCTGCAGATGACCACCTGCTCGTGCTGCGGTGGCCATTTCGTCACCGAGCCGTACGAGAACGCGCGCCATTTCGTGTGCGGCCTGTGCCGCCCGCCGGCGCGTGCCGGCAAGGGTGCGTCGCTTGGTAACATCCAGATGCAGTAAGGCGTGACACTCAAGTCACCCCCCCTGCACGCCGATAACTAGCTATGTTCGTCATCATCGGTTACCTCGTCGCGATGGGTTGCATCTTCGGTGGATACATCATCCACGGGGGCAACATCATGGTGGTGATCCACGCGCTGCCCACCGAGCTGATGGTGATCGGCGGCGGCGCGCTGGGCGCGTTCATCGTGAACAACCAGCTCAAGGTGATCAAGGCCACGTTCAAGGCCATCCCGGCCGCGCTGAAGGGCTCCAAGTACACGAAGGCGCGCTACATGGAGCTGATGGCGCTGCTCTACGACATCCTGCAGAAGGCCCGCAAGGACGGGCTGATGGCCATCGAAAAGGATGTCGAGTCGCCCCACGAATCGCCGATCTTCCAGAAATACCCGACGGTGGGCAACGACCACCACGTGGTCGAGTTCATGACCGACTACCTGCGCATGATGGTCTCGGGCAACCTGAACGCCCACGAGATCGAGGCGCTGATGGACAGCGAGATCGAGACGCACCACCAGGAGGCGCACGGGCCGGTGGCCGCAGTGGCGCGCGTGGCCGGCGGTCTGCCGGCCTTCGGCATTGTGGCGGCCGTGCTGGGCGTGGTGAACACCATGGGCTCGGTGGGCCAGCCGCCTTCCGTGCTGGGCGCGATGATCGGCTCGGCGCTGGTCGGTACGTTCCTGGGCATTCTTCTTGCCTACGCCGTCGTGGAGCCGCTGGGCGGCCTGATGGAGCAGAAGATGGAAGACGCCGCCAAGGAATTGCAGTGCATCAAGACCACGCTGCTGGCCAGCATGCAGGGCTACAACCCCACCACGGCCATTGAATTCGGCCGCAAGGTACTCTTTTCCACCGAGCGTCCCACGTTCTCCGAACTCGAAGCGCACGTGCGCAAGAAGTGACCGGCCATGGCGACCGCCAAGAAGCTACAGCCCATCATCGTCAAGAAGGTCAAGAAGACCGCGCACGCCGCGCACGGCGGTGCGTGGAAGATCGCCTATGCCGACTTCGTGACGGCCATGATGGCTTTCTTCCTGCTGATGTGGCTGCTGGGTTCCACCACCAAGGGCGAACTGCAGGGCATTGCCTCGTACTTCAATTCGCCGCTGCAGGTGGCGCTGGGTGGCGGCAACGGCGCGGGCAACAGCTCCAGCGTCGTGCCCGGCGGCGGTACGGACTTGACGCGCTCGACCGGCCAGGTGCACAAGACCGACGGCAACGAGAAATCGGCGCGCCGCATCAGTGACGAAGCCGCGCGCGCGGAAGTGGCGCGGCAGGATGCTCGCCGCATCTCGAACCTGCGCCAGAAGATCGAAGTGCTGATCCGCGACAGCCCCAAGCTGTCGGAGTACCGCTCGCAGATCCGCCTGGACGTGACGCCCGACGGCCTGATGGTGCAGATCGTGGACGACCAGAACCGCCCGATGTTCGACACCGGTGCGGCCATGGTGAAACCCTACATGCGCGACATCCTCCACGAGATCGGCACCGCGCTCAACGGCATCGAGAACCGCGTCACGCTGGCCGGGCACACCGACGCCGCGCCCTACGGCAACGGTGTCCGTGGTTACTCGAACTGGGAACTGTCGGCCGACCGTGCGAACGCATCGCGGCGCGAACTGGTGGCCGCCGGCATGCCGGACGACAAGCTCATGCGCGTCGTCGGCCTGGCGGCCAGCGATTTGATCGACCCGGCGCATCCGCTCGCGCCGATCAACCGGCGCATCAGCATCACGGTGATGACGCGTGAAGCCGAGGAACGCCTGATGGGCTTTCCGCGCATGACGCCCAACGCCGCATTGCAGACCCTGGGCGGCCAGCCCATCGCCAACGGTGGCGACGTCGCGCCGCCCGTACCGCAGGCACCCGCCGTGGTACCCGCCGTCACGCCCGCCACGCCGAATGTGGTGGCCGGCGAAGCCGCGCGCAACGCGCCGGCGCCGCTTTCCCGTCCCTGATACCCGAAATAGGGGCTTTGCACCCCTCTTATCGGCCTTTAGCGCGAAGGGCCATTCCCGACAATCGTTGGACATTCACCGCCATTGAGCCATGGAGTCCAACAGTCAAGATCGCCAGTTGCCCGCATCGGCCCGCAAGCTGCTGCAGGCCCGCAAGGACGGGCAGGCCGCGCGTTCGCGCGACCTGTCACACCTGGCAGTTCTCGGCACGGGCGCGATCGGCGTGATGCTGCTGGCGCCCTGGATGATGAACACCTTCCATCAGGGCATCGTCGAGCAGTTCGCGTTCGATGCGACAACACTCGCGCAGCCCGGCGACATGGTCAAGCGCTTGCAGGGCATGGCGATGACCGGCTTGATGATCGCCGCCGCGTTCGCCGCTCTGGTGATCACCGCCGCCATCGTGAGCACCGTGGCCGCCGGCGGCTGGATCGCCAGCACCAAGCCCATCACGCCCGACCTGAACCGCATCAACCCGCTGTCGGGCCTGTCCAACCTTTTCTCCAAGCAGCAACTCGCCAACGTCGTGAAGCTGGTGTTCATGGCCCTCGCCATCGGTGCGCTCGGCTGGGTCTTCGTGTCGAACTCGCTGTCGTCTGTCGCTGCACTGGTGCTGCAGCCGTCGCCGGCAGCCATCCGCCAGCTGGCCGACTGGCTGGTCTCGGGTGTCGGCCTGCTGCTGCTCGTGGTGGTGGCGGCCGCGGTGATCGACGTGCCGCTGCAGCTGTATTTCCACCGCGCGAAACTGCGCATGTCGCACCAGGAACTGAAGCAGGAACACAAGGAATCGGACGGCAACCCGCAGCTCAAGAGCAAGCAGCGCAGCACGCAACGCGAAATCTCCCAGCGCGCCAGCGTGACCGCCGTGCCGCGCGCCGACTTCATCCTGATGAACCCGACCCACTTCGCCGTGGCGCTGCGCTACGACGACCAGACCATGAGCGCGCCGCAGGTCATCTCCAAGGGCGCCGACCTGCTGGCCATGAAGATCCGCGACATCGCGAAGGCGCACGACATCCCCGTCATCCAGTCGCCGATGCTCGCGCGTGCGCTCTACGCCCACGCAGAGATCGACCAGCCGATTCCCACGAGCCTGTACACCGCCGTCGCGCAGGTGCTGGCTTATGTGTACCGCCTGAAGGCCGCGCTGCGCGGCCAGGGCGCCTACCCGGGCGAGCCGCCTGAGACCTTCGTGCCGCCGGAGCTCGATCCGCTCCACAAGAAGATCGCCGCTGCATCGGCTCAAGGAGACGTCGCATGAGCGCGCTGGCTTCCGCACAGCAATGGCTCGGCCGCAACGGCCGGGTGATCGGCGGCATCGCCGCGCCGCTGCTGGTGGTGACCATCCTCGCGCTGATGGTGCTGCCGATTCCGCCGTGGCTGCTGGACGCCTTCTTCACGCTCAACATCGCCGTCGCGCTGATGGTGATGATGGTGGCCGCCTACATGGTGCGCCCGCTCGACTTTGCGGCCTTCCCGTCCGTGCTGCTGCTCACCACGCTGATGCGCCTGTCGCTCAACGTGGCATCCACCCGCGTGGTGCTGCTCGAAGGCCACACCGGCCCGGGCGCGGCCGGCGCGGTGATCGAGGCCTTCGGCCACTTCCTGATCGGCGGCAACTTCGCGGTCGGCCTGATCGTTTTCTCCATCCTCGTCGTCATCAACTTCGTCGTGGTGACCAAGGGCGCGGAGCGCATTGCCGAAGTGTCGGCGCGCTTCACCCTGGACGCGATGCCCGGCAAGCAGATGGCGGTGGATGCCGACCTGAGCGCCGGCAACATCGACGAGAAGGAAGCCCGCAAGCGCCGCTCGGAAATCGGGGAAGAAGCGAACTTCTTCGGCTCGATGGACGGCGCGTCCAAGTTCGTGCGTGGCGATGCGATCGCCGGCATCCTGATCCTGGTGATCTGCATCGTCGGCGGCTTCACCGTGGGCATGCTGCAACACGGCCTGTCGGCCGGCGAAGCCGCCAACAGCTACATCCTGCTGGCCGTGGGTGACGCGCTCGTGGCGCAGATTCCCGGCCTGCTGATCTCGGTCGCCGCGGCCATGGTGATTTCGCGCGTGGGCAAGGAACACGACGTCGGCCGCCAGATCGTCGGCCAGCTGTTCGCCTCGCCGCGCGTGCTGGGCCTCACCGCCGGCATCCTCGCGCTGCTGGGCGTGATTCCCGGCATGCCGCACATCGTCTTCCTGACGATGGCCGCCATCTTCGGCTACGCCGCCTGGTGGCTGCACAAGCGCCCCAAGCCGGACCCGAAGGCCGAAGTGCTGCCCCCGCCCGCTCCCGATGGCGAAGCGAGCTGGAACGATTTGCAGCCGGTGGACCTGCTGGGGCTCGAACTCGGCTACCGCCTCATCACGCTGGTGGACAAGAACCGCCAGGGCGACCTGCTCGCGCGCATCAAGGGCGTGCGCCGCAAGTTCGCGCAGGACGTGGGCTTCCTGCCGCCGGCCGTGCATGTGCGCGACAACCTGGACCTGAAGCCGAGCGGCTACCGCATCACGCTGCGTGGCGTGGTGGTGGGCGACGGCGAAGCTTTCCCCGGCATGTTCATGGCCATCAACCCGGGCGGCATCACCACGCCGCTGATCGGCACGCCCACGCGCGACCCGGCCTTCGACCTGCCCGCCCACTGGATCGAGGAACGCCAGAAGGAAGCCGCGCAGATGGCCGGCTACACCGTGGTCGATTCCGAAACCGTGCTGGCCACGCACCTGTCGCATGTGATGCAGGTGCAGGCCGCGCGCCTGCTCAGCCGCACCGAGACGCAACAACTGGTGGAACACGTCAGCCGCATGGCGCCCAAGCTCATCGAGGAAGTGGTGCCCAAGGTCATCTCGGTCGCGATCTTCCAGAAGGTGCTGCAACTGCTGCTGGAAGAAGGCGTGAACATCCGCGACATGCGCACCATCGTCGAGTCGCTCGCAGAAAACGCACCGACCACGACCGACCCGATCGAACTGGCGCGCCGCGTGCGCATTGCGCTGGCGCCGGCGATCGTGCAGCAGATCTACGGCCCCACGCGCGAACTCGATGTGATCGCCATCGAACCCGGCCTCGAACGCCTGCTGGTACAGGCGCTGGCCAACCCTTCCGGCCCCGCGCTCGATCCGGGTGTTGCCGACCTGCTGTCGCGCAGCGCCGCCGAAGTGGCGATGAAGCAGGAAGAGCGCGGCATGCCCGCCTGCCTGCTGGTGCCCGACGTCATCCGCAATTCCGTCGCCCGCCTCGTGCGGCGTGTCGCCCCGCGCCTGCAGGTGCTGGCGCACAGCGAGATCCCCGAAACCCATTCCATCCGCATTGGCCCCATTCTTAAAGGTGCAGCCACATGAACATCCAGCGCTTTACCGCCCCCACTTCCCGCGAAGCACTCGCCAAGGCGCGTGCCGTCTTCGGCGAAGGCACGCTCATCCTGTCCAACCGTCCCACGACGAACGGCGTCGAAGTCATGGCCACGGGTGAAGAGACGCTGGCTGAACTCGACGCTCAGGCCGCGGCCCAGGAACAGGCCCGCCAGGAAGAAGAAGCGGCGCGCCAGGAAGCCCGCCGCCAGCCCCGCAAGGAAGCGAAGCCCGCACCCGTTTCCACCGCGGCTGCTGTCGCGAAGGACACGGAACAACTGGCGATGAGCACGCTCTCGTTCCAGGACTATGTGCGCGAACGCATGCTGCGCCGCCGCCACGAGGCCATGCAGACCGTGCAGGCCGCAAGTCAGGCAGTGCAGGCACAACTGCTGGCCCCGAAGCAGGCGCAACCCGCCATCCCGGCGGCCTTCCAGTTCGCGCCGCCCATGGATGCCCGCGCCGAACCCCGCGTGGAGCCCCGCGCGGAACCGCGCTTCGAACCCCGCGGCGAACTGCAGATGGATCCCGCGCTCGACATGTTCCCGCGCATCGACCCCAGCCTGCTGCTGCAAGCCGTCCCACCCGAACCCGTGCAGCCCGCGCCCGTGCAAGTTGCACCTGCTGCCCCTGCGCAGGTCGCCCCCGTGCAAGCCGTTGCGCCTGTCGCAGCTCCTGTGGTTGCTCCCGTGGCCGTTGCTGTTGCTGCGCCGGCCGTCGTCGAGCAGCCCGTTGTGCAGGTTGCACCGGTTGCACAACCCGCTCCGGTCGCCCAAGCTATGGTGGCACCGGTCGCCGCAGCCGTCGCTGCAACAGTCGAAACCGCCGCCGAATCCGAAGCCAAGTCGCAGGGCATCGTCGATGAACTGCAGGCCATGAAGGCCATGATCGACGAGCGCTTCAACACACTCGCCTGGCTCGGCGAAACGCGCCAGGACCCGATCCGCGCCAACCTCATGCTCAAGCTGATCCGCGCCGGCTTCTCGCCGACGCTGGCGCGCACGGTGCTCGAGCACCTGCCCGAAGGCACCGCGCCTGCCGCCGCCGTCCGCTGGCTCACCGGCACGCTGCAGCGCAACCTGCGCACCGACGAACCCGGCCACCGCATGCTGGACGAAGGCGGCGTATTCGCCCTCGTCGGCGCGACCGGTGTGGGCAAGACGACCACGGTCGCCAAGCTCGCCGGCCTGTGCGCACGCGAGCACGGCAACGCGAGCGTCGGCCTGATCACGCTGGACACCTGGCGCATCGCCGCGCACGAACAGTTGCGCGCGCATGCAAGGCAGTTCGGCATCGTCGCGCACCAGGCGCATGACCGCGCCGCGCTGCAGGAGTTGCTGAACCTCTTCTCCAATCGCCACATGGTGCTGATCGACACCTCCGGCGTCGCGCCGACCGACCCGCGCATGCGCGGCATGCTCGACACGCTGGACCTGCCCGGCGTGAACCGCGTCGTCGTGCTCAACGCCGGCAGCCATGGCGACACGCTCGACCACGTGCTCTCGTCGTTCAAGGGCAGCGGCACGCAGAACGCGATCCTCTCCAAAATCGACGAGGCCGTGAAGCTCGGCCCGGCGCTGGACACGCTGATCCGCCACCAGTTCGTGCTGCGCGGCGTGACCAACGGCCAGCGCGTGCCGGAAGACTGGAACGCCGCCGACTCGGCCACGCTGATCAGCCAGTCGATGCGCGCACCGGCGCGCTCGGCGTTCGATCCGCGCGCGGCCGACCTCAACTTCTTCTTCTCGCCCGACGACGCAGCCAATGCGCCGCAACGCGCGGAAGCCGCACGGGCCTGAACGGGGACACGTCGATGTACACCCAGAAGGGCCAACTCGACCGCGATGCGATGATCCGGCAGTACGTGCCGCTGGTCCAGCGGCTTGCGCACCACATGATCGCGAAGCTGCCGCCCAACGTGGAGCTCGACGACCTGGTGCAGGTCGGCATGATCGGGCTGGCCGAGGCGCTGTCGCGTTTCGAAGCCAGCCAGGGCGTGCAGTTCGAGACGTTCGCCTCACAACGCATCCGCGGCGCGATGATCGACGAACTGCGTGAAGGCGACTGGATGTCCCGCGGCTCGCGCAAGAGCCAGAAGGACATCGAACACGCGGTGCACCGGCTCGAGCAGAAGCTCGGTCGCCCGCCGATCGAATCGGAAATTGCCGCCGACCTCAAGATGAGCCTGGCCGAATACCAGTCGCTCCTCGGCCGCGTGCGCGGCACTCAACTCGTGTATCTGGAAGACATGGCGAACACCGAGGAGGACGACAGCTTCCTCGACCGCCACGTGGCCGACGCCGAGGCCGACCCGCTAAGCGTGCTGCGCGACCAGCGCCTGCGCCAGGCGCTGGTGCATGCCATCAAGGGCCTGCCCGAGCGCGAGCAGCAGATCATGAGCATGTACTACGAGCGCGACATGAACCTGAAGGAAATCGCGCTCGTGCTCGGCGTCACCGAATCACGCGTGTGCCAGCTGCACAGCCAGTCGATCGCGCGGCTGCGCGCGAAGATGCGCAGCCATTGACAACTAACTCCATGGCCACCAGTAAGGCCATGCCCTGCGCGGCGCCTTTTTCTTCGTGTCCGGATGGTTGGGACGCAGATTGTCAGGGATCTCAAGTTGACCATCCCGCCCTGCGCGGTGGCAAAGATCCGCTTCAGGCCACCAAAAGACTTTTCTCTTTTCGCGGAGAAGTTCGACATCGCTTTCGGCCAGAAAGAGACCCGTCCTGTTGTCATGAAGCTTGACGAAGCCATAGTCGGGACCAGTAAAGTAGAAAGCCCTCCATAGTTCCATCCGGAAGCATTGACCAGGGTTGACTTCCTCGTAGAGGAGCCTGGCATAAACCTTGGGCGAGTAAATATTCCAGGTCAAAACGCAAAGGGCAATACCCACGAAAATTGAGAGCAGGATAACTCCTGCAGATGTTTGTCTGGTCATGTCGATCACCCACTCAGGACAGGGGCTTGGGTTGCGCAGTTGTGGCGCTGAGTGGCAGTTTCAGCTTGATGTCACGTCCCACACGAACGTATGGATCCTCGTCGAGTATCCAGAAAATCTGGCCACTCCCCATGAGGTCCACGACATCGCTTTCACCGAGAAAAGCACCAGTCTTGTTGTCGTACAGCATCACGAAGACATGGTCGATACTGGTGAAATAGAACGCTTGCCATGTTTCAAGGCGGAAGCGTTGGTCGGGGCTCACATCGTCGTAGAGGAACGTGGCGTACGCTTTGGGAGAGAAGACGACCCAGGTTGAGATGCATACGGCGATGCCGAGGAAAATCCCGGCCACCACCTTCCATGTCGTTGATATTCTTCTGATCATGGGATAAGGATCGGTTGGAGATCGCGCGTGGTCCATGTCACATCAGAGTAGACAACAAAGTCGGAGCCTGTCTTGTGATGCGCCTGCCATCGGCGGAAATCGTCGTTGTACACGGGCACAAAGCCGGGGAACTTCGTCGACAGTTGCCCGGGAGAGGTAAGCAGGGCGAAATCCGCTGTTTCGGCTTTGTTCAAGCACCGATCACGACTCCATATTCCGAGAGGAATATGTTTTTCGAAGCGAGTGTCAGTGAAGTCATAGGTGTCGCGCACATACACACCGAGCTTTGCCGGATGAAATGTGGTTCGCCTACTCAGGGGATTGAAGGTCGTGCGCCCCACGACCGCGGCGTGCAGTACCGCCTTACCCAGCGCGCCGTACAGGTCGTCCAGCACATCTGTCTTGGAGCCGATTGATCTGGCGTTCACTTGGCAGACGGCCGCAAGATCGCGTCCAGATGTCAGTCCTCGCCCGAGATCGAACGGCAGCAGTTGCCCGTTCTTCCACCCTGCATCAGTCAATCTAGTCGTCAACAATTCGATGCCTGCAGGCGACGCCCAGTTGCTCACGAGATCCGTGAACGCGGCATGCGTTCGAGGAAATCCGGCAACCCACTCCAGCTTGATGAGCTGATCTTCGTATTGAGCTTGACTCAACTGGCGGGGATCTGACTTCCCTTCGCGGACATCTCTCGGCATCACCCACGCCGGCTGCCTCGCAAACCAGCGCCGCATCATCCTGGCCGACACGGTCCAGCCCATGCGGTCCATCGCACCGGGAATCTCGTCCAGGTGCAGGGCTTTCATCAGGACCTGTTTTCCCTGCGTCTGGCTGTGGTGCGAGGTGACCGAGACAGCCAGCGGTGCCTTGATGCTCATTCCCTGATGCCCATGCGCGTTTGCACGGCGTGGGTCAGTTCGACTTTCCCGGGTGAGCTGCCAAAGGCGTGATCGGAGCGGCCGTCGGCGTCCGATCGTCCGTGATGGATGCCCGCGAGGCTGCTGAACTCGTAGGTAACTTCAGGCATGGGGCGGCCTGAGGTCTGATCCTTGAATTCGAAGTGTTCGTCATACGCGGTTTGTGCCGGGCTCTGGGCCGAGCGAACCGCAGCCGCGCTTGCACCGGGGTTCCCCTCGATGGAAACCGTGAATGTCCTGCAACTGGCGATAAGGCTTGCGCCGCAGGAGGTGCGGGCTCCTTCGTAAGCCATTGGCTTACCGTTGGCTCTTCGATTGTGTGCACCTTCGACTATGGCGTTGACGCCGTGGATCGGACAATCGAAGGAATCGCCCATGCAGGCGACCGGGACACCGTGCACCTTGAATGTCTCGATCCCACTGACAACCCGCCCTCCGTGATCTGACGTATCTCCGAGCCGAATGACTGGAAGCTGCATGACTGACTCCTTACTGATGAAGAGGAGTCAGAGTTTCAATTGAAGAGGAGGCGCGGAAATGTGTGAAGTTGAAACGCGTGGGCTGAGACGTGCCCACGCAAAGCAGCAGCTTTTCGATGTGTTACCGCGCGATCTTCCGCTCGATGCTTTCGACCACGCCCGCGCGCAGCGTGATGATCGTCATGGTCTGCGGATCGCGCGGGTGCGGGAAGTAGGTCCAGGTCTTCACTTCCGGCTGGCCCTTGATGTTGTTCACGAACGCTTCGTGATCGGGCTTGCCGATCTTGTACATGACCTCGCCTTCGGGCGTGCCGCGCGAGATGAATGCGCGGTCCCTGGGATCCACGGCGTGTGCGGCAAGTGAGCCCGCGGCGATGGCGGCGATGAACGACGCGCGGATCAGCGTCTTGATGTGTGGCATTGGAGAACCCCCTTCGACGTGGTGCCGGGCACCTGCGGCCGCCATCCTACCTGACCCCCGCCTGACCCGCCGGATACGCAATTCCACGCATCGCCAAAGGGGTTTTGCGGGCGCACCATACGTATCGGGAGACACCGTTTACTCCTCTTCCCTCCTTGTGTCTCCCGCGTGTCAAAACGCTTTCGCCCTCGCCAGTCGCGAGGGCGTTTTCTTTTCAGTTTTCAGGAACGGAGAAGGAAATCCGGCGAAGGGAAATCAGCTGCGCGCGTCGTAGATGCGCGCCACGTTGCCTCGCGATGCTCCGGCCGGGGCATAGACAGCATTGGCGGACATCGGGGCCTCGGGCAACACGGTGGACAGGGCGCGTTCCACCAGGGCGGAGCGGCGGGCGAGCTGCTCGCGCTGCAGTCCGATCAGGCGCACGGCCTGGTCCAGGCGCTGGGCGAGCGGCCTGGCCAGGTGCATGGCGGAGGGCGATGCGTCCAGCACGTGCGAGAGCGCCAGCGCTGCGTTGCGCAACTGGTGGCTGGCCATCTCGAGTTTTTCGGGTTCGCCGGTTCGCACGGCGTCGCCCACCACTTCGATTTGCTGTTCGACGCGGACCAGCGCCGACTCGGCGTCGGACAGGAGCGTGGAGGACGGAGTTGCAGTCTGGAGTGTCTGTTGCATGGGTTCAGCGTCGGGCGCGACTCAGGATTTCCTGCGCGTTGGCCAGCAGCTTGTCGGCAATCGCATCGGCATCCACCTTGAAGGTGCCGTTGGCAATTTCCTCGCGCACGGCCTGCACGCGTTCGATGTCCACGCCATCGCCGGCGGAGACGGATTCTTCGAGGGAGCGCACCTGGCTCGAGACGGTGACCTTGACCTGGGCAGGCGCGGCTGCACTCGACGCGGGCTGCGGGGTCGCAGCGGCCGGCGAGGCATCCTGTGCCGCCTTTCTGGTGCCGGAAGTCCCGGCCTGGGCAGCGATGTCTGGCAATTGATTGATCTTCATCGCGCTCTCCTGACCCCCAGGACGGGGATCACACCTGTCTATCGACCGTTTCGCTCTCCGACTTTAAATTAATTACATCTCCACCTGTACTGTGCGGGCATCCAGCACGGTACCGGAGGTTATTTTTCCGTTGTCCATGCGCACGCGGACCATCTGGCCGAGCACGCCTGCCGTCAGCGCCTGCCCTTCGGCGGCGATCTGGAACCCGGGGCCGCCCGCCATCACGCGCACCTGCGTGCCAGCAGCGAACATCTGGGGCGGCTTGACCATGGACTGGCGCAGCGGCTGCCCGCCCACCAGCGCGCGGGAAGCGGCCAGGCCCACCCACTGTTCGGTATCGGCCAGCACGGGCGAGTTGTCGGCGGCCCAGTCGGCCTCGACCTGCACGGCGTCGGCCTCGGTCAGCGTCTGGCCGGGCAGCACGTTGTCGCGCAGCACCCAGGCCGGGCCGTAGGCCTTGATGGTGATGGGAAGGAAGACGTTCCAGCGGGCATTGCCATCCACGCAGCGCAGGCCCAGGCGGGTACGGCCCCACAGACGGGTGCCGACGGGGATATGGGGTTCGACCCGCGCACAGGGCGCCAGGCGCAGGCGACTGTCCAGCGCGCCGACCGAGACTTCCATGCGCAGGGGCATGCCAGCGGTCTGCTGGGCGCGGGCCACGGCGTCGTTCAGCCAGCGCTGGGCTTCGGCGTCCAGCTGGAAGCTGCCCGAGCCGTCGTTGGGCATCTGGACCTGCGCCCAGGCGGCGGAGAAGGGAACGGCGAGCGCCACGCACAGCGAGGCCAACCACCTGCGCGCGCGCGCGGATGGCTGGAATGCAGTCGGTGATGTAGGGGCCATGCGATCTCCGCAGGAAAGGTTCGGAATGGGTTGCCGTCGTGGCCGCCAAGGCTTTGCCACGACCAAAACTATAAGGACGGCCAACGCAAGCGAAGCGTGGAACAAGCCGCCAATCACCCCTTTCTTCAGCGTTTAGAAAAGCGCCTGCGTTCCCATAATTTCCTCAAGCCGAAGGCCCCGCTGCCGACTACGGCGACGCCCTCGACACGACGCGACCGAACTGCAAGGAAATTTCGCGATGCTGGACAAGATGACGAACGGACTGGACTTCCACACCAAGGCGCTGGTCTTGCGTGCGGAGCGCCAGCGTGCGCTCGCCAGCAACATCGCGAATGCAGACACGCCCGGCTACAAGGCGCGCGACTTCAACTTCGCCCAGGCATTGAATCAGGCCTCGGGGGGTTCGTCGGTGTCCGCAGGCACCGGCTCCGTACCGCTGGCTGCGCCGCGTTCAGCGTCGCCCACGGCCGGCGCGACCCATCCGCAGCACATGCCCGTTGGCATGGCGGGCGGCGGCGCAGGCTACACGGTTCAGACCGCCGGCTACGCCACACAGGCACAGCCCAGCATGGACAACAACACGGTCGACCTGGACCGCGAGCGCGCCGCGTTCGTGGACAACGCCGTGCGCTACGAAGCCACGCTTCGCTTCATCAACGGCCAGTCCAAGACGCTGCTGGCCGCCATCACCGGCCAGTAAGCGGCCAGGCAAGGAACACCACCATGTCCATGTTCTCCATCTTCGGCATCTCCGGCAGCGCCGTGAGCGCCCAGTCACAACGGCTGAACGTGGTGGCCAGCAACCTGGCCAACGTGGACGCCGTGGCCGGCCCCGATGGCCAGGCCTACAAGGCGCGCCAGGTGGTCTTCCAGACGGTGCCGATCGGCGCCGAGAAGGCCCCGGGCGTGGCAGTGAGCAACATCACCGAAAACCAGGCCGAAGGCCGCCGCATCTACGACCCGAGCAGCCCCATGGCCAACACCGAAGGCTACGTCGTGCACTCGAACGTGAACCCGGTGGAGGAGATGGTCAACATGATCTCGGCCTCGCGCTCCTACCAGAACAACGTCGAAGTGATGAACACCACCAAGAACCTGCTGCTCAAGACGCTGCAGCTGGGCCAGTAAAGGGAGACACGCCATGGCCGCAGTCAACAACGGAACTTCCGCAGCTTCCACGTCCTACGTCTACCAGCCGACGTCGTCGCTCGACTCCAAGTCGGTCAGCGCCACGTCCAGCGACGGCGCGCAGGACCGGTTCCTCAAGCTGCTCGTCGCGCAGTTGAACAACCAGGACCCGATGAACCCGATGGACAACGCCGAGATGACCTCGCAGAT
Organism: Variovorax sp. VNK109; assembly: GCF_049445855.1. Lineage (NCBI taxonomy): Bacteria > Pseudomonadati > Pseudomonadota > Betaproteobacteria > Burkholderiales > Comamonadaceae > Variovorax > Variovorax sp. VNK109. The sequence goes on along the minus strand of NZ_JBMSDV010000003.1, from coordinate 154,134 downwards.
CGCGCAGATCAACACGGTCACGGGCATCCAGCAGCTCAACACTACGGTGAAGGACATGGCCTCGCAGTTCGCCTCGCTGCAGATGCTGCAGGGCAGCGCGATGGTGGGCCGTGATGTCATCACCGAAGGCAACATCCTCTCGCGCGACGGCAACACCGCCACCGGCGTGTTCGAGCTCGAGGGCGCGACCACCGGCACCAAGGTGCAGGTCCTCACGCCCGGCGGCGTGGTGCTGGACACCATCCAGCTGGGCGCCAAGACGGCCGGCACGCACACCTTCGACTGGGACGCCACGGCGTATCCAAACACCGAGCTCACCTTCAAGGTCACGGCCAACAACGGCGCCGACACCGTCAAGTCCACCTCGTACATGCAGGACCGTGTGCTGTCCGTGGGCATGGTGGATGGCGCGCTCGCCGTCGAACTCGCCTCGCTGGGCACCGTGAGCTACAGCGCCATCAAGGCCATCCAGTAACCGCATCCTTCGCAGCCACCGCAACGCCATTCCGTCAGGAGCCAATCCATGAGTTTCCAGCAAGCCCTCTCAGGCCTCAACGCAGCAGCCCGCAACCTCGACGTGCTGGGCCACAACATCGCCAACGCCAACACCACCGGCATGAAGGCGCAACGCACGGAATTCCAGGAGGTGTATGCCAGCGCGGCCGGCATCGTCGGCGGCGTGAGTTCGGGCCTGGGCGTGCAGGTGGGCGGTGTGTCGCAGCAGTTCACGCAGGGCAACCTGAGCATCACCGGGAATGACCTGGACCTGGCCATCAACGGCAGCGGCTTCTACCAGCTGCAACTGACCGACGGCAGCACGGCCTACACCCGCGCCGGCGCCTTCAAGCTCGACCGCTCGGGCAACATCGTGGACATCAACGGCTCGCAACTCATGGGCTACACAACGGACGCGGTCGGCAATCGCACGAGCGCCACGCTGATTCCGCTGCAGTTGCCCACGGCCACGCCGATCGCCGCGCGCCAGACCACCACGCTCGAAACCTCGTTCACGCTCGACGCGACCGCCCCCGTGGCCGCCTCCGCCACGCCGCCCACGCCGGTCACCACCTATGGCACCTCGATCACCGCCTTCGACTCGCAGGGCATCGAGGTGCCGGTGGGCATCTACTTCAGCAAGACCGCCAACAACACCTGGGACGTCTACACCAGTGTGAACGGCAGCACGCCCACGCTGCACACCAACGTGACCTTCGCAGCCGACGGTTCGCTCAACGCATCGACCATCCCGCCGCTCACGCTGACCTCGCAGAACGGCTCGTTCAACGTCAACATCGACCTGGGCACCACGACGCAGCTGAACTCCAATTTCGGCGTGGACAAGCTCGAACAGGACGGCTATACGGCCGGCACGCTGACGGGCATCTCCATCGGCGGCAACGGCGTCATCACCGCGACCTATTCGAACGGCCAGACGCAGGCCGCCGGCCAGGTGGCGCTCGCGAACTTCCGCAATGTGCAGGGCCTGGCCACATCCAGTTCCAGCTACTGGAGCGAAACCTTCGAATCCGGCCAGCCGCTGATGGGCGCGCCTGGCGAAGGCCAGTTCGGCGTGCTGCGCTCCGGCACGCTGGAAGAGTCCAACGTCGACATCACCGCCGAGCTCGTGAACATGATGACGGCGCAGCGCGCTTACCAGGCCAATGCGCAGACCATCAAGACGCAGGACCAGGTGATGTCGACCCTGGTCAACCTGCGCTGAACCTGATTAACCGGACCGAGCTGCCATGGACCGCCTGATCTACACCGCGATGACCGGCGCCAACGCCGCCTCCCACAGGCAGGCGGTGCTGGCCAACAACCTCGCCAATGCCTCGAGCAACGGCTTTCGCGCCGAGCTGTCCACGTTCCGCGCGGTGCCGCTGAATGGCGACGGCGCGAGCACGCGCGTGTTCGCGCTCGAAGCCACGGCCGGCCACTCCAGCCTGCCCGGCGCGGTGCAGCGCACGGGTCGCCCGATGGACGCGATGGCCATGGGCAACGCCTGGTTCGCGGTGCAGGGCCTGGACGGCACCGAGTCCTACACGCGCAACGGTTCCTTCGAAGTCACGCCCGAAGGCCAGCTGGTGAACTCCAGCGGCCTGCCGGTGCTGAGCGACGGCGGCGCGCCGATCGACGTGCCGCCCAACGCGAACGTGATCCTCGGCTCCGACGGCCTGATCAGCGCACAGGTCGGCAACCAGCCGGCCACGACGCTCGGCCGCCTCAAGCTCGTGACGCCGACGGCCGACGACCCGCTCAAGCGCGGCGCCGACGGCCTGTTCCGCGCCACCTCCGAAGACCCGCTGCCGCAGGACGCCACCGCGCGCATCCAGACCGGCGCGGTGGAAGGCTCGAACGTGAACCCGGTGGAGACCATGGTCAGCATGATCCAGGCCGCCCGCCAGTTCGAAACCCAGATGCGCCTCATGCAGACCGCAGAGGCCAACGACAAGTCCGCCAGCCAGTTGCTGGGCAACGGCTGATACCCAGGACAGGAAGAACACGCCATGATCAATTCGCTCTGGATCTCCAAGACCGGCATGGAAGCCCAGCAAACGCAGCTGGACGTCATCTCGCACAACCTGGCCAACGTGTCGACCACGGGCTTCAAGCGCGCCAACGCCGTGTTCGAGGATCTGATGTACCAGAACCTTCGCCAGGTCGGCGCCTCGAGCACCGAACAGTCGACGCTGCCCACCGGCCTGCAGCTCGGCCTGGGCGTGCGCACCGTGGCCACCAGCCGCTCGTTCGCGCAGGGCAGCATGCAGCAGACCAACAACAACCTGGACGTGGCCATCAACGGCAACGGCTTCTTCCAGGTGACGATGCCCGACGGCACCATCGGCTACACGCGCGACGGCACCTTCCAGGTGAACGCACAGGGCCAGATGGTGAATTCCTCCGGCCTCGCGGTGGCCAACGGCATCACGGTGCCGGCCGGCGCCAAGAGCCTGTCCATCGCTGCCGACGGCACCGTGTCCGTGACGGTGGCCGGCAGTTCCACGCCGCAGACCGTGGGTACGCTGGCGATGGCGAGCTTCGTCAACCCGGCGGGCCTGGAGCCCAAGGGCCAGAACATCTTCGCGGAGACCGCAGCCTCGGGCCAGCCGAGCGGCGGCACGCCAGGCACCAATGGTCTCGGCGTCATCATGCAGGGCTTCCTGGAAACCTCGAACGTGAACGTGGTGCAGGAACTGGTCACCATGATCCAGACGCAGCGCGCCTACGAGATGAACTCCAAGGCGATCCAGACCTCGGACCAGATGCTGCAGAAGCTCGCGCAACTCTGAGGACGAAGCCGATGTTGTCCTCCGAATCCCTTTCGCGCATCGCCGGCGTCAGCCTGGTGGTCGGCGGCGTCGCGCTGCTCATCACCGGCTGCGAGACGCTCACGCGCACGCCGCAGGTGGATCTGTACAAGCCGGTCGCGACGACTGCACAGGCGCCCGTGCCGGTGCAGCAGGTCGCCACCGGGAGCCTCTACAGCAAGGCCACGTACCGCCCCGCCTTCGAAGACCGCCGCGCGCGCTTCGTCGGCGACACGGTGACCATCACCATCGTCGAGAACGTCACCGCCAAACAGACGCAGACCTCCACCATCGACAAGAGCAGTTCCACCTCGGCTTCGCTCACCGCGGTACCGCTTCTCTCGGCGTCCACGCTCGGCCGCCTGAGCACCGATGCCGGATCGACCAGCGCCTTCGAGGGCAAGGGCGGCACCGAGAGCGCCAACACCTTCACCGGCTCCATCACCGCCACCGTGGTGGAAGTGCTGCCCAATGGCCACCTCGTCGTCACCGGCGAGAAGCAGATCGGCGTGAACCAGAACGTGGACGTGCTGCGCTTTTCCGGCACCATCGACCCGCGCGCCATCCAGGCCAACAGCCTCGTGAGTTCGCAGCAGGTGGCCAACGTGCGCATCGAATCGCGCAGCCGCGGCCAGTCCGGCGAAGTGCAGGCGATGCCCTGGCTCGCCCGCTTCTTCATGACGCTGCTGCCCTTCTGATCATGAACATTCCATCGATCCGCTTCGGCGCATTCCTCCTCCTGCTGGCTTTCCTCGCGCCCGCGCATGCGCTGCGCGTGAAGGAAGTCGCCGCCGTGCAGGGCGTTCGCTCCAACCAGTTGACAGGTTATGGCCTGGTCGTCGGCCTCGATGGCACGGGCGACCAGACCACGCAGATGCCCTACACCACGCAGAGCATCTCCAACTACCTGCAGCAGATGGGCATCTCGCTGCCCGCGGCCAACCTGTCGCAGTTGCAACTGAAGAACGTGGCGGCCGTGATCGTCACCGCGCAACTGCCGCCCTTCGCACAGCCCGGCCAGGTGATCGACGTGAACGTGTCGTCCATCGGCAACGCCAAGTCGCTCAAGGGCGGCACGCTCGTCATGACGCCGCTCAAGGGCGTGGATGGCGAGGTGTATGCGCTCGCTCAGGGCAACATGGTCGTGGGCGGCGCAGGCGCGTCGGCCGGCGGCAGCAAGGTGCAGATCAACCATCTTTCGGCGGGTCGCATTCCCAACGGCGCCCAGGTCGAGCGCTCGGTGCCCACGCCGCTTCAGGAAGGCGAGTTCATCAACCTCGGCCTGAACGCGGTGGACTTCCAGACCGCGCATCGCGTGGCACAGGTCATCAACACGCGGCTGGGCTCGGGCCTTGCGCAGGCGCTGGACGGGCGTACCGTGCAGGTGCGCGCGCCGCTGAACCCGAGCTCGCGCGTGACCTTCATCGCAGCACTCGAAGAGCTGCCGCTCGAAGCGTCGATCCCCGCCGCGAAGGTGGTGATCAATTCGCGCACCGGCTCCATCGTGCTCAACCAGGCGGTGACGCTCGGCCCCTGCGCGATCGCGCACGGCAACCTCTCGGTCACCATCAGTTCGACGCCCGTCATCAGCCAGCCTGCCCCGCTCTCGCGCGGCGAGACGGTGGTGGCCCAGCGCTCGGACATCCAGATCAAGCAGGAGCCCGGGATCATGATCCAGATGGGCAACTCGCCGCAGCTGACCGATGTGGTGCGCGCGCTCAATGCACTGGGCGCGACACCGCAGGACCTGCTGGCGATCCTGCAGGCCATCAAGGCATCCGGCGCGCTCAACGCCGAACTGGAGATCATCTGACATGAGCTCGGCCAGCTTCGCCTCGATCAACGCACAGCTCGGCTCGATGGGCGCGACCTCCGGTGGGCTCGCTGCCGACGGCCGCTCGCTCAACGCGCTCAAGCTCGCGGCGAGCCAGGACGACCCGAAGGCGATCAAGGAAGCAGCCAAGCAGTTCGAATCGCTCTTCATGCGCGAGCTCATCAAGAGCATGCGCGAAGCGACGATGAAGTCCGGGCTGCTGGACAGTTCGGCAGGCGACCTGTCCACCGACATGCTGGACCAGCAACTGTCCGTCACCATGTCGGGTCTGCCCGGCGGCCTGTCGGACGCCATCGCGCAACAGCTCTCGCGCCAGATCGTGCGCCCCAACAACCTGCCCGGCACGAACGGGATGTCCAATGGCATGTCCATCACGCCGACGATCTCGCTGCCGCAGGTCACGCCTTCGGGCGACGGCGCCAATGTGTCGCCCAGCGAGCGGCAGTCCGACTTCGTGCAGAAACACAGCGCCGCCGCGCAGCGCGTGCAGCAGCAAAGCGGCATTCCCGCGAGCTTCATGATCGGCCAGGCCGGCCATGAGACCGGCTGGGGCCGCGGCGAGATCCGCAACAGCGACGGCAGCAATTCGTTCAACCTGTTCGGCATCAAGGCCGGCGGCAGCTGGACCGGCAAGGTCGCCGAGATCACCACCACCGAATACGTGGACGGCGAGCCGCGCAAGGTGACGGCGAAGTTCCGCGCCTATGACTCGTACGAGGATTCCTTCCGCGACTACGCGCGCCTGATCAACGAAAGCCCGCGCTATGCGCAGGCCCGCCAGCAGACCGGCTCGGTGCACGCGTATGCGAACGAGCTGCAGCGCGCCGGCTATGCGACCGACCCGGCCTACGCCTCCAAGCTGAGCCGCGCCATCAACGCCACGCTGCAGGCGCAGCGCACGCAGGCCTGAGCGACAGGACACAAAGCATGAGCGGCCTCCTCAACGTCGGAACCCGCGCGCTGCTGGCGAACCAGACGGCGCTGCAGACGGCCGGCAACAACATCGCCAACGTCAACACGCCGGGCTACTCGCGCCAGAGCGTGACGCTGGAGGCCGTCCTGGGCCAGAACATCGGTGGCGGCTATGTGGGCAAGGGCGTCAACGTCGCCGGCATCGAGCGCACCTACAACAGCTTCCTGACCAGGCAGGCGGCACTCACGCAATCCGTCGCGTCGATGGACGCCACGCGCGCCACGCGCATGCTGCAGCTGGAAGACCTCTTCCCCAGCGGCACCGCAGGCATCGGCTCTTCGCTCAACGACATGCTCAACGGCTTCTCGGACGCCGCGGCTTCGCCCGGCGACCTGACCGCGCGCAGCACGGTGCTGGCCAAAGCCGACGCCCTGGCCATGCGCTTCCGGGATGCATCGCAGCAACTGGACGATCTGGCCACCGGCACGCGCCAGGAACTGGGCGACTCGGTCAAGACCATCAACAGCCTGGCCACGCGCATCGCGACGCTCAACGATCAGATCGCACGTGTCGCATCCGGCACCGCCAGCCCCAACGATTTGCTGGATCAGCGCGACCAGTTGATCCAGGACCTGAACGGCTACGTGCAGACCACGACCGTGCCCGCGGCCGACGGCACGCTGGGCGTGTTCATCGGCAGCCAGCCGCTGGTGCTGGGCACCCGCACGTCCACCGTGTCATTGGCGGGCAACGAATACAACGACCTCTCGCAGCTCAAGCTGTCGATCAACAACGGCGGCCTGAGCGTCTCGCTCGACGAGAACCTGCTGGGCGGCGGATCGGTGGTCGGCCTGCTGCGCTTCAACAACGTGGATCTCGTCGACGGGCGCAACATGCTGGGTCGCATGGCGCTGGCCGTGACCACGGCCATGAACGCGCAGCACCATCTGGGCATCGACCAGGACGGCAATGCCGGCGGCGATTTCTTCACCGCGCAGACGCTCCCGCAAGGGCTGGCCGCCACCAGCAACCTGGGCACGGCCAACGTCAGCGCCGTGGTCGCCGATCCGTCCGCGATGGTGGCATCCAACTACCAGTTGCGTTTCGGCACCGGCGGCGCGGTGGAAATCGTGCGCCTGTCCGATGGCCAGTCGTCGACCTTCGCCAGCATGCCGGCCACGATGGACGGCCTGACGTTCAGCGCCACCGCCGGCGCGCAACCGGGCGACAGTTTCCTGGTCAAGCCTTTCGCGGCAGCAGCCGCCACGATCCAGACGGCCTTCACGTCCGCCCGCGGACTGGCCATCGCCAGCCCGGTGGAAGCGCGCGCCGGCACCGCCAACACGGGCACCGTGACCGTGCAGGGCGTGCAGGCCACTCAGGCCAATGCCAACCTCACCGCCACCGTGACGCTGACCTTCACCGGCGCCGGCACGTTCGACGTGACCGGCGCGGGCACCGGCAACCCCACGGGCGTGACCTACACGGCGGGCCAGCCCATCAGCTACAACGGCTGGGAAGTCACGCTCAAGGGCACGCCGCAGCCGGGCGACACGATCACGGTGCAGCTGTCCACGCCGGGCTTCCGCGCGCTGGACGGCGGCAACGCCACCGCGCTCATGAACCTGCGCGATGCCACGATGTTCGACGGCGCCAGCATGGCCGACGGTTACGCGGGCCTGATCGCGCAGATCGGCATCCGCTCGCAGGGTGTGCAGTACGCCGCGCAGGTGTCAGGCAACATCGCCGCGACCGCTGCGAGCGAGAAGTCCGCCGTGAGCGGCGTCAACCTGGACGAGGAAGCTGCCAAGCTGCTGCAATTCCAGCAGGCCTACCAGGCGTCGGCCAAGATGATCCAGATCGCGCAGAGCATCTTCGACACGCTGATCGACGGCCTCGGCCGATGAGCGCGACGCCATAGAAGAAAGAACCCTCCCGCATGGCCACCAACCTCACCCGCCTCTCCACTGCCGATGCCTACGATGCCGCGCTGCAGCGTTTGTCCACGCGCCAGCAGGAACTCTCCAGGATGCAGGAGAACCTGACGGCCGGCAAGCGCGTGCTGCGCGCGAGCGACGACCCGACAGCGGCCGCACAGGCCGAGCGCGCACGCACGCGCATGAGCCGCATCGCCACCGACCAGCGCGCACTGGACGTGCAGCGCAACGCGCTGTCCACCGCCGAATCGACGCTGGGCAACGCGGGCACGCTGATGCAGAGCCTGCGCGAACTGATCGTGAAGGCGGGCAACACCACCACCTATTCGGCCACCGACCGCGACGCGATGGCGCTGGAAATGCGCGGCCTGCGGGACCAGATCCTCGCGCTGGCCAATGAGAAGGACGGCAACGGCGCCCCGCTGTTCGCCGGCCTGGGCAGCACGGCCGCGCCCTTCGTGGACGCCGCCGGCGGTGTGGTCTTCCAGGGCATCCCCGGACAGGCGGCCGCGACGACGACGACCGTGCCGTCCACGCTGGACGGCTTCGCCACCTGGATGAACGTGCCCACGGGCAACGGCATCGTCACCATCACCCAGGCAGCCGGTACGTCGGCCGTGTGGTCCGACCAGAGCGTGATCGCCGACCCGGGTGCGCTCACCGGGCACGACTACAGCATCCAGTTCACCGTGACGGCGGGCGTCACCACCTACAGCGTGGTGGACAACACCAGCGCGACCACGGTCGTGTCCAACCAGCCTTACGTCGCCGGCAAGGACATCACCTTCGACGGCCTGAAAGTCACGTTGCAGGGCACGCCCGTCAACGGCGATTCGCTGTCCGTCGCGCCCAGCACGCGCAACAGCGTGTTCGACATCATCGACCGCGCCATCGCCATCGTGGACGGCAGCGCCGGCGGCCCGCTGGCGCACGATGTGGCGCGCTCGCTGTCCGAGGTGGACTCGGCGATGTCGCGCCTGCAATCGTCCCGCGCACAGGCTGGCGAGCTGCTCAACCGCGTGGACAACATCACCGACAGCAACAGCGCCCGCACGATCATCCAGGAGTCCGACCGCTCGCGCGCGGAAGACCTGGACATGGTGAAGGGCCTGTCCGACTTCAAGACGCAGGAAACCGCCTATTCCGCGGCCCTGGCGTCTTATGCTCAAATCCAGAAGCTGTCGCTGTTCAACTTCCTGTCCTGATCCGCCTCCGTGGTCCAGTCCGTTCTCGGCTCCATGACGTTGGGGTACCGGCCCCTTTGGAACCGGTCCCGCGAACTCGCGGGGGTACAGCTGTTCGTGCACGACAACCCCGAAACCACGCTCGATTCGCTGCATCTGCTGCGCACGCTGGAAGAACTCTGGTCCGCCGAATCCCCACCGCTGCTCCTGTCGGTCCAGTCACGCGCGCTGTTGTCCAGCCTTCTGGAGCAGGCCCCCGCAGGAGCGCCGTGGTTCGAAGTGCCCGGCGCCTGGGCCTCGAATGACGCCGGCCTGCGCGCCCGGGTGCTGGCCGCCCACAGGCGGGGCCTCAAGATGGTGTGGCGCGACGACGTCCGCCGCCAGCCGCCCCCGGATATCGCCCGCTGCTTCGAGCGACGCCTGCAGAGCCTGCAGACCGACGACACCCTGGCCGCGCTGCAGTCCATCGCGTCGCGGCGCGCCGGCCAGAACAATGCACGGCCCAGCCCGGTGCAGCCGGGGCAGATCTATGAAGGCATTGCCAGCCGTGCGCTGGCCGACCATTGCCTGGACCAGCAGGGCGCCTGGGCGCTCGCGGGCTGGCCGGCCGAAGACGTGCTGCACGCCTACCGCTACCAGGCGCTCCAGCCCTCGCACCGCGTGTGCACGCAGCTGCTGCTGGCCCTGGACACCGAACAACCCATGGAACGGCTGGAGCAGTTGGTCGGTGAAGAGCCCATCCTCGCCTACCGCTTGCTGACCTTCGTGAATTCGGCGGCGCTGGGCCTGCGAACCGGCATCGGCTCCATCCGCCACGCGCTGATGATGATGGGCGTGAACTCGCTCAAGACCTGGCTGGTGGAACAACTGCCCCACGCCAGCACGGATGCCGATCTGCAGCCGGTGCGGGCCGCGCTGGTGCTACGCGCCCGCTTGACGGAGAACCTGATGGACGCCGGCATCGAGGAAGACCTGCGGCGCGAGGTTTACCTGTGCGGGCTGTTCTCGCAACTCGACCTGCTGCTGGACGAACCGCTGCCCACCATCCTGCACCGCCTGCCGCTGTCGGACCGCATCCACTCCGCCACCGTGCTGCACACCGGGCCGTACGCCGGCAGCCTGCAGGTGGCCACTGCGCTGGAATCATCACAGGCCGGCCGCGTGCTGCAGATCGCCGCAGAGCACGAGATGGAAACGGAAGAGGTGAACCGCGCGCTGCTGCGCATGTTGTCGAACATGCGCAGGCCGACCTGACGATCAGTTCGCCGGCTGGTCGTTCGGCGCCGACACCATGGCCAGCCACGAACTGCTCATCGGCTGCGCGAGCGAGACGCGGCGTGCCGAAATCGGCGACTCGAACCACTTGCCATACAGCGTCACCAGCTCGCCCGACTTCGACAGCGAGCGGATCGTGTCGTCGGCCACCTGCTTGAGACCGGGGCGACCCTTGCGCATCATCACGGCGAGCGGCTCGATGTCGGTGCCGGCCAGCGTCACGCGGTTGAAATCCGTCGCCTTGCCGCCGCGACGCAGCACTTCACCCAGGAACACTTCGCCGGAGCCGACATAGGCCGCCGCCCTGCCCTCGGTCAGGTCGAAATAGGCGCGGCCCGCGTTGCGCACCGGCACCACTTCCCCGGCCACGCCGCTTTGTGCGCGCAACCATGATGCCGACGTACTGCCGCCGGCCACCAGCACCTTCTGTCCACCCAGTTGCGACAGTGCCGGAACCGGCTTGGCCTTGAGCGAAATCAGCTGCGCCTGCTCGACGCCATAAGCGACCGAGAAATCGAATTCCCCGGTACGCGCCCGCGTGTGCGACGTCGCACCGCATTCCAGGTCGACGACCTTCTCCCGCACCAGCAAGGCACGGGTGTTGATGGTGACGGTGTTGTAGCGCACGCGCAGGTCGGGCCGCTTCAGCGCCGTGCGCAGGTTCTGCGCGATGCGGTTGCAGATGTCCACCGAATAGCCCTTGGGCATGCCGTCCTGGTCGACGAATGCGAAAGGCAATGCGTCCTCGCGGACCCCGATCACGATCTCGCCGGCCTGGGCGATTTCCTGGAGGTCGGCGGACAGTGGCGCGGTCGACTGGGCCGATGCGGCGGCGACTGCGGACATGAAGACAGCGGCCAGCGACGCGCGCAGCCAGCGGGATTGGGTTTTTGCGATGGACAACATGTAAAGGATAGTAAGCGCCAGAAAAGAATCCGGGAAGTCTTGAAGAGAAAAGGTGAGCAAAGCAGTTACAAATTCGGATAATCGAACCCATCATGACTGCATCACCATCAAAAAAACTGCGTGTCTACTTGGTGGAGGACGATGTCGAGTTGCGGGAAGAGACGCTTTTCAGCCTCACCACGCTCGGCTTCGACGCCCACGGATTCGGCAACGCCACTGATTTCTACAAGGCCCAGGCCACCCGTCCCTGCGATGTGGCGGTGATCGACGTGGGGCTGCCGGGAGAAGACGGCTTCGCCATCGCGGCACACCTGCGCAACGGCAGCCAGGTCGGCATCGTGATGCTGACGGCGCGCGGCACGCTCCAGGACAAGCTGCACGGCCTGCAGCAGGGCGCGGACGCGTACCTCGTGAAGCCGGTCCACATGCTCGAACTCACTGCCGTGCTGCACAGCGTGACGCGGCGCATCACCGCGGCCGTCGACGCGACCCCCACCCCCTCCGACGAACCCTCGGGCTGGCAGCTCCTCGACGGCGGCTGGATCCTGAGCGATCCGCATGGCCAGACGATCCCGCTCACCACTTCCGAGCGTGCGTTCATGCAGTGCCTGTTCGAACGCATGGACACGCCGGTCAGCCGGGACCGGCTCATCATTGCCATGGGCGGCGATGCATACGACTTCGACCCCCATCGCATCGACTCGCTGGCCAGCCGCCTGCGCCGCAAGGCCGCCAATGCCGGCATCGCGCTGACCCTGCGCGCCGTGCGCGGCGCGGGCTACATCTTTCACGACATCGTCACGCCCAAGCGGCCGGAAATCTGACCCTCAAAATGTCGAAAGAAGGTCGCAAGACCGGCAAAAAGTCACGCTCGCCCACCCGTCCGTGAGGAATTGTGAGGAACGAAGAGGTAACTCACATGTTTGTAACGCGATTCTCAAGCCAAAATGTGAGTTGCAGTAACAAACCCGAGGTGGGATTCCCGTGTCTAGTACCCGTTCCGGACTCCCGCGCCGCCTGAAGCCGCGCGCACATCATTTCCCCCTTGAAGCCCGTCAACTGTTCGACGGCGCAGCCTTCGTCGAGGCCGCCAGCGCCGACGCGCCCGGCGCGCCTGCAGAAGTACCGCCGGAGGCCGCGGCCGATCACGGCGCAGCAGCGCCGGACGCGCACCCCGTCACGACACAACAGGACGTCGGCCCGGCGCACACGGAAACACCGCCCGTCCAGGTGTACGTGGTGGACGGGAGCGTGGCCGACCGGGAATCACTGGTCGCCAGCCTGCCCGCCGGCAGCCAGGTCATCGTGCTGGCGACCGATCGGTCAGGCACGGCGCAGATCGCCGAAGCGCTCGCCGGCCAAAGCAACATCGGCGCGCTGCACATCCTGAGCCACGGCACTGCCGAAGGCATCGTGCTGGGCAACCAGACGCTCGACGCGGCCACGCTGAGCGCCGCGCAGGCAGACCTCGACCGCATCGGCAGCGCACTCACCGCCGACGGCGACATCCTGCTCTACGGCTGCGACGTGGCCGCGAGCGACACCGCATTCATCGACCGACTGGCCACGCTGACGCAGGCCGATGTGGCCGCGTCGACCGACGCAACGGGCCATGCCGCGCGCGGCGGCAACTGGACGCTCGAGGCCTCGAGCGGCAGCATCGAGGCCACGGCGTTCGCCGCGATGGGCTACGACGCTTTGCTGGCCGCGCCGACCGTCAACGCGCCGGGCGCCGCCTACACCGTGGTCGAACCCAGCAGCATCAATGCGCCGGGCGCCAGCAGCGTGAACTTCAGCGGCTGGAGCCTTGCCGACGACGGCGCGGGCAACGTCACCGTGACCGTGCTGGTGGACAGCAATGGCGACCTGCTCGGCGACACGACGGTGGGCTCGCTCACCGTCGGCGGCGTCGGTGCCGGCGCAGGCACGCTCACCTTCACCGGCTCTGCCGCGGCGGCGGACGCCTGGCTCAAGAGCATCGTCTTCACGGCCTCGGACACCGAGCTCGGCGTGACGGCGGCCACGGCGACCATCCGCGTGACCGTCACCGACTCCGAAGCCACGCCGCTGTCCACGACGCGCACGCTGGGCGTGACCGTGACGCCGTCGAACGATCCCGTGTCGGTGGCCAACAACAGCCAGAACGTGGACGAGATCGTCAACACGGTCATCACCCCCGCCACGCTGGCGGCCATCGATGCCGAACTCGCACTCGGCACGCAGACGCCTGCGCAGATCATCTTCGGCGTGACGGGCCTGCCCCAACACGGCTACCTGATGCGCGACGGCACCCGGCTGGGCGTCGATTCGATCTTCACCTACCAGGACGTGCTCGACGGCAAGATCGTCTACGTGCACACCGCCACCGGCGCCGACCAGAACACGGCCGACGGCTTCTCGATCCGCGTGAACGACGGCGCCACGCCGACCGCACAGTCCGACACGGCGACCATCACGCTGAACATCACGCCCGTCAACCAGGGGCCGAGCGTCAGCGGCTCCGGCGTCATCCTCGAAGGCCAGCCGGCCAACGCGCTGGACGCGTCGAACAACCCGATCTCCGTCGTGGGCAACCTCATCGTGGCCGACGGCGGCGGTGACGACGACCTGTCCACGCTGATGGTGCGCCTGACCAGCCTGCCGACCGACGGCACGCTGTTCTTCACCGGCACGGCCATCGTCAACGGCGTGACGATGAACTTCACGAACGAGGCGATCACGCTCGCCTATGTGACGACGGGCACGGGCTTCCAGTTCTCCTACGCCGCGCGCGGCGGGCTCACCTACGGCAACACCGGCAACCGCGACGGCGACGGCAACCCCGCCACCGATTACGCCTACACCGACGGCTTCGGCGTCACGGTGACCGATGGCGGGGGCGGCACCGGCGTCGGTGCTTCGGCGTCGACCACCATCTCGCTGACCGTCCAGCCGGTAAACGACGACCCGGTGTGGGACGAAGGCTCCACACGTTCGGCGACGGTGACGGACAACGTCAGCTACACCGTGACGCTGACCGACACGATGCTCAATGCCTCCGATGTCGATTCGGGCGAAGAGCGGATGACCTTCGTCATCACGAGCGACACCACGCGCGGCGTCATCCTGCTCAATGGCGAGATCCTGCCGCTGGGCGGCAGCTTCACGCTGGACGACGTGCGCAACGGCCGTGTCGAATACGTGCAGGTGTCCGGGGCCGGCCCGGGCGAGTTCGACCAGTTCTCCTTCTCGCTGGTGGACAACTCGGTCAGCATCCGCTGGAACGCCGACGGCACGAGCATCGAGCGGCTGGGCGGTGTCTACGTGGACGGCGGCACGCCGGGCAATTTCGCCGATGACGCACTGCGCGTCTTCACCTTCGACATCGGCCTGCTGGAAACACCTGCGGGCAACGGCGGCGCCTTCCCGGACCGCGACCTCACGGTCACCGACGTCAGCTCCAATTTCGCCGGCACCGACAACCTCAACGAAACGCGCGGTGGCGGACTGGTCGAGGGCGGCTCGATCCTGCTGACGGGCAACACAGGTCCCGGCGACGCGGGCCTGCACTACTCGGTGGGCAACATCCCGGCCAACCAGACGGTCTACACCATCCTCGGCTTCGAAGGCGGGTCCGCCGCCGGCTGGAACGGCACGCTCGAACGCTTCACCGGCGGCAGCTGGGTGGCGATGAACGTGTACGACACCTTCACCCAGGACGACCTGGACAACAGCCGCGTGCGTTACACGCACGACGGCGGCGAGGACTTCGAATCGAGCGTGCGCCTGTCGGCATCGGCCGGCGTGAACATCGGCGGCGCGGTCGACCGCTGGGAGACGGAGTTCAAGTTCTTCGTCACCCCCGCCAACGACGCGCCGGTGATCGTGGGCTCATCGTCCTCCGTCATTCCCGAAGGCGGCACGGCCTACATCACCACCGGGCAACTGGGCATCTCGGACGCCGACGACGCGACCAGCGAGGCTTACTACGAAGCCGGCACCACGCTGGCCGGTGGCGGCGACAACTTCGCATACAACAACGATGCAACCGGCCCCGATGCCTTGCGCTTCGTGGTCTCCACACTGCCCACGGGCGGCACCCTGCAGTACTCGCTGGACGGCGGCAGTTCGTGGCAGAACGTGGTGGCAGGGGTGACCGTCATCCCCGCGAACGTGCTGACAGGCAACGCAGGCACCACCGGCCTGCGCTTCGTGAGCAGCGGCGACGAAACGCGCACGACCAGCTTCGACGTGTCGGCGCTCGACCGCTGGGACGCATCGTCCGGCACGGCCACGGTGACGATCCAGATCACCAACGTGAACGACGCGCCGCGCATCGCCACCGACCCGACGCAGGCCGACCCCGGCGCGCTGCCGGGCGAACCGGCGGGCACCGCCGTGAACGAGCCGCTGATCATTCCCGAAGGCACGCGCACGCAGATCACCACCGCGTTCCTGTCGGCCTACGACCCCGACAGCACCACCGCGCAGGTGCAGTTCCGCATCACCGGCACGCCGACCGAAGGCACGCTGCTGTACTCGACCGACGGCGTGACCTTCCGCCTGCTCGGCGTGGGCTCGTCGTTCACGCAGGCCGACGTGATGGCCGGGCGCGTCTACTACCAGCATGCGGGTGGCGAATCGGCGCCGGCCACCTACCCGGGCACGCCGAACGACAAATTCACTTTCACCATCTCCGATGGCGACAAGGAACAGAACAACAACGAGTTCTGGATCTACACGACCGAGACCAACGATGCACCGACCGTGTCGGTCTCCGGCCCGACCACGATCCACCTGGACAACGCCGGCGGGGCCGACCCGGTCGGCGGCTTCTCGGTGGGCGACGTGGACATCGCGGATGGCAACACCGACGTGATGCAGGTCGTCGTGCGCCTGCTGCAGGACGGTGGTACGCCGTTCACCGCAGCGCAGTACACCGGCGTGACGCTGGCGGCCTCCGTCGCAGGCGGCGGCGTTGCAACGGGGGGCACCAACGACTACCTCGTACTGCGCGGCACGCGCGAGCAGATCAACGATGCGTTGGAAACGCTGACCGTGACTTTCTCGAGCGACCGCGATGCGGCCTACCGCGTCCAGGTGATCGCCGACGATCGCGTGCGCGATGCCGGCACCGGCGCGCTGGTGGACAGCGTGCCCGGCGGTGCGGTCGACGCCACGGCCAACGGCGGCGCAAACAACCAGAACGGCGGTTCGCCCGCACTCGTGCCGAACACCGACGGCTTCAACTGGTACGGCGACGGCGCAGGCAGCGTGGGCAGCACCGGCATACCCCCGGGCATGGCCGGCAACATCGGTGCCAACACCGTGCGTGTGTTCGCCTCGTCGGAGAACGACGTGCCGACCTTCACCGGCCCACCCGATCTCGAGGTCTATGAAGACCAGAGCCTGTTCATCGGCGGCAACTTCACCATCGGTGACGCGGAGTCCGAGGCCTTCGGCACCTCGGTGTCCGTGAGCTTCAGCATTCCCGTCGGCCAGGGCACGCTGTCCATCGGCGCGCTCGGCGGCGTGACGGTGGATTCGTCCGTGGTCGGCGGCAACCAGGTGCTCACGCTCACCGGTCGCGCCGACCTGATCGAAAGCCTGGTCACCAACCCGGCGAGCGGCCTGCGCTATACAACGCCGGCGGGCGGCAACATCGATTACAACGGCACCGGCACGTCCGGCAGCGTCACGCTGACGGTGCAATTCAACGAAGGCGCATCGGCCATCGGCGACGCGCCCGGCGGCGGCGCGAGTGTCCCCAATGTCGTCGCACCGCTGGTGATCCCCATCACCATCGTGCCGGTCAATGACGCACCCACGGTCTCGGCCGGTTCCGGCGCACAACCCCTCGTGGGCACCACGCCGGTCGGCGGCTTCGTCGTCGGCGACGTGGACATCAACGGCGACATCGACGCCGACCCCGGCACGCTGGACGTGGCGGCGGGCGAGACCGACTTCGTGCAGGTCACCGTGCGCATCCTCGACGACGCGACGGGCAACCCGCTGGTGGCGGGCGACTACGTGGACATGACCGATCCGCTCGCGCCCGTGGACAACATCGTCATCAGCTCGTCGGCACCCGGCAACGGCGGCGTCACCGTGGACACCACCTTCGACGGCACCGGCAGCGCGCTCGTGATCCGCGGCACGCTGGCCGAGGTGAACGCCTACCTCGCCGGCCTGCAGGTGAAGATCGAAGGCCCACTGGCCAACATCGACGCCAATTACCGCGTGCAGGTGATCGCCGACGACCGCGTGCGCGACCGCACGACCGGTGCGCTCGGCGTCACGGCCAACGGCGGCGACAACCCGGCGACGGGTGGCGGCGTGCAGTTGCCGTCCACCGGCGAAATCGATCCCTATCTGACCGCCGGCATTCCCGCGCCGCTGGCGCCCAACGTGAACGTGGCGCAGCGCATCGTGTTCCCCACGACCCTCAACGACCCGGGGCAGGTCACCGTGCCCGGCACGCTGGTCGTGGATGAAGGCTCGGCCACCGTCACGCTCAATGGCACCATCGGCAACATCACGCTGTTCGACCCGGACGCCGGCGTGGCGAACACCATGACCGCCACGGTGTCGGTGCCCACAGGCTTCACGTTCAACAGCGTGGGCGGCACGGCGGCCGTCACCGGTGTCGGCACAGGCACCGTCGTGCTCACCGGTTCGCAGGACCAGATCAACGCCTCGCTCAAGGCGATGGTCATCAACCTGCCCGACGAACCCGATGCGCCCACGCCCAGCGACTGGAACGGCAGCTTCGACGTCACCATCGTCTACGACGACAAGGGCAACACGGGCGTGCGCCCCGACGTGCTGGGCGGCGACAGCAACGACCCGACCAGCGCCAACGGTGACTACGAGTACACCGACACGGCACCCGGCAGCACCGACAACGCACTGACCACCACGCGCGTGTTCACCATCACCGTGAACGCAGTGAACGATGCGCCACAACTGGCCAACCCGCTGGACACCGTCGTCACCATCGTGCCGTCACAGGCCGACCGGCCCGCCGACGCAGGTGGCCAGTCCGTCAACACGCTGTTCGCCGGCCAGTACGCGGACCCGCTGGACCCGATCACCGGCGGCTCGGCCAGCAACACCTTCCATGGCGTGGCGGTTGTCGGCCCGGCTGCCAATCCGGCCGAAGGCGCGTGGGAATACCAGATCGACGGCACCGGCCCCTGGATCGCCGTCGGCAGCCGCACCGATGCCAATGCGCTGGTGCTCGATGGCAACGACCGCCTGCGCTTCGTGCCAGCCGGCGACTTCAACGGCACGCCCGCACCGCTCACCGTGCGCCTCGTGGAAACCGGCGACGGCGGCAACAGCACCGTCGCGCCCACGGGCGGCACCACGCTGAACATCGCCGGCGCAACCGGCGGTACGTCGCGCTACAGCACCGGCACGCTCACGCTGACCACCAGCGTCGCGCCGCTCTCGCTCACCGTCACCGACGGCAACGGCGGCGGCACGACGGGCGAGGCCACCGTGTACGAGCAAGGTCTCACGGACGGTGGCGGCAGCCAGACGGCGACCGGCACCTTCGTGCTGAACGTGCCCGACGGCATCGACCGCATCACCGTCGGCGGCACGGACATCACGCTGGGCCAGCTCACCGGCCTGCCGGGCACACCGCTTGCGCCCATCGCCACGCCGATGGGCACCATCACCATCACCAGCTACGACCCGGCGACCGGCACCGTGGGCTACCGCTACACGCTCATCACGCCGCAGACGCATGGCGTGCCCGAAGTGACGAAAGCGATTGCCGTCTCTGTCACCGATACGGACGGCGACACCGTGGGCGGCACCGTCACCGTGCTGGTGATCGACGATTCGCCGGCCGCCAACGACGACCGCGCGAGCGTGCAGCTCGGTGGGCCGAGCGCGACGGTCGGCGGCAACGTGCTCACCGGCGGTGGCGCGGGCGATGTGGCCGACCGGCCCGGCGCGGACGGACCGACCACCGTGACGGCACTCGCAGGCGGCATCGTGGGCACGCCGCTGCCGGCCACCTACGGCACGCTCACGCTCAACGCCGACGGCAGCTACAGCTTCGCGGTGAACACCGAGCACCCCGCGGTGAAGGACCTCTACACCGGCCAGACGCTGGTGGAAACCTTCACCTACACCATCACCGATGCGGACGGCGACACCAGCACCGCGACGCTGACCATCACCATCCTCGGCCCGGACAACCGGATGCCGCCGATCATCTTCCCGGGCCTGGACCAGTTCGATCCGCCGGTGATCTACCAGCCGTTCGAGCCTGCCGTGTTCGTGCAGCTCTCCGTGGCCGAATCGGCGCAGCTGATCCAGTCGCTCTCCGCACAGATCGGCGACGGTCAGGGCATCGAGTTCGGCGCGGAAATCCAGAGCGAGCTGCTGGCCATCGACCAGGACATGACGAACACGCAGCACGTGAGCCGCGACGGTGTCGCCTTCAGCAAGCAACTGCTCGCCGAAGGCCAGAGCCGCGCGCGTGGCCTGGGCAACAGCATGGTGGTCGGCGCGTCCACGCTGTTCGACGACTTCTCGCCGTTCGGCCCGAACCCGGTAAACGCCGGCGAGGAAACGGCGCAGACGGCCGATGCCGGCACGGCGGGCCAGCCGGTGCAGGCCGCTGACGCATCCGGCGCGGACACCGATGCCGGTGGCACAGCGCAGCGGGACGCGTTCATTGCCGACCTCGAAGCCCTGCAGGCCGAGGCACAGGCCAGCATCGCCGCGCCGCGCGGAGCCACGCCGTTCTCCGAGCAACTCGCTGCGATGGCGGGCCGGCAAGGCTCGGTCAAGGACATGAGCCTGGCCGCCGCTACCCAGAAGGCCCGCCCCGTGAAAGTTCCTCAGGCCGTGAGCCATACCTGAGCACGCATCCGATTGAATGAATCAGAGAAGTAACAACACATGACGTCGATCACACGCAACTCCGTTCACCTCCTGTCCCACCCGCGCCCCGCATTCAAGCCCGCGCGGATCACCATGGGCGCGACCGTGGCCGTGGCACTCTTCCTCGCAGGCTGCGGCACGGTCAAGCCCGAGAAGATCCCCGCCTCCGAAGTCGCCAGCCGCGCACAGGCCGACCAGGAGCGCATCTACCGCGCGCAGGACCCGCTGCGCGGACCGGTGACGTTCTCGACCGCACTGGCCCGTGCGCTCAAGTACAACCTGGACTACCGCCTCAAGCTGATGGAGAGCGCACTCTCGCGCGGCCTGCTGGATGTGGCCAACATGGACCTCATGCCCAGGCTCGTGGTCGAAGCCGGCTACTCGTCGCGCAACAACGATTCGGGCGGCACCAGCATCGGCATCGAAGACCGCGTGGTGAGCCTGCGCCCCTCGACGTCGGAAGAGCGCTCGCACTACTACAACCGCGCCACGCTGTCGTGGAACGCGCTGGACTTCGGCATCGGCTACTACCGCTCCAAACAGGCAGCGGACGAATTCAACATCGCCGAGGAACGCCGGCGCAAGATCCTGCACAACATCGTGCAGGACGTGCGCAACGCCTACTGGCGCGCGGTGAGCGCGCAGCAACTGCTGGGCGAAGCCGACGCGCTGCTCGTGCGCATCCGCGATGCGCAGGCCAAGTCGCAGGAAGCCGAGCGTGCCGGCGTGTTGCCGCCCGCGCAGGCGCTGTCGTACCAGCGCGCACTGCTGGACGCGATGACGCTCGTGAACGTGAAGCGCCAGGAAATGGAATTCGCCAAGCGCGAACTCGCCGCGCTGATGAGCGTGACGCCCGGCACCGACTTCCAGCTGGCGGATCACATGGAAGACCGCCTGGCATCCGTGCCGGTCAATGTGGGCGAGCTCGAGCAGCTCGCGCTGGAAAACCGCCCCGAGCTGCGCGAGGAAGACTACAAGGCACGCATCGGCATCAATGAAGCGAAGAAGCAGATCGCCGCGCTGTTCCCCAGCCTGAACTTCTACGCGGGCGGCCGCTACGACTCCAACGAGTACATGTACAACAACAGCTGGTCGGAAGCGGGCGTGAACCTCTCGGTCAACCTGATCCGCCTGCTGGACTACCCGACCATCGAGCGCACCAACGAAGCACGCAAGAAGGCCGACGAGGCACGACGCCTCGCGTTGACCATGGCCGTGATCACGCAGGTGCGCGTGTCGGTGGAGCGCTACAAACTCTCCGTGCTCGACTACGAGCTCGCCGCCGAGTCGACGCGCGTGGACCAGCGCCTGGCCAGTGTTTCGCGCGCGGGCAGCCTCAACAAGCTGGAAAGCGAACTCGAAGCGCTGCGCACCGACTCGCGCGCGATCGTCTCGCGCTTCCAGCTGGCATCGGCCTATGCGGCCACGCAGGCAGCGTATGGCCGCATCATGAATTCGGTGGGCATCGACCTGCTGCCCGACGAAGTGGCCGGCACCGATGTGCCCACGCTGGCCAAGGCGATCGAAGCCAGCCTGGTCACGGGTGAACGCGATGCGTTCCTGATCCCGGCCGTCGAGCAGACGCAACCGCTGGCCCTGGCGATCCAGGTGTCCGACCTGCCGCCCGGCATCGACCGCGCGGTGGTGCAGGGCATCGTCGAGCGCGTGGTCACGCGCAATGGCCTCGAAGTGAAACCCATCGGGGCGCCACTCACGCTCACGCTGCAGTTCCGCCGTCTGGAGTCCCGCGCCACGGCGCGCGCGCAGTGGCAGATATTGCTGACCACACCGGGCCAGCCTGCACCCGTGCTGTCGCAGGCCTACACCAGCTTCCTGCCGGCCGACGTGCCCCAGCGTTCGGTCAATGCCTTCGCGGAAGCAGCCACGCTCTCCGTGGTGTCGGACCTGCGCAAAGCCGCCATCGCAGGCGGCACGCAGTGATGGCGGTGCGAATCGTGGCCGCAGCGGCGCTGTCGCTGGCGGCAATCGTCGCGCAGGCACAGGCGCAGGTACAGACGCCGACGCAAACGCAAGCCGCATCTGGCGCACCCGCAGCACCGGGCAAGGTGCGCTTCCTCGTCGTCGCCAGCAACGAAAGCGCGCTCTCGGCCGTGATTCCCGGCCGCATCGCCAGCGTGCCCGTGGGCCTGGGCGATGCGGTACGCGCGGGCCAGGTCGTCGCCTCGCTCGACTGCGGTGAGACGCAGGCCCGGCGCGACGCCGCCAGGGCCGAACTCACCGCAGCACGGTTGCAGCACGAAGCCAAGATGAAGCTGCAGGGCCTGCAGTCCGCCGCCGAAGTGGAGGTGGAACTCGCCGCCGCCAACGTGGACCGCGCGGCCAGCCAGATCCGCATCTTCGAAGCGCAGATCGCGCAATGCGTGTTCGTCGCGCCGTTCAGCGGCCGCGTGGCGCGCGTGCATGTGAAGGTGGGCCAGGGCGTGAATGCCGGTGCACCGGTGATGGACCTTGTCGGCTCCGGCCCGCTCAAGGCCCGGATGAACGTGCCTTCGGCATGGCTGGCCTGGCTGAAGAACGGCAGCAAGCTCAACGCCACCGTGGACGAGACCGGCGCGCAGTACCCGGTGCAGATCACGCGCGTGTCGGCCCGCGCCGACGCGGTGAGCCAGACGGTGGAAGTGGAAGCCGCCTTCACCGGCCGCACACCCCATGTGCTGCCCGGCATGAGTGGACAGGCGCAGCCCGTGCAGTAAGCTGCGCCAGTGAACCCGGACCTCTTCCAGACGCTGGTCGCCAAGATCCACGCGGCGCGCACCGCCGCCGAACTGTCGTTCGTGCTGTGCAACGACACGCTCGCGCTCGTGCCCTACCAGCAGGCCGCTCTGGTGAGCTTCACGGGTGCGGCGCGTGCACGGCTCGTGGGCCACTCGGGCCTGGCCGACGTCGATGCCGACTCGCCGTATGCGCTGTGGCTTGCGCAGGTCGCAAGACACCTGCAGTCCGCACTGGCCGCATTGCCCGACAGCGCGCGCGTGATGGGGGTGTCCGCCTCCACCCTGCCCCCATCGCTCGCCGCGGCCTGGGCCGACTGGTTGCCCGCACACGCCCTCGCCCTCGGCCTTTCGGGGCCCGATGGCGAACTGCGTGCGGTGCTGCTGCTCGCGCGTGCCGAGCCCTGGCCCGGGGAAATCGCGCCCGGCTCGCCCGAGTCCTGGCTGCTGCAGGCAACGGGCGTCTACGGTCACGCCTGGTGGGCCATGGCCGCACGGCGGCCTGCGTTCTCCGCGGCGCTGTCCGCCTTGTCCACCGGCAAGATCGCGCGCCGTGTGCTGGCGGCCGTCCTGCTCCTGCTGCTGATTCCCGTGCGCGAATACGCGCTCGTGCCTGCCGAGGTGGTGTCCAATCGCACGGAAGTCATCGCCTCGCCGCGCGACGGCGTGATCCGCCAGATGACGGTGAAGCCCAACACGCCGGTCAAGGCAGGGCAGGTGATCGCCGAGCTGGACGACACCACGCTCTACAACCGCATGTCGGTCGCGCAGGCGTCGCTCGCGAGTGCGCGAACCGAACTGCACCAGGCCTCGCAACGCGCCATCGAAGCGCAGGGCGCCAAGGCCGAACTGGGCCTGGCCGATGGCCGCGTGAAGGAGCGCGAGGTGGAAGTGCAATCCCTCTCGCGCGAGATGGAACGGCTGCAGATCAAGGCGCCGTCGGCCGGCGTGTTCGTCTATTCCAACCCCGACGACTGGGCGGGCCGCCCGGTGCAGACCGGTGAGCGCGTGGGCCTGCTGGCCGACCCTGCCACCCTCGGCCTGCAGGCCTGGGCTCCGGTGGCCGAAGCCGTGAACCTCGCGCCCGGCGCGCCGATCACGCTGTTCCTGCGCGTCGCGCCGCTCAGTCCGGTGTCTGCGCAACTCGACTATGCGAGCTACCAGGTCGTCGAGTCGCCGCAAGGCGTGGCGAGCTACCAGTTGCGCGGCACGCTCAGCGAAGCGTCGGACAAGGCGCGCATCGGCTTGCGCGGTACCGCACGCATCGCGGGCGACTGGACGGTGCTGGGCTACCTGCTGCTGCGCCGGCCCCTCGCGGCCGCCCGGGAGTGGTGCGGATGCTGAGCAGCGCCGCAGCATCCTGGCCCGCGCTGCGGCAGGAACTGCAGTTGCACGAGGCCGGCACCAACCGCGACGGCTCGCCCGCCTGGCACGTGGCAGACCCGGTGCGCAACCTGTTCTTCCGCATCGGCTGGCTCGAATTCGAGACCCTGCGCCGCTGGCACATGGGCGATGCGCGCGCCATCGCGCAGGACATCGCGGCCCGTACCACGCTGGCGGCCGAAGAAGGCGACGTGAAGCAGTTCGTCGATTTCCTGCAACAACAGAAGCTGGTGCGTCAAAGCGCCGCGCCGCCGAAGCAACCGCGCGCGGGCTGGAAGTGGCTGCTGGACAACTACCTGTTCATCCGCATCCCGCTGGTGCGGCCCGAGCCTTTCCTGCGCCGCCTGTTGCCCTGGGTGGACTGGCTGTTCTCGCGCTGGTTCCTGCTGCTCACGCTGTTTGCGGGTGCGACGGGCGTGGTGCTCGCCGCGCGCCAGTGGGACACGGTGCAGGCCAACCTGGCCGGTGCGATGACCTGGGACGGCGTGACGGGCTTTGCCGCCGCGCTCATCGTCTCCAAGCTCATCCACGAGATGGGGCATGCGCTCGTTTCCACACGGCACGGCGTGCGCGTGGGCCACATGGGCGTGGCCTTCCTCGTGCTCTGGCCCATGCCCTACACCGACACCGGCGAAAGCTGGAAGCTGGCCGACGCGAAGCACCGCTTCCGCATCGCATCGGCCGGCATCGCGAGCGAGCTGATGCTGGCCGCCTGGTGCACGCTGCTGTGGGCGCTCGCGCCCGACGGCAACCTGCGCAACGCGTTCTTCTTCCTGGCCACCACGGCCTGGGTGCTGACGGTGGCGGTGAACGCCAGCCCCTTCATGCGCTTCGACGGCTACTTCATGCTGTCCGACCTGCTGGACTACCCCGGCATGCACGAGCGCGCAGGCCGCTGGGCCAAGCGCTTCGTGCGGCACACGCTGCTGGGCCTGGACGAACCGGCGCCCGAAGCGCAGACGCCGGGTTTCCGCCGCTTCCTGATCGGCTTCGCGCTGGCGACCTGGGTGTACCGGCTGGTGCTGTTCCTGGGCATCGCGCTGCTCGTGTACCACGCGTTCTTCAAGGCACTCGGCATCTTCCTGCTGTTCGTGGAACTGGCCGTGTTCATCGGGCGGCCGGTCGCCAGAGAGGTGGGCCACTGGTGGCGGCACCGGCGCGAGGTGCCCCGCCAGCGCCTGTACGCCGGCGTGGCCGCCGTGCTCGCGGGCCTTGCCATCGTGCTGGTGCCCTGGTCATCCACCATCCATGGCAGCGGCGTGCTGCGCGCGGGGCTGGAGCAGCCGTTGTATGCGCCCTTCCCCGCGCAGTTGCGCGAGATCCGTTTCGCCAACGGCGATGTGGTCAGCGCCGGCGACGTGATCGCCATCCTCGACGAGCCCGCGCAGGTGAACGAGCGTGACAAGGCCCGCGCACTCGAAGCCGCCTACCAGCGTACGGCGCGCGGCGCGCTGGCCGAGGAGTCCGATGGCGCGGCGAAGCAGGCCGTGGCCGAGCAGTTTGCCGCCCGCTGGGAGGCCGAGCGCATCGCGCGTGATGCCGAACTCGACCGCCTGCGCCTTGTGGCCCAGCACGAAGGCCGCCTGCGCGACGTGGACCCGGCGCTGCATGCCGGCAGCTGGGTGAACGTGCACACGCCCATCGCCTGGCTGGTGGACGAGAAACGCTGGCGCGTGGAAGCGCTGGTGACGGAGAAGGATGCGCTGCGCCTCATGACCGGCAAACCCGTGCGCGTCTACCTGCAGGGCACGCAACACGCCTCGCATGCGCCTATGGCGGGCAACATCGTTGCCATCGACAGCAGCCCCGTGCAGAAGCTGCCGCACCTGTTGCTCGCGCAGAACCACGGCGGCCCCATTGCGCTCGCCCCCGGCGGCCAACCGGCGGCGCTGCGCCCTGCGGACGCCCTCTACCGGGTGCTGATCGAGACGGAAAGCGCCGCAGATCCGGCCCTGAGCCCGGCTGTCAGGCTCGTCCACGTGCAATTCGAGGGCGAAAGCACGAGCCTGGCGAAACAATGGGCCGCCGCAGCGATATCGGTGCTCATCCAGCAGGCCGATTTCTGAGAAGAAATCCACACCCCGGGCACCGGATCATGAACAATCATTTCCTGACTGATAACAAACATTGCAGGCAGCATTAACAACTGTTGCCGGCACCCACAAGCAAGCGACCCGTCTCCAGAATCCGTTCCATGCCAACGCACACACCAGTGCAAGGGCTCAACCCAAAAGGATGGAAACCATGAACCGGATCAACCCTGTCTCGAAGCAAGTCGCTTTCAACCGCGCGCTCAAGGCCGCATTCCTGTCTGCTGGCGTCCTGCTGGCTTGCGCCCCCGCCGCCCACGCCGTGACGGCCACCACGACCTTCCAGGTCACCGCATCGGTCGTCAAGGCCTGTCTGGTGACCACGCCCCCCACGCTCGGCTTCGGTACGTACGACCCGAACTCGTCCACGCCGCTGAACAGCACGACCACGTTCTACGTGACCTGCACCTCCGGCACGCCCTACTCCATCGGCATGAGCCCCGGCGTCTCCAGCGGCGCTTCGGTGACGACCCGCCGCATGACCAGCGCCTCGGCCGCCGCCGGCAGCAACACGCTGTCCTACGGCCTGTACAAGGACGCTGCCCACACCGTGAACTGGGACAACAGCACCGCCGCCACCGGCTACTCCGGCAACGGCACCGCCCAGCCCCTGACGGTCTACGGGCAAATCCCGGTAAACCAGTACACCGCCGCGCCCGCCACTGATTACACTGACACGATCACGCTGACCCTGACGTACTGATCAGTAAAGGGGGGACATGAATCCCGGATCCGTATCGCGTTTCGTACTGGCCTGCGCGCTTTCCGCCGGATTTCTGCCGGCCGGGGCGCTTGCCGCCAGCATGCACGTCGCCCCCCTGCGGCTGGACCTCGGCCCGCAGCGGCCCGTGGCCTCGATGGTCATCGGCAACCCGGAGCAGGAAGAGTTCGCCGTGCAGGCCGAAGTCGTCGCCTGGACGCAGGAGAACGGGCGTGACGTCTACACGCCCACGCGCGACGCGCTGATCAACCCGTCCATCTTCCGCATTCCCGCCGGTGGCCAGCAGATCGTGCGCGTCGGCCTGCAGGTGGGCACCGACGCGAAAGAGCGCAGCTACCGCGTCTTCGTGCGCCAGTTGCCGCAGGAGCGCGGCCCCGGCCAGGCCACCGGGCTGCAGACGCTGCTGCGCATCGGCATCCCCGTGTTCGTCGCCCCCGCGCAACCGGCTGAAGCCGCCGAGTGGCGGCTGGTTGCCAGTCCCACGGGCGGCTGGGACATCGCGCTGGAAAACAAGGGCAACACGCACATCCAGATCACGAGCCTTGTGGTGCGCCGCGAGAACGGTGAGGAGCTGGTGCGCCGCAGCCTCTCGCATTACGTGCTGCCCGGCAGCACCATGCCCATCGTGCTGGACAAGTCGACGCTGCCCGCGCTGGCGGCTGACACGCCGCTGCGCATCGAAGCCGTCGCCGCCGGGGACCGCGCGCTCCCGCCCATCGTCCTGCGCGTACCCAATGCGCCGCCGGCTGCGCGTTAACCCATGGAGCTGCCTCGGCTGGCTCATCGCGCACCCGGTGCTGGCGCAGGCGGCCGGCGGGGTGGCATCGCCTCCCGAGCGACCGATTCTCCTGGCCGCGCTCAGCTCCGCGCCAGCCAGCGCCGCGGC
This sequence comes from Variovorax sp. VNK109, assembly GCF_049445855.1. Classification (NCBI taxonomy): domain Bacteria; kingdom Pseudomonadati; phylum Pseudomonadota; class Betaproteobacteria; order Burkholderiales; family Comamonadaceae; genus Variovorax; species Variovorax sp. VNK109. Next base: position 126,082 of record NZ_JBMSDV010000003.1, on the reverse strand, counting down.
GAATGCCGATGACGGCGAAATGGCTTTCCTCGAAGTGCGCATCAACGGCCTGCTGCAGGACGCGCCGCGCCCGTTGCTGCGTCTGGGTGCCTACCTGCTCGTCACCGCCGCAGACCTGAAGACGTGGCGGCTCGTGATCCCGGGCGAGCCCACGCTGCGCAGGAACGGCACGGACCTCTACGACCTGCGCGCGCTCGCGGGGGCACGCATCTCGATCGACGAGATCACCCAGACGGTCGACCTGCAACTCTCGCACGAGGCCTTCGAAACCAGTGTCGGCGCGGCTCGCGGCATCGAGCGGCCGCCGGTGTTCCCTTCGGTGTTCGGCACCTTCATGAATTACGACATCGTGATGCAACAGGACCGCGACGGCACGCGCCTCTCGGGCCTGTTCGATGCCACGGCATCGGCCGACTGGGGCACGCTGGGTACCAACCTGCTCGCCGGCCAGTCGGGTTTCGGCGGCCGCGGCAACGGCGCCGTGCGGCTGGACAGTTCGTATGTGCGCGATGACCCGGACCGCCTGCGCCGCCTGACCGTCGGTGACTCGATCACGCAGTCAGCGCCCTGGTCCACGCCCATCCGCTTCGGCGGTGTGCAGTTCGGCACGCGCTTCGGGCTGCAACCGGGCTACATCACCTATCCGCTGCCCACGCTGCGCGGCGGTTCGGCCATCCCCTCGTCGGTGGAGGTCTACATCGACAACGTGATGCGCTATCAGCAGCCGATCCCGGCCGGCCCGTTCGCCATCAACAACGTGCCCGTACTCTCGGGCGCCGGGGAAATGCGTTTCACCGTGACCGACGCGCTGGGCGTTCGCCGCTCCGTGACGACGCCCTATTACGTGAGCGCCAACCTGCTGCGCTCGGGCCTGTCGGACTATTCCATCGAGGCCGGCTGGACGCGCCTGCGCTACGGCGAGCGCAGCTTCGACTACGGCGATCCGTTCGTCTCGGGCAGCTGGCGGCGCGGCCTGACCGACAGGTTGACGGTGGACCTGCGCGCAGAAGCCGCCGCCCACAGCCGCACGGCGGGTGCCGGCCTCACCTGGATCTGGGGCTCCATCGGCGAGTTCTCGCTGCACGGCGCGGCCAGCGGTGGCCAGCGGCCGGACAACTCCGCAGCCGTGCCTGCGAGCGTGCCGATGCTCGATGGCAGTGGCCGGCTCGTGCGCGCGTCGTACACACGCAGCAGCAAGGACTGGAATTTCTCGGTGATGCGCCAGGTCGCCAGCCGCAACTTCACGCAGATCGGCTGGCAGGACGACTTCGCGCACATCAACCGCCAGACACAGGTGTTCGCCGGCCGCTCACTCGGGCCGCGCTACGGCTCGGTGGGGGCGAGCTACACGCAACTGGGCTACAGCACGGGCGACCGCATCGTCGTCACCTCGGCCAACTGGTCCATCGGCATCGGCGCGACGTCATCGCTTTCGACCTACATCGCGCGAACACGGCAGAACAGCGGGCAATCGACCACGTCGGTCGGCCTCACCTTCAGCATGGTGCTGGACGCGAACCGCAGCGCGTCGGTGTCGATGCAGCGCTCCGACAACCAGCGACCCTCGGTGCAGGCCGAATTCGTGCAATTGCCCCCGGGTGACCTGGGCCTGGGCTATCGGGTGCGCGCATCGCGCGGCGACACCGAGCGCGCGGAGGCCGGTGTGGAATGGCGTACGCGCTGGGGCATCGTGTCGGCCGACGCAGCCGCTGTGCGCGGAGAAACGGCGACGCGCCTTCGCGCCAGCGGTTCGGTGGGCCTGGCCGACGGCATGCTGTTCACCTCACGCTCGTCCAACGAGGCCTTTGCACTGGTTACCGTCGAAGGCTCGCCGGGCATCACGATCTACCGCGAGAACCAGCCGTGGGCCGTGACCAACGACAGCGGCCGCGCCATCGTGCCGGGCCTGCGCGCCTACGGCACCAACTACCTCAGCATCGATGCGGGCGACCTGCCGATCGAGGCGACGCTGCGGCGCGACAGCATGCAGGTGGTGCCACGCTACCGGTCCATCGCCGATGTGCGCTTCGATCTTTCGTACGACCTCGTCGTCAACGCGACCGTGCAACTGGCCGACGGCACACCGCTGCCACCGGGCATCGACGTGGTGGGTGCCGACCGCAAGGAACCGCTGCTCACCGGCTACGGCGGCGCGATATCGATCGCCGGGCCGCGCTCGGGCGAAGTCTTCGAAGCGCGCTGGCGCGGGCAACGCTGCCGCTTCGCACTGGGCGCCATCGATCCCAAGGCCAAACTGCCATCGCTCGGGCCGTACACCTGCGAGATCGTCCGCAACACATTGCCCGGTTCGACCTTGCCGGCACCTACTTCCTCATCACCGCCATGAACGCAAGCCAACTCAAACCCTTCGCCGCGTGCTGCACGATGGCCGTCGCAGCGATGACCTTCGCACCCGCCGCGCACGCCGGCTGCACCGGCATCGGCCTGTTCAGTTGCAGCGCAACGGTGAGCGTGCCGCTGCCGCTGTCCTTCGGCAACTACAACCCGGCCTCGTCCAAGTCCGGCGCGACAGACATCTCGGTCACCGGCACGCTGTACGGCATCGGTATCCTCGTCACGTTCTCCTACAGCATCAGCCTGAGCGCGGGCGCCAACAGCACCATCGCCAACCGCGTGCTCAATGGCCCGGGCACGCCGCTGGCCTACAACCTCTACACCAGCGACAACTACCAGACCGTATGGGGCAACGACGGCCGCAGCGACAGCTACTCGGCCGTGGCCGCCGCATTGGGCGCATCGGCCACGCGCACTTACACGGTGTATGGACTCATCCCGGCGGGCCAATACGTGGCAGCGGGCGGCTACAGCAACACCATCACCGTGTCGGTGGTGTATTGACACCCGCGTGGTTCACCGCATCACGTTTTCGGGTGGTCTGTCGTTCCAGCTGGGGCGAATCATCAGCAAGCAGGTGAAAACCGGAATGCTGGTGACGCTGGACAGGGGTTAAGGCCGGCTGACCATCTCCGGCATGCGGTGTGCCAGTACCGGACCCCATTCATTTCCGGAAAGCCAGGTCTGCAGGTCGCCGTCAGCGGGCCGGATGGCCTGCACACAGCGCCAGACCAGGCACAGCATGCAAGACAGCAAGGGCGGGCCGGACTGCCCCGCGCGCGACAGGATCGGGCCCAGCGTCGGCATGCCGGTGCCCAGCATCACCACCGCATCCACATCGGCGCCAGCGCCGGACGACAGCGTGTCCAGCGTGGCTGACGCAGCAGACGCAGGCATCGAGTAGATCGGGTGGAACTGCGCGGAATCCGGCGCTGCCGTCGCGACGTCACAGACCTCGAATCCGTGCGACTCCCAGTACACCACGCTCCTGTCGGTGAGCGTCTGCGGATAAGGCGACGACAGCGCGATACGGCGCGCGCCGATCTCGTGCAGCGCATCGACGACGGCCGTGGCGGCCGTGACGGCGGGCACGCCGTGGCGCTGCGACAGCCCATCGAGCGTGCGCGCCTCGTTGTCCTTGCCGGCGATGTAAGAAGCTCCCGTGCACGCGAACGCGAGCGCGGAGATGGGCGCGTTCGCGAACTGCTCACACGCCTCGCCGTAGCGCGCGAAGTAATCGACGAGCCGCGTCTCGATGGTCTTCTTGTCGCTCATCAGGCGTGCGTTGATCGTCGAGTAACCCGGCGGCAGCAGGATGCTGAACTCGGGCTCGACAGTGGTGTTGGCCTGCGGCGTGAGGATGCCGATCAGGCCTTTCGGTCCGTATTCGATGGCCACGTGCTTACTCAATCTGGATGTTGGCGGCCTTGATGACCGGGCCCCAGCGATCGGTCTCGCTGCGCAGGAAGGCGCCGAACTCCTTGCGGCCCACACCCATGGGCGTCATGCCGAGTTCGATGAGTCGTGCCTGCACGTCGGGCGCGGTGATGATGCGCGTGATCTCCGTTTCCAGTCGATCGACGACGGGTTGCGGCGTCTTCGCCGGCATGGAGATGCCGAACCAGGCTTCACCGATTACGCCAGGCACCACCTCGTTCATGGTGGGCACGTCCGGGAACAGCGGGCTGCGCTTCGCACCGGTGACGGCGAGCACGCGCACCTTGCCGGCTCTGGCCTGCGCACCTGCGGTCGGCAGGCCATCGAACAGCGCGTCGATCTGCCCGCCCAGCAGGTCAACGGTTGCGGGGCCTGTGCCCTTGTAGGCGATGTGCGTCATCGGCGCATTGGCCATCTGCTTGAGCATTTCACCGGTCAGGAAGCCGGCCGAACCGACACCCGCCGACGAGTAGTTCAGCGTGCCCGGTTTCGCTTTGGCGATCTGCACGAATTCGGCAAACGTCTTCATCGGGTTTTCGGTACGGACGACAAAGGCGTTGGGGAAGGTGCCGATCAGCGCGATGTGCGTGAAGTCATCGATCGGCTTGTACGGCATGCTCGATCGCAGGAAGGGCGCCGTGGTGACGGCAGAGCCGTTGGTCATCACGAGCGTGTAGCCATCAGCGGGCGACTTCACGCCGACGTCTGTGCCGAGCACGGAACCTGCGCCCGGCTTGTTCTCGACGACCACTGAACCCTTCAGCGCGTCGCCGAGCTTCTGTGCCATCAACCGGCCGATGACGTCGGTCGCGCCGCCCGGCGCGAACGGCACGATCAGGCGAACGGGACGCGACGGATAGGCTTCTTGCGCGAAGGCTGTGGACGATGCGCCGAAGGCAGTGACCGCGGCAAGGGCAGTGAGCGTCAGCCCGGCGAATGCGCCGCACCGGGACATGAGGGACAGGCTTTTCATGAGGCATCCTTTGTTTCGGAGGGGGTGGATGGAGAGGTTGAAGGCAGAGCGGCAGGCGCTGGCACGCGGTCGCTGAAGAGGACACCACCACGCGACCGCATGGACTTGGCGCTCTCGATCAGTTGCACGGTGACGGTATCTTCGGGAACACCGAGGCTGGCGCTGGCGCCATCGGTCAGCGCGCGGACCAATGCCCGCTTCTGGTCGAGCGTGCGGCCTTCGAACATATAGACGAATATTTCGGGCATCGATCGGTCCTTTGCTGGTTTGATTAATGTCTTATCAATCAGACAATCTGGTGCATGCAACTTGCGCGCCAGCGTCTGTCATTCGTAGGCAGCCGCCTCCTTGAGCAGCTCGGGCGTTCCGATCAGCGCGTTGATCTGCTGGAAATCGAACATGCCGTCCTTCATTGCACGCGTGCTGCCGTCCGTCTTCAATTGGCGGTAGTACTGCTGCAGGGCGTGCGCCAACGCACGCGCGGCGCCGCCAGGAAAGATGGCAATGCGAAAACCACGCTCGCCGAGTTGTGCCGCACTTTCTACCGGTGTGGCACCACCTTCCACCATGTTGGCCAGCAGGGGCACGCGGTGTGCGAAGCGCGCGCAGGCGGCGTCCATTTCGGCGGGCGATCTCAGGGCTTCGATGAACAGTGCATCGACACCGCAGGCCAGGTAGGCTTCGGCGCGTTCGAACGCTGCGTCCAGGCCTTCGACGGCCACCGCATCGGTGCGTGCCAGCACCAGCGTGGAGCCGAACCTGCGCGCATCCAGGGCGGCGCGCAGCTTGCCGCACATCTCCTGCACGGGCACGAGCGACTTGCCTGCCAAGTGACCGCAGCGTTTGGGAAACGCCTGGTCCTCGAGCTGGATCATGGCGGCACCGGCGCGCTCGAATGCGCGCACGGTGCGCTGCGTGTTCACCGCATTGCCGAAGCCGGTGTCTGCATCGACGATCAGCGGCAGCGCCACGCGCTCGGCCACGAGGCTGATCGTGGACTCCACTTCGCTCGCGGTGACCAGACCGACATCGGGTCGCCCCAGACGTGTGTAGGCAATGGATGCACCCGAAAGGTACAAAGCCTCGAAGCCGGCCTGCTCCGCGAGGAGCGCGCTGAAAGCGTCGTACACGCCGGGCGCGAGCAGCACGCGTTCTTCGGCAAGCCGGGCGCGCAGTGTTTGAGAAGACGCAGTCATGCGCGCGCTCTGATGAGTGCCGTGAACTCGCCGCAATCCATCACTTCGCAGACAGACTTCAGGTCGGCCAGTGCCGCGTCGTGCGCTGCCTGGCTGGACACGGCGCAACCGTCACCCAGCACCAGCGTACGGTACTCGCGCATGTGCGCGTCGCGCGCGGTACTCGCAACGCCACCGCTGGTGACGATGCCGCACACCGCGACCGTGTCGATGCCCGCATGGCGCAGCACCCAGTCGAGCTGAGTGTTGAAGAACGCCGAGTACGCGACCTTGCACACCGTCACATCGATCAGCGGCGCGATGCGCGCAACGAATTGCTGACCACGGCTGCCCGGCGCGAAGTCTCCGCGACGAAGGAAGGGGCGCAGGCTGTGCAGATGCGGGGCGATCATCGGCTCGCCCGCCGTATCCGGCCAGAGCGTGAACTGGCTGCCCGTCACCATGCCCGCCGCTTCGCGCAACGATCGCGCTACCTCGGCAACGCGATCAGGCAGGGCAAGTGCTGCTTCAGGCCGCGCGCCGCCGCGCGCATAGGCGCCATCGTCGGCCAGAAAGTCGTTCTGCAGATCCACGACGATCAGCGCCGTGCGGCGCGGGTTGATGGGAGCGGAATTCATTTCGGCTTTCATGAAGAAACCATGGCAACGGATTCGGACTGCACCGGTTTCGCCCGCGCACGCAGGACGTTGACCAGCCCTCCGGCCTGCGCCATCTCCAGCAGGAACGGCGGAATGTTTTCGCAGGCGAGGACGTCGCCATCGGGCGCGACGACAACTGGCGCGGTGCGGATCTCGGTGGTGACGTGCATGCCGTCCAGCAGCTCGTGCGCACGGGGGCAGGTCAGCAGCAGCAGCCCCACGTTGAAAGCATTGCGGAAGAAAAGCCCACCGTACGAAGGCGCGATCACGGCGGCAATGCACAGTTGCACCAGCACTTGGGCCGCCTGCTCGCGCGAGGATCCGATGCCGAAACCGGGGCCCGCCACGATTACGTCGCCCGGCTTCACGTTCGCTGCGAACTCGGGGCGCACGCGCTCGAGGCAATGCGGGGCAATGCCCTCGACGCCGAGTTTCATGTAGGCACCGGGCGCGAGCACATCGGTGTCGATGTCGGCACCCAACGCCCAGACGCGATGCAGCCGCTTCATGCGAGCACCTCGCGAGGATCTGCGATGCGGCCGCGCAGCGCCGATGCGGCCACCGTCGCGGGCGAGGCGAGATAGACATCCACCGCTTCGCCGCCCATGCGGCCGCGGAAGTTGCGTGCCGTGCTCGAGATCACCGTCGCGCCGTCCGGAATGGAGCCACCGTAGCCCGCGCAGGCACCACACCCGGTGGACAACACCTGCGCGCCCGCGTCACGCAGCGCAGCCATCCAGCCCCGCGCTTCCGCTTCGGCCTGGTCCTGTACGCTGGCCGGTGCAACGACGAGCTGCACGCCTGCGGCGATCGTGCGCCCGCGCAGCACGCGCGCCGCCGCCGCAAGATCCTCCAGCTTGGCGCCCGTGCAGGCACCGATGTAGGCCACGTGGATGCCGACGTCGCCGAATCGGTCCACGTCCGCCACATTCGAAGGGCTGTGCGGCGCTGCGACCTGGGGGCCGAGTTCATCGGCATTGAATTCATGCCGCTCGTCGCAGGCCTCGTCGTCACTGCACCAGAGACCTTGCTCGGGCGCGGCGGCACCCGTCCTTGCCAGCCATTCGTGCGTCACTTCATCGGCTTCGATGAGGCCCGTCTGGGCCCCGAGTTCCGCACTCATGTTGGTCAGCGTCATGCGGTCCTGCATGTCGAGCGCACGCACCGCCGATCCGCCATATTCGACGGCCTGGTAGCGGCCGCCGTTCATGCCGAATCTGCCGATCATGTGCAGCATCATGTCCTTGGCATGCACACCGGGCTGCAGCCTGCCGTCCCAATGCATGCGAATGGTGCGCGGTACACGCAGCCAGATTTCTCCCGTCACGAGCACGCCCAGCATCTCGGTGCTGCCGATGCCGAACATGTAGCTGCCGAACGCGCCGCCCGTTGTGGAGTGCGAATCGCCACCCACGCAGAACAGTCCCGGTCGCAGATGGCCCCGCTGCGGCAGGACCACGTGACAGATGCCGATGCTGTCGTACACGTGCGGCAGCGCCTGATCCCGCGCCCAGTCGCGCGCGATGCGCACGATGCGGCGCGCGTCGTCGTCGCGCTCGGGCACGTAATGGTCCATGACCAGCACCACGCGGTCGCGGTTCCAGATGGAGGCGCCCAGGTCTTCCAGCAACGGCTTGAGCCGACGCGGGCCGCTGGAGTCGTGGAACATCGCCAGATCGACGCGGCAGGTGACGATCTCTCCGGCGTCCACACGGGTTCGTCCCGCCGCACGCGCGATGAGTTTCTCTGCCAGCGTCTGCGCGTCGGGTGCGCGCAGTGACTTGCCAGCCGCACCGGTTGCTGCGACTTCACGCATGCGCCACTCGCGGCTCACCGGGGGCAGGGGTCGTCGACGCTTCAGCCGGCTCACGGCCCAGCAGCTTGTCCACCAGCGACTTCGGGTCGGCATGCATTGCATTTCCGCGCCACCCCACATGACCGTCAGGGCGGACCAGGACGAAGTCGCGCTCGTACAGCGCACGGATCGCAGGGTCCTCGATGCGCCGCACCGAAAGCGCGACGCGGTACCGGCCGAACGCAAGCGACAGCGCTTCGATGTCCGCCATGCGGCCCTTGGCATCGGCGACGACCAGTGTCCAGTCCCGGCCGAACCAGTCGAGCGTGCTCGGTGCGCTGTTGTCGTGCCGATCGGTCAGCCACGCGTGAGGTGCGCGCATGCCCGGCCATGTGCCGGGCACCACCTGGGCCGGATCGTCCGGCGGCTCGGGTGAGCCGTCGTAGTCGATGACTGGCGAATCAACATAGCGGTAGCCGAGATGTGTTCCGGCAGAACTGAACTGGCGGCTCATCCAGCGGATCTTCTGCGCCAGTTCGGCCCGGGCGATGTCGCCTGCCGGAGAGTCTTCGTCAATGTTCTCCGGCGTTTCGGACATCACGAGGTCGATCTTGTCGGAGTTGTTGGCGGAGATGACGCTGTTGCGAACGGCGATCGGCTTGCGCTCGAGTTCGTAGCTGCCCAGCAGCTTCTCACCGCCCTCGCCGTTGACGACATGCGCGAGCTTCCACGCGAGATCCACCGCATCGCCGATGCCGGTGTTCATGCCGACACCACCGGTGGGTGCGAAGAGATGTGCCGCATCGCCAGCAAGGAACACGCGTCCCCCGGCGTGCTGTCCCGGCTGCTCGGCTGCGCGCCAGCGCTTGGCAACCGACTGATGGTGGTGCCAGTGCTGCACGCCACGCAACTCGAAGTCGAACGGCTTGCCGACGGCGCGGAACAGGATTTCCTTCGGATCGAGGTTCTCAGTTGAACGGTCGGAGTCGAGGAAGTAGTACTGGAAGCTCCAGAGTTCCCGGCCATCGACCGCCGTGAACACGCCAAAGCTGTCGGGCGAAAAGACGAAGTAGAGATTCCCGAGCCCCTTGCCATGCACCTCGAGGAAATCGCGCGAGCGGAAGAAGAAGCTCACATTGGCCCGCATCGCGCCGCGCCCCGCATAACGGATGCCCAGAGAACGGCGCACGGGACTGCCGCCACCGTCGCAGGCCACCATGTAGCGTGCGCGAATCGTCTGCTGCTCGCCGGTCGCCACGTCAACGCTCTGCGCCGTCACGCCGTCCGCGTCCTGCGCGAAGCCTTCGAAGCGCCAGCCCAGCCGCAGGTCTGCAAGGGGCAGACCACGCACGAACTCCCACAGCACAGGCTCCAGCGCCTGCTGCCCGATCTGCGTCTTGTAATACGGCGACCAGCCCAGTTCGCGCACCTTCGCCACCAGCTCCGGTGGCCGCGCCATCGTCTCGGCGATCGACGGCGACGCCACACGATAGAGCTCACGTCCCGCCAGGCGCGTCGAGAAGGTGATGAAGTAGCGGTTGTCACGCGGCAGCGCGGCGTCGTAGATGCGGTCCGTGATGCCCCAGCGGCGGAAATGCTCCATGGAGCGGGCGCCCAGCAACGTGGCCTTGGGGTGTTCCGTGGGAACGGTGCGCTCTTCCAGCACCACGCAGCGCACACCGCGCTGGGCCAGCTCACCCGCCAGTGCGGTGCCCACCGGGCCCGCGCCAACCACCAATACGTCGGTTTCGATCATTGCAACTCCTGCTACCGGGCATGCAGCGAAACGCGTGCCAGAACCGGTTGGGTGCAACGATCCTAAATCTGTCTTAATGTATTGTCAATAATACATTTATGCTTCAGTCGGCAGCCCAGACCTGTGTCGTCACCGGGCCACGAGCAGGCAGTTGCATGCGGTACTCGTAGCGATCGGGCCGATACAGCCCCAGCAGCATCTGCACCGGTGCGCCGCTCTTGTCGCGCACGACGCGGCGGACCGCCAACAATGCACTTCCCACCTGCACGTCCAGATGCGCGGCCACGCGGGAGTCGGCAAGCTCGGCACCCAGGGATTGCTGCACGTCGCCGATCTTCACGCCGCTTTCCTCCAGCAGGCTCAGCATCGGCTTCTTCTCCAGCTCCTTGCGTCCGAGATGGCCGGCCAGTGCATGCGGGATGTAGGTGGTGATGAAAGACATCGGTGCGCCACGATGGCTTCGTACACGAACAGCCTTCTGCACCGGCGTCTCCGGCGCGATCTGCAGCACGCGGGCCACGTCGGCAGGGCAGGCGATCGTCGAGACCTCGACCACCTTCACCGAGGTACGCAGGCCCAGCGCAATGATGTTTTCGAGCAGGCCCGAGATGTCGGTCTTGGCGGCCGAAGCAGGTGCGCCCGCGCCCTTGCTTCGTGCAGGCTGCACCGCACGGGTGCCCCGCCCACGCTCACGTTCGATGAGCCCTTCCGACTTGAGCTCGTCCATGGCACGCCGCAGCGTGACGCGCGACACCTGATAGGTTTCGGCCAGCTGGTGCTCACCGGGGAATGCATCGGCGAACCGCCCTTCCAGAATCTGTTCGCGCAGCACCAGATAGATCTGGTGGTATTTCGGAACCACTGAATTGCCGGATGCCATGAATCGCCTTGAATACAAAAAGCGGATGGTACTGCTTGTCGGAACAACCAGACATTTCCCGATCCGCTGCGCCAAAAAGAAAAGGCGCCCCGCAGGGCGCCTTTTCCGCAAGCACGAGGCAGATCAGTTCTGCTTCAGCTTGAACGCCACCACGTAGTCACCGCGGTCCGGCGACTGGCGCGAACCGCCGGCTGCCATCACCACGTACTGCTGCTTCGACTTGGGCGAGACGTACGTCATCGGCGTGGCCTGACCGCCGACGGGCAGGCGCCCCTTCCACAATTCCTTGCCGGTGAGCGTGTCGTAGGCGCGCAGGTAGTAGTCCTGCGTGCCGCCGTAGAACGTCAGGCCACCGGCGGTGGTGATTGGGCCGCCCAGCGTGGGCATGCCCAGCGGTACCGGCACGCCGGCCTTCACGCCCTTGACGACCGCGTCTTCCACGGTGCCTGCGGGACGCTGCCAGACGATCTGCTTCGTCTTGAGGTCGATGCCGGTCATCGTGCCCCATGCAGGCGCGTGGCACGGGATGCCCAGCGGCGAGTTGAAGGCCTGCTGGGTGATGCCGTAAGGCGTGCCATCCTGCGGGTGCAAGCCGACGCCATGACCGGCCGTCACCTGCTTCGTGTCCACCTGTGCACGCGGCACGAGCTTCACGAGTTGCGGCATGCGGATGTCGTTCACGATGAGCACACCGTTGTGTTCGTCGATGGACGCGCTGCCCCAGTTCATACCGCCGTAGTAACCGGGGTAGATCAGGCTGGGCGTGGTGGTGGGCGGCGTGAAGTCACCTTCATAACGCAGTTGCTTGAACGCGATGCGGCAGGCCAGCTGGTCGAACCAGGTGGCGCCCCACATGCGCGCTTCCGACAACGGCTCGGCGCCGATGGCGGGCATGCCGACCGAATACGGTTGCGTCTTCGCGGTCCAGTCGCCTTCCTGCGCGCCTTGCGGCACGGGCTTTTCCTGCACCTCGGCGATCGGCTTGCCGTCGCGGCGGTCAAGCATGAAGATCTGGCCGCGCTTGGTGATCTGGATCAGCGCAGGCGTCTTGCCGCCCTTGCCGTCCGGCACGTCATACAGCGCGGGTTGCGCTGGCACGTCGTAGTCCCAGATGTCGTGGTGCACGGTCTGGAACTTCCATTTCTCGCGGCCGGTCGCGATCTCCACCGCGACGACCGATGCGGAATATTCCTCCGACGCCTTGGAGCGCTGCGCACCCCAGAAGTCCGGCGGGTTGTTGCCGGTGGGCAGGTAGATCAGGCCCAGGTCTTCGTCGAACGCAGGCGTGGACCACACGTTGGGCGTGCTGCGTGTATAGCTCTGGCCTTCGGGCGGCAGCTTGGTGATGGCGGGGTTCCCGGCATCCCAGGCCCAGACGAGTTCGCCGGTGTCGGCGCTGAACGCGCGCACGACGCCCGAGGGTTCGTCGATGGAGCGGCCGTCGAACACCCAGCCGCCGACGATGATGAGGTTCTTCACCACCGTGGGCATCGAGGTCTGGAAGTAGTACATCGGCTTCACTTCACCCATGCCTTGCTTCAGATCGACGGTGCCGTTGTTGCCGAAGCCGGCGCAGGGTTCGCCGGTCTTCGCGTCGAGCTGGATCATGCGTGCGTCCACCGTCGTCAGCACGATGCGTTGCGCACATTGCTCCGACGGCGCGGGTGCGGGTAGATCGCCGATGCGCGTGGTCACCGAAGCCGGTTCGTAGAAGCCCACGCCGCGGCAGCGGTTCCAGATCTTCGCGTCGGCCTTCGGGTCGAAGGTCCACTTCTGTTCGCCGGTGTCGGCGTCGAGTGCGAACACGCGGTTCTTCGGCGTGCAGACGTACACCGTGTCGCCGATCTGCGTGGGCGTGTTCTGGTTTTCCGAACCCGGGCCGGCGATGTCGCCGGTGCGGAAGGTCCAAGCCACCTCGAGGTTGCCGACGTTGTCGCGGTTGATCTGCGTGAACGGCGCGTAGCGCGTGCCGTGCGGCGTGCGGCCGTAGTACTGCCAGCGCGATTCACCTTCCGCAGCAGGCGCGGGACCGGCTGACGCAACCGCCGGGCCTTCGATCACGCCGTGCGGCACGAACATCGCTGCGCCGCCTGCGATGGCCAGGACGGCCATCAGGCCCGCGAGGCCGAAGGCCGGGCCACGCGCACGGCCCGGCTGCAGCCACGGCCACAGCAGGAATGCGAACAGCGCGAGCACCAGCACCGGCGCGACGCGCGGCACCAGCGGCCAGAAGTCGAGGCCGACTTCGGCCAGCGACCAGACCAGCGTGCCGATGAACACGGCCAGATAGACCCACAGGCCCGCATCGCGGCGCAGGCCGTAGAGCACGCCGCTCGCGACGAGCGCGACACCGGCGATCAGGTAATACCAGGAACCACCCAGCATCGCCAGGCGGACACCACCGAGGGCCAGTGCGGCCCCCACCAGCGCCAGCACGACGCCGAAGAGCACCAGGGCCCAGCGGCCTCCGGGTCCGTTTGCTTTGGACGAACGATCACTCATGACTACTTCTTTCCTTTCACACGAAAACCTGTTGTTTGTTTTCTTCAGAGCCTTGCTCAGAACCGGTAGGAGGCCGTGACACCCGTGGTCCAGGTGCGGCCGGGCGCGCTTTCGTAGAAGCGGCCGTTGCCCTCGTTGACGATGACCGAGCCGGCGTAGGTGCGGTCGGTGGCGTTGTCCACGCGCGCGAATGCTGTGAGGTTCCAGCGCGGCGAGGGCTTGATGACGTAACCGACGTGCAACGCGAGCGTGGTGTAGCCCTGCGCCGATTCGCTGTTCGCGTCGTTCACGAAGATGCGGCCGACGCTGCGCACTTCGGCGCCCGCGCGCAAACCTTCGGGCGGCGCCCGGTCGAGGCTGACCTGGACGATGTTGCGCGCGATGCCGGGTATGCGGTTGCCCGCCGGTGTGCAGGTGACGCCGCAAAACCCGTCGCGGTAGGTTGCATCGAGCCAGGTGTAGGCGGCCTGCGCGACCCAGTGGCCGGCGAAGCGCGTGTTCCAGCCGAGCTCCAGACCCTCACGTAATGTGCGGCCTGCATTCTGGAAAGTGGAGCGGCCGCCGAGGTTGGTGGCGGTGACGATCTCGTCCTCTGTCTGCGTCCGGAAGACTGCCGCCGTCAGAAGGCCGCCTGCGACGTGCCGCTTCGCGCCGACTTCGACGCTGGTGTTCAGCGAAGGCTGCAATGCGAAGTTGAGGCCGGAGGTTCCGTCGGGCCGGTACGAGAGCTCGTTGAACGTGGGCGTCTCGAAGCCGCGGCCTGCCGTGCCGTAGAAGCTCAGCGCGTCGCTGGCCTGGTAGCGCAATGCGGCGACCGGCAGGTACTTCGCGTAGTCGGCAGAACCGCTGTCGTTGCCATTGCCGGGGGCGATGTAGTGGTCTGTCGATTCGAACTTCACCGAGCTGCGTCGCACGCCGGCTTCGAAGCTCCAGCGGTCGGCGAACTGCCAGCGCGTCTGCACATACGGATCGAGGTTGCGCACGCGGTTGCTTTCGTCGCGCCGCAGCTTGCCTTGCACACCCAGCGTGGCACCGACGAAATTCTCGTAGCCGCGACGTGCTTCATCCAGTGTGTCGAAAGCAAGCCCTCCCATCAGCTCGACCGGCCGGCCGGAGAGTTGCGTGCGGTGTGTCCAGCGCGCGTCGAGCCCGGCGTAGTCACGCGCCAGATCGATCACGCCGCCCGCATGCGTCGGGTTCGCCTGCGGCGCCGTGGGAATCGCCTGGAACTGCACCGTTTCGCGCTGGCCGTAATAGACCATCACGCGCAGGTCATTGTGTGCATCGATGCGGCGGTCCCACACGAGGCCGCCCTGCGCCTGGTCCACCGTCTTGCGCGTGTTGAACTGCGCGGCCTGCGGCGTCGCCTGCTGCGGGTTGGCGGCGAACTGCGCGGTGCTGAGCCCCAGCGGATCCTGCGCTGACAGGCGCACGGAGTTGAAGACGAAGGTGAGCCGGTTGTCTTCGGACACTTGCAGGCCCAGCTTGCCGTTGGTCGTGTCGCGCGTGGCGGCGCTGTGGTCGCGGTAGCCATCGGTCTCGAAGCGGCTGGTGGACAGAAGCCAGTCCACCTTGCCCGTGCTGCCGCTGCCCTTGAGGCTGTAGCGGCGCAGTCCGTCGCTGCCGACGGCAAAGCCAACAGTGAGCAGCGGCGCGCCTTCGCCCGTTTCCGTGAACACCTGCATCACGCCTCCGGACGAATTGCCGTAAAGCGACGAGAACGGCCCCCGCAGGATTTCCACGCGTTCGATGGAGCCGATGTCGATGTTGGAGCTCTGGCCTTGTCCGTCGGGCATGGTGGCCGGCACGCCGTCGACATACAGCCGCACGCCGCGGATGCCGAACGTGGAGCGCGCGCCGAAGCCACGGATGGACAGTTGCAGGTCCTGCGCGTGGTTCTGCCGGTTCTGCAACACAAGGCCCGGCACGCCGCCCAGGCCCTCGGAGAGGTTGACCTGCGGCAGTGCATCGCGCAGCGCCTGGCCGTCGATCACGTCCACGGATGCAGGAACCTCGAAGGGCGGTGCTTCGACGCGCGTGCTCGTCACCGTCACGGTGGATAGGCTTTGCGCGTTCGCGGCAGAAGCCAGCGCCGCAGCCGCCACCAGGGTCCATGCATCAGGAACAGTTCTCAACGGTAACCCTTCTTCTCGGATGTTGCGGGGGCCGGCATGGCGATGAGCATTCGGTCGAGCTGCGCGAACACACGCATGCTGGCGAGCAGGTCTTTCTCGGTGATGCCTCCGAACGCTTCATCCGCCAAGTCTTGCAGCACGCGCTCGATCTTCGCGCGCATACGCCTGCCATCGGCGGTGAGGTGGAGGGTCTTGGCGCGGCCGTCTTTGGCGTCAGGCCGTCGCACGAGCAGGCCGCCTTCTTCCACGCGGTCGAGCGTCCGCACGAGCGACGGACCTTCGATGCCCAGCAATGCAGCCAGTTCGTTCTGGCGGATGCCGTCATTGCGCCCGACGATGAGCACCGGCCAGGCACTCACCACCGACAGCCCACAGCCTGCGAGTGCCTCGTCGGCACGACGCCGGTACGCGCGCGCGACCAGTGTCGCGGCGATGATGGCCTGCTGGCCGAGGCTCTGCGCATGCTCCATGATGAGGACGTCTCCGAGTACCGGTCACGCATACTGGTGGTCGGACAAATCGATAGCAAGCTAACTATTTGTTGCGATTTTCTCTCGTTTGCAAAGTCCACCCATGGGACGCGGGATTGCGTCTGGCACAACGGCTGTCTGGTGAAGGTACGGGGCTTGCGCTTCGGGTTGCCGGTGCTTGCCCCTGCTACGCAGGGGTGCCCTGCGATGCTCGACAGGACGGCCACGCGGCGCAACTCACTACGCGCGCTGGCCGTCCCATCTGCGCTTCTCGGCTGCGCACAGGCAACCCGAAGCGCGAGCCCCGTACCTCTGGACATTTTTTTGGAATGCGACGAGCGGCAGGCGGCTGTGCGCTGGGGTTCGCTGTGGGGCACCGAGCAGCGCAGCCTTGGGAATGGCGCGCGCAGCGCGCTTCAATACTGACTCACGGCGGCTATCTGAGCGGAGCGGGTCAAGCGACCCGCGCAGCGAGTTCCGCCGTGCATCCCCAAGGCGAGCAGCACAGGGGAGTCGGCGCAACGCGCCGACCGCCACACCGCGAACCCCAGCGCACAGCCGCCTGCCGCGCACCCACACAAGGATCAAGAGCGCCGCTGCTCCGCCACACACCGCTCGAACACGCGCCAGAACGTCGCGTCCTGCGCCGTCGCGAAGTTGATGCGCATCAGCGTGCAAGGCTGTGCCGTGGCATGGAACAGCGCGCCCGGCGCGAGGAGGTAGCCCTCGTCGAGCATGCGCATCGCCAGGATGTCGGTGTCCACGCCCGTGTCGACCCACCCGAACAGGCCGGCAGGCTCCGCCGCGAACGTGCAGCCCGCCGCCAGGGCGAGCTTCACACAGCGCGCACGCGCGGCGTCCAGCCGTGTGCGCACGCGCTCGGCATGACGGCGCAATTGGCCCTGCTCCATGCAGATGGCGAGTGCCTTCTCGAGCAACGATGGCGTGGTGAGCGTGCCCAGCAATTTGGCGTCGAGCATGCGCTCCACCAGCGGCGGCGGCGCGGCGAGGAAGCCGACACGCCAGTTGGGCGCGAGGATCTTCGCAAAGCCGCTGACGTAGATCGTGCGCTGCAATCCGTCGAGCACCGACAGGCGTGTCGCATGCTCGGGGGCAATGTGGCTGTACGTGTCGTCCTCGACGATGTGGAAGTCGTGCTGGTGGGCAAGCTGCAGCACGCGATGCGCGCTGCCCGGCGTGAGGCAATAACCCGTGGGGTTGTGGAACACACTCACGCTCACGAAGAGGCGCGGCTTGTATTGCTCGCAGTAGCGGGCCATGATGTCCAGGTCCGGCCCGTCTGCGCGGCGCGGCACGGGCAGCACGCGCATGCCCAATGCGACGAGCCGCGCGAACTCGACCGACCAGCCGGGCTCCTCCACCATCACCGGGTCGCCGGGCTTGAGCACCGTGCGGCTCACCACATCGAGCGCGTGCGTGGCGCCGACGGTCGTGATGATCTGCGCCTGCGTCGCCGGCACGCCGATGCCATTGAGCTTCTTGGCGAGCGCGGCACGCAGCGTCGAATCGCCCATCGGTTCGCCGTACTTGAGCGAACCTTCCGCCAGCGCCTTGCCGCTCGTGACCTTGCGCACGGCAGCTGGCAGGAAGGTCGTCTCCAGCCATTCCGAGGGAAACACGCCCGCACCGGGCTGCGGCTTGGTGGAGGCCTGGTGGAACATGCCACGGATCAGCGCTGTCGCATTGATGCGCGAACCGGCAGGCAGCGGACCGGGCTCCGCGGGCTCGCGCAACGCCTGCCTGCCGGTACTCGACGCGGAAGACACGCGCTCGGTCGCCACGACATCGCGCACGAAGAAGCCGCGCTGCTTGCGCGCTTCCACCAGGCCCTGCGCCAGCAACTGGTCATACGCAGCCACCACCGTGTAAGGGCTCACGCCCTGCTGGCGCGCGCATTCGCGCACCGACGGCAGGCGCGTGCCCGGCAGCAGCAGGCGGGCGCGGATGCGCTCGGCGAAACGGCCAGCCAACTGGTCCGTCAGGGATTGCGATGAGGTGCGGGTGAGCATGGTCAATGGAAACTGTGCTGGGCCTTTGACCCATACAGATGCGGATTTTGTTCGCCCATCTGTATTGGTTCTGTACCGGCCACCTACTCTAAAGTGTTTGACATGAACTGGCAAGAATTCACCGCGCTGCTCGTGCTGGCAACCGCCATGAGTTTCAGCCCGGGCCCCAACACCACGTTGTCTACCGCGCTCGCGGCCAATCGCGGGCTTCGCCATGCCATGCGCTTTGTCTGGGCCGTGCCGGCCGGCTGGGGTGTGCTGCTGGTGCTGTGCGGCACGGGTCTGGGGACGCTGGTGCTGCACGCGCCGGCGCTGCGCATGGTGATCAAGGTGCTGGGCATCGGCTACCTGCTGTGGCTGTCGTGGAAGCTGGCGGGCAGCCGCACGCTCGGCGAAGCCGACGCCAGCCGCATGGACGTGGGCTTCTGGCAGGGCGCGGCATTGCAGTTCGTCAACATCAAGGCCTGGTTGCTGGCGCTGACCATCGTGGCCGGCTGGATTGCCGGGCGCGACGACGCCTGGACTCGCATGGCCCTCGTGCTGCCGGTCATGCTGGCATTCGCGTTCACCAGCAACTTCGCGTACGCCGCCATGGGCGCCTTGCTGCGGGGCTGGCTGGCACGCGGCTCCCGTCTGCTCTGGTTCAACCGCTTCATGGCGGCGCTGCTGGTGCTGACGGCCGTCTGGATGGTGCAGGCATGAACGTGCAGGCCCCCGCGATTCGCGCCCCTTCCCACGACACACGCGCCGCGCTGTCGCGCGGGCTCTGGCTTGGCCTGCTGGGCGTGGTGATCTTCGCCTTCACGCTGCCCATGACGCGGCTGGCGACCGGCACCGCCGACGCACCGCTGATGTCCGGCGTGTTCATCGCACTCGGTCGCGCCGTCGTGGCCGCCGTGCTGTCGGCGTTGCTGCTGTGGGCCACACGGGCACCGCTGCCGACGCGCGACACCTGGCTGCCGCTCGTCTTCACATCCGCCGGCGTGGTGCTCGGCTTCCCGCTGCTCACGTCCATCGCCATGCGACACGTCGAGGCCGTGCACGCGAGCGTGATCGTCGGCGTGCTGCCGCTGGCCACCGCTGCGGCGGGCGCCCTGCTGCACCGGCAGCGGCCGTCCACGGGCTTCTGGCTCTGCGCCGCGCTGGGCAGCGCACTGGTGGTGACCTATGCGGTCCTGCGCTCGGGCGCTGGCGGCTCCGGCATCCGCATCGGCTTCCACTGGGCCGACGGCCTGCTGCTCGCGGCCATGCTGTTTGCGGCCATGGGGTACGCCTGGGGTGCGAAGCTCTCGCAGCGCATGCGCGCCGAGCATGTGATCTGCTGGGCGCTGGTGATCGCGCTGCCGTTCACGCTGCCGCTGGCGTACGTCACGCGCCCCTTGGCCGCGATGCCGGCCACGGCGTGGTGGGCCTTCGGCTATCTCGCGGTATTCTCGATGTGGCTGGGCTTCTTTGCGTGGTATCGCGGCCTCGCCCTCGGCGGCACGGTGCGCGTGAGCCAGGTGCAACTTGCGCAGCCATTCATTTCCATGCTGTTCGCCGTGCCGCTGCTCGGTGAATCGCTCGACGCGGTGACGGTGCTGTTCGGCATCGCCGTCATCGCCACCGTGTTTGCCGGCCGCAGGATGCCGGTGCATTCAAAGCAGAAAGCCACGCCATGAACTGGAACCTCGCGCGCCGCGCCGAAAAAATGAACCCTTCCGTGATCCGCGAGATCCTGAAGGTTACCGAACGCCCCGGCATCATCAGCTTCGCCGGCGGCCTGCCCTCGCCGAAGACCTTCCCGGTCGCCGAGTTCGCCGAGGCCTGCGCACGCGTCCTGAAGGACGACGGGCCCGGCGCCCTGCAGTACGCGGCCAGCGAAGGCTACGGCCCGCTGCGCGAGATGGTGGCCGCGCAACTGCCGTGGTCGGTCGACCCGCAGCAGGTGCTGATCACCACCGGCTCGCAGCAGGGCCTGGACCTTGTCGCCAAGGTGCTGATCGACGAAGGCAGCCGCGTGCTGGTGGAGACACCCACCTACCTTGGCGCATTGCAGGCCTTCATGCCGATGGAACCCAAGGTGGTCGGTGTGGACAGCGACGACGAAGGCATCGTCGTGGACGACCTGCCGCGCAAGGCCGGCAGCGGCGCCGACAAGGCGCGCTTCCTCTACCTGCTGCCCAACTTCCAGAACCCCACCGGCCGCACGATGACCGAGGCGCGCCGCGCCGCACTGTCCGCACGCGCAGCCGAACTCGGCGTGCCGATCGCAGAAGACAACCCGTATGGCGACCTGTGGTTCGACGCGCCGCCGGCCGCGCCGCTCACCGCGCGCAACCCGGACGGCTGCGTGTACCTCGGCTCGTTCTCCAAGGTGCTCGCGCCCGGCCTGCGCCTGGGCTTCATCGTGGCACCGAAAGCGCTGCATCCGAAGCTGCTGCAGGCCAAGCAGGCGGCCGACCTGCACAGCCCCGGCTTCAACCAGCGCATGGTGGCCGAAGTGATGAAGGACGGCTTCCTCGACCGGCACGTGCCGACGATCCGCGCGCTGTACAAGTCGCAGCGCGATGCGATGCTGGCCGCGCTCTCGCGCGAGATGAAGGGCCTGGACGTGCAATGGAACACGCCAGCCGGCGGCATGTTCCTGTGGGCGCGCCTGCCCGAAGGCATGGACGCCGTGCAACTGCTGCCGCACGCCGTGGAGCGCAACGTGGCCTTCGTGCCGGGCGCCGCGTTCTACGCGCAGGACGGCGACGCGCGCACGCTGCGCCTGTCGTTCGTGACCGCGAGCGTCGACGAGATCAACACCGGCGTCGCGGCGCTGGCCGCAGCCATCCGCGAACAGCTCGCACGGCAGACGCCGCAGCGGCTCGCCGCCTGATCACGCAAGGAAGTCATCATGCTCAAGCTCTGGGGACGCACGAGTTCGATCAACGTGCGCAAGGTATTGCTCGCGCTGAACGAGCTGCAGATTCCGTTCGAGCGCATCGAGGCGGGCGCGGCGTTCGGCGTGGTCGACACGCCCGCATACCGCGCGATGAACCCGAACGGCCTGGTGCCGGTGATCGAGGACGCGCACATCGGCGTGCTGTGGGAATCGAACGTCATCGTCCGCTACCTCGCGTCGCGCCATTCGGCAGGCAGGCTGTACCCGGACGACATGGCCGCGCGCTTCAACGCCGAGCGCTGGATGGACTGGCAACAGACCACCATGAACCCGGCCGGCCGCGATGCGTTCCTGCAGATGATCCGCGTGCCCGAACCGCAGCGCCAGCAGAAGCTCATCGACCAGTCGGTCGCGGCGATGGTGCCGCTGCTGGACATGCTCGACGCGCACCTCGCCACGCGCGAATGGATGCTGGGCGACCACCTCACCGTGGCCGACATTCCCATCGCCTGCGAGATGCACCGCTGGTGGGGCACGCCGCTTGCCCATGCGCCGCACCCGAACCTGCGCCGCTGGTACGACGCGATGCTCGCGCGGCCTTCGAGCCGTGGCGTGCTCGACCTGCCCCTCTCCTGATGAACACACCATGAACAACACAACATCGGCCAGGCAGCGCAACTTCAGGCAAGTGGACGTGTTCACCGCCACGCCCTACTTCGGCAACCCGGTCGCCGTGGTGCTGGATGGAGACGGCCTCGACGCCGACACCATGCAGCGCTTCGCGCAATGGACCAACCTGTCGGAAACCACCTTCCTGCTGCCACCCACGCAGACCGGCGCGGACTACCGCGTTCGCATCTTCACACCCGGCGGTGAACTGCCGTTCGCAGGCCACCCCACGCTCGGCAGTTGCCACGCGTGGCTCGAAGCCGGCGGCCAGCCGGCGCAAGGCGACTTCGTCACCCAGGAGTGCGCGATCGGCCTCGTGCGCATCCGCCGCAACGGCAGCAAGCTCGCTTTCGCTGCGCCGCCGCTCAAGCGCAGCAATCCGTCGCCCGCCGTCCTCGCACAGGTGGCCGGCGCGCTCGGCCTGAAAGCGAAGCAGGTGGTCGCCTCGCAAGTGCTGGACAACGGGCCGGTGTGGTTCGGCCTGCTGGTCGATTCCGCGCAGACCGTGCTGAGCCTCGACCCCGATCACGCGCAACTGAAGGCACTCGGCTACAAGGCCGGCGTGGCGAACGTGGGCGTGGCTGCGGCTGATGACAGCCAGCCCGGCGTGGTGGTGCGCGCATTCGCCGCGCCCATCGGCGTGAACGAAGATCCCGTCACCGGCAGCTTCAACGCGAGCCTGGCGCAGTGGCTCATGGGCGAGGGCCTCGCACCGGAGCGTTATCTCGCGAGCCAGGGGGAGCGCCTCGGCCGCGCAGGCCGTGTACACGTGGAGCGCGATGCGCAAGGCCAGGTGTGGGTGGGTGGTGAATCCGTCTCGTGCATCGGCGGACAGGTGAGGCTCTGACATGCTGACACTGCAGGAACTCGCCTTCTTCGCGCTCGCTGCGCTGGTGCTGGTGCTCACGCCGGGACCCAACATGATCTATTGCGTGTCGCGCGCCCTGTCGCAGGGCCGCACTGCGGGGCTCATTTCGCTCGCGGGTGTGCTGCTCGGGTTCGTGGTGCATCTGCTGGCCGCATCGCTGGGCCTCACTGCGCTGCTCATGGCCGTGCCGGTGGCCTTCGATGCGATACGCATTGCGGGAGCAGCGTACCTCCTGTGGATGGCATGGCAGGCCGTACAACCCGGTGGCAATGCGCCATTCGAAACGCGCACGCTGCCGCACGATTCGCCCGCCACGCTGTTCCGCATGGGCTTCATCACCAACCTGCTGAATCCGAAGGTCGCGATGTTCTACCTGTCGTTCTTCCCGCAGTTCATCCACCCCGAACGCGGGCCGGTGCTGTTGCAGAGCCTGGCGCTCGGCGCGATCCAGATCGTGGTGAGCGGTGCGGTCAACGCGACGCTCGTGTGCTGCGCGGCGGGCATCACCGCATTTCTTTCGCAGAGCGCAGGCTGGCTGCGCGCGCAGCGTTACTTCATGGGCACGGTGCTGGCGGCGCTGGCGGTGCGGGTGGCGCTGACGGAGAAGCAGTGAGGCGTCGGACAGCCACTCAGCGCGGCAGGCATGCCTTGAGGTAGTCGGGCACCGGCACTGGCGACGTCTGGCGCGGATCGGCCTCGACACCCGAGAACTGCGAGCGATACAGCAACTGCCCCGCCCAGCACGGGTGTCCCATGTCCTCGTCATCGTCCAGCGGCGGGCCCTTGCGGGTCTTGGTCGATGCTTCCGTGATACGCAACTTCAGCACCGAGGTGGCCCGCATTTCCGTGTCATTCGGCGCGCGTGCGTCCTCCCAGCGGCCAGGCAGGATCTGGTCGGAGATGATCTTCAGGGCATCGAGCTTCTCGTCGCCTTCCACCAGCGTCGCTCGCCCCAGGATGACGGCCGAGCGGTAGTTCATTGAATGGTTGAACGCCGAACGCGCCATCACGATCGCGTCCAGCAGCGTCACGGTGACGCAAACGTCCACGCCGTCGGCCAATGTCCGGAGCATCCGGCTGGCTGCCGATCCGTGGAAGTACAGCACATCGCCATTTCGGCCATAGCCTGTCGGAATGACGTACGGCTGGCCTTCGACGCTGAAACCCAGATGGCACAGGAAAGTCTCGTCGAGCACGGCGGCAACGCTGGCAAGGTCATAGGCGCCGCGAGTCGGCCGGCGTTCGAGCGTGACGCGCGAGGTCTGCAGGCTGGGAGTGTGGGGGGATGTGCCGGTCATATCTTTCTGTCCTCTCGGTTGAAATGCGGTACCTGCCGATTCCGGGAAATGCAGGAGCCACGTTTGCTTTCGGAAGAATCATGGTGATTTAATCGGCACCTGAAAAGTACCGCTTTTAACTGCTTCAAAGGTGCCACCGATGATGCTACCCCCACTGGACGGCCAGGGTTCGCTCTACACACAGCTATACCGCTGCATCCGTGCGGCCATCCTCGCCAAGACTCTGCTGCCCGAACATCGTCTGCCGTCCACACGCGATATGGCGACCGAGCTCGGTGTGTCGCGCAACACGGTGCTGCAGGCATACGAGCAGTTGCTGGCAGAGGGGTATCTCGAATCCCGCCTCGGATCGGGCACCTACGTCGCGGGGCGCATTCCGGACGAGGCCCTCGCTGTCCGCAAGGATGCGTCCAAGCAGGCCAGCGTCCCGGCGCGCGTTCCCCTGCGGTTGCTGTCGGAATACGCGCGCCGCGTGGTCGGGCCCGAAAGCGCGAGCCTCATGCCGCCCGACCCGAGACTGCGCATCGATTTCCGGTACGGCGCGCCCAACCTGGACGACTTTCCCGCAGAGGAATGGCGCGCCCTGACGGCCCAGCGGCTCCGGCGGCTGGGCAAGCCGTCTCTGATGTACGCAGAACCCGGGGGCCACCTGCCACTTCGCGAGGCCATCGTGCGCTACGTGCGCGAACATCGCGGGATCAACTGCACAGCGCAGGACGTGATCGTCGTCAACGGTTCACAGCAGGCGTTGGACATCGTGGCCCGGGCACTACTGGACCCCGGCGACCGCGTGTTGATGGAGAACCCGACCTACCCGGGCGCCCGCGTCGCGTTCCAGGCACTGGGCGCAAAGATCGAATCAATCCCCGTTGACAGTGAGGGGCTCGACGTCAACCGGGTGATGCGGCTGCAGCACCGCGCCAAACTCGCCTACGTCACGCCGTCGCACCAGTTTCCTACAGGGGGCGTGATGATGCTGGCAAGACGCCTGTCGTTCCTGCAATGGGCGCACGACTCGCAGGCTTTCGTCCTTGAGGACGATTACGACAGCGAGTACCGCTACAGCGGCCGCCCCATCGAGGCCATCCAATCGCTGGACACATATGGGCAGGTAATTTACCTAGGGACGTTCTCGAAAATCCTGGCGCCATCACTGCGCTTGGGCTACATCATTTCCCCGCCCGCGCTCACAGCCACGCTGCAGCGCATCAAGTCGGTGACAGATCGTCACACCTCGCTGCTGAGCCAGGAAGTGCTGGCGGAATTCATCCAGTCGGGCCAGTTCGAGCGGCACCTGCGCCGCTCGCGCACCCGCAACTCGGGCCGGCGGCAGGCGTTGCTGCGGGCCCTGAACAAGGCCTTCGGCGACAGCATCAGCGTGCAGGGCGAGAACGCGGGACTGCACGTGCTGCTGTGGTTCCGCGACCGCCCCGCGTCCCAGATCGATGACATCGTCCAGCGGGCAACTGCCAAGGGAATCGGCGTCTACTCCATCGCCCCCTACTACGCCGGCACACCGCCGAGAGCCGGGCTGCTGCTGGGCTACGGCTCGCTGGAAGAAGTGGAAATCGTGGCAGGCGTAAACGCGCTGGCACAGGCCTTGCGCTGACTGCAGCCAGCAGAAGTGGCACCATCGATTCGCTAGCGAATGGCACTGGCTTGGAACCACAAGCTTCCCTAAAGTCCGTCTTGCGCAAGGAAGAATCCCATGATCGTCGAGCAACGCACCTACACCCTGCACCCGGGCCGCCTGAAAGACTACATGCGGCTGTTCGAGGACCAGGGCTTCGCGATCTACGAGCAGATCCTGGGAAACGTGATTGGCGTTTTCGCGACCGAGATCGGCCCCCTCAACCAGTTGGTCATCCTGGCCGGTTACAACGACCTCAACGACCGCATGGCTCGCCGTGCGGCCCTGGCCGCCCATGAAGGCTGGGTCGCGTATGCGGTGCAGGTCCGGCCGATGGTGGTCTCACAGGAAACGCGGATTCTCGTGCCTGCACCGTTCTCTCCCTTACGCTGAATATCCACGACCCCCTCTCTTCGCAAGGACTCCCCCGATGACCTCCAAGACCGCCCCGATGCACGGCCTCATCGCCTTCGCCGTGACGCCACTGAAACCCGATGAAAGCATCGACGAAGAACGCCTGCTGGCCCATGTGGACGCGCTCATCGAAGGTGGCGTGGACGGCATCACGCTGTTCGGCAGCACCGGTGCCATCGGCTCGTTCAGCGAGGTCGAGCGCCGGCGTGTCGTGGAGATCGTGCTGCCGTACGTCGGCGGGCGCGTACCGGTGATGGTGGGCACGGGCGCGATCAGCACCACAGAAGCAGTGCGGCTGTCCCAGCACGCACAGGAATATGGTGCCTCCGCAGCCTTGGTGGTGCCCATCACCTACTGGCTGCTCGGGGAAGCGGAACTGCTCGCCCACTACAAAACCATCAACGACTCAATCTCGATCCCTATGGCCATCTATAACAGTCCGCGCTTGACCGGTATCGATCTCATGCCGCCGCTCATCGCACGCATCGCGGAGCTCTCCAACGTGCGGTATCTGAAGGAAAGCTCGCCGGACCTGCTGCGCATCGCGCAGGTCAAGCGGTTGACGGACGGCAGACTCAAGGTCTTCGCCGGCCGCGACGACTCGGTGCTCGAAGCCTTCCAGGTCGGTGCTGATGCATGGGCATCGGGCTGCGCCAACTTCATGCCCAGCACCTGCAAGCGGCTGCTGTCTTTGCTGGGCAAGCCAGAGGCCAGCGCCGAAGCCCGCACGCTCGAGGCATCTTTGAGACCGGTGACCGAATTCGGCATGGCCAAGGGCCTGGTGCGCACCTGTCATGATGCGCTTCGCATCCTAGGCCGCCCCGTCGGCAATCCGCGCAAGCCGATCCAGACCCTGTCGCAACCGGACTTCTCTCAGTGGTCCGAAATCCTCAGGACCCATGGCAGTGTGATGAAGTGACCATGGAAACGCAGACGACCGCCCCGGGCACAACGGAGCACCGCAGCGTGTGCTGCCATTGCTCGGCACGCTGCGGCGTGGTCCTTACGCTGCAGTCGGGGCGGCCCGTCGCGATTCGTGGCGACGCGGATCACCCGGTGTCCAAGGGGTTCATCTGCCCACGTGGACGCGCCGCCATCGAGTACCACGACCACCCCCGGCGCCTCGACCATCCGCTGCGTCGCGTTGGTGCCCGCGGTGAAGGACGATGGGAGCGCGCGAGCTGGGATGACGCGCTGGACGATATTGCGGCGCAGATGCAGCGCGCGATCGCAGAGATCGGGCCCGAAGCGATCGGCTACCTGTACGGAACGTTTCACGGCTCCGACCAGGGGGCGGCGATCCGCCTGCTGAATCTGCTCGGAAGCCCCAACAGCGCGGGCATGGGCTTCATCTGCGCCGGCCCGAAGATGGAAGCGGAGGCGCTGACATTCGGCTTTGGCCCGGCCACGCCGGACCCGGTACCGGGTGAGACACGCACGGTGCTCGTCTGGAGCCACCGGCCCTCGGCCTCGAACGCCCCTCTATGGGGCAAGCTGCTCGATGCGAAGCGGGCCGGCGCACGCCTTGTCGTCATCGATCCCTACCGCACTGCAGAGGCCCGCCTGGCCGACCAGTGGCTGCAGATCCGTCCGGCGACAGACGCGGCACTGGCGCTCGGTCTCATCCACGTCGCCATCGAGCATGGATGGATCGACGTCGATTTCGTCCAGCGCTGGACCATTGGCTTTGACGCATTGCGCGACCGCGTTCAGGCCTTCACGCCCGAGCGCGTGGAGGAAATCACCGGCCTCGGCGCGGACGAGATCATCGAATGCGCGCGCGCCTACTGCACCGGCGGGCCCGCATTGATGTCGCAAGGCCTGCCCAACGGCATGGGCGTGAATGCGCTCAACTTCGAGCGCGCCAAGTGCTGCCTGATGGCGGTGAGCGGCAACCTCAACCGTCGCGGTGCCAACCGCCTGCTCGGCCCGCCCGAAAAGGCACTGTCGAAAGTGGACCTGGAGATGTACGAAGCGCTGCCTGTGGCCCAGCGTCACAAACGGCTTGGCAGCCAGCACTTCCGGCTCCTTTCGGAAGGCTACGAAAGGATCTGTGCGGCCAATGCGAGGTTGTGGCCCAACCACGCGAACGCCATGAGTGCAACCTATTGTGGACTTGCACATCCGCCCTCCCTGCTACGCGCCATCACGCACGAAGATCCCTACCCGGTACGCACACTGCTGGTGCAGCACACCAATGCGGTCGCCGTGCTGGCCGATGGCGGCCGCACACGGGAGGCACTCAAGTCGCCGAACCTGCATTCGCTGGCTGTCCATGAGATGTTCATGACACCGACTGCCATGCTTGCGGACTGGGTACTTCCCGCTGCACACTGGATCGAGAAGCCTTACATGTATGTGCACGGCCAGAACGGATTGGTGCTTGCCACGCGCAGGGCCATCGATCCGCTGCATGAGCGCCGCGACGATCATGCCCTGGTGCGCGGACTGGCCGTGCGGCTGGGTCTGGCAGACCATTTCGCAGCAGATCTGGAAGGCGTGTGGGACCAGATGCTGGCGCCCGCAGGCCTCGATTTCGAAACCTTGTCCGGGCGCGAGAAGAACTGGATCAACGATTGCCTTGCGGCGGACCATCTTCGCCTGACAGCGGACGGCGACATGCTCGGGTTCGGCACGCCCTCCCGGAAAGTCGAACTGGCCTCGTCGATTCTCGAAGCGTGCGGTTACGACCCGCTTCCGGACTATCGCCCGTCGGGCGCAGGCGTGCCGACACCCGGGCAACCGCTGCGGCTGACCACGGGTGCCACAACACTGCAGATGACGCATAGCGATCACAGACAGGTTCAGAGCCTCCGGAAGAAGCACCCGGACCCGTTGTGCAAGATGCACCCCGACACTGGGGCTCTCCTCCAACTGGTGGACGGCCAATGGGTCTGGCTCGAGACCACGAAGGGGCGCATCCGGCAGAAGCTCATGCTGTCACCGGACGTGGCCATCGGCACGGTGGATTCCGAACGATGGTGGTATCCCGAGGCCGATGGCGCCGAGCCCCGCCTGTTCGACGTGCTCAGCAGCAACGTGAACGCGCTGTTGGCGGACGACGCATCGATGTGCGACCCTGCCTACGGCACCTGGCCATTGCGTGAGGCGACCTGTCGCGTCACACCCGACACACCCTCGACTCCCGTGGAGACAACATGAACCCGACAATTCCCTCTTCACTCGAAGCCGCGATCCAGCAGTATTTCGACATCCTCTACACCTGCGATCTCGCGAAGTTCGACGCGTTGTTCTCGGCTGCGGCCCAATTGCAGACCGTAAGGGACGGCAGCCTTGTCGTGATCGGCCGGAACGACTACCGTGCGCTGCTGGCGCAGCGCACGCCGCCCGCGAGCGTTGGTGCAGCACGGCACGACCGTGTCTTGCATGTCGACGTTCAAGGAGATCATTGCGCCATGGCGAAAGTCGGTGTCTCGATCATCGACAAGGAATTCGTGGACTACCTGTGCTTTCTCCAGGCCGACGGGCGCTGGCAACTGGTAAGCAAGGTCTACATGCAGACAGCCTGAACGGCCGCGCCAGCCGCTTCAAGCGGTTACGCCGGCAGAGGCCTCCAGCAAATCGTGCACATGCACCAGCTTCACGCGCGGGCGGCCTCGCAGTCGCCCGGCGGCGCGTTCCGAGGCGTCAATTCGGGCCCACCCGGACTGATCGACGAGCTGCAGTCCGCGCTGCGCGAGATCCTGAGACAACGCCGAAAAGCCACCACGCGTGCCATGCGACTGCTGCCCGAGAAATTCGAGCACGCGCGCCGCCACCTGCGCTCCGTCGTCACGGTTGGTGCCGATCACGCCGGCGGCGCCGCGTCGCGCCCAACCCGTGACGAAGAGGCCATCGCATGGCCTGTCCAGGTGATCGATGATCTGGCCATCGCGATTGGCAATGCTGCCCTTCGTCTCGTCGATCGCCAGGCCCGCGAAAGCAGGTGCGATGCTGCCGATGCTGCGCACCAGCAAGCGTGCCGGCAAGGTCATCCACTCCTGCGAACCCGGACTGCCGCGACGGAAGCTGACCGACTCCACGCTGTCTGGACCGGACACAGCCACCGGCTGGAGACCGAAATGGAAATGCACACCGGCCGCGTCGAGCGCGGCAGTGCTGGGGCTGTCACGCAAGACCTGCTGGAAGAACTGGCCGGCAGCCTTTTGCGCGTCGTCGGCATCCCCGGGCGGCTCCGAGTCAACGAAATCGGGGTCGGTATGGACGTGCACGGCGATCCCGGCAGCCTTCACCAGCTCACGCAGTTCCTTGACAGAGAAGCGTGTGTGCCACGGATCCCGGCGCCCCGCGACGTGGACGACCCGCACGCCGCTCGCGCGCAGGGAAACCAGTGCGTGCTCTGCCATGTCCGAACGATGGCGTCCGTCTTCGGACAGCAGCAGGATGCGCGCGATATCCAGCGCCACGTTACCCTGCCCCACGACGACCGCCTGTTCGCCCGACAGGTCCATGAGGTGATGTGCCGCATCCGGGTGGCCGTTGTACCAGGCGACCACCTCAGTCGCACTGTGACTGCCGCGCAGTTGCTCGCCAGGAATGCCCAGGCGGCGCGGCGCAGGCGCACCGGTGGCCAGCACGACCGCATGGAAGTGTTCTCGCAGCAGGTCGAGCGATACCGTGCGTGGGATACTGACGTTCCCCACCAGATGCAGCCTCGGATGCCGCAGGATTTGCTCGAACACCGAACAGATCTGCTTGAGCTTCAGGTGATCCGGCGCAACGCCATAGCGCGCAAGACCGAAAACGGCGGGCAGTTTTTCGATCACCGTCACATGCAGGGTTTCATCGGCCTCAAGCAAGGCCTGGGCGCAATACAAACCCGCAGGCCCTGCGCCCACGATGGCGCACTCCCGCGCCGTCATGTGAATCCCAATGCAGCGCGCTTCGCTGCGGCGCCAGGCAGTGCCTCCTGGCGCTTCGCGATGACTGGCAGGCCAGGCGCGCGCTCAGCATTGATGCCCGCCCAATGCGCCAGCGTGTCGGGAAGATCAGCCTCGTCATAGATCGCCTTGACGGGGCAGCGCGGTGCGCACGCACCGCAATCGACGCAAAGGTCCGGGTCGATGTAGAGCATGCGCTCATCGGCATGAAAACAGGCCACGGGGCATACCTGGACGCATTCGGTATAGCGACAGGCGTCGCAATTCTCGGTAACGACGAAAGGCATTTTGTCTCCTCACCTGCGCGTCATTCGAGCTTGATGTTGGCGCTGCGCGCGACCACGTTCCAGTGTTCGATCTCGCCGCGTATCCAGTCGCCGAACTGTGCGGGTGTCGAGCTCGCCGGGGTCATCCCCATATCAATGAGCTGCTTGCGCACACCGGGGTTGTTGACGGCATTCGTACTTTCCGTCGCCAACCTGTCGACGATCCCCTGGGGCGTGCCTGCAGGTACCACCATGCCGTACCAGGTCAGCACGCGAAAGCCGGGCATCGTCTCGGCAAGCGCCGGGGTGTCGGGCAAAGCGGCGTGGCGCTCTTCGGATGTCACGCCCAATGCCTTCGCAGTGCCACCGCGGACCTGCTGCAGCGCAGAGTTGAACGGATCGAAGAGCAGGTCGATCTGCCCGCCCAGCAGATCCTGCGTGGCGGGCGCGCCGCCGCGATAGGGAACCAACGTGAGGTTGAGGCCGGACTTCATCGCAAGCAACGCCGAGGAGAGATGCCCCGAGGTGCCGTTGCCCGGATAGCCAATGGTGAGAGGACGCCCCAGCGTTTTTGCCCATTGCGTCAACTCCGCCATGTTATTGGCAGGCACACCCTTGTGCGTCATCAATACGAGGGGAGAAATGGCAAGCAATGAAACGGGCTTGAAATCCCGGATTGGATCGAATGGCAGTTTGGGGTAGACAGCCGGGCCAATGCCGTGTGTGGCCACATGTGTAAACAGGACCGAGTATCCATCCGGAGCAGAACGCGCCACGTTTTCCGCTGCCAGATTCGCGCCCGCGCCGGGTCGGTTGTCAACTGTCATGCGCTGCGGCAATTGCTCGGAAAGACGGGTCGCGAACACACGCGCCAGTACATCTGTGGCGCCACCAGGAGGAAAGCCGACCACCAGCCGGATGGGCTTTGACGGATAGGCCTCCTGTGCTTGCGATGTCAGGGGTGCGAGCCACGGAGCTGCAAACAGCGACAGGGCGACCAGCAGGCGAGCTCTCGCGGGAAGTGTGGGGTGATTCATGTTTTCTCCGGTGAACTGTGGAAGGCGATATGCATCAGGGATGTCGATGCATGCGAGATTCCTGCCAAACGTGGCTCCGGTAAAGAACCACTTTTCAGCGATCCCGCAGAGCCAGTCGCCCCGCAGAAGTGGCTCCCCCGAAAAATCAGGAATGGCACTTGTCGACATGCCAGTGCAGGCAGACGATCAACGCTCCCCCGCTACTTCATGGAACGCTTATGACTACGCCCCCTTCCCTGGCCGGCACCTTCCTCTTTTCCGTCACCCCCACGCGCGACACGGGCGAGATCGACCTCGGCGCGTTCGGTCGGCTGCTGGACCACGCCATCGGGCAGGGCATCCACGGTGTAGCGGTATTCGGCAGCACCGGCATGATCGGCTCGTTCACCGAAGAGGAGCGCCGCGACGTCATCCGGTTCGCGGTGGAGCATGTCGATGGCCGGGTTCCGGTGATGGCGGGCACGAGCGCGGTGACCACTGCAGAGGCCGTCCGTCTCTCGCAATATGCAGAGAAAGTCGGCGCCGATGCACTGCTGGTCGTACCCTTCACCTACTGGATCCCGTCGGACGACGAACTGTTCGGCCACTATCGCGCGATCGCCGAATCCGTCCAACTGCCGGTGGTGGCCTACAACAGCCCCCGGCTCACCGTGGTTGACATGAGTTCCGCATTCCTGGCCCGGCTTTCCACCCTCGGCAATCTCCGCCGCATGAAGGAGAGTTCGCCCGACCTGTCGCGCATCCCCGCGCTTCGCAGGCTGTCTGGTGGGAAGATGGCCGTGGCCACTGGTCGTGACGCGAACGCGCTGGACGCGTTCATGCTCGGGGCGGACGCCTGGTATGCAGGCATCTCCAACGTGATCCCGCACCACGCGTCGAAGCTCTATGAGCTGGCGTGCATCCGCCGCGACATCCCGGCAGCCCGTGCGTTGTTCGAAGAGATCCAGCCGCTGTGCGCCTTCGGCATGGAGAGGGGTCTGGTACGCGTGGCGTACAGCGGGCTTGCGATGCAAGGGTTGCCGGTGGGTCGTCCTCGCGCGCCGATCAGCATGCTGTCCGATGCAGACGCGGCAAGACTCAAGGAACTGCTGCAGCGGCTCGGCCTCGTCTGAAGGCGGCCCCGACGACACGGGGCTCTGCCGTCACGCCTGCAATTGCACGCGGGCCGCGCGCGCAACCTCGCCCCACTTCAGCTTCTCGCGCGCCACCAGCTTCGTCATCTCATCCGGTGAGCTCGACGACAGATCGAGCGCCAGCGGCCCGAACCGGTCACGCATCTCCGGCGATTGAAGCAGCTTGACCATCTCCGAATTCAGGCGCCCGACGATGGGCGAAGGCACACCACGCGGTGCGACGACGCCGTACCAGATGAGCGCTTCATATCCCGCAAAGCCCTGCTCGGCAATCGTCGGCACATCAGGAAGAATCGACAGGCGTGTCGTTCCCGTCACGCCCAGCGCGCGCACCCGGCCCGCCTTCAGGTGGGGAACCGCGGTCAGCGCGACTTCGTAGAAAGCCTGCGTCTGGCCAGCCATGACACTGGCAAGCGCGGGAGCGCCGCCCTGGAAAGGCACGCTGACCATCGAGATCCCTGCCATCGTGTTGAAGAGTTCACCGGCAAGATGTTGTGCGCCACCTGCACCCGGGGTCGCAAGGTTCAGTCCTGCAGGCGTCTTTTTCGCGAGTTCGACGAACTCACGAAGATCACGCGCCTGCAGCGACGCGGGCACCACCATCACGAGCGGAGACGCGCCGCAGTAGCTGATGTTCTGGAAATCGTTGACAGGGTCGTAGGGCAGGCTCTGGTAAACCACCGGGTTCACAGCGAGGCTCGTGGAACTGCCCATGAAGAGCGTGTAGCCATCGGGCGCGGCCTTGGCTGCGAGGTTCGCGCCGATGATGGTGTTTGCACCGGGTTTGTTCTCCACGACCACAGGCTGACCCAGGCCGGCAGACAGCCTGTCAGCCACGGCGCGCGTGAACGTGTCCGTCGGCCCTCCGGCCGGGTACGGCGCAATCATCCGCAGGGAGCGGGAAGGCCAGGCCTGCGCGCGGATGGCGGGCGCGGCAAGCACGGAGCCTGTGGCAAGCAAGAGCGATCGACGTTTCATTTGGGGACCTCAGTTTCGGCAAGTGGATGCGGAGCCATTAAACAGAGGACATCGCCAGCAGACGAGTACCACTCCCCCATCATGCAAGGGCACCAATCCGTCGCTGCGGCGACAGCACGTCCCCACAGCGACAACGGCTGCGGCACGCAGCGCGCCACAATGCCGCCATGGGAACGCTCTATCTCGTGCGTCATGGTCAGGCTTCATTCGGTGCGGACGACTACGACCAGCTCAGCGAACTCGGCATGCGCCAGAGCGTGCTGCTGGGCGAGCACTTCGCACACCACGCGCTGAAGTTCGACGCCATCCTCACCGGCTCGCTCAAGCGCCATGTGCAGACACTGCAAGGCATCCTGCAGGGCATGAAGGAAGAGCACGCGGCCGCGCAGCCCGCACCGCTCGTGTGGCCAGGGCTCAACGAATACGACAGCGCCGCCGTCGTGGCGGCGATCCACCCGGCACCGCTGGCCAAACCCGACACGCCCGAGATGTACCGCCAGCATTTCCGGTTGTTGCGCGACGGTCTCGCGCAGTGGATGTCGGGCACCGTCTCACCGCGCGGCATGCCCAGCTATTCGGACTGGCGCGACGGCATCGTCCGTGCGCTCGATCACGTGCGCCAGAACGTGGACGGCAACGTGCTCATCGTCTCGAGCGGCGGGCCGATTTCCACCGCCGTGGGCCATGTGCTGGGCACCAGCGCCGAAACCACCATCGAGCTCAACCTGCGCATCCGCAACACCGCCGTCACCGAGTTTGCCTACACGCCCAAGCGCCACATGCTGGTGTCGTACAACGCCCTGCCGCATCTGGGCGGGCGGGAACACGCGGACTGGATCAGCTACGCCTGACGCATTCACGCAGGGTTGCGTCCGCCGCAGTTGCGCTCGCGCAAGGCTGCGGTGATACTGGCTCCGATGAAGAAGGAGGGAATCCACCTGCACGCCAGCACGGCGGCCGAGTCCGCGCCGTGGGTCGACGCCATGCTCGACTGGCTGTCACGGCTGGGCCTGGAGCATGTGGTGCTGGTGCGGCCGCTTTCCCATGCAGGCAGATCCGGCCATCAGTTCGTGCTCGGCGTCGACTGGTTCCAGAGCTGGACACCCGGCTTCGACACGCTGGGCCTGGCACAACGCATGGGCCTGGACACGCAGGCCGACAGCGAAGACCTGGAGCGCGAGATCCTCGTCGCCATGCTGGCGTCGCCCATCGCATTCGCATTCCCGTCGTTCGACGAACTCGTCTCGCAGGTGCGCATGCGCATCGACATCGTGCAGGCCGCCCGCAAGACGGCCCTGGCCTTCCAGACCGAAGCTGCCGAGCGGCCGGACGATTGCTGGACCTACCACGAGAACACCGGCTTCACGCTGGTGCCGGGCCACCGGCTGGTGGATGCACTGGTGAAGGCGACACAACCCGAAGCGACCGGCCGCCTCTACTCGTTCTCGTGCTACCGGGCGACGGAGTATGTGATCCTGCTGGCCATCGCGCGCGAACTGGAGCGCAGCAACCCCGCCTTGCTGCAAGCGCTGGAGCGCGACAGCGAAGTGCGCGCGATCCGCTCAGGCCTGTTCCATGATGTGTTCCTCGTCGAGTACGGCTCGATGGAACAGCCACTGCCGCCACGCTACTACGTGCCGGGCGACCGGCTGTGGTTCCGCAACCCCGACGGACGCTCGGCCGACGTGGCGGGCTTCGAAGGGTCGTGGGTGTTCTATGAAGGGAGCGGGCTCTTCAGCAATTTCTGGAAGCGCGGTGCGCCGTTCAGCTTTGCGTCGAAGTGCCTGGAGATCTATCACTGGCGCGACGGTGTGCGCGAAGGCCAGCCCGGCGAAGAACCGGTGATGGATGAAGACGAAGTCGCCAGGCGCGTGGCGCTGACGATGGAAGACCCTGCGGAGGTGAAGCGCATCCTCTCGCTGATGCAGCGCCTGCGTGAGCCCAAGGGGGTGTACGTGGATGGTGGCTGCATCGACACGTCGCGGGAGTATCCGCGCCGCGTCAGGCCGGCCACCACCGGCATCGTGCTGCCCCCGCCGGGCTGACGCACGCAGATCACCAGAGTTCCTGGATGCGGAAGGTGTGTGCGGCTTGCACGGCTTCTGCACGGACTTCGGCGCGGTCACGCGAAGGGCCTTCGGTCTTGCTGTCCACGTTGGCGTAGGCTTCGGCCACGGTCGGCAGTTCACCGGCGGCGGATGCGCGGTCGAACTCGGCGCGGACTTCGGCACGCGTCAGGTTGCCCGTGAAGGCGGTGCGGTTCTGCAGGTCGTAGTCGGCGCTGTCGGCGAAGGCGGAGCCGGTTGCTGCAACGAGGGCCAGGGCGATGATGGAGAGCTTGTTCATGACATTTCCTTGAAAGTGGTTCGGGTTTCATCGGCGACACCGTGTCGTCGATGAAACGTAATGTCCCGCAATGCCCTTTGCGCCGCGACAGGCCGGAGACGGAACGCGCGAAGCGCGGCGTGAAATGCACGCAGCGCGGCGCGAAATGCGGCGGAAGCAACCGGTTTCAGGCCGCGCGCAGGCGCAATTGCGTGATTTCGGAGGGCGCGCCGAAGCGCTTGGGCGGGCCCCAGTAGCCTGTGCCCCGGCTGGTGTAGACCCACAGCCTTCCGAGGCGATGCAGGCCTGCCGTGAACGGCTGCTGGAAGCGCACGAAGTGGTTCCACGGCCAGAACTGGCCGCCGTGCGTGTGGCCGGAGAGCTGCACGTCGAAGCCGACGCTGGACGCGGCCTCCGCGCTGCGCGGCTGGTGCGCGAGCAGCACGCGCGCCCCGGCATCGGCCGGCGCATCGACGAGTGCCTTGGCCGGATCGCTGCGGTGTGCTGAATCGAACAGGTGGGCGGTGTAGTCGTTCACCCCGGCCAGCACGAGCTGCGCATCACCGCGGCGCAGCACCACGTGCTCGTTCATCAGCACGTTCACGCCGAGGCCGCGCAGATGATCGATCCACGCATGCGCGCCCGAGTAGTACTCGTGATTGCCGGTGACGAAGTAGGTGCCGTGGCGCGACTTCAGTTGCGCGAGCGGCGCGACGTGCGGCGCGAGCTGGCGCACCGATCCGTCGATCAGGTCCCCGGTGACGGCCACCGCATCCGCATCCAGCGCGTTCACGCGGTCCACAATGGCTTGCAAATACTTCGCCTTGATCGTCGGGCCGACGTGGATGTCGCTGATCTGTGCGATGGTGAACCCGTCGAGCGCGGCGGGCAGGCCCTGGACCGGCACGTCCACCGTCACCACTTTGGCGGTGCGGCGTGCGTTGAGGAAGCCGAGCACGGTCGCAGCGAGCGAGACGAAGAGCACGCCCCAGGCCGACGCGGGCTCGAGGTCGGGCGGCAGCACGACCGCAGGCGCAAAGCGCTGCACGATCCACGTGCCCAGGTACACCAGTTCACGCAGCAGCGTGAACACGAAGAGCGACGAGAACAGGCCCATGAACAGCATGCCCGCCCAGGCCAGCCGGTCGGCGTTCTTCTCGCCTTCCCCATGTGCCCTGCGCACGAGAAGCCCCAGAGGCATCAGCACGGCCGACACCGCCAGCAGCAGGGCCAGCACACCGGCCGCAAAAGGCCACGCCAGCAGCGAAGGAACGAGCATCCAGCCGACCCACAGGTGCAGGACAGCGGAAAAGGCAAACAGGAAGGAACGGCCCATGGTCTGCCCAAGATGGGCATGCCCGCCAGGGATTCAAGCCTTGGCAGGCTGACAGCGGCGGTCAGTAGGTCTTGTACGGCAGGAACTTGCCCGACAGCACCACATTGACGCGGTCGCCCTTGGGATCGGCCTGGCGCTGGATGTCCATCGAGAAGTCGATCGCGCTCATGATGCCGTCGCCGAACTCCTCATGGATCAGTTCCTTGATCGTCGTGCCGTACACGTTGACGATCTCGTACCAGCGGTAGATCAGCGGGTCGGTCGGCACGGCCGTGGCGAGCGAGCCCTTGTAGGGCACGACCTGCAGCCATTTCTGCTCTTCGGCGCTCAGGCCGAAGATCTTGCCCAGTGTCTTGGCCTGCGCGGCCGAGGCGGTCATCTGGCCCAGGCACAGGGCCGTCGTCCATTCCTTGGATTCGCCGACTTTCTTCGCGACGGATTCCCAGGTAATGCCCTTGGACACCTTGGTGGAAATGATCTTCTCGGTAACGTCCATGCGGTTCATTTGCTGCTTCTCCTTTTCTGGGTGCGGTGATGGATGTGTGG
Organism: Variovorax sp. VNK109; assembly: GCF_049445855.1. Classification (NCBI taxonomy): domain Bacteria; kingdom Pseudomonadati; phylum Pseudomonadota; class Betaproteobacteria; order Burkholderiales; family Comamonadaceae; genus Variovorax; species Variovorax sp. VNK109. The sequence goes on along the minus strand of NZ_JBMSDV010000003.1, from coordinate 87,645 downwards.
ATGAATGAATGGTTTCAGTGGTCGGCCGGCTTGCCGCCCGCGAGTGCGCGGGTGACGAGGAAGTCGACGATGTGGTTGCGCAGCTCGTAGTAGCCGGGCAGGTGGTGAAGGCCGGCGCGCGTGCGCTCGCGCGGCAGCGTGTTGGTGACGACTTCGGCAATGCCGCCGGGCGTGTACCGGCCGTCCGACTCGTGGCCGTTCGTCATGAGCAGGATGCGGTCGGCCAGCAGGATGGCCTCGTCCACATCGTGCGTGATCATGAAGACCGTCTGCTGCGTGTCGCGCACGATGGTCATCAACTCGTCCTGGATGGTGCCGCGCGTGAGCGCATCGAGCGCGCCGAACGGTTCGTCGAGCAGCAGCATCTTGGGCTGGATGGAGAAGGCCCGTGCGATGCCCACGCGCTGCTTCATGCCGCCCGACAACTGCGAGGGCTTCTTGTCGATGGCCGCCGAGAGGCCCACCATCGCCACGAACTTTTCCACATGCACGTTGACCTTCGGCGCCGGCCATTCGGGCCAGCACGACTTCACCGCGAATGCGATGTTCTGCCGCACGGTGAGCCAGGGCATCAGCGCGTGGCCCTGGAACACCACACCACGCTCCAGGCTCGGCCCCGATATCTCGCGGCCGTCCATGAACACGTGGCCGTCGGTGGCGGTGTCCAGCCCGGCGAGCACGTTGAGGATGGTCGTCTTGCCGCAGCCCGAGTGGCCGATGATGCAGACGAACTCGCCCTTGTCGAGCGTGAACGACACGTCGGCGAACACCGGCTTGCCCGGCACCCAGGTCTTGGCGAGTCCTTCGACTTTGAGGAAACCGGTCATCGGCTTTTCTTTCCTGTGTATGGCAACCACGGCATCGCGTTCGGAGAGTTCACTCCACATACGTCACCACTTTCTGCAGGCTGGCGAATGCCAGGTCCAGCAGCATGCCGACCACGCCGATCACCAGGATGGCGAAGATCACATTCGTGAGCGAGAGGTTGTTCCATTCGTTCCACACGAAGTAACCGATGCCCGTGCCGCCCACCAGCATCTCGGCGGCGACGATGACGAGCCAGGCGATGCCCATCGAGATGCGCATGCCGGTCAGGATGGTCGGCGCAGCCGCCGGCAGGATGACGAGGAACGCGCGGCGCAGTGCGCTGACTTCCAGCGTGGCGGCGACATTGAGCCAGTCGCGCCGCACCGATGCGACACCGAAGGCGGTGTTGAGCAGCATCGGCCAGACCGAGCAGATGAAGATCACGAACACGCCGGAGATCGACGAGTCCTTGATCGTGTAGAGCGCCAGCGGCATCCAGGCGAGCGGGCTGATGGGCTTGAGCACCTGGATGAACGGATCGAGCGCCTTGTAGAGCAGCGGGCTCATGCCGATGGCAAATCCCAGCGGCACGGCGACCAACGTCGCCAACAGGAAGCCCAGGGCCACGCGACCGAGCGAATGCGCCAGCTGGATCGCGATACCCTTGTCGTTGGGCCCGTTGTCGTAGAACGGGTCGGACAGTTGCTGCACGATCGTCGCACCCATCTGTGCGGGCGTCGGGAAGCCTTCGGACTTCTTCTCGCCGCCCGGGTCCTTGCCGAGCATCTTCATATACTCGATCTGCTCGGGCGTGAGTTGCGCAGCAGGCGACGCGGCGCTGCCAGACACCGTCGCCGCATGCCAGATGCCGATCAGGGCCAGGAGCATCAGCACCGAAACGAGCGCCGCGCGCATCCTCAAGGACTTCATTGCTTGGCTCCGCGCGGTCAGGCCATCTTGTTGATCGGAAAGCTCTTGACGTAGTCGTCCGGCTTGGCCGGATCGAACACCTTGCCCATGATGGTGAACTTCGGATAGGCGCCGTCAGGCACCTTCTGGTCGAGCTCCTTCATGTGCTTCTTCGCGTCGGTCAGAAGGAACACTTTTTCAGCGACCTGCCTGTAGTTGACTTCGCCCTTGATGTAGCCCCAGCGCTTCATCTGCGTGAGCATCCACACCGCCATCGACTGCCACGGCATCGGATCGAAATCGGCACGATCGGGCACGGTCTTGATCCCGCCCAGGCCATCGGCGAAGCGGCCGGTCAGCACCTGCGCGATCACGGTTTCCGGCTGGTTCAGGTAGGCCTGCGGCGCGATGACCTTGGCAATGAGCTCGCGGTTCTTCGCATCACGCGCCATGGCAGCGGCAGTGAGCACCGAACGGTAGAGCGCGGCGAAGGTGTTGGGGTTCTTCTGGATGAACTCGGTTGACGTACCGAACGCGCAACACGGATGGCCGTTCCACAGGTCCTTGGTCAACACGTGCAGGAAGCCGATCTCGTCGTAGACCGCACGCTGGTTGAACGGATCGGGGCCGAGGTAACCATCGATGTTGCCGGCGCGCAGGTTGGCCACCATCTCCGGCGGAGGCACCACGCGGATCTGGATGTCCGTATCGGGGTTGAGACCGTGCTCCGCCACGTAATAGCGCAGCAGGAAGTTGTGCATGCTGAACTCGAACGGCACGCCGAACTTGAAGCCCTTCCACATCTTCGGGTCGCGCTTGTCCTTGTGCTTGTTGGCGAGCGTGATGGCCTGGCCGTTGGTGTTCTGGATGGTGGCGACGTTCATCGGCACCGCCGTGGAGCCGACGCCCAGCGAGATGGCCAGCGGCATGGGCGACAGGAAGTGCGTGGCGTCGTATTCCTTGTTGAGCATCTTGTCGCGGATGAGGGCCCAGCCGGCCGTCTTCACCACTTCGACATTCAGGCCTTGCTGGCGGTAGAAGCCCAGCGGGTGCGCCATGATGAGTGGCGTGGCGCAGGTGATCGGGATGAAGCCGATCTTCAGGTCCTTCTTCTCGAGTGCGCCCTTGTCCTGCGCCATGGCCTGCAACGCGGAAACGGGCAGCACCGATGCGATGGCGGCACGCGCGGTGTTCGCACCCACGGCCTTGAGGAAACTGCGGCGCACGCTGTCGACGGGGAAGATCGCCTTCATCAGGCTGGCCTCGACGAATTCGTGGGACAGCTCTTCCGCTGCGGTGGACAGGGAGGGCGCGGATGCAGCAGCGGCCACGGCACGATCGTGGTCCGCAGCAGCGTGGTCCTGCCCGCAGGAGCAGCGCATCAGCAGCGGACGATCGGCGTCGTACGGATCGTAGGCTTTGGAGGAACCGGTTTCAGGCAGTCTGGACATGGTGCACCTCTTTGGAAAGATGCCTGTCACTACGCAAGCGATGCGCCAGATACCGTGCCAGCGCGGCGTTTTGCGTGCCACACCATCAAATCGTCGATGGTTCTGCGCCGGCTTGTAGGGCTGCCCCTACAAATTCGCGTGTCGCTCGGCGTAAATCGCCAGTTCCACATCGTTCTTGGTGCCGGTCTTCTCCAGGATGCGGGCGCGGTAGGTGCTCACCGTGTTGGCGGCCAGGCCCAGTTGCGCACCAATCTCGCTCACGCTGCACCCTTGTGTGAGCAGGCGGAACACCTGGTGCTCGCGGTGCGAGAGCGCCTCGGCGCCATAGCGGCCGGCCACCGCGCCGGCCAGCGCCTCGGCAGTGGCCGGCGTGACATAGATGCCGCCGGACGCCGCCTTGCGCACGGCGGCCAGCATGTCGTCCGAATCCGCGCTCTTGTTCAGGTAGCCCGCTGCGCCGAGCTTGATGCAGCGCACGGCGTACTGCCGTTCGGGATAGGTGCTGAGCATCAGCACCGGCAGGCGCGGATGGTCGGCGCGCAGTTGCTGCAGCACGTCGAGCCCGTCGCGGCCGGGCAATGCGATGTCGAGCAGCACGAGGTCGATGCCGCCGTGCATGGCCTGCACGCGCTCGATCACTTCGGGGCCGGTGGTCGCCTCGGCCACCACCGAGAGATCGGGCGCATCGGCCAGCACCTGCCTGAGGCCCTCTCGCACGATGCGGTGGTCGTCGCCGATGAGGATGCGGATGGGTGTGCTCATGGCCGTCATCGTCAACCTTGCACCGGCATCACGAGGCGGAAGGTCGAGCCCTGGCCCGGCTGGCTGTCGATGGCGACGTAGCCCCCGAAATGACGCGCGCGCTCGCGCATGCCCATCACGCCGTAAGCCGTGGGTGACTCGAATTCGTCCGGTGTGGCGCCACGGCCGTCGTCGCGCACGGAAAGCGTCACGCGTTCGCCGTCCGCCGCGATGCGGATGTCCACCGCGCCCGCCTGCGCATGGCGGCCCACGTTGCTCAGCATCTCCTGGAAGATGCGGAACACCGCCATCGCTGCCGGCTCGGGCAGGTCCACGCCGGGCGCGATGTCCATCGACCAGTCCAGCTTCAGTTCGGCCGACTGCACGAACTCGTGCGCCTGCCATTCGAGCGCGGCCCACAGGCCCTGGTGGTCGAGGATGCTGGGCCTGAGGTCGGTGATGATGCGGCCCACGTTCTCCACCGCGTTCTCGATGAGGCGGCCCATGCTCTGGCATTTGCAACGCAGCCGCTCGCGCATCGCATCGGCTTCCGGTGCCGCGCGCTCGGCTTGCTCGCCCAGGCGCTTGTCGAGCCAGTTCACATCCATCTTGAGCGCCACCAGCAAGCTGCCCAGTTCGTCGTGCACCTCGCGCGCGATGCGCGTGCGCTCGTCTTCGCGCGCCGAATCGAGCCAGGCCGAGAGCTTGCGCGTCTGCGTGAGCGCGTCCGAGAGTTCGCGCGTGCGTTCGTCCACGCGCACTTCGAGTTCTTCCTTGGCGCGATGCAGCGCATCGGCCGCCTGCTTGCGCGGCGTGATGTCCACCAGCGTCGCCATCGCGCCCAGCACCATGCCGTTGTCGACGACCGGGTGCGAGGTGTATTCCGCGTCGAAGCTGCTGCCGTCGCGCCGCCACAGCACCTCGTTGTCGATGCGGCACGACAGGCCCTGCCGGAACGCATTGAAGATCGGGCAGTCCTTCTCGGGATAGGGCGTGCCGTCGTTGCGCGTGTGGTGGATCAGCTCGTGCATGTTGCGGCCGATGACCTCGGCCGGCTCGTACCCGAGCATGCGCGCGCCGGCCGCATTGATGAAGATGCAGCGCCCCGCCAGGTTGATGCCGAACATGCCTTCGCCCGTCGACTCCAGCAGCAGGGCCAGCCGGTCGCGCCACAGCGGATGCGCGAGCGACTGCCCGTCACCCAGCGGGAAAGCCTCGGTCAGGGGCGGCCGGGAGGTATCGGGCATGGTTGTCATGGTGCGGGCAGGCAAGCAACGGGTGTGCCAATCTGGTGCATCGCCTCAGGCCGGGCCGAAATGCTCGACCATGAACTGCTCGAATGCCTTCGCTGCGCCGGAAGGGGCACGGTCCGCCAGCGAGATCACCGACATCGGCCGCGCCACGGCCGGCCGTACCAGCTTGCGGCTGACCAGCCCCGGAAGCATCGAATAGGCCGCCGCCGCACCCGGCACCACGGCGACGCCGAGCCCTTCGGCCGCCATGGCGAGCGCGGTGGTGAGCAGGGTCGCTTCATGCACGATGCGCAGTTCGGCCCCGGCCTGCGCGGCGGCCTGCTCGACGCGCCGCCGCACGCCGTAGCCGGCGCGCACGACGATCAGGTCGTGTGCGGCCAGTTGCTTCCACGTCATCGACCCGCCTGCCTGGAAGCTGGCGCTCCCGCGTCCTGCAGCCACCAGCCAGTCGCGCAGGAAGACGCGTTCGCGCAAGCCCGGCATGCCGGTTTCGAGGATACCCACCCCCAGGTCCACGCGCTGGCGCGTGATGCGCTCCACGAAGTCGAGCGGCGCGCAATCGTCCACGACGACCCGCACACCGGGATACCGCTCGCCGAAATGGCGCAGCGCACGCGGCAGCAGTGTCTGCGCCGTCGTTGACGTCGCCGCGATGCGGAGTACGCCTTGCTCGCCGGTGGCGAGGCCGCGCAGGGCGGCGCCCATGCCCTCCAGCTCGGCAAGCGCGCGTTCGGCATAGGCCAGCGCCTGCTCGGCCGCCGCGGTGCGGGCCAGCGAACGCGTGGTGCGGTCGAACAGCTTCACGCCCAGCCGGTCTTCCAGATCGCGCAACAGCACGGTGACCGCCGGCTGGGTGATGGACAGCTGCCCGGCTGCAGCGGAGACCTGCCCCGTGTGATAGACCGCGACGAAGGCCCGCAACTGCCGGACCGACGGCAGTCCGCGCATTGATAGTGTTTCTTTATGAATTGCCATACAGAATTCATTGTCGCGGATCAAGGCGAAAAGTTGTAATCGATGGCATGGAGACAAGAAACCACCACGACACACAAGTGCTGATCGTCGGCGCCGGCCCGGTCGGCCTCACGCTCGCCACCGACCTCGCGCAGCGAGGCATCCGCGTGCTCATCGCCGAAACGCGGCATCGCGGGGAACCGCCCAACGTGAAATGCAACCACGTGGCGGCGCGCACCATGGAGATCCTGCGCCGGCTCGGCGTGGCGAAGACGGTGCGCAACGCAGGCCTGCCGGCCGACTACCCGAACGACGTGGCCTACCGGACGAGCTTCACCGGCGAGGAGCTCTCGCGCATCGAGATCCCCGCGCGGCAGGACCGCGTGACGGACCGCCAGCAGCCGGACACCGGCGCGCCCGACACCTGGTGGCCCACGCCCGAGCCGCCGCATCGCATCAACCAGATCTACCTGGAGCCACTGCTGTTCGCGCATGCAGGGCAGACGCCCGGCGTCACGATCCTCAACCGCACGCGCATCGACCGCTTCGAGCAGGACGGGGACGGCGTGACGGCATACGGCGAGAACATCGACACGGGCGAATCCCTCATCGTGCGTGCGGACTACCTCATCGGCTGCGACGGCGGGCGCTCGGCCGTCCGCAAGCAGATCGGCGCGAAGCTCTCGGGCACCGACGTGGTGGGCCGGGTGCAGTCCACCTACTTCCGTGCGCCCTCGCTCATCAAGCTGCAGAAGCATGAACGGGCCTGGGCCACCTTCTCGCTCAACCCGCGACGCAGCGGCAATGTCTACGCCATCGACGGCAAGGAGACCTGGCTGGTGCACAACTACCTGCGCGCCGATGAGGAAGACTTCGAAGCCGTGGACCGCGACTGGGCGCTGCGCCAGATCCTCGGTGTCGGCCCGGATTTCGAATACGAGATCCTCAGCAAGGAAGACTGGGTCGGCCGCCGTCTCGTCGCCGACAAGTTCCGCGACCGGCGCGTGTTCATCTGCGGCGATGCCTCGCACCTGTGGATCCCGATGGCGGGTTACGGCATGAACGCGGGCATCGCCGATGCGATGAACCTCTCCTGGCAGCTGGCCGCGCGCATCCACGGCTGGGGCGGCGAACATGTGCTGGACGGCTACGAGACGGAACGCATGCCGATCACCGGGCAGGTGTCGCACTTCGCGATGAACCATGCGATCGCGCTGCAGAAGGAGCGCGAGGGCGTGCCCGCCGGCATCGAGGAACCGGGCGAGGCCGGTGAGCGCGCGCGCGCTGCCGCCGGCAAGGCGCTGTACGACCTCAACGTGCGGCAGTACTGCTGCGCGGGCCTCAACTTCGGCTATTACTACGACGCGTCGCCGCTCATCGCCTATGACGGCGAAAAGCAGCCGGCCTACGGCATGGACACGTTCACGCCCTCGACCGTGCCGGGTTGCCGCACGCCGCACCTGTGGCTGGACGACGGGCGATCGCTCTACGACGCGATGGGGCCCGAGTTCACGCTGCTGCGCCTCGACACGTCGGTGGATGTGACGCCTATCGTCGACGCCGCGCGCAGGCGCGGCCTGCCCCTCGTGGTGCTCGACGTGAAGTCTGCAGGGGCTGCAGGCCTGTACAAGGAGGCGCTCGTGCTCTCGCGCCCCGACCAGCATGTCGCATGGCGCGGCAACGCGGCTCCCCGGGATGCACTCGCACTGGTGGACCGCGTACGCGGTGCCCTGCCGATGGCCGCGCCGGAAGCCGGGATGCCGTCCCGGCTTCCGGCCGAGGCTTCAGTCGCCTGAACGCTCAGGCCGGAGTACTGCGGCCATGGCCGAGCAGTTCGGACAATTGCTGCGACTCGCGCAGCAGGAGCTGCGCCAGCTCTTCCAGGCGCGCCTTGTCCATGCGCACGTCGGGACCGAAGATGCCCATCGAACCCGCCACGCGGCCGCTCTGGTCGAAGAAGGGCACGGCCACGGCCACGGCGCCCTTGATGAGTTCGTTGCGGCTGGTCGCGTAACCCTGCTTGCGCACCTGCGCGAGTTCCTTCTTCAACTGTGCGGGTTCGGTCGGCAGGCCTTCGCAGAGCGCCACGAGCTGCTCCGGCGAGGGATCGGTCCACGCCAGCAGCGCACGGCCGCTCGCACCGAGCGCAGCACGCTCGCTGTAACCGACACCGCGCCGGAACGACAGCGGCTGCGGGCTCTGCAGTTCCGCCACGCACATGCGCAGGTTGCCGCGCGGCACGAACAGCGCGACAGTCTCGCCGGTCTCTTCCCACACACGGCGCACGATGGGTTGCGCCACGCGTGCGATGTCCAGGCTGGCCGACCAGGCCCACGCCATCCGCGCGACCGAAGGACCGAGGCGGAAGCGCTGCGGTTCACCGCTGGACGTGACGAAGCCGCTCTGCTCCAGCGTGTAGAGCAGGCGGTAGAGCGTGGGCCGGCTCAGGTCCACGCGCTTGAGGATTTCGCTCGCGGTGAGCTCGCTGTCCTGCGCGGAAAACGCGAGAAGGATGTCCAGCGCGCGCTCGACGGCGCGCACGCTGCCGTCACCGGCTTTTTCTGTGTCTGTCTTCTTGTCGGTCGTCATGGATTCACGGGACTGGACCCACCCTGGGGGCAATCCCTGGCTGCCCGGTGATCCCGGCATCAGGGAGAACGCGTATTGATCTGCATCATACAGTCCGTATAATGGATACTTGTCTCATCAGACGGACAAAGAAGCCGCTTGATGAGGCCTGCGTCCAACGGGCCCGCTTTCACCAACCACGCATGGAGACACACATGAACTTTTCCCGAAGGGCGATCGTCGCCCTCATGGCCGCAGGCACGACGGCGCTCTCGCTCGTCGCCACCCCGTCACTCGCGCAGGACGCGTATCCGGACAAGCCGGTGCGCATCGTCGTCGGCTTCGCACCGGGCGGCACCAACGACATCGTCGCGCGCGTCATCGCGACCAAGCTGACGGAGCGACTCAAGCAGTCGTTCATCGTCGACAACAAGCCGGGCGCGAACTCCGCCATCGGCAATGACCTGGTGGCCAAGTCGAAACCCGACGGCTACACACTGCTGGTGTCCGCAAGCGGAGGCCTCACCGTCAACCCGGTCCTCACCGCCAATCTGCCGCACGACCCGACGAAGGACTACGAGCCGATCGCGCTGCTGGGCACCTTCCCGCTGGTGGTCACGGTGAACCCGTCGCTGCCCGTGGACAACCTTTCTCAACTGATCGACTACGCCAGGAAGAACAAGGGCGGCACGCTCGACCATGGCGTGGCAGCCTCCTCGTTCCAGCTGGTGGCCGAACTGCTGGCCAACACCGCAGGCGTGAAGTTCAACCACATCAACTACCGCGGCTCCGGCCCCACCGTGATCGCGCTGATGGGCGGCGAGATCCAGGTCGCCGTGCTCGACAGCGCCGCCGTGATGGCGCAAGTGAAGGCCGGCAAGCTCAAGGCCCTGGCCGTCACCACGGCCAAGCGCGCCGCCGCGCTGCCCGACCTGCCGACCGCCGCCGAAGCCGGGGTCGCCGGCTACGACGTGCCGATCTGGTCTGCCTTCATGGCGCCCAAGGGCACGCCCGAACCGGTGCTGGCCAAACTGCGCGCCGCGATGAAGGACATCCTGGCCGAGAAGGACATGGTCGACCGCCTGCATGCACTGGGCATGGACCCGGGCAACACCGACGGTCCCGCGCTGATGCGCCGCATCTCCACCGACATCGAGCGCTGGAAGGTCGTGGCGAAGAACGCGAACATGAAGCCCGAGTGAGCACGGCGAGGCACCACGCATGAGCCCCTTGTCCGCCGTGAGCACCTTTCCCATCACGCTGCTGTTCGCCGACGGCGCCACGCGCGCCATCGAAGCCGGAGCCGGCCAGAAGCTGACCGACGCCGCGGAGGCCGCCGGCCTTTCGCTGCTGACCGATTGCGCCAACGGCCAGTGCGGCACCTGCGCCGCGCAGTGCGTGTCGGGATCGCTCGCGATGGATCACTACGACAGGTCGGTGCTGCCCGATGAAGACCGCGACGACGGCGCGGTGCTCTGCTGCGTGTCGCGCGTGCAGGGCCCGTGCATCGTCGAGCTGCCGTACGACGCGAGCGATGCGAGCGCCGACGAGCCCGAACCGCAGATGGGCCGCGTGCATGCGGTCACGCAGATCGCGCAGGACACCGTGCGGCTCGAAGTCGAAGTGGATGACGCGCTGCACTTCCTGCCGGGGCAATACGTACGCGTTCGCCCGCAGGGTGAAGCTCAGTGGCGCTCGTATTCGATGGCGAATGCGTCCGGCCAGACGCGGCTGGTGTTCTATGTGCGTCGCGTGGCGGGCGGCATGTTCTCGCGCTGGCTCGAAACCGCTGCCGCACCGGGTGCGCAGATGGAAGTGAGCGCGCCGCGCGGCAGCTTCTTCCTGCGCGACGAAGAACGGCCGCGCCTCTTCGTCGCAGGCGGGACCGGGCTCGCCCCGTTCCTCGCCATGCTGCGGCGCATCGGCGACGACGCCACGGCGGCCGCCGCGCCGACACGATTGCTGGTGGGTGTGCGCAGCGGTGCGCATCTCTTCGCACAGGAGGAGATCGAGGCACTGCGCACGCGCCTGCCCGGCCTGCAAGTGAGCTATGCGTCCGAGGAAGCCGTGGCCGATGGTTGCCACCAGGGTTTCGCAACCGACCTGATCGACGCCGTGACGCTGGATCCGGCGACGCGCGTGTACCTGTGCGGCCCGCCGCCGATGGTGGACGCAGGCCGCGACGCCGCCGTGCGCGCCGGCATCCGCCGCAGCGACGTGCTGTGCGAGCGCTTCGCCTGACACGCACGCCCCCACGCATACATGCACCCGCACCTGCGCCCGCAAGGATTCTTGTAGAGAGAGCACCGACCCCATGAACTACGACCAGATGATCGACACCGATCACGGCCAGATCAGCCGCGAGATCTTTTCCGCCAAGTCCGTCTTCGACGAAGAACTGGAGAAGGTCTTCACGCGCGCCTGGCTGTTCGTCGGCCATGAAAGCCTGATCCCCAACCCCGGCGACTACTTCGCCTCGCGCATGGGCGCGGAGTCGGTCATCCTCACGCGCGACAAGAAGAACCAGATCCATGTGTTCCTCAATTCATGCCGCCATCGCGGCATGAAGGTCTGCCTGTACGACCATGGCAACACGCAGCTCTTCACCTGCCCGTACCACAGCTGGAGCTACACCACCGAAGGCAAGCTGTTCGGCGTGCCACAGTACAAGAACCTGTATGAAGGCTGCCTCGACAAGAACGAATGGTCGCTCATCGAAGTGGCCAAGCTGGTCAACTACAAGGGCACCATCTGGGCCACGTGGGACAAGGACGCGCCGGACTTCCTCACCTACCTCGGCGCGGCGAAGGAACACCTGGACCTCGCGCTCGATCACCGCGACGGCAGCGAGGGCGGTTCGGAAGTGCTGCTGGGTGTGCACAAGTGGATCATTCCCTGCAACTGGAAATTCGCGGCCGAGAACTTCCTCGGTGACACATACCACAACGTCAGCCACCGCTCGGTGGACCTGATCGGCATCGGCCCGAGCGCCGAGGTGGGTGTGAAAGGCCGTCGCGACAACGAACTCGAATTCGCGCAGCACCTGTGGGTGAACTTCCCCGGCGGGCACGGCGTGCACTCGGCCATCGTGCCCGAGAACTCGCCGTTCGTGAACACCTTCCAGAACAACCAGATCATTGCGGACTACTTCCGCGAGTGCCACGAGAAGCGCACGAAGCTGCTGGGCGACAAGGCGCGCCTCGTGCCCTTCGTCGGCACCATCTTTCCGAACGCGTCGTTCCACGGCAAGCAGCCGCGTTCCATCTGCGTGTGGCATCCGCACGGCCCCGAGGCCACCGAGGCCTGGCGCTTCTTCCTGGTGGACAAGAACGCGCCGCAGGAGGTGAAGGATTTCCTGCGCATGTACTACATGCGCTACTCCGGCCCGGCGGGCATGACCGAGCAGGACGACATGGAGAACTGGAACTACGCCACCGCGGGCAGCCGCGGCGTGATCGCCAAGCGCTATCCCTACAACTACATGCAGTCCATCGGCCGCGTGCAGGCGCCCGGCACCGGTCCGGTGGCCGGCAACGTGAGCCTCCAGGTGAGCGAGGAGAACCCGCGCCAGTTCTACCGCAGCTGGCTCGACTACATGAACGGGGAGGACTGGGAAAAGATCCTCTCGGACGACCCTGAGGCACGCGTAACGCATCACGCGCGCGCGGCGCAGGAAGCGTGACGCGCATGCCCGTCGTCATCGTCACCGGCGGCACCTTCGGCATCGGCCAGGCCATCACCGTGCTGCTCGCGCAGCGCGGCTGGCAGGTCGTGGCGCTGGGCGTTGCGGCGGCGCAGGTGTCGAGCACCGCCGCGGGGCTCGACGGCGTTCAGGCCGAACTCGCGCAACTCGGCCTGTCGGCCGACGTGCTGGAGGCGGATGTCTCGAGCGCGAAAGATGTGGCACGTGCGGTGGAACACGCCGTCTCGCGCCACGGCCGCATCGACGCGCTGGTGAACAACGCGGCCATCGGCCCGCTGGGCACCATCCTGGACACCGACGAAGACACCTGGGACCGCATCCAGGACGTGAACCTCAAGGGCGCGTACCTGTGCAGCCGCGCGGTCATCCCGCACATGAAGAAGCAGGGTGGCGGCGCCATCGTGCACGTGGGCTCCGGCGCAGGCTGGGGCAAGCCCAACATGGCGGCGTATGCGTCGTCGAAAGGCGGCATGGTCGCGCTCACGTCTGCGATGGCCTACGACCACTTCCACGACCATGTGCGCGTCAACATGGTCATTCCCGGTGGCGGCGGCATCATCAGCGGCATGAGCGTAGGCCGCATGGGCGGCGATGTCGACAAGTTCGTGCGGCGAGGTGCACCCGGCACCGTGGCCGGCCGGCCGGCCACCGGCACCGACATCGCGAAAGCCGTGGCCTTCCTGCTTTCCGACGACGCGGCCGTCATCTCGGGCACGGTGCTCGACGTCGGCTGCTTCTTCCACCAGGGCGGACCGGTGCCGCCGCGCCCTGAAAACACCCACTGACGCAGTCAAAGAAAACATCATGGAAACGATTGCCAACCCCACCGACAAGACGCCAGCGCCCGCGGCGGACACGGCAGCGCCCGCCGCGCCGCCGCTCGTGCGCGACCTGCGCTACTTCCAGCTTCGGCAGGAAGCCGAGGAATTCCTCTACGACGAATCGGAAATGCTCGACCAGCGCCGCTATCTGGAATGGCTGGACACCCTGGCCGACGACCTCGTCTATTTCATGCCGATGAAGCGCAACGTGAAATTCGGAAAGCACGCGACGCAGGAAGACACGCGCTTCGAGAAAGACATGAGCTGGCTGAACGAAGGCAAGTGGACGCTGCGCAAGCGCGCCGAGCAGATCCTCACCGGCGTTCACTGGGCCGAAGAGCCGCTCTCGCGCGTGTGTCACATGGTGAGCAACGTGCAACTCACCGCCATCGGCGATGCGACACCCGGCGCGGAGAAGCTCAACGTGCGCAGCCGCTTCCTGATCTACCAGAACCGCGTGGAGTACGAGCAATACTTCTTCGTCGGCAAGCGCAACGACGTACTGCGCCGCGAAGACGGCCGCTGGTTGCTGGAGCGCCGCGAGATCACGCTCGACCAGAACGTGCTGCTGGCCAAGAACCTCACCGTGTTCTTCTGAAAGGGCGCACATGTCATCCGTACACCTGATGGACCTGCAGCCCGGCCAGCGCATCGCGCTGAAGAACCAGGCGGTCTGCGAGGTCCTCGAGAACATGGGCGATGGCATCTGGGTGCAGGTGCGCTACATCACGTCGCCGTCGGACCCGTCGATGGAAGGCTCGGAAGAGCTCTGCCATTGCGAGGAAGTGGTGCGTGTGATCGACGGCTAGGACACCGTCGTCATCGCCAGACACCCATTCAGGGACAGACAGAAGACAAACCAGAAACCCGGAGACAAGCCTCATGAACAAGACCTTCCAGCGCGCCCGCCGCGCGTGCCTCTCGACCGTCGCTTCCGCTGCAGTGGCTGTGGTTGCAGCCATGTCCGTCACCACCGGCGCGTCGGCACAGACCTGGCCGGAACGCCCGGTCACGCTGATCGTGCCCTTCGCGCCGGGCGCATCGTCCGACGGTCTCGCGCGCATCCTCGCCACCGAGCTTTCCACATCGCTCGGCAAGCCCGTCGTCGTGGAGAACAAGCCGGGCGGCGGTGGCGCGACCGGCCTCATCCTGGTGTCCAAGGCCGCACCTGACGGTTACACGATCGGCATGGGCGCGACCGGCGCGCTCGTCATCAACCCGCACGTGCCGGACTCGCCATCGCTCGATCCGCTCAAACAGCTCGCGCCGCTGGCGAAGATCGCGGACATCCCGCTGGTGCTCGTCGCTTCCAAACGCTCGGGCTTCAACACCGTGAAGCAGGCCATCGACGGCGCAGCGCAGAAGGACGATGCCGTGGCGTTCGGCTCAACCGGCAACAACACCGCACAGCACCTGTCGGGCGAACTTTTCTCGCAGCAGGCAAAAGTGAAGATGGTGCACGTGCCCTACCGCGGCAGCGCGCCTGCCGTCACCGATCTGCTGGCCGGCAGCACGCCCATCGCCTTCGTCGACCTGACCTCCGCCTACCAGCATGTCAAGGCCGGCACGCTCACCGCCATCGGCGTGACCAGCCCGGCACGCTCCGTGGCCGCACCCGAAATCCCGACCATCGCCGAAGGCGGCCTGCCCGGCTACGCCGCCACCGCATGGATGGGCATCCTGGCGCCCGTCGGCGTGCCCCCTGCCGTGATGTCGCGTCTGGACAAGGAAATCCAGACCATCCTCGCGCGCCCGGACATCCGCACCCGCGTGCTGGCGCTCGGCGCGGAACCGGCGTATCTGGACAGCGCCGCGTTCGGCAAATTCATCAGTGCGGAATCGCAGAAGTGGAAAGGCCTGGTCGCCTCGGCCACGCCGGCCCAGCCCAAATAAGAAACCAGGCAACAGGACAGGAACCACGATGAACGCCCCCCTGCCAACCGAAGCCACGCGCGTTCCCGCACCCGCCGGCATGAGCCCCGAAGAATGGACGCTGCGGCTCGACCTCGCGGCCTGCTACCGCCTGTTCGACCACCTCGGCTGGACCGAGCTGATCTTCAACCACATCACCGCGCGCGTGCCGGGGCATGAGGGCGCTGCGGCGCGCTACCTCATCAACCCCTTCGGCCTGCACTACGCGGAAGTGACCGCGCGCAACCTGATCTGCATCGACCTGGCCGGTCGGGTGCAGGACGGCAGCACGCACGCGGTGAATGCGGCCGGCTTCGTCATCCACAGCGCGGTGCATGCCGCACGCGACGACGCGCACTGCATCATGCACACGCACACCACCGCCGGTTGCGCCATCTCGTGCAAGGAAGAAGGCCTGCGCCACGACAACTTCTACAGCGCCATGATGTACGGCGACGTCGCTTATCACGAGTACGAAGGCGTCACCACCAGCCTGGACGAACAGCCGCGCCTGGTGGCGTCGCTGGGCACGCGCAACCACCTCATCCTGCGCAACCACGGACTGCTTGCCGTCGGCCCGGACATTCCCGGTGCGTTCAACCGGCTGTGGACGCTACAGCGCGCCTGCGAGATCCAGCTTGCAAGCGACGCGGGCGCCGGCCCCAACAGGCAGATCGACCTGCACATCCTCGAGAAAGTGCCGGCCACGCGCGTGGGCGCGTCGAACCGCGACCACGTGAACCGGATGGCGTTCGAGGCGATGCTGCGGCGCGCGGGAATTTCGCGGGCGGACATTTCCTGAGTCATTCGACAGGCGGGTCTTTGCGGGCCCGCCTTTTCTTCGACTTGACAACATACCGGCTGTTCGGTATCTTTCACTGATCTGCATCAGCACAGACATCAGGAGACAGTGGCAGTGGAAAACTTGTTCGACACGCGCGACCTGCGGAGGGCGTTTGGCCGTTTCGCCACCGGGGTCACCGTGGTCACCGCCGCACTGCCGGACGGCCAGCGCATCGGCGTCACGGCCAATTCATTCACCAGCGTATCGATGTCTCCACCCCTCATCAGCTGGAACTACCGGCGCGATGCGCGCGGCCTGCCGCTCTTCATGGAGGCCGGTCACTTTGCGATCCATGTGCTGGGTCAGCACCAGATGCACCTGTCACCGCGTTTCGCATCGGCACTGCCGGACCGTTTCGACGGCGTGCCGCTGTCCGAGGGTTGGGGAGGCGCGCCACTCATCGACGGATGCAGTGCCACGTTCGAGTGCCGCAAGTGGTCCATCGTCGAAGCCGGCGACCACGTGATCATCCTGGGGGAAGTGTTGCGCTACTCGCACACCGACTGCACGCCGCTGGTATTTCACGGGGGCGACTACCTGCAGTGGCCAGAGGCACGGCAGGCATGAAGTCCCGCCCGCTAGCGCGTGGACTTGCGTGGCGCCTTGCCTGCCCGCTCGTCGGGGAACTGCGCCATGACGTCGTGCCAGAGCTTCAGCACAACGGTGTCCCGGTCGCGTCCGCGCAGGAACGAGCCCAGCGCAAGGCCGCGCACGATGACCACGGACAGTTCCATGGCGCGCTCGCTCCATGCGCGCGAATGACCGGCGCGTCCGAAGGCATCCAGCCACGCTGCGTTCACCGCCACGCGGAATGCGTTGGCAGCAGGCCGCACGGCCTCCATGATCTCGGGCGCCGTGCGCCCCACGTTGATGACTTCGTGCTGCGTGAGATAGCGCGGACCGGAATAGAAACGGTACGAATCGTCAATGAAGGCACGCAGCGGATCGGCCTTTGCGGCGGCCGACGTCGCAGCGCGCACCGACTCGACGGCTGCCTGCTCGTAGGTATAGACCACTGCGGCAACCACCAGGTCGAGCTTGGCCTTGAAGTGGTGGACACGCGCACCGCTGGAGACGCCCGCGCGTGCGCTGATCTCGGCCGAGGTCGCGCCCGCGAAGCCCTTCTCGGCAATGCAGTCGATGGTGGCGCTGATCAGGCGCTCGCGCGTGGCGCCGCTGCGCTCTTCCTGAGTAGGACGGGGATTCTTGCGGATTGCGGGCATGGTGTCCGAGAAAACTGACCAAAAACATACCGAACGAACGGAATGATAAAACATGATCCTGCACCTTGATGTCCATGGACAGGTTAGCCTCGCCGAACCTTCAGACTTCCGGCGGCTGCATTGCGAGTTCGCATTGCCCGCTGCACGTCACGATCACGCCGCCTTTCTGCTGCGGGGGATTGCCCAACTGGAGCAGGACGGCGCTTGGATCGAACTGGCATGGATGCGCACGCAGGCACCGCCTGGTGATGCGTCCTGGCTCCACGCCTTCGAGCAGATGATCGCGCAAGCCCGGCCCCACGGCTGGGTGAGCGCCGACGGCCTTCGCGTGAAGGCACACGTGATGTGGACTGCGCCCGATCTCTCCGGGCCGGCCATTCTTGAAACAAGGACCCTGACGTGAAATTCGGAATCTTCGACCACCTCGACCGGCGCGACGTGCCGCTGCACCAGTACTACGCCGACCGTCTGGAACTGGTTGCGCTGTACGACCGCCTCGACTTCCATGCGTACCACGTGGCCGAGCATCACGCGACGCCGCTGGGCATGTCGCCATCGCCCTCGGTTTTCCTTTCATCCGTGGCACAGCGCACACAGCGGCTGAAATTCGGCCCGCTGGTGTACACGTTGCCGCTCTATCACCCGCTGCGCGTGGCGGAAGAGATCTGCATGCTCGACCACCTGAGCCGCGGCCGGTTGCAGGTCGGCGTGGGTCGCGGCATCTCGCCCATCGAAGTCGGCTACTACGGCGTCGATCCGGCCAGGTCACAGGCGATGTACATCGAAAGCTATTCGGTGATGATGAAGGCGCTCACGCAAGACGTGCTCGACCACCAGGGCGAATTCTTCCAGTTCCGCGAAGTGCCGATGCAATTGCGCCCGCTGCAGCAGCCACATCCGCCGATCTGGTATGGCGTGGGCAATGCAGACGGTGCGGACTGGTGCGTGGCCAACAACGTCAACGCTGTCGTCAACGGCCCGATCGGTCGCGTGCGCGAAATCACCGACCGGTTCCGCACGCAATGGGCAGCCGCCGGCAAGCCTGAAGCCGACCTGCCGCTGATCGGCACCAGTCGCCACATCGTCGTGGCCGACACCGATGCGAAGGCCGAGGCGATCGCCGCGCGCGCCTATGCGCGTTGGTACGCAAGCTTCATGTACCTGTGGCACCGCCACGGAACCGCTCCGCAGTTCGCACCGTTTCCCGCCGAGTTCCGCACGGCACAGGAAATGGGGCTCGCGATCGCAGGCAGCGCATCCACCGTGCGCCAGCTGCTGGGTGAACAGATCGGGCGCGCGGGCGTCAATTACCTCCTGTCGCGCTTTGCCTTCGGCGACCTCAACGTGGCCGAGTCCACCCGCTCGATCGAGCTTTTCGCGGCGGAAGTGATGCCTGCGCTGCAGGAAGAAGCCACGCCCGCATGAGCGCGCTCCCTCCCACTTTCCTGTCGCGCGGCGCGGCCCACGCATCGCCGGTGCTGATGCTGCACGGCATTGGCTCGACCGCAGCCGGCTGGGCGCCGCAGCTTGTTGCGCTGGGTGCGACACATCACGCCATCGCATGGAATGCACCCGGCTATGCGGACAGCCCGCCGCTGCCCGATGACAGCCCCACGGTCGCCGACTATGCGGCCGTGGTGCTGGCGTGGATGGACAGCCTGCACATCAGGCAGGGCGCCCTTGTGGCAAGTTCATGGGGCGGTCTGATCGCGCTCGCCTTCGCGGCAGCCCATCCTGACCGCGTGACCCGGCTCGTGCTCTCCGGCCCCACCGCAGGTGCAGGACACCTGCCAGCAGAAGAACGCTCAACCATGCTCAGGGCCCGTGGCGATCGCGCACGGCAGACCGGCATTGCGCCGATGCTCGCCCAGGACGTTGCAAAGCTGGTGGCACACAACGCCGGTGAAGCCCTGCGCGAACGCATCCGCCAGGCCCAGCATGGGGTCACGCTGGGCGGCTATCTGCAGGCGATGCACGCGCTCGTGCAGGCGGACGGCGTCCAACTCATCGGACAAGTCCGCTGCCCCGTGCTGGTCGTCGCCGGCGACGACGATCTCATCGCACCGCCGGCGCAGCATGCGCTGCGACTGGCACAGGCCGCCCCGCATTCGCAACTCGTGCGCGTCGCGCGTTGCGGCCATCTGCCACATGCCGAGCACCCCGATACTTTCATCCTGGAAGTGCTGGGGTTCATCGACGCCGGAACCCATTCAACACAAGCACCCAAGGAGACATCCAGATGACATCCCGACAACCCCTGCGCCGCCTCGCGCTCGCCTCCCTGCTGGTCGTCGGCTTCAGCGCCGCCGCACTGGCGCAGACGCCGCCGTGGCCGGCCAAACCGGTGAAATTCATCGTCCCGAGCAACGCAGGCGGCAGCCCGGATCGCGTGACACGTCTGCTGGCAGAGCGCCTCGCGAAGAAATGGAACCAGCCTGTGGTGGTGGACAACAAGGCCGGGGCGACGTCCATCATCGGCACTGACTTCGTGGCGAAGTCACCGGCCGACGGCTACACCTTGCTGTCCACGTTCACGTCCTTCGTGCAGGTGCCCGCGCTCTTCAAGAAAGTGCCCTACGACACCGAGAAAGACCTCATCCCCGTAACCCAGACCGTTTCGGTGGATGTGCTGTTCCTGGTGCGGGCCGATTCGCCCCACAAGACGCTGCGCGACTTCGCCGCCGCCGCGAAAACCGCGAATCCGCCGCTGAGCTACGGCTCTTTCGGCAATGGGTCGTCATTCCATATCTACGGCGAGAAGATGAACAAGGCGCTCGGCATCAACCTCACGCATGTGCCCTACAAGGGCGAACTGCCGTCCACCACCGACCTGCTCGGCGGGCAGCTCGACTCGTCGTTTGCGTCGATCGGGACTGCACTTCCATTCCTCAAGGCCGGTCGTCTGCGCCCGCTCGGCCTCGTGTCGCCCAAGCGCTCGCCCGTCGTGCCCGACGCGCCGACGTTCGCCGAAATGGGCGTGGCCATGCCCGAGGTGGCCGGCTGGTTCGGTGTGCTCGCCCCCGCAGGCACGCCGCCATCCGTCGTGCAGAAGGTGGCGGCGGACATCCGCGAAATCCTCACCCAGGCCGACGTGGTGCAGACGCTGCGCGACCAGGGTCTGGAGCCGGTCGCCAGCACACCCGATGTCTTCAAGACGCGCATCCAGGCCGACCTCGGCCAGTGGAAGCAGTTGCTGCCCGAGGTGGGCATCAATCCCGGCGACTGATCAGAGGAACATCCCCCCCGAAGCCTCGATGCGCTGCGCATTCACCCAGCGCAGATCGGGTGTGAACAGCGACGCGATGACACCGCCGATGTCGTCGGGCACACCGACGCGGCCCAGCGCGGTCTGCGAGGCGACGAAGGCGTTGAGCTGTGCGTTGTCGCGCACGGCGCCGCCGCCGAAGTCGGTCTCGATGGCGCCGGGGGCGACCACGTTCACGGCAATGCCGCGTGCGCCGAGCTCCTTGGCCATGTAGCGCGTGAGCACCTCGATGCCGCCCTTCATCGCCGCATAGGCGGCATAGCCCGGCAGCGCAAAGCGCGCGAGGCCGGAGGACACGTTGACGATGCGGCCGCCATCGGCGATGAGCGGCAGCAGCTTCTGCGTGAGGAAGAACACGCCCTTCAAGTGGATGTTCACCATCTCGTCGAACTGCGCCTCGGTGGTTTCGGCGATGCCCGCGTGCACGCCGGTGCCGGCGTTGTTGAGCAGGTAGTCGAAGTGTTCGCGCTGCCACTGGCTGGCCAGGATGCCCTTCACCTGAACGGCAAAGTCCGTGAAGCCTGCGCTGCGCGACACATCCAGCGGCAGCGCCACGGCGCGACGGCCCAGGGCCGCGATTTCCGCAACGACCGTGTCTGCCTCGTCCTTGCGGCTGCGGTAGGTGAGGATGACGTCGATGCCCTTGTTCGCGATGGCCAGCGCCGCATTGCGGCCGAGACCGCGGCTGCCACCGGTGACGACGGCGATGCGGGTTTCTTGCGTGGTGGTGTTCATTTCGGGTTCCTTTCGGTCCTGTTGATTGGAATGGAGGAAAGTCTATTGACTCGAATTCAATAGATAAATCATTTGAAATTGATAAATTTGTTCGTTATTCTTGAACAATGAATCCGCTCGACTGCATGCAGGCCTTCACGCGCGTGGCTGAACTTTCCAGCTTCACACAGGCCGCCGCCAGCCTCAACCTTCCAAAGGCGAGTGTTTCCACGGCCGTGCAACAACTCGAAGGACACCTGGGCACGCGCCTGCTCCATCGCACCACGCGCCGCGTGCAGCTCACGCAGGACGGTCAGGTGTTCTACGAGCGTTGCAAGGACATGCTGGCCGACATGGAGGAGCTGCAGGGCATGTTCCAGCAGCGTGGCACGCAATCGCTGTCGGGCCGTGTGCGCATCGACATGTCCACCGGTATTGCGAGCCAGATCGTCCTGCCCCGCTTGCCCGAGTTGTTGCAGGTGCATCCCCAGCTTGAAGTGGAACTGGGCAGCACCGAGCGCCGCGTCGACCTGGTGCGTGAAGGCTACGACTGCGTGCTGCGCACCGGCGCCGTGGGTGACACCGGGCTCATCGCGCGGCCGCTGGGCCATCTGGAGATGATCAACTACGTGAGCGCAGGGTACATCGAGCGCCATGGCAAGCCACGCAAGCTGGCCGATCTCGCAAGGCATCGGCTCATCCACTTCGCGGGAACGCTGGGCACACGCTCCACCGGCTTCGAATACATGGACGGCGACGCTGATCGTCGCATCGCCATGGAGGGCGCGGTGACGGTCAACAATGCCGAAGCATATGCCGCCGCCTGTCTGGCGGGCCTGGGCATCATCCAGGTGCCGGTCACGGCCATGCGCCAGCACTTCGCGCAGGCCGGCCTGGTGGAAGTGCTGCCGAAGTTCCGGGCACGGCCGATGCCGCTCAACCTGCTCTACGCCAACCGCCGCAACCTGCCGGTGCGCGTGCGCGTGGTGATGGACTGGATCGCCGAAGTGGTCGCGCAGCACCTGCGCAAGGCCTGAGCCCGGGGCAGGCTAACGCTCGATGTAGTCGAGCGTCGCACGAAGGATCACGCCGGCGCCCGGCAACGGCGTTTCGACCACGAAGCCCTTGGTCGTTTCCTCGCCCTTCCAGTGCAGGTCGAATTCCATCGGCAGGTTCATCTGCGACACGAACTCGGCCGCATGCCGGCGGCAATGCATCACCACCGTGAGCCTGCTGCCGTCCGATGCGATGGTGCCGTGGTAGCTGTGCAGGAAATCGGCGCCGACGAAAGTGCCGTCGCGCACCAGGCAGGCGCCTTCACCCAGCGTGCCTTCGGTGGTGGTGAACGTGATGCTGTAGAGGCCGTCCTTCATGCTCGTCTCCTTGTCGTTCAGACGGACACTTTAGGCCGCTGCCGCGCGGCATGCAACAGGACAGGTCAGTAGATCGCGCCGGCACGCCGGACCGGCGCAGTCCCGCCCATCGGAAGCCGCGAGACTTCCACGAGCATCGCGGCCAATTGCTTTGCGGCCGCCTCCACCAGCGCACGGCCTTTCTCCGCCGTGGCAGCGGCTGCATTGCCGGCCGCGCCCTGCGCGTTGTAGTCCTCCATCGCCCAGCCGAGCTTGGCGCTTTTCCCGTTGCCGAGGATCGCGTAGTCCTTCGCGCGTTGTTGCGAAGTGGACGCGAAGTCCAGCGCCTGCGCCATGTCGACGCGACCGGGCTGCAACGCCAGCATCATCGAGGTTTCGATGTCACCCGCATGCACGCCGAAGCGGTGCTCACCCGGCGGGAACAGGCCGTTCACCTCGTCCCCCAGCGGCAGCGTGTACCAGCTGGTGCTCCACACCATGAGGCCATGCCTCACGCGCAGTTCGCGCGCGACGATGTCCATCACGCTGACCTGGCCGCCGTGCGAATTGAACAGCACCAGCTTCTTCACACCCGCACGCGCCACGCACGCGCCGATCTCGATCCACACGCTGATGAGGGTCTGCGGGCTCAGCGTCAGCGTGCCGGCGAAGGAGGTGTGCTCCGGCGACAGGCCGATGGCCTGCGTAGGCAGGAAATGGATGGCGGCGTCGGCCGGCAGGTACGGCAGCGTGGCGTTGACAATGCCGTCCACCAGCACCGTGTCCACGCCCAGTGGCAGGTGCGGGCCGTGCTGCTCGGTGGCCGCCACGGGCAGCACCGCCACTGCGTGGCTGGCGTCGATCTGCGCGAAGTCGCGCGTGTTGAGTTCGGCCCAGAAGCGTTTCGGTGCGGACTTCGGTGCGGCAGCTTGTGTCATGGCCGCCATCTTAGCCAGCCATGCGCGGTGCAGCCAGCCTTCAGCCTGGCGCCCGTTCGAGCGAACTGCGCGCCGCAGCCGCGATGGCCGCCGCATCCACGCCGAAAAATCCACGCAGGGCCGCGCGCGTGTCACTGCGGCCGAAGCCGTCGGTGCCCAGCGTGGTGTAGGCGCGCCCGGCAGGCACGAATGCGCGGATGCCCTCCGGCACGGCGCGCACGTAGTCGGTGGCCGCAACGACCGGGCCCTCACCCTGCGCCAGGATGCGCGCCACATGCGATGTGCCGCCCGACGACTCGCATGCCATTCCGTCGCGCGCGAGTTCGCTCCAGCTCGTCACGCTGTACACGTCCGCCGCGATGCCCTCCTGCATCAGCAGATCCGCCGCCTTCATGACTTCGGTGAGGATCGCGCCCGAGCCCATCAGCGTCACGCGCTTGCCGCGCGCCGGCCCACGGCGCAGCAAATAGCCGCCGCGCACCACGTCCGCAGCCGCGCCTTCGGGCAGGTCGGGCTGTGCATAGTTCTCGTTCATCAGCGTCACGTAATGGAAGACGTCCTTGCGCTCCTCGAGCATCTCGCGCATGCCGTGGTCGATGATGACGGCCATCTCACCCGCGAACGCCGGGTCCCATGCGCGGCAGTTCGGGATGGTCGCAGCAATCAGGTGGCTGCTGCCGTCCTGGTGCTGCAATCCTTCGCCGCCGAGCGTGGTGCGGCCCGAAGTCGCACCCAGCAGGAAGCCGCGCGCCCGCTGATCGGCAGCGGCCCAGATCGCATCGCCCACGCGCTGGAAGCCGAACATCGAGTAGTAGATGTAGAACGGCAGCATCGGCAGGCCATGCACGCTGTAGCTCGTCGCCGCCGCCGTCCAGCTCGCGATGGCGCCGGCTTCGCTGATGCCTTCTTCCAGGATCTGCCCGTCCAGCGCTTCGCGGTACGACAGCACCGAGCCGATGTCTTCGGGCTCGTAGCGCTGGCCCACGCTCGAATAGATGCCGACCTGCTTGAACAGGTTGGCCATGCCGAAGGTGCGCGCCTCGTCGGCCACGATGGGCACGATGCGACGGCGGAACGCGATGTCCTGCGGGCCGTTCGTCTCGTCCTTCAGCAGGTTGCCCAGCAGGCGCACGAAGGCCATCGTGGTGGACATCTCCTTGCCGCCGGCCGATATCGCGAACGACGCATACGAGGTGATGGGCGGCACCGGCACGGCCGCCGCATCGTCGTGGCGCGCCGGCAGGTAGCCACCGAGGGCCTGGCGGCGCTCGTGCAGGTAGCGCATCTCGGCACTGTCCTGGGCAGGCTTGAAGAACTCGAGGCCCGTCGCCTGCGCATCGGTCAGCGGCAGGTTGAAGCGGTTGCGGAATTCGAGCAGCGCCGATTCGTCCAGCTTCTTCTGGCTGTGCGTGGTCATCCTGCCCTGCCCCGCCTG
Source organism: Variovorax sp. VNK109 (assembly GCF_049445855.1). Lineage (NCBI taxonomy): Bacteria > Pseudomonadati > Pseudomonadota > Betaproteobacteria > Burkholderiales > Comamonadaceae > Variovorax > Variovorax sp. VNK109. The sequence continues at coordinate 62,756 of NZ_JBMSDV010000003.1, read as the reverse complement.
CCCCATGCCGTAGCCCTTCTTGGTGTGCGCGAGGATCACCGTCGGCTGGCCGCGATGCGCAGCGGCGGCGGCATAGGCCGCGTGGATTTTCACCAGGTCGTGTCCGCCGCGCTTGAGGCGATCGATCTGCTCGTCGGTCATGCCCTGCGCGAGCTGCACGAGCTCGGGGTTCTGGCCGAAGAAGTTGTCGCGGTTGAAGCGGCCGTCCTTGGCGGCGAAGGTCTGCATCTGGCCGTCCACCGTCTGCGCGAAAGCCCGGGTCAGGGCGCCGGTGGTGTCGCGCGCGAACAGGCCGTCCCAGTCGCTGCCCCAGAGCAGCTTGACCACGTTCCAGCCCGCGCCGCGGAACAGGCGCTCGAGTTCGTCGACGATGCGGCCGTTGCCGCGCACAGGACCGTCCAGACGCTGCAGGTTGCAGTTGACCACCCACACGAGGTTGTCCAACCGCTCGCGCGACGCGAGCGTGAGCGCGCTCATGCTCTCGGGCTCGTCCATCTCGCCGTCGCCGAACACGCCCCACACCTTGCGCCCGCCGCAGTCCAGCAGGTTGCGATGCGAGAGGTAACGCATGAAGCGCGCGTGGTAGATCGAACTGATCGGCCCGATGCCCATCGAGCCGGTGGGGAACTGCCAGAAGTCCGGCATCAGCCACGGGTGCGGATAGCTGGAGAGGCCGCGCGCACCCGATTGCGGTGCGGTGATTTCCTGCCGGTAGTGCGCGAGGTCTGCTTCGGTCAGCCGGCCTTCGAGGAAGGCGCGCGCATACACGCCCGGTGCGCTGTGCGGCTGGAAGAAAACGAGGTCGCCGCCGTTGTTCTTCCTCGCATTGAAAAAATGATTGAAGCCGACTTCGAACAGGTCGGCCGCGCTCGCGTAGCTCGCGATATGTCCGCCGAGCTCGCCATACGCGGCATTCGCGCGCGCCACCATCGCGAGCGCATTCCAGCGCATCAGCGAGGCAAGCTTTTCCTCGATGGCCAGGTCGCCCGGAAAGGCCGGTTGCTGGTCCGCCGCGATGGTGTTGATGTAGGGCGTGGAGAGCTCGGGTGTCCAGCCGGCGCGTGCCGTCGCGGCGACGCGCGTGAGTTCGTCGAGGATGAAGCGTGCTCGCTCGGGCCCCGCGACCGCCAGCAGCGCCTGGAAGGCCTCGCGCCATTCGGCGGTTTCGCCGGGGTCGGCGTCGCCTGTGTCGCTGGCCATGAAGCGGGTGAGGCTGTGATCGGTCATCCGCAGATTGTGGAAGGACTCGTTCAGCATTTGCTGTCGGAAGACACCCCGGAAAGGCGATGGCCAGCATAAGATGCCGTCAAACCTGACAGAGACAGCACGAAATGCAACTCGATGCCATCGACCTGAGAATCCTCGACGAACTGCAGCAGGACAGCGCGCTCACCAATGTCGAGCTCGCGCGACGCGTGCATCTCTCGGCCTCGCCCTGCCTCGCGCGCGTGAAGGCGCTGGAGGCCGCGGGCGTCATCAGCCGCTACGTGGCGCTCGCCAACCCGAAGGCGCTCGGCCTCGGGCTGTCGGTGTTCATCTCGATCAGCCTGAAGACGCAATCGAAGGAAGCGCTCGGCGAGTTCGAGCGCCGCATTTCCGAGCAGGACGAGGTGATGGAGTGCTACCTGATGACCGGCGACAGCGACTACCTGATCCGCGTCGCGCTGACCGACATCGCGGCACTCGAGAAATTCATCCTCGAGCGCCTGACACCGATTCCCGGCATCGAGAAGATCCGCTCGAGCTTCGCGCTCAAGCAGGTGCGTTACAAGACCGCGTTGCCGCTCGGGGGATCGCCCGGTTCGCGGCCTACTTCACGAAGCCCGGCAACCAGAGCGAGATCGCCGGAAAGGCGCAGAGGATGACCAGGCGCGCCACGTCGATCGCGATGAAGGGCATGGTGCCGCGGTAGATGCGCGTGAGCGTGATGTCCCGCGCGATCGAGTTGATCACGAAGACGTTGATGCCCACCGGCGGGCAGATCATGCCGAAGGTCACCGCCATCACGATGATCACGCCGAACCACACCGGATCGAACCCCAGCTGCATCATCGCGGGGAACACGATGGGCACGGTGAGCAGGATCATCGCGAGCTCGTCCATCACCGCGCCGAGGATGAAGTACCCCACCATGATGAGCGCGAGCACGCCGTACGGGCCGACCGGCAGGTGCACGAGGAAGTCCACCGACTTCTGCGTGAACTGCGTGATGGTGAGGAAGTAGCCGAACAGGTAGGCGCCGATCACGATCATCATGATGGCGGACGAGACGCGCAGCGTGTCGATGAGCGCAGCCTTGATTTCCTTCGGGCCGAGCCTGCCGCGCGCGATGCCGATGATGAGCGCGCCCGTCGCGCCGATGCCCGAGGCTTCCTCCACGGTGAAGATGCCGCCGTAGATGCCGCCGAGCACGCCGATGAACAGCAGGATCGTCGCCCACAGGTCGCGCAGCGAGCGGAAGCGGTCGCCCCAGCTGAACAGCGGGCCGCGCGGCATCCGGTCGGGGTTGCGCCAGGCGATGAGCTGCACCACGAAGAAGTAGAAAGCGACCGCCATGATCCCCGGGATCACACCGGCCGCGAACAGCTTGGTGACGTCGGTCTCCGTCATGATGCCGTAGAGCACGAAGATCACCGAGGGCGGGATCATGATGCCCAGCGTTCCCCCTGCCGCAATGAGACCGGCCGAGATGCCGGGGTCGTAGCCGGCCTTGCGCATTTCGGGCAGCGCGACCTGCGACATGGTGGCCGCCGTGGCGACCGATGAGCCGTTGATGGCCGCGAAGCCGCCGCAAGCCGCGACAGCCGCCATCGCAAGCCCGCCGCGCATGTGGCCGAGCCAGGCGCGCCCTGCGTTGAACAGCTCGGTGCTCATGCCGGCACGCGATGCGAACGCGCCCATCAGGATGAACATCGGGATGACCGCGAGGTTGTAGTCGGTGACGACCGACAGCGGCACATTGGCCAGCAGGTTCAGGCCGGGCTTCACGCCGGACAGCAGCGCGAAGCCGCCCGCGCCCGCAATGCCCATGGCCACGCCGATGGGCACGCGCAGCGCCATCAGCGCGAACATGCCGACGAAGCCGAGCAGCGCGACGAGATCACGATCCATCGAAATCCCCCGACTCCGCATTTGCAATCGGCACGGGCCTGAGGCTCGCCTCGTCGCGCTGCAGCAGGCGCACGATGCGCACCACGCACAGCAGCGCCGCCACGGTCATGCCTACCGCCGCCACCGCATAGAACCAGACCATCGGCAGGCGCAGGTCCATGGTGCCTTGTGTGCCGGTGTTGCCCACCTTCACCCACACCATCCATGCCAGCGGTGCGAGGAAGGCCAGCGTGACCACCGTCGCAATGACATCGAGCGCGCGGCGACCGTTGTCCTTGAGATGCTCCCAGACGATGTCCACACAGATGTGGCTGCCGTAATAAGTGGCCAGCGCCACACCCCAGAACAGCGCGATGCCTTGCAGCAGGCGCGAACCGTCATACCAGTCGGGAATCGACATGCTGAAAAGATCGCGCAGCAGCACGTTGCCGGCCGCCAGCAGCGCAATCGCCAGCAGGAAAAAGGCGGCCACCGTTTCAGTGGCCGAGAGCAGCTTTTTCAATTACTTCCACCGCGTGTGGCGAGTTCCTTCTTCAGGTCATCCAGCGCCTGCTTGCCGTTCACGCCGACCTTGTCTGCGCTGGCGATCCAGGTGCCGTACAGCGGCTCGGCGGCCTTCTTCCAGGCATCGAGTTGCTGCGCGGTCACCGGCACGATGGTGTGGCCGCCCATGGCCTGCATCTTCTCGCGGCCCGAGTCCTCGTCGTCGCCCCAGCCTGCGCCGACCTTGCCGGCCCACTCGTTGTTGCAGTGGTCGTCGATCACTTTCTTCTGGCCGGCGGCGAGCTTGTCGTACCAGCCCTTGTTCATCACCCACACGAAGTCAGAGGCGTACAGGCGCATGTCGGTGTGGAACTTGGTGGCCTTGTCGATGCCGAAGGTGATCACCGAGCCCCAGGGGAACGACAGCGCATCGGCCACGCCCTTGTCGATGGCGTCACGCGCTTCGGGCGCCGACACCTGCACGTTGGTCGCGCCCAGCAGGCTCATGAAAGCCGCGTTGGTGCCGTTGGACGAACGGATCTTCATGCCCTTGATCTGCGACGGCTCCGTGATCGCCTTCTTGGAGTGGAACGTGCCCACGTGCAGGTGGACCATGCACAGCTTCACGTCCTTCATTTCATTGGCGGCGTACTTGCGGTACCACTGGTCGAGCGCCGACGAACCGGGGCCGGGCTTGCCGATCAGGAAGGGCAGTTCGCCCACGGCGATCAGCGGGAAACGGCCGGCCTGGTAGCCGGGGTTCACCCAGGTCATGTCGGCGATGCCGTCACGCGCCATGTCGTAGTGGTCGGCCGCCTTGCCCAGCTGCTGCGCGGGGAAGAACGCGACCTTGATGCTGCCCTTGGAGGCAGCCTCGACCGACTTCGCCCAGGGCTCGAAGCCCAGCTTGGCCAGCGGGTGCGTGCCCGGCAGCCAGTGCGCGAATTTCATCTCGACGGGCTTGTCCTGTGCGCTGGCCGCAACCGATGCCGCAGCCAGTGCGGCCACCGCGACGCAGCGCAGGGAGGTTTGAAGGAATCTCATGTTTGTCTCCTGTTCCGTTGGTTATGAAAATGAATCAATCCGGTGTGCGGATGATGGGCGATTCACGTCTGCTGCGTGATGGTGTTTTCCCTTTCGCGGGGCATCCAGTGGATGGGTTGCGCCACGATCTCGCGCGGTGCGGCGGCGTTGAGCTTGCCCTCCGGGTCGGCCAGCGTCGCGCGGATGGCGGCCTGCAGGTCCTTCGCGGCCGTCTCGACATCGACGTGCCCGCCGAGCACTGGCGTCACGTGCGCGGCCCACAGCCGCGCGTAGTTCTGGCGGCCGCGCACCTGCGTGTCGCCATAGCCCTTGAGCACCTGCGGCAAGCCGGCCATGGCAAGCGCAAGCTTCGGTGACAGCGGCAGCACATGACGCACCGCGTCGAGCCACGCGCGCAGGGCTTCGTGCTCCTGCGCGAAACGCAGCGACGACGGCCTCCACGGGCGCAGACGCGCGAGGAAGCGCAGCATCAGGTAGCCCCACAGGCTGGTGGAGCGGATGTGCAGCCCGACGTGCGCGGCCTTCCATCCGCGCTTCTCGGCCAGCGCCATGAGTCGCGCGCCGATGGACCTGGGCAACACCGCCGCGATCTCGTCGATGCCGGGTTTGAAATGCTCGGTGATGCGCACGATGTCATCGGCTTTCGCCTGCGCTTCGCCGCGCACGCGCAGCGTACGGCTTCGGCGCGACTTGAGGTCGGCCACGCGGATCACGTCCTCGAAGCACATCCACAGCGCGAGGTGGCGCACTGCTTCTTCCAGCGCTTCGTTGGCGGCGGTGGTGGTCGGTGCGCTGCACAGTTGCTCGACGCCTGTGAGGAAGCGCTCGGCATACGCGTCGTCCTGGTAGTCACGGCAGCGCAACGCGCCGTGCACGGCAAGCAGTTGCACGCCGGCGGGCCAGGACACCATGCTCGCGGCCCACGCGTCACGCACGATGAGCGGCAGGCCCGTCGTCACCGCATCGGCCAGGACCTTCGCCGCTTCGGGCTGCACGGCGGCCTCGGGTGCGGGCGCGCCGAGCGCCGCCGCATCGAATGCGCGCGCGAAGCCCTCGAGGCTCGCGGCCACACCCTTGCCGGAGGAACGGATCGCGTCCTCGCACACGCTGCGAGGCCAGGGCAGCACGCCCGCGCCGGCGAGCGCGCCGAACATCACGGCGGAAATGACGGTGCCGCTCTGCGCCGCGATGGCCTCCATGTCGAACAACACGGCATGCCGCGCGAGCGTGCGCGCCGCCTGCTGCATGCGCTGCGTGTCGTAACGGCCGTCGGCCATGTGCATCTTCTCGAACGTGGTGTACACGCGGCTGGTGGACGACAGCAGCGCCGTGCGCGAGGGCGTGACGAAGCCGCGTTCCATCACGCGCGCGGCTTCGAGCATTTCGCTCGCGATCACCACGTCCACGTGCCCGGGCACCGGCGTGAGCGCGAGCACCGGCGGCGCCGCGCCTTCGGCCAGCGGCGCGCGCAGCATCTCGATGTAGTAGCTCGTCGCGCCCGTGCGTTGTGCGACGCCGGGCACCGAGGTCGCCTGTACCGGCAGGCCCTGCTCCAGCGCGCACTGCACCAGCCAGTCGGCCAGCACACCGCCGCCTTCGCCGCCGAGCGCGGCGATCAGGATCGAATAAGGTTTGTTGTCGTTGTCGGCCATGTTCAGGGTCATGCAGGTTGCAGGAGGCCGATGAAGAAGCGGTTGAGCCGATCCGTCGTGCGGTCCCACCAGTTGGGATTGGTGACGATCTCGATCTTGTGGAACGACGGGCAGAGCACCGCCGCATCGGCCACCTCGCCGCACAGGCCGCAGCCCACGCAGCCGTTGGTGACATGCGCCACCGGTTCGCGCCTGAGCGGATCGGCCGAGTTCTTCACCGTGAGCGTCGGGCAGCCCGACAGGCGGATGCACGAGTGGTCGCCGGTGCAGGTGTCTTCGTCCACGCCGTAGCGCGTGCGCACCACGCGCAGGCCTTCCTTGAGGCGCTTCGCACGCAAGGGCTTGAGACGCCGCTGGCGCTCGAGCTGGCACTCACCTTCGGCGATCACCACCTTCAGGCCCGTGAACGGCGAGGTGATCGCTTCCTTGAGCACCTTGCGCACGCTGGCGACGCGGTAGTTGTGCACCGTGCGCATCCACTTCACGCCCATGCCCTTGAGCGTGTTCTCGATGGTGACCTCGTCGCCCGTGGCGCTCGACCCTTCGGCCACGCGCTTGGCTTCGGACGCCGGCGTGGACATCGTCTCCTGCGTGCCGGTGGCCGAGGTGTAGCCGTTCTTCATGATCACCAGCACGCCGTCGCCCTTGTTGAGCAACGCGGACGACACGCCCGACAGCAGGCCGTTGTGCCAGAAGCCGCCGTCGCCCATGATCGCCACGGGGCGGCGCGCGGAAAAGTTCTTCACCGCCGCGCTCGACGCCATGCTCATGCCGTAGCCGAGGATGGAATTGCCGAACGAGAACGGCTCGAAGGTCGCGAACGAGTGGCAGCCGATGTCGGCCGAGATGTGCAGCTTGCCGACCTCGCGCTCCACGAGTTTCAGCGCGGCGAACACCGGCCGCTCGGGGCAGCCCGTGCAGAAATTCGGCGGGCGCGGAGGCACGGGGCCGCCGAGCGCTTCGGCCGCCTGCTGGCGGGCGGCGGCAAGTTCGCCGTTGAAGTCATGGCCGGCCTGCACATCGGCCTGCGGCAGGTAGTCGCGTGCGAAAGACAGCACACCGTTCAGGATGACCTCGGCCGTGTACTCGCCGCCCATGATGAGGCGGTCCTTGCCGTGCAGCTTCGTCTGCAGGTCGGCACGGCGCAGGAGGGTGGCGACGTCCTGCTCGATGAATTCCGGCTGGCCCTCTTCGAGCACCATCACAGCCTTCTTGCCGGCGCAGAACTTCGAGATCTGCTCGGGCACGAGCGGATATACGACGTTCAACACCAGCAGCGGGATCTGGCTGTTGCCCTCGGTATCGGCCAGGCCCGCACGTTGCAGCGCACGGATGGTCGTGTTGTAGAGACCACCCTGCACGATCAGGCCCACGTCTTCATGCCGACCGTCGAACAGTTCATTGAGGCCCTCCGCTTCGATGAAGCGGCGCGCGGCCGGCATGCGCGAGTCGTACTTGAGCTTCTCGTGCGCATACGTGGCGGGCGGATGCGCGAGCCGCGCATAGCTGAAGCCGGCCGGCTCCTGCTGCAGGTTGCGGCTGGAAATGGCGGGCGCGACGTTGTCGCTGGCGGTGAAGCTGCCGCGCACGTGGCAAGTGCGGATTCGCAACTCCATCATCACCGGCGTGTTCGACGCTTCCGACAACTCGAACCCCTTGTGCACCATGCGCACGATGGTCGGCAGGTTGGGACGCGGGTCCAGCAACCACAGTGCGGACTTCATCGCGAAGGCATGCGTGCGTTCCTGGATCACACTCGCACCCTCGCCGTAGTCCTCGCCCACGACGATGAGCGCGCCACCCATCACCCCGGGCGACGCGAGGTTGGACAGCGCGTCCGACGCAACGTTGGTGCCGACCACCGACTTCCATGTCACTGCGCCACGCACCGGGTACATGATCGAGCCGGCCAGCATCGCAGCCGCCGACGATTCGTTGGTACAGGCCTCGACATGCACGCCGAGTTCGTCGAGGTAGTCGCGCGCCTGCACCATCACATCCAGCAGGTGCGAGATGGGCGAGCCCTGGTAGCCGCCGACGTAGGTCACGCCGGACTCGAGCAGGGCCTTGGTCACGGCGAGGATGCCTTCGCCGTGGAATGTTTCTCCGGCGCCGAGTTTCAGCGCCTCGATTTCATCGTGGAATGAGCGCTCCAAGAGCCGTCTCCTTCGTCGTCGTACCGGGGAGTACTGGTTTGAGGTGCGCCAATCTAGGGCGTCGCGCCCTGCTTGACCAATGGATATTCTGGATGTCCTCCATTCACGGCATGGATAATCAGGGTCAACCCTGATATCGTTTCCGAATACCCCGGGACACCGCCCGCATGAACTTCCGGCAACTCGACCTCAACCTGCTGCGCGTGCTCGCAGCCATCCACCGCACCGGCTCGGTCACGGCCGCCGGCAAGGCGTTGTCGCTGTCGCAGCCGGCCACCAGCAACGCACTGGCGCGGCTGCGCGACTATTTCCACGACGACCTGTTCGTGCGTGCCCCGGATGGCCTCAAGCCCACGCGCCTGTGCGAGCGCATCGCGCCCGAGGTACAGGAGCAGCTTCGCGCACTGGAAGGGCTCGTCACCGGGCGCGAGGAATTCGAAGCCGCGACCAGCGAGATGCGCTGGCGTCTTTCGCTCTCCGACCTCGGCGAGATGATGTTCCTGCCGCCCCTCGCAGCCGCACTGCGCGAGCAGGCACCCAATGCGCATCTCTACAACGTGGCCGTCGCGGCGGCCGACGTGCCCGCCGCGCTCGAGGCGCGCGAGATCGATCTGGCCATCGGCATCCTGCAGCCGCGCCATCAGGGCGTGCGCGCCGAGCTGCTGTTCCGCGAGCACTACGTCGCCATGACCTCGGCGCACTGGCGGCCCGCCACCGGCCGCGCGGGTTCGCGCCTGACCACGCAGCAACTCGCGGGTGCGTCCATCGTCGTCGCCGCCCCCACCGCGACCTTCCACCACACAGTGGACGACATGCTCGCGCGCCTGAAGCTCTCGGACCGCATCGTCGTGCGTGCGCGCCACTTCGGCGCGCTACCCGACCTCGCGATGAACACCGACCTGCTGGCCATCGTGCCGCAGATGTACGCCGCCAACCTGCACGAGCGCCATGGCCTGCGCGTGTGGGACCTGCCCGAGCGCGCGTCGCCCGCGTATGAAGTGCGCCTCGTGTGGCATGCGAGCACCGCGCGCGACGCGGCGCACCAGTGGATGCGCCAGCAGGTGCACCGGCTGTTCGGCCGCGCGACGGCCGGATAACCCCCCGCGCACGCCAGGCGGCAAAACCGGGAAGAATGCGGGTTTACCCGCAGTACCGTCCCGGTTTCCTTTTCATGCATCCGACTTTCCTGACCGTCGTGCTTGCCCTGATCACGATGGTCGGCCCCCTGGGCATCGACACCTACCTTCCCTCGTTCCCCGCCATCGGCGCGGAGTTCGGCGTGCCGCCGGCCGTCGTGCAACAGACGCTGTCGATCTACATCATGGGTCTGGCCGTGATGATGCTGTTCTACGGCACACTGTCCGACTCGTTCGGCCGCCGCCGCGTGATGCTCGTCTCGATGGCGTTCTTCACGCTGTTCTCGGCCTGCGCCATCTTCGCGCCGAGCGCGGGCGCGCTGATCTTCATCCGCGGCCTTCAGGGCCTGGCCGCCGGCGCAGGCATCGTGATCTCGCGCGCCATGGTGCAGGACCGTTTCAGCGGCAGCGACGCGCAGCGCATCACCTCGATGATCATGATGGTGTTCGGCATCGCGCCGGCACTCGCGCCGCTGATCGGCGGCTGGCTGCAGGCGCACTTCGGCTGGCGCGCCAACTTCGTCTTCCTCACGGCGTTCACCGCACTGCTGCTGGTCGCGGCGCTGAAGGGGCTGCCCGAAACGCTGCCGGTGTCGCAGCGCCAGCCCTTCCACCTGAAAAACATCCTGGCCAACTATGCGAAGACGCTGCGCCACGCGCGCTTCATGACGATGGCGCTGTCCATCGCACTCGTCTTCGGCGGCCTGCCTTTGTACGTGGGCTCGGCCGCGGCGTTCGTGATGGGCATCCTGCACCAGCCCGAGACGGCGTTCGGCTGGCTGTTCCTGCCACTGGTGGGCGGGCTGGTCAGCGGCTCGGCGGTGGCGGGGCGGCTCGCACATTCGGTGCGCATGGAAACGCTCATCAAGTCCGGCTTCGTGGTGATGGCATTGGCCGTCACAGGCGGCGTGGTCTACAACCTGCTCTTCACCGCGTCGGTGCCCTGGGCCGTGGTCCCGCTGGGCGTGTACACCTTCGGCGTGGCGCTGGCCACGCCCGGCATGACGGTCCGCACCATGGAAACTTTCCCCGAGATGCGCGGCATGGCGTCGTCGATGCAGGGCTTCGTGCAGATGATGCTGTTCGCCATCATCACCGGCGTGGTCGCGCCGCTCATCTTCGACAGTGCGCTCAAGATTGCTGTTGCCCATGCTGTCGTGGCATTTGCGGGCATTGCGCTGTGGCTGGCCGTGTCCAGTCGAAAAGCTGTTGCTGAGGTGCAGAGCGCCTGAATCGGGTGGCCCCGGCCCAGTCCGGAAGTGCAGGCCCTTCGGGCTGCCTTGCGCTGCTCACGACGCGGGGGGAGTCGCTGAACTCGCTTCGCTCAGACAGACGCGACTCCTTTTTCCCCGCGTCGCTCCGCTGCTCAGCTGCACTTACGGACTGGGCCGGGGCCACCCGATTCAGGCTGGTGGAGTATCGACCAAGTTTCCTGTTGCGCTGGCAGCTAACATCGCCGGAAACCAAGCCCCCAACCGACCGGTGGCGCAAGGTTTCGCACGAACGGCCCGGCCCGCGCGGAACTTCGGCCCATCCGGTACGCTCCCAACCTGCCATGAACCTGCGTCGCGCCGCCGCCTCCCTGATCGTCTCGCTCGCCGGCGCGGCGGGCCTCCTGGCCAGCCTGCCGGCCCACGCAGCCGAGCCGAACGTGGTCACCACCGAACGCGTGCGCGCCGAACTCATGGCCTACGCACCTGACGGCGTGGAGCCGGGCAAGACAGTGTGGGTGGGTCTTCACATCGCGCACAAGCCCGAGTGGCACACCTACTGGAAGAACTCCGGCGACTCCGGCCTGCCGACCGACCTGCGCTGGACGCTGCCGGTGGGCGTGCTGGCCGAAGACATCGCCTGGCCCGTGCCGCGCAAGATCCCGATCGGCACGCTGGCCAACTACGGCTACGAAGACAAGGTGCTGCTGCCGGTGCCGCTCATCATCACGCCGGACTTCAAGCCTTCGGTGCTGCGCAGCGAACTCGAGGTCAAGCTCAGCGCGTCCTGGCTGGTCTGCAAGAAGGAGTGCATTCCCGAAGACGGCGAATTCACCCTGAAGATTCCCACCCGCTCGTCCACCGCCTTCAACAAGGCCGAGTTCGACGATGCATTCGCCTCGCAGCCCAAGGCGCTGCCGCCGGGCAGCAAAGTCCAGGTGGAAGGCACGCTGCTCAAGGTGTCGGTGACCGGCCTGCCAGCCGCCTTGCAGGGCAAGGCGCTCGAATTCTTCCCCGAGACGCCGGAAGTCATCGAAACCTCCGGCCAGTGGACGCAGGCCTGGAAGGGCGGCGTCTGGACGGCCGACGTACCACTGTCCCCGCAGCGCAGCCAGAGCCCGAAGGTCATGCCGGTGGTGCTGGCGCTGCAGGACGCGAAGGACCGCACCGGCTGGCGCGCCGAAGCGCCGGTGTCGGGTGACTGGCCCGCGGCAGCCGCTGCCGGCAGCGGCGTTTCGCCCGCGCTGGCACAGGCACTCGCGCAGAACGCATCGGGCGGTGGAACGGCAGGTGGCTCGGGTGGTTCAGGCGGCGCGGGTCTGACGCTCTGGGCGGCGCTCTTCGGCGCGCTGATCGGCGGGCTCATCCTCAACCTCATGCCTTGCGTGTTCCCGGTGCTGGCCATCAAGGTGGTGGGGTTCGCGCAGCATTCCACCAATGCCGCGGCGCGCCGCACGAGCGGGCTGGCGTACACGGCGGGCGTGGTGCTGTCATTCCTTGCACTGGGGGCGCTGTTCCTCGCGCTGCGCGCGGCGGGTGAGCAGCTCGGCTGGGGCTTCCAGCTGCAGTCGCCGCTGGTGGTGGCGCTGTTGGCCGCCCTCTTCACCGTCATCGGCCTCAACTTCGCGGGCGTGTTCGAGTTCGGGCGGCTCGTGCCGTCGGGCCTCGCGTCGATGCAGGCCCGCCATCCGGTGGCGGATTCGTTCATTTCCGGCGTGCTGGCGGTGGCCATCGCGTCGCCCTGCACCGCGCCGTTCATGGGCGCATCGGTCGGCTTCGCGGTCGGCCTGCCGGCCTGGCAGGCGCTCACCGTGTTCGGCGCAGTGGGCCTCGGCATGGCGCTGCCCTATCTCGTGGCCAGCCTCGTGCCCGCCGTGGCAGGCTGGATGCCGCGCCCCGGCCGCTGGATGGAAACCTTCCGCAAGCTGATGGCCTTCCCGATGTTCGCCACCGTGGTGTGGCTGGTTTGGGTGCTGGGCCAGCAAACGGGCATCGACGGCGCGGGTGCGCTGCTGGCGCTGCTGGTCGCCATGGCCTCGGTCATCTGGGCGTTCTCGCTGCGCGGTGCGGGCCGGCTGGTGCTGGGCGGCGTGCTGACGGCGGCACTGGCAACGCTGGTCGGCATGCTGGGCCCGACCGTCACGCGGCAGGTCGACATGGTGGCCGCTGCCCCCGCAGGCACGACCGACCGCTGGCAAGCCTGGGCCCCCGGCAAGGTGGACCGGCTCGTGGCCGCAGGCCAGCCGGTGTTCGTCGACTTCACCGCCGCCTGGTGCGTGACCTGCCAGTACAACAAGAAGACCACGCTGGCCAATGGGGATGTGCTTGCCGACCTCGCGGGCAAGAACGTAGCATTGCTGCGCGCCGACTGGACGCGGCGCGACCCGGCCATCACCGCCGCGCTGGCGCAACTCGGGCGCAGCGGCGTGCCGGTCTATGTGTTCTATCGCCAGGGCAGCGCGCCGGTCGTGCTGTCCGAGATTCTGGGGGTGGACGAGGTTCGCTCGGTCATCGCGAAACTCTGACGCCGAAACCTGAAGCATTCCGCCGTTCCCGCCGTTCCATGTTCATCCGTGTTCATTTCTGATCCGACCTGAAAGGAATCCACATGCTGCGCCGTTCCGCTCTCCAATCTGCTCTTCACATCGCCCTCGCCGTCACGACGCTGGCCTTCGCTGCCGCATCGCCTGCCGCTTTTGCATCGGCCACGGTCGGGCAACCCGCGCCCGACTTCACCGTGAAGGACGCAACGGGCAAGACCGTGAAGCTGAGCGACTTCAAGGGCAAGCACGTCGTGCTCGAGTGGACCAACCCGGGTTGCCCGTTCGTGCAGAAGCATTACAACTCCGGCAACATGCCGGCCACGCAGAAGGAAGCCATGGCCAAGGGCGTCGTGTGGCTGTCGGTGAACTCCACGGAGAAAGCGGCGGGTGACTACCTCGAACCCGCCAAGCTCACGGCATGGGCGAAGGACAAGCAGTCGGTCCAGACCGCCATGCTGATGGACGAAGAAGGCACCGTCGGCAAGGCTTACGGCGCGCGCACCACGCCGCACATGTACATCGTCAATCCGCAGGGCGTGCTGGTCTATGCGGGCGGCATCGACAGTATCGCGTCGGCACGCGCAGACGACATCAAGACCGCGACGAACTACGTCCGCCAAGGTCTCGATGAAACACTCGCCGGCAAACCGGTGAGTCAGGCGAATACCCGGCCCTACGGCTGCAGCATCAAGTACAAAAGCTGAACCGGGGCCGGTCAGGCTCAGTTCGCTGGCGGCAACGGTGTCACGACCGGGCCGCCGTTCACGGCCGGCGCCGTGGGTTCTGCCGGGATCGTGATCACCTGCACGCTCTCGCGCAGGATGCCGCCCTCGTTCACGCTGCCGCTCGTCACGGTCGCGCCTTCCTGCGAGCCGTGACCCACGATGCGTGCACGGCAGGCGCTCAGTTCCTCGCCCATGAAGACGTTGCAGCGCGCCAGCGCGTTGCCGTCATAGGACGCGACTTGGGTACTCTGGTCCAGTTGACCCTGACGGGCGGCCTGCAACGCGGCACCCGCTTCGCGCAGGCAGGTCTGCTTGTCCTGCTGCGTCTGGCCGCTGTTGCAGGCGGCCACTTCCTGGCGGTAACGCTCCTGTGCGTCCTGGCTGGTTGCGTTGTCGGCCGCAAACGCGGCACCGCCACAAAGCAGGCCGGCCAGCACCAGGGAAGAAGTCAATGAAGATCGTTGCATGGTTCAACTCCTCAAGAGGTTCGTTGCAATGGATGGTTCAAGACTAGTTGCCGCATGACGCCGTGTTTGCAGGTCCGTGCCTATTCGCTTGTAGGACTTGTTCGATGCAGGTCATAAGCACTACAGCCACGCGCCGGTGCAGACGCCCGGGGCTGCGACAATTCGTGTCATGCCCGCCCCCCTGAAAAACGACACCTTCCTGCGCGCCTGCCTGCGGCAGGCCACCGACTACACCCCCTTGTGGCTGATGCGACAGGCCGGCCGCTACCTGCCCGAATACCGCGCCACGCGTGCGCAGGCCGGCAGTTTCATGGGCCTGGCCACCAACAAGGACTACGCGACCGAAGTCACGCTGCAGCCGCTCGAACGCTTCGACCTGGACGCGGCAATCCTCTTCTCGGACATCCTCACCGTGCCGGACGCAATGGGCCTCGGCCTGTCGTTCGCCATCGGCGAAGGCCCGCGCTTCGCGACACCGGTGCGTGACGAAGCCGCGGTCGACGCGCTGGCCGTGCCCGACATGGAAAAGCTGCGCTATGTGTTCGACGCGGTCACGTCGATCCGCCATGCGCTGGACGGCCGCGTGCCGCTCATCGGCTTCTCGGGCAGCCCGTGGACGCTGGCCTGCTACATGGTGGAAGGCGCGGGCTCGGACGACTACCGCCTCGTGAAGTCCATGCTCTACAGCCGGCCTGACCTGATGCACCGCATCCTGCAGGTCAATGCCGACGCGGTGGCCGCGTACCTGAACGCGCAGATCGAGGCCGGCGCGCAGGCCGTGATGATCTTCGACAGCTGGGGTGGCGTGCTGGCCGACGGCACGTTCCAGGCCTTCAGCATGGCCTATACCGCGCGCGTGCTGGCGCAACTCAAGCGCGAGCACGAAGGCGCGCGCATCCCGCGCATCGTGTTCACCAAGGGCGGCGGCTTGTGGCTGGAAGAAATGAACGCGCTGGACTGCGACGTGCTCGGCGTGGACTGGACGGTGAACCTCGCGCGCGCCCGCGCGACCGTCGGCCACGGCAAGGCGCTGCAGGGCAACCTCGACCCGAACGTGCTCTTCGCAGGCGCGGCGCAGATCGAGGCGCAGGCCATCGCCGCACTGGAGAGCTTCGGCACGCCGCACACCGGGCCGGGTACGGGGCCGACCCACATCTTCAACCTGGGCCATGGCATCAGCCAGCACACGCCGCCGGAAAGCGTGGCCGTGCTGGTGGACGCGGTGCACGGGCATTCGCGCAAGATGCGGGCGGCTTCCGCGGGGTAGTTCCCCACGGCCCGCAAACCACGGCATGGCTCAGGAATCACCCCCTTGCGACGCGCCTGTCAAGCGGAAAAACTTGCATGCGGCCACTTGGGCGCGCTTGACTTATGCACAAAAGTTGTGTTGCGGCGCGCAAAAAATCCGATGGCTGGCGCACTGTTGCTACAAAACGAATAGCGAACCTAAGTCATTGATTCATATGGATTTAAAAGGCTGCTCTTTTTGAAGGCAATCCAGTGAAAGCCTTGATTTTCAAGGCTTTGGCGCGCGTGCCTGCAACATATCAACAAAGTTATCCACAGATTGTTTGAATGGCCTGCAAAGCACTTTCAAATCAACGACTTAAACGGCTTTTCGCCAAGCTTCTTTAAGAAGAACTCTCAACATGGAAGGTGCATGACCTGCTGGCTGTCCATTGCGGTGCAAACGCCCGCGCACAGCGCGCTTTCGGGGCTGCTTACTTACAGGAGTGAGTTGCCACTCGCGCCCGGCACCTTGGTACGCGTACCGCTGGGCAAGCGCGAGACGCTGGGCGTGGTGTGGGCGGTGCCGGAGGAAGCGGCGGACGGGCGGCTGGAGCTCGAAACCCGTCCGGTGACGAGCGTGTTCGACGCGATCGCGCCCCTGAACGAAACATGGCGCGAGCTCGTGTCGTTCAGCGCACGCTACTACCAGCGTTCCATCGGCGAAGTGGCACTCGCGGCGTTGCCGCCGCAACTGCGCGAGCTCGACGCCACGCAGCTCGCACGCCGCCTGCGCCGCGCAAAGCCGGGCACTGCAGACGAAGAAGACGCGTCGCCGCCGTCCCGCGCCGCACCCCTGCTCACGCCCGAGCAGGCCGAAGCGCTGCGGCGATTCGAATCCGAATCCGGGCCGTTCCTGCTGTTCGGCGCCACCGGCAGCGGCAAGACCGAGGTCTATCTGCAAGCCGTGGAGCGCATGCTCGCGCGCGACCCGGACGCCCAGGCGCTGGTGATGGTGCCCGAGATCAACCTCACGCCGCAGCTGGAAGCGCGCTTCCGTGAGCGCTTCGTGCCCCGCTACGGCGAAGCGAGCGTGGTCTCCATGCACAGCAGCATGACGCCGCCGCAGCGGCTGCGCGGCTGGCTGGCCGCGCACGCGGGCAACGCACGCATCGTGCTCGGCACACGCATGGCGGTGTTCGCGTCCATGCCTGCGCTCAAGCTCATCGTGGTCGACGAGGAACACGACCCGAGCTACAAGCAACAGGAAGGCGCGCGCTACTCGGCCCGCGACCTCGCCGTTTGGCGCGCCCGGCAGGAAGGTGCGAAGGTGCTGCTGGGCTCGGCCACGCCGTCACTCGAGAGCTGGCACCACAGCCGCGATGCCACCATCCATGCGCCCGGCGCGGAAGGCAGCGATGACGGCCATGCGCGCGCGCCGCGCTATGCGCGCCTGACGATGCCCACGCGTGTGGGCGCGCAAGGCGAAGCGCCCACGCGCGTGTTGCTGGTGGACATGAACCATCAGCCGAAGAAGACCGTGTTCTCGCCGCCGCTGCTGCAGGCCATGGCCGCACGCGTGCAGCGTGGTGAGCAATCGCTCGTGCTGCTCAACCGGCGCGGCTATGCGCCCGTGCTGCACTGCGCCGACTGCGGCTGGAAGAGCGAATGCCCCTACTGCAGCGCCTACCGCGTGTTCCACAAGATCGACCGCACGCTGCGCTGCCACCACTGCGGCTTCACCGAACGCGTGCCGCGCGCGTGCCCGTCGTGCGGCAACGTGGACATCACGCCGCTGGGCCGCGGCACCGAACAGATCGAGGAGCAACTCGCCGCGCTGCTGCAGGATTTGCGCAGGCCCGATGGCGGCCCCGTGCGCATTGCGCGCATCGATGCCGACACGACGCGCCTGAAAGGCGAGCTCGAAGCGCAG
This sequence comes from Variovorax sp. VNK109, assembly GCF_049445855.1. Lineage (NCBI taxonomy): Bacteria > Pseudomonadati > Pseudomonadota > Betaproteobacteria > Burkholderiales > Comamonadaceae > Variovorax > Variovorax sp. VNK109. Next base: position 45,068 of record NZ_JBMSDV010000003.1, on the reverse strand, counting down.
CTCGCGCAGGTGCATTCGGGAGAAGTGGACGTGCTCGTCGGCACGCAGATGATCGCCAAGGGTCATGACTTCCGCCGCGTCACGCTCGTCGCGGCGGTGAGCCCCGACAGCGCGCTGTTCTCCAGCGACTTCCGCGCGCCCGAGCGTCTGTTCGCGCTGCTGCTGCAGGCCACCGGCCGGGCCGGCCGCGACGCCGCCTACCTGGCTGCACAAGGTTCCGCCAGCGAGATGTGGGTCCAGACCTTCCATCCGCAGCATCCGCTGTTCGCGGCATTGAAGAAGCACGATTACCCGGCATTCGCAGAACAGCAGCTCGCGGAGCGCGAGGCCGCTGCCATGCCGCCTTTCGCCTTCCAGGCGCTGGTGCGCGCCGAAGCCCGCACGCAGGAAGCCGCGCAGGCTTTCCTGAATGCCGCGAGCGCAGACGCGCAGGCGCAGGAAATCGGCGGCAGCGACATGGTCACGCGCTTTCCGGCCGTGCCGATGGCGATCCAGCGGGTGGCCAACATCGAGCGCGCGCAGATGCTGGTGGAAAGCGGCTCGCGCGCCGCGCTGCAGCGCTTCCTGTCCGAGTGGCAGCCGCTGCTGCATGCGCGCCGCGACCGCAGCGTGATCCGCTGGGCAGTGGATGTGGATCCGCTGGCGATCTAGTGGCGCTGCGCATCAGCGCATCAGCGCGACCGCCCCCGAGAACGTGAAGAATGCCACCACCGTCGAGACGAGGATGATGCGCGCCACACGGCCGTTGTCTGCGCCATAGCGCTCGGCCAGCATCGAGACGTTGCTCGCGCTCGGTAGCGCAGCCACCAGCACCATCACGGTGATGGTGAACGGCTCGATCGGCACGCCGAGGTAGCGCGCACCGCTGGCCACGGCCAGCACCAGCAATGGATGCACGAGCAGCTTGATCAGCGCGACGAGGATGTAGTCGCGCGAATCCGGCGTACCCTGCCCTGACGCGCGCTTGTCGGCCGCCAGCTTCTGCGAACGCGCGATCACCGCGCCGATGGTGAACAGCGCCACCGGCGACGCGGCCTCGGCCAGCAGCGCAATCGTCTTGTCCACCGGGCCGGGCAGCTTCAGGCTGGCGGCCGATGCGGCCGCACCCAGCAGGATGGACCACGGCAGCGGGTTCACCAGCATGCCGGCCAGGGCCTTGCGCGCGGCGATCGCCATGCCATGCTGGTCAGCCGCGTCCAGCCGCGACAGCGCGATGCACAGCGAGGTGGTCACCACCATGTCCAGCAGGATGGTGAGGATGGTCGGGCCCGCTGCCTGCGCGCCCAGCAGCGCGACCAGCAGGGGCACGCCCATGAAGCCGGTGTTGGGAAACGCCGCCACCAGCGCGCCGAACGATGCGTCGTTCCAGCGGATGCGCTCGTTCAGCGTGAGCGCGATGGTGAGGCCGACGATGGCCAGCGCGCACAAAAGGTAGAGCACCACCAGCGTGCCGTCCAGCAGTTGCGCGATCGGCGTGGCCGCGCCGAAACGGAACAGCATGCACGGCAGCGCGAAGAACAGCACGAAGCCATTGAGACCTGGGATTGCCTCGAGCGGCAGCATGCGCCGCGTCGCGGCGAGATAACCGCAAAGCACAAGGGCGAAAAAGGGAAAGGTGACGGAGAAAATCTGCAGCACAGCGCCGGGATTGTCTCATTCCCCTCCCCGGTTCATTCCGCCCGCGCGCCCGTCGACTTCGCGATGACGGCCCAGCGGTCGGAGTCCTTCTTCACCATGGTGGCGAGATCTTTCGCGGGCGCGTACTGGATCTCCGCGCCGCGCTGCCACATCTGGCCGCGCATCAGCGTGGCTTCGGTGACCGACTTCACGTCTTCCTCGATCTTGCGCACGATGGCGGGTGGCGTGCCCACCGGTGCGAACAGGCCGTACCACTGGTCCGCCGCGAAGCCGGGGTAGCCGCCCGATGCAACGGTGGCGACGCCGGGCAGCCGCGTGGTGGGTTGTGCGCCCGTCACCGCGAGCACGCGCAGGCGTCCGCCTTCGACCAGCGGCAAGGCGGAGACGATGATGTCGAACATCATCGTCGTGCGGCCCGCGACGAGATCGGGCAAGGCCTGCGCGCTGCCCTTGTAGGGTACGTGCGTCACCTTGAGCTTCGCTTCGCTGAAGAACCATTCGGCCGTGAGGTGCGGCAGCGAGCCCGCACCGTTGGATGCATAGCTCAGCTTGCCGGGCTCGGCGCGCGCTGCGGCCACGAGGTCCTTCATCGTCTTGTACGGCGAATCCACCGGCACCACGACGACCAGCGGCGAGGTCGCGAAGCCGGCAATGGGCACGAGGTCGGTGATCGGGTTGTAGCCGAGCTTCGGATAGATGTGCGGCGCGATGGTGATGCCGGCGGGGATGCCCATCACCAGCGTGTAGCCATCGGGCGCGCTCTTCACACCGGCTTCGGTGCCGATGGTCGAGCCCGCGCCCGCGCGGTTCTCGAACACCACGGGCTGCTTCCATTTTTCCGCGAGCGCAGTGCCGATGGCGCGCGCGGCGTAATCGGTCGCCCCGCCGGCAGGAAAGGGGATCATGAGCTTCACCGGCTTTGCGGGGTACGCTGCCTGCGCCATCGACGGCAGCGCGAGAACTGCGGGTGACAGCGCGGCGGCTTGCAGCAGCCGGCGCTTCGTGGCGACGAGGTCATTCACGGGCTTGCTCATGTTCGTTTTCCTGTACATGGTTGTGCATTTATTCGTACATGTTTTCTGCAAGCTCCGTGCCACCACTGCATCGTGAAATGCCGCGCCGTTATGATTCGACGCGCGGTCTGTCTTCTCCGGCAGGCCGCTTCTTTTTCCTCCACCCGCCCTCCGTTTTCCCCGCAGTCCCTTCATGTCGTCAGGTCTGAATCTCGCCCAGCAGGAAGCCGTCAATTTCATGCACGGTCCCTGCCTGGTCCTGGCGGGCGCGGGCTCGGGCAAGACGCGCGTGATCACGCACAAGATCGCGCGGCTCATCCAGTCGGGCGTCGCGCCGGCGCGCATCGCGGCCATCACCTTCACCAACAAGGCCGCCGCCGAAATGCGCGAGCGCGCGAAGGACCTCGTGGGCAAGCAGGCGAAGGAGGTGCTGATCTGCACCTTCCACGCATTGGGCGTGCGCATGATGCGGCAGGACGGCGAGGTACTCGGTCTCAAGCCGCAGTTCAGCATCCTGGACAGCGACGACGTCACGAGCATCCTCAAGGACGCGGGCGGCACCACGGATGCCGCCACGGCGCGCACCTGGCAGTGGACCATCAGCCTGTGGAAGAACATGGGTCTGAACGCCGCGCAGGCCGAAGCCCAGGCGAAGGACGACAACGAGCGCGTCACCGCGCGCATCATGGCGCGCTATGAAGAACGGCTCACCGCCTTCCAGAGCGTGGACTTCGACGACCTGATCGGCCTGCCGCTCAAGCTGCTGCGCGACTTCCCCGAAGTGCGCGGGAAGTGGCAGGCGCAGCTCGGCCATGTGTTGGTCGACGAATACCAGGACACCAACGCCACGCAATACGAACTGCTCAAGCTGCTGGTGGGTGAGCGGGGGCGCTTCACTGCCGTGGGCGACGATGATCAGTCCATCTACGGCTGGCGCGGCGCGACGCTGGACAACCTGCGCAAGCTGCCGCAGGACTACCCGCAGCTGAAGGTCATCAAGCTCGAGCAGAACTACCGCTCCACCGGTGCCATCCTGCGCGCGGCCAACAACGTGATCGGCCCCAACCCCAAGCTCTTTCCCAAGACGCTGTTCAGTGAACTCGGCGAAGGCGAGCCCGTGCGCATCGTCGACGCCGACAACGAGGAGCATGAGGCCGAGCGCGTGGTGGCGCGCATCCAGTCCAGCCGCGCGAATTCGCAGTGGAAGGAATGGAAGGACTTCGCCGTGCTCTACCGCGCCAACCACCAGGCGCGCGTGCTCGAGCAAGCGCTGCGAAAGGCGCAGATCCCGTACAAGGTGTCGGGCGGCCAGAGCTTCTTCGACCGCGCGGAAATCCGCGACCTGTGCGCGTGGTTCCGGCTGTGGATCAACAACGACGACGACCCGGCATTCCTGCGTGCGGTGACGACGCCCAAGCGCGGCATCGGCCACCAGACGCTGCAGCAGTTGGGCGTGTTCGCCAGCCAGTACAAGCTGAGCCTGTTCGAGGCGCTGTTCGCCAGCAGCCTGCCCAGCGTGCTGTCGTCGCGCGCCGTGGGCAGCCTGCACGAGTTCGGCCGCTATGTGAACGACCTGGAATACCGTGCGCGCCAGACGCTCGGCGCGGAGGACGCGCGCGCGTTCCTGACCGACTGGCTCAAGGAAATCGGCTACGAGAAGCACCTGTACGACAGCGAAGACAACGAGCGCCTGGCCGCTTCGCGCTGGACCAACGTGATGGAGTTCTGCGACTGGATGGCGCAGCGTTGCGGCGGGCAGATCGACGACACGGCGGGGGTCATCCTCGCCAACGAGACGAAATCGCTGCTCGAAGTGGCGCAGACCATCTCGCTGCTGTCCACCATCAGCGAGCGCGAGAAGGACCAGAACGTGGTGACGCTGTCCACGCTGCACGCCTCCAAGGGCCTCGAGTGGCCGCACGTGGTGCTGGCCGGCGTGACGGAGGGCATGCTGCCCTTCAAGCTCGACGAGGACGGCCCCGACGGCCTGGAAGGCACGATGCTGAAGCTGCAGGAAGAGCGGCGCCTGATGTACGTGGGCATCACCCGCGCCCAGCGCACGCTGGCCGTGAGCTGGACCCGCAGGAAGAAGAAGGGCCGCGACATGGTGGCTGCGCAGCCCAGCCGCTTCATCGGCGAGATGGCGCTGGACAAGGCAACCGTGAAGGAAGACCCGCGCGAGAAACTCAAGGCGCTGCGCGCCGAGTTCGCCCGCAAGGCGCAGGAGTCGGCGGCGGCTCAGGCTGCGCAGGCGGCCGACGGAGAGCGCGCATGAAGCTGCGCCTGTTCTGCGCGCTGGCCCTGATGCTGGTGCAAAGTTCGCAAGCAATTGAAAAAGCCGCGCCGGTGGCTGGCGCACATCCTGCATGCACGGCGACAATGCCCATCGCGCTGCCGCAGCTGTACGGCCTGTGGCGCGCGCAGTTCGAGGGGCTGGACCAGGGAGCGCTGGTGCTGCTGGAGGCGCATCCGGAATATCCGGGCTTCACCGGTGGCGTGTCGCGCAGCGGTGTGAAGTCGCTGCTCGCCGGTGACCTGGATCAGGGCGTCGTGGGGCTGGAAGAGTCCGACGACGGGACGCGCATCAGCGCCAGTTGGCAGGGCGAACTCGTGGAGCAGTCGTGCGGCAAGGAAATACGCGGAACATGGACCAACGAAATCACCGATCGCAAATACCCGTTCGTGCTGCGCAAGCTGCCGGGCTGACACTGCTCGCGTTCAGCTTTCCGGCGCTCGCGCAGACGTCCGCCACGCCGCAACCGGCAACGTGGCAGCAATGCGCCGCCGTGCCCGAAGGCTCGGCGCGGCTGGCGTGCTTCGACAACTGGGCGCGCACGCAGGCTTCCGGCGTTCCGGCCGCGTCCGCATTGACGACGCCCGCCGCACCCGCCCAGCCCGCCGAACCGGTCAACGCGCAATTGCCTGCCACGCGAGTGATCGAAGTCGCCAGCACCGAAGGCTGCAAGGACACGCAGTACTCCGCGCTCTCGCGCTTCTGGGAACTGGAGGAAGGCAGCGATTGCGGCACCTTCAACTTCCGCGGCTACCGCCCCATCAGCCTGTCGTGGATCGCGTCGGACACGGTCAACACCGCGCCGAGCTCGCCCTCGCCCGGCCACACCGCCGCCTTCACGCCCTACCAAACCAACGAGTTGCGCCTGCAGCTTTCCGTGCGCACCAAGATCGCCCAGGGCCTGCTGACCGGCGGCGACCCGTCGCGCAAGGACTCGCTGTGGCTCGGCTACACGCAGCAGTCGTACTGGCAGTTCTTCAACGGCGAGATCTCGCGCCCGTTCCGCACGACCGACCACGAGCCGGAAATCGTCTACGTCTACCCGCTGGACCTGCAGTTCGGCAACGGCCTGCGCTTGCGCTACGGCGGCGTCGGCCTCGTGCACCAGTCCAACGGGCAGACGCTGCCGCTGTCGCGCAGCTGGAACCGCGTGTACCTGATGGCGGGCCTCGAGTCGGGCAACAAGTGGAACGTCAACGCCCGCATCTGGCGCCGCATGAGCGAGAGCAGCGGCAACGACGACAACCCGGACATCAGCAGCTACATCGGCCGCGCCGAACTCAACGGCAACTGGTTCGTCAACAAGGACAACACGCTGTCGGCCACGCTGCGCACCTCGCTGGGCAAGGATTCCAACGGCTCCGTGCGCCTCGAGTGGCTGCGCGCCCTCGGAAGTACGGAAGGCCGCAGGAGCGGCCTTCATTTCCATACCCAGTTCTTCAGCGGCTACGGCGACAGCCTGGTGGACTACAACCGCCGCCGCAACGTGCTGAGCGTCGGGCTCAGCCTGCTGGACTTCTGATCGCGCAGGCCTCTCCGTTCACTGCGGCGTGTAGCCCGCCGCCTTCATCATCGCCAGCGAAGCGGCCGACGAGGCCTGGATGCGCTGGCCCAGCGCTTCGGGCGTGCTGCTCACGAGCGTGATGCCCAGGCTGCTCAGGCGCTCCTTCATCTCGGGCGCTGCCACGGCAGCCGCAATGGCCGCGTTGTAGCGCGCAATGATGTCGGCGGGCGTGCCGGCCGGCACGATGACCGAGGTGAAGATCTGGTCGTCCAGGCCCTTCAGGCCGAGTTCGGCGTAGGTCGGCACGTTGGGAATGCTCGACACGCGCTGCGTGCCGTTCACCGCCAGGATCTTGACCTTGCCCGTGGCCACTTGCGGCAGCATCACGCCGACCGAGCCCACGCCACCGGCGATCTGGCCCGCAACCAGGTCCTGCGCGACCGGGCCGTCACCTCGGTACGGTGCGGATTTCAGGTCGGCAGCGAGTGCCTTGGCGATGCCCGAGACCACGAAGTCCGGTGCGCTGGCAGGTGCCGGCACGCCGACGTTGCCCTTGCCCGCGTTCTTCTGGGCCCAGGCCGCGAATTCCTTCAGGTCGGCCGGGTTGCCGGCAACCGTGGTGCTCACGGCGAACACGTCGGGGTTGAACGCCACCAGGCTCACGGGGGCGAAGTCCTTGGCCACGTCGTAGCCGGGCGCCTTCAGCGTGTGCGGGATCATGGTGATCGCGTGGCTGTTGGTCAGGAAGATGGTCAGGCCGTCGGGCTTGGAGCCCTTGAGCACCTGTGCGGCGATCTGGCCACCTGCACCGGCCCGGTTCTCCACCACCACCGGACGGCCTAGCGACTTTTCCATGCCCAGCGCGAGGCTGCGGGCGATGGCGTCGGTGCTGCCACCGGCGGGGAAGCCGACCAGCATCTTGATGGGCGTGGTGTCCTGGGCGAAAGCAGGGGCAGTGCCCAGTGCGCCGACAGCCAGCACGGAAACCGCCAGCGCACGGCGCAGCGGGGAAGCAAGGAATCTGACAGAGTTCATGGAGAAGCGTCCTTTCTTGATCGCGTGGCATGCCTGTTGCAAAAAGCATGCGCATGCGACGGAAGATACAGCACTCTACTGACGCCGGACAATTGCTAATCGAGCGCCGGGCGCATTCACCAGGGAATCAGCGCCAGAAATAGCGCCAGCCGACCGAGGCTTCCGTCTCGCTGCCCAGCGACCTGTGCTCCACCGCGAACACGATGGCCTGGCGCGTGGCGATGGGGTAGACCAGCCGCGCGTGGATGCTGGTGTTGTCCGGGTCGGGGCTGTAACCCACGCCGACGTTGAACAGCATGCCCAGTGCACCGGTGTCGCGATACAAATCCAGCGACAAGGCCTTGCTCGTGCCGCCCAGTCGCGAATCACCCGAATACAGGGTGCCGGTCACGCTCCAGTAGCGGGCGATGTCCACCCCCAGGCCCAGATGGGTGAGCCGGTTGTGCCACGCGTCGGCACCGAAGCCCTGGCGCACGCCGCCGTACCAGCGCACGCCGTTGGCGATGGGTGAACCGAGCGCCAGCTCGACGCGATGTTCTTCGGGATTGAACCGGCGTTCGCGGTATTCATAGGCCACCGACCAGGTCAGCCCGTAGGTGGGCTGCGACTTGTAACCCACGCGCGCCATCCACGAAGGCAGCGGCGTCGGGTCGATCAGTTGCACCGATGGCAACTCGCGACTGTTGCGCGCGAGGCCGAACTCGAGCTGGTCGGTATCGCTCAGGTTCACGCGCAGGCCGGCGTTGGCCGACGTGGCGTTGCCCGCCGACAGGTTGTAGGTGCCCACGCCCAGGTCGAGCTGGTAGCGCCAGCTCTGCTGCAGTTGCAGCAGGCCCTGCTGCGCTTCGGCATTGCCGGGTTGCGCGGCCAGCGCCGCGTCGAAGCCGCGTTGCGCGTCGTCCAGCCGCAGGCCGGCCAGGTTCACCCAGGCCAGGCCGTTGATCGCATCGACGTCGCGCGCATCCCGCGCGAGCATGCCTTCGTAGATGGCGCGCGCATCCTGCCGCCGGCCTTCGGCGCGGGCCACGCGGGCGCTGCCGAGCAACGCGGGGCGCGAAGCGGGATCAGCGCGCAGCACCTGTGCGTACAGCGCGCGCGCGCGGGCAGGTTCGCCGTCCCACTCATGCACGACCGCCAGGTCGAGCGCGGGCGAGGCTTCGTCCGGTGCGAGTGCACGCGCGCGCTGCAATGCGGTGCGCGCTGCGTCCAGTTGCTGGCGGTCACGCGCGTGCACACCTTGCAGCCAGTACACGCGCCAGTCGTCCGGCGTGGCGCGGGCGCAGTCGGCCAGCAGGGCGGTGATGCGCGCGTGCGGCGGCGACGGCTGACCCATGAGCTGTTGCGCTTCGCCGATCCGGCATTCCGGCGCCGGTTGCGCATTCGCTGCGACGGCCGCCAGCAGCAAGGCGGAAACGAGGAGGGTGGACTTCCTTTTCTTCATAGGTACATCGCAATCAAATGGCACACCACCACGATGCCCACCGCCGCGACCAGCGTGAGCACCTCCATCCGGGCGAGTCGTTTCTCGGCTTTGCGGTCCTGCGACAGCATCATCTCGAACTCGACCTGCTGGATTTCCTTTAATTGAGTATGCGGGCCTTTCCGGATTTTTCTGTCTTCTGCCATTGCAGTCCTGTCTTGCGGAATTCCGCGACATAAGAAGCGAGGGTGATGGCGCACAGCACGGGGCCGTAGCCGATGATCAGCAGCAATGCGTCACGTAGCCAGCCGGGAATGCCGGCCTTGTCCAGCCGGTACAGCAGCCATGCGGCGAACATGCTGAGGCTGGTCCACGAATAGACGAAGAGCATCACGAAATCGGTGCGGCCGAGTTCGGTGCGCGGGCCGCTGCTCAGCATCTCCGGCGGCAGCCTCGTCTCGGGGACGAACGAGAGCGCCATGATCACCAGTGCGACGAGCCCGGGGAAGGTGAGCCCCTCGAACCACGCACGGCGCGCAGTACCGGGGTCGATGGCGAACGAGAAGAACGCCACGAAGAAGTGCGTTGCCACGTTGATGCCCCAGAAGGTGGACAACGCCGTCCATGCCCACGCGGGGTTGAGCAGGTACAGGCCGATCAGCCCGACCGTGGCGAGGATCATGTACACCGGCATCAGCATGATGCTGAACCAGATGAGCCCGAACAGCGGCGACGCGAGCCCGGTGCCCAGCTTCCGCCGGAACCACAGTTGCCGGAAGATCCGCGTGAGCTGCAGGTTGCCGCGCGCCCAGCGCAGGCGCTGCCGCCACAGGGCGTCCAGGCTGGCCGGCTCCTCGGCCCACACCACCGCGTTGCCGTCGAACACCACACGGTTGCCCGCGAGTTGCGTGCGGAAGGTGGTCAACGTGTCTTCGGCCAGCGTGGTGGTGTCGATCTCGCCGCCGATGGATTCGAGGTTGGCGCGGCTGTGCAGTTGCGCGCCGCCCGCCAGGCAGGCCATCGCGCCCAGCACGTTCTGCGCGCGCCGCGACGCGGCCTGCGCGGTGATGTATTCGAACGCGATGAACCGCGACACCAGGTTGCCCGGATGGCTGCCCTCCTTGATGTACGCGGTGACCGCACCGACCTCGGGGTCGGCGAGGTGGCGCGCCATGCGGCGCAGCGTCGGGCGCTCGAACAGCACGTCGGCGTCCATGATCATCACGGCCTGCGCCCAGTCGTCTGCCAGCACGGCGCGCAGGCCGTGGTTGAGGGTGTGGGCCTTGCCCTCGCCGCCGCGCTCGCGGCGCAGGTGGAACACGTTGCCGGGAAACTGCCGCTCCTTGGCCTGCACCACATCGGGCGTGTTGTCGGTGCTGGCATCGTCCACCACCACGATGCGCAGCGACTCGCGCGGATAGTCCATGCGCATCAGCATGTCGATGCTGGCCTCGATGACGTTGCCCTCGTTCCACGCCGGAACGACGATGGCCACGCGGGGCATGTAGTTGGCGCAGCGGGCGTAGTGGTCGTTGCGGCTGTGCCAGCCCACCATCAGGAACTGGATGAGCGAGCCCACCACGGGCATGGCGCCTGTGATGACGAGGGTGACGAAAAAAGTTCCCAGTATTTCGGCGGACAGGCTCATGACTGCGTGGGAAGCGAGGCTTCGGGCGAGGCTTCGGATATACCACATGAACCCGGAACGGCTCTGCTTCATCCAGGCTTTACGCATTCGTTACACGAACGACAGGCGAGCCGAGCACAATGCTGCCGAGAGTTTCGGAAGAAGCCTTGGAAGAAGCCCCGGAGCCCATCAACGACAAATGAAAATCATGCTCACCGGCGCGGGAGGCCCCGCCGCCATCAGTGTCTGGAAAAGCCTGGACGCTGCCCACACGCTGTATATGGCCGACATGGACGCCAGGGCACCCGGCCTGTACCTCGTTCCTGCCGACCGGCGCCTGGTAGTGCCGCGCGGCGACGACGCATCGTTCCCGTCTGCCGTGTTGAAAGCGTGCCGGGAACGCGGCATCGAGGCACTCATCTCCACCGTCGATGCAGAGCTGGTGCCGCTGGCGCTGGCGCGCACGGAATTCGAGGATGCCGGCATCCGCCTGCCGCAGGCTTCGCTGGAAACGCTGCGCCTGTGCCGTGACAAGCTTGCACTCCTCGAACACCTGAAGTCCGTCGTGCCGGTGCCCGCGTATGCGGTGCTGACCGAAGCGACACCTGCCCTGCCCGCACCATTCCCCTGGTTCGCCAAGCCGCGCGGCGGTTCGGGCTCGCGTGACTTGACGCTCATCGAAAACGCCGACGCGTTGAACGCCGTCCCGCGCGACGGTTCGATGCTGATCCAGGAATACATGCCGGGCGAGGAATATTCGGTCGACGTGTTCGTGCGCGCCGACGGCCGCTGCATCGCCGCCGTGCCGCGCGAACGCATGAAGACGGACTCGGGCATCGCCATCACCGCGCGCACGGTGCACGCGGCGGACGTGATCGACGTCGCGGTGCGCGCGGCGCAGGGCGCGGGCATCCGCGGTGTGGCGAACGTGCAGTTCCGCCGCGCCGCCGACGGCGTGTTCAAGCTGCTTGAAATCAACCCGCGCTTTCCCGGCACGCTGCCGCTCACCGCAGCGGCGGGCGTCGACATCCCGAAGTTGCTGGTGGACGAGATCGAGGGCAAGCCGTTGCCGGACACGATGATGCCGTTCAGTGAGCTGATGTCCGTGCGCTACCTGACCGAAAAATTCGTGGACCCGCAGGAATGGCGGGACCTGGCGGCATGAAACCGGACATGAAGGTCTGGCTGGTACGCCATGGCGAGAGCACGGCCAATGCCGGCCTGCCCTCCACGAACCACGCCGACGTGCAGCTCACGCCGCGCGGGCGCGAGCAGGCCGAAGCGGTCGCACAGCGTATGCAGGAGCCGCCGGGCCTGCTGATCGTCTCACCCTTCCTTCGGGCGCGCGACACCGCTGAAACCATCCGCCGCCGCTGGCCGGCCGTGCCGGTGGAGACCTGGCCCATCGAGGAATTCACCTATCTCAGCCCGCAACGCTGCCGCAACACCACGGTGGAGATGCGCAAGCCCTGGGTCGCCGAATACTGGCAGCGTGCAGACCCGGCGCATGTGGACGGTCCCGGGGCCGAGTCGTTCGCGCAGTTCATGCAGCGGCTGCGCGAATTCCGCACGCGGCTGGTCGAGCGCAGCGAAGATCCCAAGGAAGAGCTGGTGGTGGTTGTGGGCCACGGCCAGTTTTTCCGCGCGCTGCTGTGGGGCGCACCGCACGACTTCGAGTCCAGCCCCGCGCGCATGGTGGAGTACCGCAGTGCCGAAACCGCGCGTCCCATGGCCAATGGCGAAATCATCGAATGGCGACCGACGACATGAACAATCCGCCGCACCTGGAACGCCTGGACGGCCTGGACGTCCCCCGCGCGCTCGAATTCCTAGACGGCGACGCAGCGCTGTTGTCCGAGCTGTTGGCCACCTTCATGGTGGACGCGCCGGGCGAACTGCGCAACTTCCAGGAGGCTTTGCAATCGCGCGATGAAACAGCCGTGCAGAAGTACCTGCACCGCGCCGCACCCACGCTGGCCATCATCGCGAGCGAAGGCCTGGCCAACGACGCACGCAAGGCCCACGAGCAATTGCGCGCCGGCAAACAGACGCTGGAAGAACTGGCCCCGTCGCTGGGCGCGCTCGCGCTGTGCATGGACAAGCTGCTCACGCAAGCGCAGGCGTGGCTGGCGCAGAACCCCGGCACCCCTTTCCAGGGATCGCGCTGAAGGCTCAAGAGTCGCGCTGGCGCACCACTTCCATCGGCTCGGCCAGCACATAGCCGGCGAAGCGGCCCCAGTAGCGGGCCGTGGCGCGGATCAGGTCTTCCTTCAGGTAGGCGCGCTGCGACGTCTGGCTGCGGTACGCGGCGATGGCGGCGAGCTTGGCATCGATGTGGTTGCTGATATCGATGAACAGGTGGGGCCGGAACTCCACCATGCTCGACGGTGACTGGTAGCAGTACAGGTTGGGCACGTCCCGCGCCGCGACGATGGTGGCGTGGTGTGCGTTGCGATGGTCCTGGTGGCTGTCGTACTGGGAGTGCGTGTAAACGTGCGTCGGCCGCAGCTGGCGGATCACGTCCTCGATGACGGAGATGGTCATCGCGCCCTCGGGAATCTCGGTGTCCAGCAGACCGCCCCAGCGCAATTGCGCCCCCAGCAGTTCGGCAGCGTTGCGGGCTTCCTGGTTGCGCGTCTTCGGGTCGCCGCCGGACATGCCTTCGCTCAGCGTGAGGATGATGATCGAGTCGCCCTGCATGCGGTGCTTTTCCAGCGTGCCGCCGCAGCCGATCTCCACGTCGTCCGGGTGCGCGCCGATGGCCAGCACCAGCTTGCGCTCGCGCGCGCGGCGGGCCAGCGCAGAGATGACCAGTTGCATGGCCGTCGTCAGGAATTCATTGCGCGGGAAGGGTTTGAAGAGCAGGCCGTCGGCGCGGTTCTGCAGCGCCTTCTGCGCGTACTCGACGCTCTTGTGCGCTGTGATCACGAGCACCGGCGTCCACGGATCGCCGGCCTTCACGGCGCTGAGCAGTTCGAGGCCGTCGAGCCCCGGCAGTTCGACGTCGGTGACCACCAGATCCCACACACGCGAGCGGGCCAGCGTGGCCCCGCTGGTGCCGTCGGCCGCGTGGGTGACGGCGATCTTTCTGTCTTCTTCGAGCCAGCGCCGCATCATGAGCGCGTATTCGGGGCTGTCCTCGATCAACAGGACGTGCAGTTGTGAAGATTCTTCGCCGGTTGCCATGCGGCAACGATACACGACGAAGGGAACGGTCCATGTAGGATGTCTCCATGAATGGACCCGACCTCGACGAACTCCAGCGCTTCGCGGTGGAAGCCGCAGGCCTGGCGCCGTGGGAATGGGACATCACCACACAGCGCGTGTATCTGAGCCCTCAGTGGCGGAACCTGATCGGCGAGCAGGACGCGGGGCGCGACTGGCTCATGGACGAACTGCTCGCGCGCATCCACCCCGATGATGTCGAGGGCGTGAAGATCCGCATGGAGGAGGTGCTGCTGGGCTTCAAGTCGCGCTACATGGCCGAGTTCCGCATCCGCTCCGGCCGGGGCGACTGGCTGTGGACCGAGGGCCTGGGCGTGGTGACGCAGCGCGACGCCGACGGTACGGCCCTGCGCATGGTGGGCACCAACTCCGACATCTCCACACGCCGCCGCGCGCAGGAAGCGCTGGTCACCGCGCGGCAGGCCGCCGAGGACAGCAACCGCGCCAAGGGCGACCTGCTGGCCAATGTGTCGCACGAATTGCGCACGCCGCTCAACGCGATCATCGGGCTCAACAAGCTGCTGCTGCAGTCGCCGATGAACGACGAGCAGAAGAACTTCCTGCACCTCATCGACAGCTCGGCTGTGTCGCTGCTGATGCTGCTGAACGACGTGCTCGACTTCTCGAAGATCGAGGCCGGCAAACTGCTGTTCGAGAACGTACGCTTCGACGTGCGGCGCTGGGCGCAGGAAGCTGTCGCGCCGCACGCCGTGGCCGCCGAAAAGAAAGGCCTGCAGGTCAAGCTGAACATCGCCGACGAACTGCCCCGCACGCTGGTGGGCGATCCGGGCCGCCTGCGCCAGATCGTCTCGAACCTGATGGCGAACGCGGTGAAGTTCACGCAGCGCGGCGGCATCTCGGTGTCCCTGCGCCCGTCGCCCGACCAGGACGACGTGGGTACCGAAAAACTGCGCCTGCTGATGGAGGTGCGCGACAGCGGCATCGGCATTCCGAAAGAGAAGCAGTCGGCCATCTTCGAAGCCTTCACGCAGGCCGATGCATCCACCACGCGCCAGTACGGTGGCACCGGCCTCGGCCTTGCAATCTGCGCCAAGCTCGTGGCGCTGATGGGCGGCGGCATCTCGGTGGCGAGCGAGCCCGGCAAGGGCAGCGCGTTCCGCGTGTCGGTGGTGCTGAGCCAGGTGGACGACAACGACGGTCCGCACACCGTTCCCATGACCGCCGAGGACATGCCGCTCACCGGGCTGAAGATATTGCTGGCCGAGGACAACGCCGTCAACGAACTGCTGATGCGCCGCATGCTCGGCCAGATGGGCTGCGACGTGGACGTGGCGCACGACGGCGAGGAGGCGCTGCAGATGTGGCGACAGGGCCACTACGACCTCGCGCTCATGGACGTGCAGATGCCCAAGCTCAGTGGCTTCGACGCGACCGCGCACATCCGCAAGATGGAGCAGCGCACCGGCGCGCACCTGCCCATCGTTGCGCTCACCGCGCACGCGATGGTGGGCGACAGGGAAAAATGCCTCGCCGCCGGCATGGACGCCTACGTGTCCAAACCCGTCTCCGCCGAAATGCTCACGCAGGCCATGCGCGACGCGTTGCGCACCGCCGCTGCGACCAGCGAGCGCCCGCAGGAAATGCTGGCCGATGTGGACATGAGCGCCAGCGGCAAGTTCACGCTGCCCCTGCCTTCAGCAGCACCGGCAGCACCGACATCGCCTGCGGCTCGACTGCTCGCACGCCTGCAGACAGCGGTGGCCGCACATGACGGCGACGGCATCCTCGTCAGCCTGCTGGAACTCAGGCCGCTGCTGCAGGCACAGGGGCTGGACACCGCACTCACGCTGGCCGGTAGCCTGGAATACGCCGCGCGGCAGGAACGCTGGGCTTTGCTGGAGCGCGCCTTGCCGCTGTTCATGAAGGAAGCGGAGCGGCCAAATTCATCGTCATAAGTTGCGTTCGCCTATGGCGAGTGGCTGGCAGGGTTGCCATAGGTGGCCAGCCACGCCAGCAAAGGCTCGCGCACGGGTGTGAGCCCCCGATAATCCAGCACCTGCGGGCTCATGCTCGCGATGGCTGCATGCAACTGCGTAGCGCGCGCCGGCGTATCGATGGCTTCGGCCAGCGGGCACACCTCGACGTGGATGGTGAACACCGCCTGACGCATCTGCGGCACCGGAATAAAGGTCTGCCGCTCGGTGCGCCACCAGGCATGCGCCACGTCCACGCCTTCCCAGCGTCGCGCGGCCAAGCGGCGCGGGTGTGCGTCGAGGGCTCCGTGCGGGCTGACGGTCCAAACGAAACGCTCCCAGCGCTCGTCGCCCGTCACCAGTTGCGCCAGCCCTTCGGCGGCGCGCAACAACATGGCGTTGTCGGCAACGGGCGCGTGCACCTCGGTGAAAAGACGCCCCACTTTCTCTTCGGGCGCCCAGTGCGAGGGCAAGGCCACGGCCAGCCAGGGAATGCGCGTGCTCCGGCCATCGAGCACGGCGAAGTCTTGCGCGAACGCCAGGCTCAACAAGCCGGCGAGACGCCACGCCGCAGGCAAAGCTTCAAGACAGGCCACGAGTTCATGCGACGCTGAAGGGCCGGCGTGCACATGCCCCTCATCGCCTGCAAGGCCTTCTTCGACCGCCATGTCCAGCAGCGCGGCCCGTGCCACGCGCCCGTCCCATTGCCATGCATGCGGATGCTCGGCCGCCGCGTGACTGCACAACGCGTGCACGGCCGGCAACGCGTTGAAGCCCGCATCGCAACACAAGGCCTGGTTGGCATGCGACGCCAGCACGGCGAGCTTGGCGTGCTGATGCGGCGCACCGACGGCCAGCGGCGTCAGGTGCGTGGCACCGGCTGCCACACGCCGCAAACCCGGCTGCATGCGGAACGGGGCCTGGACTGCGGCGTCGAAATCGAACGACATCGGCGCATTGTGGGGCTGGCGACTCAGTGGCGCCGCATCTCACCCCATTGCGGTGGAGAGAATCGCTGCGGCGCGCCGTTGCACATCCATTTCGGCGCTGGTGATCGAGCGCGCGACGATATCGAAATGACAGAGCGTGCCGATGAAGCTGCTGTCGGCGGACAGCATCGGGAACCCCACGTAGCTGGCAATCAAGGATGACATCACCGGCGGAAGCGGCGTGCGTGAGATGCGGATGTCGTTCCTCGACTCCTCGACATAGAAGCTGCCGTCACGCAAGGCAAACTGGCAGAAGCTGTCGCCCAGCGGAATGTGTTCGAGGATGGCGAGCGGGCGATTGCCGGACGCGTCGAAGTAATGCGTCAGGTGCAGCTTACTTCCTGCAAGCCGGTAGATGGCGCTGGAACGATGCTCCACGCGGGTATTCAGGAAAGCGAGCGCAGCGTCGATGCCACCGACAGCGAGAAGCTCCTCGGTCCAGCCGATCGGATCGACCTCTGGAAGTGTCGCGGAGCGACGCCGGTCGCCATAGCTGAGGACGGGGCCTGATGCGTGCATGTCTGAAACCATTCATCGAACGCCGCGGTCGCCATTGCCGCCGGCTGCCAAGAGAGCATCAGGGACCATCCACAGCGCCGATGTAGGAGAAGAGGAGGTGTCACGGTAGGCGGAACGATGGGGTCGTCGTCCCTCAGCCTGTAAAGACCATGTAGATTCCAAGCGCCAGCAGGCTCAGCAGGAAACACCGCTTGAACATCGCCGGTGACGGCCGTGATGCCGCCCGTCACCACGCCACCATCGCGCCGACAACGCCTTCCCTGCGTACGGGCACGGACAAGGTGGCGCCGCCTCGCCCCACGACGCTGACGCCACCCCCTTCACCAGCCCCGCCAGCACAAACACCAGTACTGCAAACCACAGATCAGTCATGGGTGCACTCTGGCTGTACGCCGCACACCTTGCGTCGGCCAGATGCGAAGCCGCGACGTAGCGCAGGGAGCGGTAGCGCAAGGGAGCAGGTGGAGAAGGTGCAGCTGGATTTTGTGAATCGGAGGGACGAGCCGAACAACAAGATCACTTGCCGCGCGTGAGGCTAGTTCAGATGACTCGCCTTTCGAGAACTTGCTTCAACGATTCGACACTGACCCACCTTTTCTCCGCAACCATCAGGCGGTGAAGTAACCGATGGCAGTTCGCGCATAACAACGCCACATCTGCAAGCTTGGTCGCCACGATGCCCGTTGTTGCCAAAGGCCGAACGTGATGACATTCAAACTCTGCATCCTCTAGGTTGGGCAGCGAAGGCGCGTGCCCACATGCCTCGCAGCACAAGTGCCCAACTTTGCGTCGATTTGCGATGACTTTGTGTCGCAGGCTTGCTTTGCGCTCCCGCCGCAAATGCACGGCGGTCACGGTGCGACCCTCCCAAAACTCGATGTCTTCCGGTTCTGCAGCCACTTCATCTTTCAACTCTTCAGCGCCGGATTTGATTGCCTCTACCAACTGCTTGACGAGATCTGGTCGTTGCCCAAAGTCACGCCACACCTCGCGATCGACTGTCGAAACGTTCTTTAGCCCGCCTTCGCCATCTACGGCCTTTAAGTTCTTCATTTTGAAAGCCACGCCCGCAGCATTTCTGAAGGTTTCTAATTTCTGATTCTCAGCATAGATCGGTAGTGCCCGAAGCAACTGTGAAAGCTCTTGGACATCAGGGTCCTCTGGACCCGGTGCATTCATTCCTCGTCGCTGAAGCAAATCCAGCGCAAGGATAGTCTCGTCCCTTGTCCATGGCGGGTTGCCATGACCTAACGTTTTCGCCATTCCATTCCCCAATTTTTTGGGGACGATAGCAGTCAGCCCGGAGAAATGCCAGCCGACTCACGCGAACACGGTTCGCTTACCGGTCCGCAACCTTGCCAGAAGGGAAAAGGAGCTCGTCGGCACGCAACTCCAACGCTTGCGCGATACGTTCGAGGTTGTCGAGGGAGATATTGCGAGCTTGCCGCTCAACGTGAGCAATAAATGTCCGATGAAGACCTGCGGCAAAGGCCAACTCTTCTTGAGACCAGCCCCGCTCGGCCCTGAGCCGGATCATGTTAATGGCCAACACCTCCCTCGCATTGGGTACGCGTTTCTTGGGCGTGGCTGCGGCGCGAGACATCTGAAAGAAGTCTCGACAAATGATGCATTTGAGTCAGCCGCTTTTACGTCACAATGTAGCGAGAATTGTTATCCGACCATGGATTGAGGAAGTTCAATGAACAAGGCCACATGTCAAACGCGCTACGGACCAGAGAAAATTTTTCAAGACGCCCTCGCGCACGCAGTTGAAGTCAGAGGATGGATTCCCGAAAGCTCTTCAGTTGAACGATGTCCAGCCGTCATTGTCAATCCGGATGCCAACCCGCTTTCACTGCTCTCCTGGGGGATCGATCAGCTTCAGCAATGCAATGCGCTTCTGAAAATGCTGGGCGATGTCGAGGAATCGCCCGCTCATGTGGGCAGGCTTGCCGATAGCGCTTTACATTTCTTGCTGCAAGCAGAGACTGTGCTGCATGCGGGCATCGAGATGCTGGTCGCGCAGCAGTCTATGAGTGCCCCGGTGAGCGAGTACGGAAAGTAAATGAGCGGCGTGCAATTTGAGGGGTTCGGCTCCCGGCGCAGCATCCGTTCGATCGATTCGCCCTTCCTCGCGCCTCGTCACGGACTGCGCGGCCGGCCGCTCACGATTTGATGTCGACGACCGCCTCGAAGCCGCCAAAGATCATGCGCTTTCCGTCAAAGGGCATGGGCGGGTTGCCGGGTTTGGACGGATCCATGCGCGGGTCTTCCATCATCTTCTTCATGCCGGCGTCGCGCGTTGCCTTGTCCGGCCACTCGACCCAGGAGAATGCAACCGTCTCTTCGGCCGTGGCCTGTACCGCGCGGCGAAAGTCGGTCACTTTGCCGTCGGGGACGTCGTCACCCCACCCCTCCACCACACGAATCGCGCCCAGTTCGAGGAATATCGGGTCCAACTGGCGGGCGTGTTCGATGAACTTCTCACGGTTGGCCGTGGGAACAGCCATGACGAAACCATCGATGTACGACATTCCTTGTCTCCTGAAAAGTTGACCTGTCTGTGCGCCGGGCAACTGCGCTGGTCGACTGGCACTTGCATTCCGGCTGCCGGCCATCGCCTGAGGAGCGAGCATGCACGCCGCGGCGGGTCCGGTGTGTAGGACAGACTCCAATCCTCCAGACGCGCTTAACCGCGGTTAAGGACAAGCGTGGTGAATTTCTGGGCCTGTTCACCCTTGAATTCAAGGGCGAGTTGCAGTTCTCAACGGCTCCATGCCTGTCACGCTGAAGCTGCTGGAGACGGTGAAATGACGCGGCCTCTGATTTAACCTGCGTTAATGCGTTGCGGCAGCAATGCGCGCAACATCGGGCCAACCTCCGCGTGACAGCAGAGCTGCCTCAGCCCGTGCAGTTCCGGCGGGCTGGGGCATTTTTTCTGGTCGGTCTGGAGGAGTCATGCACTACAACGACACCCGCACTGGCACTGCGACGCTCGGCTCATGGACTCTCGAGTTCTTCGAGACAACGGGCGTGGCAGGCTACCTGTGCTCGTCGGTCGAGATTTCCTTGAACGACGAGCGCAAAGCCAGACTGTCTTTGACACGCCCCAACCTGCCCGTGGACGATGTCAACCGTCAGCTGACGACGCGCGCAGAGCAATGGATCACGGAGTACCAGGAACGCAAGGGCGAAGCTTCCACCGGCTTCGGTTTGCTCTGAGTCATGCACCGCCGGTGGCGCGCCGCGCGACACGTTCGCTGAGATACAGATAGTCGGGCTGGAAATTTCCGGCCGCCACCAAGCCTTTCAGATTCGATATTTCCACCCTTGAAGAACGGAAGGTGCAAAGCCCGAGCTCGCGGAGCTGCCTGAGCACACGACAGACGTGCACGTTGGTCAGGCTGCAAACTTCACCGATTTCAAGCTGCGTCAATGGCAGGGAGAATCCGCTCTCATCGGCCGCGTCGATGGCCAGCATGCGAGCATTCATCTCGCAGAAGAAATGCGCGACGCGCGCCAGCGCGTTGAGGCCGGACACCCTGTAGAGCCACTGCCGGTGCATGGCAGCGTCCAGCAGCGACAGGAACCAGAGCCGCTTGGTGATGCCGGGGTGATCCACAAGAATGCGATCGAGCTCTTCGTGAGGAATCAAGCCGACAGTGATGTCGGTCAAGGCGCCCACATCGTGGTCCAGCTTCCTGAGTGCGTAGGCGTGAAGATCGACGAAGTCGCCCGGAAGATGCACACCCACCAGATGCCGCTTTCCATCGCGCGTGTCGATATGGCGCGACATCAGGCCATCGATCAGCAGTGTGCTGATGCTCACCTCGACGCCATGGCGCACCACGGTGTTTCCGGCCCGGAACGTACGGGTTTCAGAAATCGCAGTTTCCAGGATGTCTCTTTCGGCATTCGACAGCTCGCCGATGGATCGGTTTCGCAAAAGGTTTCGCGTGATGCGAGGTGCAGTTTTTGTAACCGGCGATGATGCGTGAAGCACGGTCATGCCTGCATTAACCTGTGTTAATCCAGAGAGGCGCATGACCCGTGCTTCGTTTGGAGAGGGTCAGGTCAAGCCGCAGACGCGACCTCGCCCATGAGCTCCTCCTTGCGGGCTTCGAGGTCGCCGCGCATGGCCACCAGGTCGAGCTTGCGGGACGAGCGGGCCTTGGGAAAGATGTCGTTGCGCTCTTCCTTGACATGGTGGTCGATGTACTCGCCGAGCACCTTCACCTTCGCGTCGAATGCTTCATCGAGTTCGCCGGAAGACAGGCCTTCCTCGATCTGTGCGATCAGGTCTTTCGCGCTGGCATGCTCCACTTCCGCCTCGGCAAGCAGGTCCGTTTCCTTGATGGCTTCGCGCAGCGCAGGGTAGAAGATTTCCTCTTCGATCTGCGCGTGCACGGTCAGCTCGGCGCAGATCTGCTGCGCGATCTCCGTTTTTTGCGCGACGGCCGTTCTGGCCCGGGAGCCGGAAAGTTCGTCGTAGGCCTTGAACAGTTTTTTGACAGCGCGGTGATCGGCGTCGAGCAGGTCGCAAGCGTCTTTTTCTGTCTTGGTGGTCATGGTGTTTTCCTTCGTGGGTTTTGACTTGGGGATTCCGATTTCACGCTTTACGCGGTACGCCCGAAGTAGGACAACGTCACGATCGCCACCGCAATGGCGACAGGATGTTATCGGCCCGCGGGTAACGCTTTGTTCGCTTCATGCTGTCCTACGCCGTCCACGAAGCGCGGCGCTGCACGATGGCGCTTTCGCCATCTGCCCCGGAGCAAATCATGAAGAAAGTGAACGACCGTTCCACCGACCGCAGCGACGCCGCACGCGCTGAGGAGACCGCGCGCAAGCAGCAGCGCATCCAGCAAGATCAAGACAGAAAAGATCGCGCAGCGAAAGACGCCGCAAAGCCCGAAGCCAAGGGCGAGCCGAAGACAGCAAAGGCGAGCGCCCGAAAAGAACCGATGCCACCGCTGCCGCGCCAGCACCTGATCAAGCCGGGACTGGAGGCAGACATGGAGTTGAAGCCGAAGTTCGCAGCACCCGACTACCGGGGCAGCGGCAAACTCCAGGGCTTTTCCACACTCATCACGGGCGGCGATTCGGGCATTGGCCGCGCGGTGGCGGTCTTGTTCGCGCGCGAGGGCGCGGACGTCGCGATCGTGTACCTCGACGAGCATGAAGATGCGCAAGAAACGAAGCGCTGGGTCGAGAAGGAAGGCGGGCGCTGCCTGCTGATTCCCGGTGATGTCAAGGACGCGGCATTCTGCCGCCGCGCCGTGGCCGCGACCGTGAAGGAGTTCGGCACGCTCAACGTGCTGGTGAACAACGCGGCATTCCAGGAGCACGCGAAGTCGCTGGCCGACATCACCGAAGAGCGCTTCGATGAAACATTGCGGACCAACGTCTATGGCTACTTCCACATGGCGCAGGCCGCGCTGCCTCACCTGAAGGCAGGCGACTGCATCGTGAACACCGGCTCGGTGACGGGGCTGCACGGCAGCAAGCAACTGCTGGACTATTCGACCACCAAAGGCGCGATCCACGCGTTCACCAAAGCGCTCGCCGCCAACCTGGTGGACAAGGGCATCCGCGTGAATGCAGTAGCGCCCGGCCCGGTATGGACGCCGCTGAATCCCGCCGATCGCGAGGGCGAAGAAGTAGCACAGTTCGGCGCGCAGACCGATTGGGGACGCCCGGCACAGCCGGAAGAACTCGCGCCGTCGTATGTGTTCCTCGCAGCGCCGTGCTGCTCGAGCTACATCACCGGGATCGTCCTGCCGATCACGGGCAAGGCAGGTGACGGCGCCTAGGTCCATGCGGGTGATGCTGGCATCAGAAAATACCGCCTATGCCAGTAAATGAAATTTACCGCTCATTCCGGTATTGCAAATTTACTGGATAAACCACTACAATTTGTTTACCGGAATAGGCGGTAAACATGCTCAATCGAACCCAACCCATCGTCACCTCCGCTCAGCTTGGAGCGCTGCTCGTGAACGTGCGCAAGAGCCGCAAGCTCACGCAGGCTCAGTTGGGTGCCCGCCTGGGCCTGAGCCAAAAGCGCGTGTCCGAGCTGGAGCTCGCCTCAGGTACGCTGAGCGTTGACCAGCTCCTGGCAATTTGCGCCCAGCTCGGGTTACAGCTGAACCTGCAACTCCGCGATGACACCCCGCCTGCGCGGAGCTCGGCAACGGCTTGGTAAGCCATGGGACGACGCGCGCACTCTCGCCCGCTTTCCATCTGGACCAATGGTGAGCTCGTCGGCCACTGGACTCCGGCCGGCAACCAGCCCATGCGGCTGGCCTATGCCGACAGCTGGCTCAAATCCGACACCGCGCGGCCGCTATCGCTCTCCCTCCCGCTGCCGCTGCTCGACAACAACCCAGTGCGCGGCGAGCTTGTAGAAAACTTCTTCGAGAACCTGCTGCCGGAAGGCAGTGCTATCCGACAGCGCCTGGCGCAGCGGTACGCTGCGGGTTCTGAGGGCACCTTTGACCTGCTGGCGGCCATCGGTCGCGACTGTGCGGGCGCCGTGCAGCTGCTGGACGCAGAAGAGGAGCCCAAGGGCTTCGACCGCATCGAAGGCGAGCCCTTGAACGATGAGGCCGTTGCAGCCGCGCTTCGCAGCGCGGTGACCGTGGCCCAGTTCGGCAAGTCGGATCACGAGCAGGACTTTCGCATCTCCATTGCCGGCGCCCAGGAAAAGACGGCAGTGCTGTGGCACCAGGGCCAGTGGATGCGCCCGCTGGGCGCCACTCCGACGACGCACATCATCAAGCTGCCGCTGGGGCTCGTGGGCAACATGAAGGCCGACATGCGCACCTCGGTTTACAACGAGTGGCTGTGCCTGAAGCTGATGGGGGCACTCGGGTTCGACGTGGCCCACGCAGACATTGTCACGTTTGCAGACCATGCTCCAGTGCTTGTGGTCGAGCGATTCGACCGCAAGCTACACCCGTCGGGAGAGTGGATTCTTCGCCTTCCTCAAGAAGACTTCTGTCAGGCCTACGGGGTGAACCCGGCCATCAAGTACGAGGCCGACGGGGGCCCAGGCATCGAGCAACTGGCGCAGGTGCTACACGGCTCGCAGTACGCGCGCGCTGATTTGCGCACGCTACTGGCCAGCCAGATCGCCTTCTGGCTGATGGCCGCAACCGATGGTCACGCGAAGAACTTCAGCATCCGGCTGCACGCCGGCGGTGTGTACGCTCTGACACCGTTGTACGACGTGCTCTCAGCCTGGCCCATCATCGGCAAAGGCAAGAACCAACTGGCCTGGAAGAACGCCAAGCTGGCCATGGCAGTCTCCGGAAAGAACCGCCACTACCACTTGGCAACCGTCATGCGACGCCACTTCAACGCGACCGCCGCGAAGTGCGGTTGGGGCGACAACGCCGAGGACATCATCGGCGAGTTGCTTTCCAGAGTGGAAGGAGCTGTCGAGTCCGTCGCCAAGCAACTGCCACCCGGCTTCCCGGAAGATGTGGCCGCCGCGATCTTCGAGGGCATGCGCAACCAGGCCAGACGCCTGCAGGAGCAGCCTGCGATTTAGTGTTTGCGTCTGCGAGGTATCCGCCCACAGACGTTCGAAGCATGGTTGAGCAGTCATGCTGCCCATGCGACTGACTCTGTGGCACCTGCAAACGCCATAGCCCGCACTGCCGCTGTCCAGATTATTTTCTCCAGGATGCAGGAAGGAATGATCGAGTTCGTTCTGACCTATACTTTTTGCAAAATGGCTTTTTCTGCAAAAAGTAAATGGCAACGAAGATGCGAATGCGTCAACCCAGATGGCACATACTTTAGACAAAAGGGTGATTTTTGCCTAAGATATATGGCAAATGGCTCGCACATTTCAACGCCCCTTTCCGTCAGTCACCAAGCAAGCTCAAGAACTCGGTGAGCGGATGAGGCTTGCCCGCTTGCGCCGCAAGCTATCAACCGTAATGTTCGCGGAGCGCATGGGCATCTCGCGCGAAACACTGCGCCGGCTCGAAGCGGGCGATCCCAATATCGCCTTGGGCACCTACATGCGGGCTCTGCGCGTCCTCGGGCTCGACAAGGACATCGACACCATCGCGAGCGATGATGCCCTCGGCCGCAAGCTGCAGGACGTCGCGGCATTGGCGGCGACGCCGCGACCGCGAGGCTCGACAAGCCGTCCGGCCAATACAACCAAGGGGGCCAAGGACCACCCTCCTCCGGGAAAAGATGATGGCCCCAAAGCGTGAAAGGCCCACCATCGAGGTCTATCTCGATGCACCGGAGTTGGTCCCCTCGCAGCAGGTCGGCACCCTGTACCGGCACGATGTGCGTACGGATCTGGGCTTTTCCTTCGAGTACGCCCCCTCCTGGCTGAAAGAAGAGAACGCGTTCCTGCTGGACCCGCGCCTGGAGCTTTGGGCTGGAGAACAGCACCCGCCACATCCAGCGAGCGCTTTTGGCATTTTCCTGGACTCCGCCCCCGACCGCTGGGGCAGAGTCCTCATGGAACGCCGTGAGGCTGCGGCCGCCGAACGTGAGCAACGGCCGATGCGCGCACTGCAGGAGGTCGACTTCCTGCTGGGCGTCCATGACTTCACCCGCATGGGCGCGCTGCGTTTCAAGGAACCAGGGGCCGGCCACTACCTGGACAACAGCGCCAACGCCGCGCCGCCCGTGACGGACCTTCGTGAACTGGCCGCTATCAGCCGACGCATCGAGGAGCCGGGCGTCGAACGACTCCCGGAATACGAGCGGTGGCTTGCGATGCTCATCGCACCGGGGACCTCACTGGGAGGTGCCCGCCCTAAAGCCAACTTCCGCATGCCGGGCGACGAACTGTGGCTCGCGAAATTCCCTGCCAAGGACGACCGATACGACGTCGGCGGGTGGGAGTTTCTCGTCCACCAACTGGCCCAGCGGGCAGGCATCTGGGTGCCTGCAGCCCGGCCCGAGCACCTCACGGATCGCTACACGACCTTCTGCGTGGCCCGCTTCGACCGCCGCCGCGAGTTCAGGCGCATGTACGCCTCCGCCATGACGATGCTCGAGCATCAGGATGGGGAAGACGGCGCAAGCTATCTGGGGCTGGCTCTGTTCCTGCAGGATCAGGGAGCCCAGGGGCACATCGACGGGGACCTGGAGCAGCTGTACCGCAGGGTCATCTTCAACGTCATGGTGGGCAACCGGGACGACCATCTCCGCAACCACGGCTTCATCCGCGAGCCATCAGGATGGCGCCTTTCGCCCGCATTTGATGTCAACCCGAACCTCGCGAAGGCCGACCATTCGCTCACCTTCGACGGCAAGAGCGCCGCCCCCAGCCTCAAACTGGTGAAGGAAACGGCGGACTTCTACCGCTGCGAGGATAGGGCACAGCAAATCATCGACGAAGTGCACACGGTCGTTCGCGAGTGGCGCCAAGAAGCGCAGCGTCTTGGCTTGCCCGCCATCGAAATCAAACGCATGGAATCCGTGTTCCAGCAAGCCTGAACCTCTTGCCGCTTGTCCCACATACCCATGAAAGAAGCCCGCACGTGCCGGGCTTGTATTTGGAGGTGATCTCGCCCATTCGCAAAGGCTGCTGGCGCACAAGAATCGAAAGATGACCGAGCACTACATCAAGGCACGGATCGGCGAGCGCGTAAAGCTGTTGGATTACGCTGAACCCTGATCCATCTTTGTACCCAAATCGACGAGATATAGATGCGCCCACAAGCAAAAAGCCCTTGAATCCGTTAAGAATCAAGGGCTTGCATTGGTGGTGGCCTGGGGCGGAATCGAACCACCGACACGCGGATTTTCAATCCGCTGCTCTACCAACTGAGCTACCGGGCCAGAGCCAGCGATTATACATCACCCGCCGTTGCGCTTTCCGCGGGACAGGTCGACGCCCAGTTGCTTGAGTTTCCTGTAGAGGTGGGTACGTTCCAGGCCGGTCTTTTCGGCCACGCGGGTCATGGATCCGCCTTCCTTGGCCAGGTGGAATTCGAAGTACGCCTTCTCGAAGCCGTCACGGGCGTCGCGCAGGGGCTTGTCCAGGTCGAAGCTCTGGCGGGCGACGGGGCCGGTTTCCTGCAGCGGGGGCAGCGGTTGCGCGCCGGTCATGGCGGCTTCCACGGTCAGATCTGCGGCGGGGGCAGCCATGACGGTGGCGGGGGCTGCTGCGCGGCGGGCGTCGCGGGCGAGACCGTTTTCCACGGCCTTCAGCAGCTTCTGGAGGGTGATGGGTTTTTCAAGGAAGGCGTGGGCGCCGATCTTGGTGGCGTCGACGGCAGTGTCGATGGTCGCGTGGCCGCTCATCATGATGACGGGCATGGTGAGCAGGCCGGCGGTGGACCATTCCTTGAGCAGGGTGACGCCGTCGGTGTCGGGCATCCAGATGTCCAGCAGCACGAGGTCGGGCCGGCTTTGCGCGCGGGCGGCGCGGGCCTGGGCGGCGTTCTCGGCCAGGTCCACGGTGTGGCCTTCGTCGTTCAGGATCTCGGAGAGCAGGTCACGAATGCCGAGCTCGTCGTCGACCACCAGGATGTTTGCCATAGATATTAGATAAAGCCTGGAATGCGCTGGCTCCCGTGGGAGGGAGTCAGATGTGTTGTGAAACCGATACGGTTTTGTCCAGCGCGAATGATAACGATACTTGGGCACCCTGAATCACCCCATCCGTAACACGGTTGGACAGGTCGACGCGGGCGCCGTGTTCGTCGGCAATCTTCTTGACGACGGCCAGGCCCAGGCCGGTGCCTTTGGCCTTGGTGGTCACATAGGGTTCGAAGGCGCGCTTGAGGATGTTCTCGGCAAAGCCGGTGCCGCAGTCCAGCACGGCCAGGCGCACGCGCTGCCCGGTTTCAGACAGGCGTGTGCGAATGACCACTTCGCCACGCGGCTTGCCGCCGTCTGCGGTGGATGCGGCTTCGGTGGCGTCCTGCGCGTTCTGCAGCAGGTTGTGGATGACCTGGCGCAGTTGCTGCGCGTCGCCGCGCACGGCGGGGCAGCGCTCGTCCAGTTCCATGCGCACGGGTACGACGGCGTTCTCTGCGTTGTAGAGCTGCATGACGTCGGCCACCAGCGCGTTCAGGTCCACGGGTTTGAGCTCGGCGGCGGGCAGGCGCGCGTAGTCGCGGAACTCGTTGACCAGCCGCTTCATGGCGTCCACCTGCTCGACGATGGTCTTGACGGACTTGGTGACGATGGCCTGCTCGGGCGGCGCCACCTTGCCGGCGAGCTTGAGTTCCAGCCGCTCGGCCGACAGCTGGATGGGCGTGAGCGGATTCTTGATCTCGTGCGCCAGCCGGCGGGCCACCTCGCCCCACGCCTGCGCACGCTGGGCCGAGACGATTTCGGAGATGTCGTCGAAGACGAGCAGGCGGGCGGGGCCGGAGGTCTGGTCTGGCAGTTGCGCGCCGCGCGCGACGACGCTGATGGCGTCCTGCCCTGCGTCGGGCTGGCCGCCGAACTGCGAGTTGCCGTTCTGGCCAGCGCCGAGTTCGAAGGCCTGCTGCCAGTGGTCCACCCGGTGCAGGCCCTGCTCGCGCTCGGCGTCGAAGTTCTCGAACTGCGCCTGCACCGCTTCGCCAAAGTCCGTGAGGCCTGGCACGTCGGCCAGCAGTTGCCCTTCATACACGGCCAGCGGCGCACGCAGGATGCGCGTGGCCCCGGGGTTGCTGGAGACGATGCGCCCCTGCGCGTCGAGCACGATCACGCCGGCGGTCAGGTTGTCCAGGATGGTCTGCAGGTTGGCGCGGGCTGCATCCACCTCGCCCATGCTCTTTTCGACCGCGCCGCGTGCGTCGGCCAGTTGCTGCGTCATGTCGGCGAATGACCGCGTCAGGCCGCCGAGTTCGTCCTTGCCCTGCAGCACGGCTTTGGGCGTGAGGTCGCCGGCGGCCACCTGGCGCACGCCGTCGGCCAGCAGCAGCAGCGGCCGCGCGAGCTGGTTGCCCAGCAGCACCGCCAGGATGACCGCGCCGAACACCGCCAGGAACAGGCTGAGCGTGAGCGTGCCGATGTACATGCGCTGCAGCCCGGTGCGGGCAAGCGCGCGCTCCTGGTATTCGCGATACGCCTCTTGCACGGCGATGGCGTTGGCCACGAAGCTGGGCGGCAGCGCCTGCGTGACCTGCAGGTAGCGCGGCTCGGCCAGCAGCCCGAAGCCCGGGCCGGGCACGACGGCAATGGCCTTGATGCGCCCGTTGGTCACGGCGCTCAGCGGGTTGTCTTCCAGCCCTTCCACCTGCGCGACGACGCGTTCGGCACGCACGGTACGCAGGAACTGCGCCGTGGGCCGCTCGGGCGTGATCTGCAGGCGCGACGCGCCGGTGCTGGCCAGCAGCTGGCCGCCCGGGCTCCAGAGAACGGCGTCGTTGGCAGAGAGCTGGTCGCGCACGCGTTCGAGCACGAGGCCGGCGCCGGCATCCGACACCTCGGCCAGCTGGCCGGCTGCCACGCGCGTCTTGTTGGCCAGGTCACGCGTGAGTGCATCCAGCGTGGCGCGGCCCAGGTTCACGCCGGCGTCGAGCGCACCTTCGACCTTCACGTCGAACCAGCTTTCGATGGAGCGCGACACGAACTGGTAGGACACCACGTAGATCAGCATGCCGGGCACGAAGCCCACCAGCGCGAAGATGGCCGCGAGCTTGACCAGCAGCCGGCTGCCGAAGCGCCCGCGCTTCAGGCGCAGCACCAGCCGCACGACGATCCAACCGATCACGCCGAGCAGCAGCAGCGCCACCACCATGTTCACCACGAACAGGTAGAGGTAGTTGCGCTCGTACATCTCGCGGTTGTTGGTGGCCTGCGCCAGCAGGAACAGCAGCACCAGGCCGATGGCCGACATGGCGGCAACGCCCACGCCCACCGCCCAGCGCAGCGAGCGCGCACGCGCCTGCGCGGGGGTCTTGGGGGCGGAGGTCATCGCGGCGTTCCTACCT
The DNA here is from genome assembly GCF_049445855.1 of Variovorax sp. VNK109. Taxonomy (NCBI): domain Bacteria; kingdom Pseudomonadati; phylum Pseudomonadota; class Betaproteobacteria; order Burkholderiales; family Comamonadaceae; genus Variovorax; species Variovorax sp. VNK109. The sequence goes on along the minus strand of NZ_JBMSDV010000003.1, from coordinate 14,957 downwards.
GCAGGCGCTGGCCGCGCACGACGGAGATGTTCCAGTCCGCCTTGCCGACCACGCCGATCTGGAACGGGCGCGGCAGTTGCGACACGTCGAGCCGGAAGCGGAATTCGACGTTGTATTGCGTGTCGGCCTCGACGTCGGCGGCGTCGGCGATCTTCCAGCGCGAAATGCGCTGCACGGCGGCCAGCGCGTCGGGCAGCGCGTCGAACGACTGGCCGAGCGACAGGCCCAGGCCCGTGTTGGTGATGGGGCCGGGCGCCATGTTCAGCCGCCAGCGGCGGGTGAGCGGCTGGTAGGCCAGGCGCATGTGGCGCGCGGCTTCGGCCACTTCCTTGTCGTACCAGTACCAGCGGCCGCGCAGCACGGACGCCTCGGCCACGAAGTGCATGGGCACGCCCTTGAGCAGCGCGTCTTCGACGATGGCGGGCAGGTCGAACATGACGTTGGTCGACAGGAAGACGCCTTCGTCGTTGCGCTCCAGGCGCAGGGCATCGGTTTCGACGGGGGTGTCGGCGCGGACGGCGGGGGCCATCAAGCCGATGAGGATGAGGACGGCGGCCTGGGCGATCAAGGCCAGCAGGCCGGCAGCCCAGGCCCGGCGGCGGGCGGGATCAGGGTGCCTGTTTCTGTAGCACTGCGTAGAAGAAGCCGTCGTGATCACCTGACTGATTGTCCCGGACGGCGTCATCCTTTGCCCCGGTATGGGGCTTTAAATGCCCCGGTGCAGGCCGGATTGAGGCATCTTTGTTGTGTGCAACAAACGTTTGTATCTGGCTTTCGCCCTCTGAACGGAACACCGAGCAGGTGCAATAGACCATACGTCCGCCCGGTTTGAGCAGCGGCCACATGGCGGCCAGCAGGTTGGCCTGCACGACGGTGAGCTGCTCGACGTCGCTCTCGCGGCGCAGCCAGCGCACGTCGGGGTGGCGGCGCACGATGCCCGACGCGGTGCACGGCGCGTCCAACAGGATGGCGTCGAACAGGTGGCCGTCCCACCAGCCGGCGGGGCGCGATGCGTCACCGGTGACGACGCGGGCGCGCAGTTGCAGGCGGTCGAGCGTCTGCTGGATTCGCTGGGTGCGCTGCGGGTCGATCTCGAGCGCGGTGACGTCGGCGTCGACCAGCTCCAGCAGGTGCGCCGTCTTGCCACCGGGGGCGGCGCAGGCATCGAGGATGTGGAGCTTGCCGCTTTCAGGCTCTGCCAAGTCGTGCAGCAGCAATGGCGCGGCGAGTTGCGCGGCGGCATCCTGCACCGAAACCACACCATCGGTGAAGCCGGGGATCTGCTGGACCGGCACAGGCCTGTCGAGCACGACGCCATGCGCGCCCACGGGGGATGCGTCGATGCCGGCATCGTCCAGTTGCTTCAGGTAGTCCGCCACGCTGGCGCGCCGCACGTTGACGCGCAGCACCAGCGGCGGTTGCGTGTTGTTGGCGGCGAGGATGGATTCCCAGTCGCGCGGCCAGTCACGGCGCAGGCGCTCGATCCACCAGCGCGGGTGGTTCCAGGTGGCGACGGGCTCGCCTTCGGTTTCGGCCACGAGGTCGTCGCGCTCACGCAGGAAGCGGCGCAGGCACGCGTTGACGAAGCTCGACTGCATGCGCGTGGTCGGGTTGCGCTTGGCGGCTTCCACCGCCTGGTTGACGACGGTGAAGGGTTCGTAGGTCTGCTCGTCATTGCGCCAGAGCAGTGCGAGCGCGGTGCACATCAGTGCATCGACCTGCGGCGACGGCGTGCGTTTGGCGAGGTGACGGCGCAGCGCCTCGGCCATGCCGAGCCAGCGCAGCACCTGGAACACCAGCGCCTGCACGCCGGGGCGCAGCTCGGCTTCCACACGCGCGAGCGCAGGCGTGGCCGACTCGCCGCCGCGAATGGCCACCAGCACGGCGGAGGTGGCCTGCAATTGCCGCCAGAGGGGAACCGGTGTGTTGCTCAAGTCAATGTGTCTCGTGTGTTCACAACTTGCTGGCAAGGCGCATGCCAAACAGCCAGGCAAGCAGCACGGCGGGGAACTGCCGCACCGCTGCGTTGTATGCGCCGACAGCGGCGTTGAACTGCTCCACGGAAGTGCCCACGATGCGCGAGAGTTCAGCCCAGCGGGCCTGGACGGCTTCGGGCATGGGTGCGCCGGCCAGGTCATGGCCCTCGCGCAGCACGCGGGCCCAGGCGTGGTCCACCACGCTGCGGGCAGTGTTGAGCGCGGCCACGGCTTCACCGTCGAGCCCACGCCCGCGCGTGGCGGCGAGCACGGCGTCGAATTGCGAGAGCGCGGAGCGCAGGCTGCGCCATGCGAGCGCGGGCGCATCGAGCAACGCGCCAGCCTCGGTGAGACCTTCGTCGAGAACGCTGTCTTGTGTGGGGAGTGCGGAGGCGGCAAGCTCGGCCTGCCGCACGAGCTCGACATCGAGCGCGGCGTAAGCCTGGTGCACGGCCGCACGCAGGCGCACGAGGCGGTTGTACGCGCCCACACTCCAGAAGATGAGCACGGCGGGCAACAGCCAGAGCAGGATGTCAAACCAGGTCATGGGTTGCCATCATCACGCAAAAGAAAAGGCGCCCCGCACCGTTGAGGGTGCGGGGCGCCTGGCCAGGGCATGAAGACCCTGGGTGGTCACTCGGCCTCGGGGGCGTCAGCGGCGGGCGCTGTGCTCTCGGAGGCTTCGGCCAGTTCGGCAGCTTCGCTGTCGGCGATGGCACGGCGCTCGGCGTCGTCCATCTGTTCCTTCACCTTGCGGGCCTGGTGGTAAGCCATGCCGGTGCCGGCGGGGATCAGGCGACCCACGATGACGTTTTCCTTCAGGCCACGCAGCTCGTCGCGCTTGCCCATGATGGCAGCCTCGGTGAGCACGCGGGTCGTTTCCTGGAAGGAAGCGGCAGAGATGAACGAGTCGGTGGACAGCGATGCCTTCGTGATACCCAGCAGCAGGTTGCTGTAGGTCGCGGGGATCTTGTTGTCCTTGCGCAGCGCATCGTTGGTGTCCAGCATTTCCGAACGCTCGACCTGCTCGCCCTGGATGTAGCCCGACTCGCCCGGGTTCTCGACCACGACGCGGCGCAGCATCTGGCGAACGATCACCTCGATGTGCTTGTCGTTGATCTTCACGCCTTGCAGGCGGTACACGTCCTGGACTTCGTCGACGATGTAGCGGGCCAGTTCTTCCATGCCCAGCAGGCGCAGGATGTCCTGCGGATCGGCCGGGCCGTCCACCACGGATTCGCCCTTGTTCACCACCTGGCCTTCGTGCACCAGGATGTTCTTTTCCTTGGGCACGAGGTCTTCCCAGACCTTGCCATCCGGATCGGTGATCTGCAGGCGGATCTTGCCCTTGGTCTCCTTGCCGAACGACACGGTACCGGTCATTTCGGCGAGCAGGCCCTTGTCCTTCGGCGAACGGGCTTCGAACAGCTCGGCAACACGCGGCAGACCGCCGGTGATGTCGCGGGTCTTCTGGCCTTCGACCGGGATGCGGGCCAGCACTTCGCCGGGGCCCACGTCCTGGCCGTCACGCACCTGGATCAGCGCACCGACCTGGAAGCCGATGGTCACCGAGTGGTCGGTGCCGGGGATCTTCACTTCGGCGCCGGAGGCGTCGATGAGCTTCACCTGCGGGCGAACCACCTTGGCGGAGCCGCGGCGCTTCGGGTCGATCACGACGAGCGTGGACAGGCCGGTCACTTCGTCCACCTGCTTGGCGACGGTGAGGCCTTCCTCGACGTTCTCGAACTTCGTCTGGCCTGCGAATTCCGTGATGATCGGACGGGTCAGCGGATCCCAGTTGGCCAGGATCGTGCCGGCCTTGATCTGCTGGTCGGCCTTGACCGTCAGCGTCGCGCCGTACGGCACCTTGTGGCGCTCGCGCTCGCGGCCGTGTTCGTCGTGGATGACGATTTCGCCGGAGCGGGCGATCACCACGAGGTCGCCCTTGCTGTTGGTCACGTAGCGCATCGTGGCGTTGAAGCCGATGATGCCGCTGGACTTGGCTTCCACGCTGGAGGCGATGGCCGCACGCGAAGCAGCGCCACCGATGTGGAAGGTACGCATCGTCAGCTGTGTGCCGGGTTCGCCGATGGACTGCGCGGCAATCACGCCGACAGCTTCACCGTTGTTCACCAGGCCGCCGCGGCCGAGGTCGCGGCCATAACAGAGCGAGCACAGGCCGAAGCGGGTCGCGCAGGTCAGTGCGGTGCGCACCTTCACTTCGTCGACGCCGGCGGCTTCGAGCTCCTCGATCACGTCTTCGTCCAGCATCTGCGTGGCCTTGACCAGCACGGCGCGGGTTTCGGGATGCAGCACGTCTTCGGCAGCGGTGCGGCCGAGGATACGGTCGCGCAGCGATTCGATGACTTCACCGCCTTCGACGATGGCGCGCATGAGTGCGCCGTCGGTCGTGCCGCAGTCCTGCTCGACCACCACCAGATCCTGCGTCACGTCCACCAGGCGGCGGGTGAGGTAGCCGGAGTTGGCGGTCTTCAGCGCCGTGTCGGCCAGACCCTTGCGGGCGCCGTGGGTGGAGATGAAGTACTCCAGCACGTTCAGGCCTTCGCGGAAGTTCGCGGTGATGGGCGTCTCGATGATGGAGCCGTCAGGCTTGGCCATCAGGCCACGCATGCCGGCCACCTGGCGGATCTGCGCGGCAGAACCGCGGGCACCCGAGTCGGCCATCATGTAGATCGAGTTGAAGGATTCCTGCTCGACTTCCTTGCCATGGCGGTCGGTGACCTTTTCCTTGGACAGCTTGGCCATCATGACCTTGGACACTTCGTCGCCGGCCTTGCCCCAGATGTCCACCACCTTGTTGTAGCGCTCGCCAGCGGTCACGAGACCGGAGACGTACTGCTGCTCGATCTCCTTCACTTCCTTGGCCGAGCGATCGATGATGCCGTGCTTTTCAGCGGGCACCAGCATGTCGTCGATGGCGATGGAAATGCCGGCCTTGGTGGCCAGGCGGAAGCCGTTCTGCAGCAGCTTGTCTGCGAAGACGACGGTTTCCTTCAGGCCGCACTTGCGGAACGAGACGTTGATGAGCTTGGAGATTTCCTTCTTCTTCAGCGCCTTGTTGATGTTCGCGAAGGGCAGGCCCTTGGGCAGGATCTCGGACAGCAATGCACGGCCCACCGTGGTGTCGACCAGCTTGGTCGAACCGGTGAACTCGCCGGTGACCTTGTCCTTGGTGTACTCGGTCAGGCGCACGGCGATCTTGGCCGTGAGTTCGACCACGTTGGCGTCGAGCGCGCGCTGCACTTCACCGATGTCGGAGAAGACCAGGCCTTCGCCCTTGCCATTGATGCGCTCGCGCGTCGTGTAGTACAGGCCCAGCACCACGTCTTGCGACGGGACGATGGAGGGCTCGCCGTTGGCGGGGAACAGCACGTTGTTGGAGGCCAGCATCAGCGTGCGGGCTTCCATCTGCGCTTCGACCGACAGCGGGACGTGGACGGCCATCTGGTCGCCGTCGAAGTCGGCGTTGAACGCCGCGCAGACGAGCGGGTGCAGCTGGATCGCCTTGCCTTCGATCAGGATGGGCTCGAAAGCCTGGATGCCCAGACGGTGCAGCGTCGGAGCGCGGTTCAGCATGACCGGGTGCTCCTTGATGACCTCTTCCAGGATGTCCCAGACCACCGGCGTGCCGGATTCGACTTCCTTCTTGGCGGCCTTGATCGTCGTCGCGATGCCCATGGCTTCGAGGCGCGAGAAGATGAAGGGCTTGAACAGTTCGAGCGCCATCAGCTTGGGCAGGCCGCACTGGTGCAGCTTGAGCGTCGGGCCCACCACGATGACCGAACGGCCCGAGTAGTCGACGCGCTTGCCCAGCAGGTTCTGGCGGAAGCGGCCGCTCTTGCCCTTGATCATGTCGGCCAGCGACTTCAGCGCGCGCTTGTTCGCACCCGTCATGGCCTTGCCACGGCGGCCGTTGTCCAGCAGCGAGTCGACGGCTTCCTGCAGCATGCGCTTTTCGTTGCGCGCGATGATTTCAGGCGCCTTCAGTTCGAGCAGGCGACGCAGACGCGAGTTGCGGTTGATGACGCGGCGGTACAGGTCGTTCAGGTCGGAGGTCGCGAAGCGGCCACCGTCCAGCGGCACCAGCGGACGCAGGTCCGGCGGCAGCACGGGCAGCACGTCCATCACCATCCAGTTGGGCTTGATGCCGGACTTCTTGAAGGCTTCCAGCACCTTCAGGCGCTTGGAGTTCTTCTTGACCTTGACTTCGGAGCCGGTCAGGTCGCCACGCAGGCGTTCGATCTCGGTGTCGAGTTCGATGCCTTCGAGCAGGTCCTTGATGCCTTCGGCGCCCATCTTGGCGGTGAACTCGTCACCGTATTCCTTGCGCTTGGCGTCGTAGTCGTCCTCGGACATGATGCTGAACTTCTTCAGCGGTGTCATGCCGGGGTCGGTGACGACATAGGCCTCGAAGTACAGCACGCGTTCGATGTCGCGCAGCGTCATGTCGAGCACGAGGCCCAGGCGCGACGGCAGCGACTTCAGGAACCAGATGTGCGCACAGGGAGCGGCCAGGTCGATGTGACCCATGCGCTCGCGGCGGACCTTGGTCTGCGTGACTTCAACGCCGCACTTCTCGCAGATGACACCGCGGTGCTTGAGGCGCTTGTACTTGCCGCACAGGCATTCGTAGTCCTTGATCGGGCCGAAGATCTTGGCGCAGAACAGGCCGTCGCGCTCGGGCTTGAACGTGCGGTAGTTGATCGTCTCGGGCTTCTTCACTTCGCCGAAAGACCACGAACGGATTTTCTCGGGCGAAGCCAGGCCGATGCGGATGGCATCGAAATGCTCATCCGGCGTGAACTGCTTGAACAGGTCGAGTAGTGATTTCATTTAACTCTTTCCCCTTTTCAATTACGAGCGCTCGAGCTCGATGTCGATACCGAGCGAACGGATTTCCTTGACCAGCACGTTGAACGACTCGGGCATGCCCGCGTCGATGGCGTGCTCGCCCTTGACGATGTTCTCGTACACCTTGGTGCGGCCCTGCACGTCGTCGGACTTGACGGTGAGCATTTCCTGCAGGGTGTACGAAGCGCCATAGGCTTCCAGCGCCCACACTTCCATTTCGCCGAAGCGCTGGCCGCCGAACTGGGCCTTGCCGCCCAGCGGTTGCTGCGTGACCAGCGAGTACGGGCCGGTGGAGCGGGCGTGCATCTTGTCGTCCACCAGGTGGTGAAGCTTGAGCACGTGCATGTAGCCCACGGTGACCGGACGCTCGAACTGGTCGCCGGTGCGGCCGTCGAACAGGTGCGCCTGGGTACGCGTGGCGGTGAGGCCCTTGAGCGCGGCGATGTCGTCCGGATAGGCAAGCTTGAGCATGGCGCGGATTTCATCTTCCGACGCGCCGTCGAACACCGGCGTGGCGAACGGGACACCCTTGGACAGGTTGTCGGCCATTTCGATCACGTCTGCGTCGGACAGCTGGGTCAGGTCTTCCTTGCGGCCAGTGCTGTTGTAGAGCTGGTCCATGAACTTGCGCAGCTCGGCCACCTTGGCTTCCTGCTGGAGCAGGTCGCCGATGCGCTGGCCGATGCCCTTGCCCGCCCAGCCCAGGTGCACTTCGAGCACCTGGCCCACGTTCATGCGCGAAGGCACGCCCAGCGGGTTGAGCACGATGTCGCACGGTGTGCCGTCGGCCATGTGGGGCATGTCTTCGACCGGGACGATCTTGGACACGACGCCCTTGTTGCCGTGGCGGCCGGCCATCTTGTCGCCGGGTTGCAGGCGGCGCTTGACGGCCAGGTAGACCTTGACCATCTTGAGCACGCCAGCCGGCAGCTCGTCGCCTTGCGTGAGCTTCTTGCGCTTTTCCTCGAACGCGAGGTCGAAGCTGTGGCGCGTCTGCTCCAATGAGTTCTTGATGGACTCGAGTTGCGTGGCGACTTCGTCGTCGGCCGGGCGGATGTCGAACCAGTGGTACTTCTCGACGGAGGCGAGGTACGCCTTGTCGATCTTCGTGCCCTTGGACAGCTTGGCGGGGCCACCGTTGGCGACCTTGCCATTGAGCAGCTTCTCGATACGGTCGAAGGCGTCGGCCTCGACGATGCGCAGCTGGTCGTTCAGGTCCAGGCGGAAGCGCTTGAGTTCGTCGTCGATGATCTGCTGGGCGCGCTTGTCGCGCACGATGCCTTCACGGGTGAAGACCTGCACGTCGATGACGGTGCCCTGCGAACCCTGGTCCACGCGCAGCGAGGTGTCCTTCACGTCGGACGCCTTCTCGCCGAAGATCGCGCGCAGCAGTTTTTCTTCCGGCGTGAGCGTGGTCTCGCCCTTGGGCGTGACCTTGCCGACCAGCACATCGCCCGGCTGCACTTCGGCGCCGACGTAGATGATGCCGGACTCGTCCAGGCGGTTGAGCTGCTGTTCCGACAGGTTCGGGATGTCGCGCGTGATTTCTTCCGCACCGAGCTTGGTGTCGCGCGCCATGACCACGAGTTCCTCGATGTGGATCGAGGTGTAGCGGTCTTCGGCGACGACGCGTTCGCTGATGAGGATCGAGTCTTCGAAGTTGTAGCCGTTCCAGGGCATGAACGCGACCAGCATGTTCTGGCCGAGCGCGAGCTCGCCCAGGTCGGTGGAAGCGCCATCGGCCACCACGTCACCCTTGGCCAGCACGTCGCCCTTCTTGACGATGGGACGCTGGTGGATGTTGGTGTTCTGGTTGGAACGCTGGTACTTGATGAGGTTGTAGATGTCCACACCCACTTCACCGGCAACGGCTTCGGCGTCGTTCACGCGCACCACGATGCGGGTCGCGTCGACATAGTCGACCACACCGCCGCGGGTTGCCGTGACCACGGTGCCGGAGTCGACTGCGGAAACGCGCTCGATGCCGGTGCCGACGAAGGCCTTCTCGGGACGCAGCACAGGCACGGCCTGACGCTGCATGTTGGCGCCCATCAGCGCGCGGTTCGCGTCGTCGTGCTCGAGGAACGGCACGAGCGAGGCGGCCACCGACACGATCTGCGCAGGCGACACGTCCATGTACTGGATGCGCTCGGCGCCGACGAGGATGGACTCACCCTTTTCACGGGCGGAGACCAGTTCACCGGTCAGCTTGCCGTCCTTGTCCAGCGCCGCGTTGGCCTGGGCGATGACGTACTTGCCTTCCTCGATGGCGGACAGGTAATCGATCTGCATCGTCACCTTGCCATCCACCACGCGACGGTACGGCGTTTCGATGAAGCCGTATTCGTTCAGGCGGGCGTACAAGGCCAGCGAGTTGATCAGGCCGATGTTCGGGCCTTCCGGCGTTTCGATCGGGCAGACGCGGCCGTAGTGGGTGACGTGCACGTCGCGCACCTCGAAGCCGGCGCGCTCGCGGGTCAGGCCGCCCGGGCCGAGGGCCGAGACGCGACGCTTGTGCGTGATTTCGGACAGCGGGTTGGTCTGGTCCATGAACTGCGACAGCTGCGACGCACCGAAGAACTCCTTGAGCGCCGCGGAGATCGGCTTGGAGTTGATCAGGTCGTGCGGCATCAGCGGCTCTTGTTCAGCCTGGCCGAGGCGTTCCTTCACGGCCTTCTCGATGCGGGCGAGACCGGTGCGGTACTGGTTCTCGGCCAGTTCACCGACGCAACGCACGCGGCGGTTGCCCAGGTGGTCGATGTCGTCGACTTCGCCATTGCCGTTGCGCAGGTCCACCAGGATCTTGACGACCGCCAGGATGTCCTCGTTGGTCAGCACCATCGGGCCGGTCGCTTCGTTGCGGCCGATCTTGGCGTTGAACTTCATGCGGCCCACACGCGACAGGTCGTACGTGTCCGGGTTGTAGAACAGGCGCTGGAACAGGGCCTGCACGGCGTCTTCGGTCGGCGGCTCGCCGGGGCGCATCATGCGGTAGATGGCAACGCGGGCAGCGAATTCGTCCACGGTTTCGTCGATGCGCAGGGTCTGCGACATGTACGCGCCCTGGTCGAGTTCGTTCGTGTAGATGACCTGCAGGTCCTGCACGCCGGCGGCGCGCAGCTTCTTGAGCAGCGCTTCGGTCAGCTCGTCGTTGGCCTTGGCGATGATTTCACCGGTGTCGGCATCGACGATGTTCCTGGCAACCACGCGGCCGACCAGGAAGTCTTCCGGCACGCTGATGAAGTTGGTGCCCGACTGCTCGAGTTCACGCGTGTGACGTGCGGTGATGCGCTTGTCCTTGGCCACGACGACCTTGCCCGACTTGTCGGTGATGTCGAAGCGCGCCACTTCGCCGCGCAGGCGTTCGGAGACGAATTCCATCTGCGCGCCGCTGTCCATCAGGCGGAAGTTGTCGTTGACGAAGAAGTTCGCCAGGATGGACTCGGGGTTCAGGCCGATGGCCTTGAGCAGGATGGTGACCGGCATCTTGCGGCGGCGGTCCACGCGGAAGTACAGCACGTCCTTCGGGTCGAATTCGAAGTCGAGCCACGAACCGCGGTAGGGAATGATGCGAGCGGAGAACAGCAGCTTGCCCGAGCTGTGGGTCTTGCCCTTGTCGTGTTCGAAGAATACGCCAGGCGAACGGTGCAGCTGCGACACGATGACGCGCTCGGTACCGTTGATGATGAACGAGCCCTTTTCAGTCATCAGGGGCACTTCGCCCATGTAGACCTCTTGCTCCTTGACTTCCTTGACCACCTTGGATTGCGAGGTGGAGGACTCACGGTCATAGATGATGAGCTGCACGCGTGCGCGCACGGCGGACGCGAAGGTCAGCCCGCGCGTCTGGCATTCACGGACGTCGAACGCAGGCTTGGCCAGCGTGTACTCGACGAACTTCATTTCCACGAAGCCGTTGTGCGAGACGATGGGGAAGGCAGAGTCGAATGCGGCTTGCAGGCCCTCGATCGTGCGTTTTTGCGGGGCGGAATCTGCCTGCAGGAACGCGGTATAGGCGTCCTTTTGCATCTGAAGCAGGTAGGGAACTTCGAGCACGCTTTCGCGGCTCCCGAAACTCTTGCGGATTCGCTTGCGTTCGGTATAGGTATAGGCCATGAGAACTCCGGGCTATGAGGTCCTAGGCGACTGATCCATTGAGCACCACACTCAACAATCTTGGTGGTTGGCCACTACCAACCATGGCGGACGGCTGCGCATTGCACGCAGCCCGAACCAAGGCATCTTCTGCAGTCGGGGGCCAGAAGACACTCAAAAGCATCGTATCGAACGGCGCTTTTGGGTGCTCTCTGTAAGCACCAAAGGCTGGAGGCCCCTGGGGACACTCCAGCCTTCAGGAAAAAACCCAATTACTTGAGTTCTGCCTTTGCGCCGGCTTCCACCAGCTTCTTGACAGCAGCTTCGGCGTCGGCCTTGGGGATGGCTTCCTTGACGGGCTTCGGAGCGCCGTCCACCAGGTCCTTGGCTTCCTTGAGGCCCAGGCCGGTGATTTCGCGCACGGCCTTGATGACGGACACCTTGTTGGCGCCGGCTTCGAGCAGAACGACGTTGAATTCGGTCTTCTCTTCAGCGGCCGCAGCAGCAGCACCGCCGCCGCCACCAGCAGCGGGAGCAGCCATGGCGGCTGCGCTCACGCCAAACTTCTCTTCGATGGCTTTCACCAGGTCGTTGAGTTCCAGGACCGTCATGCTGTCGAGCGCGGTCAAAAATGCGTCTTTGTCGAATGCCATTTTGATTTCCTAAAAATTGATGTCGGTTGATTGGCCGCGCTCAGGCAGCCGCTGCCTCAGGTGCCGCTTCGGGTGCCGCAGCACCTTCGCCCTTCTTTGCCGCCAGGGCGCCCAGCACGACGGCCGTACGCGAAATGGGCGACATCAGCAAGCCACACAGCTGGGCCAGCAACACTTCCTTGGACGGGATGTTGGCCAGTTGCTTCACGCCATTGACGTCCAGGGCCTTGCCACTGAATGCACCACCGCGAATGACCAGCTTGTCGTTGGTCTTCGCAAAGTCAGCCACCACTTTCGCGGCAGCCACTGCATCCGTGGAGAAGCCATAGATCAGCGGGCCGGTCATCTGGTCTGCCACCACTTCAAACGCGCTACCAGCGACAGCACGGCGGGCCAGGGTGTTCTTCAGAACACTCAGGTTGACGCCCTTGCTGCGCGCTTCGTTGCGCAGTTTGGTCATGTCAGCGACCGTGATGCCGCGGTATTCCGCCATCACCAGCGTTTGAGCTTGAGCGGCGAGGCCGGTCACTTCGTCAATGACCGCTTGTTTCTCACTGCGATTCAGACTCAAGGTCTACTCCTTAAAATGTGTCTTCGGGTTGCCCCTGCGACACGCCTTTCTTGCAGCGACCGACTGTTTTCAGAAATCCGGAAATTTCTTCTGCAGCGGGATCGCCATCTGCGTTGGCTTTCACTGATTAAGCATGGTTGCCCATGCACCAACGGTCCTGGATGGCCTGCCGCAGTCTTGCGGCTGCGACAGCCCACCACACCGGGTCCGCTTTGCAGCAGACCCAATTCTTTCGTCAGGCCGACAGGGTTTGCGTGTCCACACGGACACCGACACCCATGGTCGACGAGACAGCCACCTTGCGCAGGTAGACACCCTTGCTCGAAGCAGGCTTGGCCTTGTTCAGGGCTTCGACCAGCGCAGCGAGGTTGCCCTTCAGCTTGTCGGCGTCGAACGAACGACGGCCGATCGTGCTGTGCACGATACCGGCCTTGTCGACGCGGAACTGGACCTGGCCGGCCTTGGCGTTCTTCACGGCGGTCGCGACGTCGGGCGTCACGGTGCCGACCTTCGGGTTCGGCATCAGGCCGCGCGGGCCCAGGATCTGGCCCAGCGTACCGACCACGCGCATGGCGTCGGGCGCGGCGATGACCACGTCGAACGGCATGTCGCCAGCCTTGACCTGGGCAGCCAGATCGTCCATGCCGACGATGTCGGCACCGGCGGCCTTGGCTTCTTCAGCCTTGGCGCCCTGGGCGAACACAGCCACGCGCTTGGTCTTGCCGGTGCCGTTGGGCAGCACGACCGCACCGCGAACGACCTGGTCGGACTTCTTGGCATCGATGCCCAGTTGCACCGCAACGTCGATGGACTCGTCGAACTTGGCCGTGGCGGCCTCTTTCACGATGGCCAGTGCGTCAGCCAGCGCATACAGCTTGTTGCTGTCGACCTTGCCTTCGAGGGCCTTTTGCTTCTTGGTGAGCTTGGACATTTACACGCCCTCCACATTCACGCCCATGGAACGGGCAGAGCCGGCCAGCGTACGGACGGCAGCGTCCACGCTGGCAGCGTTCATGTCCTTCAGCTTGGTCTTGGCGATCTCTTCGAGCTGCGCGCGCGTGATCTTGCCGACCTTGTCGCTGTGCGGCTTGGAAGAGCCCTTGTCCAGCTTGATGGCCTTCTTGATCAGGACCGTCGCGGGCGGGGTCTTGATGATGAAGGTGAAGCTCTTGTCCGCGAACGCGGTGATCACCACCGGCAGCGGCAGACCCGGCTCGACGCCTTGGGTCTGGGCGTTGAACGCCTTGCAGAACTCCATGATGTTCAGACCGCGCTGGCCCAATGCGGGACCGATCGGCGGGGACGGGTTGGCCTTACCAGCTGGCACTTGCAGCTTGATGAAGCCGACGATTTTCTTCGCCATGCTTGACTCCTTGCGGGTTCTAACGCCTTGGCCTTCGCCAGGGCTCCCCGGGGTTAACGGCTCTCCTCAACGCCTGCGCACCGAGCCGGAACGCGCACAGGCCAGAACGGGAACTGGACGCTCAGGTCTTCTCGACCTGGGCGAACTCGAGCTCGACAGGCGTCGCTCGGCCAAAGATCATGACCGACACGCGCACCTTGCTCTTTTCGTAGTTGACTTCCTCGACCGTGCCGTTGAAGTCCGTGAACGGGCCTTCCTTGACGCGCACGTATTCGCCGACAACGAACTCCACCTTGTGGCGGGGCTTGTCGGTGCCTTCCTGCATCTGGTTGACGATCTTCATGACATCGTCTTCCGAGATCGGGGCCGGGCGATTCTTGGCGCCGCCGACGAAGCCGGTCACCTTGTTGGTGTGCTTCACCAGGTGCCAGGTGTCGTCGTCCATCACCATTTCCACCAGCACATAGCCGGGGAAGAAACGGCGCTCGGTCGTGCGCTTCTGGCCGTTCTTGATTTCCACCACTTCTTCTGTGGGAACCAGGATGCGGCCGAACTTGCTTTGCATGCCGGCGCGGTTGATGCGCTCGGTGATGTTGCGCTCGACCGCCTTCTCCATGCCCGAATAGGCATGCACGACGTACCAGCGCAGATCGGGGTTGGTCGGCGCGGGCGCCGCGCCTTCGGCGGAGGGAACTTGCACTTCTTCAGTCATCATCGTTTCCATCCGAGCAACAGGTCATAGAACACCCACTCCAGCGTCTTGTCGGTCAGCCACAGGAACAGGGCCATGACCACGACGAAGGCGAACACGTACAACGTGATCTGGATGGATTCCTTGCGGGTGGGCCACACCACCTTGCGCACTTCACGCCAGGCATCGCGGCCGAAGGCGATGAACTGGCGACCGGGTTCGGAGGTCAGGAACACGCCCACAGCTGCGGCCAGCGCCACGATGAGCGCCCCCCACTGGGCCACAGCACCCTGCTTGCCCAGCATGTAGAAAGCCGCAACGGCACCGATGACCAGAGCGATCGCGAGACCGATCTTGGCCTTGTCGGCACCCGTACTGACTGTTTCAACCTGAGATGTCGCCATGTGGCTGTAATCCTGCTTGCAATTCAACGCGCCTTCTCAGACGCCAAACCCGCCGTGCTGCGGCGGGTTTCTGGAAGCCCTGCGCGGACTGCTGCGCGGGGCTTTCGGGGGCCACTCTTTAAGTGGCAGGGGCAGTAGGAATCGAACCTACAACCTTCGGTTTTGGAGACCGACGCTCTGCCAATTGAGCTATACCCCTGTGGCTTTACTCCATGATCTTGGCGACGACGCCGGCGCCCACGGTCTTGCCGCCTTCGCGGATGGCAAAGCGCAGGCCTTCTTCCATGGCGATCGGGGCGATCAGCTTCACCGTGATCGTCACGTTGTCGCCA